>NZ_JBYVJZ010000001.1:0-1148703 GCF_058148525.1 Ulvibacter sp. 2210JD10-4
CTACACTTGTGGAAGAGTAGGTCGCCGCCTTCTTTTTAAAACCTTCATCTTGTAAGATGAAGGTTTTTTTGGTTATAGACAATTAATACCAATAATTACAGTTTTTTAATTTAGTATAGAATATATTAATGGATCAAAGTAGAATAGAAGAAATTTGGAACGTAGCCTCACACGGGATTGGTATTCTACTGGGCATTGCCGGACTCATATTGTTATTATTATTTGATTCGGCTAAAACAGCCTATAGCACAATGAGTATCTTGTTATATTCCATCTCTGTCATTGTACTTTATTCAGCATCTACCATATATCATGCGATTAATCATGTAAACTGGAAGAATATATTCAGGCGTATAGATCATATTAGTATATATTTTCTGATTGCAGGAACCTATACTCCGGTTGCATTAATTACTTTAGAAGAAACTTCAGGGTGGCTCATTTTTTGGATCGTATGGGGAATAGCTGTTTTTGGAACGATTTTAAAGGTGTTTTTTACGGGAAGATTTGAAGCCCTTTCTTTATTGTTATACCTGGGAATGGGATGGTTAATTGTTATTGATTTCAGCAATTTAGTCTCTTTGCAATCATCTACAGGAATCAATTTGCTATTGCTGGGAGGTGCTTTTTACACACTTGGAATTGTGTTTTATGCTGTAAAAAAGATTCCATATAATCATGTAATTTGGCATTTCTTTGTTTTAGCCGGAAGTATTTCTCACTTCTTCTTTATTTTTCTTGATGTTATTTAGAAATGTGTTTCTTCAGAAATTAAATTATATAGGCGATCACAAACCCCAATATAATAGTAACTAATTTTGCCAAATTGAATTTGTGATCTTTACTGCTCTCATATAATATGGTAGTAGATACATGGAGGAAGATACCAATAACAATGGCTGTAATTTCGGTGTAATATGTTTGCAAAATCTGGAAACCGGATAACCAATTTCCCAAAGGGGTCATAAGAGCAAATAGCAGCATGAAAGTTATGGTTATTGTTTTGCTGTAATTGGCTTTAATAAAAAAGAAAGATAAGATCAATGCCACAGGGATTTTATGTATTATTACTCCAACCAGAATATTATTATTGTCAGAAATAGGGAATCCTTCCAGTAATGCATGGATAGAGAGACTAATAAACAATAACCATGGGAAATTCCTTTTTTCGGAGTGAATGTGAATATGGCCGTGTTCTGCTCCTTTGGAAAAGAACTCGAGACATATTTGAAGTAAAATACCTCCCATAATAAAAATTCCAATACGTTCTGTCGGCATTTCAAAAACCTCCGGAAGCAATTCAAGAATCGTCATGGACAATAAAAAAGCTCCGCTAAATGCAAGATAAATTGACATTTGCTTGACCTCTTTGATCTTAAAACTGGAAGCAATGAAGTATCCAACAGCAACTGCTAGAAAGAGTAGTAGGTATATCATTAGTTAAAGATAAGAATTAATCTTTCTGAAGTTTTTTCATCGAAAGGATTTAAGTGATAATCTCCAAAACAATGCAACAAGTTTGCATTGGCTTTTTCAAAATAAACTTTGAAATCATTTAAAGTAATAGCTTTGACTCGTTCGGTAAAAAAATGATCTTTAGTATTGTGAGTAAATTTAATATCTTTAAAAATATATCCATCTTCAATGTATTTTTCAATATTGAATGTTATCCCATCTATATTCTTAGTTTCAGAAGCAATAATATTCTCTTTTACATAGGCAACGTTCAAAAAATCAATAACACCAAAGCCATTTGCTTTTAATCCTGCCTTTATTGCTTTTATGGTCCGTAAATTATCTTCTTCTTTTTCAAAATAACCGAAGCTGGTAAATAAATTAAATATGGCATCAAATTTTTCAGAAAAAGGAATGGACATATCGTGAACTCTAAAATGAAGCCGCTCATTTTCAAATTGCTTTGCATGAGAAATACTTGAAGGCGAAAGGTCTACTCCAATTACTTTATAACCTAGTTTGTTAAGATAACTTGAATGACGCCCTTTTCCACAGGCAAGATCAAGGATTTCCGAGTCTTTAGATAGCTTCAGGAATGCGGTGAGTTGATTCATAAAAAAACCGGCCTCTTCATAATCCCTATCCTTATAAAGTATGTGATAGTATGGAGTATCAAACCAAGACTTGTACCAATTATCGGTTTCTTTTTGCATGAATAGATTTTTGCAGTGCTAAAATACTGTATTTTTGCAGGACTTTACGAAAGACACTATGGGAAAAAATTTTAATATGGTAGCCAAGACCTTATACGGCTTGGAAGATTTGTTGGTACAGGAGTTGCGGCAATTAGGTGCTTCTAATATTGAAGCAGGGACCAGGAATGTTTCTTTTGAAGGTGATACAGGTTTTATGTATAAAGCAAACTTGTGTTGTCGTACTGCCATTAAAATTTTAAAACCCATTACCGCTTTCAATGTTTTTACGGAAGAAGATCTCTACAAAAAAGTATATGCAATTCCCTGGGAAAATTATATGGATGCAAACGGAAGCATTGCTATAGATTCAACGGTTTTTTCGAAACAATTTACACACTCTCAATATGTTTCTTTTAAAACAAAAGATGCCATTGTAGATAGGTTTCGTGATAAAGAAGGAGAACGTCCGAATGTAGATCTGGATCATCCTACATTACGTGTTAATATACATATTGACAGAAACATTTGTACGGTTTCTTTAGATAGCTCCGGACAATCTTTACACAAACGGGGATATAAGACCGAAAATACTATAGCGCCTATCAATGAGGTATTAGCTGCCGGAATGATTATGCTTTCCGGCTGGAGCGGCCAATGTGACTTAATGGACCCTATGTGTGGTAGCGGGACCTTTTTAGCCGAAGCAGCAATGATAGCATGTAATATCCCTCCAAACCTAAACAGGGATGAATTTGGTTTTGAGACCTGGCCCGATTTCGATGTAGATCTATATGAATTGATCGAAGGTTCTGCTTTAAAGAAAATTAGGGATTTTCATTTTAATATCTATGGTTTTGACACTGATGCTTTTGCAGTTAAAAAAGCGAAGCAGAATATTAAAAATGCTAATCTTCAAGAATTTATTGAAATTAAAGTTCAGGACTTTTTTAATAGTAAAAAAGAAACCGGACGTCAATTGTTTATGATCTTTAATCCTCCCTACGATGAACGAATTTCTGTAAATGATATTGAAAAGTTCTACGGAAATATTGGATCTACATTAAAACATGGATATCCGGGGACACAGGCATGGATGATCACCAGCAATATGGAAGCTTTAAAGCATGTGGGATTGCGCCCTTCCCGAAGAATAAAACTCTACAATGGAAAATTAGAGAGTAAATTTGTGCATTATGAAATGTACGAAGGAAGTAAGAAAGCTAAAAAACAATAATCATTTTTTAAAAATAGGGATCAAATAGGAAATGGAATATCCATAACCTACACCAAACTCACTAAAATCATAAGTTCTGTTAAAGCCCGGAATGTATAAATTGTCAAAGTTTTCAGGTTTGTCTTCGGAAATATTTCGCTTCAATTGAAGATTAATAGATAGATACAGGTTATTAAAGACCTCAGTTTTTACTCCTACAATAAACTCTGCCCAATGGGCTGTTAGCCCTGTAAATTCTTGAGGGTCTGTTCTAAAAGAAGCAGGGAAGGTCTGATTGGTTGTATAAATACCATATGCCAATAGATCCTGTGTAAAAGTAGAAAACCCATAGCGAAGTCCTCCATGTATAGCATTGTTCATGCCCAACCAATTGTTATACGCATTGAAATCGAAACCTATCTTTGCATAACTTCCAGAGGTTTTTGAATTTAAATTAGCTTCAAAGCGGTCTTTTTTCTCGTTCCCTATTTCAGCAGCAACGTAAAATCTTTCAGAAACGCGAAAATCACCGATGATCTCAAAACCGGAATATCCATCTTCCAATAGTGTTCGTAATGGTTTTGAGATATCTGCACCCAATCGCAATCCGTATTTTTCATTTTTTTTGGAAATAGAATCGTTTGTTTCGGTTTCCTGTTGTGCCATCCCTGAAAATGACACGAACATCATACTAATGCAAAATAGTAATATGTGCTTGCGTTTCATTTTCTATGGTTTGGTTTAATATTTCAATGGATACGATCCAGTTAGCAGTCCCCTCATCTTCCAGATTTGCTAAAAGATCACTGTATACTGTTTTAAAAGCACAGGCTCTATTTACATAGATATCTTCATGGTTATAAGTAAAGCCCAGAATATCTGTATTCGGATTAGTCCCCTCATCGTCACTTTTAAAACGGTAGGCGGTTAAATTTGCACCTGGATTTAATGGAATTGCAATAGAATCTGTTGAAGTTTGTGTTATAACTTGTGTGCTGTTACCATCAGCTGTTTCGATAGTAAGGTTAGGTACTTCTTTGGCTTCAAGTGGATTTGCACTATTTTTAAAAGTAATGATAAGTAGGGGAGTTGTTGCTGTTCCTTCTGAACATATATCGTCCCGGGTACAGCCATTTAGGACTGTAAGAAGAGTAATTACTAAAATAATTTTTTTAAGCATAAGCATTTTCTGAAACAACTTCAGAAGAATTTATCGTTTTTCCAAAAGTACAACATTTTCCACGTGGTGTGTTTGCGGAAACATATCTACCGGCTGTATCTTAGTTACTTTATAATGGTAATCCAACAAGGCTAGATCTCTAGCTTGTGTAGCGCTGTTACAACTTACATACACAATTTTAGGAGCTGAAATAGCCACTAGTTGTTGTACGACAGCAGCATGCATTCCATCTCTTGGTGGATCTGTGATCACAACATCTGGCATTCCATGTTGTTGAATAAAATCTTCGTTAAAAACTTTTTTCATGTCACCCACGTAGAATTCAACGTTTGTAACATTATTTAATTGCGCATTTTCCTTGGCAGCTTCAATAGCTTCAGGGACAGCTTCCACACCGATTACTTTTTTTGCTTTTTTTGCAATAAATTGTGCAATGGTACCGGTACCGGTATAGAGGTCAAATACTAGTTCGTTTCCGGTTAACCCCGCAAATTCCCGTGTGATTTTATATAATTCGAAAGCCTGTTCACTGTTGGTTTGATAGAATGACTTTGCATTTATCTTAAATTTCAGACCTTCCATCTCTTCAAAAATGTGGTCTTTCCCGGCATAACAGATGACTTCCTGGTCGTAAATAGTATCGTTTCCTTTTGTATTTACTACATAAAGTAATGAAGTGATCTCCGGAAACTTCATAACAATGGCATCCAGAAGCATTTTTCTATTTGTAACGTCTTCATGAAAGAATTGAAGCAACACCATGACGTCTCCGGTTGTAGAAGTCCGGATCATTAGTGTACGCAAAAAACCTTCTTGCTTTCGGGTATTATAAAAGGACAGTTTTAATTCTTCGGCCTTTGCTTTTACAAAATCCCGAATTGCATTACTGGGATCACGTTGTAGATGACATTTATTCAGGTCCAGGATTTTGTCCCACATTCCGGGAATATGAAAACCCAGGGCATTTTTGTTTTCAATCACCTCTTCACTTTGTATTTGCTCCAATGTAAGCCACTTACTATCACTAAAGGAGAATTCCATCTTATTTCGGTAAAAGTATTGTGCTACAGAGCCTAAAATGGGTTGAATTGGGGGTATTTCAATTTTTCCGAGGCGAATTAAATTGTTTTCAACTTCTTTTTGCTTAAAATAGAGTTGGTGCGCATAACCCATATGTTGCCATTTACACCCTCCACAGGTCCCAAAATGTTCGCATTTTGGTTCAACACGCTTTTCAGAATATTTTGAAAAAGAGACTGCAGTACCTTCATAGTAAGCTTTACGTTGTTTCGTGGTTTGAATAGTAGCAACATCACCAGGAACAGCATTATTTATAAACACTACCTTACCATCCGGAGCTTTGGCAATTGTTTTTCCTTTTGCACCGGCGTCTATAACGACTAAATCTTCAAAAACTTTTCGGACTTTCTTTTTTCTGGACATTGCGCAAAAATAAGAATAGCAAAACATATTCAAATAAAATATTGGGCTTATCTTATAAAAACAAATAAAAAATGAACCTTTCATATTTTTCAACGTCTTTATAATAGAAATGAAAGTGTTAAATCTCCATAGGCGAACTTATAAACAACCAAAAGCTGTTATCGCTCAATTGTTACAAACACTTGCAACAAAAGATGATAGGGTGTGGCCAAAGGAATATTGGCCGGCAATACGGTTTAAAAATGGTTTAAAAGTTGGATCTCATGGAGGACATGGTATAATTCGATATTCGGTAGAAGCTTATACCGAGGGAGAGTTTATTCAATTTGGTTTTACACAGCCCAAAGGATTTATTGGATATCATAAATTTCAGATAAATGAGGTGTCTCATGATCTAACAGAAGTGGTTCATGAAATTAGTATGAAAACAAAAGGGTTAGATTCATTAAAATGGGCTTTTGTTATTCGTTGGCTACATGATGCTCTAGCAGAAAATGCATTAGATAGAATTGAAAATCATTTTTCAGAAAAAAATAAAAGAACACCATGGAGTCTTTGGGTAAAGTTCTGGCGATTTATCTTTAAGCTGAAATTTAAAGCTTGAAAACAAATAATACTACAGACGGCGATTTGGTTAAGCAATTTCAATCTGGAAATGCAAATGCACTTACAGAATTGGTAAGACGCTGGCATAAACAATTTTGTGAAAAGGCCTACTGGATTGTTAAAGATGTAGATCAATCTAAGGATATAGCTCAAGATAGTTGGAGAACGATTATTACTAAAATTGAAGATTTAAAAGAACCAAATAAGTTTGGTGGTTGGGCGTTACGAATTGTGTATTCTAAAGCACTGGATAGTATAAGAGTCTCCAGTAAAAGGCGTTTACAACTAGAAGAATTTGCTAAGGAACAATCCCAAGTAGAAGAAGAGTGCCATGAAAACAAACAATTAAAAAACGAACTTTTAAAAGCCATCAAAGCATTACCGGTAAAACAGCAGCTGGTTATTAAACTATTTTATGTTGAAGAGTATTCTTTACAAGAAATAGGAGCTTTTCTGAATATTTCTGTTGGTACAGCTAAATCTAGGTTGTTTCAAGCAAGAGAAAAATTGAAGAGTATATTAAAGTAAAAGAAAATTAATAACAGATTTCCACTTTCTTGGAAAATCCAAACACATTTATTATGAAAACAAATATGGAAGATATCGATCAACTTATTAAAGAGACATTAACTCAAGAAGAAGCAAAGTTTTATGATCAATTAGACGAACAAAATGCTTTTCAAATGCTTATGGGGCTTTTTAATGGGAAAAACAAATGGCTTCTTGTTGTGATGAATATTATGACCTTTATCTTTTTTGGACTCTTTGTGTATTGTACGGTTCAATTCTTCAATACAGATGACACTAACGAGCTTATAAAATGGGGTATTGGAGGCATCACTTTTTTATTGGGCGTGAGTATGTTAAAAGTATTTGCCTGGATGCAAATGGACAAAAACGCATTGCTACGGGAAATTATACGTTTAGAGCTGCAAGTATCGTCATTGTCCAGAAAATTATAAGAATAAGTTTTTAGCAAATAACTAATATTTGCTAAATTGCGAACCTCTAGGGATGATTTCTCTCCCACGCTGCTTTTTCGTAATTCTTCGAAAGAATAAAGGTACAGAAGGAATGGTTATTTTATTCATTTAAAACAAAATTAAAATGGCTGTTTTAGACCAATTAGCTTCGCAAAAAGCGATCGATTTAGAAAACCGGTATGGTGCTCATAATTACCATCCACTTCCTGTTGTATTAAATAGAGGAGAGGGTGTTTATGTATGGGACGTTGACGGTAAAAAGTATTATGATTTTCTTTCAGCATATTCTGCTGTAAACCAGGGACACTGTCACCCAAAGATTATTGACGCAATGGATAAACAATCCAGAATGCTTACACTCACTTCCCGTGCTTTCCATAATGATATGCTAGGGAAGTATGAAAAATTTGCCTGTGAGTATTTCAATTTTGATAAACTCTTACCCATGAATACAGGCGCAGAAGCTGTTGAAACAGCTGTTAAGCTATGTAGAAAATGGGCATACGAGAAAAAAGGTATTAAAGAGAATGATGCAGAGATCATAGTTTGTAATAATAATTTTCATGGGAGGACAACAACGATCATTTCTTTTTCTAATGATCCGGTAGCAAGAAAGAATTTTGGGCCTTATACTAAAGGTTTTATCAAAATAGCGTATGATAATCTTACCGAATTAGAACAAGTTTTAACTACAAATAAAAACATTGCAGGCTTTTTAGTGGAACCAATACAGGGTGAAGCAGGAGTATATGTCCCTTCCGAAGGGTATTTAGCAGCTGCAGCTGCATTATGTAAAAAACATAATGTACTATTTATTGCAGACGAAGTACAAACCGGGATTGCCCGTACCGGAAAGCTATTGGCCGTAGATCATGAAAATGTAAAGCCGGATGTACTAATTTTAGGAAAAGCTTTAAGCGGGGGGGCCTATCCTGTATCTGCTGTTTTAGCTAATGATGATATCATGGGTGTAATTAAGCCTGGAACACATGGATCTACCTTTGGAGGAAATCCTGTAGCAGCAGCAGTTGCAATTGCTGCCCTGCAAGTTGTAAAAGAGGAATCCCTTGCCGAAAATGCAGAAAGACTGGGAAAATTGTTTAGAAGTGAATTAAACAAGTATATAGAGACTAGCACTATTGCAAAATTGGTTCGTGGAAAAGGGTTGTTGAATGCAATTGTAATTAACGATTCAGAAGAAGGTGACACCGCATGGAATATTTGCCTTAGGTTAAGAGATAACGGATTATTAGCAAAACCAACGCATGGAAATATTATTCGTTTTGCTCCACCTTTGGTTATGAATGAAGAACAACTGATGGATTGTGTTTCCATTATCATAAATACATTAAAGGAGTTTGAATAATACTTTATTTCGTATTTTATATAAAACAAAAAAAGCGGCTATTTAGCCGCTTTTTTATGATTGAAATACAGAAAATTATAATCCATATTGATCCATTAGGTCTTGGTTCATATTCATAATACCATCCATACCAATAGTGGCAAATAAGAATATTACATAACCTAAATATATTACATTTAAGATAATACCTATAATAGCTAAGATCTTACCGGTTTTTACATTTTGGTAACCGCTATACTGCTCAGGATTTTCCATATATAATGCTGTAGCTTTTTTGGCCATCACCATAGCGATGATACCAAAAATCAATCCCAGGACCCCATAACAACAACATGTTACAATGGATATAATCCCAAAAACCAGAATGAGGGTTGAATTAGGTAATTTTTGTTTTTCCATAATTGAAAGTGTATTTAGTTGATTAACAGTTATAAATTTAAATTAAATAATTTAAAATTACTATGTAATGAAACAATTTCTAAGGATTTAGAGTACATTACTCATCTTAATGACATAACTAACTATAATAATAGCAATGTTTATGAAGATGAGTGCTACTTTGATTTGAAAGGCGTATTTAAACTTTACAAAAAAATTGAAAATAATAAATCCAACTAACAGAAGAAGTGTATATATGGCCGGATACATTTTAAAAGCTGCTATAAATTCACCTCTAAAAAGTAAGGCTGTAGCACGTTGGATGCCACAGCCTAAACATTCTACCCCGAAGATTTTTTTATTCATGCAATCAAGCATATGGTCTTCGAGTCCTTCTAGAATCATGAAGGTTTATCTTTTATTGTGAATAGTCATCTTATAATCAATAGCAACATTATCCACAGTTGTTAACTTTACTAAATACACACCATCACTTAAGCTTGCAGTTGAGAAAGAAAAATTCCTAACCGGGCCTATATTGTTTTGTGTAATAACTAGCTTCCCTGCCATGTCATATATATGAGCAGTTTGGATATTATATTCTTCAGGGTTGTTAACTTCCAGTTGAGCTACAGAATTGTTCTGGAAAAAGTCAACAGACGCTCTTACTTGTTCAACAGAAGTAGCTTTTGTTGCTAGGCCGGTACTATTACCGTCATTGATGTCGTTATTGGGGTTATTTCTAAAAACAATATAAAATCTGTCCTTATAGTCTCCTGCCGGTAAAAATAAATTGGCAGAGTCACCTCCGGTTATTTTATAAGCCGTATTATCTGAAGTATCCAATAAATATGCAGCAGTCGTTGGTAAATTAACTTCTTCAACAGCCTTAACGCTTATTGGAAATTCTTTATCCAATTCAAAAGTAATAGCAATTCTTTTTGTAGGATCAAAAGGAACCGTTTGAATAACGAAAGGTTTGATATTTGAATCTTGCCCAACAGGTATAGGGAAATATGCTTCCCCTTTAGACGCATCCATAGGATGTCTTCCGTCAAAACCTCGGTCATAACCATTAGTTGACTCATCAGATAAGGCTAAAACCATATCTCTATAATGTGATTCACCAAAAAAAGTATGTATTCTTAGCTGCGGAATTCTATTATCTGGTCCATCAACATTTCCATCACTTGGATCTATACCTACAGAAAGAGAAGAAAATGCATTATCATCTCCCGGGTTTCTGAATTGAGAATCGTTTGCAGCTCCCTCTACTATATATCTTCTGTGACTGTTTTTAAAAGTAATAGTCCCTGAATTAGTGGCAGTATATATCATAAACCCTTGGCCTATAGGAGCAAAACGCCTGTCGTAACTTGCCCCGGCACCTATACTTCCTCCGGATGGATTACCGGCAGAGTCATAATTTAGGAATAGGGGAAGGGTATATATTCCATTTTCAGTAGTACCGTTTGGATCTGAAGCTCCGGGAACATAAACTCCATAACCACCTTTATTGGCAGTAAACATGTGTGAATCTATAGTTCTGTCTTCATCCCAGTACCAAAATTCTGTTATTTCAGTATTGTCCGGATCCCAGAAAACACGATTTAAGTCTAATGCAGATGGATAAGGGTTACCAGAAAGTACAGCTTCTGTTGCTACAACAGTAACATTTATGTTTCCGTTGTTCGGGCGGCCTCTAAAGTCATACTTTTGGTTGTGGTTTGTTGTACCCACACCTTTCATGGTAAATCCTTGGCCAGCAGCTACATTATTATTTAAATGTATCGCCTGCCATGGGCCTCCTGAAGGATATTTATATAGCCATCTTCTGGATATTGTTAAAGGGGATTCTGTTCCATTAACAGTGGTTGTTGTAGCAGTTACTACCGAATTGGTCACCGAAAGGGAGTCATACACTCTCAAAATCCCAAAATTTTGATTGCCACTTGCTCCTAAAGTTTGATTTCCAATTGGGGAAGACCAGAACGAATAATCCCAGGCATCATCATTTGGCGCATTCTGAATAACAGAAATATAACCAGTTCCGCTATTAGTAGAAGCTGTAGCCCCTTGAATTAGTTGTGACTGGTTTCTAAGATAAATACTTGCTTGCTCTGTTCCAGCATTGTTTTCTACAAGATTTACATCTTGTTCAACAAATAAAATCTGATCATTTACGTAAACATAAGAATCTGTGGCTCCATTTGGAGTAACATAAAGTTGGGCGACAGCCACAGAAGAAGTCAGCAGCATTGCTGTGAATAGTAGTAGGTTTTTCATTTTTACTGGTTTATATGGTTAATTTTGGGGGAAAATCTTACCATTTCCGGGGTAAATTTAAAAATATTTTTCAATAATAATGTAAAATCCATAAAAAATCCTATAATTTTAGCATATAAAATGTTATAAATTTCCTACAAAAAACTTAAAATAAACAGGTATTTTCCTTCAAAATCTACTACTCTTTTTATGAAAATTGGTGATAAAGTTGCTGTGTTAGATGAGGATATTACGGGTGTGATCACAGCAGTGAAAGGGGATAAGGCAACTATCTTAACAATAGATGGCTTTGAGATGCAATATTCTAAAAACGAATTGGTTGCGCAACCTGAGACACTTTCAAATAAGGAGATTTTTACTCAAAATATTTCAGAAATTATTTCCGAAAAAGAAACCAAAAAGAACAAGAATTCGAAGAAAGTTAAGCCGAAAGAACGAATTTTGCCTCCAATGGTGGTAGATCTTCACATACACCAATTGGTAAATAACCAAAAAAGGCTCAGTAACTACGATATGTTGACCATACAAGTAGACACAGCAAAAAGACAGCTTGAATTTGCCATAAAGAAACGAATTCAGAGAATTGTATTCATACATGGCGTCGGGGAAGGCGTATTAAAGACAGAATTGGAATTTTTATTTAAAAGATATGATAATCTGCAGTTTTATGATGCTGATTACCAGAAATATGGCCGTGGGGCTACAGAAGTATATATTTTTCAGAATAAAAAGACCGGGCTTTAAAACTCGGGAGTAACAGTCTCTGTTTTGTCAACAACATTTAGTTTTTCTCCCAGATCCAGTGATTCCTGAATAATTTCTTCCTCGTTATTTGTTAACACTAAATTGGATAAGAACAAGCTAATGTTACTCGACAGATTATAGGTATGTGAGCGGTATTCATCAATTACGACTGAATTGGCCACTGCCGGATTCAAATAATCCGGCCCTATAGTTGCATCTGTGATCATAGATATAGGATTTAAACTTCCTCCTGCTTCGTATCGTGTTAATACACCGTCACCATCATCATCAGGGTCCAGGTAGTCATGTACACCATCCCCGTCAGAATCTCGAGGGTTTTCAGTGTCATCGCCAATTTCCAGTGCCGTAGGGACATTATCTCCGTCATCATCAATATCATAAAAATTCAATAAACCATCATTATCAGTGTCAAGTTCACTGCCAGCATCTTCTTCTAAGGTGTCGTTATCATCAAGAGTAGTTTCTGTAATCAAGGTTGCCACCCCTGAAGCTCCAACATAATCAGCAGTTACGGTAGGGCTGGTAGGAGGAATGTTGTTGCAAAAGTAATCCCCTGTAATCTCTCCGTCATAATTACGATAATTCACAACATTGGAAGTTCCGTCAAGACTTATCTCCAGCGTGCTGCTTTCCAAAAATAGTTCATCTGTGGTACTTATGCTCAATGAAATACTTTCTGCGGAAGCGCTGTTTATTTTATAAAACACATATGCGCCAACATCTCCACAGGTTTCGAGACTGGCATCTTCAAAGTCAAAAGTAGTTACAATAATATCTCCGTCATTACACGAATGAAGAAGGCTAAAAAACGCAATTAGCGCAAGTAGTTTTTTCATAGTTTTTTCTGAAAAATTCTGAACAAATACAAAGTAACACATTTCTTTATAATTCTATCCGTTTAAAAATATTTTAATATGTATTTTTGCGACTATGAAAAAAGTATATTTCGATAGCGCAGCCACTACCCAATTGAGAAGTGAAGTAATTACATGTATTTCTGAAGTTTTAAAAACTGAATACGGAAATCCTTCATCTACACATTCTTATGGAAGATCATCTAAATCTTTACTTGAAAATGCAAGAAAAGAAATTGCAGGCTATTTAAATGTTTCAGCTGCCGAAATAATTTTTACTTCAGGAGGTACCGAAGCCGATAATTTAATACTAAATAGTTGTGTAAAGGATTTGGGAGTTAACAGAATCATCACAAGTAAAATAGAACATCATGCAGTATTACATACGGTTAGTAATCTGGAGGAAGATCACGGAATTAGAGTTGACTATGTCAAACTAGATGATTGCGGCGCTGTGGATTACAATTCTCTGGAAGCATTGTTGGAAAATAGCTCGGACAAGACACTGGTAAGCTTGATGCACGTAAATAATGAAATAGGGAATATCCTGAATATAAAAAAGGTAGCAGATCTGTGTAAGAAGCACAATGCACTATTTCATAGTGATACTGTGCAGTCTGTTGGTCATTACGAGCTGGATCTTTCTGAAATTCCTGTAGACTTTGCAACAGTAGCTGCTCATAAATTCCATGGCCCAAAAGGTGCAGGCTTTGCATTTGTACGTAAAAACTCCGGATTAAAGCCAATTATACATGGGGGAGCTCAGGAAAGAGGCCTCCGTGCAGGGACTGAAGCAGTTTATGCTATTGCCGGAATGGCTGAAGCTTTAAAGTTATCGTATCTAAACCTGGAAAAAGAACGGAAATACATTACTGAAATTAAAGACTATTTTAAAGAGAGAATAATCTCAGAGATTCCTGGTGTAAAGTTCAATGGTGGCTGTGATGATAATGAAAACAGCACCTATACTTTATTGAATGTATGCCTTCCTATTTCAGCCGAAAAGTCCTTATTACTCTTATTTCAATTGGACCTAAACGGAATTGCCTGTTCTAAGGGGAGTGCCTGCCAGAGTGGAAGTGATAAAGGTTCGCATGTATTGCGTGAAATTCTTTCCGAAGAAGACCTGGAAAAGCCTTCCATCCGTTTTTCTTTCTCAAGTTTTAATACAAAAGAAGAAGTAGACTACGTAATTGGCGTCCTGAAGACATTCATTGAAAGTTAATTAAAACTTCATAGTAGCCCTTACGTTAAAGACCCTTGGCGTTAAAAAGTTAGGGACAGAATACTGAACTTTTGTATATACATCTCTTACAAAAGTATTTGTTATCGAGTTTCTCACATCAAAGATGTTGAAAATTTCTGCTCCTATGGTTAATTCTTTAAATGGTTTTAACCAACCACTATCACGCAGCTTGTCCTTACTTACAATTACATAAGAAACTCCAACATCAGCACGTTTGTAATCCGGCAACCTTGTTTGAAAGTCATATGGATCGGCATAGCTGGGTGAACCTCCCGGAAGTCCGGTATTATAGACCATATTCAAATACATTTTAAGATCGGGAATTATTTTCACGTAATCCTGAAATAATACTCCAAACTTCAACCTTTGGTCTGTAGGACGGAAGATATAACCTCTATCTTCAATGTTTTCCTCTGTTTTTAGATATCCAAAACTTACCCAGCTTTCCGTTCCGGGTACAAACTCACCAGCCAAGCGCAAATCAATACCATACGCATAAGCTACTGCATTGTTTCTGGCACGGTATCTAATTCTAACGTTTTCCAGAGTATATGGGTTTACGTCGGTTAGGTTTTTATAATATGCTTCGGAACTGAGTGTAAAGGGTCTTTCCCATAGGTCAAAACTATAATCATTCCCCAATACTATATGCACGGATTGCTGTGCTTTCACTCCCGGGCGTACCGTACCTGTAGAATCACGTAATTCTCTGTAAAAAGGTGGCTGGTGGTACAATCCCCCGGAAAGCCTGAAGAGCATATCCATTTCCCAATCTGGTTTTAACGCTATTTGACCCCTTGGGCTAAAAACCGTTTGCGTTGTACTTGTGATCCCTTCACCATTTACGGTCCAGTTATGTGCCCGAACACCAGCATTTAGCCATAGTTCTGTATTGTTGCCAAGCGTATCTCTTCGACTCCACTGTGCATAACCGGAAATTCTGTCAATTTGCACATCATTTTGCGCTCTGATGTCGGTAAAAGGTACTATAGGTGCATCAAAAGGAGTATAAGGCTGTTCATTTATGAAATCAATAATAGGAGGGCGTATAGAGAATCCTGCAGAGTCAATGATCTCGTATTCCTGAACCCGGTCCCGGATATCTTCACGTGTATATTTTATACCGTATTCAATTTTATTCTCTTTCAGAGAAATATTACCCTTGTGTTCAACATTGATAATGAGGGCATCCAGATCATTACGCGCATGAGTTAATTGCCCTCCAATTCCTTCGGTAAATTCTACTTCACCAAGGTTTTCACCCCCAATATCTGTATTTACTTCCCCAAGGCGGTATTCGGCTAAAATATCAAAATACTCCTGCTCTGTGGTTTGGTATGCTGAAGCAATGAATTTTGCAGTATAGTTATCTGAAGCCACATAGGTTCCTTTAAAAGCGCCAAAATATGTGTTGTAACGATCTTCTTCCTGGCCTTCATAAAAAACCAATAAGGCAACTGGGTCTGCCAGTGTTCCAAAATTAGTTTGTCGTGTTAATGGTTTATAGCTGTAATCGTTTATAGAAACGTTACCAAGAAACCCTAGTTCAAACTTGTTGGTGAATTTATAGGTAAGGTAGGTTTGTGCATCTGCAAATTTTGGTTTGAAATTAGTTTCGGTCTGTTTCGCCTCTACAAACAGGCTATTATCCCTATAGCGTAAGCCAACAATCCCGCGTAAGCGTTCACTTTTAGAAATTCCTTCTACAGAAACACTTGCTCCTAAAAGGCTAATATCTGCTGATGCTCCAAAACCAACCGGCTGGCGATATTCTATATCCAGTACCGAAGATAATTTATCGCCATATTTAGCTTGAAACCCTCCTGCCGAAAAATCAACAGAGCGTGTAAGCTCACTATTTACAAAACTGAGCCCTTCCTGCTGTCCGCTTCTAATTAAAAAAGGGCGATATACTTCAATATCATTTACATATACCAGATTTTCATCATAATTACCTCCCCTAACATTGTATTGTGTACTTAATTCATCATTTCCACTTACCCCCGGTAAGGATTTCAATAAGTTTTCCACCCCTGCATTGGCACCTACCATTTTCCTGATCACATCCGGGCTTATGGTTTGAATACCTTCAATTTGTTTTTGTTTTTTTCTAGAAATTACAACCTCACCTATCTGGGCGATATCGGTTTTCATAACAGGATTAACTTCATAATTGGCATTAGGCTCTAATGTAATTGTTAATTGTACATTCTTAAAGCCTACATATGAAAAAGTAAGAGTTATGCTCTCATTAGCCGGAATTTCAATTAAATAATACCCGTTTATATCGGACTGAGTTCCTCCGCCTGTACTTTTTAGAATATTAACACCTGGTAATGGTTTATTATTTTCATCTAAAAGGACCCCTTTTACAGTCGCATTTTGAGCAACAATTGTTGCTGTTACAAATAAAAATAGAAGTAGTGGTAGTACGTTTTTTGTTTTCAAAAGTAAATAGTATGATTATTTTCTGAAAAAAGTTGCCTCAAATGTAGCACTATTTCCCACATTATCTACAACAATTAGCTTCAAATTATTTTCTGTTTCGTTAATTACATTATCGTCAAAATTATAGGTTAAAACGTCTTTTTTGTAATTATATTCCATTAAGATGAATTTTCCGTTTACAGTCGCACGATAGTTACTAATGCCACTTAAATCATCTTCAATCTTTATTTTCAGGGTTTTGTTCTTGCTAACCCATTTTTCATCACTGAAATTTACAGGTTTTATGGAAGGCGGTATAGTGTCCATAGCCAAGATATAGGATCCAAGAGTTCTTGTTCGGGCAGAAAGCTTTTCTCCTTTTCGGAAAGTTGTATTGTAATAAGGTTCCCCTTTATAATTGATCCTTCCCAAATACAGTTTGCCTATGTCTGAAGCATTATAATTAGAAGCATCTACAGTAATGGTTATGTTTTTATGAACAGGTACTACATCTTCATGAAACTTAAGTGTATCTCCTTTAACCTCTATGTCCAAATAAGTATCTTCATACAGGCTATTAGGAGGAATATAGATATTGAACTTCCCTTTCGAAATAGACGTAGCCTGATCAGCATAAATGTAGTCCTCGGTCTCTTTAAAGGTTTTTGCTTTTAAAATAGTATCTTTTTTACCCTCAATGGGGATTGAAATTGTCAACTTATTATTCTTATAATCGGTTATCTGAATTGTATAATTTGATGTAAGGCTGTCTTCAACAGATATATAACCGTTATCAACCTCATTTTTTATAACACTCAAAGGGTTATTAGCCTGTCTAAATAATTTTTGAACACGACTTTTATTGTTCCTCCAGTAGCCATAATCAATAAACCTGTTGAGATAACGGGTTTCATCAAAAGAAAACTTTTCAAATAGCACATTAAACCGATCACTTCCATTATAGGTTGTCTTTATTTCATAAACTCCGTTTTTGTTAGAAGCTCCGTTTTGTTGGTCGTAGGTAGAAACTCCAAAACCAATTTTTCCAAAAGCAGTAATCTTTTCCGACCTATAAGAGCCATCTTTTTGTAAAACAAGCCGCAATTTTTGTGAGTCTTGTGATTGATTCACATGTGCATCATTTCCAATTGGGTATGCAAAGACTGAGCTGACAATAGGTTTTTTAGTATCGGCAATCTCAATTCCGAAAAGCAAAGGATTCATGGGGCGGGAAGCAGCATCACGAATTTCAAAATGTAAATGTGGACCACCACTACTGCCACTATTTCCGGTATAACCAATGACGTCTCCTTTACTTACCTGAAGCAATGTTTCATCAGGAAAAAGCTCGATCTCGTATGTTTCCTTTTTATACTGATTGTCCTTTACATAGTTTCGGATAGGTCCGGCATAGTTTTGAAGGTGTGCATATACAGTGCTAAATCCGTTAGGGTGCTGTATATATAGTGCTTTACCATAACCATAATGGGCTACTTTAATACGTTTTACATAGCCATCTGCCGGTGCGTAAATAGGAAAACCTTCTTTTTGTTGGGTTTTAATATCTAAACCACTGTGAAAGTGATTGCTTCGCAATTCACCAAAACTTCCCGAAAGAATAAGAGGGATATCTAATGGATTTGAAAAGTAATCTTTTGGTATTGCTTTTTGACTGTAGACTGTAACTCCCAAAAAAAACAGTATTAAGATCAATTTTGTAGCCTTCATAAAAATTATAATGCGTTATAGATTAATGGGGAGTAACTATTTTTATTGTGAATGAAATTCAATAATACAAAAAATTATAGAAAAGAGTTGCCATATTTACTCGCGTGTGTTAACTTTGTGTTAGCAGTATTGAAATAAATTTTAATGAGCGACTTATCAGAAATTGTTGATTCTCTTGAAAATAGGATTAGTAAATTGCTTCATAGATATGAAAAGTTAAAGCAAGCTAATCAAAGATTAGAGGAAGAATTAAGAATTTCGAAGTCTGCACAGGATCAATATCAAATTGATATTGAAGAATGGCGTGACAAATACAGCTCGCTAAAATTAGCAAATTCAATGCTTGGCAGCGACCAATACAAACGAGAAACAAAACTCAAAATAAATGCATTAGTTCGGGAAATTGATCAATGTATCACTCAGCTTTCCGAATAAATTGAAACAATGTCAGACCAACTAAAAATAAAGCTATCTATTGCAGACAGGGTTTATCCTTTAACTATTAACCCAAAGCAGGAAGAAGGGCTGAGAAAAGCTACTAAAAAGATAGAAGAAATGATTAAGAGGTTTGAAAAAAGCTATGCCGTAAGGGACAAGCAGGATGTGCTCGCAATGTGTGCATTACAATTTGCTGCCCAGGTGGAGCAAAAAGGAATTGATAAAGAAACAGATACGCAACATATTGAAGAAAAGCTGGAAGCATTAAATCAATTGTTGCACGAACATTTATCATAACGTTCTTTTAAATAAAAGGTTACTGCCTACATTAATATTATTTTTTGGTAAACTCAACACGATTCTTTAAAAAGGGTGAGTTAAAGTTGTAAAAGCGAGCCGTCTTTGAGCGGATACTTGATCAGCTTGTTAGCCCTAAACTTGTTTTTAAGGAGTTTATTCAAAATGCCATTATTAATGTAGGCTTTTTTTTTACACAAAAACAGATCTTAAAATGGACAATATAATAACACTCATTATAGCATCAGTAGTAGGAGTAGTAATTGGCTTTCTAATTGCAAAATTCTTTGAAAGAAATAATGCATCGCAGCTTACAAAGTCTGCAAAAAAGAATGCGGCTTCTATACTTAAAGAGGCAAAGGCTGAAGCAGAGACACTAAGAAAAGATAAGATATTACAGGCAAAAGAAAAGTTTATAGAGTTAAAATCTGAACACGAAAAAGTTATTTTAAGCCGTGAAAAGAAAATTTCAGAGGTAGAAAAACGAGTTAGGGATAAAGAGTCCCAGGTTTCTAATGAACTTTCAAAAAATAAAAAACTGAATGCCGAGGTAGAAACAAAACAAAAAGATTATACAGAAAGGTTGGCTTTTCTGGAAAAGAAGAAAAATGAAGTTGAAAAGTTACACCGAAGCCAGATAGAGCAATTAGAAGTGATCTCCAGCCTTTCGGCAGAAGATGCAAAAGATCAGCTCGTTGAGAACCTGAGGGAAGAAGCGAAGACCAGTGCAATGGCTTATATTCAATCTTCGGTTGAAGAGGCTAAAATGACAGCACAGCAGGAGGCTAAGAAAATTATCATCAACACCATACAGCGTATTGGAACTGAAGAAGCTGTAGAGAATTGTGTTTCGGTATTTAATCTTGAAAGCGATGATGTAAAAGGAAGGATCATTGGTCGTGAAGGGCGAAATATTCGCGCCATTGAAGCTGCGACCGGTGTAGAGATCATCGTAGATGATACTCCGGAAGCTATTATCCTCTCTTGTTTTGACTCGGTAAGACGTGAAGTAGCACGCTTATCATTGCATAAGTTGGTTACAGACGGGCGTATCCATCCTGCCCGAATTGAAGAGATCGTAAAGAAAACCACTAAACAGATCGAAGAAGAAATTATTGAAGTGGGAAAACGAACCGTGATCGACCTTGGAATCCATGGTCTGCAGCCGGAATTGATCAAGGCAGTAGGACGCATGAAATATCGTTCTTCTTACGGACAAAACCTGCTTCAGCACTCCAGGGAAGTTGCAAAGCTTTGCGGAGTGATGGCCAGCGAACTAGGATTAAACCCAAAATTGGCCAAGCGTGCCGGGTTATTACACGATATAGGTAAGGTACCGGAAACTGAAACTGAAGTGCCTCACGCGATTTTAGGAATGCAATGGGCCGAAAAATACGAAGAAAAACCGGAAGTGTGTAATGCCATTGGAGCCCACCACGATGAAATAGAAATGACGAACCTGTTATCACCAATTGTACAGGTTTGTGATGCTATTAGTGGTGCCAGACCCGGTGCCAGAAGACAAGTACTGGATTCTTATATTCAGCGATTAAAAGATCTTGAAGATATTGCTTTTGGGTTTGGAGGCGTAAATAAAGCTTATGCTATTCAAGCCGGACGTGAATTACGGGTAATGGTAGAGAGTGAAAAAGTGAGCGATGAAAAAGCCGCGCAACTCTCATTTGAAATTTCACAAAAAATTCAAACGGATATGACATATCCGGGGCAGGTAAAAGTCACCGTAATACGAGAAACACGGGCAGTGAATATAGCAAAATAAAAAAAGCCTCCTGATGGAGGCTTTTTTATTAAGATGAGCGTCATATTTCTTTCCTGGGATGAAATTTATTGATAACCTTAGCGAGATGCGATTTATCGATATGAGTGTATACTTCAGTTGTAGTAATACTCTCGTGACCTAGCATTTGTTGGATAGCACGAAGATCGGCTCCTCTTTCCAATAGATGTGTAGCAAAGGAATGCCGGAATGTGTGTGGGCTAATATTTTTCCGGATAGCAGCTTTTTCCGCCAGTTGTTTTACAATAGTGAAGATCATGGCACGAGTTAGCGATTTTCCTCTTCGGTTTAAGAAAAGTGTATCATTTGCCATTGAGTGAATGTCTTGATGTTTTCGGATTTCATTTCGGTAGAGATCAATATACCTTACCGTAATATCTCCAATGGGTACAAAACGTTGTTTATCACCTTTTCCAGTTACTTTAATGAACCCTTCTTCAAAAAAGAGGTCAGATATTTTTAGATTTATTAATTCTGAAACCCTTAATCCACAGCCATATAAGGTTTCTAAAATGGCACGATTGCGTTCTCCTTGTGGTTTGCTTAGGTCTATGGCAGCAATTAGCGTATCAACTTCTGAAGGAGACAGTGTGTCCGGTAATTTACGTGCAATTTTTGGGCTTTCTATTAATTCTAAGGGATTCGTATTTCGGTACTCTTCGAAGATCAAATAATTAAAGAATCCTCGCAACCCTGAAATAATACGACTTTGTGATTTTGGATTTACTTCTTTGGCTATAGCATATATAAATTGTTGTACAGTTTCTTCATTAATGGTCTCGGGAGAGACAGAAACAGTATTTTCATCTAACCAATTTATTAGTTTATTGATATCTAAAGAGTAGTTGGATATCGAATTTTCAGAGAGTCCTCTTTCTATCTTCAGGTAGTTTTTGTAATCGGTTACAGCTTGTTGCCATTTCATAAAGAGGAACTTATTTATTCAAGTATAACAAAAATACAGTTAAAAATAATTAATGGTATTATACGTTTTACAGTATATTTGTAACCTAATTTTAAACTTATTATTCATGAGAAAACTAATTTTCTTTTTTATCGCAACATTTGTAGTTACTTCAGTATCTGCACAAGGACTTGACTTAGGTATTAAAGCAGGAGCCAATTTTGCTAATATTACTGACGCTTCAGGCCTTTCAAATAAAACAGGGTTTGTTTTTGGAGCATTTGCAGGAGCGAAACTTAATGATAAGCTGGGGATACAGGGTGATTTGCTGTACTCGCAACAAGGAGCTGAGTTTAACGGTGGAGAAATAGACCTTACTTATGTAAATGTACCTGTTGTATTGAAGTATTTCGTAACTGAAAACTTGAATATCCAAGCCGGCCCTCAATTTGGATTTGTTGTAGATGATAATGTCAAAGAAGTTTTTAACAACCTGGCTGAAGCCGAATCATTTGATCTTACAGGGGTTATAGGTGCCGGTTATGAGTTTCCTTTTGGTATTCGTGTAAGTGGGCGTTATCATTTTGGTTTGACGGACATCACTAAGTCTACTGCGGCAACAGATACAGAAACTGCCGGAACAAGAGCTTTAGAATCTTCCTCAGGAAAGAATACAGTGATTACTTTAGCGATTGGATATTCCTTCTTATAATTTTATATAAACTTAAATTTTTAAAAGGCAGAAGTTTTACTTCTGCCTTTTTTATTTGTGGTTTCATTGTAAATGATCCATAATTAATTAATATACAGTATTTTAAAATATTTTTGTAATTTTACTAGACAACTAATTAAATTTAAATTATGAGAAAACTATTCTTTTTTGCTGTTTTAGCCATATTTGGTATGACAGAATCCAGTGCACAGGGAGAAGCATCTACCGGGGGCTTTCACTGGGGAGTTAAGGCCGGTGCAAATTTTTCATCTGTTAGTGGGGATGATGTCAACGATGTTGATAGCCGGACAGGTATACAAATTGGAGGTGTTGCCAGTTTTGAAGTTACTGAACTCTTCTCTGTCCAACCAGAAGTTGTCTACTCCATGAGAGGATGGAAAGATGGTGAATTCACGATCAAAGTAGACTATGTAGATGTTCCTATTATGGCTGATTTTGAAATTATCGAAGGCTTAAGCCTTCAGGGAGGGCCACTTTTAGGTTTTAATCTTTCTGCTAAAGTTGAAAATGGAGATGGAGATGAAAACGATATTGAGGATATTTCGACACTTAATATTGGAGCTGCTATTGGAGCACAATATGAGCTACCTCTGGGAGTATTCTTTAACATTCGCTACGATATGGGCTTTAATGATGTTATAGATAATGAATTTGATGCAAAGAATTGTAACCTTGCAGCCTCTGTTGGCTTTATGATCCAGTAATTACCTTAACAGATCTGGATACTTTACATAAAAGGAAATAGCTGAGTTGTACAACTCAGCTATTTTTATTTGAGAATATGTGTGCAAGATATATTGAGTATCTACGTCCCGCATGATCACATAATCATATCTGCGAAAAAAATCGCATTTATCTTGAAGATTAAACAAAATTTATATATTTTTGAAAGTGCGAAAATAATTGCACTTATCATTTAAATAATAATGACAAAGACAAATTACTTAAACTTAAGCAAACGAGAGAGGCAGATCATGGATATCCTTCATCAACTTGGAGAAGGAAGTGTCAATGAAGTTTTGGAGAAATTAATGGACCCCTCGGGATATAATTCTATCCGGATGTTGATGAATATTCTTGAAAAGAAGGGATATCTAAAACATAAATCGATCAAAAATAAATACATCTATTTCCCTACTTTAAAAAAAGAAGTAGCTAAAAAATCTGCTTTAAATCATCTTATGGAAACTTACTTTGATAAATCAGCACCAAATATAGTTTCTACTTTATTAACGGATAAAAAAATTACCGAAGAGGATTTGAATGAAATTAGCAAAATGATAGAAGAGGTTAGAAACAATCAAAAAGAGCAATGAATACTTATATAATTTCCTCATCAGAAATTTTCTTTATGGATTGGTGGTTAAACATCGCCATCAAGACTACCTGTATTCTTTTTTTTGTTTTATATCTGTCTCGATTATTAGTAAATATAACTGCCAAATTACGATATCAATTATGGAAAGGAACCTTTCTACTATTGATTCTTATCCCTTTTATTGGATTATTACCAACCGTTAGTACAGTTTTTTTAAATCCAACAGAAAACAATTTTCAAATTAATTCGGAGTTGCCAATCCCTTATGCCAACATTTTGAAGAATAATGAACTAGAGTTAGGTAATTCTATCAATATAAAGGCATCAACCCCAGAAAAAGCAACCACATCTTCTCTTGGAAACCTAAGTATGATAAATTATTTATGTCTTTTTTGGATTATAGGTACTATTTGTTTTTTAGTACTAATTGTATTTGAATTCTATTTTCTTTCTAAAATAGTAAAACAGAAACGATACATAATACCTGAGAGCTGGTCTTTACAAATACAAAATGCCCAACACCAAATTGGAGTTTCCAAAACACCATCTATTGTTGTTTCAAAATACGTAGGCACTCCTTTGGCTTTCTGCCTGTTTAGAAAAAGCTATATTCTTATGCCTATAAAATCATTGGATTGGAAAGAAGAGCAAATCAAAATAGCATTTTTACATGAGCTTGGACACCTTATTCAAAAGGATTTACTTATCAACCCTTTTGTTCAGATTGTTAAAGCTATTTATTGGTGGCATCCTCTAGTCTGGTTAGCGGTCAATAAAATTCAGTTAGAATGTGAAGCTAGTTGTGATGAGTTAGTCTTGAAAAGCGGTGTGAACAAAGTAGATTACGCTCAAAGATTGACAGAAATAGCGAGAAATATCTATAACTCAACATTTAGTTTATCAAAAGTAGCAGTTCCTATGGCAAAAAGCACACAACTAAAAGTTCGGATTTATCGTATTCTAAAAGAAGTGAACCCATCTTTACACAAAAAGTCTTGGCGAAATGCTAAAATATTACTCTATATAGCATTACCAATACTTTTCTTAAATTTTACCTATACACCGAGTTCCATTGAGAAAAAAACAGAAGTTAGGCTCATTAAGCAATTATCAAGTTCAAATGATATTATAAAAGCAAAAGCGGCAAAAGCATTAGGTGAACTAAGGTCTCCTGCATCATACAATCAATTGGTAAAGGCATTAAAGAACAAAAACCCGAAGGTTCGAGCTACAGTAGCTTGGGCACTGGGACAAATTCAAAATCAAGAGGCTGTTTCCGTATTATTACCACTAATAAATGACCAGAATGACTGTGTTAAAGAGTGGGCTTTGTTGTCGCTTGGAGAATACGGCACCAGTGAGTCTTTTAATTCTGTTCTTCGAATTCAAGGACACCTTAATCCAGAAGTCCGTAAGGCCACATTATGGTCGCTTCATCAAATAGGCTGTCTACCTTCTTTTTATTATATCAGCCAACATCTCCAGGATGAAAATATGGAAGTACGTTTACTTGCCGAAAAATTATTAAACGATTTTCCAAGGGAAAAATTACGAAAATGGTTACTCTCTCCCAGAAATGAAAAACAAAATAGATGGGTTTATGAACATTTTTTAGGATTGAAAAACCTTGGAACTACTAATTTATTTGTAGAAAGCTTGACTTCAAATGAAAAAGAACAAGATGCACTATTTAACATTATTCTGGAAAATTCTGATATTGAAGTATTAGATGAAATATATCAAAAGATAGATAATTTACGATGATCAATGCAAAGCATATTTTTTAAAAAATAAAAAATTTTTAATTACTAATGCGAAATTTTTCGCACAATAACATACAAAAATGAAAAGATTCCAACACATTAAGTCCATTCTTTTATTAATGAGCCTAATTTCTTGTGTTACTAGTGTGACACTTGCTCAAAGTATATCATACCCAAAAGCCCAACAAATATTTGCGAAAGAGGATTATCATGGAATAAAAATTACAGATCCTTATCAATGGATGGAAACCGTTAACACTGAGCCTGTGCAATCATGGATGAGAGCACAGGATGAAACGATCAATAATTTTTTAGATAATGAAACCACAAATAGATTAATTAAAAGTAGGATGAATCGGTTTGGTGAAACAGGTAAGGGATATTCTGTACCTATTAAAGGTGGGGAATATTATTTCTACGGGGTTCAGAATCCAGGACTAAATCATCCTATTCTTTATACTAAAAAAGGACTGGACAATCAAGCTGAACTATTATTGGATATGAACAAAGAATTGGTTGGTGAAGAGACTTTTGGTGGTTTTTCGGTTTGTCCAAATGGGAATTTTATAGTTCTTTTAATAAGGGAAGGCCAGGCCAGTTATGGTAAGCTTAGAATACTTAATATTAATAAAAAGGAATGGTACAAAGAAGAATTGACAGGTGCTGCTTCTCCTAATATTGGTTGGACTTATAACAACGGCTTCTATTATATTCATTATGGCGAGTCAGAAACTCTAAATAAAAAGGAAGCTTCTCCACATTCTATTATTAAATATCACAAAATAAATTCTTCTCAAAACGAAGATATCTTAGTCATGGAGGCTACAAAAAAGAAAGAAGAAGCTCTTATGCTATTTTCTATAAGCAGCTCTCATGATTTTAAGCATTTAGTGGTAAATACTCAACAAGGAAGAAGCGATAAAAATTTGCTTCATCTAATCGACACCAAAAATCATTCAAAAATTGCATTGGTTGAGGTAATGGAAGACATGTTCAATTATGTTGGGAGTAAGGGTAATCACTTCTATTTTTATACCAATAAAAATGCACCGAATGGAAAAATAATTGCAATTGATAAAGAAAATCCAAATACCTCTAACTGGAAAACTGTTATCCAAGAACGGAAAGAAGTACTTGCCGGAGGTAGTACTGCAGGGGGTAATGCAATGAATTTTATTGGCGAGAAGTTTACATTACTTTATAGAGAAGGTACTCACACTCAAATTCTTGTTTTTGATTTGAAAGGTAAATTGGAGCATATCATTCCACTTGAAACCGGATGGGTTGGTTCAGGATTAGTGGGCAGATCTGATGGCAATGAGGCTTGGTTTTCTTTAAATACGTTTTTGTCGCCCAATAGTGTTTATCGCTTGGATTTAGAAACTGGCCAAGCGGAAATATTCTTTGATAGGGGATTGGCTATTAGCCGTGATGATTATAAAGTAGAAAACACGTATTATGAGAGTAAAGATGGCACCAAAGTACCAATATATATATGTTATAAAAAAGATATTAAACTGGACGGTAAAAATCCGGTATTTATTTATGGTTACGGATTTGGCGGTTGGGTGGCTACTCCATGGTATCAACCACAAATGCTTACGTTTTTAGAAATGGGAGGCGTTTATGTGCTCCCTGGCATTAGAGGAGGAGGTGAATATGGTGATGCCTGGAGAGATGCCGGAATAAAGTTTCATCGCCAAAATGCAATTGACGATTATATAAGTGCCGCAGAATTTTTAATAAAGAAAAAAATTACTTCTCAAGGCTTGCTTATTGCTAACGGTTGGAGTGCTAGTGGTTCACTAGCTGCTGCGGTAACTATGCAGCGCCCCGATTTGTTTGGAGCAGCCCTTATTGGAATTCCGTCATTGGATATGCTTCGATACGAAAAATATACTGCTTTTAAAGGTTGGACAAGCGGGTATGGATCAGTAGAAAATAAAGAAGAGTTTTTAAACCTATATAAATGGTCTCCATATCATAATATAAAAACAAATACCTGTTATCCTCCAATGCTAGTTACTGTAGGTGAAAAGGATCCAACTACACCTCCACAGCACGGGTATAAATTTATAGCAGCTTTACAAGCTCACCAGCGTTGTGATAATCCCACTTTATTAAAAATAGTTTGGGGTGGAGGTCATGGTTTTGGGATTACTAATGAACAAACCATAGAAACAAAGTCCCAAGAGATCGCTTTTTTAGTAAAGGTATTTGATTTGGATGTAGAAAAGTTAAAATAATAACAGAACATCTTGTAGAGATATAGCCTTGGAATCATTTATTTTCTGAGGCTATTTTTATTCATATATTTGAAAAATGAAAATCATCATTATTAACGGCCCTAACTTAAACCTTCTTGGTAAACGCGAAAACGATATCTATGGGGATGAGTCTTTTAATGATTTCTTTAACCGAATTCAGGAAAAATATAGTGATGTGCAATTATCCTGTTATCAGTCCAATATAGAAGGGGAGTTGATCAATAAACTGCAGGAGGTTGGCTATTCGTATGATGGAATCATTTTAAATGCGGCTGCGTATACACATACGTCCGTTGGAATAGGTGATGCTGTAAAAGCAATTGAAACGCCAGTGGTGGAAGTACATATTTCCAATACTTTTTCAAGAGAAGAATTTAGACATACTTCCTTTATTTCTCCAAATGCCAAAGGCATAATCCTTGGTTTCGGTTTACAGAGCTATGAGCTGGCTTTGCAAAGTTTCCTAAAGAAATAATATGAAAAAAACTTACTTCAACTGGAGTACAGGAAAAGATGCCGCTCTGGCTCTTTATTATTTAATCTCTAATTCTGAATACCAGGTTACTAAACTAATAACAACAGTTAATAGTGATTTTAAAAGAGTTTCCATGCACGGGCTTAGAGAATCCTTGTTGGATGCTCAGGCAGAAAGCATAGGTATTCCTTTGCAGAAATTATATTTATCTGGAGCTATTTCAATGGACGATTATGATCTAGCCATGAAAGAGTTCACAGAAGCATTAGTAGCTCAAGAGTACGAGTATAGTGCTTTTGGAGATATTTTTTTACAAGACCTGAAAGAGTATCGTGAAGACAGGCTGGGAAGAGTAGGTTTAAAAACAATTTTTCCTCTGTGGATGAAGGACACACGTCTATTGTTGACAGAACTTCTTTCATTGGGTTTTAAAGCGATTACTGTATGTGTAAATGCAAAATTACTGGATGGATCTTTTGTTGGCAGGATAATAGATGAGTCCTTCATACAAGATCTTCCGGAAAATGTTGACCCTTGTGGAGAGAATGGAGAGTTTCACACTTTTGTTTTTGATGGCCCTATATTTAAAAAGCCAGTAGATTTTGTAGTAGGAGAGAAGGTGCTTCGTTCTTATGACCTTTCAGAAAATGATGATGATACTTGTTTTGCAGATAATACCAAAAGTTGGGATACTCAATTCTGGTATTGTGACCTGCTTCCCAAATAGCAAAAAAGCGATTCGGTATAGAATCGCCTTTTTATAATTAAGAATACTATTTTATTATAAGTGGATCACCTCACCGTAAGCGTCTGCTACAGCTTCCATAACAGCTTCACTCATGGTTGGGTGTGGATGAATTGCCTTTAGAACTTCATGACCTGTTGTTTCTAATTTACGCCCTAAGACTGCCTCAGCAATCATATCGGTTACTCCTGCACCAATCATATGACAGCCTAGCCATTCTCCGTATTTTGCATCAAAGATCACTTTAACGAATCCATCTTTGGTTCCGGCAGCACTTGCTTTTCCACTTGCTGAAAAAGGAAACTTCCCAACTTTTAACTCATATCCGGCTTCTTTTGCCTGTTTTTCGGTCATTCCGACACTGGCAATTTCTGGTGTAGCATACGTACAACCAGGGATGTTTCCATAATCAATTGCTTCTACATGCATTCCGGCAATTTTTTCAACACAGGTGATCCCTTCAGCAGAGGCAACATGTGCCAATGCAGGGCCGGGAACTACATCTCCAATTGCATAATATCCGGGAATATTAGTCTGGTACCAATCATTTACCATAATTTTATCACGGTCGGTTACAATTCCAACATCTTCAAGACCAATATTTTCAAGATTGGAGGTGATACCTACTGCAGAAAGTACCACTTCTGCCTCTAAGATCTCTTCTCCTTTTTTAGTCTTTACTGTAGCTTTTACTGTTTTCCCTGAAGTATCCAGTTTTTCAACCGAAGAAGATGTCATTACTTTGATCCCTGCTTTTTTGAAAGACCTTTCAAATTGCTTTGAAACATCTTCATCTTCTAATGGTACCAAGTGGGGTAAATACTCAACGATTGTTACATCTGTACCCATCGCATTATAAAAATGAGCAAACTCAACACCTATGGCACCACTACCCACCACAATCATACTTTTAGGTTGCTTTTTAAGCGTCATTGCTTCACGATAGCCAATCACTTTTTTTCCGTCTTGTTTCAGATTAGGTAATTCTCTGGAACGGGCCCCTGTTGCTATGATGATATGGTCTGCAGTGTACTCATTGCCATCTACTTCTACTTTTTTTCCTGGTTTTATTTTTCCGAAGCCATTAATCACATCAATCTTATTTTTCTTCATTAAAAACTGAACACCTTTGCTCATACCATCTGCAACATCTCTGCTACGCGCAACAACTTTGGTAAAATCTTTATCGGCATCCTTTACAGTTAGGCCGTAATCCTCGGCATGTTTTAAATAATCAAAAACCTGCGCACTTTTAAGAAGTGCTTTTGTAGGAATACACCCCCAATTAAGGCAAACGCCACCCAAGCTTTCTTTTTCAATGATCGCAGTTTTAAACCCCAATTGTGAAGCTCTAATTGCAGTTACATATCCTCCCGGGCCACTTCCTAAAACTATAATATCGTATTTACTCATCTTCTAAATTTAAGTGCATAATTTGAAGACACGAAATTACAAAATGAAAGTGGAACGAAGAAGAGTAGTTTGATTTTTTCCGATCAAAAACCTACAAATTAGCTACAATGTAACCTCTTGCAGTTTTACGGTGGTATTTTCCGTTCCAGCGATAATACCTCTTTCCTTTTATAACGACCACTTTATGATTTCGAGGCGCTTTTTTAACAACTACTACATTGGTTTCGGGAACTGTTTTCGTTGTAACAACCCGGGTTGCACATGAAGAAAATGTGAAAATACTAACGGCAAAAAGAAAATAAAACTTTTTCATAACTACATTGTTCAGTGTTTGCAGTTTGACTGAAAAAGTAGCTAAAAGGTTTAATTATTTTTTTTGAAAATCTACCGAAAGGGAATTTACACAGTAGCGTTGCCCGGTTTGAGTAGGGCCATCGTTAAATACATGCCCCAGGTGACTGCCACAGTTAGAACAAAGAATCTCAGTACGGATCATCCCGTGACTGGTATCTCTAATGTATTCCACAGCACCTTCTATTGCCTCATCAAAAGAAGGCCAGCCACAGCCACTGTCAAATTTAGTATTACTTTGAAACAGGGGTGTTTTGCAAGCACCACACCGATAGCTTCCTTTATCAAAATTCAGGTTGAATTCACCTGTAAAAGGACGTTCGGTTCCTTTTTCACGTAAAATACGATAGCGTTCGGGCCCTAGTTCTTTGAGCCATTCAGCTTCTGTTTTGCGAACAGGATATGTTTTATTTGTCATTTTTTTTCGGAATAAAATTTAAAGCTGCCCCATTAATACAATGCCTTTTACCGGTTGTATCTCTTGGACCGTCATCAAATACGTGCCCCAGATGTCCACCACAAGTAGCACAATGCTCTTCGGTACGGGCATATCCTAAATTGTAATCTGTTGAAAAAGCTACATTTCCTTTGATCTCACGGTCAAAACTCGGCCAACCGGTACCACTGTCAAACTTGTGGTCACTTTTAAACAAGGGAGTGTTACAAGCCGCGCAAACATAAGTGCCCGGTTTATAATTTTTGTTGAGGTCACTGGAAAACGGACGCTCGGTCCCGGCTTTTCGTAAAACATAATATTGCTTTTCGGTAAGCTCCGCTTTCCACTCAGCTTCTGTTTTGGTAACGGGGAAAATTTTAGTTTCCTTTTTATCTTGTGCTGAAGTATTACAGCTAAATAGTACAAAGGCTACTATCAATAAACAGATTTGTTTCATTTTTTAATTAATTTTTTCAATTTGATGCGTTTCAATTTGCAGGTTTCGTAACAAGGTATCCATCGTTAAGTTAGCCGAAGCAAATTCTGAAGGAACTACTGCAATACGGAAAATTTGGTCGTTGGTGAATTCACTTCCTAACGACGAGAGGTTGAAATTTCCTTCAATAAATAGCCCAACATCTACAAATGTATGATTAAACACGTATTGAATAATGTCTCCATTACCATTCTGAAAAAATATGTTCTGAGGCAAGGGACTCCAAACATCAACAAATTCCCCACCTATATTTTCTTGCCCTTCAAATCGATATACTAAAATTGCATCACTTTCAAATACTTCTATTCCATTTGGTATAATGATAAATGGTGTAGAAAATGTATTGGAGGCAGCATTATATTGAAAATTTACATTTGTTTCAAAAACCTGTCCTAGAATATTGATGCCCGGCTCTCCCTGGGGCCCGGGATCTCCTTCGCAAGATGTAAATAATAATGCGGTAGTTAAGGCAAAAAATAAAAGTATGTTTTTCATGATAAGGTGTTTTTTTGAAGTTGTTACAAAAGCCGTTCCATTTATACTTGTAAAGCGTTTTTGTTTGAATTTCTTTCAGTATAATACCTTTTTTGGCTTTATTTTTCGACTCTTTGTCGAAAAGGAAAATTTAAAATCTATTTTGTATAGCTTTTAAATATACTAAACGGATTATGTCCTTATTTTCGCGTAGAACTTCCCTTAATCTTTAACTTAACAATTTTTCTTATGAAAAGTACATTGAAATTATTACTATTATTTTTTGGTTTATTTGTTCAAGCTTCGATTTCCCAAACATTAAGTATTTCAAATATGCAATACATAAATGGGACTCCTATTTCCTCCGGAGAGCCTATAGAAATAGATGCTGGTGGAAGTTCAAGAATTCAATTTAGTATAAACCTTAACAACTCTGGAGGTGTAGAAGGAACATTAACGGTTTATACTAAAAAGCATTCTTCTGGCTCAACATCACAACAAGGTGGTTCTGAAACTGTTTTCAGTGGGAATACATCGTTTTTATCATCTAGAGACATAACTCTTTATGGTGATTTCTTTTACGAAACTGGGGGAGTCTTATATGCAGAATTTATGACTGTAGGAGGAATTTCCTACACAAGTAGCAACTATAGCATTGAAGTAATTGGTAGTAGTACAAATAGCACCCCTCCAATTACTTATAATCAAATTTCATCTGGACAATTTCTCTATCTAGGAGATACTCCAGAATTAATTTATGGGACTACTCCTACTGGAGGAAATGGTTCATATACCTACAGGTGGTTTAAAAGAGTTTCAAACAACTCCTCTTGGATTCAAGTTCCTAATGCCTTTAATAAAGATTATTTGCCACCAAATAATATCACTCAAAAAACCTACTATATTAGGAGTGTAACTTCTGGAGGTATAGCCATGGGAAGTAACTTACATACTATTTCGTATGTAAGTAATGATGAAAATATAATAACTGGTAATCAGACCATAGATTCTGGAGATACTGCGGATAATATTGCCGGTTCTGATATTCTTGCTAGAAGACAAACTTGGTATAAATATACTACATATTGGTCAGTTTATAGACATCAATCTTCTACAGTTTGTAATCCAAATCCATTAAGCCAAACAACATCTTTTAAAAGAGTTACAACATATTTTGACGGTACGACAAGTACAAGTAATGTTTTAAAGATTAACTTAACAAACAATGCTATTTTGTACAATAGCAATTCTTGTATCATTGAAGGATCTATTCCTTTAGGAGCATATGGTCCAGGATCTTATACATATCAATGGTATCAACGCTCTGTTGGAGGTAATTGGAGTAAAATTAATGGAGCAGTAAGTAAAAATTTTAATCCACCCACGTGTAGTCCTAACAGTACAGTTCAATATAAAAGAATTGTTAAATCAGTTAGCCCAGGAGGTAGCCCATCTATAGAGAGTGACGATTTTTCTGAAAATACTAGATTAGCAGCAGATTTGGGATATAGCAGCAATTTTGTTGAAATTTTAGGCTCGTCTCCTTCAGAAGAGGTTAATGATTATGTTTTTTTTCAGACATACCCTAATCCTTCAAAAGATGGTAAAATAAGTATAAATCTTAGATCTATAGAAAATATAGCAAATTTTGCAGAAATAACACTTTATAGTCTTTCTGGGATAAAACTCTTTGAAAAGAAATTAAAAATTGATAGTGAATCATTTATAAAAAGTATTGATTTATCGAATTTTGAGAGCGGAGTTTATTTGTTAAAAATTACTTCTAACGGTAATACCTTTACAGAACGATTAATTCTTGAATAATAAATCCCAGATAATAAAAGCCGTTTATAACAAGTTTGTATAAGCGGTTTTTTTGACTTTATTTTTGAACTTTTTGTCGAAAAAAGAAAATTTAAAATCTGTTTTGTACAATTTTTGAATAGACTAAACAGATTATATCCTTATTTTTAAAGTGTAATTAAAAAACAACTAAGATGAAACTTAAGAAAATACTTTCTGTTATAGCTGTCATATTTTTTGCGGTAGCTTGCACTACTAATCCTTTTACGGGCAAAAAAACTATGGCGCTTGTACCCAATTCGCAGATCTTTCCAATGGCATTTCAGGAATACAATAATTTTTTAACTGAAAATGATGTTATCAAAGGAACTGCAGATGCACAAATGATAAAAAATGTCGGGCAGAAAATTGCCGCAGCATCAGAGCGATGGTTGACAGCAAATGGTTATGCAGGATATTTAAAAGATTATCAATGGGAATATAATTTGGTGAAAGACCCTGCTGTAAATGCATGGTGTATGCCAGGAGGGAAAATCGTTTTTTATACGGGAATTTTACCTATTACTAAAAACGAAGCCGGAGTAGCAGCAGTTATGGGACATGAAGTTGCCCACGCACTTGCAAATCACGGACAACAGCGTATGAGTGCTGCACAGTACCAGGCATTAGGTGCGGTAGCCGGAAACATTGCTTTGAGCAAGGATCCAAAGAATCAGGAAGCCTTTAATAGGTATTATGGTTTAGGAAGCACTGTTGGAGTTATGTTGCCTTTTAGCAGAAACCATGAAAGTGAAGCAGATAGAATAGGCTTAACGCTAATGGCAATAGCCGGTTACGATCCAATTGTCGCTGCAGAATTGTGGCAACGCATGAAGGCTAACGCAGGTGGAAATGCGCCTCCAGAATTTTTAAGTACACACCCTTCAAGTGATACCCGAATCAATAATATTACAAGTTGGGCACCCGAAGCAAAGGCGGAAGCCAGAAAATTTGGAGTTACCACTTTTAGAAAGTAACCACTTTTAAAAAAAATTATTTACTACTTTAGATGCTGTCAATTTTGGCAGCATCTTTTTTACATATATATTCTATGGCTAACCTACCAAAGGGAAGTAAAAAACTATTAAATGCATGGGCATTTTATGATTGGGCTAACTCGGTTTATAGTTTGGTAATTGCTTCAGCGATATTTCCTATTTATTATCAAGCACTATTTAATACCGCTAATATTGAAACAGTAACTGTTTTTGGAGGTGCTATTCGCAGTACACCATTGATCAGTTATACGACTGCGGCTGCTTTTCTATTAGTTTCAATAATATCACCCATACTTTCAGGAATTGCAGATTATGTTGGTAATAAGAAAATATTCATGAAATTTTTCTGCTACCTGGGGGCTTTATCGTGTATTGGGTTATACTTCTTTGACCTTGACCGTATTTATATAAGCTTACTTTTTTACTTTTTTGGACTGGTAGGTTTTTGGGGAAGTTTGGTATTTTATAATTCCTATTTACCAGATGTTGCCTTTGTCAAAGAACAGGATAGAATTAGTGCCAAAGGGTACTCCATGGGTTATATAGGTAGTGTTCTGTTACTTATTTTCAATTTGATAATGGTAATGAAACCAGGTCTTTTTGGCTTAGGCGAAGGAGATGCCGCAAGTATGAAAGCAATGCAAATTTCATTTATTACTGTAGGTGTTTGGTGGATTGCGTTTAGTCAATATTCTTTTTATCACTTACCAAAAGGAGTTTCCTCCGGACATAAGGTTACGAGTAAAGTACTGTTTAATGGCTTTAAAGAATTAAAAGGGGTTTACAATTCCCTTTCGGAAAATAAAAAATTAAAGCGTTACCTGGCTGCATTTTTCGTATATAGTATGGCAGTGCAAACCGTGATGCTGGTTGCTACTTATTTTGGTGAACAGGAAATTTCTTGGGGAGGATCAGATGAGAAAACCCTGGGGCTTATTTCGAGTATTTTAATAATTCAATTGGTGGCAGTAATAGGGGCTACAGTGACTTCCAGGTCTTCGGAAAGGTTCGGAAATATACCAACACTTATTGTTATCAATGGTATTTGGGTGGCTATTTGTATAGTTGCCTATTTTATTGAAACACCGCTTCAGTTTTATATTACGGCAGGAGTAGTAGGCCTGGTTATGGGAGGCATACAAGCATTATCTCGCTCCACATATTCAAAATTTTTACCGGAAACTACAGATACAACCTCATACTTTAGTTTTTATGATGTCGCTGAAAAAATAGGAATTGTTATTGGAATGCTGATTTATGGAGTTATAGATCAAATTACCGGAAGTATGCGAAACTCAGTATTATTTTTGGTCGTATTCTTTGTAATTGGTGTAATTTTACTGGCCAGAGTCCCAAGAAAATATAGTAAATAGACAATTTTTACTTATGTTTGCGGTTATTACCAAAGAAAACTTACTTACTTATGAAAAAATTTCAACTTTTAGGTTGGTTGCTTGTTGCCTTTCTTGCATTCCAATTTACTTCTTGTGATAATGAGCCTTTGGAGGGAACTTTTGTTCAAGGGGAAGATCCTGTGGCCGCAGAGGGAGAATTTATAGCTAAGGTCAATGGATTAGATTATTTGGCAGAATCTGCCAGTGGAGTTCTTACAGAAACCACTTTGGTGATTACCGGTATAAAAAGTACTTCGGGGGAGACTATTACTCTTTCGGTTGAAGAAGCTGCCCTAGGAACTTTCAATTTAACTGCCGGACTTACAACACAAACCTTTGGTTCATATATAGATTCTGAAACTCAAAGCAATCCGTATATTACCCTGGCCGTCTTGGGAGGGAATGGGCAACTTGTCATTACTGAAATGGATGTTGACGCCCAAACGGTGTCCGGAACCTTTAGCTTTGTTGGTGCTCGTGCGGCATTAGACGGGGACGGAAACCCCATTCTAGATGGCAACGGAAACCCTGTAATTGAAACAGTTGAAATAACTGACGGATCATTTAATACAATCCCATATACAATTGATGGGGGTAATGGAGGGGAAAACCCTGAGAATTCGTTCTTTGCTAATGTTGACGGGGAAGAATTTGTTGAAACCACATTGGAAGTCACACAAACGACCGTAGGCGGTATTCCTATGCTAAATATTGTTGCTACCAATGAAACCGGAGGGCTCATTAGAATAGACCTTCCTGAAGATCTTGGAATAGGAACTTTTAGCTTTGAGTCTATTTCTAATGGAACCGAGCTTATTGCGATGTATAATGCGAATACCGGAGGAGAAAACTTAACATCGTCACCCGGAACAATAACCATTACAGAATATGGAGCTACTACCGGTAGAATAGTTGCTACCTTCTCTTTCACAGCAAAAGACCCTCTTGGAATAGATCCTACGATTGTCGAAATCACAGATGGAGAATTCTTTATTGACTTTATAGATAATACAAGTGAAATCACCGATACATTTGAAGCTGAAGTAGACGGGGAGATGTATACTCCGAATACCGTTGAGGTAGTACAGACCACTGTTGATGGTGTGCCAATTGTTTTTATTACCACTGAAGACCAAACCAATAAACAATTTATTAGATTAAACTTTCCGCAGGATGTTGAAGTAGGGAATTATAGCATGGTCACTGCAAATGTTACCGGAGAAGAAGTTGTAGGTCTGTTTATTCCGGATACCGAAAACCCCAGAAACTTTAATTCTACTTCGGGGACTTTATCGATCATAAGCTATGATGTTATCAGTGGAATTATTGAAGCTACATTCAATTTTATAGCAATTGATACCACTGGTATAGACCCAACAATCTATGAAGTATCAAATGGAGCATTTATTATTCAATTAGATTGATATTAAAATATAGCATTGAAAAAGCCGCTGTGAAAGCGGCTTTTTTTATGATCTGAGATAGGTGTTGGAATTACATAGATTTGATAGTTCCCGAACCGGAAACTTTCGTATCGCTTCTTTCAGGATTACCCGAATAGCGAATGTCACCTGATCCATTTACACGACCTTTTATACTGTTCTTGACAGCTATTCTTATATCCCCGGAACCCGATACGTAAGCTTGAGCATTTTGTGAGGTCAATGAAGATCCTTTAAAATCTCCGCTGCCACTTACTTTAACTTCGACATCTTTTGTGTTTCCTGAAAGTTCCATATCACCCGAACCTGTTATTTTAGCATCTATTAGGTTCGCTTCCACAGCCAAAACAATATCTCCGGAACCGGTAACAGATATTTCAAGTTCATCACTATCAATTGTATCTTTAGAATCAATATCCCCGGATCCTACTAAAGCTAGTTCAGAAATATCTTTGAATGGAACGGTAACATGAATTCCTTTTTTAGTCCTTAGATTGGTATTCCTTTCGGTTCTAATTACAAGTGTATTGTTGTCTTTTACCTCAATTACAATATATTCATGTAAGTTTTCATCTGTTTTTACGGTAATAGTTCCTTCTGTACCTTTTTCCAGATGTACATCCATGGAACCTACTACTTTTATAGCATCGTAATCTGAAGTGTTTACTGTTTTGGTAACAACATTTCCGTTACCTTGCACTTTTTTATTTCCCCATTGGGCAGTCATTTCAGAAAAACCTAATAGAGATAAGGTAATTGCAAATGTGAATTTAATTAGTGTGTTCATTTTGTTGATACTTTTTTAAGTTAGTTTTTTATAAAGGTTACTCCTCCATAGTCGGATTCAATATCTATTGTATTTCCAGAATCTTTAGAACCGTGATATCCGGAGATCAATTTTTGGCTGCCATCTTTATGGCTTTTAGTTACAGTGACATTATCTTCACCTTTAAAAGAGGCATACGAAAGCTCAAGCTTGAAATTGAAATTGTAAGCATTGTCGAATCCTAATTTAATACCTGTGTAATCTGCCCTGATAGTAACATCTTTTGAAGAGCCGGTCAGTCTTTCCACAGAAATAGAGCCATAATCGGTATTGAGGTTCAAAGACCCATTTACGGTACCAAAACGATTGCTTACATAGTCTCCTCTTCCGGTTATGCTGGCAGCTTTTTTGATGACCACTTTTCCGTAGTCACAATTGTAATTAACATCTTTGGCTTCATTAACTTCCGAGCGGGTATAATCTGCAGTGAGTTCTAGATTGCCTACTTTATCGAGTGTGAACCCGGAATAATCTGCATTGATCTTTCCATTCTTCATATAATCGATAGTTGATTTATCGGTATAATCAAAAGAAAGGTAATTATCATCCCCCATTAGCTCACCTATTAATAGTTGTCCATAATCGCAGCTTATTTTTGCATTTCCTTCTAATCTGTTGATGTTTATGGCACCATAATCATTGTTAAGGTCTACAGAGTTTGTAACAGGAAGTTTGATTTTATAGTTAACTTCCATAGCAACGTTGCTATGCTTGTTTCCCCACCAGCTCCAGGAATTTCCTTTTTTTCCTCCAAAATCGGTTTTGGCAGTTACCAGGGAAGCAGTACCGGAGAAGTCTATTGTAATTTCGTCCAGTTTCTTTTGTACTTTTTCTTCATTATTGCCATTGGTTTTAATATGAACTTCAATGACTGTCCTGTTTTCATTCCAAGTTACAATGTCTACATTGCCATAACTGTTGTTTACGCGTAATTCTGCATTAGCATTGACAGTAAATTCTTTTTTTATGGTCTTTTCTTTTGTATACTTTCCTTTAAACTTTCCGTGATATGCAAATACAACAGCCGGAACTAGTAAAAGAAATAATAATGATTTAAATTGTGGTTTCATCTTTAGTGTTATTTAGATTTTTAACTTCTTCTATGGTTGAAATTACTTGTTCTAGTAAATCGATTCTATTTTGAAAGTTGGAGATCATCGCATAAATTACACGTTTGTCATTACCACTTTCCACAAGATCAATTTTCAATTTTTGGTATTGTTTTTCAAGAATTTCTAATTGTACTAGAGCATCGTCGACAAGTGCTTTAGTTTCAGGAGCATCAAAACTTTTCAGGGTTTCTAACTCCTTATTGATGGTTGAGGTAAAGAATGTTTGGGTTTGCTCCATTTCGGGTGAAATACTTGCCAGTTCTGCTTCCGTTGCATCGCTCTTGGTTAGGAACGTAAGCCCCAATCCAATTACAATCATAATAGATGCAGCAATAGAAAGTGGTTTCCACCATTGGTTCTCTTTTTTGACCTCTTGCTTTTCAGCATTTAATCTGTCCAAAAACCTTTTTTGATGCCCGGTTGGCGTTTCATGTACATCAAATGTACCTTCCAAACTTTCAAATAGTGTATTTAGGTTATCTTTATTCATAATTTTCAACTAATTTCTTTCGTAAACTTTCTTTGGCTCTGGAAATAAGTGTTCTGCAATTAGCATAACTTATTTGTAAAATTTCACATAGCTCTTGATAATCATAACCTTCAATAAAATGAAGTGTCAAGATATTTTGATAACTATCGTGTAGGTCGTCTATACAGGAAAGCACTTGTTTTGCTTTTAATTGACTGTGATCTTCTTCTGTAAAGCCATTCGGTGCAGATTCAACTTCTGTTTCCGGGATGCCTTTTTCTGAAATTTCCACAAATTGTTGTGACCTTCGGTATTGCGAAATACTGTTGTTCACGACAATTTTTTTTAGCCAAGATCCAAAAGAAGCTTCGCCTTTAAAAGTGTGTAGCTTATCAAACGCTGTTATAAACGATTCCTGCATTACATCTTCCGCTTCAGCAGTATTTTTTACAATACGCAGTGAAGTGTTATACATAGCATGCTGGTAGCGGTTGTAAACTTCAACTTGTGCTAACTGATTTCCTTTCTGACAAAGAACGAGTAACGTATCTATATTTTTATTGGCTAGTGGCAAAAAAACAATTGTTTAAACTAAAGATGATACAAGTTAAGAATTGTTACACTTGACTTAAAAAAAATTGTACTAATGGCACAACTCTTGACTTATAGTGTTGAAGATACTACTGAAAACAATAGGTTTTAGCAGTATTCCATAAAAATTATTAAAAAATTAATATACATGAAACATTGTAAGCATTACTTTTAATGACACAATGTCGTAAACTATTATATGGCTAAAACAAAATTAACAACGATAGACAGTTTGTCATTTCAAGAATTGAAAGGAGATGCAGAGTTAATTCCATTGATGACACCCGAAGATGAAGATGCGATGAACAGGGAAGAACTACCGGACATCCTTCCTATTCTACCACTTCGTAATACAGTATTGTTTCCGGGAGTTGTTATTCCTATTACTGCAGGGCGCGATAAATCCATTAAACTAATTAACGAGACCAATAAGGGCAATAAAGTGATAGGGGTTGTTTCTCAAAAAGATGAGAGCAAAGAAGACCCTGAGTTGGCAGATATCAATACAATTGGTACCGTTGCTCAAATTTTACGTGTCCTTAAAATGCCAGATGGTAACACCACGGTTATTATCCAGGGGAAAAAGCGGTTTGAGGTTGCTGAAGTGATTACGTCGAACCCATATATGACGGCAACGATCCGGGAAGTAGCAGAAGCGAGCCCTGCCAAAGAAAATGAAGAATTCAATGCTATTATTGACTCTATCAAGGAAATGGCATTAGAAATTATAAAGGATAGCCCAAATATTCCTTCGGAAGCGGCTTTTGCCATTAAGAATATAGAAAGCAATTCGTTTTTAATCAACTTTGTTTCTTCCAATCTTAATATTTCAGTAGAAGAAAAGCAAAAGTTATTAGAGATTAACGATTTGAAGGATCGTGCTCTTGAAACACTTCGATATATGAATATCGAAATTCAAAAACTTTCACTCCGTCAGGATATTCAGTCTAAGGTAGAAAGTGATATCAATCAGCAACAGCGTGAATACTTCTTGCATCAGCAAATGAAGACTATTCAGGAAGAACTGGGAGGTAATTCTTCCGAAGCTGAAATTGAAGAAATGCGCGCCCGTGCAAAGACCAAAAAATGGAAGGAAGATGTTTCAAAACATTTTGACAAGGAGTTAGCCAAACTGGAACGTATGAATCCGCAGGTGGCCGAATTCAGTATACAGCGTAATTATTTGGATTTGTTACTGGAATTACCATGGAATGAGTTCAGTAAAGATAAATTCGACCTTAAACGTGCCAGAAAGATTCTTGACCGCGATCATCATGGTTTGGATGATGTAAAACAACGTATCGTGGAATACCTGGCTGTTTTAAAACTACGAAACGATATGAAGTCGCCTATTCTTTGTTTATACGGACCTCCGGGAGTGGGTAAAACCTCTTTGGGTAAATCTATTGCCGAAGCATTGGGTAGGGAATACGTGAGAATGTCCTTGGGCGGACTACGTGACGAGGCTGAGATTAGAGGGCACCGTAAAACCTATATTGGTGCGATGCCGGGTCGTATCATTCAAAGTCTAAAGAAAGCCGGAACCAGCAACCCTGTGTTTGTACTGGATGAGATCGATAAGTTATCTGTTGGAAATCAAGGAGATCCTTCCTCTGCAATGCTTGAAGTTTTGGATCCCGAACAAAATCATGCGTTTTACGATAATTTTTTAGAGTTAGGTTTTGACCTTTCAAAAATATTATTCATCGCAACAGCAAATAGTTTGAGTACGATTCAGCCTGCATTACGGGATCGTATGGAGATTATAAATGTTTCCGGCTATACTATTGAAGAAAAAGTAGAAATAGCGAAACGACATTTACTTCCAAAGCAATTAAAAGAGCACGGATTGGCCAAAGAACATCTGGCTATTGGGAAACCACAGTTAGAGAGAATCGTGGAAGGATATACCCGTGAAAGTGGTGTTCGTGGACTGGAAAAGCAAATTGCCAAAATGGTACGTTATGCTGCTATGAAAATTGCCATGGAAGAAGCATACGATACTAAAATCACCAACGAACTCATTGTAGAAGTATTGGGAGCTCCTAAGATGCTTCGTGATAAGTATGAGAACAATGATGTGGCCGGTGTAGTTACTGGATTGGCGTGGACACGGGTAGGAGGGGATATCCTATTTGTTGAATCTGCACTATCGAAAGGAAAAGGACAGTTGACCATGACCGGAAACCTGGGAAAAGTAATGAAAGAGTCTGCTACTATTGCGTTGGAGTACATAAAATCGAATGCAGATTTATTGGATGTTACCCCTGAGGTTTTCGAAAAGTACGATGTACACGTTCACGTTCCGGAAGGTGCTACTCCAAAGGATGGGCCCAGCGCAGGGATCACAATGTTAACATCGCTGGTGTCACTCTTTACACAGCGTAAAGTAAAGAAAAGCATTGCTATGACAGGAGAGATTACATTGCGTGGTAAGGTTCTTCCTGTAGGAGGAATAAAAGAAAAGATATTGGCTGCTAAACGAGCCCATATAAAAGAAATCCTGCTATGTGAAGATAACAGGAGAGATATAGAAGAAATCAAACCCGAATATTTGAAAGGTTTAAAATTTCACTACGTAAAAGAAATGAGTGATGTTTTAAATTTGGCCTTGACCAAAGAGAAAGTAAAGAATGCTAAGAAATTATAGGTAGGAATCATTTCTTTCCCTCCCGAAAATAAATTATACTTGCATTCGTTTAAAACTTCAGGTAAAGGTATCTCACATTCAATGAACCAAAAGGTTTTTTTCTTATTAGCCTCATTAATAGCTACTTCCGTTTTTGGACAAGTAGGTGGGAGGTCGACCTATCAATTTTTAAATCTTTCAAATTCGCCACGTCAGGCCGCTTTGGGCGGAAAAACAATTACAAATTACGATTACGATCCTACCCAAGCCTTGTTCAATCCGGCTTCCATTAATCCGGAAATGGACAATCAGTTGTCATTAAATTACTTCAATTATATTGGCGATATCAATTATGGGAGTGTTGCCTATGCTTATTTGTGGGATAGACGAACACAGGTGTTGCATGCTGGAGTCACCTACATCAATTATGGAAAATTTGATGGCTACGATGAATTAGGAAACCCCACAAATACCTTTAGTGGGGGAGAAGTAGCACTATCTTTTGGACATGCGCGTAACATAGCTTTTACAAATTTCCATGTTGGAGCTAATGTAAAACTGATCTCTTCCACACTGGAGCAATATTCCTCTTTTGGAGGAGCGATAGATATTGGGTTAATGTATGTGTATGAAGACTGGGATCTCCAAATTACCGGAGTGGCGCGTAACATCGGGACACAATTTTCTCCTTACGACACTGAATATGAACCTTTGCCATTTGAATTGATCTTTGGGATATCGCAAACTTTGGAAAATATACCTATTCGCTGGCACTTTACTCTGGAAAATATGCAGCAATGGAAGGTAGCCTTTGCAAATCCAAATGAAGCTGTCGTAGACCTTGAAGGTAATTCACAAGAAGAAAAAATCAATTTTATCGACCATGCTTTTCGGCATATGATAGTAGGAATAGAAATATTTCCCGAAGGAGGCTTCAACATTCGTTTGGGATATAACCTACGCAGAGGAGAAGAATTACGTATTATTGAAAAAAGAGCCTTTGCCGGCTTGAGCGCAGGATTCTCTTTGCGGTTAAACAAACTTCGCTTTAGCTATTCGTATGTAAAATATAGTACGGCGGCATCTACCAGTAATTTCGGATTAAATATTAACTTGCAGTAATGCGAAAAATTACTATCGCCATTGACGGCTATTCATCTACCGGAAAAAGTACAGTTGCCAAACAATTAGCAGACTGGCTGGAATATGTATATGTAGATAGTGGAGCGATGTACCGCGCCGTAACCTTATTTGCGATGCGTAATGGATGTATTTCTGAAACCTTTTTTAATAAGAAAAAACTAGTCGAGGCATTGGCGGATATATCACTGGAATTTAAAAAAAATGATACCGGAAAAGCTGAAATATATCTAAATGGTGAGAATATTGAGAAACAGATTCGTACCATGGAAGTTTCAGAATTGGTAAGCCCGGTTGCTGCTGTTCCTGAGGTTCGAAGAAAATTGGTGAAACTACAGCACACAATGGGAGAGGGAAAAGGAGTAGTCATGGATGGCCGTGATATAGGGACCGTTGTTTTCCCAAATGCCGAACTTAAAATATTTATGAATGCCACAGCTGGTGAACGTGCACAGCGTCGTTACAAGGAACTTGTGGAAAGGGGTGCTATCGTAACCTATGAAGAAGTATTGGAAAATGTCACCGAACGGGATCATATCGATACCACACGTGAAGATTCGCCTTTAGTAAAAGCCAAGGACGCTATTGAAATTGATAATTCTGAAATGAATCTTGAAGATCAGTTTCACATTATTCTGCAATTAGCCAAAGACAGGATTGCGGGGAGGGTTTAATTTTTTTTCTTCCCGGAAATTCCTTCTCCAATTCCGGCCTCTTCCATCAATTTTAAACCATAATCCCTTATAACGGTAATTACTTCGATGGATTCTAACCCTTTCTCTGTAATACTATATTCAGTTTTGGGAGGTACAACAGCATATACCTTTCGATGAATTAGCCCGTATTTTTCCAGAGCTCTTAGCTGGGTTGTGAGCATTTTGTCCGATATATGTGGAATATTTCGTCGTAACTCACTATATCTAAGCGTCTTATCTTTTAATCTCCACAGTATTGGAATTTTCCATGTACCGCCAATACGGTCCATGGCAAATTCTACCGGGTTGTAATAATTCTTTCCATCGTAAATAAAATCTGGCATGCGCTAATATATTATATACACTATTACTTTCCAAAAAGTATGTACCATACCTTTTGGTATATATAGCCAACTATATAAATTAATTTTGGAGATTTGTTACTAATAAAAAATATAAAAGATGAAAAAGAAAGTATTAATTGTAGTTGCAAACCCTTCTATACATCCTAAATTACATTATCCGGTTGGTTTTTGGGCTTCGGAGCTATTTCATCCTATGGATGCTTTTTCTTCAAATGGGATAGATTATGAAATTGTAAGCCCCAATGGAGGAGAAGTGTTATTGGATCCTATGAGTGACCCTAATGATAAAAGTGAATATTCAGCCTGGGATACTTTAAGTAAAAAATACATTGACGACGGGTTTATGCAGAAACTTACCGAGACATTGCCTATTGCTGAAATTGATGTGGAGGACTATGATGCCATTATGGTTGCCGGAGGGCAGTCACCTATGTTCACTTTTGAGGAAGCAACTGACTTGCATCGTATATTTGAAAAATTTTATAATACGGGTAGGATTGCAGCAGCTTTATGCCATGGTGTTGCTTTATTGAACTATGTAAAAGACGTTGAAGGGAATTATTTGGTTTCAGAAAAAAAAGTGACAGGATTTACGAACGAAGAAGAAGATGCCTCAAATTTAGCTGTTGGTACTGAAGTAATGCCCTGGCGTATTGAAGAATCACTGCTTAAAAAAGGAGCAGACTTTAAGAAAACGGACCCCTGGCAACCTTACGTTATTGCAGATGGTAATTTAGTAACAGGGCAACAGAATATGAGTGGTGAAGTTACGGCAAAGAAGATTATTGAATTGTTAAATAAGAAATAATATGAGAATAGCCATTGTAGGTACCGGAAATGTTGGAGGAACGTTGGCAAAGAAATTAGCTGTGGCCGGTCATTCAATTTGTTTAGGAGTTAGGGATATTGAAAATTTTAAAGGAAAAAGCCTGCTTAATAAAAACATTTCTGTGCAACCGGTTAAGGAAGCTGTAGCAGTTTCTGAAGTAATAATATTGGCAACACCTGCTAAATTTACTATTGAAGTAACCAAATCTTTAGGAGATACCGGTAACAAAATAATTATAGATGCCATGAATATTGTAAGAGGGCAAGGACCTGAAGGATTTAACAATACAAGCAGTGCTATTTTAGCACATACTTCGACCAAAAATGTTGTAAAATGCTTCAATACCACAGGCTATAATAATATGGAAAACCCAGTTTATGAAGATAGTGTTATAGACAATTTTGTTGCTGGCGATAGTAAGAAGGGTATAGAGATGGCTAAGAAGCTTTCCAAAGATATAGGCTTTGCAAATTGCTATGAAGTAGGTGGAAATGACACATTTTACTTAATAGAACAATATGCACTGTTCTGGATAAATTTAGCTCTGTTTCAGGGCTATGGAAGAGAAATTGGCTTTAAGCTGCTAAAACGGGGGTAAACCCTTTGGAAATCAAAAGAAAAACACTATTTTTGCAGCCCTTTTAGCGACAAGACCGGAATAAAAGGAAACTAAAAAAACAAATTATAACCCTTCTGTGGGATAGTCGCACTAAGTTCCGGTAAAAACACAGGATACAAACTGTTTTTTGGTTGGTTAGTTATTAACTCCAAAAAACGCCAAAAATTAAATGGCTGATAAAGCAAAAGAAACTGCAGTAGAAGAAAAGAAAGCTGCAAAACCAAAAAGAGCAACAGTAAAAAAACCTGCTAAAGCAAAAGAAGAAAAGACAGCAGTAGCTGTAGAAGAAACTGCAGAAGTACAAGTTGAGGAAACTGCAAAACCTCAAAAAGAAGTTTCTCTTAAAGAGAGTAATCCCGAAAAATTCCTAAAAGATTTTAACTGGCACAACTACGAAGAAGGTATTGATCCTATTGATGATGGTAAGCTGGAAGAATTCGAAAAATTAGTAGCTGAAAACTTCGTAGACACTTTAGATGATGAAGTGGTGGAAGGTGAAGTGGTACATATTTCGGACCGTGATGCGATTATCGACATCAACGCTAAGTCAGAAGGTGTAGTATCTCTTAACGAGTTTCGTTACAATCCGGATCTTAAGGTTGGGGACAAGGTAGAAGTATTGATCGATGTACGTGAAGACAGTACCGGACAACTAATTCTTTCTCACCGTAAAGCAAGAACAATTAAAGCGTGGGATCGTGTAAATGCTGCACATGACGAAGGTACTATCGTAAACGGTTATGTGAAATGCCGTACTAAAGGAGGTATGATCGTAGATGTGTTTGGTATTGAAGCGTTCTTACCAGGATCACAAATTGATGTGAAACCTATCCGTGATTACGATATATATGTAGGCAAAACAATGGAATTTAAAGTTGTGAAGATCAATCACGAGTTTAAAAATGTTGTAGTTTCTCATAAAGCGTTGATCGAAGCAGATATTGAAGAACAGAAAAAAGAGATCATTGGCCAGTTAGAAAAAGGCCAGGTACTGGAAGGTGTTGTAAAGAACATTACTTCTTATGGAGTATTTGTAGACCTAGGAGGTGTGGACGGATTAGTTCACATTACAGACCTTTCCTGGTCACGTATCAATCACCCTAACGAAATTGTGGAATTAGACCAGAAATTGAATGTTGTGATCCTTGACTTCGATGAAGACAAGACACGTATCCAATTAGGTTTAAAACAATTGAATGCACATCCTTGGGATGCTTTAGGCGAAGAGCTTAAAGTAGGTGATAAGGTTAAGGGTAAAGTTGTGGTAATTGCAGATTACGGAGCATTTATTGAAGTAGCCGAAGGTGTTGAAGGTCTTATTCATGTAAGTGAAATGTCGTGGTCTACACACTTGAGAAGTGCACAGGATTTTGTAAATGTTGGAGACGAAGTAGAAGCACAGGTATTGACCTTGGATCGCGAAGAGCGTAAAATGTCTTTAGGTATTAAGCAATTAAGCGCGGATCCATGGACAGATATTACTAAAAAATACCCTGTTGGTTCTACTCATAGCGGAATTGTACGCAACTTCACAAATTTTGGAGTATTCGTAGAATTGGAAGAAGGAATCGATGGCCTTATTTACATTAGTGACCTTTCATGGACTAAGAAGATCAAGCACCCAAGTGAATTTACTAACATAGGTGATACACTGGAAGTGATCGTACTTGAACTGGATGTTGAAGGCCGTAAATTAAGTTTAGGACATAAGCAAACTACAGAAAATCCTTGGGATAAGTACGAAAAAGAATTTGCTATAGGTACTAAGCATACCGCTGCCATAACTGAAATGGTGGACAAAGGAGCAGTTATCAATTTCAATGACGATATCACAGCCTTTGTTCCAACACGTCATCTGGAAAAAGAAGATGGTGTTAATTTGAAGAAAGGAGAAGAAGCAGAATTCCAGATTATTGAGTTCAATAAAGAATTCAAGAAAGTGGTAGCTTCTCATATGGCAATTCACAAAGAAGAAGAAGCTAAGATCGTGAAAGCAGCAGTTAAAAAACAAGCTGCAGCAGCAGATGAAGCAAAACCAACACTAGGTGATGCTAATTCAAAGCTTCAGGAATTGAAAGATAAAATGGACGGAAAGAAATAATAAGTTCATTTGCATAATAGTAAGAACCCTTCCTTTTTCATAATCGGAAGGGTTTTTTGTTGGGCGTTTACGGGCATTCGCTATATCTTTTTAACAGTAGAAAGAGTTCAGTTATGTGCATAGTGATTATTAAAAAGGATGTCGCTGCTATCCCTAACGCAAAAAAGTAAACGTCTTCTTAAAAAAAGTACTATTTTTGTACCCTGAATATATTTCAGAACTTACCCCTATGAGCCAAAAAGTGTTATTAAACGCAAAAGAAGTACAAATTGCACTTCATCGTTTGGCTTGTCAATTAATAGAAAATCACGATACTTTTAGCAATACGGCACTTATTGGTATTCAGCCAAGAGGTATCTATTTGGCAGAACGCCTTAAAACCTTGTTAGAGACCGATTATAAGATTAAAAAAGTATCATTGGGGTATTTAGACATTACCTTTTACCGAGACGATTTCCGTCGTAGCGACAAACCCCTGGAGGCCAATACCACCAACATTGATTTTATTGTTGAAGATAAGAAGGTTGTTTTTATTGACGACGTATTATATACAGGGCGTAGTATCCGCTCAGCATTAACTGCAATACAATCGTTTGGCAGGCCTTTAGAGATTGAACTATTGACGTTAATCGACAGGCGTTTTAGCAGGCATTTACCTATTCAGCCGGACTATAGAGGCAGACAGGTTGATGCTATAAATAATGAAAAGGTAAAAGTATGCTGGAAAGAAAATGAGGGAGAGGATGCTGTATATTTGGTTAAAAACTAGAAGCGTGAAGTTGTGAAGTAAGAAAAAATGGAGAGAATTATAAATACATATAGATCCGGTAGGAGAACAACTGCCAACTGAATACTAAAATATGAGTGAATTAAGTGTAAATCACTTACTGGGAATTAAATACATCACCGAAGATGATATTCAATTGATTTTCGAAACAGCAGATCATTTTAAAGAAGTGATCAATCGTTCCATTAAAAAAGTTCCATCATTACGTGATATTACCATTGCCAATTTATTTTTTGAAAATAGTACCAGAACCCGCCTTTCTTTTGAACTGGCGGAAAAACGCCTCTCCGCAGATGTAGTTAATTTTTCAGCTTCTTCGTCTTCCGTAAAGAAAGGGGAAACATTAATAGATACAGTAAACAACATCCTTTCCATGAAAGTGGATATGGTCGTTATGCGTCACCCTAACCCCGGAGCAGGAATATTTCTTTCAAAACATGTAAATGCCAGTATTGTTAATGCCGGTGATGGTGCTCATGAGCACCCTACACAAGCACTATTAGACTGTTATTCTATTAGGGAGAAGTTAGGAGATGTGGCCGGAAAAAATGTAGTTATTGTAGGAGACATATTACATTCTAGAGTGGCACTATCAAATATTTTTGCACTCCAAAAGCTTGGAGCATCAGTTAAGGTGTGTGGCCCTAAAACTCTTATTCCTAAATTTATAGATAAATTAGGAGTGGAGGTAGAAGGGAATCTTCGTAATGCATTGGACTGGTGTGATGTGGCAAATATGTTACGGGTTCAGAATGAACGAATGGAAATTAGTTACTTTCCTACTACGCGCGAATACACTCAGCAATTTGGCGTTAACAAGAAGCTGCTAGATTCACTTGATAAAGAGATTGTAGTAATGCACCCAGGACCTATTAATCGAGGTGTGGAGATTACCAGTGATGTTGCTGACAGTAAACAAGCGATCATTCTGGATCAGGTTGAGAACGGTGTAGCGATAAGAATGGCAGTATTGTACTTATTAGCATCAAAAATTCAACATAATGAAGACTGACAAAAGAGAAAATTTCATTGTTTTAGAAGACGATAAGGACGATCTGCAGGATTTTGTTTCATTTCTGGAACATATCATTCCAAAGAAGTTCGAAAAAGACAATGTTGTTATCAATATTTTAAAATACGATCAATTAGATTTAACTCAATTATTACTTTTTTTAAAACTATCTACATACCATCGTTCCACAAAGCACTCCTTTGTAATAGTTAATGATGCTATTAACCCGGATGATATCCCCTTTGAAATGATTGTAGTGCCAACACTTCAGGAAGCTGGTGATATTGTTGAAATGGAAGAGATAGAACGAGACCTGGGCTTTTAATACAGATAATTATGGACCTTACTATTTTGGGCTGCCATTCTGCAACACCAAGAACAACAGCACATCCTACAGCTCAGGTATTGGAAATTCGAGGCCACTTGTTTTTAATAGATTGTGGAGAAGGGACGCAGGTTCAGTTAAGGCGTTATAAAGTAAAATTTTCCCGTATCAGGCACATATTCATTTCTCATTTACATGGAGACCATTTTTTTGGATTGGTTGGGCTTATTTCAACATTCAGATTATTGGGCCGTGAAGCAGAACTTAACATTTATGGCCCTAAGGGAATCAAAGAAGCAATCACCCTTCAGCTGAAATTAGGAAAATCGTGGACAAATTATCCTTTGTATTTTCATGAGTTGGATAGTAATGAGCCACAAGTATTGTTTGAAGACGAGAAAGTTTCAGTAACAACAATTCCTTTGGACCATCGCGTATATACAAACGGTTTTCTTTTTCAGGAGAAACCCGGAGAGCGTAAGTTGAATATTGATGCTGCCAGAAAAGCAAATGTTGACCTAAGCTACTATAGTAAGTTAAAACAGGGCTACGATGTGGTGAATAACGATGGAAAAGCGGTTGCCAACAGAGACGTCACTTTAGACCCCGACCCTCCACGATCCTATGCTTTTTGTAGTGATACCGCTTATTTCCCCGAAATAGTTCCGCAGTTAAAAGATGTAACGGCTTTATATCACGAGTCTACTTTTTTAGAAGAACACCATCATCTTTGCGAACCTACTAAGCATTGTACTGCTAAAGAAGCTGCTGTAATCGCTAAGAAGGCAAATGCAGGAACTCTTATTTTAGGACATTATTCAGGGCGTTACGGAGACCTGAATCTATTTAAGGAAGAAGCACAGGAAATATTTAAGAATGTAGAACTTGCAGAGGACGGAAAGGCATTTTCTTTTTAATAAATTAATACATATTTTATAAATAGCTTTTTAATACGTTCTGTAAAACTCGTAACTTGCATTAAAATTGCAATATGAGGGACAATCTTCACAAATATCGAAAATCGTACGAAAAAGGAGAACTTTCTGAGCATTCTGTTAATCCAAATCCGTTACAGCAATTCAGAACATGGTATTATGAGACAGAATTAACGGGAGGTGTAGATGAGGTAAATGCAATGATGTTAACAACTATTGGTACGGATGGTTTTCCAAGGGGAAGAGTTGTTTTGTTAAAAAAATACGATGAAAACGGATTCTATTTTTACACTAATTATGCCAGTGAAAAAGGACTGTCGATTGCTGCAAACAATAAAGTGTCCTTATCTTTTTTCTGGCCAGTTATGGAACGTCAAATTATTATAAAGGGTACTGCAAAGAAAACTTCCGAAGAAGATTCTTCCAACTATTTTCATTCGCGCCCAAAAGGTAGCCAGTTAGGAGCTTTAGTATCCGATCAAAGCAGTGAGATAGAGAGTAGAGTAGCAATGGAGGCAAAGTTACAGGCATTAGAAAAAAAATATGAAAATACAGAAGTTCCTAAGCCAAAAGAGTGGGGGGGCTATGTAGTTACCCCGGTTAGTATTGAATTTTGGCAGGGCAGGCCCAACAGGCTACACGACAGAATCCTCTATACTTTAGATGGATTAGATTGGAACATTAAAAGACTTCAACCTTAATATATGAAAACACTTTATATGGTTCGGCATGCAAAGTCGTCGTGGAAACACGATGTGGAAGACCACAAACGGCCTTTAAAAGGAAGAGGAAGACGGGATGGTAAGTTGGTATCTGGCACATTAAAAGACCAGATAAAACCACCAGAACAAATCGTAACAAGTGATGCGACTCGTGCGCTTTCCACTGCAAATTTTTTTAAGGAAGTTTTTAATATCAAAGAAACAGACTTTATAAAAAATCACGATTTATATGATTTTAGCGGACAGGGAGTCATGAATATCATCAAAGGTTTGGATAATTCTTTGGACAGAGTGATGATAGTAGGCCATAATCATGCGTTTACCTCGATTGCAAATATGTTAGGAAACAAGTATATTGAAAATGTTCCTACCTGTGGTTTTGTAATGCTTCAATTTGAAATAGATACGTGGGATAGTATTACGACAGGAACCACAGTTAAAACATTATTTCCCAAAGATTTAAAATAATGAACCTACCTACAGAAAAAATAATTAAAACTGAAAATCACTACTTCAATCGTGAGTTAAGCTGGCTAAAATTTAATGCCCGGGTGTTACAGGAAGCTGAAGACGAAACAGTTCCTTTGATTGAAAGGCTCCGGTTTTTGGGAATCTTTTCAAATAATCTGGATGAATTCTTTAAGGTCCGTTATGCTACTATCAAACGTATTGTAGAGGCCGGTAAAGGAGGAAGAAGAGTTTTAGGGGGTATTTCAGCTAAAGAATTACTTGATGAGATTACCTATACAGTTATCGGGCAGCAGACAACCAGCCTTCAGATATTAAGTACTATTGAAAATGAACTTCAGAAGGAAAATATTTTTATTATTGACGAAACAGAAGTTACACCAGAACAAAGCAAATTTATTTCAGATTATTTCATTCAAAAAGTAAGCCCGGCATTAGTAACTATTATGATAGGTGAATTGGAACAATTTCCGGCATTAAAAGATAGTGCTGCTTACCTTGCCATAAAAATGGTAATGTCTGATGAAGACGAAACTTTTGAATCAAAATACAATTATGCTCTTATAGAAATACCAAGAGTTATAGAGCGTTTTGTAGTATTGCCGCCGGATGGTGACAAGCAGTTTATTATTATTCTTGATGATTTGATCAGGCATTGTCTGCAAAATATTTTTAGCATTTTCAATTACAAAAGTATTTCCGCACATATGATCAAGATCACCAGAGATGCTGAGTTGGATATAGATAGTGATTTAAGTAAAAGTTTTATCGATAAAATTTCAAAGAGTGTTAAAAATCGTAGTTCCGGGGACCCGGTTCGTTTTGTATACGATAAGAGTATTGATAAGCATACACTACAGTTTTTAATGGATAAAATGGGAATTGATACTACAGATAGCATTATTCCCGGGGGACGTTACCATAACCGCCGTGACTATATGGGCTTTCCAAGTCTGGGAAGAAAAGATCTTTTGTACAGTAAAATTGAGCCATTGCCTATTCCGGGACTTAGCTTGCAGGGAAGTTTGTTCGCTAAGTTTGCTGAAAAGGACTACCTGTTATACGCACCGTACCAAAGTTTTTCATACGTTGTAAAATTCCTTAGAGAAGCTGCTCTGGACCCAAAAGTACAATCTATAAAGATCACTATTTATCGACTGGCACAAGTATCGCACATCGCAAGCTCTTTAATAAATGCAGCTAAGAATGGAAAAGATGTAACTGTTCAAATAGAACTTCAGGCCCGTTTTGACGAAGCAGCCAATATTAAATATGCCGAGCAAATGCAGAGTGAAGGAGTACATCTTATTTTTGGTGTATCCGGATTGAAAGTACATTGCAAGTCCTGTGTAATTGAGCGTTTGGAAAAAGATAAAATGAAGCGTTATGGTTTTATAAGTACCGGGAATTTTAATGAATCTACTGCCCGTATTTATACAGATTACACGCTCTTCACCTCCAATCAAAAAATATGTAAAGAGATCAATAAGGTGTTTGATTTCTTTGAAGTGAATTATAAAATCAAAAAATACCAGCATCTTATCGTTTCTCCGCATTACACCCGAAATGCTTTATACGCATTGATCGACACAGAAATTGAAAACAGGAAAAATGGCTTGCCAAGTGGCATTAAACTAAAACTGAACAGCCTTTCTGATTTTAAAATGATCGATAAATTATATGAGGCCAGCAGGGAAGGGGTTGATATTAAATTAATTGTTAGAGGGATTTGTTGTTTAATTCCCGGGGTGAAGGGAATGAGTGAGAATATAGAAGTAATTAGTATTGTGGATAAATTTTTGGAACATCCCAGACTGTTTATTTTTTACAATGGAGGAGACCCAAAAGTGTACATATCTTCTGCAGATCTAATGAGTAGAAATCTGGACAACCGGGTAGAAATCTCTTGTCCAATTTATGATGTGGATATCAAAAAAGAGATCATAGAAACTTTTGAGATTAGTTGGAGTGATACGGTAAAAGCCCGCGTCATTTCAGACATGCAGGACAATGCCTATCGTAGGCTCAATAATGAAAAAGTACGCTCGCAATTTAAAATGTACGAATACTATCAGGAAAAACTTAAAAATTAGACTTGTTAAATATTCATAAATACGCTGCTGTAGATATTGGTTCAAATGCCATTCGTTTATTAATTGCATCCATAATTGAACCACCGGAACGTGAACCTATTTTCAAGAAGATTTCACTGGTGCGGGTACCTATTCGCTTGGGAGCTGATGTTTTTATAAAAGGAGAGATCTCCGAGGAGAATTACCTGCGTATGCTGGATGCGATGGAGGCTTTCAGCTTATTGATGAAAACCCACAATATTGTTAGTTTCAGGGCGTGTGCAACTTCGGCTATGCGTGAAGCATCCAACGGCAGGGATATCGCTGAAAAGATTAGGAAAAGAACCGGAATTCATATTAATATTATTGACGGGGAAGAAGAAGCCGGAATAATTGCTTCAACAGACCTAAGATCATTAATACAAGACAATAAGGTTTTTTTATATGTGGATGTAGGAGGAGGTAGTACAGAATTTACCATTTTTGCAAATGGCCACACCGTTACTTCTCGTTCATTTAAATTAGGTACAGTGCGTCTTATTAATAAAATGGTAGATGAATCTATGTGGGAAGAGGTGCAACAATGGGTTCAGAAAAATACCGAACAGTATGACAGCATTTCTGTAATTGGCTCCGGAGGAAATATAAATAGCATCTACAAAGCCAGCGGAATTAAAATAGGAAAACCCCTTAGTTATTTTTACTTAACTTCTTACTATAAAAAGATACAAAGGCTCTCCTATGAAGAAAGGATCGTGGAACTCAACATGAATCCGGACCGTGCTGATGTTGTAATTCCTGCTACCCGAATCTATCTTTCTGCCATGAAATGGAGTAAGGCAAAGGATATACACGTTCCAAAAATTGGTCTTTCCGATGGAATTATTAAGAGTTTGTATAATGAGAAATTAGCTGAGGAGCTGGAAGTTAGACAGTAGATGTTTTTCGATCAGCTAATTAACCATGTATTGTTTCACTTTTTCCCAGGTCTTTCATTACTTCTGCCTCAAAAGCAAGTAGTTCATTCCATTTTTTATCTACTATTGTACGTTCACCATATTGACGGGCAAATCCTAAAAACATAGTATAGTGATTAGCTTCACTCACCATTAGATTTCTATAGAAATCTGCCAGCGTTTTGTCTTCCAGTTCTTCACTTAATAATCTAAAACGCTCACAACTGCGAGCTTCAATTAAAGCGGCGTATAACAAACGATGCACCAATTGCGTGGTACGGCTTCCTCCTTTTGGAAAAAACTGTGTGATTTGTATCACATATTCGTCTTTACGATCACGACCCATCACCCATCCACGTTCCAGGATTTTATCGTGAACCATTTTAAAATGGCTAATCTCTTCCTTGACCAGAGCAATCATTTCTTGCACCAGCTCTGTATATTCTGGAAAAGAAACGATCAGTGAAATAGCTGTAGATGCCGCTTTTTGCTCACAATAAGCATGATCTGTTAGAATTTCTTCAATGTTTTTTTCAACAATATTTACCCAACGTGGGTCGGTAGGAAGTTGTAAACCAAGCATTTTTTTAATTATTCATTAAATATCCAGATCGAATTCTTTTCGGAGTTTTTCGATCATGGGATTTTTTTCTTTTAATTTTTCAAACTTTTCACGAGGTGTATATGCATACCGTTTCTCAATGGTTTCATTCACTTCAATTGAAAGGTCGACATCATAGTTTTGTAATTTTTCACGAAGAAAACCTAACAACTCATATTTAGCACGTTCTACTTCCACTTTGATTGTAGAATTGGGAAATTCCAGATGAATTAAAGTACCTTCCAATTTAGGTACCCCCATGGTTAGATGCGATAGCAGGTTATATTTTCCTTCCTTTTCTACCTGATCTGTATATTCTTTCCAAACACTGATCATTTGTGACTCATCAAAATCTTTTACAGGAAGGTTCTTTTCATCCGGTTGTGAGGCAACCAATTCTTTTTTAAGTTCTTGTTTTTTCTGAATACTTTTTAAAGACAGCGCAGACACTTTTTTAGCATTTCGTTCTGCCAGGATCTGTGGCCGCTCAATAACACGTTCAGGCACTACAGGCTCTTTTGGTTTTTCGGGTTTGGGAAGCTCATTGTCCTTTGAAGGATAATTTTCGGTAGTTTCAGAAACTACATGCTCCAGTGCAGCTGCTTCAGTTTTCTTTGTATGAGGTATTTCTGTTGCTAAAGAAGCAGTATTTTTTTCTTTTACAAAATAGGACGGGGGAATTACGAAGCGATCAAGGTTTTTTTTTTCACTCTTGACAGTAAGAGAAGCCAATTGCAATAAGCATAGCTCTACCAGTAATCGTTGATTGCGGCTTGTTTTATATTTTAAATCACAGCTATTGGCAATTTCAATGGCTTCCAGTAAAAACTCATGCGAAGTATTTTTTGATTGTTCAAAATACATAGTTTTTACTTGTTCGCCCACCTCAAGTAAAGTAATGGTTTCTTCATTTTGGCACACTAAAAGATCTCTAAAGTGTGAAGCTAACCCGGTAATAAAATGATGGCCGTCAAATCCTTTTGCAAGAATATCATTATAGGCGACCAATACTTGCGGAATGTTATTGGCAAGTAGCAAATCTGTAATTGAAAAGTAGTACGTATAGTCAAGTACATTCAAGTTTTCGGTAACAGCTTGCCGTGTTAAATTTTTTCCGGAAAAACTAACAACACGATCAAATATGGAAAGTGCATCACGCAAGGCTCCATCTGCTTTTTGAGCGATGATATGTAGCGCATCATCTTCGGCTTCGATACCTTCAGAACTGGCCACATCTGCCAAATGCCCCTTAATATCATTCACCGTTATTCTTTTAAAATCAAAGATCTGACAACGTGAAAGAATAGTTGGAATGATCTTATGCTTTTCGGTAGTTGCAAGAATAAAAATGGCATGTTTTGGAGGTTCTTCCAGTGTTTTCAGAAAAGCATTAAATGCAGCTGATGACAGCATATGAACTTCATCAATTATATACACTTTATACTTACCAACCTGAGGAGGAATACGTACCTGGTCAATTAAATTTCGGATATCATCTACAGAATTGTTGGAGGCAGCGTCCAATTCAAAAATATTGAAAGCAAAGTCTTCATCTACTTTTTCGGTTCCATCCTGATTGATCTTCTTGGCCAGTATACGGGCACAGGTAGTTTTTCCAACTCCACGGGGTCCGGTAAATAAGAGAGCTTGTGCCAAATGATTGTTTTCTATGGCATTTTCCAACGTATTGGTAATGGCTTGTTGTCCCACTACATTCTTAAAAACGGTAGGTCTGTATTTACGTGCTGATACTATAAAGTGTTCCATAGAAGTAAAACAAATATAAAGATGTCAATTTAGTTTTTAAAAAATAGCCTTTGCTATTTTGCGGTATTTATTAACATTGGATTACTTTTGTAAAAGCAGGCCGCCTTATCGATCTTAAACTTATGTTTAAGGTAGGAAAGTCCGGACACCACAGGGAGGCATAGCGGCTAACAGCCGTCGTCACGTTTAGGCGCGACCGGACAAGTGCAACAGAAAGGATGTACAGGTAATGCTGTAGTGAAACCAGGTAAACTCTATGCGGTGAAATGCCACGTAAACCTGTGCTTGAGGGTACCCGCCCGATGCAGGAGGGTAGGCAGATAGAATGTATTGGTAACAATGCATCCAGATAAATGATAAGGATCCGCCTCAGGTGGATACAGAATCCGGCTTACAGGCCTGCTTTCTTATTTTTGAAGTTGTTTAGGAAAAAAGACTAAAAACAGAACTTCCGTATTTTCTGGCTTCAGTAAAATTTGGGTGTGATGAAAGGTCTGTATGCTTGGAATGTTCAATAATAACCATCCCTTCTTCATTTAACAATTGGTTTTTAAATATAGTATTTACTATTGCTTCAAATTTTTCAACGGGGAAATCATAGGGAGGGTCTGCAAATATGATATCGAATGTAGTTTTTGTTACTCCTAAAAAGGTATAAGCATCTGCTTTAATGGTTTTGATAGGAAAGGAAAGTTCTTCGGCTGTTTTTTGAATATATTTTACACATCCGTAATGTGCATCGATACTGTTAATTTCTTTTGTCCCCCGTGAAGCAAACTCATAACTTATATTTCCGGTACCGGCAAAAAGATCGAGAACAGAAACAGTTTCAAAATCTATTCGGTTATTAAGAATATTAAAAAGGGACTCTTTAGCAAAATCTGTAGTAGGCCTTACCGGCAATGATTTAGGTGCAGTGAGACGTCTTCCTTTATGTAAACCGGAAATGATTCGCACTATAAACTGTTTTTTAATAAAAAGCTGGGAGGGGTATCACTATTTGAAAATCCTTCTCTCTCAACAGATTCCAATGTGGTAAATGCTACACTTCTAATGTATCTGTAAATAATCTCATAAAAAGTATCTTCTTTGGTAATTGAACCGCAAAGGATCATTTCTATAGTATCCGGATTCAGCTTTAATTGTTCCAAGCTAAACAAAATATAATAAATAAAATCTTCGGGTGTTTTATACGAATGTGTATTGCATAGTTGAAGATTTCCATCTTTTATAACAATGAGATCGAAAATGCTATCCTGAACATGCACGTAGGCCTTATCACCCTGAGAATGCTTTTCAGCATTGAGAATCAATTTTAAAAGAACGGTTGTTGCATGATAATATTGAAAACTCCCAAAACGATCAAACAGGTAGTTATTAATATTCACAAAAGGAACATATACTATTACAATATCTTGACTTTGCAATATATCGTGTGCAATAAAATCGTTCCCCAGTATTTTCGAATTAAATTTTAAATAATCACTTGCTTTAGTTTCATCAAACAGAGAGCCAGGAACCAAACTATAGATGTTGGTAGCATAAATTACGGTAACTTCTTTAAAACTGTCCTGCAATTCATTGTTTTCTGAAAGTACATCTTTAACTTCCAGTAATAATTCTTCGGGGGTTCGGTAATTTTTAAATTTTTTTTCTAAAAAAAACAAAACATCTTTAGTATCAAAAACCGACACTAAAAAAGAAAGTCCGGTCAATGAAACTTGAACGGACAGTCTTTTATTTGAATTTGTTAGTATGTTATTGCGCTTTGGAATCATAAATTTTTGGCCAGTTACCACTTGTATTCACTTCGTCCATAGAACCTACACTGATATAAGGGCCATTTACACCATCAACAGAGATCACTTGCTTCTCTTGGGACAACAGGCCTTTATCCAGATCGCCCAAAAGTACGTCTTTAGCTACTCTTGCTTCAAAAACAGAATATATGGCGCCACCTTTTTCAAGCTTGCCAGCTTTTAATTCAAAATCTTCGGTTACACCTTCTATAGGAATTTTCATCATTGTTTTATAACGGTCGGATCCGGCAAAAATAGAATCTCTTACCGGAGTGAATCCTAATGTATCTAATAATGTCTCTTCTATGTAGTAACCTTCATCAAGACCAAATGCCTTATTTTTAGCGACATCTGCATAACTGGTATCGCGTCTTTGTACAATCGCAAATTGAGCAGTATCCAAAAAGCGAACTAAACTATCGAAATCTCCTGTAAAACTACCTGTAATTTCCTGAAATGCTAACTCTGCATTTTTAATGTCTTTTAAATTCTTGATTACTTTGGTGTAACGCGCTTCTTTGACTTTGTTAAATTCAATAGGTCCGCTAATAGAATTATAGAGTTGGTATCCTAAGAAAATGATAACAATCCAAAGAAGTAGCTGTATAACAAGTTTCATTATTTTAAAGGTTTAAATAAGTTGTACAAATGGTCTATCGCAAATCTACAATTTTTTTTTGTTCGTTAAAGTATATTCCGAAAAAATCATAGCTATCTTTAAACCCTCTTAGATTAGTAATGATTTCATGGACGTACCTCAATTTTATAGTCTTTTAAAAAGTGATTTTCCCCACACCACTACACCTAAGCAGGATATTGCCCTGCAACTGCTGGCAAGCTTTGCGTTGAGCAGTAACGCGAAAGAAGTCTTTTTATTGAAAGGGTATGCCGGAACCGGAAAGACAACTATAATAGGAACTCTCGTAAAAAACCTGTGGAAGGCAAAAAATTCTGCGGTATTACTGGCACCTACCGGAAGAGCAGCAAAAGTGATCAGCAACTATTCTAACAAAGAAGCATTTACCATACATAAAAAAATATATTATCCCAAGAGCCAAAAAGGAGGAGGAGTATCTTTTACACTACAAAAGAACAAACACCGAAACGTTATTTTTATAGTAGATGAAGCCTCAATGATCCCAGATATTAACCAGGAGTCTAAACTTTTTGAAAACGGATCTTTACTGGATGACCTGATGCAGTATGTATATAGTGGTCATAATTGTAAACTGCTTTTAATAGGAGATACGGCACAATTACCTCCTGTGAAATTATCCATTAGCCCTGCATTAGATAGACATACCCTGGAAAATTATTACAACAAGGAAGTTATTGAGTTGGAAATGGACGAAGTGGTTAGGCAACAAAAAGATAGTGGCATACTTGTTAATGCCACGAAAATACGTAACCGTATAGAAGACGGTCTTTTTGAAGTCTTTAAATTTTCTGAAAGTCCATTTAAGGAAGTTATTCGTCCGTTGGATGGGCAAGAACTTATGGACGCAATTAGTGATAGTTATTCAACCCTTGGAAATGAGGATACTGTGATTATTGTCCGTTCCAATAAACGTGCAAATTTATACAATCAGAATATCAGGAATCGTATCCTTTTTCAAGAAGAAGAGTTGTCTGCCGGTGATTATTTAATGGTTGTAAAGAACAACTATTTTTGGGTGAAACCGCATACTGAAGCCGGGTTTATAGCTAATGGAGATATTATTGAGGTGTTGGAAATCTTTAGTTTTAAAGATCTATATGGTTTTCGTTTTGCTGAAGTAAAAATACGAATGGTCGATTATCCCGGAATGCAGCCTTTTGAAACAGTCTTGATTTTAGATACACTTACTTCCGAAACCCCTTCACTTTCTTATGAAGATTCCAATAAATTATATCAGGAAGTAATGCAGGACTATGTTTCAGAAAAATCAAATTACAGACGATTTCTTTCTGTAAAGAACAACAAATATTTTAATGCATTACAGGTTAAATTCTCTTATGCGATCACCTGTCATAAATCACAGGGAGGGCAATGGAATACAGTCTTTGTAGAACAGCCTTACTTGCCTAACGGTATTGACAAGGAGTATCTTAGGTGGTTGTATACGGCCGTAACACGTGCCAAAGAAAAACTATACTTGATTGGATTTAAAGATGAGTTTTTTGTAGATTCGTAGCTATGGATTCCATAGAGATTATCATCAGTATTTTTTTAGGTATTGGTTTGGCAGCTGCTGTGGGTTTTCGCATTTTTCTTCCATTACTGGTACTTAGCCTTGCAGGACATTATGAAGTAATTCCTTTAAATGAAAGTTGGCAATGGATAGGCAGTTTAACAGCTATCATTACACTAACCATAGCAACTCTTATTGAAATTTTAGGATATTATATTCCATGGCTGGATAATGCATTGGATACAATTGCTGTTCCTTTGGCTGCTATTGCGGGAACAGTGGTTATGGCAGCTACTCTGGCAGACCTTAATCCTATTGTTACCTGGGCATTGGCTATTATTGCAGGGGGAGGAACCGCAACTGCCATTAAAGGTAACGCTTCAATGTTACGACTTGGATCGTCCACAACAACTGGAGGGATCGCCAATCCTATAGTGACAACGGTCGAGACAGGTACATCAACAGTAATGGCCATTACTTCTATTTTTATTCCTATAATTGCATTTATATTTGTACTGTTAATTTTTTTTGGAATTTATAAGTTTTATAAAAAGCTTAGAAAAAAAGACAAGACAACTATATAATCTTCTTATTTTTGGAACCTAGATAATAAATCATTTCAGTTTGAAAATAATAGCAATGATTCCGGCGCGATATGGCGCTTCTCGTTTTCCGGGAAAACTAATGCAGGATTTGGGAGGTAAACCTGTAATTGTACGTACATATGAAGCCACTAAAGAAACAAAACTCTTTGATGAAGTCTATGTGGTCACCGACAGTGAGATCATATTTAAGGAAATAGAACTCAATGGAGGTAAAGCGATCATGAGTAAAAAAGAACATGATTGTGGGAGTGACCGTATTGCGGAAGCCGTTGAGAATATGGACACTGATATAGTGGTAAATGTTCAGGGAGATGAACCCTTTACGAGTAAGAAAGGTCTGGAACAGGTATTAAATGTTTTTAAGGGCCCCGATGCAGATAGGATCGACCTTGCATCTTTAATGACCGAAATTCAGGACTGGAAAGAGATAAGTGACCCCAATTGTGTAAAAGTCACAGTAGATAAAGATAGTTTTGCTTTATACTTTTCTCGTTCCCCTATACCTTACCCACGGGATAAGAATGCTGCAGTACAGTATTATAAGCATAAAGGCATCTACGCTTTCAGAAAAGATGCATTAATGGATTTTTACAGACTACCAATGCGTTCTATGGAAGCTGCCGAAAAGATAGAATGCATTCGCTATCTGGAATATGGGAAAAATATAAAAATGGCAATTTCGAATACACAGGGAATAGAGATAGACACTCCGGAAGATTTAATAAGAGCAAATAAAGTATTGAAAGAGGAGAGCAAAGAGACCGTCAATAATAAATATAGAAACTTTCCAATGGTGCCCAAAGTAGTATTTGGGGAGGGTAGTTTTGATCAACTTGGCTCCATTTTAGCACCACAGCGCAAAGATAAAGCACCTTTTATCTTTTTAGTGGACGATGTTTTTAAAGACAATGAAGATCTTATCAACAGAATAAACCCCCGGTTTAATGACAAGGTATTATTCGTTTCTGCTGAAGAAGAACCAAAAACGATTCAGGTTGATGAGATAGTAAAAGATATAAAAACTGAATTCACTTACAGGCCATCAGGTATTATCGGGATTGGAGGAGGAAGTATATTGGATCTTTCAAAAGCTGTAGCTATTATGTTATCCAATAAAGGAAGTGCTGCCGACTACCAGGGATGGGACCTTGTAAAAAATAAAGCAGTTTATCACGTTGGGGTACCGACAATTTCTGGTACCGGAGCCGAAGTGTCCAGAACTACAGTGCTCACTGGTCCTGTAAAGAAATTAGGGATAAATAGTGACTATACACCCTTTGACCAGGTGATACTGGATCCGGACTTGACAATTGGAGTCCCTAAAAACCAATGGTTCTTTACCGGAATGGATTGCTTTATTCATTGTGTGGAGTCTTTAAATGGAACATTCTTAAATGCATTTAGCCAAAGTTATGGAGAGAAAGCATATGATCTGTGTAAAGAGATTTTTCTGGATAACTCACTTGCAGGTTCAGAATCCAGAGCTAAGCTAATGATGGCATCATGGCACGGCGGTATGAGTATTGCTTATTCACAAGTTGGGGTTGCTCACGCAATGAGTTATGGACTTTCTTATGTGTTAGGCACAAAACACGGAATAGGAAACTGTATTGTTTTTGATCACCTGGAAGAATTTTATCCGGATGATGTCGCTTTATTTAAGAAAATGATCGAGATTCATGGAGTGGAAATTCCGAAGAATTTATGTTCCAATCTTACGGATCATCAAATGAATACAATGATCGATATTGCATTGAGTCTGGTTCCGCTTTGGGAAAATGCTTTAGGGGATAATTGGGAAACAGTTATGACCCGTGACAAGTTGAAATACTTGTACTTAAAAATGTAGTGCGACGCATTACAAGGCTATGGGCTTTACAAAATTTATTTTTTATAAATTATTGGGTTGGAAGATCAAAGGTGCTTTTGATCCTTCTATAAAAAAAGCCGTAGTTATAGTTGTACCTCACACGAGCTGGCATGACTTTTATGTAGGATCTTTTGCCCGTAGAATACTAAGAACTGAAATTAACTTTGTTGCCAAAAAAGAACTCTTCCGGTGGCCATTTGGTTGGTATTTCAGGTGGATGGGCGGAGCTCCGTTAGATAGGACCGCAGGACAAAATAAAGTGGAAGCAATTGCAGCGGTTTTTAATACTAAAGAAGAGTTTCGTTTAGCTTTAGCACCTGAAGGAACCCGTAAAAAAGTAAATACTTGGAAAACAGGATACTACTATATCGCCAAGGCAGCGAATGTTCCAGTTATTCCTGTATCATTTGATTACAAAACGAAGACAGTTACTGTCAATGCACCGTTTTATATTACCGGAGATATCGAAAAAGATACAGTGAAGCTTCGTTCATTTTATAGAGGAGTAGTAGGAAAGAAGCCGGAGTATACCTAAAATGTAAATCTTATTCTATTGAAGATTCTTCCATGGTATGATATACATTCTGTACATCATCATCATCCTCTAATTTTTCAAGTAGTTTTTCAACGTCAGCAGCTTCTTCAGGGGATAGTTTTTTGGTAACCTGCGGAATACGCTCAAATCCTGAGGAGAGAATCTCTATAGTATTACTTTCCAGATAGGATTGTATAGCACCAAAACTTTCAAAAGGGGCGTAGATCAATACACCGTCATCATCTTCAAAGATTTCTTCCACTCCATGGTCAATTAATTCCAGTTCCAATTCTTCAAGATCTATTCCTTCTCCATTGATACGGAAATTACAGGTATGGTCGAACATAAAAACTACAGATCCGGAAGTACCTAAATTACCATCACATTTATTGAAATAAGAACGCACATTTGCAACGGTACGTGTATTGTTATCGGTTGCGGTTTCTATAAGAACAGCAATACCATGTTGTGCATAGCCTTCAAACAATACTTCTTTAAAGTCTCCTAAACTTTTATCGGTAGCCCGTTTTATTGCTCTCTCAACATTTTCTTTAGGCATATTCACTGCCTTCGCATTTTGTATTACTGCACGTAAACGTGAATTGGAGTCAGGATCCGGGCCACCTTCTTTTACAGCCATTACTATATCTTTGCCAATACGCGTAAAAGCTTTTGACATAGCCGACCATCTCTTCATTTTACGTGCTTTGCGAAATTCAAACGCTCTTCCCATAAATACTAAAATTTGTTACAAAAATATAAAAATAGAGGACACAGCAAAGTCTAACTTACAAGGCTATCGATAATGGCTGCCAATTCAAAATCCTGTTCGGTAACACCTCCGGCATCATGAGTAGAAAGGCTTATACTTAACGAATTGTATACATTAGACCAATCCGGGTGGTGATTCATTTTTTCTGCTTCAAAGGCAATGCGGGTCATCACTGAAAAGGCATCTTTAAAGTCTCTGAATTCTATAGAAGTGTTAATGGAATTTTCGTGATATTCCCAATCTTGAAAATCTATCAGTTTATCTTTTATCTCTTGTTCGGTAAGTGCTTTCATAGGTGATGGAATTTAATTTTTTAATGTGATTATTTCTTCATTAAGCGTACTTTCTTCTAATACTTCTGCTACTGTAATTCTATAAGTTTTCGGAAGCTTGTTCTTTTTGGGCAGAATAGCAAGATAACTCTCTTCATTTCTGCTAAAAACCCTTTTAAATATAGGCATTTCATCACTTAATTTGGTAGTGAGCTCTCTAAACAGGTCTTCATGATGTATCATGTCCTTGCTAGCTAGATGAAAGATGCCTCCCAGGTTTTTGTTTATGATATAGTGTACTTGTTGAGCAACTTTATTTGCCGTTGTCAAACTAATAATTAAATTAGGATATACCTCAAAAGCAGCTTTGTGTTTTATAGCTTGTTTTAATTGAAAGACCCTCGGGGAATTAACACCCAAAACCATAGGTAATCGTAAGATCGCATATTTCTTTAAGGGAAGCTCTTTTAATATTTTTTCTGCAGAGATCTTATACTTTCCGTAATCACTTTCAGATACAGTACTATCATTTTCATACGATGGAAATTCAAATTTTCCATCAAAAACATTCACTGTTGATAAGAAAAGTAGTTTAGAATCTTTATTGGTCAAAACATAATTTGCCAATTGTTGGTGCAATTTTAACAGTGCCGTGAAGTTTCCCCGCAAAGAAGAGATGATAAAGTTGGGGCGTACTTTTTCCAATACATCAAAAATATCGTCCTTCTCCACATTAAATTGAAATAATACCTGATTCTCTTTCAATACCCTATTGTCCGAGGCGTAGGTTCCATAGACATCAAAGTAGGGAAGGAGCTCTTTATATAATGTATTGCCAATAAACCCACTGGCACCAAGTATGAGAATTCTATTTTTTGACGGGCGTTTCATTAGATGCTAATTCTTAACAGAAGTTCATATTTAAAAAATAGATTTTCCGGTTTTGGTTGTAAACTGTTCAAGTGCCTGCATTCCTTTATAAGAATTTCCTTTTATATTTAAACCGGGTGACCAGGTAGTAATGATAAATTGATTAGGTAGCAATGCAACAATTCCACCACCTACACCACTTTTTCCGGGCAGTCCCACCTCAAAAGCAAATTCTCCAGCTTCATCATAAAATCCACATGTTAGCATAATTGCGTTTATTCTTTTTACCTGTGTTAAAGTAAGATATGCATTATTTCTCATGCATTTTCCTCTATTGGCAAATAAATGAAATGCATTGGATAATTGTTTGCAATTCATCTCTATGGAACATTGATGAAAATAAAAATCCAATACGGTTTCCACATCATTATCTAAATTGCCAAATGACTTTAATAGATTTGCCGCGGCATAATTCTTGAATCCGGTTTCTTTCTCAGAAATAGCTACTTTCTCATTATAATCAATTGTTTCGTCATTAGCTAAGTCACGAACATATTGTAAAAAATCTTTTTTAGGATTTTCAAGATGCGATACCAAAATATCGGCAATTACAATTGCTCCCGAATTGATCAATGGGTTTCTGGGAATTCCTTTTTCAAATTCCAGTAACGATAAATGATTAAATGAATTACCGGAAGGTTCCACATCCATTCGTTCCCAAATCCTAGTTCCTTGTAATGAAAAAGCTTTAGCAAGAGTTAATACCTTAGAGATACTTTGAATAGAAAAAGAAGTTTTCCAATCTCCTACATGGTAGTTTTCACCATTAATTAGGTTTAAATAGATTCCAAAATTACTTTTAGTAACATCTGCTAATTCTGGTATGTATGAAGCAACTTCCCCAATATCTTTAGCTTGTTGTAAGTTTTGATGAATTTCTTCTAAAACTGACTGATAATCGATCATGTTACCCTTTATAGAATGGTAATTTAATTATTGTGGCCGACACAGCATTTTTCCTTATCTGAATATGAATTTGAGTGCCTACATCTTTAAAAATTGTGAGTACATAGCCCATACCAATTCCTTTTCCCAGTGATGGAGACATTGTTCCACTGGTCACTACACCAATTTTTTTGCCATTTCCATCGACAATATCATATCCCTGTCTCGGAATTCCTCTTTCATTCAATTCAAAGGCGATCAATCTTCTTTCAGGGCCATGTTCTTTTTGCTTCAATAGGTTTTCAGAATTTATAAAATCCTTAGTGAACTTTGTGATCCAACCCAGTCCTGCTTCTATAGGAGAAGTAGTGTCATCAATGTCATTTCCGTAGAGGCAGTAACCCATTTCCAAACGCAAAGTATCTCGCGCCGCCAACCCTATTGGTTTAATTCCATAACCTGCTCCGGCTTCCATCACTTTTGTCCATACCTGTTCCACTTCACTATTTTTACAATAAATTTCAAATCCGCCGCTACCAGTATAGCCGGTAGCACTAATAATTACATGTTCTATACCTGCAAAATCTGAAACCTTAAAAGTGTAAAACTTGATCTCACTTAGATCTTCACTTGTTAGAGATTGCATTGCTTCCACAGCTTTTGGTCCCTGAATGGCCAGTAAGGAATAATCTTCGGAAAGGTCACGCATTTCTGCACCCATACTATTATGGTCACTGATCCATTTCCAGTCCTTTTCTATATTGGAAGCATTCACTACCAGAAGCCATTTTTCGGACTCCAGACGGTAGAGAATAAGGTCATCTACAATTCCACCTTTATCATTTGGGAAACAACTGTATTGTGCTTGTCCGTCTACCAATTTTGCAGCATCATTGCTCGTTACTTTTTGGATCAGATCCAGTGCGTTTGGGCCTGTAATAAGAAATTCACCCATATGTGAAACATCAAAAACACCCACACTGTTCCGTACGGTTTCATGTTCGGCAACAACGCCTTCATAAGATACAGGCATATTATAACCGGCAAAAGGAACCATTTTGGCCCCTAGTTCTTCGTGAATATGTGAAAGAGCAGTATTTTTCATTGGTAAAGATTTTTCGCAAATGTATTACAATCTGTAAAAGGTAACGAAAGAATTGTTTGATTGTTTTCAACAAGGTTGGTAACTTGCACAAAACATTGGATTCTATGAAAATTTTCTCTTCGGCACAATTATACGAAGCTGATACTATTACAACTCAAAAACAGAATATTTCTTCTGCCGATTTGATGGAAAGGGCAGGGACGCAAATTTTTAACTGGTTACACCAGCATATGCAAGGCGCACCGGTTCCTGTGCATATTTTCTGTGGGATTGGTAACAATGGAGGAGATGGGTTAGTAATTGGAAGATTGCTTATTGAGCATGGCTACAATGTAATTGTGTATGTGGTGAATTGTAGTGATAAACGATCTAAAGATTTTTTGACCAACTATGATCGTATTAAAAATGTTACAAAGGACTGGCCAAAGTTAATGAAGTCTGAAGCAGATTTCCCACAGATCAATTCTGAAGATATTGTGATCGATGCTATTTTCGGAATTGGTTTGAATCGTTGCCCAGATGGGTGGGTTAAGAAACTAATTCAATACTTAAATGACAGTAAAGCGTTTAAATTAGCAATTGATATTCCCAGCGGTTTGTTTGCAAATAAACCTTTAGAAGATGCTGAAGCTGTTTTGAGGGCAAATCACACGCTTACTTTTCAAACCCCAAAATTATCATTTTTCCTTCCGGAAACAGGAAGATTTGTACCGTATTATGAGGTGTTGGATATTGGTTTGGATAAGGATTTCTTGCAAACAGAAGAACCGATGGCCCAATTAATAGAAAAATGGGAAGCCCAGCAATTTTACAAGCAGCGAAATAAGTATGATCACAAAGGAAACTATGGGCATTCCTTACTCATTGCAGGGAGCTACGGAAAAATTGGAGCAGCAGTACTTTCTGCTAAAGCAGCACTAAAGATAGGAGTAGGGCTGGTAACAGTTTTTACACCTAAATGTGGTTATACCATTCTACAAACAGCCTTACCCGAAGCGATGACGGTGACAGATACTGAAAGTGATTTTATTTCTAACATTAAACTTGATTTTGAACCTTCGGCTATTGGGTTGGGAATGGGTATTGGTACTAAAGCCGAAACGGTTTCTGCATTACAGGAATTGTTTTCAGTGACAAGATCTCCTTTGGTTATTGATGCAGATGGTTTAAATTGTATTTCTGAAAATCAAGAATTGTTAAAGTTGCTGCCAGAGCTTTCAATATTAACACCTCATCCAGGTGAATTGAAGCGGTTGATAGGTACATGGAAAAATGATTACGATAAGCTTGAGAAAGCAAAAAAATTTTCCAAAAAACACAACATTATTTTAGTCATAAAAGGAGCACATACCCTAATATTATTTGATAATAAGGTATATATAAATACAACCGGAAATCCGGGAATGGCTACTGCGGGAAGTGGTGATGTGCTTTCCGGAGTGATCACCGGACTACTTTCACAGGGATATGACCCGTTATTGGCCTCGATCTTTGGTGTATACCTTCATGGTAGTTCGGGAAATATTGCTTCACAAATAATGGGTTTTGAAGCTCTTATAGCAAGTGACATTATTGAAAATCTGGGCAATGCCTACCTGGCATTATTTGAGCGAGAAACACCTGCTCCGCAGGAAAATGAAAACAATAAAAAAGCTCCCTAAGAAGCTCTTTTTATTACTAGTGCGATTAAATTAATCAGATCAATTCATCTAACATTTTGCGCAGCTTAGGATCTGAAGGGCGAGGTGCATCTGCTGAAACAATTTTCCCTTCGGGATCAATTAATATAAACCTGGGGATTCCTAAGATCCCATAATCACCAACAAACTTTGAGTCCCAATTATTGTCGGCCATTAATTGAATACCTCCCAACTCTTTTTCAACCACCATTTCTCTCCATTTGTCATAGTCTTTGGTTTCATCAATGGAGATACTTACAAATTCGATTTTTTTTCCGTGGTAATCTTTTTCAACTTCCTTTAAAGAAGGAATTTCCCGAATACAAGGCCCACACCAGGTTGCCCAAACATCTATATACACATATTTTCCTGCCAGATCTGCTAAACTGGTACTTCCTCCTTTATAATTTTCATAGTTAAAAACTGGAGAAACATTTCCGGCAAGTAAGGGTTTAAGTTTGTTATAGCGTTCTGTTATCTTATCCAAATTTTCCTGATTTGTATTACTGTTCTTAAATTTAGTATATGCTTCGTCGAGATTAGCATCCGGCTGTAGACCATATCTTAACTGATCGTACATTAGTTGATCTTTGGCATAGCCATTAGGTAGGTTTTCATCTACGACCGATAGGAAGGTTACAGTCCTGTTAAAATCTTCTGAATTGTCATTTGCTTCTTCAACAAGCCTTCCGTAATGGACACTAAGCATACGTTGGTATCCTTTTGAGTTTCTAAATGCAACAGTATCTGTATAATTAATTTTTGACGTAATATCATAAAAAGCAGGGGATACTTCAAATGAATCCTTTCCTGTAAAATAAGTGTGATATTCAAAATAGTTTTCAAGATTAGCTATATGCTCATATTCCAGTTCTTTATTCTCTAAAGCGATAAAAGATTCAGGGAGCCCCGCTGTTTTTGAGATAAGGTCCTTATACGAAGCATTCATTGTATTGATCTCTTTTACAAAATCTTCTTCAGGCATTGAATACAAATCTTTAAATGATATTCCTTTTTCAGATAAAAGGTATTTAGCTGCCAGATAGTTATTTTCGGCTGCAAGATCGCCGGTATAAGTAATGGTTTCGTCAAATTCTTTCGAATCTACAGATACGGAAAAGTCCTTGCCTTTTTCTAAATAGGTGCTTGTGCGTTCTCTGCCGATAACGAGGTCATAATAACCACTTTTCTTTATATCCAGCGTATCTGTAAATGTTCCGGTTTCAGAAATTGGGATTTCAATATTCAAGTCATGGCCACGTACCTTTACAGTTTCCGAATTATTATTTTGTACTGTTCCGGTAATAATTACATATTCAGGCTTTTTTTCTTCTTCTTTGCAGGAAATAATGGCCAATGCGGCCAAAATAAATATTATTTTTTTCATTGTTTTTAAATTAAATTGCCGGGTGAATTATCGGATAATTAATGAGTTGGCTAAAATTACAAAACCTTTATAAGAAAATGGTATTTTTGCAGCATAAACACCTTACCTATGCCGAAGACCCATTACATAAGTACCGAGATTTTGGATTTACCTACTGTTAAAGATATTTATGAATCCAATAAATTATTAGAACTCTCTGAAGAAGCTACTTTAAATATTAAAAAGTCTAAAAAGTATTTAGATACCAAAACTAAAAATAATGATACTCCTATTTACGGTATCAATACAGGATTTGGTTCACTCTGTAACGTAAAAATATCTTCTGAGAACTTGTCCAGGCTTCAGGAGAATTTGGTCATGTCTCATGCCTGTGGTACCGGAGAATTTGTTCCAAAACCTATAGTTAAACTCATGCTTTTGCTTAAGATCCAGTCTTTAAGTTATGGATTTAGTGGTGTGCAGCTGGAAACAGTTCAACGGTTAATAGATTTGTACAACAATGATATTTTACCGGTTGTTTACACACAGGGAAGCCTTGGAGCTTCAGGTGATTTGGCTCCGTTAGCACATCTGTCACTGCCTCTATTAGGGAAAGGGGAGGTGTATGTTGGAGAAAAGATAATCTCTTCAGAAAAGGTATTGAAAAAAAATAATTGGAAACCTATCACATTACAGGCAAAAGAAGGATTGGCTTTGCTCAATGGCACACAATTTATGAGTGCTTATGGAACCTACATTTTATTACAATCTCATAAACTTTCTTATTTGGCAGATGTTATAGGAGCAATATCAGTAGATGCATTTGATTGCAATATGAGTCCGTTTGATCCGTTGGTACATCTGGTTAGGCCTCACCGTGGTCAGGTAAAAACTGCAGAACGTTTTGTGGAATTTCTATCGGGTAGTGAATTAGGTCTTTCTGAAAAGAAAAATGTGCAGGATCCGTATTCTTTCAGATGTATTCCGCAGGTTCATGGAGCCAGCAAGGACACCATTGTTTTTGCCACAAAAACGTTTAAAACTGAAATTAACTCGGTAACAGATAACCCTAATATCTTTGTAGGGGAAGATAAAATTATTTCAGGAGGGAATTTTCATGGACAACCCCTGGCACTGGCATTGGATTATTTGTCTATTGCCCTGGCTGAGTTGGCAAATATTTCTGAAAGAAGAACTTACCAGTTGGTTTCCGGACTTAGAGAATTGCCTGCTTTTTTGGTGAATAACCCCGGGTTGAATAGCGGTTTTATGATCCCACAGTATACTGCAGCCAGTATTGTGAGTCAAAATAAGCAACTGGCGACCCCTGCCTCCGTAGATTCTATAGTTTCTTCTAATGGCCAGGAAGACCATGTAAGTATGGGTGCCAATGCTGCTACAAAATGTTTACGGATTTTGGAAAACCTGGAAACGGTTTTGGCAATTGAGTTATTGAATGCCTCACAGGCTTTAGAATTCAGAAAGCCTAAGAAAACTTCTCCGTTTTTAGAGTCTTTTTTGGTTTCTTTTAGAAGTACGGTACCTTTTGTAGCCGAAGACAGATTGTTAGCAGACGATATTCATGCAGCTATTGGATTTTTACAGAGTTTTTCCATTGACAATGAATTGTTATTTTAGTGGTTTGAGAAAGCCAAAGAGATAGCAACTTTTTAAAATAAAACAGATTATGATGACACGAAAGTTCTTTTTTATAATTGCTTTTATACTATCTATGAAAGCCTGGAGTCAGGATTATAAACCTTTACTGGATGATTTTAATGAATGGCATTTTACATCTTGTCATTTTGGATGCTTGACCGATGTTTATTATACAGATGGAGATACGATCGTTAATGGTAAAACACATAAAATATTAGATGGATTTCACTATATCTCAAGAACTTTTTTATTGAATGAAGAGGTAGTGGACAAGAAGGTATATCTGACTACAGTAAGTTCGGGTATCGAGGAATACTTATTATACGATTTTTCCTTAGCCGAGGGTGATTCCATTAATATGCGTAACCCAATCACGCCATTTCCTGATGAAGCAGGTTATTTTATTCTGGATTCCATTAGAAGTCGTCTTCTGGCAGATGGTAATGATTACAGGCATTATTATTTTTCACCTACTTCTTCAAATACAGTGAGTACAAATAACGCAGTATGGATTGAAGGAGTAGGGTCATTGTCTATAATTAATGCGCCCAGCGGTGCCCCCGATATAAATGCAGCTGGTCACCTTAGCTGCTTTTTTAAAGAAGGTGAATTGTTTTATTCAAATCTGGATTCTATAAGCGCCTGTGAACCGCTAATTTTAGGATTGAATGATTCTAAACAGGACCTTCAAAATGTTGAGATCTATTCTTCAGAAACTATTTGTTATTTAAAAAATACTACTAACGTCAGGGACTTGGTTGTTTATGACCTACATGGAAGGGTGCAGAAACAAGTGATCAATGAGGATCATTCAAATACACTTTCTTTTGGACTTTCTTCTCTAAAAACAGGAATCTATATAATCGTTATCTATAATCATAGATACCAAAAAAAGACTTTTAAGATTGTAGTTGAATAAAAAAAATGACGACTGTAGGGGATTATCTGGTGCAATTCACACATGTAATTGCCTGAGGCATTAAAAGAATTCTTCCTAATGGAATTGGATTTCTGCAACGAATACAAATTCCAAAATCTTTATCGGCAATTTTCGACAAAGCTACTTGTAGATTTTTCAGTTTAAGCTCAGCCTTACGTAGTGCAGCTTCATTAACAGATTTATTATTGATGGCATCCATTCGAGATACCCGTCCAATTGCATTTTCGGGGGCAATAGGTTTTGTTAGCTCTCGATATTTTTCGACCAGAGTGGTAGTTGTCTCAATTTCTTCCAGTATACGAGTTTTTATTTTCTTTTTTTCTTTCATCTAAACTGTAAATAAAAAAACACCGGCTTTATAATAAAAAAAACAGGTGATTTTTTGATCTTTATATTTCTTTAAATGAATTAAGACTCTGTTTTTTTCTTCAACTTCTTTATCTTAATCGTCAATTCATTTTTCTTTTCATCCAGATCCATAGTAATGGTATCTCCTTCCTGGAGATTGGCATTAATTATCTCTTCTGCCAAAGCATCTTCGATGTATTTCTGAATGGCTCTTTTAAGAGGTCTGGCGCCATAGTCCTTATCAAAACCTTTGTCAGCTATATAATCTTTTGCCTTTTCAGTTAGTTTAAGATTATAACCAAGATCTTTAATTCTTTCAAAGAGCTTGTCAAGCTCAATATCAATGATCTTGTGAATATCATCTCTGTCTAACGAATTGAATACCATTACATCATCTACACGATTTAAAAATTCTGGGGCAAAGGCTTTTTTGAGTGCATTTTCGATAATACTTTTTGAATTTGCATCTACCTGGCTCTCTTTGGCTGCAGTTCCAAAACCTACACCCTGTCCAAAATCTTTCAACTTTCGCGCTCCAATATTGGAAGTCATGATGATAATTGTATTCTTGAAATCTATTTTACGACCTAAACTGTCTGTAAGTTGTCCATCGTCCAATACCTGAAGCAGCATATTGAATACATCCGGATGTGCTTTTTCTATTTCATCCAATAAAACAACAGCGTATGGTTTGCGTCTGATTTTTTCAGTAAGCTGGCCACCTTCTTCATAACCTACATATCCGGGAGGAGCACCTATCAATCTGGAAACAGCAAATTTTTCCATATACTCACTCATGTCTACACGCACCAAAGCATTTTCCGAATCGAAAAGTTCACGAGCCAACACTTTAGCTAACTGCGTTTTTCCCACTCCTGTTTGACCTAAAAATATAAATGATCCAATAGGCTTATTTGGGTCTTTTAGTCCAGCACGATTACGCTGAATTGCTTTTACTACTTTGGCAACTGCTTCATCCTGTCCAATCACCTTGCCTTTAATAAGGTCCGGAAGTTCAGCAAGTTTATTACTTTCGGTCTGGGCAATTCGGTTGACAGGCACTCCTGTCATCATGGAAACCACTTCGGCCACATTTTCTTCATCAACGGTTTCTTTATGAAGCTTCGATTCTTTTTCCCAGGCTTCTTGCTCAGTTGCTAATTCTTTTTCAAGATTTTTTTCATCATCACGGAGCTTTGCAGCTTCTTCGTATTTTTGTTTTTTTACTACTGAATTTTTTAATTCCCGTACTTCTTCAAGTTTTGCTTCAATGTCCAAAATTTTATCAGGTACATGAATATTGGTTATGTGTACACGCGACCCTGCTTCATCTAAAGCATCAATTGCTTTGTCCGGAAGGAATCGCTCCGTCATATAACGGTTTGTCAGTTTCACACAAGCTTCCAGTGCGGCATCTGTATATTGTACGTTGTGATGTGCTTCGTATTTGTCTTTGATGTTTTGAAGTATCTCAATGGTTTCAGCAACAGTAGTAGGCTCTACCAATACTTTCTGGAAACGTCTTTCTAAGGCACCATCCTTTTCTATGTACTGTCTGTATTCATCTAGAGTAGTAGCACCGATGCATTGAATTTCACCACGGGCCAAAGCCGGTTTGAACATATTGGAGGCATCCAGAGAGCCTGTAGCACCTCCTGCACCAACAATAGTATGAATTTCATCAATGAAAAGAATAATATCATCATTCTTCTCCAGTTCGTTCATAACTGCCTTCATACGCTCTTCAAACTGTCCCCGGTATTTTGTACCTGCGACCAGGCTTGCAAGATCCAGAGTTACAACACGCTTATCATATAAAATCCGCGAGACTTTTCGTTGCACAATTCGCAACGCCAGCCCTTCTGCAATGGCAGATTTACCAACTCCGGGTTCACCTATAAGCAGCGGGTTGTTCTTTTTTCTTCGGCTTAAGATCTGCGAAACACGTTGTATCTCACTTTCACGACCTACAACAGGATCCAATTTTCCATCCTCTGCAAGTGATGTTAAATCCCTTCCAAAGTTGTCGAGAACCGGAGTTTTAGATTTTTTATTTCCTTTGGCACTGTTCCCCGTAAACAGATTTTCTTTTGATGTGTCTTCGGGAGCAGCATCGTCGTCATTCGGAAATGATTCGGATGTTGGGCTGTCTATATAGTCTTCGTCGTTAGCAATCATAAGTTTAAATTGGTCTTTAACACCATCATAATCCACTTTCATTTTATTAAGTAATTTTGTTGTGGGATCATTTTCATTTCTAAGAATACAGAGTAGTAAATGTGCTGTATTTATGGAAGAGCTCTGAAATAATTTAGCTTCTAAAAAAGTTGTCTTTAAAGCTCTTTCGGCCTGACGTGTTAAATGAAGGTTCTTTTTATCGTTTTCACTTGCCCCGGCATTAGGGTTAGCTGGGCTTAAAATTTCTACTTTTCGGCGCAGATGGTTTAGATCAACATCCAATGCATTCAATATAGTTACTGCTTTGCCGTTACCATCACGAAGTAACCCCAGCATTAAATGCTCGGTACCAATGAAATCGTGACCTAACCGCAGAGCCTCTTCTTTGCTGTAGGCAATTACATCTTTTACTCTTGGGGAAAAATTATCATCCATACATTTTGATTTCTGGAAACATTAAAAATACTAAAATTACCTATAAAAGGGACAAAAACCATACCCCATTTGCGAGAATAGTAGTAAAAGGACAAAAAAACTTACTAAAATCAAAGTATAACCATTGATAGTTATTAACGATTTACTACTAAAAATTTGTTAATAAAAACGTTAATTTTGAATGCCTAAATCTCTGCTAGAACCTATAAAATAGTGTATCTTGCTCGTTAAGTTTAATTACTAAAAGTTAAAGAAAATATTTATGGCTGAAGGCGAAAAATTAATCCCAATTAACATTGAAGATGAAATGAAGTCGGCCTACATTGATTACTCAATGTCGGTCATTGTGTCGCGTGCACTTCCTGATGTTAGGGATGGTATGAAACCTGTTCACAGACGTGTATTATACGGAATGCATGAACTGGGAGTTAGAGCAACCGGAGCTCATAAAAAATCCGCAAGAATAGTTGGTGAAGTATTGGGTAAATATCACCCACATGGTGATACATCTGTTTATGATGCGATGGTACGTATGGCGCAAGAATGGAGCTTACGATATATGCTGGTAGACGGACAAGGGAACTTTGGGTCTATTGACGGCGATAGTCCCGCAGCAATGCGTTATACTGAAGCACGTATGCAGAAGATTTCTGAAGACATGTTGGCAGATATTGACAAAGAGACCGTTGACCATCAGCTTAATTTTGACGATACACTACAAGAGCCTACAGTATTGCCTACACGAGTGCCCGGTTTATTGATTAACGGAGCTTCTGGTATTGCAGTGGGTATGGCTACCAATATGCCGCCTCATAATCTTTCTGAAGTGATTGATGGTACCGTTGCCTATATTGAAAATAGTGATATAGAGATCGATGAGTTAATGCAGCACATCAAAGCACCCGATTTTCCAACGGGAGGTGTCATCTATGGATACGAAGGCGTAAAAGATGCATTCCATACCGGTAGAGGACGTGTTGTAATGCGCGGGAAAGCTTCTTTTGAAGAAGTGAACGGGAGAGAATGTATCATAATTAATGAAATTCCTTACCAAGTGAATAAGGCAGATATGATTAAGAAAACTGCCGATTTGGTCAACGATAAGAAAATTGAAGGTATCTCAAACATTCGAGATGAGTCTGACAGAAATGGAATGCGTATCGTATACATTTTAAAGCGAGATGCTATCCCGAATATCGTGCTGAATATGTTGTATAAATATACAGCACTTCAATCGAGCTTTAGTGTTAATAATATTGCTCTGGTAAAAGGAAGGCCCCAAATGTTGAATCTGAAACAATTGATTCATTATTTTGTAGAGCACCGTCATGAAGTAGTAGTTCGCAGAACAGAATATTTATTACGTAAAGCAGAAGAGCGCGCACATATTTTAGAAGGATTGATTATTGCTTCAGATAATATAGATGAAGTAATTAGACTGATTCGTGCTTCTTCAAATGCAGATGAGGCACGTGAAAAGTTGATCGAAGCATTTGAACTTTCAGAAATTCAGGCGAAAGCAATTGTCGAAATGCGTCTACGTCAATTAACAGGGCTGGAGCAAGATAAATTACGCTCTGAGTATGAAGAATTGATGAAGACCATTGCCGACTACAAAGACATTCTTGAGAAGAAAGAGCGTAGAATGGATATTATTAAAGAAGAATTAGCAGAAATAAAGGCCAAGTATGGTGATGAACGCCGTTCTGTTATTGAATATGCCGGAGGAGATGTTAGTATTACCGACCTTATTGCTGATGAAAAAGTTGTTATTACAATTTCACATGCAGGCTATATTAAGAGAACCTCTCTTACAGAATATAAAACACAAAACAGAGGAGGCGTTGGTCAAAAAGCTTCAGCAACAAGAAATGAAGACTTTTTAGAACACTTATTTGTAGGAACAAACCACCAATATATGTTGTTCTTCACCCAAAAAGGAAAATGTTTCTGGATGCGAGTTTTTGAAATTCCGGAAGGTAGTCGTACTTCTAAAGGGCGCGCTATACAGAATCTAATTAATATTGAATCGGAGGATAAGGTAAAAGCTTTTATTTGTACTCAGGACCTTAAGGATGAAGACTACATCAACAACCATTATGTGATAATGGCTACTAAAAAAGGACAAGTAAAAAAGACTCCTTTAGAACAGTATTCACGTCCCCGAACCAATGGTATCAACGCAATAACCATTAAAGAAGATGATGAATTACTGGAAGCAAAACTTACCACAGGTGACAGTCAGGTGATGTTAGCAGTTCGTTCCGGGAAAGCCATTCGTTTTGAAGAAGAAAAAACGCGGCCTATGGGTAGAAATGCCTCTGGAGTTAGAGGTATTAAATTAGCAGACAAAGATGACGAAGTAGTAGGGATGATAGCTGTGGAAGACCATGAGTCTGACATTTTGGTAGTTGCCGAGAATGGATATGGAAAGCGTTCCAGTATTGAAGACTATAGAATTACAAATCGTGGTGGAAAAGGGGTCAAAACTATTAATGTTACGGAAAAAACAGGTAAATTAGTGGCGATCAAGAATGTAAGTGATGCAGATGACCTAATGATTATCAACAAATCAGGAATTGCTATCCGGATGGCTGTTGAGGACCTACGGGTAATGGGGCGTGCAACTCAAGGAGTACGCTTAATAAAAGTACGGGAAGATGATGCCATAGCAGCAGTCGCAAAGGTAATGCATGATGAAGATGAAGTTGAGTTAGATGAGAATGGTAATGAAATTAGTTCCGAAACCGAAACAAACCAAGAGGGAGAGAATGGCACCACTATTGATAATAATGAAACACCGACCGATAACAACGAATAAAAATTAAAACCATTACAATGAAAAATAAGTTTTTAATAATAGCAGTAATGCTACTTACTGCTGTTACATTTGGACAAAAAAAAGAAATTAAAAAGGCAGAAAAAGCTGTTAAAGCCGGAGATTATTCTGAAGCAATGGAATTTTTGGGCCAGGCTGAAGCTCTTCTAGGTAGTGCAGATAAAGATCAAAAAGTAAATTTCTATATCACAAGGGCAGAAGCTCATATAAACAATTTGACTTCAGACTTCAGTAAACTATCTATGGCAAGTGAAGACCTTGAAAAAGCTACTGGCATAGACCCCGAAGCTGTAAAAAATAGTCGTTACGAACGAGCTGTTGCTACTTTAAAACAACAAATGGAATCCATTGCAGTTAAAGATTTTAGGTCGGAAAACTATAAATCTGCAGCTGATAAGTATTATGCAATGTATAAGTTAAGTAAAGCAGATACTATTTTTTTAGCAAATGCAGCGATTAGCGCAAAAAATGGAAAAGATTTTGAAACCTCGATAGCTTATTATGAAAAATTGATAGAAATAGGATATACAGATATTAAAAAACAATATGTAGCTACTAGTAAAGAAACAGGAAAAGAGGAGGCTTACGGTACAAAAACGGAAAGAGACCTTCGAGTAAAAGCTGGCACACACATAAAACCGATTACAAGAAATTCGCCTTCAAAACAAGAAGATTTTTTGAATGATCTTACTGTTTTATACGCCGAAACCGGAAATAATGATAGAGCACTTGAACTCTTGAAGGAATTGAGAAGTAAAAATCCAAATGATGCCAGACTATTGCGAGTTGAAGCAGATTTAAATTATCAATTAGGTAATACCGACCGCTATAGCGAATTAATTACCGAATTGATAAGTAAGGATCCTAATAATCCGGAATTGTATTTTAATTTGGGAGTTACCAGTAGCAAGAGCAATAATATAGAAAAAGCAATGGAATACTATACTAAAGCTATAGAAATTGATCCTTCTTATGTTGCTGCTCAGATTAACATTGCTTCCATGATCTTAGATCAACAACCTCCTATTGTTGAAGAAATGAATAATTTAGGAACTTCTAATGCAGATTATAAGCGTTACGATGTTTTGAAAGCAAAACTTACGGAAATTCAGAAAAGCTCCATTCCGTATTTAGAAAAAGCCATAGATTTACGTCCCGAAGATATAGATTTCAAAAGAACACTTATGAACATCTATATACAGGTAGGAGAAGATGCTAAAGCAAATGTATTAAAAGCAAAAATAGCAGAGATGGAAGGAGGGCAATAAAACTTCTTTAGAATCAATTAGTATAAAAAACCTTCAATAATTTGAAGGTTTTTTTTATATGATGCGTTTTATGACTCTCAACTTGTGTGTATGGGAACGTTTTTCATAATTAAAGATACCTGTATGATCCAGACGATCGACACGTACCTTACCATGAGCATGTATAATGTAATTATCTTTCATAATAATACCCACATGAATGATATTACCTTCTGCATTATCAAAAAAAGCTAAATCTCCCGGCTCACTTTCTTCTATAAAACTAAGTGGCTCACCTTGTGTAGCTTGCTGGCTGGAATCTCGTGATAATTTATAACCATTTAATTTATAGACCATTTGCGTAAATCCACTACAATCAATACCAAAAGGAGTTTTTCCTCCCCACAGGTAAGGAACATTTAGATAGAGTAATGAAGTTTCAATAATTTTTTCTTTTGGAGATCTAGCAGAAACAAATTTACCTTCAAAAGTGTGCTTAAGATATACTGAAGCATCTATATTGCTACCCATACAAATGGAAAGTAGCTGTCCATCACTAGTTGTAATAAAATCAACCAGATCTGTAGCATACTTGGGAGTTTGATTCTTTAATTGCTTATAGTCGTCTTCTGCTACAAACAAAAATTGCTTATTATCTATCCAGCCTTCATATGCATCAAAACTCAATCGTATACGGCTCCACTTTTTTCTGCTTTCCAAAACTTTAAAAATTTCACCATATAGTAATTGTGTAACTAGCTCGCTTTGGTCTGAAGCTTCAACTCGTATGGGTACTATGCTTAAATTGCAAATGCCGTATTTCATTCTTAATGATTGAGAAAAAGTAAATTAATTTCTTTCAATCACCATCGCCGAAGCACCACCACCACCATTGCAAATAGCTGCAGCTCCAATTTTTGCATCGTTTTGAATCAATACATTCAATAATGTAATTAGAATCCGTACACCGCTACAACCAAGTGGATGTCCCAGTGATACTGCACCACCATTTACATTTACATTAGAATCGTTTAATCCTAAGATCTTCATATTTGCCAGACCTACTACAGAAAAAGCTTCATTGAATTCAAAATAATCTACGTCATCTTGAGCAATTCCGGCTTTTGCCAATGCTTTTGGTAATGCTTTTGAGGGAGCTGTTGTAAACCATTTTGGTTCATGTGCGGCATCTGCATAGCCCTTTACCGTTGCCAGGGGGGTAATTCCTAACTCATTAGCCTTTTCAGCACTCATCAATACCATTGCACCTGCACCGTCATTAATTGTAGAAGCATTCGCTGCTGTAACAGTTCCTTCTTTTGTAAAAGCGGGACGTAACGCAGGAATTTTTTCCATACGTACATTTTTATATTCTTCGTCTTCAGATACTACTATGGGTTCTCCTCGCCGTTGAGGCACTTCAACAGGAACAACCTCACTTGCAAATTTACCATCACTCCATGCTTTTTCAGATCTGTTATAAGATTGAATGGCAAAAGCATCTTGATCTTCGCGGGAGAACTCATATTCAGCTGCGCATAGATCTGCACACACTCCCATTGCATTTTTGTCATAAGCATCTACCAAACCATCTTTCTGCATTCCGTCTTCCAATGTGGTAGGACCAAATTTATGTCCCCTTCTCATATGCACATAATGAGGAATATTGCTCATGCTTTCCATTCCTCCGGCAACAACAATATCTGTATCACCCAAAGCGATGGTCTGAGCAGCATTCATAACTGCTTTCATTCCGGATGCACATACCTTATTTACAGTTGTACAAGGAACAAAATCCGGAATACCGGCTCCAATTGCAGCTTGACGGGCGGGAGCTTGTCCTACACCGGCCTGAACAACATTGCCCATATATACTTCCTGGACCAATGAAGGGTCAAGATTTATTTTTTCTAAAGCACCTTTAATCGCAATAGATCCAAGTTGGGTTGCGGTTATCGATGATAAGCTTCCCATAAAACTTCCTATTGGTGTTCTTGCCGCAGCTACAATTACAACTTCCTTACTCATTAGACTTATATATTATTTTTTAAATTAAATGGAATATTTCGATTGCTAAAATTACATCCGAATTTGTCGAGCAAATTTACATATTTAAAACTGAAATATCAATCTTTAATAGTCGAGGCTTTGGGATTAGTCGACCGATATTTATACCTTTACTTTTACAATTCCGTATATGAACAACTTCTTTTCATTTTTAACAAAGAATCAATCTACTATTTACAAGATTTTTCTATTTATCATTGCCACGGTTCTGATCATTTATTTGCTGCCTAAAGGAGGCCAGTTCAAATACAATTTTCAGAAGGGAAAACCTTGGCAATACGAAAATTTATATGCTCCTTTTAGCTTTACCATAAAGAAAGATAAAGATGCATTGGAAAAAGAAAAAGAAGTTATAAAAGCTGATGCTACGCCTTATTTTGAATATGATGCCTCCATAGTGGCTGGCAGTAAGCAAAGATTCTTAGAGCTATTTGAACAGGCTTTTATCGATAGTTTGTACAATACTTCCGAAACTTTGGCGAAAGAGTTGGGAAATGCAATACTGGATGAAGTTTATTCTAATGGTGTTACTGATGAAATTCACCCTTATTCTGAAGAAAAATTAATTTATCTGAAAAAAGGAAATGAAGTCGAAGAAATAACATACTCTCAGCTTTTTCGGAAGGATGGTCTTGGCAATAAGGTAAGTTCTAAGGTATCTGAGTTTACTGCACAAGACATAGAAGAATTACTGCAAAAGCTATTAATAAGAGTAGTAAACCCTAATGTTAGCTTAGATATAAAACTTACTGAAGCAACAGTGGCAACTGAAATTAGCGCCATAAATCCCAACCGTGGCATTATAGAAAAAGGGGGGCGAATTATAGCTAAAGGAGAGGTTGTAGAAGGAGACAAGTTTCAAATACTTAACTCACTTAAAGCAGAATACCAATCGCAAGTTTGGAGCAAATCCAATTATGTTTGGTTATTGGTTGGATACTCCATGCTGGTGTCTTTGGTATTTTTGATGCTGTACCTGTTTTTAAATAAATATCGACCGGAAATTTTTAAAAATAATACCAAGGTCACTTTTATATTTTTCAATGTAGTATTGATGGTCTTTCTAACAACGATCGTTGTAAAGTTTGATGCTGTTTATGTTTATGTTGTTCCGCTGTGTATTTTGCCATTAGTGATCAAAGCTTTCTTTGACCCCAGGCTTGGGCTTTTTGTTCATGTATTAACCTTATTGCTTTTAGGGTTTATAGTGCCTAATAGTTTTGAATATTTGTTTCTTCAGATCATTGCAGGGATTGTTACCATATTGACGGTTTCAGAATTATATAAAAGAGCGAACCTCTTTATCTCTGTAGGCCAGATCACCTTTATTTATATCGTAGGGTATTTTGCATTCTTCTTAATTCAGGAAGGAAATATTCAATTACTGAAATGGGAAACTTTTGGGTATTTTGTTCTTTGCGGATTAGCAACCTTATTTGCACACCCTCTTATTTATTTATACGAAAAAATATTTGGATTAGTCTCTGATGTATCATTACTGGAATTAAGTGATACGAATAGTAAATTATTAAAAGAACTCTCCAATAAAGCACCCGGAACGTTCCATCATTCACTTAATGTTGCAAATTTATCTGAAGCTGCAGCCAATGAGATTGGCGCAAATGCGATGCTGGTGAGAGTAGGGGCTTTGTATCATGATATTGGCAAAATGGTCAATCCAACTAATTTTACCGAAAATCAGGTAAATTCATTCAATGCTCACAATGAACTGGCTCCAAAAGAGAGTGCTAAAATAATAATTGATCATGTTATCGATGGAATTGAAATAGCACGTAAAAATAAATTGCCGGATCGTGTAATCGATTTTATCAGGACACATCACGGAACGAGCCTGGTATACTATTTCTATAAAAAAGAAAAAGAGTTGAATAATGATGCAGACCCCAAATACTTTAGATATCCCGGGCCAACTCCATTTTCTAAAGAAACGGCAATTTTAATGATGGCAGATAGTGTGGAGGCGGCAAGTAAAAGTCTAAAAGACCCTACATCGAGCAAAATTGATGACTTTGTGGAAAAGATCATTGATAGTCAGATGGAACAGGGGCAGTTTTTAAATGCCAATGTTACATTTAAAGAGATTCAGATTATAAAAAAGGTGTTAAAAAAGAAACTCAATAATATTTATCATTTACGGGTTGAATATCCTGAATAGAAATTGATGCTTTTTTACCCGCTAAAAAATAGAGTATTTTTTTGCGTTATAACAATTGAAAAGTTACATTTGCATCCGCATTTAAAAACAACGTTCATTACATATTGGAGAGGTGCCAGAGTGGTAATGGAGCAGATTGCTAATCTGTCAACGGGCAACCGTTGCCGGGGTTCGAATCCCCGTCTCTCCGCATTGCTAACAGTGTAGTATTACTACAATTGTTAACGGGGTGTAGCGTAGCCCGGTTATCGCGCCTGCTTTGGGAGCAGGAGGTCGCAGGTTCGAATCCTGCCACCCCGACAAAAAACCGGATGTACTGTTCGGTTTTTTTATTTTTTGTATTCTGGTCGCGTAGCTCAGTTGGATAGAGCATCTGCCTTCTAAGCAGACGGTCACAGGTTCGAATCCTGTCGCGATCACTACAAGCAAAAAATCCACACGGTTGTGTGGATTTTTTTGTTTTTAGAAAAAGTGAACCGGCAGATAAATTCACTGCCTACCTAATTCACTCATTTCATTGATTTTTTAAATTTCAGAAAATAATTACTGCAATATTTATTTTGGCTCAAGACTCATTACATAATCATAACTTTCGTCCAGGTATTTTGCTACAAGATCCAGATCCTTTAACATTTCTTCCGGGATCAAGACATAGCCACGCATTACAGCATTGTAAGATTTATATAAAGTTGTTTTAAACTCTTCAATATATTTTTTCTGAACTTCTTTAGAAAACCGAATGCCTATTTCTCCATCTTTGTTAAGGAGCGAAAACATATATCCATTAGCAGAAGTGTAAGGCATTGTCTTTCCTTTTCTCTTGAAACGGTCACATTTAGCAACCAATTGGTCGTATATTTTTAATTTTTCTTCCCACATAAATAATTTGTTTGTCCTATTTGCCGTCAACACAAATATATAGAATTAAAGCGATGCTTATGTTCTTTAAACTATTGTGTGAAACTACTTTTATGGTATATGTAGCCCTTGGATATTAAAATAGAACGCTAGTCCTCTATCTGTTGAATTACTTTTTTAGCATTCTCATTATCTGGGTTTAGTTCTAAAGACTTTTTATAAGCTTTTAGTCCTTCAGCTTTATTTCCTTTTTTTAATAAAAACTCTCCCAAACTATCATATAAGTTGGCATTGTCAGGAAACGCTTTTAGGGCCATCTGTATTAGTTTTATAGCTCCGGACAAATTATTATTTCCAGCATTTTTGTAAGCAAAGGCATTGATGTAATTAGCATTGAACAACTTATTGTTTGCATATTCCGGATTTATTTTATGTGCTTTTTCATAAATTTCAACGGCACTATCTGCTCCATTAACTTCTAAAGCAAAACCAAAATCTTCGTAATTTGGAAGTAGTACGTCTGATGCCTTCTTGAAATCGAATGTATAATCTCTTGATAGGTCAACAGACCATTTTTTTGTATTGTTCTTATTACGGTTATGTGCGTTTAGAAATTCTCCAACATGTTTTGCATTGGACAGGTAACCATTAATCAGATCGGAAGCGGTTTTGTCATCGATCCCTTTATTCAGCAAGTAATGGTTTAAAAGATAATAACTTGAAAATGCGGTATGCCTCATTTCATTATATTCAACGGTATAAGTATCTGCATATTTAACATCCTGAAAATAATTTTTCCTGTCAATTGGTGTGGCATTTTCACTTCTTTTTTTACCCACAGCCAGAAACAAAGGGATATAAACAAATTCACCTCCCGGATATGGAGAATCTTTCATTAACTCTATAGCATTATAGCTTAGGGTACCATCCAAACTCGTAATTGAATTAGTAACTTCTTTATTTCTTATTGAAAAAACCAACGCGGCAATTGATCCCCAACTTCTACCTATTAGGTTGATTTCTTTTACATTAGCAAACCCTAATGTATTTGCTTCAGCCATTAAAAATTCCATATCTCGTGTTTGAGATTCTACACCGGACCACATTGCATTCATAGTAGGATTTCTAAATCCTCTGGATTTTGATGATATAACTACATACCCGTTACTTGCCAAATATTCAAACAATAAAAAGTTTTCGTAAAAACCGGCTGATGACCCCGGTGCGTATATCACCAATGGAAATGTACCATTAGCCGGTCTTATATCAAGACTGGAAGATAGAGGGATGTTTAGTACTTCTTCTGCTTTTGTCTTGTTAATGTGCGATGCATTTAACAGCTCAGAAATAGCTACTGTTTCTAAAGAATCACTTTGTATTAATGCTTCTGACCTTGATGCAAACTCCAGATAATCTTTTAAATTTAATTTTTGTGCATTATCCTCTATTGATGGATACCAAACTCCAATTTGCATGGGTCTGGTATTTTTCCCGGAAGCTTTATTCAATTGGTAAATTCTACTATCATCAAAAGTTTCAATAAGTTTAAAACCTACATTGTAACTGCCTGCTTCAATTTTTTCAAATAGCTGCTCTATGTTCTGACTAAAACAAAATAGTGGTAGTGCCAGTAGGGAAAGGACTACCGGCATTTTTAAAGCTTTCATATGCTTATGTATTAAGGTTGGTTCAATTATTTTAAAAGGATTATAATATCATATTATCGAATGTATCTACTCATCAATGTATTCTTTCTATAAATGACGGTTTATTTTTGCATTTGTGACAATATCTAAAAAGGGAAGAGGTTTAAAAGATCAACTTTTATTACAGATAAGAAGCACTTTTTGATCATTTTCGATAGTAGTAAAGAACAAATAAGTATTGCCTCCATCCTTTATTTTCCAGTATTTGCGAAGCTTGGCAACAGATTCGGGGAAATTTCTAACAGTGATATTGGCTTTGTCAAAATTCAACGCCTTTCTGATCTCTTTTTTTGAATATGGGATGACATTTTCAATATGAAAACGCCTTCCAGGAAATTCTTGTAAAACTTCACTTGTATATAAATGTGAGTTCTTATGTAATTTATTCAAGTTATTTTTTTCTGAAAGTAAATTAAAAGCACCACTTTTCATAATAGCCGCATTGGGTTCATACAAAAATTGTTTTGGAGAATGGTAAGTCACTAAAGCATCATCATTCCAACTAAAATCAAACGTTTCCGGACTGTTTTTTGTGAAATTTATTGTCTTAACCTGAATAGAAGGATTACTATTCTTTTTAAGTATCCATATCAATTCTTTTACATCGTTTTCAACAGCTACAATATGTATTTCATTAACAAATTTTAATTCTTCTATTCCCAGCGAAATATCCAACATTGGGGAAGTTTTAAGTAATAATGTTTCACAGCGTTCGAGGAGGTATTCTAAATTTTCCGGAATATTGGGCTCACTATCCTTTAAATAGAAAATTTTGCCTTTGGTGTCGTGCCTTCTGGACGGATCTAGGTAGATATTGCTGTATTTCTTATTTTTTATAGCATCCAGCCCGTTTTTGGAAATACAAATTATATTATTAGCAGTAAGCATTCTAAAATTATGCGCAGCTATATTCGATACTGTTTCGCTGACCTCAAAGTGATGAACTGTTTTATGATTCTTTGAAAAATAATAGCTGTCCACGCCAAAACCACCGGTAAGGTCGGCTAAACTTTCTCCATAAATCAATGATGCTTTATATTTTGCTGTAACCTCAGACGAGGTTTGCTCCAAATTCAGTTTGGGAGGGTAGAAGACTCCGGAAAGCTTATACCAGGTTGGTAGTTTCTTTTCAATTTTTCTACGGCCTTCAATTTGTTGCAATAATTCTTTAACTGTGATTTCTTCAAATGGACTTCCTGCAAAAGCCAATTTCGGTATGTCTCCGGTATAGCTTCTTATAAACTCTTGTACTTCTTTATGTAAGATATTTTTATTCAATACTTAACTTATTGGTTATTGCATACAAAGCAATAGCTGTAGCCTGAACCACATTCATACTGCTATTTTTGCCATACATAGTGATATGAACCGTTTGATCTGTTTGCTGTAAAGTGGTGTCAGAGATACCATATCGCTCATTACCAATTACTAATGCAATCTTTTTTGATACAAAAACCTTAAGCATTTCTAAAGGGATACTGTCCTCAGTAATTTCTAAGGCCAGTACCTGATATTCATTTTCTTTTAGTTTTTGAATTTCTGAAATAATATCTTCACAAACACGGTAATTTACTTTTTTATGGGTCTCTCTGGAAGTACGTTGCAGCCGGGTAGAAGTAAAACTGATTTCTGCATTGTTAAAAATGATCTCTGAAACTCCAAAAGCATCGCATATTCTGAATAAAGCCCCTACATTAGCCGGGCTTTGTAATTGGTCGCAAATAACAGTAACAGGAAAACTTTTAGCAGAAAATGGAGTCGTAGTATGCGAATGTTGCTGTGCCATTAATTTTCAAATGCGTACTTCACAATATTTGCTCCCATACGTAGCGCCTTTAAACGAACTTCTGCCGGGTCATTGTGAATCTCAGGACTTTCCCATCCATCTCCCAGATCACTCTCATATGTGTATAGCAACACCAATCTGCCTTCATGTACAATACCAAATGCTTGCGGACGCGCTTTGTCATGTTCATGAATTTTTGGCAATCCGTTGGGAAAAGCATACTGATAACTAAAAATGGGATGGTTAGCAGGTAATTCTTTTAATTCTTTATCAGGAAAAATCTTAACCAATTCTTTTCGCAGATATTGGTCCATTCCATAATTATCATCAATATGTAAAAATCCACCACTTAGCATATAACTACGTAGGTTTTCAGCTTCTTCGGAAGTAAAGAAAACATTTCCATGTCCCGTCATGTGTACAAAAGGATAATCAAACAAATCTACACTACCCGGATCTACTGTTTGTGGTTTAGCATGGATTGTGGTATTGATTTGTTCATTACAAAAAGTGATTAGATTAGGAAGGGCAGTAGGGTTACTATACCAATCACCGCCACCGCCATATTGTAATACTGCAATTTCTTGTGCAGATAAGTTAGTAATAGAAAATAGTAATAATAAAAAAAATCCTTTTAATTGCATCATAGCAATCAAAAGTACAAAAACTTCGATTTAGAAATAAGAATAGTTCTTAGGAAATTTTTGCAAGAATGCCATCGCCCAGTACATCGGTGAATCTCATCCAGTCCTTCATTAAACCGAAAGAGGTTTTAGCACTATGCGCTATGGTTAATCTTTCAAGTGGAAGATGGTTATTGACCATTTTTTCTGTAACCAAATTTCCCATTACTTGATGAACAGAAGCAATTACAGGTAGGTTTAAAGTATGTTCAAATTTTCTTGCTGCGGGTGACATTATTGAAAATTTTATTGATTCGGGACTGGAAAACTAAGTATTAATTTTCATATAACCTACAAAAAAACAGTCTTTTTTTCGATTATATGTAATATTTATGCGATTAAACGCATTGTTTTATGTGCATATTTTAGTCAAATTTTTGAAAAATTGCCTCTTAAAAAGTTACATTTTTAGACTATTTATTGTTTCCGTAAGGTTATTTTATAACAGCGACTTAATTATTAAATTTTTGTAATGAAAACATTTATTTTCTATAGTTTACTTCCCATATTATTGCTTACCATACATGAGAAACCCCTTGTGAAACTTGAAGAAAGCAACTCTATAGCAACTGCTCCTCCCTTTGCGTTAGTACAATTATTCACATCTCAAGGATGTAGTAGCTGCCCTGGTGCGGATCTGTTACTGGATCAGATAAAAATGGATCATGCCTATGAAAATGTATTTGTATTGTCTTATCATGTAGATTATTGGGATAGATTGGGTTGGAAGGACCCTTTCAGCAGCCCCGATTTTACAGTTTTACAGCAAGCCTATGGCTTTAAGTTCAATACAAGAAGTGTTTGTTTATACTCCGCAGGCAATTGTAAACGGCCTATATCAATTTGTGGGTTCTAACGAAGGGAAAATGAATAAATACCTTTTAAAATCATTAAAAACCAAGGCAGAGAACACCATAACATTTTCAGAAATAGAGAAAAAAAATGACGCAATTTCCTTTAGTTATGTTGTAAATGGTAAGATTCAGGATAAAAGCTTGAAAGTTGCATTAGTAGTGGACTATCGCAAAACATATGTGAAACGTGGTGAAAATGGAGGCCGTACTCTTTTAAATAGCAATATAGTAGTTGAAGAAATTGAAGTTACCCTATCTAAAAAGGCCGGCAAAACCGAAATAGCAATACCATCCATTGTAACCGAAAATGATGCACTTAACTTGATAGCCTATATTCAAACAAATAATTTATCTATTACCGGTGCCGGGATGCTGGAACTATAAATTTAGCCTTCATTGATAAAAGCAATACTATGACAGGCTGCTATTGCCGCTGTTTCTGTTCTCAGGCGACTATTGCCCAAACTTACAGGAAGAAACCCGTTTTTTTTAGCTTTGTCAATCTCTTCTGAAGAAAAATCGCCCTCAGGTCCAATTAAGATCAAAACCGAACTTTTAGGTTGTGCAATTGATTTAAAAGATTGTTTGGGAGTGTTTTCACAATGCGCAATGCATTTATACTCTTCTGAACGGGCTTCCGAGGTTATAAATTCTTTAAATGAAACAGCGGGGTTTAATCTTGGAAGATATGCTTTCAAAGATTGTTTCATAGCACTTTGAATAATTTTCTGGTAGCGGGGAGCTTTTATTACCTTACGTTCGCTATGGTCACAAATTATGGGTGTAATTTCTGAAACACCTATTTCTGTGGCTTTCTCTAAGAACCACTCATAGCGTTCATTTAATTTAGTGGGAGCAACCGCCAAATGCAATTGATAGGGTAGCGGTACTTGTTTTTCGGCTTTAATAATAGCAGCAATACACCTTTTGGACTCAGTGCTAAGTAATTTTACTTCAAAGAAAAATCCATTACCATTTGTTAACTGTAATACATCACCTTCAATTTTACGTAGCACTTTAGCAATGTGGCGGCTTTCTTCTTTGTCGAAGATCACTTCTTTATCGTTTTCGGTAATATCAGGGTGATAGAATAATTGCATTTATGAATTGCTTTTTAGCTTGGCGTGTTCTATTCCCAATTCTATCCATTCCTGTAATTTTTCTTCGGTATCGAATCCTTTTTCAGAAACAAAAATAAACTCCTTCATGGGTTTTCCGGTAAAATCCATTGGCTTTACGTGTGGGGTCTTGAGTGCTTTATCCATTTTTTCTGAAACTACACGCACCATTAAACGCTCTTTTGTTTCACCCACGCACATTTTGCCTTTGTATAAAAAGCAAAAACCACCAAACATTCGTTTTTCAGTAATGTGATATGCCCACGGCTGAACAGCAGAACGGATACGGAGGACAATTTCTTCAGATTTGTTTTCCATTACAATTTTAATCTGGCTTTTGCTACTACATCGTTTTCAGCAAAAAGCTTGTTCTTATATTTTAATTCACCAACAATAGCAATCATTGCTGCATTGTCAGTACAAAATTCAAATTTTGGAATATGTGTTTTCCAGCCATATGTAGTTTCGGCTTCTGTCAAAGCCTTTCTAATTCCGCTATTTGCTGAAACTCCACCACCAATAGCAATTTCTTTGATCCCTGTCTGCTTTACAGCATTTCTCAACTTATCCATCAGATAATCTACAATCGTAAATTGTAAACTGGCACAAATGTCTTCTAAATTTTCGGAAATAAAATGAGGGTTTTTATTTACTTCTTTTTCTACAAAGTATAACACAGCAGTTTTCAGGCCACTAAAACTGAAATCCAAAGGTTTTACTTTTGGCTTTGTAAATTTAAAACGTTTCGGATCTCCTTTTTGTGCGTATCTATCTATCAAAGGGCCTCCGGGGTAACTAAGCCCTAATATTTTTCCTGCCTTATCGAAAGCTTCCCCTACAGCATCGTCTATAGTTTCGCCTATAACTTCCATTTCAAAATAGTTGGTCACATTTACAATTTGTGTATGGCCTCCGCTTATTGTTAATGCTAAAAATGGAAAATTAGGAGCTGTCTGTCCTTCGGCTTTGATAAAATGTGCCAAAATATGCGCTTGCATATGGTTTACATCTATCAACGGAATGTCTAAACCTACGGCTAAAGACTTTGAGAATGAGGTACCTACCAGTAAAGACCCCATCAATCCCGGACCACTTGTAAAAGCTATGGCACTTAACTGTTTTTTGTCGATATTTGCTTTGTGTATAGCCTGATGCACTACAGGGACGATGTTTTGTTGGTGCGCACGCGAAGCAAGTTCGGGAACAACACCGCCATATTCCTCGTGAATTTTTTGAGTGGCAACAACATTGGATAAGATAACTCCGTTATTTATCACAGCAGCAGCCGTGTCATCACAAGAAGATTCAATACCGAGGATATAACAATTTTTTTGTCTCAAAATAAAATCAGGCATATTTATTGGAGTCAAAATTAAAACTTTAAAAGCGTATCAAAAAATTAAGAAAAATAATACTTCGCACATTTGCAATTATTGTGTTGCTTTTGGTGCTTTTGATAATTATTTTGTCTATTCCTTCGGTACAATCTTATATTGCAAAAAAAGTAACAGATAGTCTTAATGAAACCTACGGAACCGATATTCATATTGATCGCCTGGGGCTTAACTGGAAAGGAGAAGTAGACATCAGGGAGGTCTATATAGCAGACCATCACAAAGACACACTTATCTATGCCAAAACACTAAATACAAACGTTCTTAGTTTCCCTAACCTAATTAGAGGAAATCTCGAATTTGGGCATATAGATCTAACATATGCAAAACTATATATTACTACTTATAAAGGAGAGGATAATGATAACCTTTCTATTTTTGCCGATAAATTTGATACCGGTAAAAAAAGTGAAGAGATATTTTCATTTTTTAATAATAATGTAAGCTTAACTAACAGTAGAGTTAAAATTACAGATTACAATATTGAAAGCCCTGAAATTTTTAATTTGAGCAACTTGAATCTTGCAGCAAAGAATTTTAGGATCACCGGCCCCGATATTGAAGCAGAGATCAATGAACTTTCAGTGATAGCCAAACGAGGTTTTATTATTAAGAACCTGGAAACGGATTTTACATATACCCCACAGGAAATGCAATTAAAGAATCTGATTCTTGAAAGTGAAAATTCAAAAATCAGAGGGGATATTATTTTACGTTATGGAGAAAAGGGAATGATCAATTTTGAAAATAATGTTACTATTGATGCCAATTTAAAAGATACTCAAGTTGCTACAAATGATCTTAATAGCTTTTATAATGAGTTTGGGCCTAACAAGACCATTTCTGTCGATGGAAATTTTGAGGGAACCTTAAACAATTTTGCGTTCACCAATACAAAGTTAGCAACAACAGATACACAAGTGTCCGGTAATTTTACGATTAAAAACATTTTAAAAGAGGGTGATAGTTATTCGATCAAAGCCCAAAATCATTCTATAAGAACCAATTATTATGAGCTACGCAGATTAATGCCACGTGTATTAGGAGATGTGGTGCCAAAAGAGCTAAAAGATATTGGCAGGTTTATATTTAATGGCAACACGACACTTACGGCAACGGAGTTATTTACAGATGGTACCATACGGACAGATATAGGGGACGCAGATGTTGACTTCAGTATGGGGAATATCAATAATTTTGAAAACGCTTTTTATAAAGGTAATGTGATTCTCAACCAACTTGATCTAAGTAAAATTGCCGGGACCACATCGCTAGGAGAAATAACCGGAAACCTCAATTTTGATGGTAGTGGCTTTACGCAACAAACAGTAAATACTAAAATTTCAGGTACTATCTCTTCATTGAATTTTGAAGGGTATGATTACCAGAAGATTAACGTTACAGGGAATCTGAAAAACCCATTATTTAATGGTGAACTCAGTATAGAAGACCCAAATCTTCAACTTGATTTTAAAGGATTGGTAGATGTATCCAAGGACTTCAACCAATATGATTTTGAAGCAGATGTTGAATTTGCGGAGCTCAATAAACTCAATCTAATGAAGAGGGATAGTGTATCTGTTTTTGCAGGAAAGGTGATTATGGATATGGACGGTACTACGGTAGATGATGCTAAAGGGACAATTACATTTAAAGAAACTTTTTATCAAAATGAAGATGATGATTTCTATTTTGATGATTTTAAAATTACTTCTTCTTTTGAAGGCGACCTGAGAACTATCGAGATTAATTCTCCAGATATTATTGACGGTAAGATCTCGGGAAACTTTTTAGTAGAGGACATCCCTGATCTTTTCCGAAATGGGGTAGGCAGTATATACGCCAACTATATTCCGCAGGAAGTAACGACCAATCAATATATAGATTACGAATTTGATATCTTCAATAAAATTGTTGAAGTATTTGTACCACAACTTCAGTTAGGAGAGAATACGCGGGTAAAGGGTTCGGTATCTTCAGATGAATCAAAATTTAAACTGGATTTTCGTTCCCCCGAAATATTAATCTTAGATAACTATTTGGGTAAAGTGAATATCCAGGTGGATAACGACAACCCTATTTATAATACATACATTACCGTAGATTCAGTATATACGGGGGTATATAACTTAACAGATGTAAACCTTATCAACAAGACCATTAACGATACGTTATACATCCGTTCTGAATTTAAGGGAGGAAAGAAAAAAGAAGATCTCTTTAACCTCTCGTTGTATCATACGATAAACCCTTTGGGGAAATCTGTCGTAGGAGTTAAAAAATCTGATATAACTTATAAGAACAATGTTTGGTATGTTAATAAGAACAACAATAATTTAAACAAAGTTGTTTTTGATGATAACTTTAAAAACATTCAAATCGATTCTTTAGTTTTCAGGCATAATAGAGAATTAATCAAACTTGCCGGATCCGTTAGAGATTCTACCTATAAGAATATCAAACTTCAGTTTACAGATGTAAATATTGGTAATATTGTTCCCGAAGTGGACAGCCTTCGATTAGAGGGAAATGTAAATGGAAAACTACATTTTGTACAGAAAAATAAATCGTATTACCCAAATTCAACAGTTACTGTTGATGGTGTTGTTGTTAATGATATCCCGTTTGGAAATCTGGATATTCAAATTAACGGAAATGAAGACCTTACAAAATATAACATCAACACTTCGCTAACCAAAGAAGGTGTAAAATCTATCAGTGCTGTAGGTGATATAGATGTCTCTACAAACAAACCACAAATACAAATGGATGTAGATATTAACGATTTTAATCTACAGGCTTTTAGTCCGTTTGGTGGTGACGTAATTACCAATATAAGGGGAGAGGCATCGGGGAATGTTCGTGTGGTTGGAAATTATAAATCACCAGATATTTTTGGAAAAATACAGCTCGAAAATAGTGGATTAAGAATTCCTTACCTCAATACCGATTTTAATTTGGACAGGTCTACAGAAGTTTTAGTCACTAAGAATAAGTTTGATATTGGTACTACCGAAATAACCGATACAAAATACGGATCTAAAGGAGTTCTTTCCGGAAATGCAACACATTCTAATTTTAATAACTGGGAACTGAATTTAAAAATAGATGCTCCTGAAAGATTATTAGTACTTGATACACCTCCGGACGAAGATGCATTATATTATGGAACAGCTTTTATTAGTGGTACAGCAGATATTCGCGGGCCTGTAGATGAATTGGTTATTGGTGTTGTAGCTACTACTGAGGAAGATACCAGTTTTAAAATACCTTTGAGCGATACTGAATCTATCGGAGATGACTCATTTATAAAATTTTTATCTCCCGCAGAAAAGGAAGCACGAATAAGTGGAGAAACTGTCGTCTCTCAGGAAGTCAAAGGACTTACTCTTAATTTTGAATTGGATATCAATGAAAAAGCCGAAGTGGAGGTGGTTGTAGATCAGGTAAATAATTCTACTCTAAAAGGGCGGGGAGCCGGAATATTACTAATAGAAATCAATACACTTGGAAAGTTTAGAATGTGGGGAGATTTCCTGGTAATTGAAGGAGAATATGATTTTAGATATGGTGGAATTATCCAAAAGAACATTGAAGTGGTTTCCGGAGGAAGTATTACCTGGGATGGAAGCCCGGAACGTGCTCGTTTAGATTTAAGTGCATTATATAAAACCGAAGCCAACCCATCAATTCTATTGGATAACCCGGCGATAAACCGAAAAATTCCCGTGAATGTCCTGGTCGACCTAACAGGAGAGTTAATACAACCCGACATTAATTTCAGAATTGAATTTCCACGTGTAAGTTCTATTGTTAGAAGCGAGTTGGAATACAAATTGCAAAATGAAGAACAGCGTGAAAGACAGGCACTATTCCTGGTTGCTTCGGGTTCTTTTGTAAATGATAATTATCAAGGTTCTAATGCTTTTACCGGAACTCTGGTTGAAAGAGTTTCGGGATTGGTAAACGAGCTATTTGCAGATCAGGACGGGAAGTTTAAAGTAGGACTTGACTATTCACAAGGATCGCGAACCCCCAACCAAGAAACGGCAGACCGCTTTGGGATCACACTATCCACACAAATCAATGAGCGTATTTTAATAAATGGTAAAGTTGGTGTTCCCGTTGGTGGAGTCAATGAATCTGCTGTTGCAGGTGATATCGAAGTACAGTGGTTGGTGAATGAGGATGGTAGCTTGCGTATCAATTTCTTTAACCGTCAGGCTGATGTTCAATTTATTGGAGAGGACCAAATTTTTGAACAAGGGGCAGGTGTGTCCTACTCGGTGGATTTTGATACATTCAGTGAATTAGTTAACAAGCTATTCAACAGAAAGATTACACTTGAGTCTGATGAAGAACCTTCGGAAACGCCAAATGATAATCCGCTACCGGTTGATTTTAATTCTGAAGGAACCAAAGAAAATAATGATTAAGGCTTTATAAAGAAGCGATCATTGAAATTTCTACGTTAACATATTTAGGTAAATTAGCAACTTCTACTGTTTCACGTGCAGGAGCGGTAGCTTCATCGAAATACCTCGCATAAACTTCGTTTATTATACTGAAATTTTCCATATCACTTATAAAAATGGAAGTCTTCAGTACATTTTCGAAGGTCATTCCGGCTTCCGTTAAAACAGCCTTCATGTTTTCCATTACAAGTTGGGTTTCGGCTTTAATGTCACCTATAGCCAGCTCGCCGGTCTTCGGGTCTATTGCTATCTGCCCCGAAGTAAATAACATATTTCCTTTTAAAATAGCCTGATTGTAAGGCCCTATTGGAGCAGGAGCATTTAGGGTATTGATTACTTTTTTCATACACTTTCTAAGAACTAAAGTTGTTTGTCTGATTCTCTTCGTTTGTCGTACTTGATATCACTTAGTACGGAAGATTTTATACCAATAAAGAAGTACCAGGCCGTATTAATACTGCCTATGGGTGTCCAGTTGAAGCTCATTTGCCAGCTTTCCAGGTCTCTCTGAAACCTAAACTGAGTTAATGTAACTCCTTTATTTTTAAAATCATACCCTGAAGATACACCTACTTTCCAGCGAGGTGATAATTCAAGATTTGAACTTATCATTAATGACTGGGATGATATTTCGTTTTGCCGTTGTCCATTGGAATAGGTCATTGTATACGCCAGCCTGAAATCCCATGGTATTTTATAATTATACCAAGTTATGTTCTTATCCTTTTCAGAATCTGAATCATCGTCATAAATGTTTCCATCATAAATATCTGTGGTGTCTCCAAACAAATCATCCTTTCTACCACCATTTCTAAAGGTTTCATTATTTGGGTCATCTTCATTTTTTCCTTCCAGATCACTACTGGAAAAGGAATAGTTAATACTTACATTGGCATTGGTCAATCTAAATAAACTTCCGCCGTTATCAATATTAAAAACATCTATTCGCTGGTTGTTACTATTAAGTGCGTAGGGATCTAATGACCCGCTGAAATTCATATCCAGTTTCTCTACTATTGGAATACTCCCTGTAAAGTTCACAGGACTCCATCGCAACGAATCTCCGGCAAGGTTGTACCCTGTAGAAAAATTTAAATTATTCAGTAAGGCAACCTTTTTAGGTTCGGTAAGCGTTGTGTCCTTGCTTTTAACTTTAGCTTCAATGGTATTACTTAAAGACATGCCAATATTGCTGGAATACGTCCTTCCCGGGGCTCCATATAAAGTATTTTCAAAACGGGAATAGGCTACTACGTCTGCTGCAACATCAGGATCTGCAGTTGGTACTTGGTATTCTTCATAATATTGGTCAAATCCCGGATTAATACTATAGCTTACGGAAGGACGGAGAACATGTCGGATCGCCTGAATTTTTTTATCTTTTCCAAAATTGAACAAACCATACAAAGTAGTCCCTAAGCTGGTAGAAAAATTATAAGTTAAATACCTGTCGAATCCTGAAATAGTATCTTCAACAACTCCGCCAACACCATCATTCAGAGTAGCATCATAAGAGCGGTTAATTGTTTTAAGAACCCAGGTCTCGTTTAAACTTGTACTCGCAGAAGCACTCAAGTAATTAAGTATTTTAAAATTAGTACTAATAGGAATACTATGTCTCGCCCCCGTTTGGGCATTTTCAAACATTTCAGACTTAAAGAAAAGAGAATCGACCGTACTAAAACGATTTTCCGCAGTTACATCATATTGAAAATTTATATTCTGTAAGATCCCTTTTTTGGTTCCTATTTTGGGTGCAAACGGAAAGATACGGGATACATTGGCATTCACATTAGGTAATGACATATTGATCTCTTCGGTATTGGTGTTCTGTGAATGTGTACCCGCAATTGTCAGGTTAACCTGTGGCTCTCCATCAAATGTTTTGGAATATGAGACAGAGGAACTCAAAGTATTGACCAAAGCACTTGCATTGTTAGTTTGGTTAATAGATTCTTGAAAGTATCTGCTGCTTCCCAGATTTACCGAAGCAGAAAACCGGGATGAAGGATTAGATTTAGCATCCTGATTATGGCTCCACCGGATATTGTATACCGAGCTTTCACTGAAGTCTGGAAATCCTCTTTCACTATTAATCAGATTCTCATAACGAACACTTACATTTCCCCTGAATTTATACCGTACTACATATGAAGATTCCCCTCTAAGCCCATAACTGCCATTTGTATAATAATCACCCAGAACCGTTAAATCCAGATAATCATTGATTGCAAAATAATAACCTCCATTTTGAAAGAAGAATCCACGATTGTTATTCTCTCCAATAGTAGGAATAATAAATCCGGAAGTCCGGTCTTCGGTAAGGGGGAAGTAAGCAAATGGAAGCCCAACCGGTGTAGGAACATCAGCTATGTACATATTAGTCAATCCGGTGACTATCTTTTTTTTAGGGACGAATTTTGCTTTACGGGTATAAAAGTAATATTCGGGGTCATCAATATTCTTTGAAGTTGTAAACTTTACATTTCGAAGAAAGTATACAGAGTCATTTTCTTTTTTAGTTTCCTGGGCTAAAACATGAAAACCGTTTTGCTCGGTACGCGTATTGTAAACAATAGCCTTTTTGGTTTTGGTATTAAAACGAAGTGAGTCTGGCTCTGCTTTATTGCCTCCCTGGACGAAAACCGGTCGTTGTGAGTATACCCCGGCACTGTCAATTCCTTTGGCAGTTACTTCATTTTTGCTGTAATCTAAAATAATAAGCCCGGCATCTATACGCATATCACCATAAACTATATACGCTTTATTGTACATATAGACCTTATTATTTTTCCTGTCTAAGTAGACATAATCTTCACCATAATAATCAACAATACCATCTAAAAATTCTTTTTTAGGCTTTATGGTATCTGTCTTTACAGTATCGGCAATAGCTTCGTTAAGTTCTGTTATAATAGGCTTTACTGAAACTGAGATTGTGTCATTTTCATTTTCAGAAGGAATATTAACATCATTCTTAGGAGGAATATCTTGCGAATACATTGCAGTGCTGCAAAAAAGCAGAAAAAAAAGAAAAACCTGAATAAATTGCCTCTGTGTTTGCAATGCTACGATACTATTATTTTGTAGTTTTGGCCTAGTTTTTGAAAGCTCAAAATTAAGCATATTTTTTGGGCTGTGTTTTTTAAAATCGAATTTTTAAAATATCAACTTTCATCACACGTTACTAACTATATGAAAACGAACCCTCTTAGCATATTCGTACTTGCGCTTGGATTATTCATTTCATCGTCTTTTACATTGCACAATAACAGTACCACAAAACCATTTGTAGTGGTTTTGGATGCGGGACATGGCGGGAAGGATCCAGGTAACCGGGGTAATGGTTATAAAGAAGCAGATATTGCACTTAGTATAGTACTTGAAATAGGCAAAGAACTGGAAAAGCTACCCGATATAAAAGTGATCTACACTCGTAAAACAGATGTTTTTATAGACCTCTGGGAACGCGCTTCTATTGCAAATAAGGCAGATGCAAACCTTTTTGTTTCGGTGCATTGTGATGCTTTTACCAACAATGCCTACGGAGCTGGTACTTTTGTTTTAGGATTGCACGCTAACAAGCGTAATATGGAGGTTGCAAAAAAAGAAAATGAAGTAATTTTCCTTGAAGAGAATTACGAAGAAAGGTACTCGGGCTACGACCCAAATTCCCCGGAATCATTTATTGGGTTAACCTTGATGCAGGAAGAATATCTGGACCAAAGTATAATGCTGGCAAGCTTGATACAAAGTAATTTTACGAATAAACTAAAACGAAAAGACAGAAGTGTTAAACAAGCGGGATTCATTGTTTTGCACCAAAGCTATATGCCAAGTGTACTTGTGGAAACAGGGTTTTTAACAAATAAAAAAGAAGGAGCATATCTAAACTCAAAAAAAGGACAAAAGGAAATGGCAAAAGCTATTGCTGAGGCTATAAAATCATATAAAGACAATATTCAGTTGGCTACACTTGATAGTCAAAACCCTGTAATAACGCAGGAAGAGATTGACAATGCCATTGAAGCAACGGAAGAAAAAATCTATAAAGGCATTACATTTAAAGTGCAATTAGCTGCAAGTAGCAAAAAACTGGATACAAAACCCTATAACTTCAAGGGGTTGAAACAAATTAGCAGAAGAAAAGAAGACGGTTTCTACAAATACTATTATGGCGAGACCTCAGATTATAATGAAATTCATTTAATGAAAAAGTTCGCCCGGGAAAAAGGCTATTCTACCTGCTATATCGTTGCCTTCAAAGAAGGTAAAAAGGTTAAACTTTCGGAAGTCTTAAAATCCGAAGACAAATAGCCGGTTTTTCTATATTTATTTTTAAATTTGTTTGAAACATAAATAAGACCTTTTGAGATTATCTAGAGAAGTAAAAACCGGAATATTAGCCATTGGTGCCATTCTATTATTTATTTTTGGTTACAGCTTTTTAAAGGGTACAAATCTTCTGGAAGACCACCGTACATTTTATGTAAAATACCAAAACGTTGAAGGACTTGCAAAATCAGCACCTGTAACTATTAATGGCCTCCCCGTGGGGAAGGTTCAAAATATAAGTTTTGCAAACAAAACCGGGGGACTTGTTGTGGAATTTACAGTAGAAGAAGACTTCGATTTTTCAAAAAATAGTTTAGTAAGAATTTATAGTAGTGGTTTGATAGGAGGGAAGTCGTTAGGAATATTTCCAACCTATGACCCATCAAATATTGCAAAAGCCGGAGACACGTTAAAAGGCGAAATTGAAAAAGGAATGCTAGATGCAGTTAGTGACCGTTTAGGACCACTTGAAGAAAAAGTGAACAACACTTTGGCTGGATTGGATACTTTATTTTTAGGTATTAATGATGTGTTGGATGAACAAACCAGGAATAATTTAAAAATTACAATTGCCAATTTAAGTGAAACAGCAGTAGCATTTAAAGGTGCTTCAAGAAATATTAATGCACTTTTGGAGGAGAATAAAGAAAAGTTAAGTAGCACACTTACAAATTTTGACACTGTTTCTAAAAATTTTGCAAGCTTGTCTGATTCGCTTGCTCAAATTGAAACCGGGAAAATGGTTAGAGAAATGGAAGATGTAATATCCCGGTTAGATGCAATTGTGGCAAAAATTGACAACGGAGAGGGCAGTATAGGCAAACTTTTAAAGGATGAAAAGCTATACGACAATTTGGAAGGCGCTTCTTTACAGCTGGAAAAACTCCTGGAAGACATGAAGCTAAACCCTAAACGCTATGTACATTTTTCGCTCTTTGGAAAGCGGCCAAAAGAATATAGTGACCCCAAAGAATCCAACAAATAATATATGGAGTACATTCCTAATATACTATTTCTCATAGCACTAATACTAGGTATTGGTTACTTTACAAGGAACATTCGTAAAGTAATTCGCAATATTAAATTAGGGTTGGAAGTAGATGCTTCAGACCATAAGAAAGAACGTTGGGGGAATGTGTTTCGAATTGCTTTAGGGCAATCGAAAATGGCGGTACGCCCTGTTTCAGGTCTTTTACACCTCTTTGTTTATATAGGATTCATTGTTATAAATATTGAAGTCCTCGAAATTATTATCGACGGAGTGTTTGGTACACACCGAATTTTTGCAAGTTTAGGAGTATTTTATGACTACCTTATTGCTTCTTTTGAAATATTAGCACTTTTAGTACTATTAGGAGTTATCCTTTTCTGGACGCGTAGAAATATTCAGAAAATAAAACGCTTTTGGTCAAGAGAGATGAAAGGCTGGCCTAAGAACGATGCCAACTACATTCTATATTTTGAAATGGTACTAATGGCACTGTTTCTAACAATGAATGCTTCAGACCTTCAGTTACAACGTCTAGGAGCAGCCCATTATGCAGAAGCAGGAATTTTTCCGGTGAGCCAATATATTGTTCCTTTAATTGAAGGGCTTTCAGAAAGTACATTAATACTTATAGAAAGAACAGCATGGTGGCTCCATATTTTAGGAATATTGGTCTTTTTAAATTACCTGTACTTTTCAAAGCATTTGCACATCATTTTAGCATTTCCTAATGTATACTTCGGAAAAATAGTACCCAAAGGAAAATTCAAAAACTTAGAGTCTGTTACCAATGAAGTAAAACTGATGATGGATCCAAATGCAGACCCGTTTGCAGCTCCGGCTGAAGGAGCTTCAGCTCCTGCAAAGTTTGGTGCCAGTGATGTGATGGACCTTAGTCGTATCCAGTTACTGAATGCCTATACGTGTACCGAATGTGGTCGGTGTACCAGTGAATGCCCTGCCAACCAAACAGGTAAGAAACTGTCTCCTCGTAAAATTATGATGGATACACGTGACCGTCTACAGGAAGTAAGTAAAAATATAGATGCGAATGGCGAATTTAAGCCAGATGGTAAACAGCTTTTAGATGATTATATTTTACGTGAAGAATTATGGGCGTGTACTACCTGCAATGCTTGTGTAGAAGCTTGCCCTGTAAGTATCGATCCACTTTCCATCATTATGGACATGCGACAATATCTGGTCATGGAACAATCTGCCGCCCCTACAGAACTGAATGTAGCAATGACAAATATCGAAAACAACGGAGCCCCTTGGCCCTATAACCAAATGGATAGACTAAACTGGAAAAACGAAGAATAAATGAAGAAGGAAGAAATAGAAAAAATGTTACGCGATAAAAAGGACGGAGATGCAAAAGTAAGTCCCGTTTTACCTGATGGAGTAAAAAACTATCTTATAGATATTGACGGCACTGTAGGGGAAGATATTCCTAATGAAGAACCCGAACGTATGCTTACAGCAGAAGTATACCCGGATGCATTGGTAACGGTAAATAAATGGTACGATGAAGGGCACATTATTTGTTTTTTTACTTCACGCACCGAAACACATAGAGAATATACAGAGATCTGGCTGAAAAAACACGGATTTAAATACCATTCACTTTTAATGGGAAAACCCAGAGGAGGCAATTATCATTGGATCGATAATCACATTGTAAAAGCTACTCAATATAAAGGTAAGTTTACAGACCTGGTAGAAAAAGAAGTAACTATAGAGGTTTTTAAAGAATAAATATCACCATGAGTGAAACAATAAAAGTACCTACAATGGCCGAGTATATGGCACAAGGCAAACAACCTGAAGTTTTGTTTTGGGTGGGATGTGCCGGAAGTTTTGACGATCGTGCCAAGAAGATCACCAAGGCCTTTGTAAAATTACTCAACAATGCAAATGTAGATTTTGCTGTTCTGGGAACCGAGGAAAGCTGTACAGGAGATCCGGCAAAGCGTGCAGGAAATGAGTTTTTGTTTCAGATGCAGGCGATGGGAAATATTGAAGTACTTAATGGATATGAAATAAAAAAAATTGTAACTGCTTGTCCCCATTGTTTCAATACCATTAAAAATGAATATCCCGAATTGGGCGGAACCTATGAAGTCATGCATCACACGCAGTTTTTAAAATCTCTGTTGAATGAAGGCAGGTTGAAAGTAGAAGGAGGAAAATTTAAAGGAAAACGAATTACATTTCATGACCCTTGCTACTTAGGTAGAGCGAATGACGAATATGAAGCTCCGCGTGAACTGCTTCAGAAACTGGAAGTGGAATTAGTAGAAATGAAGCGTTGTAAATCTAGAGGATTGTGCTGTGGTGCGGGTGGTGCACAAATGTTTAAAGATGCTGAGCCGGGAAATAAAGAGGTCAATACAGAACGAACCGAAGAAGCAATCGAAACAAAACCCAATATCATAGCAGCTGCCTGCCCGTTTTGCAATACTATGATGACAGACGGGGTAAAAGGAAAAGAAAAAGAAGGAGACATACAAGTGATGGATGTAGCCGAAATGATCGCAAATGCAGAAGAAATATAATTATGTTGACAGATTTTAAAAATCTTCCAGATAACTCAAGAGTTTGGATATATCAGGCCAATCGAAAACTAACTGATGATGAAGTGGCTACAATCAATGAAAAGGCCCAACTCTTTTTAGAACAATGGACCGCTCATGGTACAGATCTCGAAGCAGGTTTTGAAATAAAATACAATCGTTTTATTGTCATAGGGCTGAATCAGGAAAATGCTTCAGCTTCCGGATGTAGTATTGACGCATCCGTACATTTTATTCAGTCGTTAGAAAAAGAAATGGATGTTGATTTACTTGATAAAATGAATGTGACATTCTATTCGGGAAAATATATTGCCTATAAACCTTTGGCAGAATTCAGAAAAATGGCAAAAGCTCGTTCTGTGTCTGCAAACACAGTGGTTTTCAATAATTTAATAAATAGTAAAGCAGAATATATTGAAAACTGGGAGGTGCCTGCAAAAGATAGTTGGCACAGCAGATTTTTAGCATAGTTTTTGTATCTTTCCGTATATGAAAAAACTGATTGCGACCTCACTATTAGCATTCGTATTTTTGCCTGTACTTTCACAGCAAATAAATCCACTAATCGTAAAAGATGACCTGTCAAACCAACAAATATGGGTAGATAGCATCTATGGTAATATGTCGCTTCAGGAAAAAGTAGGACAGTTATTCATGGCAGCTACTTTCTCAAGCGACCCCAAATCGAAAACCGATGAAATTAAAGACCTGATCAATAATCAATACATTGGCGGAGTTATTTTTTCAAAAGGGGGACCACAACGGCAGGCCAAACTTAACAATGAATTTCAGGAGCTTTCTAAAATACCATTGTTAATTGGAATGGATGCAGAATGGGGCCTTGCCATGCGGCTGGATTCAACCTATGCATACCCATGGAATATGACACTTGGTGCAATTAAAGACAATAGTATTGTTGAAGAAGTAGGAAAACGAATAGGGGAGCATGCTAAACGTCTTGGAGTACATATTAATTTTGCTCCTGTGGTTGATATTAATACCAATCCTAAAAACCCAATTATTGGAAATAGGTCCTTTGGTGAAGATAAAGATAACGTTACAGAAAAGTCATTAGCATTTATGAAAGGGATGCAACAAGCAGGAACCCTGGCCAATGCCAAACATTTTCCCGGACATGGAGATACAGATACAGATTCGCATAAGACCTTACCCACTATAAACTTTTCAAAAGAGCGAATAGACAGTGTAGAACTATATCCTTATCGAAGGCTCATCAATGATGGACTAAGTAGTGTGATGGTAGCTCACTTAAATGTACCTTCTTTAGAAACAAGAACAAACTACCCTTCATCCATTTCAAAAACAATTGTGACTGATATTCTTAAAGGGCAATTGGGGTTTAATGGATTAATTTTTACGGATGCTTTGAATATGAAGGGAGCTGCCGATTTTAAGTTACCGGGTGAAATTGATCTTGCAGCATTTTTGGCTGGAAATGATATATTACTTATATCAGATGACATTCCCAAAGCACATCAATTATTAGTAAATGCCTATAGAGAGAAAGTTATTACAGAGGAGCGTCTGGCGCATTCTGTTAAAAAGATTCTTTATGCAAAATACAAAGTGGGTCTGCATGATTACAAACCTGTTGTTACAGATTCACTGGTTGAAGACCTGAATTCGGTTGTAGACAATGTGTTATATGAAAAGGCCATGGAGCAGGCGCTCACAATACTTAAGAATGATGAAGATATCCTCCCTATAAAAGACCTTCAGAAAAAGAAAATTGCTTATGTAAATTTTGGAGACGGAGATGGAAAAGCTTTTTTGGATCAGCTAAGAAAATACACAAAGATTGATTGGGTAAAGGCAAGTAATTTAGATAGTTATGTAAAAAAACTTAAAAAATACGATTACACAATTATTGGATTTCATAAATCAAATGCCAACCCTTGGAAAGATTATAAATTTACCGAAAAAGAATTGGTCTGGATATATGAAATTGCCAGAACCAATAAAGTGATCTTAGATGTATTTGCAAGACCCTACACATTGTTGGATCTGCGAAGTTCTACGAACTTTGAAGGAATACTGCTATCGTACCAGAACAGTAAAGTTTCTCAGGAGCTATCTGCTCAACTCATTTTTGGTGCACGTGAGGCAAGCGGAAGGCTACCTGTATCGTTAGGAGAAGATTTCCCTGTAAATACTTCAATAGAAACTACACCACTTCGTCGATTACAATACGGAACACCCGAAAGTGTTGGTGTGAATAGTATAATACTAAACAAAAAGGTAGATTCCTTAGCCCGAATAGGAATATATGGAGGGATGACCCCCGGCATGCAAATATTGATTGCCCGTAGCGGAAAAGTGATCTACAATAAGAATTTTGGTTATCATACACAGGATAGAAAGAATAAGGTAAAAAATGATGACCTCTATGATGTAGCCTCCCTGACAAAGATATTGGCAACATTACCGGTAGTGATGGAACTTGTTGACAGGGGCGTGATTTCTATGGATTCTAAACTTTCGGAAATGCTGCCGGAATATAAAAATTCTAATAAGGCAGACATTACGCTTAAGAACATGCTTTCTCATTATGCACGCCTTAGAGCCTGGATTCCTTTCTATATAAAAACCTTAGATACCATAACGAACCGTCCTGATACTAAATACTATGCGAAAGCTGCTTCAAAGGAGTTTAGTATTAAAGTAGCAGATGAGATGTACCTGAGGGAGGATTATAAGGACAGTATTTTTGAAGAAATTAAGGATAGTGACCTGCGTAAAAAACTTAGCTATAAATACAGTGATCTACCTTACTATATTCTAAAAAAATATTTAGAGGACTTCTATGGAACTCCTTTGGAAAGGATCGTAGAACGCAGTTTATATGGCTCATTGGGAGCAAATTATACTACCTATCTACCACTTGAAAAGTTTTCAAAAGATGATATTGTTCCTACCGAAGATGATACTTATTTCCGAATGCAGAAAGTTCATGGATATGTTCACGACCAAGGAGCTGCAATGTTAGGTGGTGTAAGTGGCCACGCCGGATTGTTTAGTAATGCAAATGATATTGCCAAGATCATGCAATTGTACCTCTGGAAAGGATTTTATGGTGGGAAGCGTTATTTTAAACCGGAAACATTGGATATATTTAATACCTGTTATTATTGCGAGGATGATGTACGAAGAGGCGTTGGCTTTGACAAACCACAGCTGGGAGACGTAGGACCTACTTGCGGTTGTGTGTCTATGACAAGTTTTGGACACAGTGGATTTACAGGAACATTTACCTGGGCAGATCCCGAAGAAGATATAGTCTATGTTTTTCTGTCAAACCGAACCTACCCAAATGCCGATAACCGTAAGCTTATAGGTAGTAATTTACGTAGCAATATTCAGGAAGTGATTTACGAAGCGATTGACAATAAAAATATTGATTTATGAAGATAGCTATAGTTTGTTATCCAACCTTTGGAGGTAGTGGCGTTGTTGCGACCGAGTTGGGTATTGCCTTAGCCAATAGAGGCCACGAAGTACATTTTATTACCTATAAACAACCTGTTAGACTGGAACTTATATCACATAATGTTCATTTTCATGAAGTTTCAGTTCCGGATTATCCTTTATTTCATTACCAGCCTTATGAATTGGCGCTGTCAAGTAAATTGGTGGATATGGTAAAATTGTATAAAATAGATCTGTTGCATGTACATTATGCCATTCCCCATGCTTATGCAGGGTATATGGCAAAAAAAATGCTTGCTGAAGAAAATATATACATTCCTATGGTAACTACACTACATGGTACCGATATCACTTTAGTAGGGAATCATCCGTTTTATAAGCCGGCAGTTACTTTTAGTATCAACCAAAGTGAAGTTGTAACTTCCGTTTCAGAAAGTTTAAAGGAAGATACACTTAGATTGTTCGATATAAAAAAAGAAATAAATGTCGTTCCCAATTTTATTGATGTAGCAAAGCATAACAATACATATACCGAGTGTCAACGTGACCTGATGGCTGAAAAACATGAACGAATCATCACCCACATAAGTAACCTGAGGCCCGTAAAACGTGTTGTGGATGTGATCGAGATATTTGACCGTATTCAGGAAAATATACCTTCAAAATTAATTATTGTTGGAGAAGGCCCGGAAAAAGAACGTTGTGAGGCATTATGCTTAAAGAAAGGAATAGAAAACAAGGTATTATTTTTGGGTAATAGCAGTGAGATAGATAAAATTCTCTGCTTTACCGACCTTTTCTTGCTGCCTTCTGAAAAAGAAAGCTTTGGATTAGCGGCATTAGAGGCTATGGCGAGTGGAGTTCCTGTAATATCAAGCAATACAGGAGGATTATCTGAAGTGAATGTGCAAGGAATAAGTGGGTACTTAAGTGATGCAGGTGATGTGGAAGATATGGCAAAAAATGCATTATTGATACTAAAAGATAACGAAACACTCTTAAGATTTAAACATCAGGCGAAAGAAGCCTCTAAAAAATTTGATACTAAAAATATTGTTCCTTTATATGAAGAAGTGTATGAAAAAGCTACCAACAAAGTTTTATAGCTCAGCTATATTTTTAATACTAATAACCATTACTCTCGGAAGCTGTAAAAACACTTCCGCAGTTCAGGAGAATTCTATGAAAAATACAATTGATTTTGAAATAGTGCTGGAAAATTCGCAGGGTAATTTTAGTACAGAAAAAAAAATAATAATTAAAGATCAAGAACAGTTGCAATATATTTTTGATAAGGTAAACAGTACCCGGGAACCAGGTTTCCCGGTACCTGAGATAGATTTTTCGAAATACCAGGTGGGTTTTGCTACCATGGGAGAGTTATCCTCAGGAGGATATACAATTTCAGTGAATAGTATTGAGAAAACGGCAGAAAATATTATAATTCATCTGGCAAGTACATCACCTAAACCCGGTGATAATGTAACAACAGTGATGACATCCCCCTTTGTTCTTTTTAAGTTTGAAAAAAGGGCTCTTCCGGTCATCTTTAAATAGTCATTGATATAACTATTTTTTATGAGATCATGTAATTGTGGCGATCAGGTCTTCTGAAGCGTTTTCTTTATAATGATCCAAACCTACCGTTTTTAGAAAATTATTTGAAAATACTTTTGCCATTTCTTTGGAAAGTAAAGCAGACCTGTGTTCCATCCATTTTTTAGCATTATCCTGAAACATATGCTCTGCCAATTTCGGGAAACCCCAATCTGCATTCTTACCCCAATGAATTGTAAACGGAATACTATTTTCCTGTAAGACCTCGATCATACGTTTTGTATATTCTTCCAGACTCATTAATTCCTTAGACTTTTTCCATTGAATACCATCTATCTCTATCATACAAGTGAATGGAAATTTTGAAAAAGCTAATAAAGCATCCGACTTTTTTATAAACCGCATCGCAAAAATACCGGGAATAGGCCCTTCATTTTTGGTCAATTCAGTTAATACTTTAAGTGTTTTTGAAGCATCTTTATGATCTACTCCAAACGAGCAGGCAAAGGCACGCCCCTGATATCCTGCGTCCCAAAAAATTTCAGAAAGTCTTCCAACAATTTTTTCATCTTCTTTTGGTAAAATGGTATTATTCAAAGCCTTAACAAATTTTGGAATTGCTTTCGGAAATCTTTCAGAGATCTTTATAAACAAATAGATCAGGTCCCTGTACACAAATTCTTTCATAAAAGGTATAGGGTCTCCATGTTTCTCCTTATATAAAGGATCAAATTTCTTTTTGTATATAGCTTCTACAACATATTTGTCTTCATTACCGTAGGGATTAATGAAAACCTTGTAATGATAAGGGCGCAATGCATCTCCATTCGCATCTACTTCAGAAGGTATTTTAAAAGTAGTGTTTTTGAAGTCCAGCGTTGTTGCTAATTCCAGAGCCGTATCTTTATTGATCTTTTTTACGTATCGGGATAATAAAAATTGATCTTCAGCTTCAATAAGGATACCGTGAATAAAGCCAAATGATCCTAAACCCACCAAGGCTGCATTAAAAAGAGCATCATTTCTTATGATCTTTGCATTTATCTTGCCTGGTAAGACATCACTAAGGACAGGTTTTGTGTGACGTTCTAAGTAAAGAATATCTTCCGGGTTTGGACCAATAATCAAATTGAGCCCCACAACATAATCCTGAACAGATCCTACATCTATTGCAGAGCCATGAACTCCTGTCGAGATACAACCGGCAATAGTTTGCCCGTTACTCGCTCCGGTTGTTTTAAGAGATTTTCCAAGATCTTGGAGATACAATGATATTTCCTTGATCTGATTGCCACATTGAAAGAAAAAAAGATTTTCCTGCAAATAGTTGGAATCAGGATGCATTTCTGAAGCTAAAACAGGAAATTTCATATTCATAAATGAATTGAAATGCATTCTCTCTTCATGATGTGCGATAGAAGACATAGACCATTTTGATCCAATGGCTCTAAAACCCTCATTTTTATCTAAGGCTTCTTTTAAAAGTTTTCTGATTTCAGATGCCGCATCATTATATCTGTCTATACTGGACGGCATATTTCCTTTTTTTTCAAGCCTCGTGGATAGAAAAAGCTTTAGGTCAAAAGGGCCATTTTTATGAAGCGTATCCCATCGTTGTCTTTCTGTAATTTTAGTTGTTGCCATAGAAATATCAGTTAGATTCTTTTATACAAACATATTTTACCTTAACGGTACGTTTTCTGCCAAATGTCACTAAATAGAGGAGGATACCGCCAAAAGTACTTTTATACTCTACGGTATGTAATGCTCCGGATTCACAATCTCTGATGTTTATTGGATTTTCATCTGTAATCGTTTTCACTTTCACAACAGTATCCAGTTCTCGAACCCAAAGTCCGCTTAAAGCATCATCACGTTCGGTGTCGTCTGGCTCAGCTTGTCCATTGGAAACCTTTATTCTTGTAGAATAACAAGATAAAAGGACCAATATGGATAAAAGACCTATCACAATTTTAATTCTTTGCATGGTAATTTAATTTTAGTTATTGGCAAACAAATAGTTATAAGCCAATTTTAAAAATTAAAGTTATTGCATTCAGAGAAGATTTAGTAGAGGCTTTTCCCTGATTTTTTTAAAGCAAAAGCCCCACTATTCTGTGGGGCTTTTTATGTCTATAGCCTGTTTGTTAACTAAAATTGGTAACGCACGCCAAAAGCAATATCGAAATCTACATCATCTCTAAAATCTCCAAATCCAAACTCCGGCCTAAAATCTAATGAGAGTAATAGCGGAAAATCAAAATCATATTCAATTCCTATGTCTCCCGCTGCAAATACAAAAGTTTCATTATCAGGATTCCCCGGAAATGAATTGTCAAAGTCAATTTGTCCAACACCGCCACCAGCTCCTACATACCAATTAAAATTTCCATCTAATACCCAAACCCATTGATACAAAGCAGTAAGCTTAAAAGCATCAAAATCATTACTGCTACGCCAGCCTAGCGCAAATTCTAATCTATTATTCTCGCTAAGGGCACGTTGGTAGTTGATTTCAGTTCCAAAGCCATCACTGTCCCCTAAACGCAATCCTAATGCATTATCTGCAATATTTTGAGCTTCCATGTTCATTGAGAACGCAGCTACGGCAATCAAAATTAAAAAGGTGTTTCTCATAATTGTTTGTTTACGTTTTTTAACGTTTCAAAAGTAGAAGTATTATAAATCTAAGTTTGTTAATACTGTCCAAAAGTTTTTACGAGTTAATAGAAATTTTTGTTAAGAAGTATAATGTGTTTGTTACTTTTACAGTAGTTGTTATGAAAGAAGCATTTACCAATTTTAGTAAAGATTTTGAAGGAGAATTGTACTTCGATGCTCTTCACAGGTCTATCTATGCTACAGATGCTTCAGTATATCGAAAACTGCCACTGGCTGTTGCATTTCCTAAAACCGAAGAGGACATTCAAAAGCTTATCTGTTTTGCTAAAATACATAGTACATCCCTTATTCCCAGAACGGCCGGAACTTCTCTCGCAGGACAATGCGTAGGAGAAGGTATCGTGGTAGATGTTTCTAAGTACTTTACAAAGATCATTTCTGTAGATACAGAAAATAATACTGTTACAGTACAGCCCGGAGTGATACGGGATAAATTAAATAGTTATCTGAAACCTTTCGGATTGTTTTTTGGGCCTAATACATCTACTTCCAATCGATGTATGATTGGTGGAATGGTAGGAAATAATTCCAGTGGAACCACATCCATACAATATGGAGTAACACGCGATAAGGTTTTAAAGCTAAAAACATTACTTTCCAATGGAGAGGAAGCTGTTTTTGAACCTCTTTCTAAAGAAGATTTTGTTTCTAAAACCAAAGAGGATTCATTAGAAGGTGAGATCTATAAAATGCTTTATGCTGAATTGGCTTCAGAAAAAGTGCGAAAAGAGATCATAAAAGAATTTCCAAAACCTGAGATTCACCGCCGTAATACCGGCTATGCAGTTGATACATTACTTTCAACAGAAGTATTTTCTAATTCAGAAGAAAAAATAAACCTTTGCAAGCTTCTATGCGGAAGCGAAGGGACACTTGCTTTTACTACCGAGATCACCTTACAGCTTGATGCTCTGCCTCCTGAGGAAACTGTATTGGTAGTAGCACATTACAACACATTGGAAAATTGCCTGAATGATGTAAATAACGTTATGCAACATCAATTGCATACCTGCGAAATGATAGATGATGTGATTCTTGACTGTACCAAACAAAATAAAAAATTTGAACCACATCGTTTTTTTGTAGAAGGCACGCCAAAAGCATTGTTACTACTGGAATTAAAAGCAGATACACAAGATTCACTTCAGCAAAAGACAGAGAAGTTACTGGCATCTTTGAGTGACACTGCCCTTAGTTACAGCAAACCTGTTCTAAGAGGAGAGGAGATCAAAATGGCTATGGAATTGCGAAAAGCCGGCCTTGGGTTATTAGGTAATATGGTAGGAGATCGTAAAGCCGTTGCATGTATTGAAGATACTGCGGTTGCTTTACCCGATCTACCTGGTTTTATTACTGAATTTTCAGAATTAATGGGGCAATACAACCAGAAGGCAGTGTATTATGCACATGCCGGAGCCGGAGAGTTACACCTTCGTCCAATTCTTAATTTGAAGGAGCGAGAGGATGTTGAGTTCTTTAGAAAAATAACAACCGATGTTGCCAGGCTTACCAAGAAATATAAAGGATCTTTTTCAGGGGAGCATGGAGATGGTATTGTGAGAGCCGAATTTCTTCCTATGCTTATCGGGCAAAAGAACTACGAGCTGTTGCAGAGAATTAAAGATACTTTCGATCCTCAGAATATTTTCAATCCCGGAAAGATAGTTGATGCTTATAAAATGGATGAATCACTTCGATATGAAGTAGCCCGGAATGAACCAAACATTGAAACCTTCCTCAATTTTGATGATTCTGAAGGAATCCTTCGTTTATCCGAAAAATGCAATGGAAGCGGAGACTGTCGTAAAACAGCTGAATCTGATGGAGTTATGTGCCCCAGTTATCATGCAACCAAAAATGAAAAGGATACTACGAGGGCACGTGCCAATGCTTTACGGGAAGTCCTGACAAACCATGAAGCAGTAAACAAATTTGACTCCAGCCAGTTAAAAGAAGTATTTGACCTGTGCTTAAGCTGCAAGGCTTGTGCTACAGAATGCCCCAGTAATGTGGATATTGCAACTGCTAAAGCAGAGTTTTTGTATCAATACCAAAAAACAAATGGTGTTTCCAGAGAAGATAAGTTGTTTGCAAAGAGTAGTAGCTACCATAAAAAAGCATCAAAATTTCCCGGACTTGCAAATTGGGCCTTCACCAATTCATTTACAGCAAGTATTATTAAAAGAATTACTGGTGTTGCAGTAAAAAGAACATTGCCAAAAATTTCAAGTAAAAGTTTTAATAAAATACTAAAAAACAAAGAAAATCAAGTAGATATAAATAATAAAGAAGTTGTTTTGTTTGTAGATGAATTCAGCAACTATCTCGAATCTCATATTGCAGAAGATGCTTACAATTTATTAATAGGGTTGGGATATAAAGTAACCGTTGTAGACGAACTGGATAGTGCTAGAGCATTACTTTCAAAGGGTTTTTTGGAAGAGGCAAAGACAATAGCCAATAAAAACATAGCTGCTCTAAAAGATATAGTTTCCGTAAAAAGCCCTCTTGTCGGGATTGAACCGTCTGCAATACTGGGTTTTAGAGATGAGTACCTTCGTTTGGCAGATGATACTGTTTCAGCAAATGAAGTAAGCAAAAACACCTATTTGATCGAAGAATTCTTAGCTTCGGAAATTGAGAAAGGAAGTATCACTTCAGATCAGTTTACTTCAGAAGAAAAAAGAATCAAAATACATACACACTGCCATCAAAAGGCCTTAAGTACTCAAAAAGTAACTTTTGATATTTTAAATATTCCTGAAAATTACAGGCCTACGATTATTCCGTCGGGTTGTTGTGGAATGGCCGGGAGTTTTGGCTATGAGAAAGAGCATTATGATGTAAGCATGCAAATAGGGGAGTTAAAACTGTTTCCTGCTGTTAGAAAAGCTGCTGCGGATACTATCATTGCTGCTAATGGAACTAGTTGCCGGCATCAGATAAAAGACGGGACTCAAAGAGATGCACAACACCCTGTTACTATTTTGGCTAACGCTTTGCTTTGAAAGTTTAATGTGTTGTAAAAGCCGAGATTAGCTCTGTAAAATCTGAATTTTCCTCAGTATTTAGCCACTCATCCGGATTTGTGATTTTTTTATTGGAATTGAAGAAAAATAAATGCCAGCGTTCATTATTATATTCCAATGCTGACAGGTTCTCTACCCAATCACCACTGTTTAAATAGATACAGGATCCCTGATTTGTAGTTACTTTTTTAATAATAGGCTGATGGATATGGCCACATACCACAAAATCAAATTTATTCTGTATCGCGAGGTCTGAAGCTGTCTTTTCAAAATCCGAAATAAATTTTATGGCACCTTTCACGTTTTCTTTAATCTTTTTTGAAAGTGAATACTTTTCCTTCCCAAGTTTTTCCAGACAAGTATTTATAAGACGGTTTAGGAGTATCAATAGGTCATATCCCCATCCTCCAAGCTTTGCGACCCATTTAGCATGTTTTATGGATACGTCAAAAACATCTCCGTGAAAGAACCACGCTTTTTTACCGTCCAGATTGAGGATTAATTTATCGAGTACACGAATATTACCCATTTTAGTACCCGTAAACCTGCGCATCTTTTCGTCGTGGTTCCCGGTCAGGTAATATACCTGCGTCCCCTTTGCTGCGAGTGCAATTATTTTTTTTATTACCAACAGATGTGCTTTGGGGAAATATCGTTTTCTAAACTGCCAGATGTCTACAATGTCACCATTTAAAATCAGTTTTTTAGGTTTTACAGAATTTAGGTAATGGAGTACTTCTTTTGCATGGCAACCATAAGTACCTAAGTGTATATCGGAAAGGACAACAACTTCAGCTTTTCGTTTCAAGGGTAAATTTGTTTATACAAAGGACCAGAATTACCTTTACAGTAAGTTTATGTCATTGTTACGCTTTGTTATACGAATCGTTATCTTTTTTAGCAATTATTTCTAAAACATTAACTACATCGTTTATTTTTAGGATTCAATTATAAAATTTACATTTGTTGAAAACGGTTTTATGGCAGGAAATTCCTTCGGAAGCATATTCAAACTAACCACTTTTGGAGAGTCGCATGGTGAAGCTATAGGTGGAGTCATTGACGGCTGCCCTGCCGGACTGAAAATTGATTTTGAAGCCATTGAAACCGAAATGAATCGCCGTAAACCCGGACAGTCTGCTATTGTAACTCAACGAAAAGAGCCGGATACAGTTCAATTTTTGTCAGGTATTTTTGAAGGAGTCACTACAGGAACTCCTATTGGCTTTACTATTACGAATGCCAATCAAAAGTCAAAAGATTATTCCCACATAAAAGATACCTATCGTCCTTCGCATGCAGATTACACCTATGATAAAAAATACGGGATTCGGGATCACCGTGGAGGCGGAAGGTCTTCGGCAAGAGAAACTGCCTGTAGAGTTGCTGCCGGAGCTATTGCAAAACAAGTATTGAAAAATATTAATATAACGGCCTATGTTTCGGGAGTTGGGGAATTACAACTTCAGAAAAATTATTCAGAATTAGACTTTTCAGAAATAGAAAAAAACCCTGTTCGTTGTGCAGATCCGGTAATGGCTGCTCAAATGGAAACGTACATCAAAGAGATACGCAAACAAGGAGATACGGTAGGAGGGATGGTAACTTGCGTGATTCAAAATGTACCTGTTGGGCTAGGTGAACCGGTATTCGACAAACTACATGCAGAGTTAGGTAAAGCTATGCTTTCTATTAATGCCGTAAAAGGATTTGAATATGGTAGCGGATTTAAAGGAACACAACTAAAAGGAAGCCAACATAACGATTTGTTTAATGAGGACGGGAGTACTACGACCAATTATAGTGGTGGTATACAGGGAGGTATAAGCAATGGTGAAGATATCTACTTCAATGTTGCTTTTAAACCGGTAGCGACTCTAATGCAAAAGCAGGAAACCATAAATTCTGAAGGAGAGAAAGTAGAAATGCAAGGAAAAGGAAGACACGATCCCTGTGTAGTGCCACGTGCAGTAACTATAGTTGAGGCTATGGCTGCATTAGTATTGGCTGATTTTTGGTTACTCAATAAAAACGCTAAATTGTAAACTCAAATAAGAATAGATGAAAAAACTTGCATTACATTGGCAAATATTACTGGGAATGATCTTAGGACTCGTATTTGGGTTTATAATGACTCAGATATCCTGGGGAGTGGATTTTGTAACTGATTGGATAAAACCAATAGGTTCTATATTCATAAAGCTGCTCAAGTTGATAGCAATCCCATTGATATTAGCTTCTTTAATAAAGGGGATCTCTGATTTAAAAGATATTTCAAAATTTAGAGATATTGGTCTAAAGACCATCGTTATCTATGTGGGAACAACGATTGCTGCTATTACTATTGGTCTTTTACTTGTAAATGTGATGCAACCCGGAGATGGTGTTTCTGAAGAGACCATTGCAAAGATTACCGAAACCTATGCAAATGATAGTGACGTTCAGTCCAAGATAGCCGAAGCCGGAAAACAAAAAGAAAGTGGTCCGCTTCAATTCCTTGAAGATATGGTTCCTGATAATGCTTTTAATGCGATGGGAGATAACTCGCTAATGCTACAAGTGATTTTCTTCGCCATCTTTTTGGGTATTTCTATGTTGCTTATTGGAGAAAAACGGGCAAAACCTCTTAAAAGTTTATTTGATTCGTTAAACGATGTCGTTTTAAAGATGGTTGATCTAATAATGCTTATAGCTCCAATTGCTGTGTTTGCATTATTAGCAAATGTAGTAGTTAGTTCCGGAGACCCGGACCTTTTAATTGCGTTGTTAAAATATGCAGGAACTGTTGTTTTAGGACTGCTGCTCATGATAGTTTTCTATTTGCTTATAGTTGGTGGTTATACCAAAAAGAACCCTTTCTGGTTTTTAAAAGAAATAAGTCCGGCTCAGTTACTGGCATTTTCAACAAGTTCTAGTGCTGCTACACTTCCTGTTACCATGGAACGTGTCGAAGAACATATTGGAGTAGATAAAGAAGTTTCAAGTTTTGTATTACCGGTTGGCGCCACTATTAATATGGATGGAACCAGCTTGTATCAGGCTGTTGCAGCCGTTTTCATATCACAGGCACTTGCTTTTGATCTAACCTTTGCAGATCAGTTAACCATAGTGCTTACAGCTTTGTTGGCATCTATTGGCTCTGCAGCAGTACCCGGTGCCGGGATGGTTATGCTTGTAATAGTATTAGAATCGATAGGATTCCCCGCAGATAGATTCCCTATAGCTTTAGCACTAATCTTTGCAGTGGATAGACCATTGGATATGTGTAGAACAGTAGTGAATGTTACAGGAGATGCTACCGTTTCAATGATCGTCGCCAAATCTGTTGGCAAGCTTGGGAAACCTCGTGTTGAAGATTGGGATGAACATTACGAAGAAGTAAAATAACAGGATATTGAGATTATATAAAGATATTTTGTAGTTTTACTCCATCTTATTTAAAAATTGAACTCCTCAGGTTAGATTAATGTTCTAGCCTGATAGGCTATGAACCAAAAACCATAGTATGAGAGGAGTTTATTTATTTACAATTACATTATTTTTTTCTTTTTTAAGTTTTTCACAGGTAGGTATTGGTACTACAAACCCATCTACTGCTTCCATGTTGGAAGTTAGTAGCGCAATAGGGGATTCATCTTATGGCGGTCTAATGCCACCACGTGTTGTATCACAAACTGAACGCAATGCCGTCAATGCTACATCAATAGACCTTGGCTTGTTGATATTTGTATTGGAAACCGGTACTCTTGAAGTTTGGAACGGAATTTTTTGGGAAACGATCTACACGCTTTCAACACAGGCTCAGACTTTAGCGTTTCAGGATTTTGATTCAAATCTTACATGGAGTTATAGTGTAAGCCCTGGTTTTTATTCCGTAGGAACAGACATTTGGGATACAGTAAAAACTTTAGGAAACGGAACTCAGACAATTGATAATGTTTCAAATTATTACTTAGGCTGTCGGGATCTAAATAACCCCAATGGAGGAGGAAGTCTGCCTCACGAAATTGCCTTTGCTAATGTCGACATTTCGTCTATAACCAATACAAGAATAGCTTTTGATTATGATGTGTATGAATTTGATAATGGAGATGATGTTAGTTACGAAGTTTTCTATGACGATGTTGGACAAGGTCAGGTAACATTTATCAATGGAGCAGCTAATTTTTCAGAAGAAGGGACTATAACACTCGATATTCCCGGTTCGGTCACCAATGTGCGACTGATTCTAACAATTCAACAAAACGGGGATAGTGATTATGCCGGTTTTGATAATTTTAGAGTTTATGGGGAATGAAAAAGGCCTTGTCGCAAAGCGATAAGGCCTTCAAGGATAGAAAAATATAATATTTATCCTTCTTTTTGAATCTCAACTGCATGTGGGTATGGAATTTCAATACCGGCAGCATCGAGTGCTTCTTTAGCTTTTTCTAAAGTCTCAAAATAGACATCCCAGTAATCTTCGGATCTAACTGAAGGCCTTACAGCAAAATCAACAGAGCTTTCTCCCAAAGCGGTTACTTCTACCATAGGAGCTGGTTCTTTCAGTACTTTTTCCTGAGAGGTCAATACATTCATTAAAACATCTTTGGTCTGTTTTATATTAGCATCGTAAGAAACCCCAATCACATGAAATATTTTAAGAACACCTTCAGCTGTATAGTTTGTAATATTTCCATTGGACAAAGCGCCATTTGGGATAATGACCAATTTATTTTGAGGCGTAAGAATCTTAGTTGTAAAGATCTCAATCTCTTTTACATTACCTAATTCTCCCTGAGCTTCTATGAGGTCTCCAACTTTGTACGGTTTAAAAAGCATAATTAATACCCCGCCGGCGAAGTTTGATAAAGATCCCTGCAAAGCCAGCCCAACTGCCAGTCCTGCTGCTCCTAAAACAGCAATAAAAGAGGTAGATTCAATTCCAATTTGTCCTAAAACAGCTATGAATAGCATTATCTTTAATATCCAGCCTATGAGATTTGTTAAAAACTTTTGAAGGGTTTCATCCATCCCACGCTTTTTTAAGGCTTTTTTCGTTGCTCTTAAAACAAGCTTTATAATCCAAAGACCGACAATGAGCAGTAAGATTGCTCCGATTATCTTTGGTGCATAATCGATTAGAATGTCTTTAATTTTGTCAATATATGTTGATGCGTCTTCCATAATTTTTTTTTAACGTCTAAATTTATAAAACAATTTACTTCTAATACTTTCTATTTTTGAATTTTCGTTTAAAGTGTGAAAAAATACTTTATCAGAAAGAAATGAACTTTTTTAAGAGATAGTTTCATATATAAAGAGAATTATTATCTTTATTTTATCATAAAACACCAGCCACTATGAACGTTTGCTTCATTATGTATCCTTGGGAAGAAATTGTACCTGAGGACGATTCAACTTTAGCTATGATCCACGAATTTGTTAAGCGTGGACACGGATTAGCAATTACAACGCCTTCAAACTTAACAATTCGTGACAGCGTAGCCTTTGCTTTTTCAAAGTGTATTAAACGGAAAGACAAAATTTCTTCAAGTTTGAAATCTTTTCATAAGAATGCAGAATTTTATGACGAAATGCTTCCAATGGCCGGCTTCGATGTAATTATCCTCAGGAGTAATCCGCCATTGGATATGATCATGCTGAACTTTTTGGATTCTGTAAAGGATGATGTTTTTATTATGAATGATCTGGATGGGATTCGTCGTGCCAATAACAAGTTATATACTGCAGTCTTTGAAGATGATAAGAACGAGATAATTCCACGTACGCATGTTACCAAAAATAAAGAATACCTTAAAAAAACGATCAAGGAAGGACCTGATAAAATGATATTGAAACCACTGAATGGTTATGGTGGTTCCGGGGTGATCTTAATAGAAAAACGAGCAATGATAAGTATTAATTCGTTGCTGGATTTTTACATTGACAACAAAGACGGAACCTCAAATTATGTGATCCTGCAAGATTATATCGAAGGTGCAGATCAGGGGGATGTTCGTATTTTAATGCTAAATGGGAAACCAATAGGTGCAATGCGACGTGTGCCGGGAGATGAGGACCATCGTTCAAATGTAAGTGCCGGAGGCACTGTTAAAAAGCATTCACTGTCAAAACAGGAAAAAGAATTATGCCGCCGTATTGGTCCGAAATTAGTAAAAGACGGGCTCTATTTTGTTGGTATTGATGTGATCAACGAAATGCTGGTAGAAGTAAATGTAATGTCACCGGGAGGTATCACTTATATGAACCGTGTTTACAAGACTCGCGTACAAGAAAAAATAATTGATTTTATTGAAGACAAAGTAGTGGAACGTGTTGCAGCTTTTGAAAGAAGGCAAAAACTTAGAAAACATGTTGATGAAGCCTAATGGAAAGATTATCAGTTTCAGAGATCATACAAAAAATTGAAGCAGAAGCAATCTTTGAAGCTGTTGCCGAAGATTATTCCTTCACTATAAAAATTGATGAGTATGTTCCGTATGCATGCGGAGCAATTCACGATGGACACCAATTCAGAAAAGAGCTTTGGGATAATTGCCTGCATACCGAGTATGACCGTTGGTTTGAAGAGGACCCTTGTACTAAAGAATTTGTAAAAACACATCCCATCCTAATAGCAGGCTGTGATAGTCGTTTTGAATATGACTTGAACCGGGACACTGAAAATGCTGTCTTTGAAACCGCATGGGGGAAAGAACTGTGGAAAACACCTTTAGATGAGGTTCAACATAGAAAAAGCTTAGAGAAACATTTTGCATTCTATAGTGTTGTAAATGCATTGATCAAAAAGCTGGAAGATCTATTTGGGATGGTAGTTGTATATGATATGCATTCTTATAACTGGCGCAGATGGGATCGGGAAGTGCCTGTGATTAACCTGGGAACAACGAATATTGACAATGAACGTTTTGGAGATGACGTAGAAAGTTGGAGGCAATCGCTTTCAGAATTGGAGCTGCCACATGGAATTAAAACAACTTCAAAGATCAATGATACTTTCTTTGGAAATGGATATTTTCTGAAATTCATTACTCAGAACTTCAAAAATACCTTAGTTTTGGCAACTGAGTTTAAAAAAATATACTGCGATGAGCTACAGCAAATTATTTATCCTGAGGTAGTTTTAGCCATTGAAGAACAACTTCAGATGAAGATAAAAGAACATGCTGAGGCTTTTTATAAAGCACATAAAAGATTATAATGACCTACCCGGAAACAATCATAGAAACACACCCTAACTTATATAAGATTGATTATAACTTAAATAAGATGGTTCAAAAGATTGAACTCCTTAATTATATCAACCCTATTAATATTGAACAGGAAAAACGCAATTTCTTTGCTTCAAAATACAATACCGTCCCAAATTTCAAGTATCGCAAAATTGATTTTGATGCACATAAACTGCAACAGGAGCTTTTTTCACAGAATATTGATAGTATTAGAGATGAAGAAGCACGCAATTTTTATCGGGATGTTATTTATGATTATTCGGGATTGATCCAATGTATAGAAACCATTGGTAAAGGAAAGAAGTTTTATTACAATGCTTTGAAATCTTTTGGAACTCCCAGGCAAAAAGATGTAGAAAATGCACAATTTATCCTTCATTTCAAGGACGAAGCGTACGATCAGGAAATGTTTCCGGTATTTAGTGCCGAAGAAGCAGCCGATTATTTTAAAGAATTTGCCAGAAAATATGATTTCGACCTCAATATAAAACTATCTACAAAGATTACGGCAGCTGCCATGGTGCAAAACAATACGCAGCGGCTTATCTTAAAGAAGAACCACCGGTATAGTGCCAATCAACTAAAAGTATTGGCCAATCACGAGATTGGTGTCCATTTGGTCACTACATTCAATGGACTAAAACAATCATTAAAGATATTCCACAATGGTTTTCCCAACAATGTTAAAACCCAGGAAGGGTTAGCTGTATTCAGTGAATATATGAGTGATTGTTTAACATTATACCGTTTAAAAGAACTGTCGTATCGTGTGTTGGCAGCAGATAGCCTTAATAAAGGCTTCAACTTTTGCGATACTTTCGACCTGCTTCACAATCAATATAAGCTAAATAGAGAAGAGGCCTATAATATTTCATTGAGGGCACACCGCGGAGGTGGATTAACAAAGGATTATAAATACCTGACCGGACTTAAAAGGATTTATAATTACTATATGGACGGCGGTAACCTTGACCTAGTATTAGCAGGAAAAGTTTCCATCAAATATCGAAAAATGGTAAAAAGATGGCAAAAAGAAGGATTGTCGCAGGAGATCACTTATCGTAACGAAGCGTTTATCGAAAATAGCAACAGCAACAAAACGATAGATTTTATTCTTCAGAATTTGAAATAAAAAAGCGGATAATTTCTTATCCGCCTTTAAAGCAGTGTTACAGGTTTATTCGTTTCGATTTTGGATACTTGACCGTATAAGTGAATTCTTTTTTACTTGTAGCATTAGGCATAAGTTCTAATTTCCACTTTAAAATACCGGTTTTGCCGTCATATGAAGCATCTCCCTTTTCAATATCAGCTACTTTGATCTCCTTGTTTTGAGAAATAGGAATTCTATCTTCCAATAAAAGTCTTATTGCTGATTTCTTGCTGTTTTTTATTTCAACCCTATAACCTTTATCAATAATTCGATTATTCCCTAAAAAGGACTTACTTTTAAAATTATCGATCTTTTCTCGCTTGATGATCACTGAAGGGTCTATACCTAATGAAACGTTTAAACTATCTGTAGTTGCTAATGGATTGAGTTCTGTCTTTCCTGCGTAGCTACCTTCAAAGTATATATTGGCTTCGCCGTGAAGCAGGTCATAACGTTCCCAATCCATTATGGTAGCAGTTAGGAACACATTCTCATTTAGTTCAGGAGCGGCATAATGCTGGTATATTGCCGGAAGTGCAAATTTATCTACTTCAATTACGGTGATCTCAGCATTGGAATCGATAGAATATTTTTTTGCAATTTCAAAACGTACAGAAGTTATACCACTTTCTTTGACAGCACCGGAACCGGTTATTTCAACACCAGCTGCTTTTCCTTGCAGTTCTCTGTCCATTTTTTTGTTTTTCCTCACACTACTTCTTCTATACCCAGTAACAACAACCTCTTGTAATAACGCTCCTGCTTCTAATTGTACATTGATCACGTTTGAATATATAGGGAGTTGTTTGGATTCAAATCCTACATAACTAAATGCCAATTCTCTACCACCGTTTACAGTTATAGTATAGTTGCCGTCAAAATCGGATTGTGTTCCGTTTGAAGTACCAACTTCAATTATGTTCACACCAGGTAAGGGTAGCCCGGAATCGTCCAATATGGTTCCACTTACATTTCTAATTGTTGGATTGTATTTGTAGCTGGCACTTTTTATGGCAGAAGTAGCATTGTAATACCTATTTACAAAATTGAGATACTTTGGAAGTATTTGAGGTTTTATATTATTAGTGTTTGGGTCACCTGTAGATAAGACGATCTTCACATTTTCCCAATCGGTACCGCTTTGTTGGTATACATTTGCTTTATAAGAAAGTTCGATAGGAGAAGAGGTATTGACCGCTCTGATATCATACAGAGGAAACCATCCTGCATTCTTAATCGTATATTTTATGTTCAATATAAGGTTCGTTGCTATATTCGCATCTAATTTCAAATTGATCTCTCCTCGTTTTTCTTTTTTAAAATCTTCTAACTTAGCTAATTCATTGCCATTATCCAGGAGTTGTTGCTCTATTTCATCAATAGAAAGTTTCTCTTTATAAATAGCATTTTTTATTTCAGTGATTCTCTTTCTGTAATAAGCAGACATTTCTTTTACCTTTTCCAAAGACAGATCGGTCGCATCACTATTAATGCGTTGATTTTTTTTCAGCAATTGTAGCTCTTCTTCATATCCCGAAATGGTATTCTGAATGGACATTCGTTCCCATTTCAATTGTTTGAGTTTTGCCTCGATTAATTTGTATTCTTCAGAAAGAACTTTCTTTTCCAAATAATCTATATTGAAATTTAGTGCTAAAATAGTTGCATCCTTCAATCCGGAAACCTGAATGCTGCTTTCATCAATGTCTGGTGATAAATTATTGAAAACCAGTATGTTTTCTCCGGGTTTAATATTCACTGAAGCAATCCGTTCAATGGAAGCTCCTTCAAGGTAAACAGTAACTTTTTCAATTTTTGAAGGTTTTGGTTGAATTTCGGATCCAAGAAGAAAACAAGGAGTCAATAATAAGAATAGTAGTACTTTTTTCATGATGTTAGTGTTTTAGATTCATTGTAAAACTACCCTCTATAACACCAATGTGAAAGTTCGATTTAGGCAAGTAGCCGTTTGGAGGAGGGAACACATCCTTTCAAATAGCTTGCTATAAAAACTTAGCTTTTAATTCGGGAGTAGGGATCATGCAGCTTTCTTTTTTACCGTACCATTTATAGCGGTTTCTGGCAATATAATCGTAGACCCAATTCCGTATAAAGTTAGGGATGACCATAAAGACGTAAAGGAGGGGGTATCCCCCAGAAAGGTTTTTCGCAATTTTCAACGCAGCGGTAGACCTTTCATAGTGAGCGTCGCCATCGATCAGGATGATAGAATCGGTTTTTGGTGTGTCGACCCCGTGTTTCTTAATAAATTCGGCCCCGGCATCGCTTTGCAAAGCTGCAAAACGAAAAATATCTTTTCTGTCTCGTTTTATAATAAAGGTGACTGAACTATTGCAGAGATTACAAACTCCGTCGAAAAGAATAACTTTATGTTTCTGTTTATTGTGCATCAGACTTTTTCTAACTCTTCCATATTTACATTAGTCGTAAACATTCCATAGTTCACAATCGCTTTATTTTTTTCAATAGTATCGATAGTACCAATTGCCCTGCCTTCAATCATTCGCACCCTGTCACCAACTTTTAAGGCTACCTTGGGTTTTGGGGGTGGTGCTTTTTTTGCTTCTTCTTTTTCTTTCTTTTTACGTTTACGTATCACTTCAACCTTCTTTTCAACCTCCTTCATCGTAATCTGTTTCTTAGCTTTTTCCTTTTGCTTCACTTTAGGAGCTACTTTTTTTCGTTTACTGTTTTCAACCATCACCAGCTTCATTAATTCATCGACCAGCTGCTTTTTGCGTTTGTTGTTGAAATACCTTTCTGAAAGTACATCGAATTTCTTTCCAAGGCTTATTAATTTTTGATTGGCGTCATATAACTCCTGATAACTTTCCAACTTTTCCTGCACACGAGCATTAATCTCTTCCAACTGTTTGCTTTCTTCACGGGCTTTCTTTGTAGATGTCTCTAAATTCTCTGAAGTTTTCCGAAGCTTTGAGCGTTCTCTCTGGAGATTAGCGATCGTCTTATCAAATCGGATCTTCCCACGTTCGATCTTCTTTTTCGCTTTATTGATTAAACTATAGGGAATCCCATTTTTTTGTGCTACTTCAAAAGTAAAAGAGCTTCCGGCTTCACCCAGATGTAATTTATATAAAGGCTCCAGGCTTCTGCTGTCAAACTGCATATTGGCATTCATCGCGTCCGGTAACTCATTGGCTAATAACTTTAAATTCGTATAATGAGTGGTAATGATTCCAAAAGCTTCTCTTTCGTAAAAGACTTCTAGAAAAGTTTCAGCTAAAGCACCTCCCAGTTCGGGATCGCTACCGGTGCCAAATTCATCAATTAAAAAGAGTGTATTCTTATTACACTTTTTCAGGAACTGGTTCATTTTCTTTAAACGGTAGCTATAGGTACTCAAATGATTTTCAATAGATTGATTGTCCCCAATGTCAGTCAGTACCTTATCAAAAAAGCATAATTCACTTTGAGGGTCACAGGGAATCAACATTCCGCTTTGAAGCATCACCTGTAATAAGCCAACAGTTTTGAGCGTGATACTTTTTCCTCCGGCATTGGGACCAGAAATTACAATGATCCGCTTTTTAGGTAGTAATTCTATGGTCTGCGGAAATGTTTTTTCTTTTCTTTTTTTATTTGAAATTAAAAGGAGTGGGTGATAAGCCTTATTGAGATACACCCTTTTTTCTAAAGTCAACAACGGTAAAACGCCATTTATAGCGATTGCATATTTCGCTTTGGCGTAAAGAACATCTATATATATAAGGTATTTCTGGTAGCTGTCTAAAAGTGTCTTATAGGGTCTGCAGAATTCGGTAAGAGCTTTTAAAATACGTTTTATTTCTTCCTGTTCTTCATATATCAAATTGCTTAGCTCGTTGGCGAACTCTAATGTATCTTGCGGTTCAATATAAACAATGCTTCCGGTTTTAGAATTTCCCAGAACTGCGCCGTTCACTTTGCGACGGTGCATTGCTTTTACAGCTAATACACGTCTATTGTCTACAACAGTTTCTCGAATTTCATCCAGATATTCAGCCTGAGCATAGCGAGTGAGGGCTTTGTTGAATGAAATATTTATTTGTCCTTTAACCACACTTAGGCGCTTTCGAATCGCAGCCAATTCTGTAGAAGCATCATCCCTTACTTCTCCAAAGCGGTCGATAGCCTTTACAATCTCATCACTGATCAATGAAGTGTAACTGACATTTTCGGAAAAATCATTCAGATATACATAGAACTCTTCAAACTTTTTGAAGAATTTAAGAAGCGTTTTGGTAGTCTCGGAAACACTTAAAATCCTTCTAAAGCCAGAAACTTCCAATACGCTATTCTCTATATCTAATAATTGGAGTTCTCTAAAGATAGGTTCGAAGCCATGATTTGGAATGCGATTGTCACCTTCAAAGGACGCAGTAAATTCTTTTACCCGGTGTAGTTCAGAAGCAATAAGTTCGGCATCTTTAAAAGGAGCAATGGACAAGGATCTTTCTGTTCCCGGTTCGGTAATGCAAAAGTCTGAAACTTGTTGCAAAACAGAAGAGAATTCCAAGTCTTCCAAAGTTTTTTTATCAATGCGGATCATTCCCTTTTATTCTTGTAATTTTACGTTTCTGATGCACAAAAGTACTAATAATGGATGTAAAAATAGAGTCAAGCTGGAAGGAAGAACTTCAGGACGAATTTGAAAAAGATTATTTCAAAAAATTAATACAATTTGTAAAAGCCGAATACACTACATATCGTTGTTTTCCTCCCGGCAGGCAAATTTTTTCAGCTTTCGACCATACTCCTTTTCACAAAGTAAAAGCGGTAATTATTGGGCAGGATCCGTATCATGGCCCCGGACAGGCAAATGGGCTTTGCTTCTCGGTTGCAGATGGAATTGCTAAGCCTCCGTCCTTATTAAATATTTTTCAGGAGATTAAAACCGATGTTCAAAAACCTGTTCCGGAAAGCGGAAATTTAGAGCGGTGGGCAGATCAGGGTGTTTTATTGTTAAATGCTACATTAACCGTTCGTGCGCATCAAGCTGGTAGTCACCAAAATAAGGGATGGGAAGAATTTACCGATGCTGTGATAGCAAAGCTTTCAGAAAAAAGAGAGGGTTTGGTTTTTATTTTATGGGGTGGTTATGCAAAACGAAAAGGAGCAAAGATCAATGCATCAAAGCACTTGATATTGTCAAGTGGCCATCCATCACCTCTTAGTGCCAATAGAGGGTATTGGTTTGACAATAAACATTTTAGTGCCGTAAATAATTATTTAGAAAAAAATAAAGAGGAACCAATTAATTGGTAAGGATAAGGCAATGGGATAGAAAATAATATTGGGAGTAGTAAACTATTCTTCTTCAGGAACTTCGTGTTCTGAAACGTCATTACAACTAAACTGTAACAATAAAAAATTTGTTACAAGTAAGCCCCCCAATACAATAAAAAACGTAGTCATAATATCTCTTTTACTTTAGTAAGATGCGTAGGTTGTATCAGGGTTGCGTAAAAAAATAAAAAAAATTAATTTTCACTATTCGCTTCATTTGCAATAAAACCTTTCAGGTTATTTAATGTTCCGTTAAATCGGTCAAAATCAACATCTCCATGAATATCATTTAGGTCATATGTGTCGGATCGTTGCCAAAAGGTCCACCCTTTTTTCTTCCAGGCAGTCGGAACATTTGGAGTTTCGTTACTGGTATATTCTGCAACCCATAAGGGATAAAAACTAAGGTCTTTATTAACCAGGTATTCATTAGCAAAATATGTATTGGAATAGAGTAGTGGGATCTTACCGGATAGTTTCTGTATTTCTTTCAGAAAGGTAAGAACATCTTCCTGCAATTTACTTTTTGAAATTGTTCCTCTAATACTTGCACTTTCCACATCTAAAACCAAAGGGAGATCTGAAGCTGTATAGTCTCTTGATAAAGTGCTCCAAAAGAATTGGGCTTGTGTAGTAGGGTCATCAGATGTAATGTAAAAATGATACGCTCCTCTTATTCTGTCACTTTGTTTTATCTGGCTCCAGTTATGAGCAAAATCTGTGTCCATCAATGTTTGCCCTTCTGTTGCCTTACAAATGGCAAAGGATACTTTTGGGTTCAGGGAATCCCAGTTGATTACCCCTTGATACTTTGAGATATCGATTCCTTTAGCCCAAACTATAGTATCTTGTGTGGTAGTAGTGGTAGCGGTAGAAATATTTTTTTTTGTAGAGAACTCAGTAAGGTCTGCCGTTTTATCAGTAAAATTATTTTGTAATAAAATGGCATCGGAGATCAATATAACTCCAACAAATATTGAAAGGAATATCACTACTATAATAGTAACAGTATAAAAGCTATTGGTTTTCAAATCTATTGGTTAGCTGCTATTAAGTGTCTCTATCTGCTAATAAAGATACAATAAGTTTTCAGTAGGGAAAATCTCTTTAATTAAGTCCAGTTTCAAAAGCTTTTGTTGTACACGACCTGCTTCTTCAAAGGAAAGTTGTTTTTGGCTCCATTCGGTCATGGCGAGCCATTCTTGTACATCGTCTAATTTCTGGCCATACCTGTTCGAGATCATTTTATCGATAGAAGGGATATTTTTAAAATCTATGGTAGTATTGTTTATAATCTTTAAAACTGCCCTTACATTTTCTTCATCCTGCTCCAATACTTCATTTCGTACAGCTATCACAAAACAGGGCCAGGGAGTAGGGCATTCTCCAACGAGACGAAAAATACCGTCATCTACATAAGGTTTTGTAGTAAATTTCTCCCACATAAAATAGTCGCCTTTGCCTTTTGGAAGCCCTTTCAGGGCTCCGTCAAGGTTTTCGATAACTTCAAATTTAAGGTCCTCTTCAAGATTCCATCCTTCATTTTCAGCATTTATATACGCCATTAGATGAGAGCCGGAGCCATACCTGCTTATAGCGGCATGAGTACCTCGCAATTCATCAACAGACTTATAACTTGAATTTTCAGCCACATGGATGCCCCAAACAAGAGGAGATCTTACAAACACCTGTACAATTTTACACTGGTTTCCATTAATGATATCACGAATAATTCCTTCTGTTAGTATTACTGCCATATCAATTTCACCGTCACGCAACGCCTGGCACATTTGTCCGGTACCTCCATGAAAATCTTTCCATCGTAAATTAATATCTTCCTCATGGTATTCCTTATCCCTCAAGGTTAGGTACCAGGGAAGGTTAAAATGTTCGGGGACACCTCCTATATAAAGATCTTTCATTGTACTAAAACTTCTAACGTATGCTGAATGAGTTTGTGAATGGCCTCTTTTGGCTTTTTACTGAAAGTACCATTTGGTCGATTTGCGATAATAGCATTGAGTGATAAAGCGCGATGCCCTAAAAGTTTTGACATTCCATAAATACCTGCGGTTTCCATTTCCAGGTTAGTGATCTTTATGCCGTTGTATTCAAATGAAGCTATCCTATCATTCAACGTTTTATCCTGAAGCGGAAGTCGCAATACGCGCCCTTGCGGGCCGTAAAACCCTACATTGGTGGTAGTGCACCCCCTTATGATATCTTCTGAAGCAAATAGCCTTAGGAGGCTGGTATCTGCAGCAATCACATACGGACTTGACTTTTTAGAGAACCAATGGGTATGTTTTATAAATGCTTCTGAAAAACCTTCATCCATAAACTGTCCGCCTTTATAAAAATGAAGGAGATTGTCAAAACCAATTCCCAATTCACTAACCAACATACTATCTACTGGGATTTCGGGCTGTAATGCTCCTGAAGTACCAATTCTCACAATGGTTAATGCTTTCAGTTCTTTATTGACGGTCCGTGTTGCAAAATCTATATTGACCAATGCGTCCAGTTCGTTAAAAACGATATCGATATTATCAGTTCCTATCCCGGTAGACAACACCGAAATTCGTTTTCCTTTATACCTGCCTGTATGTGTTTTAAACTCTCTGTGGTATGCCTTTACTTCAACAGTATCAAAATAGTCTGAAACCAGGTCGACACGTGCAGGATCGCCTACAATAATGATAGTATCGGCAATTTCATCCGGTTTTAGGTCGAGGTGGTAAATACTGCCATCCGGGGTTAAGATCAGTTCAGATTCGGGAATTCTCATAGTATCATTATCCTCCAACGCGTTTGGTTTTAAATCCTTTATCTTGTAAAAACTGCATTATTTTATCGCGATAATCCCCTTGAATGATAATCTGCTCATTTTTAAAACTACCACCAACACTCAATAGTTGTTTGATCTCTTTGGCAAGTTGTTTAAAGTCACTATCGGCACCTGTATATCCTTCAATGATAGTAATAGGTTTTCCTTTTCGTTTTTCGTATTTACAGATAAGTGGAGCATCCTGTAGCCAAATGGCAGGTTCTTTAGTATGTTCAGGTCCTTCAGAAGAAGGAACATGTTCAGGGAAAAGATTTTTTAATTGATCTTGTAAATCCATTATTTTTTTATCAACCCTATTTCAACCAAACGTTGGTGTAAAAATTCTCCTGCTGTGATATCTTCATATGCTTTGGGATGTGCTTCATCAATACATTTTTCCAGGCAATTCAGTTTCATATCACTTCGGGGATGCATAAAGAAAGGTATTGAGTAACGTGGATTTCCCCATTCTTCTTTGGGTGGATTTGCCACTCGATGTATGGTTGAACGCAATTTATTATTGGTATGACGTTCCAGCATATCACCTACATTGATCACCAATTCATCTTCTTCCGGAATGGCATCGATCCATTCCCCATCTTTGCGAAGTACTTGTAGCCCTCCGGTAGAAGCTCCCATTAAAAGAGTAATTAAATTAATATCTCCATGAGCACCTGCACGAACAGCACCTTTAGGTTCTTCGGTAATAGGAGGATAGTGTATAGGGCGTAAAATACTATTTCCGTTGGTTGCCCAGTGATCGAAGTAATGCTCTTCAAGCCCTATATACAATGCCAAGGCCCTTAATACATAGATCCCTGTTTTTTCCAGCATTCTGTAGGCCTGCATTCCTGTTGAATTGAACTCCGGAATTTCAGAAACCAGTACATTATCAGGGTATGAGTCGGGAAGATTTGCATCTTCAGTAGGTTCCTGCCCAAAATGCCAAAACTCTTTCAAGTCACCTTCTTTTTTTCCTTTGGCATGTTCCTTTCCAAAGGAAACATACCCTCGTTGGCCGCCTAACCCTTCTATTTCATATTTCTTTTTCGTCTCAACAGGAAGCGCAAAAAAAGATTTTACTTCCCTGTAAAGGTCTTCAACTAAGGCATCACTTAAGAAATGATTTTTAAGAGAGACAAAACCAATTTCTTCGTAGGCACGGCCTATTTCATTTACAAATTTCTGTTTTCTAACCGGGTCACCCGAAATAAAATCGGCTAAATCTACGCTGGGTATATTGTTCATAACGGTAGTAATTAAGACTACAAATATACCAAAATAGTAGTGCATTTCCGAAATATCGGATCTATTCAGCAATTGTATTTTCAAAACGATCTATTGTTCTTTTTTAAAACATTAGGGTATTTTTCCGTATATTTAAAGAACCCTGCTTCATTCAATCAAAAAAGAACGCTTTTAACCGATCAAATTTTATGCGTTATGAAAACAACACTACTACTTGTATGCGCTTATTTATTGTGCGCTATTGAAATGAATGCTCAGATCGTTGACATTCCCGATCGTTCTTTTAAACTCATATTATTGGACCAGGATGACCCTATAGTAGATACCAATAATGATGGAGAGATACAGGTGAGTGAAGCAGAAGCATTAACCGGAACGTTGGATCTGTTTGATTCTGCTTATAGCATATTAGATCTAACCGGAATAGAAGCCTTTGTAAATATCACGGGATTAAAAATTAAGTATCATGAAATAACCACACTGGACCTTAGTCATAATACAGCCTTACAATTTTTAGAGTGTTCTTTGACCAAAGTCTCGACGATGAATCTCACACAAAATGTTTTATTGACAGAGTTGAAAGCTAACGGAAACGAGTTGATCTTCTTAGACTTAAGTCAAAATACTGCATTAGAGAAGCTGTTTCTAAGTGAAAATATGGTCGTGAGCTTGGACTTGAGCCAAAACCCTGCACTGGAGTATGTAGGACTTACCGGAAACCTTTTAACTTCTTTGGATATACGAAATGGTAATAATACCAATATATTATCAGGAGGATTTTGGTCTTACGAAAATGCAATACTCGAATGCATTTTTGTAGATGATAGTGCCTGGAGTGAAGCGAATTGGATCTATACCGACCCGGCTTCTTCTTTTGTTGAAACACAGGAAGAATGCAATAGCCTTGGGGTTGATGAATCGTTATTGGAAACAGTTAAATTATATCCAAACCCGGTAAACAAAATATTGCAGATCTCAATACCTGACAAAGTTTTTGAACCAACCAACTTTACGTTGCTGGATGTATTGGGTAGAGAAGTGTTTCATACAAGATTGCAAGAAAGAGAAAGCACTATTGATGTGTCTTACCTGCAAAAAGGCATCTATTTTGCTGCCTTGAAACAAAACTCTGAGGTCATATTTGTAAAAAAAATAGTCAAATTCTAAATCTGATAAATAATTTACTTCTCTTATCAGCTACTTTTTAAAGGATTTATTTTCAAATTAATATTTTGAAAATTTATGATAAAACAATAGTATCTCTCCTTACATTTTTTTCTACTTTTGGACAATTCAAATAAAAGCTATGAGCTCTAAAACATTGCCAACAGTTCATTTTAAGTACGACAGGGAAGGCCTTGATGATAATACCCTGATCTCCTTATATAAAAGGATGCTAAAGCCTCGTATGATCGAAGAAAAAATGCTGATCCTTTTACGCCAGGGTAAAATATCAAAATGGTTTAGCGGAATTGGGCAGGAAGCTATTTCGGTTGGAATTACTTCCGTGTTACACAAAGATGAATACATTTTGCCAATGCACCGAAACCTTGGTGTTTTTACTACTCGCGAAATTCCATTACACCGATTGTTTTCCCAATGGCAGGGTAAGGCCAGTGGATTTACCAAAGGGCGGGACCGCAGCTTTCATTTTGGAACTCAGGAATACAATATTGTAGGAATGATATCGCATTTAGGGCCACAATTTGGGGTTGCAGACGGAATTGCTCTGGGTAATACACTTAAAGAGAACAATCAAATTTGTGCTGTATTTACCGGAGAAGGAGGGACAAGCGAAGGAGATATTCATGAAGCATTGAATGTGGCCTCTGTATGGAGTTTACCGGTTCTTTTTTGCGTTGAAAATAATGGCTACGGGCTCTCAACCCCTACAAGCGAACAGTACAATTGCGAGCATATAGCGGACCGGGGGAAAGGCTATGGGATGGAAGCGCATATCATTGAAGGCAATAATATTTTAGAGGTCTATACCAAAGTAAACCAGTTGGTAGCAAGTATGCGTCAGGACCCGCGCCCAATACTTTTGGAATTTAAAACCTTTAGAATGCGTGGACATGAAGAGGCGAGTGGTACTAAATATGTTCCTCAGCAGTTAATGGACCAATGGGCCGCAAAAGACCCTCTCGAAAATTATGCAGAATACCTGCGATCGAATAATATCCTGTCTGAAGAAGATGAAGTACAGTTTAAGAAAGAGATCATTCATGAGATCAACAAAAATCTTGATATCGCTTTTGCTGAAGAAGAGATTGTGTCTAGTGAAACTAATGAATTAAATGATGTATTTCAATCATTTATATATCAAGAAATTAAACCAAATAAAACTATTGAAGAATTACGATTGATCGATGCTATTTCATTAGGACTGAAACAATCTATGCAGCGACATGATAATTTGGTGATAATGGGGCAGGACATAGCTGAATATGGAGGTGTTTTTAAGATCACCGATGGTTTTTTGAAAGAATTTGGAAAAGAACGTGTACGCAACACACCTATATGTGAGTCTGCCATAGTCTCAGCAGCTATGGGATTGTCCATTACCGGATTCAAAGCAGTTATGGAAATGCAATTCGCAGATTTTGTGACCTCAGGATTCAATCCAATTATAAATTATCTGGCAAAATCGCATTATCGATGGAACCAGAATGCCGATGTTGTTATAAGAATGCCCTGTGGTGCGGGAGTAGGAGCCGGGCCGTTTCACAGCCAGACCAATGAAGCATGGTTTACACATACACCGGGTCTAAAAGTGGTATATCCTGCTTTTCCATACGATGCAAAAGGACTATTGGCTACAAGTATAGAAGATCCGAACCCCGTGTTATTCTTTGAGCACAAAGCATTGTATAGAAGTATTCGTCAGGAAATACCTACAGATTATTATACCTTACCTATTGGCAAAGCTTCTATTCTGAAAGAAGGAAATGATGTTACGGTAATTACCTATGGAGCCGGAGTACATTGGGCTTTGGAGGTTTTAGAAGAACTTAAAGATATTTCAGCAGATCTAATAGACCTTCGTACGTTAATGCCTTTAGATACCGATGCAATTTACGCTTCAGTAAAAAAGACCGGGAAGGCAATTATTTTGCAAGAAGATTCTTTATTTGGAGGAATAGCTTCAGATATTTCGGCATTACTTTCAGAAAATTGTTTTGAGCATTTAGACGCTCCCATAAAACGTGTGGCAAGTATGGAAACTCCAATTCCGTTTGCAGCACAATTGGAAGCACAATATCTTTCAAAAAGTAAATTCAAAGAATCGTTACTAGATCTATTGGCCTATTAAAATTTCTGAAATAGACGGGTTGATAAAATATGCACAAATATTTCTATGCATATTTCTACTTTTTATAGTATCTTAGTATCGATTCCCCATCAAAATTTTTAACTTACATAATCAAATAATAACACTCACCATTTATGAAAAAATTAATTTTATTATCTGTTTTTGCAGCACTTGTATTTGCTTGTGGTACACCAAAAACAGTGCAGGAATCCAGAAAAGTAATTAAAGGAAACTGGTCGTTGGATACCATTACCTACAGCGAAGCCGGAACTTTTAATGTAACTGTCTTTAGTGATACTTCAAAAGAATGCTTTGAAGGCACAACGTGGAAATTTGTTCCCAATAATAACAGAGGGATCTATACGGTAAATAACAGTAACTGTCCTACCGGAGACCGGAATTTTATTTTTGATATCCAGGAAATGGACCCTAATTCCGGTTTGTATGATTTCTTGCTAAAACCTACCGATGCAAAATACAAATCTGCCGATAATAAAGGATTTAGAGTACGATTGGCAAGACTTAACAACAATTCCATGCAATGGGAACAAACCGTTTCATTGGATGGAAAACCCTTTAAAATAACTATGAACTTTTCAAAAATTAGCGAATAATGAAAACACTTATTAAAAGTATATTTTTAACTGCATTATCTTTGGCCCTTGTGGTAAGTATCTCTAGCTGTGAGGCAACTAAAAATGCAAACAATAAACAAAAAGGAGCCGTTATTGGTGCTGCTGGTGGAGCCATTTTAGGAGCCATTATCGGAAACAATGTTGGCAAAGGAGGAAATGGAGAAATGGGTGCAGTGATTGGCGGTGTTGTAGGAGGTACAGCCGGAGTCCTTATTGGAGCCAAAATGGACAAACAAGCGCAAAAAATCGAAGAAGAAATCCCTGGAGCCGAAGTGGAACGTGTGGACGATGGAATTGTAATTACCTTCGATGAGAATAGTGGAGTATATTTTGCTACCGGTAAATATAATATCAATGATGCCTCAAAGATCACACTCGATAAATTAACAAGTATTCTCAAAGAGTATAGTGATACAAACGTATTAGTTGTTGGCCATACGGACAGTGTTGGATCAGACGAATCCAATATGACACTTTCTAAGAACAGGGCAAATGCGGTAACTAATTATTTCACAGGCACCAAAGGGTTGAGTGCAGGTCGATTCACTACCAACTGGTATGGTGAGCAAAGTCCGGTAGGTGATAACAATACAGCCGAAGGTAGAGCAAAGAACCGCCGTGTTAACATTGTGATCGTACCTAATGAGCAAATGATAGAAGATGCCCAAAATGAGGCAGACGGAAACTAAAAATTAAAACACTACTTTTTTAGATCCCATGTTCTTCATGAATATGGGATTTTTTTATGCCATATAAAACTTCGTATCTTAGTTAAGATATGGCAAACCTTATTACATACGATGTATTGATTATTGGTGGCGGACTTGCAGGCCTCACCTGCGCATTGCACTTGTCACAAAGTGATTGTAAGGTTTTATTGATAGAAAAACATCCCTATCCACACCATAAGGTATGTGGTGAATATGTATCTAACGAAGTACTTCAATATTTAAAAACCCTGAGGATAAACCCATATGCAGAAGGAGCAAAAAAGATATCGAAATTTGAAATGAGTAGTAAGAGCGGAGCCATGATACATGCAGAACTCCCATTAGGTGGTTTTGGGATAAGCAGGTATCATTTTGACAATATCCTTTATAAAACCTTACGGAACCATACAGAAGTTTTATTTGATACTGTCAACAGTGTTTCATTCTCTTCTGAAACATTTACGGTAGAAACACAAAGCAAAAACAGTTATAAAGCTCACTATGTCGTTGGGGCCTTCGGAAAAAGGTCCAATATAGACATCAACCTGAAACGAGATTTCATTCAAGAGCGGTCACCCTGGTTAGGTGTAAAGGCTCACTACGAATATGACTTTCCCGAAGATACGGTAGCCCTTCACAATTTTAAAGGAGGGTATTGTGGCCTGTCAAAAACTGAAACCAATGCTGTTAATGCCTGTTATCTTACCACTTATAAGTCTTTTAAGCGTGTGGGTACTATCGAAGCCTTTCAAAAGCAAGTTCTTTCAGAAAATCCATATCTGAAAGATTTTTTCAGCAATGCCAAACCACTTTTTGATAAACCGCTTACTATTAGCCAGATATCCTTTCAGAAAAAAGAACCTGTCGCGAATCATCTTTTTATGGTAGGGGATAGTGCAGGACTCATTCATCCGCTCTGTGGAAATGGAATGGCAATGGCAATACACGCTGCCAAATTGTTTGCTGAACTGTTTTTAAGTGCATATAAAACAGGACATATCGAGCGACTTCAGCTTGAACAGCTGTATACAGATACCTGGCAGAGGACCTTTTCAAAACGGCTAAAAACTGGCAGAAGAATTCAAAATATATTATTACGCCCCACTGCAACATCTATAGGATTTGGAATTGCAAAAGTAGTACCGGCACTGGTTCCAAACCTTATCAAACACACCCATGGTAATGTATTATAAATGGTAAAATTTTCATCTACATATCGCTCTACAGAAGCTGAGATCATGGATGACCTCAATTTACAGGGAGACGAGATGAAGTTGTTGCTAACTGATCTAAAGAACCTTAATAAATGGTTGGGAGGGAATTATATAACACGTAATGGAATCTCAAAATTATTGAAAGAAGGTTCAAAAAATAAAACATATACCATTGTCGATCTGGGCTGTGGAGATGGTGAAATGCTCCGACAGTGTTCAAATTACGCTACTAAACACTCCTATAAATTTGAACTAATAGGAATAGACGCGAATCAATTTATTTTGGACGAAGCAAAAAAAAGATCTGTTGCATTTAAAAATATCTCATTTAAAAAAATAGACGTATTTTCAGAAGAGTTTAAACTTCCCCCATGTGATATTGTAATGTGTACATTGTTTTTGCATCATTTTAAAAATGATGCAATTGTGGAATTGTTCAATAAATTGACAAAGACTGCGAAAGTTGGAATTGTAGTGAACGACTTACACCGAAGCAAAATTGCTTTTATATTGTTCAAATTAATGAGCACAATGTTTGTAAAAACCAAAATAGCACGCCACGATGGACTTGTTTCAATTGCGCGTGGGTTTAGAAAAGAAGAACTAAAAACGCTTTCAGAAAAAATGAAGGTTAAAACATTTTCGATACAATGGAAATGGGCCTTTCGGTATCAATGGATTATCAAAACAGGGGAATGAATGTAAAGATCACATCGGTTGCAAAGCAATTGCCGCCCTATACTCGTAGTACAGACGAGATACTTCCCTATGTGGAAGCCTGGCTGCAAGGGCAAGAGCCCCGTTTTATAAGAAAAGTACTCAAGATCTTTGAGGGGGCAGGGGTAGACCGCCGTTATTCCATTATGGATGCCCACGAAGTATTTTTAAATTCTTCTTTTGAAGAACGCAATGACATCTATGTACGGGAGATAAAGAAACTGGGGAGATTATCGTTGGAAAAAGCATTGGATAAGAGCAATTGGAAGCCAACAGATATTGATTTCCTGATCACCGTAAGCTGCACAGGAATTATGATTCCCTCGATTGATGCCTATTTGATTAATGATCTTAAAATGCGTCAGGACGTGGTACGTTTGCCTGTTACTGAAATGGGCTGTGCTGCCGGTGTTTCCGGAATCATCTATGCAAAGAACTTTTTAAAAGCCAACCCCGGAAAACGTGCCGCAGTAATTGCACTGGAATCTCCTACAGCTACTTTTCAGCTAAATGATTACTCGATGGTGAATATTGTAAGTGCTGCTATATTCGGGGATGGAGCTGCATGTGTCTTACTTTCTTCGAACGAAGCGGATAGCGGGCCAAAGATCATTGATGAAGAAATGTATCATTTCTATGATGCAACACATATGATGGGCTTTAAATTAGTAAATACAGGACTGCAAATGATCCTCGATAAAGATGTGCCGGAACAGATCGCTACTCATTTTCCGAAAATCGTCCATCCCTTTTTAAAGAAGAACGGAAAAATCATCGAAGACATTGATCATCTCATATTCCATCCCGGTGGAAGAAAGATCGTACAAACTGTGGAAAGTCTTTTTGGAAGTATGGGTAAAGACATAGACGATACCAAAGAAGTTCTTAAATTGTATGGAAATATGAGTAGTGCGACAGTATTATATGTATTGGAACGTTTTATGGAAAAGGAGATAATAAAAGGAGATCTGGGATTAATGCTGAGCTTTGGCCCCGGTTTTTCTGCACAACGGATTTTACTGGAATTTTAATATGGATACAGAGTTTAAAAATAATTGGGCATTGATCATTGGAGGCAGTAGTGGCCTGGGGCTGGCCAGTGCCAAAAAACTGGCTTCTCATGGAATGAATATCTGTATTGTCCATAGAGACAGGAAGAGTAATCTCCCCGATCTTGAAAAGGAAGTACGTAGCATGCGTGAAAACGATGTTGAAGTACTGACATTCAATAAAGATGCATTATCTAAAGAGACTCAGGCAGAAGTTGTATCAAGATTACCGAAAAGAAATGTTAAACTGTTACTTCACAGTGTTGCCAAAGGAAGTCTGAAGGCAATGACAGGAACTACAGGAAATACGCTGTCTAAGGAAGACCTGGATATTACACTCCACGCCATGGGTACAAACTGGTATGAATGGACGCGTGTGCTACAGGATCATGGACTCTTTGTAAAGAATGCCAGAAATATAGCATTTACAAGTGAAGGCAGTACAAGAGTATGGCCGGGTTATGGAGCGGTTTCTACTGCTAAAGCTACATTGGAGGCTCTAATGCGAAATATGGCTGTAGAACTAGCACCTTTGGGAATTACTACTAATTGTATTCAGGCAGGGACTACGGAAACAGCTTCTTTTCAAATGATCCCCGGAAGTGAAAAGCTGGCAGAAATGGCAAAAAAAAGAAACCCTTTTAAGCGATTAACAACCCCCGAAGATGTTGCCAATACTGTTTACTTGTTGTGTAAGGATGAGGCGCAATGGATTAATGGAACCATTGTAAAAGCAGATGGAGGTGAGAGTCTTCGGTAATGGATGGATTTAAAGACATATTAGCACGTTTGCCTTACTCAAGACCATTTCTTTTTGTAGACAATATTACAGCCATTTCAGAAAATGGGGTAGAAGGTGCCTATACGTTTCGGGAAGATGAATTTTTTTATGAAGGGCATTTTAAAGAGAGCCCCATAACTCCGGGAGTTATTTTAACGGAATGTATGGCACAGATCGGTGTGGTTTGTTTGGGGATTCATTTGCTTGCCGAAAAAGCTGTTGAAAATACACAAATCGCTTTGAGTAACAATGAAATAGATTTTTACAAACCGGTCTATCCGGGAGAAACCGTACGGGTATTTTCAGAAAAAAAATACTTCCGTTTCCATAAATTAAAATGCAAGGTAAAGATGCTGAATGAAAAGGATGAAGTGGTTTGTAGAGGAGTCATTAGTGGAATGATAGCGCCTAAAAGTATATGAAGCAAAGAGTGGTTATCACCGGATTAGGAGTAGTTTCGCCCAATGGTGTAGGGATTCCGCAATTTACTGAAGCCATTAAAAAAGGGGCCTCCGGGATTCAATACTATCCGCAGTTAAAAGAACTTAATTTTTCATGTCAAGTAGGAGGCATACCCAGTATTTCTGAAGCAAAGAAACGGGAATATTTAGCCGAATTACAACTCAAGGACTTCAATAGCAACGGAATCCTATACGGTGTTATTGCCGGAATGGATGCACTGCAGGATGCAGGAATCTCTCCTTCAGAAAAAGATAATGAACCGTATTGGGATCTGGGAATTGTTTTCGGGACCGGAACAAGCGGTGTGGAGAAATTCAGGGAGGCCATTTATAAGCTGGATGAAGGCAAGGTCCGTCGTTTGGGAAGTACTACGGTGGCACAGACCATGGCTAGTGGAATCAGTGCATATCTGGGAGGAATCATTGGAGCCGGGAACCTGGTAACGACCAATTCATCAGCCTGTGCAACCGGAACCGAAGCTATTATCATAGGCTATGAACGCATTGCATCCGGAAAAGCCACAATAATGCTTTGTGGAAGTACCAGTGATGACGGCCCTTATCTTTGGGGAGGTTTTGACGCGATGAAAGTGATCACCTATAAACATAATGACGAGCCAACCAAGGCTTCCCGACCCATGAGTGCTACTGCCAGCGGATTTGTCCCCGGAAGTGGTGCCGGAGCTTTAGTATTAGAGTCGTTGGAAAGTGCATTACAAAGAGGTGCCACCATCTATGCCGAAGTATTGGGAGGAGCTGTTAACAGTGGCGGACAAAGAGGAGAGGGGAGTATGACCGCACCTAATAACGTTGCGGTGCAAAGGTGCATCAAAACAGCTTTGGAAGATGCCGGAGTTATGGCTTCGGAGATCGATTATATCAACGGGCATCTTACTGCCACGATCAAAGATCCCGTAGAGATCGAGAATTGGTGCAATGCTTTGAATAGGAGAGGTGAAGACTTTCCGTATATCAACTCCTTAAAAGGAATGGTAGGTCATTGTTTGGCTGCGAGTGGTAGTGTTGAAGCTGTTTCAGCGATACTTCAGTTGTATCATGGCTTTGTATTTCCCAATGTAAATTGTGAAGATCTGCATCCGGAGATCACCGCTTTAATTGCTTCGGAAAAAATACCACAACAGTTACTTGCAGCTCCTTTAAAAACTATTACAAAAGCTAGTTTTGGTTTTGGAGATGTCAATGCGTGTGTTATCTTTAGAAAAAATTAAGCCTGCATGACGACTGAAACCATCTATGCCAAATTACTACCCATTGTACAGACCTATTTACCTGAAGATGTTGTGGTTGACCAAGTGAACCCTGACAGCGACCTCACTCAGGAATTGAATATCAATTCGGCACATTTGGTGGATATCGTATTGGATGTGGAAGATGAATTTGATGTTGAGTTTGCAAATGAGGACATGGAAACCCTTCGAACCATGAATGATGCGATAGGGATTATTCAGCAGAAATTATCCTGATGTTTACCGTCTCATTTCCGGAAATTAAACCCCAGCGTCTGGCAGTAAAACTAACTGCAACAGGGGAGCGGAGCCTAAGAAGCGGACACCCCTGGATCTTTACCAATAGTATTGAAAAAATCAATAAAGAAGGAAATCCCGGTGACATTTCCATTATTTTCAGCCATACTAAAAATAAAGTGATAGGAGTGGGGCTTTACGATCCTGATTCTCCTATCCGTATCAAAATACTACATAGTGGAGGAGGAGCTACTGTCAATGCAGATTTCTTTTCAGAAAAAATAAATAAGGCGTATGCGCTTCGGACTGAACTACTGGCCACTCAGACCAATAGCTATCGGTTATTGTTTGGTGAGAATGACGGATTTCCGGGTTGCATTGCCGATGTATATGATCATGTACTGGTGGTTAAATTATATTCTGCTATCTGGTTTCCGTATCTGGAAATGATACTGAAGAAACTGATCGAAGTTTCGGAATGTGATGTTGTTGTACTTCGATTGAGTAGAAACCTTCAGGCAATGGACACTTATAAGCTGAAAGACGGGCAAGTGATCTATGGCGAACTGGAGAATGAAGTAGTTCCTTTTACAGAACACGGCGTACATTTTTCGGCCAATGTGATAAAAGGGCATAAGACCGGGTATTTTCTGGACCATCGCCATAACCGGAAACGTGTAGGCGAGCTTTCTAAAGGAAAAACGGTATTGGATGTATTTGCATATTCCGGAGGGTTTTCCGTACATGCTTTAGTGAATGGTGCTAAGGAAGTAACCAGCTTGGATATTAGTGTCCAGGCATTGGAGAATGCTGTTGAAAACGGGAAGTTAAACGAGCATATTGGCAGTCATAAGACCATAGGAGGTGATGCTTTTGAAGTGTTGCAGGAATTGATACAACAAAAAAAGGTATTTAATATTGTGGTCATTGACCCGCCAAGTTTTGCAAAAAGCCAGAAAGAGATCGACAAGGCCAAAAAGAAGTATACACAATTGGCGCAATTAGGAGCGCAACTCACAGCAAAGAAAGGAATGCTTGTTCTGGCATCCTGTTCGTCGCGGATATCGGTCGATACTTTTTTCGAGATCAATGAATCGGTTTTAAAGACACAGTCGAGAAAATACAGATTGCAGGAAAGTGCAACCCATGGTGTGGATCATCCGGTCTCTTTTAAAGAAGGCGCTTATTTAAAATGCGGGTATTACAAATTTGACTAAGCAGCCTTAGCGAACTCTTCTCGCATACATAAGGATTCCTAAAGACAGTATTGCACATACCAGAAATCCAATGAATATGGGAAGTGTGGTATCAGCAACAAACCGCCCAATAAATATACTAATGGGAACCGCCATAACGGTTGAAATAAAACCGGTAATGGCAGCAGCGATCCCTGCAATATGACCTACGGGTTCCATAGCCATGGCACGCAGGTTTCCAAATAGAAATCCGACAGCAAAGAATTGTAAAGCAAAGAAGGTAAGTAGTACTTCTATACTTGGATTGGGTGAATTATAGAACAAAATAATATAGAGTAATGGAACAGCAAAGAAACCCAGAAGGGAAGCGGTAATGAGTTTTTTCATCCCGAATTTTAAAACCAGTGTTCCGTTGAGAAAAATAGCCGAACCTATAGCAATAGCAAGAGCTGCAAAGATATAAGGGAATTCTTCCTTGAGTTGGTATTGTTCCTGAAAAATCTGTTGTGAACTACTTAGATATACCAGGAAAGAACCTACTATAAACCCTGAGATAAGGGTATAGCTCATCGTTATTTTATGCCGTAATATTTCTTTGAATCCGTTTATAAAGATCCGGTGGGAAAAACGGATACGTTTGTCTTTTGTAAGAGTTTCGGATTGCCTTCTCCAAAACCAGAGTGACACCAGTATACCAAATAACATTTGTATATAGAAGATGCCTTGCCAACTGTGATGGTCCAGGACAAATTTCCCTAAAGCAGGGGCGATAACCGGCACGAGAATAAAAACGACAGTAACGAACGACATGATCCGTGCCATATAGTTGCCGCTATACATATCCCGGATGATAGCGATACTAATGGTTCTGGGAGCTGAAAGTCCAATACCCTGTAAGATCCTGCCTACGATCATCATTTCCAGGCTTGAAGAATACACACAGATATAACTGGCGATGATAAACAAAAGGAATCCCATATAGACGATGGGTTTTCTACCCATACTATCTGAGATGGGGCCAAAGATCAACGGACCGATCCCAAGGCCCAGAAAGATCATGGTAATAAGTAATTGATTGTCTGCAGGCAGAGAGGTTCCAATAGCGATCCCGATAATATCCAGAGCCGGTAGTAAGGCATCTATTGCCAGAGCGACGACCGACATTAAGGATGCCATGAGGGCTACAAACTCGAATTGGGAGGGCTGTTGTTTCATTGAAAGCGTAAAGCTATGACTTTTAGAACACTTTGATTGTGAATTATTGTTGGAAAAGGCAGTATTAAGAATAGGATACTATTGATTGTTATATTTGATTATATTTATAGTGCTGTAAATTAACTAATTACTATACGATGGTCACAACAAGATGGAACCCTTCCGGGAGTATAAGTTCCGAATTTGGAGAAATAGGTTGGAATTATTCTTTTGAAGTTAGCTATCATGGAGACACCTGTATCGTCACCTTTAGACCCAAGGTACAGCTTACATTTCCTGATGGCACGGGGCAAGGGATGATAGATGCCCACATTGATGCCTGGAATGCTGTATTGGAGGCTGCTTTCAATAATAAATGGAAGCTAGTTCCTGTAGAATCGGCAAGATGTGAAGAGTGCCCTGATGGTATACAGGTCAAGGTACGGGTGAAATTCGTTACCGAATGGACATGGACCGATGATTATGAAGTTAGCTTGGATTTTGACGATGATGGTAGTGACATGTTGTACTGGCATCTGGGAGACGACCGATTCGGAGTCAATGGAGGAGCAAGTGTAGTACATGAGGTATGCCATATGCTTGGGCTCGAAGACGAATATATAAACGAGGAAAGTTATCCAGGTAAGACCGAAGCTGATCTTCCGCCAAACGCTGGTGACGGTGTAATGGGTAAAAGTAGCAAACCTATTCTGGATCGACATATGGAAACAATCGTCTTTAACCGTGCTATGGTAAACGACTATTTACCTTGTGCAACCTATCGTCTGGAGCGCATATAATCCATAACAAGATTACTTATGAAACTAGTTACCTTTATAGATCGACAGAATCCGGACACAGACATCTCTTATGGCTTTGGTCCAGATGGTACTATTTTTGTTGCCATTGGCACGAGTTCCATGCCAGAACATAAGACCTACAAGCTTTTAGATGCACGTACCTTACCTGTGTTAGATATAATGGATTGGCCTATGGTATACGGAACGGTAAAACGACCTGTTTCTCCCGGGGTACATCATACCATGATCACTTACGACAGTTGGACCGATAAGACACAGCGAATTTATTTTTTGAATGGGCAACTCAAGTTGAAAAGAAAGGCAAAGGCTTTAAGGGACCTAGCTATGACTGCACCTGATTATATTGATCCAATTCCTAAGTGGATTACCTTATATATCCCGCAGTACTTTGGCATTATAAGTCCATAAACTCTAGATATTAGTTTTGTGAAGCAATAATGGGGTGGAGTTTATCAATTGCAAATTTTCTATTTTACATAATATAAATTATAGTACAAGTGTTGTATTATAGCCAATTTACATATAGCTCTGCTATTTGCACATAAAATCAGTTCTGTGGCGCCAGTCACATAACGGTACCGATTTTATGTCAAAGTAAATTGCTCTATCACGTCAACAATTATGTCACAGCTGTTTTTACGACCAGGTTATTTTATATTACCTTTTTAAAGATTTTTTTGAAGAAGAAAAGTAAGTATTAATAGTTGGCAAGTAGATCGATACTGTTTGATTGCTTGCTATTAGTCTATTTTCTCTTCTAATCCAACTAATTTAGTATCCTTACCTATAAAGCTATAAATATTCCTCAGTTTTTTGGCAAAATCTTCATTCTGGGGTTGTGACTTTACAATACTTTTTAAATATGGAAGCACCTCATAGTATAGATTGATACGTTTTTGCTTTAATTTTTCGTAACGTTCATCATCAGCTTCAGATTCCCCTAATTTATTCATTTCATCACTTATAACTTTGTCTTGCTCTAAAAGCAACATAGATAGGTTTATATTGGCATTTATATAGTTAGGATCTATCGCCAACGCTTTTCTGTAAAACTTTTTTGCCCTTTCAAGATCGTTATTCTGTGCACTGGCTACAGCAGAATTATAATATAGGTTTGGGTCATTAGGAGTTTCTTTAATAAGTTGATCTACAATAGCATTGTATTTATCATGTGCATCTAATTGTCTATAAAGATGAGAAACCTGATTCAGTAGCATCTTGTTTTCAGGCATTTTAGCTACTGCTCTATCAATAATAGCCGCAGCTTCGTATTTTTTATTAATAGGTATAGATGCCGCCGTTATCCCTCGCAATATTTCAGGTAGTTTGCTATTGGTTGTAACAATTTCAGGGTTTTTATATAATCCTTCTGCTATAGCTTCATCTCGTGTCGACTTTGAAGAAAACGCCTCTTTTTCATTAGATACCACATTAGTAGCTACATATTGGGTCCTTGCGTTAGTAAATCCCAATTTAAATAGATTACTATATGACTTGTAAGCATCATTATACTCTTCAGCCAGTAAATGGCATCTGGCAGCTTTGAGAAGATGCATATTATTTTGCGAAGATTGATAAGCTGTTTTGTATAGAGAAGCGGCATTTGAATAGTTTTTATTTGCTAACTCGCTTGCCGCAATGGTTGCTGAAAACCCTTTAATCTTCAAATTAATTTGTGAAATTCTTTCTTGAAGCGATGAAGTTAGCTCATAGCGATTTGCAAGTTTTAAGGATTGAGAAATTAACTCTATTTGTTTCGCGTCTAATTTCTTTTCAACAAGTCTCAGTTCGGCTTCAACCACATAATACTCTGCACGCGTTTTATTGTCTGCAGCTGCAAAAATTCTCTTTGCCTGACTTAAATAAGAAGCAGCACTAGCAAAGTTTCCGGCACTTATACTCTGCTGGGCTTTTCTAATTTCTTTCTTTTGCGCTTTAAGAGCAGGTGTTGCTATTAGCAATACGACTATAATTATAATTCTTTTCATAGGGGGAATATTTTAAATTTTAACCTATAATGCATTCAACAAAAGCAATTTAGAAAAAAAATATTCAATTGTAAGCTTTTTCCGACTTAAATATACATTTTATCGATATTATTTACTTTATATCGATATTTTTTATTATTTTTATAGGAATTTTTAAGTGAGAAAACTCTTTGGATTTAAGCTAGTTTAAATCCATTTCATACACTTATCCTCCACTCCTCTGCCCTATCTGAAAAAAGAATATTCAATTGCATTTTAAGAGAAAAATTTGAGAAGAAAAAAATCCAATGAAGATTGGCTGGAACTTTGCTTTTTCTTCAAAGTAAAGAGACATCAGCCTGCCGGCAGATTAGGTAACGCAAAAACATTATAGTATATTCAAGCAAATAGCCAATAACTTGTTATTTTGCATAAAAGCAGATATTGTTCCGTCTTAGACGGACTATATCGTCAGATTTTATGTAATCAAGCTATTTGTACAATACATCTATATAACGTAATATCGCTTATTTATAATTGTGTATGGTATTTTACATCAAATTGATCTGGAATACTGTCTTTTGCCTCTCCTAAATTTTGACGAAGGTCAATTTCTATACCCCTGGCAATGGTAGATATGGGTACATCGTTAGCAGTACCTTCAAAAGGATTATCTCCGGTTCTTCCTATACGTTCCATAGTATGAAAGACCCAGGCAATAAGAACATAAATTGGAATTGTAAGCCAGATGAATAGTTTACCAATAAGCGGATTTTTATCTGAAATCTCACCTCCTATTTCTGCAAATTGAGGTATTAAAGCAAGTGGTAAAAGTAGTACGAAGATCCACATAAAAAAGCGGTTTAGTGTTGCAAATTGTCTTGGATAAGGAAAATTCTTAATACGTTCGCTTTTCCCCTGAAGTGCAAACAATTCCTGAAGTATGCCTTCTAATTCCAAAAAGGAAAATTCCCAAACATAGCCTTGCTCTTTTAGTTTTTTTAAATGATGTGATTGTAGGTACAATAGAGCTGTTTGCTTATTATTCTTATTCATAACATATACAAAGTCAGCATCTGAAATGTAGGGCTTTAAATCTATTTCTAAAGACGATTCTTTTTCGGGTGGTCTAAGGTCCCATTCCTGATTGGTTTTGTGATTGATGGTGGTTTCCCATGGCTTTTGCATTCGCATGGCGTGACGTAATGCAGTCATCCAGGCAATATGGCGGTAGGTCAAGGTTTTAATTTCGTTTTGTAAATAGTCATCTGTTTTAGCCTCTTCTGCATATTCATTAGTTACCATATCCTGTATAAACATTCCAAAGGTCCTGGAGGTATTTACAATGCCTCCCCAAATTTTTCGGGCTTCCCATATACGGTCATAGGTCGCGTTATTTTGAAAACCAATTACAAAAGCTACTGCCGTTCCAATTAGTGCCAAAGGCGTCCAGGGAATTTTAAACCAGGTTATATCAAAAAAGTTGTAAAGGGCGACCCAAAGAACAATGATTATAATAAATAGCAAGGTTTCAAAACGTGTCCACCAGGCCATCTCACGAATAGAATAATTCTTTTTTATTAGCATAGTTAATTGTGTTAGTTACTTCTATAGTTTAAAGGAGCTTTTCCTGTTTTTTGTTTAAAAAGGCGACTAAAATAATGCGGATAATTAAAGCCTTCTTAGTAATGTAAATTTAGGTTTTAATTTTAATAAATTGGAAGTTGTGATATGACAATAAAAAAAGCCCATCATAGTGATGGACTTTTTAAAGCAATTTGTTTTATTTTTTAGTTCAACATGAAATCCTCTTTTCTAAAACCATTGTTAAACTTAATTTCGCTAAAAGTATATACGCCAATAGGTACATAATCTCCCTTTTCATTAGGCATAAATCCTTTTCGTACCGTAGGCACTAAAATACCGTCAACTTTTTCGTAAGTCAAGGTCATTTTTAATATAGGTTTTTCAATTCCCCAATCCGGTAATGAAAAGTAGAATTGATCTATTAAATGTGTAGTAGGGTTGAAATACAAGATGTATTCATCGTTTTTTTCCTTTTTGGTAATATTGGCATCATAAATTAGGCTTACTTTATCATAAGTGATGTCGCCTACTTTTTCTGTACCAAGATATTTGTAATTTGTACCCGGGTCCCTTAATTTGTACATCATGGTGAACCAATAGAAATTTACTTTGCGTAAAAATATAGTTCCACCAATGGCTTTCGGATCTGTTATAGCTTTTCCGTCTAAGGTTAAGGCCGGCTTACTATCTACATATGATTGTATAGCAATCCCTTTTTTTCCTGGCATGACATTTAGATCATGCTGCTCGTAAGAAGCCCAGGAATGCTCACCATGAAAAATATGTCGCTCTGTTGAAACATCTTTTCCCTTATCAAAATTATCATATACATAGTGAAATTGAACATCTTTTTTGGCTGCCAATGTTTTGTAACCACCATTTACTGCTACTAAAGCATCTAACAATTCTGCTGATTTAGCATCTGTGTTTTGAGCGTTGGTTGAAAGAATGCATACAAGTGCCAATAACATACTGGCCAGGGTACTTTTAATTTGTGATTTCACGTTTATAAAGATTTTTAGATTAGAAATTTGTAGTATACAAGTCGGTATAAGTTTAAGAACTTACAGTTAACGATTATAACATACCTGTTCACACTAGACAATTTTCACTACCTTCCCCAAAATAGCCTTTTAGAGGGTAATTAATTTAGAAAACAAAGATGGCAGAGCAAAAAGATTTGGATTTTACATATACTACTATCGATGAGATATTTCGTTTGAGTATGGGAGAAACAGGGGACTACAGCGGAGCGAAATACGATGGTGATTTTTCAATGTCATTGGAAGAGGCGCAAAAGGCAAAACATAAATTCATAGCAGATAGTCTCAACATTACCAAAGGAAGCAAAGTTCTTGATATGGCCTGCGGCTGGGCACCTTTTACACGGTATATTGTGGATGAAAGGGGTGCAGAGAGTATTGGTTTGACACTCTCACAAGGGCAGGCAGATGCTTGCCAAAAAAATGGTTATAATGTGATGGTAAAAGATTGTCGCTATATAAAACCAACGGATTTTGGAACTTTTGATGCCATTACGTGTATTGGGGGGTTAGAGCATTTCTGTTCGGTAGAAGAATGGCAGGAAGGTAAACAAGAACAAGTATATAGTGATTTTTTCAAAACGATCTACGACCTATTACCCGTAGGCGGCCGGTTCTATATGCAGACGATGACCTTCAGCAAGAATATGATCGAATTTGAAGAACTGGATGTGAATGCGAAAAAAGGATCTACGGCCTATATCATGGCACTAATGGTAAAACAGTTTCCCGGTTCCTGGCTCCCCTACGGCCCTGAAATGGTAGTAAAATGTGCTGAACCCGGATTCAAATTAATTTCTAAAAGCAGTGGAAGGTTAGATTATATTGAAACCATTTCACAGTGGAGAAAGAAATTCAGGAAGTTTCATCTCAAAAAATATTGGCTTTACCTGTCGCTAATTCCCAGATATTTTATGGATAAGGAGTTCAGACATCTGGTGGCAATATTTAAAGTAAGCCCAAACAAAGTATGTTTTGAAAAAGAGGTCATGGACCATTATCGATTGGTTTTTGAGAAAATTTGATAATAGTATCTTCTTGTATCTAAAATAGATCGATTTTGCCCACAAAAAAACCATCTCGTAAGATGGTTTTAGGTCTATTCATTAAGAGTTATTAGATCAAACTTACGCGTATAGCGCTCAATCCCTTGTCTCCTTTTTCAACGTCAAATTTAACTTCGTCATTCTCGCGAATTTCGTCTATAAGATTTGTCGTGTGGACAAATATTTCGTCTTCTGAATCTTTCAATTTAATAAAGCCAAATCCTTTGGCATTGTTAAAAAACTTTACGGTACCTTCTTTCATTACTTCTATTTTTTTAGTGTTATTAGTATTTATTAATTTATGTATCAATTTTTTGATCATCATTTTAGTATTTTAATTAAAAATTTAATTCCCCTATTTTTATATAAGGTTTACAGCTGGTTTTCTTCCCAGCATATGAAGCATCTTAGTGTGATCCCAAATTGCGTGAAAGAGATCTTTTTTGACATGATAGGGCATGCCGAATTCCCGGGCCGTATCGGCCACGATCTTAGTTAATCTTTTATAGTGAATATGACATACGTCTGGTAGTACGTGGTGTTCTACCTGATAATTCAATCCGCCAATAAGCCAAAATAAAAGCTTACTCTTGGGAGAAAAATTACTGGTGGTGGCAAATTGGTGCCCATACCAATCTTCTTTCATCATCCCTTTGTCATCTGGAAGTGGAAAGTGATTGACCGGCATGATATGTGCTATTTGAAAAACGATACTTACCATAAGTCCGGTCACAAAATGCATGCTTAAAAATGCAAGTACAATTACCCACCAGGATAACGGAACCATGATCAGTGGCAACACAAGCGCATAGGAATAATAGAATAGTTTCCAGGCGATCATACCTATAAGCGTTTTTGTGTATTCATTTTTCTTGTTTAAAAACCCCATATCCTTATAGCGTTTTAAACGAACAAAATCTTTAGTCGTTATCCACGACAAGGTAGAGATACCATAAAAGAACCATATATACACATGCTGAAATTGATGTAACCAATAGTGTTTTGCATGTGGTGAGAATCTAAGGAAAAACGGTGCATTAAGATCATCATCCGCATCATTGATATTGGTATATGTATGATGCAATACATTGTGTTGTATTCTCCAGACAGTTGCGTTGGCCCCAATAAGGTTGAAAGTATAGCCTAACAGCATATTGACCTTTTTGTTCTTTGAATAAGATCCGTGAATAGCATCATGCATGACACCCATACCTATTCCCGACATTCCAAATCCGCATATCAGATATGCCAAGAAAAGCATCCATGTGGTTGTAATACTTCCTGTACCCAGCAAGATTAAAGGAACAATAAATAAAGAAAGCATAATAACGGTCTTAACAACCATAGCTGTATTTGCATTTCTACTTATATTATTGGTTTTGAAATATAAATTAACTCTACTCCTCAACGTTTTTGAAAAATCTGAGTTTATGGATCTTGAAAATTTTGGATTATCGATACTACAATTTCTTTATTTGATTATTGTCATATTTATTTCAATAACACTATATCATGCTCAATTAGAGCGGTATTGCTTAGTTTTTAAGCTATTTGATAGTATATTGAACTCTTGTGACGTATTCGGATTACTGCCTATAAAGAATCTTGTTTGGAGGGATATCATTAAAACACAACCAATAGTTTCATCTTACAAACGCTTAGTCTTAGTGCGTTACAACTATTAAAGTATTGAAGAAAGCAATAGATTGATTAAAATTGGAAGAAAATTAAAAAAAAGAAAGCTGTCTAAATAACTAAGCTATAAAGATAAGCCAAATTAACATAGGTTTCCCAAAATTATGTTAAAACATTGATATTCATGTCTATATCGTATTCCTCACCTCCTTTCATTATAACTAAGAAGACAAGGCATTATACATTATGCTTCCCTCCTATGCTTTGGTAGACAACTTGCCCATTTCTGCTTTTCAAATAAAACTTTAATAACAAAAGTTATTCATTGGTTAAATACTTTTTAAATCCAATACCTTTACCTCCATGCATCTACAAAATCCATATCAAGAACGGTATGATCTTAAAAGATTGACCAAACACCATCCCGACTTAGGAAAACATGTGATTTTAAACCCTTCTGGGGAGGAAACCATTGATTTTAGCTCTTCAAGTGCTGTATATGAACTGAATAAAGCGATGCTACTTGCCGATTTTAAACTAGAAGCGTATCATTTGCCAACAGGTTATCTCATCCCTCCTATTCCCGGACGGCTAGACTATTTGTATCATGTACGGGATTTTCTTTCAGAAAAACTAAACATTGCTTTAGATGCTAAACTACGAGGGTTGGATATAGGTGCTGGTGCCAATGGCATCTATTGCATCCTTGGGGCGCAACACTTTAACTGGACAATGGTTGGCTCAGAAAGTGATGCGAAAGCGGTAAAAATAGCCCGTGGAAATATCCAATATACCAAAGAATTACAAGACAAGGTTGAGATACGACATCAAGAAAATAAAGGCTTTCTTTTTAAGAATAGTATTCAACCCCATGAGCGATTTGATTTCAGCGTTTGTAATCCTCCTTTTCATAACTCCAGAGAAGAAGCAGTAAAAGGCTCCCTTAGAAAACTTAAAAACCTGGGCGGACCAAGTGATAAAGATGAACTCTTACTTAATTTTGAAGGGCAAGCCAACGAACTTTGGTGTAACGGTGGTGAATCACTCTTTATTAAAAGATTAATAAAGGAAAGTGTGTTATTTAAAGATCAAGTAAAAGTATTTACCAGTTTGGTTGCCAAAGCGAACGATTTTCCCAAGATCGAAAAACAATTAAAAAAAGTAAAAGCAAACTACCATATCATCTCTGTTTCACTTGGAAATAAGAAAAGTCACTATATTTTGTGGTGGTTTGAGTAAACATGTTTTGTTTACCAAATTTTTATGCGCTCCTCCATTGATCTGTAATTTGTTTCATTGGGTTGAACATCAAAAGCTTCATAAAAGGGCGTGAAATTCATCAAAGGGCCATTAACACGCCATAATGGTGGTGAATGTGGATCTGTAGCAACATAATTACGCAGAAACTCATCTCGCACTTTTACCCGCCAAATACGGGCTATAGACAAAAAGAAGCGTTGGTCCGGTGTAAAGCCATTGATCTTCGTTGTGTCTTGTCCTTGTTTGGTCATTTTAAAAGCATCATATGCTATGGCAATACCTCCATTATCAGCCGTATTCTCTCCTACGGTCAACGCACCTTTTAGGTATACACTATCTAATACCGAAAATTTACTATATTGGTCGATAACCTGTTGTGTTTTAGCTTTGAATTTTTCATAATCACCCTCTGTCCACCAATTTTTCACATTACCTTCTTTATCAAATTGAGCGCCTTGATCATCAAAAGCATGTGTAAACTCATGACCAATCACCATTCCAATACCACCATAATTAACAGCATCATCTGCATATAGATCGAAATAGGGAGATTGTAATATACCCGCAGGGAACACGATCTCATTAAGTGAAGGGTTATAATACGCAGTTACCGTAGAAGGCGTTGTGAACCACTCGTCTCTATTAGGTGCCTTATTTAATTTATCTAAGTTATATAGATAATCGTTTCGGCGTAGAGCGACTACATTTTCAAAATACGCCCCCTTTTCTATTTTTACATCATCATAATTTCTCCAAACATCCGGATAGCCTATTTTCTTAGTAATGGCATACAATTTATCCTTGGCTTTTACTTTAGTACTATCACTCATCCAGTCCAGTTGCTCAATTCTGTTTTCCAATGATTTCTGAAGGTTATTAACCAGCTCTAATGCTCTCTTTTTTGCATCTTCATTAAAATAGCGTTTCACATACAATTGTCCTAGTGCAAAACCAATTTGTCTGTCCACATTTTGCACCATTAATTGTGCGCGAGATTTCTGAACGGATTGACCGGATAATACTTTAGAGTATGAAAATGAGGCATCTTGGAACGGCTGACTCAAAATATCGTCATGCGATCCTATTGAATTTGCTTTTAAATAGATTTTCCAATTTTCCAGATCAACTGACTCCAGCATCGTATCAAGCTTCTCGTAATATGCTAACTGACGAATATCGACTGAATCTGCAACTATTCCTAAATTCGATAACAATGCTACCCAGCCAATATTCTTATAGGTTTCATCAATCTCTGAAACCGATAATTTATGGTAATTTGCTTTTACATCTCTACGTTCAACACGTGTTTTATGAGATCCGGCAAGTTGTTTTTCAATGTCATACACTATGTCGGCGTTCTTTGAAGCATCAACATCGCCAGTCAATTCAAATAAGGTTGTTATATAATTTTTATATGCTTTTTGGATACCAACAGCAGACGAATCTGTTCTAAAATAATAATCACGATCCGGCAACCCTAATCCGGTTTGACTAAAGTGTGCAATGTTTATAGCACTATTGGCTTGATCCGGAGAAACATATGGAGAAATGATTGAAAAATCTCCTGTCTTAAGCTGCTCAGCTACAAATGCCGTCATGGAAGGCACATCGTTAATAGCTTCAATAGTATTCAAAATAGGCTGAATAGGTTCAAACCCACGTCGGTTAATGCTTACTGTGTCTATTCCCGAAGCGTAAAAATCTCCTACTTTTTGTTCAATACTTCCTTCAGGATGTTCCTCTGCAGATACCTCTTCCAGTATTTTTTGAAGTAATTCTTTTTGAGGAATATTCAAATAGCGGTAAGACCCAACGCCAACTTGATCGTCTGCAATAACAGCCGTATCATGCCAGATTCTATTAACATGATTGAAGAAATCGTCTCCGGGCCTAATGGATGAATCAATGCCATCAAAAATTACTTTGTTTTGTACAATTGTAGTTTCCTTTTTGCAAGAAACCAATAAGGCTACGATTAATGAGAAGAAAAGAAGGTTTTTCATAGGTTTAGGTATTGCTTTAAACAAAGATAGGTAATTTTGATTGCCGTTCCGGTTCCATTTTTCAATTACTATTTTACTGAATCAATAAACCAAATCACCTCTATCCATTCCACATGCCCACCTTCTTCATAGACAGATTTAGTGTACTCTGTCTTAAACTCTTTCAGCTAACTTTCGGAAACACAAATAGCTATTAATTTATAATATACAGTAGCCGTCCATCCATATGGTCTACCCCTGTTCCATAAGCAATTAAGGACCCACCAAGAGTCCATCTTTTGGATTTTCCAATACTGTACCAAAAAGAATACCGCTGATATAACCATTTGGGTTGTATATTTTTAGGCCGGGTGATATATATTCCGGCTTGTTGCAGGGCATGAAAATTTCCCAAAGAGAAATGATGTCCCAAGGTTACGGCAGACGAAAATGCTGAATCATCTAACATATCATTTTCGGCGATTCTCTCGTCTGAATAATCATACCACGCTTCTATGCCTCCATTGATGCCATTAATACCGGATAATGGTTGTAACGCTCCACCCAGAAATCCGATAAGCGGATGACTGGTCGCGTCGGCTTCACCACCGGAAGACCGCAAGCTAAAAAAAGATCCCATATAATATTTTGTGGACATATCTTGATTTCGTAACTCTCTGGGCTTAGGTTTTAAAGCTTCATAATTGATAAGTCTGTCAACACCTATTGATACGGTTGGAAAGTTCATTCCTTTATTTGGCTGTTTTTTACCACCGTTAGAAATGTGATTGTAGTTTGCCGACAGGTTTATAGCATACTTTTTATTAAGATGGTAGTTAAGGTTGAGCGATAAAGCCAGATAAAAGTTGAAATGAGAACTAAAAAGAAGGTTTTCGGGATTGGTGGTTGCATCAAATGTTTTATCCAGATAGGTAGCACCGATAGATCCTCTAAGAGAGAATTTTAAAGGCCCTTTATATGTAAAATACGGTTCTACAAAATAGATCAAGTTGTACGAACTCCCCAAAATCCGGGGATTGGCATAATTAAAATAGGCAAAGGAAAGCCCTGTACGGCCATAGCAATAACAGGTTTTCCAAGACTTATCGCTTATTTTGAGCCGGCTGTATTCTAATTGAATCCCATAAGGATTGGATTGGGATATGGACTTTACTTCTTCGGAATGCGAAATAATAAAGCCATAATGTCCTTTCAGGCTATAAAAACCGGGATTTACCTGCCCAAAAGTAAGGTAGCATGTTAGAAGAAACAGTATAAGCCCTACATACTTTTTCATACCTGGTAAACTACAAAAAAGTTCTCAATTTTTAATGATATAGTCGAAAAAGTACCGTATAACTACATGAGGATAAGAACTTTGCGTATCCATCGTCGGAATATGTGTCTCTTCTGAATTATTTTTTAGTAGAAACCAATAATTCTCTTATATCAACATCAAGAGCTGCTGCAACTTCCAAAAGAGATTCTAAAGAGGGTTGCATGTCATTTGTACACCAACGAGAAATAGTCGTTCTATTTTTACCCACTTTTTCAGCCAGCCATTTGTTAGTTCTGTCCTTTTCAGCTAAAACCACTCGTATTCTGTTAATTTGTCTTTTAGTGCTCATTTGAAGCGAATTACACTATATCAATAGCATTTAAAGCAAATTTAGTGTTTCCAAATGTTTTGAAATATTTATGTAATTGTATGTATTTGAATCGTATTACATAACTTTTTATGCATATTAGCAATATTTAATAATCTATTACGAATCAAAATTTATTTTTATGCCACGAACCAGATACACCAAAGCGGAATTAGAACAACTTGTATTCGCCCAGCTGGAAAACCTAAACGCCATTCACGACCTACTCCGTATCCTAAAACTACAAAATGAGCTTATTGAAAATGCTAATAAAAAGCTACAGGAGGAAGTGATCGACTTTAAAAATCGTGTTGCCAACTATCCAACGAATCATAGGAAGAAGTTTTCTTGATTCTATCCTACTATATACACCATAGCTTTTTAGTGGAGGTGGATTGTTTAGCAAGATTTTATAAGATTAAAATATAATCCTTATTTATAAAGCGTTTTTATTTCTTTAATACCATCCTGTAAATCGGGCACAGAGTTGTATATTCTTGTTAAATCTAAAGAAGCAATAAAATTAGCAGATCTTTTACCTTTTTGATAATGTTTTCCATATTTATGAAACAAAGAAGATAAGGTGCGATTTGTAACCATTTCACAATTTGGATATGCCTTTAAATTTCGTTTTGCTTTTGGTACTTTAAGAAAAGAATAAATACCATCTAGATCATTAAATAACCAGCTCTCTAAATCTTGGGTAGCAACAATCTCATATACACTTTTAATCCTAGAGCCATCAAAAATAAAATTTGTTTTTAATTCATCTATGTTTAATAAAGTATCAGTATTTCTATCACCATCTCTATCATAGGCAATGAAAACATTAATGTTTTTATAATCTTTCGGGCTTTTATTATCTAAATATGCCTTAATCTTACTTTCAACCTTATTATTTATATCATAAACACCTCGTAAATTTCCATAGTTAATTCTAATTGTACGAGGTTCTATATATTTTTCAAAAATTGCTTTATAAAATTCTTTTTCTGTCTCTCCTTCATACAAAAAAAGTATTGAATTTTTATTCTTTCTTGGAACCATAATCAATTTTATTCAAATTCATCCTCGTCTAAATCACCAAAAAATAATTCATCGCTAAAATTAATATGCCCTTGCTTTAAACGTCTTTTTAAATCAACTTTATCAGCTATGTTATAAAAAGTACTCAAACCATTTTCATTAACACTACTCACAATTATATTATCAGTTTTTGTTTTATTAAGTATTGCTATAGAATGTGATGTTATAATAAATTGCTTATATTCAGAGAAGCTCTTTAGAAAAGAAAATAAATCAATTAATGCCCTCGGATGAGTTGAATTTTCAGGCTCTTCAATTAAGAAAATATCATTGCTACTCGATAATACTTTAGTAATCAATGCGATTATTAATATTGTACCATCAGAAAAATTCAAAAGATTTTTAGTTTTATGAAAATGTTTGAAATTTAAAAATTTTCTCCTATTTTTTTTACTATCTTCTTCATTGAAAAGAAATTCACCAACTATAACATCATCAATATTCAATATGTTATATAGAGCAGATTTAAATATTTCCCATTTATTAGTTTTTTCTAATTTTATTATCTCAGCTTTTAATTCAAATGATACAATTCTACCATTATGTAAATCTAATCTATCTACATTTTCAGTTTTTAATAGCTCTAGATTTGAAAAATAAAAGATTGGAGTTTTAATTATAGAATTTAAACTATTAACAGCATCTAAATATGATTCTGTTTCTGAATTTAAGACAAGCTTTAAAACTCTAATCACACTAAAATGATTTGGAACCTCTTCAAGTAGAGATGTTCGGGTGAGCTTAGAGCCATACTTTACTTTATTTCTATTTCGCTTAAAAATATTTATTGCTTGACCAGGTTTATTTGATTCTTTAGTATCTAAAGATTCTGCAACAATACTATACTTTGTCTCAAAAAACTGCTCTGTGACACCTAGCTCCAAATAATAGTTAAAAACTCTATTGGTCATCGAATTAGAAAATTTAAGAAAAAAACTAACCGAATGTTTTTGTGGTTCTTCAACAAAACTTTCACTTAACGGTATCAATTCCTTGAAGTATGTTCTATAAAAGCCATGTTCAAAATATCTTTCAAGGTCATCAGTGGAAGCTGCATTAATAATAAAATTAATAAATGAAATTGATTGAATAAAGTTTGATTTTCCAGAATTGTTTGACCCTATTATCACATTAACATTTTCAAAGGACAAATTCGCTTCTAAAATATTCTTATAACCAGATAATTTATATTCCTCTAATCTAATCATTTAAGTCCGAAAATTGATTTATTAATACTAATCACACACAAATATATAACAAATTGACCCTAATTAGATCAAAAAAAGAGGTAATTGTTTTTTGATATAACCCTTGTGGATTATTTCTTTTTCGACGAAAAGTGCCCCTTTGACTTTACTTTACCTTAGAATTAACCTTCTCAATCATAAATGGATTTGATGAGCTACATATAGGTTATAGTTATACACAAAATACATCCAATCTAATTATTGGAACATGACGTTTTGAAAAGGAATGTGATTTGAGATCAAGGAAGAAAAATCTAAATTTATCGAAATTCCGTGGTGTGTTCCATTAACTGAAAGCAGAAATGGATATACTGAGAGAACATTTAAAGTGGATATGAATTTGAATTTTTATTATGATCAAGCCCATATCGATTATGAAAAATACAGAATAGAAAGCAACAAATTTACTATCGAAAAACATCTATCAAAAAAAGTGGAGAACAGAAAAGAAGTATAAGGTATAAGGATTAGAACCCTAACGCTCTATCAGCTTATTGCCTATAATCGCCTGGTACACCTGGTTACGAAGGGACCTGCTGATCTTAATTTTATGATCTTCAACATAGATCAAATTTCCTTCCAGTTTTTTAATGTGTTTTAGTCCAACTAAATAATAACGGTGTACCCGTATAAATTTTTCTTTTGGGAGTTCTTCTTCAATATGCTTTAAGGAAACCAACGTAAGGTGCTTGTCATTGACCGTATGAATAAAAACATAGTCTTTGGCGGTTTCAATAAAGATAATGTCATCCACCATCACCTTAACGATCATTCCCTTGCATTTAATAAAAATGTGGTCTTTAGGCTCTTCGTTGTTTTCAATTGCTTTGTCGGCTACTGCTATAGCCTTATTTACTGCCTTTAAAAACCGATCGTATGAAAACGGTTTTAATAAGAAGTCCGCAGCATTAAGGTCAAAACCATCCAGAGCAAATTCCCGGTGTGCTGTAGTAAAAATAACCTGTGGAGGGTTAGCAAGTGCTTTCATAAGTTCTATCCCGGTCATATCCGGCATCTGAATGTCTAAAAATAAGATATCAACTGGATGTTGTTTTAAAAATTCCATTGCCTTTAGAGCAGACGGTAATGACCCTACATGCTCTAAAAATGGGGTTTGCCCCACAAGATCTTCCAATCCTTTTCTTGCTAAGGGTTCGTCATCAACTATTAAGCATCTCATTTTCATCTAACTGTATCTTTAATTGTACTGTAAATTTTGAAGTATCGCGCTCTGCCTTAAATTGATGCCTGTTCGGATAGATCAACTCCAATCTTCTCTTCACATTGGCCAATCCTATTCCTTTACTATTTCTATAAGGCTTCTTCGCGGTTTCAGTTGAAACTGTATTTTCCACTTTAAAATAAAGTGTGTTCCCGGATGTTATTTCCGATTGAATATGTATTTGATAACCCTGGCTGCTTTGTCCGTGTTTAAAAGCATTTTCAACAATAGGCAGTAGAAGCATTGGAGAGATCACCAAGTTATCCCGGCCTTCCGGAAAACTATATGATACCGTTACCAAATCCTCATGCCTCATTTTTTCAATGTTAATATAATTTGTCAAATTTTCAAACTCCCGTTTCAATTCAATACTTTTTTTGTTGGCTTCATATAGCTGATGGCTCAATATGTCAGAGAACTGAAGTAGCATTTTTTTTCCACCTGTTAAGTTCTTATCTAGCATAACATAGATGCTATTTAGTGAATTAAAAAGAAAATGCGGATTGATCTGGTTTTTTAACAGGCTTAATTCTGTCTCCAACTGCTTTTTCTCTATTTCTCTCACAGATCTGTCCTTTCTATACCATTCGTCGGTTAGAAACAATGTCATTGAAAGGCCCAGTGATAGAATAACTTCTACTACTACGGCAATTTTCCCCTGAGGGCTTTCAAAAAATACTGCGGTTGGCTCATACACATTTATGTGTTTGAAGTAAAACGAAAGGTAATTAGATGCGATCCATGTAATGCTAATGATACTGAGGACCATCAATACTATATAAACTGTTATTCTTTTATTGAGTAAGAAACTAGGCATTAAAAAATAAAGGTTGAAATACACCAATATAGCATAAGGGATAAACGCAAATGCATTGGTCTCCAAATTTTCCAGTATATCATTGTGGTAGTTCAGGTCATGTGCACTCCATAGCAAAAGGAATAAAACCCAAAAAACAAGATGCTTGATAATTTTACCGAACCTGATACTCATTGAAATGAATCTAAAATTGTAAACTACTATTGCACTTTAAAGATAGTGGAACTATTTGTAAATTGAGTTTACTGTGCTGCCAATGGTCAGTTTAAGAAGACACCTTGCTTTATACGGCTCACAATGTTCTCATTGATATTGGAAATATCTTCTATCGGGTTTTTGTCCAACACTAAGAAACTGGCTTCATAGCCTTCTTTCAACTCCCCTATCCTTCTATTGGGAAAAGTCGTTCTTGTTGCATTTTTGGTCCACATTGTTAGTAGTTCCAAATTAGTGAAAATACCCAATTCGTATAAAAATTGGAATTCTCCAACCGAAGTATCATAATAAAGATCAGAACCTATGGCCATTGTTACCCCTTCCTGTTTGAGTAGCTTTAGATTTGCCACTATATTATTCACTAACTCATCATAATTGGGTTGCTTTTGCTTTTTAATAACAAGGGCTGCAGTAGTTACAATAACGGTTCCTTTTTTTGCTGCTAATATTGCATCCTCTTTATGAATAGGCTTTCCGTTGGACCTTTCCGGAATGTGTGCGATCTCATCCACTCCGGCAGTAACGGCTATATGAAAGTCATATGCAGTTTCAACATGAGCACTTACTTTTAAATTTGCAGCCTGCGCTTTTTTGACAATTTCAGGAATTAATGTTGGGTCCAAGCCTTTTTTTCCGAAGAAAGTAGTGTCATTCTTCCGCTTTTCATATTCTTCTGAATACAAAAGGTTTAATTTTATAAAGTCAGGTGAAAAAGATAGTATTCGGTCCCATTTTTCATTGAGATCGGTCAGGTTATTTATAGTGACGTAGCCATGAGATTCAATTTCTTCAATTGAATTAAATAAACCATCAAAATAGCCATAGTCCAAATATCTTTTGCGAAGGGCAATCGGGTGCCCGCCTGTTGCAGTTAAAGGTGCATGTGCCATACGCACATCTATTCCGTCCGGTTTGTTATAATGGTGCATCAATGGATCTATTCGCTTTTTTATGGAGGAAAGCAGTTTTACGTAAAAGACACCATTGTCCAAATACGATTTAATTCGTTTATCCAATTCATAATCACTCTCCAGGTTATGGTTGTGGGCTTCGGCAAATGGTGGAATAATATATTTGCCCGACACATTAACAATGGTATCCACTTCCTCCTTAAGCGCATTGAAACTTAGTATTCCGTCTTTAACCCAAACCGGTTTTCGTTCAAACGTTTCTCCGTTAAACCAATGGCCATTAATAAATTTTAAAACTTGACTGTTTGGATTCTTTTTGGCATAGCTCACAGTATCTATCTGTTGAGAATTGCACGAACAAGCCGTTAGCAGTATTAAAAGTAGAAGAGCACCCCTTTTCATTCTTTAGCGATTTAGTTTTAAATAAAGGAACAACACAAATGATTTGTATAAAAAATAAATCGCCGGTCAGCACATCTAAATAGATGAATGGTCTTATTCAGTATATAAAACCAGTATTGGATACTGTCATTTAATACATCATATTCTTTCCTTCTGAAAAACAAATTAATTAATTAACTTGAACACATAAATATTTGCATTTTTGTACTCCAATATTCTTATAAGTTTAGTTTTTGCAGGAATCTTTCAAGGACTCTTTCTCAGTGCCTTTATTTTATCATATAAAAAGCATAAAGCCAAGGCTTCTATGTATTTAGGGCTGCTAATTTTAAGTTTTACATTATCTAATTTATTTTATATAATGGATGAAATTGGCATTATTAGCTGGCATGTATTTAACATGTTATACCTACCCTATTCATTTTTAATTGCTCCTTTTTTATATTTTTTTGCGATGTATTATATTGATCCCGATAGAAAAATTAAAAGGTTGGAATATATTTTCTATCTCCCGGCTCTTGTAGCTCTTCTCATTGCATTTGCATATAAACTCATTGCCTTAACTACTCAAAAGACTGTAGATAATGATGTATTTCAAGCGCAATTGGTCAATTTGATAGATGTTTATGGTGATTTTATGAACATTCCCTTTTTTCTGGTGGCTTTGATCCTATTATTGGTAAGAATATACCGTATCCATAAGGAAACTTCTTTTCATTTCAGTGTTGTTAGAGTGGAATTGCGATGGCTTAAAATACTACTTTGGGTGTTGCTACTGGTAACTGTTGTTCCTTGGAGTATTTATACCTATACATTTTATACGAATGTGGAAATGTACTACCTTCCCATGTTTGCGATAACGAGCCTCATTATTTACTTAATAGGATATATTGGAATTTATAAGATCGGAATTTTAAATGAGCGAAAAAAGATCAGATCCTATTCCGAAGAGCACTTCAAGAATGTAAAGACTAAAAAAACCAAAAACGAGTATATCGATAAGATCGAAAAAATCCTTCTGGAAGAACGTCGGTATCTGGATCCTAATATTTCTCTGGAGTCGTTGGCCAAAGAACTTCAATTGAGTAAAAGTCACCTTTCCAGAATTATTAATGCTGAACTTAACCTGAGCTTTTCTGCCTATATCAATTCTCTTCGTATAGAAGATGCGAAGCAATACCTCAAGAACCCTGAGTTTTCTAATTATACGCTGGTAGCTATTGGGCTTGAAGCCGGATTTAACTCTAAGTCTACTTTTAATACGGTGTTTAAAAAATATACCGGACTTACACCTTCACAGTTTAAAAAAGACTCTGCCGGTATTCAATAGTTGTTTATCAATGCTTTAAAGTTGTTCTTTAACTGAGGAAACTCTGCAATGAAATCCTTAAAATTGTCAGATTCCGATTTGTGCATAAAATGTGCAACTGCTCTAACTGAAGCTATGGTCAGGGTTTTATTGTATTTGTCTGTTGCCCCGACAAATTCCACATAATTTTGCAGTTCCTTCTGAATATTCTCCTCAGCCTGTACAACTCCATATTTGATGATATGTATCCACGCCAGTCGTACATGTGCTTCGTGACTAAAAACTGAAGCATCCAATGTACAGTTGGCAAACTGTTTTTCAAATTCTGCATCTGTTAACTCAAAGTGCTTTTCCATTTTGCTGTGTTTTGTATTTCTGAATACAAAATAACAGTGAACGGAACTCTTTATCATTTACATTTGTCGATAAATTGCTTGCGAGCCCTACTTAATTGAGTAGGTGTAATTCCCAGATAATTAGCAATATAATAATGTGGAATTCGATTGATCAGGCTTGGGTATTCTTTCAGAAAGAGCTCATATTTCGCTACAGAACTTAAGTTTAAAAGTGATACCAACCGTGATTGTAGCTGGCTGTTGAGCTTTTGGAATTCCCGTGTAATGACTTCAGTAATTCCCCTGTCCTTATTCACCCATGACATCACTTCAGAATAATTGGCAACTGAAACCTCGCATTCGCTCAATGCTTCAATAGTTACCGAAATATTTACGTTTGGTATGTAACTGGCAATGATCATATCACCTTCCTGATAAAAATGTGTTGTGATCTCGTTGCCTTCAGTATCATACACAAAACCACGCATCACACCAGCCAGCAACCTTCCAATTTTTGTACAAGGTTTACCATATGCAAGGAATGCATCTCCACTTTTCAACAATTCGGTTTTATGCAAAGACGTATCGATAGAAGTATTTTTGTCCATTGATCTTTAGAATATTGGAAATCACACAAAACAAATATACCCAAAAAGGTTGTCCGGAATATGTATTGCAAAGAAATCAAATAGCATTTCCAATCTCATTTACATTTGTTGAGAAAAAGTGTTCTGCAGGAAAGCAGACTCTTTATAAACAAACTACCTGCCGCTTTTGGCAGGTAGTTTCAGTACAATTTCATTAATCACTAAATCAATGTTATGTCTTACATAATAAGTTTGTACTGTACCATCTAATTATGCATATATCCTATTCTTTAGCAATGGTGCCAGAACGGTATATGGTGTGATAATGCCCGTAATTTATATTACTAAGCGAACTTAACCGTGGGTAATAGATCACAAAATCACCCCACACCTACACCACTACTGGCACCAGATATACCAATACAAAAGCTGTAATAGCTCTAATTACCCTTTACTTTTGTCAAGGTTATAAGTTGTTCAAATCTAACCAATTGAACTTCAGTTTTCTAGAGGGGTTTCACCCATTTATATACGGGGTTTTCCCTGTATCTCTATTATAAAATAGAAAACGACCCCATAAAATTTTATAAGGCCGTTTTAGTATTAATTAAAGATTACTTTGAAAGTTTCTTACATGCTATTAAAATGATCATTCATACTTTAAGGCATTAACCGGATCTGAAACTGCAGCTTGATATGCTTGAAAACTCACAGTGATTATAGCAATTATTAATGCTAGTAAAGTGGCAAATACATATGGTAATAAAGGCATGTCAATTTGATATGAAAAGTTAGACAACCAGTTCTTAGCCAGTAAATAGGTAATTGGCCAGGCAAAAATATTTGCAATTAAAACCAGTTTAATAAAATCCTTTGTGAGCATAGTCATAATTTTTGGAACAGATGCTCCCAATACTTTTCTTATACCTATTTCTTTTGTTTTTTGTGCAGCTGTATAAGAAGCAAGACCATATAATCCCATAGCAGAAATTATAATAGCAAGGATTGTTAAAAATAAGAACATGGTTCCGAAATTTTCCTGTTGTTTTATTAACGCTCCAAATTTTTGATCTAAAAAAGTATATCTAAATGGATGAGAAGGTTCCAGCTTATTCCATTCTTTCTCTATGTAATCAATTGTTGCATTCATATCATTGCTTGCAATTTTAAAAGAAGCAAACCATACATTATTGTTTATAGAAAGTATCATGGGGCGTATGGGCTGGTTGAACCCTTCAATATGAAAATCCTTAACAATCCCAATAATGGTACCATATTCAGCTTCTCCATTGAGGTTCATGTTCCCAATTCGTCTTCCAACGGCATTTTCAATGTTAAAGCTTTTTACGGCAGTTTCATTTAAAATACAATATACAATAGAATCGGATTCTTTTTCTCTATCAAACCTTCGTCCTTCTACCAATTCAATACCCATAGTTTTAAAGTAATCATAATCTACTTCCATATTCCACAAAGGCAATTGCTCTTCACTTCCTTCCATAATAAACTGGTTTTGATTAGGAATATCGCCAGGATAATAAGAAGCTCTGGTTACACTTTCCACATTAGGGTTCTTTAAGAAAATATCCTTATAATTCCTAAAATTTTCAGTCATTATATCTGTTTGCAAAGGCACAACGATCACTTGTTCGCCTTTAAACCCGATATCTTTGTTATGCATATACGAGATCTGACTAAAAATAATAATCATTCCAATAATTAAGATGGTTGATGCTGTAAATTGGGTAATTACAAGTCCTTTTCTTAACAATGTGCCTCCTTTTGTCTTAGTGAGGTCTCCTTTTAATACGGCAATGGGTTGAAATGCAGATAGGAAAAATGCGGGATAACTTCCGGCGAATAAGCCGTAGATGAACGTTACTATTAAAGCAAATAAGATAGTGGTTCCCAGATAATCATTAAATAGACTAATATTGGTCTCCATAATGTTATTAAAACCCGGTAGGAATAGTTCTACTAAAATGAATGCTAGAAACAGTGCAATAAAGCTCTGAATTACAGATTCTGTTAGAAATTGTGTAATTAGCATTTTTCTTGAAGCTCCTGTTACTTTACGGACTCCAACTTCTTTAGCTCTTTTTCCAGACCTTGCTGTTGATAGATTCATGAAATTAATCCCAGCAATCAAAATAACAAGTATCGCAATTCCCATAAAAACATAGATGTACATGATGTTGCCATTTTGGGTAATCTCCCAGTCTTGTTTTGAATATAAATGAATATCCTTGATAGGCATTAATTGGTACTCAAAAGCGTTGCCCTGTGCTAAGAACTCTTCTACTGTAATATTCATAAATCGCTCTACATCCGGTTCAATTTTTTTCATAAAATTACGTCTCATTTCTGCTTGAAATGCAGTGAAATCTGCCCCTTCTTTTAGTTTAACGTAAGTATAATTGTTATTGCTCATCCATACATTACGAATGGTATTTTGAGCCATAAACATATCAAACTGAAAATGCGAATGTCCTTTGGGTTCCTTTACAATTCCTTTTACTATATAATCTCTTCTGTTATCATATCTCACAACTCCGCCCAAAGCGCTTTTATCTCCAAAGAGCTTTTTGGCAGATTCTTCGGTAAGTACAATGGCATTCTCCTCATTAAGTGCTGTTGCTGCATTCCCATGAACAAATTCATAATCAAATACTTTAAAGAAGGTACTATCCGCATAAACACCTTTTTGAATATACACCTTTGTTTGTTCATGGCTTACCATGATTTCCTGATTAACGGTATTAATACGCGTGGCGGTTTCTACATCGGTAAATTCGGTTCTAAAAGCATTGGCCATAGGGCTTGGTGAAACGGGAGCATTCATTTTTTGTCCCATCAGATCTGCTTTTATTCCAGTTCTGTAAATACGTTCGTAACCACTCCAATGTTTTTCATAACTTGTTTCATCATTGATAAACAAAAAAACCAGTATGGTAACGGTCAATCCTAATGCCAGTCCCAAAATATTGATGACTGCATAGACTCTATTCTTATTAAGGCTTCTAAAAGCTACTTTTATATAATTTTTAAACATTGTTTCCGGTTTTTAAAATTATATAGCAGATTGTACCAGTTTATTTTTCTTTTCAGATACAACTTGACCATCTAATAAATTAATGATTCTACCTGAATAACTTGCGTCGTGTGAGGAATGCGTTACCATAACAATGGTAGTTCCTGCTTCGTTTAATTCGCACATTAACTCCATAACTTCATTCCCATGAGAGCTATCAAGATTTCCTGTAGGTTCATCGGCTAAAATTAATGGAGGTTTTGTAATTAGTGCTCTTGCTACCGCAACTCGTTGTTGCTGCCCTCCAGATAATTGTTGTGGAAAATGAGAGGCTCTGTGTGCGATCCCTATTTTTTCCAGAAGTTCATTAACACGTTGTTTCCTTTCAGAGGCCGGCACTTTATTGTATAACAAAGGAAGTTCAATGTTTTCGAATACGGTAAGTTCATCGATAAGGTTAAAATTTTGAAATATAAAGCCTATGTTCTTTTTCCGAATATCAGAACGTCCTTTTTCATTGAGATTCGCTACTTCATTTCCAAGAAATTGATAACTGCCACTTTCCGGTTTGTCCAACATTCCCAAAATATTTAGCAATGTAGATTTACCACAGCCGGAAGGCCCCATTACTGAAACAAACTCTCCTTGGTTAATTTCAAAAGAAACTGCATTTAAGGCTGTTGATTCAATTTCATCTGTTCGATACACTTTCGTTAATTCATTTAATTTGATCATGATTTTTACTTATTTAATTTGATTGATTCATAATTTTTAAACTCATCATAAGATGAGGTAATAATACTTTCTCCTTTTTCCAAGCCTTCTAATACTTGATAATAGCTGGGGTTTTGACTCCCAAGCTTTATATGGCGCTTATACGCTTCCCCTTCTCCATTTAATACATATACATATTGACCTCCTGAAGATTGAAAATAACTTCCTCTGGGAATTAGTATAGATTTTTGGGCTTTTGAAAGTTCCAGGCGAACTTGTAATGATTGTCCATTTGTTATAGATTTTGGAGGCTCATTAACAAATACTAATTCTATTTCGAAACGTCTATTTATAACTTCAGACAATACCTTTTTCACTTTAAGATCAATGAGTTCTCCATCAAAAGAAAAACGTGCTAATTGTCCGGGTTTTACCATGCTTAAATAATATTCGTCTACTTGCCCTCTAATCTTAAAGCCGGATTGCACATCTATCTTAGCAACCGTTTGATTATTTGTATAAGATTCTCCTATTACAGGATCGAATGAAGATAGCATACCAGAGACAGGAGCACGAACCAGCATTTTGTCCAAACTTTCATGAATAAATTCCAGGTTACGCTGCATTAAAGAGATTGATCTGTTGATTTGTTGAATTTGTGTCTGATTGTTTTGTTTGCTTTTACTAACATTCTTTTCCATAAAATCACGCTTTTTTTGCTGATATTTATAGGCTTCTTTAGAATTAGTATGGTTATTTCTAGCAATGACGTCCCTAGCGTATAATACAGAATCAATTTTGTAATTACGTTCTACGTCTGCCAGACTATTCTCACTGTCGATTAAAGACTCCGAAAGGTCTCTCTGGTCTTTCTCCAGTGATAATTTTAAACTTCTTAAATTATTTATTTGTTCTATAATGGCTGTTTCTTGATTTAAATAGTTTAAAGTGGCTGCAGGATTATTTAATTTCACTAGTGGTGTCCCTTTTTCTACTAAAACACCATCTTCAACATAGATCTCTTCAACGCTACCTCCTTCAACAGTATTTACTAATACAAGATTAATGGGTTGCACATCACCATCAATTAAAATCACATCTTGGAAATCTCCTTCAGTGACTTTCTTAACCGAAATTCTGGAAGCATCTATTTTGTAGGTCTTTTTATTAATCGCTCTTATTCCAAAAGCCGAAAGCGTTACAAAAGCTATAATCCCAACTGTATATAACGTCTTAGTTCGACTCCACTTTTTTTTCACAATACGTTTATCCATTCCAATTTGTTTCATAGTAAAATTTAGCTTTTCTAATTATTTTAAAATTTAAAACAAGTGGTTTACTATTGTGTCCATTATAAAATTTGCAATTTCTAATATTACTAAAATCATTACTCTAGATTTTAAATGTTGTTAATTTGTCTGTTGAACTCTGCCAAGTGAATTTTCTTCATGCTGATAAAAAGTGATAGCTTACTATGCTCTCTTTTCATACCTGTCTGATTAATTACTGCTATTTTCATACTGTTTGTTTTAATTGATTGATGATGATTTCTTAAGCGTCTATCTGAAACGCCTCTTAAGGTTCCAAGAATAACTTTTTGTTAGCTTTGATACTGCTGTTAACTGGTTATTATCTAATGTTCTCATAATGATATATTTTTAATTTGACAACCTTAGTTCAATGCACGTGCCAAGAAAAATATTTTATTTAAAATACTGATTATCAATTAATTAATTTTTTTCTGAAATTCAAAAGTGTTCATTTTCGAACATTTAGTTGTTCGTTATTGAACATTTTGTACCTTAGTGAAAATTAAAATATATTCAATAAGAATGGCAAAAACCGAAGCTTCAATTTTAGTTATTGACGACGATGAAGATATTTTGTTATCTATAAAATTGGTGTTGAAAAAGGAGTATACCAATGTCATTACCCGAAACAGTCCCAAAGAAATCAATCAAATAATTTCTAAAGAACAAATCGATGTTATTGTGTTAGATATGAATTACCGCATTGGTTTTAATGACGGTAAGGAAGGCATTTACTGGCTAAAACATATTCTAAATATAAACCCTAAAATGGTAGTCATATTGATGACTGCTTACGGTGAGGTTGAGTTGGCTGTTAATGCTATAAAACTTGGCGCTTTCGACTTTATCCTAAAACCATGGACCAACGAGAAACTATTAGCTACTATTCATGCGGGGTTAACATTAAGTAGATCAAATCATAAAATTTCTATTTTAAAGCATACTAATGATACCTTATTGAAAAACAGTGAGCAACAATTTGGACCCATCATAGGAAATTCAAATGAAATGCAAGGTGTTATGAATACCATTGAAAAGGTAAGCGCTACAGATGCCAATATTATTATTTTGGGAGAAAATGGTACAGGAAAACAACATTTAGCCAGAGAAATTCATAAAAGATCATCGCAAAAGAACGGACCATTTATTCATGTAGATTTAGGTTCTCTCTCTGAAAATCTATTTGAAAGTGAGCTTTTCGGTCATAAAAAAGGGGCTTTTACAGATGCACATGAAGATAAGCCGGGTCGATTTGAAATGGCTCAGGACGGAACTCTTTTTTTGGATGAAATAGGAAATCTTCCTTTAAACTTACAATCTAAATTATTAACTGTCCTTCAGGACAAAAAAACATCGAGATTAGGCGAAGGAATTGAGCGTCCCTTTAATGCAAGGCTTTTGTTTGCCACAAATGCACCAATACACCAATGGGTAACCCAGGGGAAGTTTAGACAAGATCTATTGTTTAGAATTAATACTGTTGAAATTACAATACCTCCATTAAGAGACAGGCCCGAGGATATTGTTGATTTTATAAATTATTACCTTAATATATTTACTGAAAAGTATCAAAAATCCCATTTAAAAATAACTGATGAGGCCATGAAAGCACTGCAATCTCATAATTGGCCAGGTAATGTTAGAGAAATTCAACATACACTTGAAAGAGGTGTAATTATGGCAGACAGTAATGAAATTAAAATTTCAGACTTTAACCTTACCATCATTCCAAAGGAGAAAGATACCCCTCTTAGTGGTGAATTTGATAATTTGAATTTGCATGACATTGAAAAGTTGTTAGTACAGAAAGCCCTGGATAAACATGAGGGTAATATTTCGAAAGCAGCTAAAGAACTGGGATTAACACGTGCAGCGCTGTATCGTAGATTGGATAAATTTAATATATAATATACTCTCTTTTGATAAAACGATTTACATTACAAGTAGTCATACGTATTTTACTGATACTGGTCAGTTGTGTTCTACTTTCATATTTTTTAATGAGTAGTCTATGGTTCACCACTGTAGGAATAGGGCTTGTTATTTTTATTCAAGTCATTTTTTTAATTCGTTATGTTAATAATACAAATTACTCATTGGTTAAGTTTCTGGATGCTCTAAAAAATGAAGATTACTCGGTGTATTTTTCGCCTTCAAAGAAAGGAGATTCCTTTGCTAGAGTGTTTGATGATTTTAATCTCATTATCAAAATTTTTAAACGGAATAAAATAGAAAAGGAAGCACAATTCAAATATTTTAAATACATATTGGAACATGTTAATTTGGGAATTATTTCTATCAAAAAAGAAGACTTGTATAGCAAAGATTCAAATGAAGAGATCTTGTTTTTAAATAAAGCAGCATGTGATATTCTTCAGCAACCACAGCATAAGTATTGGTATCGTTTGGCAAATAATGTGCCGTGGCTGGCTAGTGAAATAAAGAAGACTGCGGATGGTGGTAAAACTTTAGTAGACTTTGGTGATGAAACTGAAAAGAAACAATTATCTCTAGAAACAATTGAAATACAATTGTTAAACAAACCCTACCTCATTATTACTTTTCAGGATATTCGTTCCGAGATTGAGCAAAAAGAGATTGAAGCCTGGCATAACGTGATTCGTATTTTAGCGCATGAAATGCTGAATTCTTTTACTCCCGTCAGTTCACTGGCCTCAACAGTCAAATCTATTACTGAAGACAAAGATGGAAACCTTTTAAAAATCGACACTTTAAATGATGAAGACATCTATGATATTAATGTCGCTGTAAACACCATTAAGAAAAGGTCAGATGGTCTATTGGAGTTCGTTAAGGATTATAGAACGATTTCTAATGTTCCAATTCCTATTTTAGAAACTATTAATATTAAGAAGTTTTTGTCATCAATAGTCTTATTAATGACACCTGCAATTGAAGAAGCTAACATTAGTATGATATTATCCCGTATTCCTGCAAATGCTACTATTTCAGCTGATACTAAATTGATTGAACAAGTCCTAATTAATTTAATAAATAACAGTATTTATGCATTGAAAGGATGTTCAAACCCAATCATAAAAATTGGTTGTTCTATAGAATCTGGCAAAGTAATTATCAGTATTTACGACAATGGGAAAGGAATCGAAGAAAAGATATTAAACCAGATTTTTATTCCGTTTTATACTACCAAAAAAAATGGGTCTGGAATAGGCTTGAGTTTGTCCAAAAATATAATGAGAAAGCATGGCGGAAATCTATTAGTAAATTCAGAAGTAGGCGCTTTTACAACGTTCTCACTTGTGTTTAAAACCACTAACAACTTCTAAAATTTATTGATAATCATACAAATAATTTCATTGTATCTTCTTTCGCAAAGATTCTGAAAGAAGAGGTATTATGCTTCGAATATGTGCATTACATAAAATGCATTCCGAAGTGTCATTATCAGGGAAAGTATAGAATTATTATATGTACATTGTATACTCAAATATGTAAAAGTAGTGAGCAAGAAGTTAAAAGGATATCTTAACCACTTATGGCAGTCAGCTATTTTTTGGACCATAGCCATGCTTTTGTGGGGCATGTTTCGGTTTTATGGCATTGAATCCATGGATGGCATAGCAATCGATAAAGATTTTCAGGAAGCAATACAAATGAAAAACATGTTGCGCCTTTTTGCTTTTTCCGGACTTTTAATAGGTTTGCTATTTGCAAACATAGAACTACTTTTTGAAAAGTATACCTCTCACAGAATTGGAATCGGCCTTAAGATTTTTTTAAAAACACTGATCTATTTTATTACCATTGTTATTGTATCTACGCAAATCAAACAACTTGCTATATATCGCTTTGGGATAGATATCAATGTGGAACACGGCTGGTGGTGGGAAGACAAGTTATTCAGGGTAAGCCTGCTATACATACTTCTAGTTTCCATAGTATTTTCATTTATAAAGATTGCGAATGAAAAATTTGGGAAAGGAATATTTCTGAAGATGCTTTTAGGAAAGTATAAAAAACCACAGGAAGAAAAGCGTATTTTCATGTTTCTGGATCTAAAATCTTCTACTACCATTGCTGAAACCCTGGGACATTTTCAATATAGCCAATTGATACAGGATTGCTTTTATGACCTGAATGATATTGTTCCTAAGCATGCTGCTGAAATTTATCAATATGTAGGTGACGAAGCTGTTTTGAGCTGGCCTTACAAACGGGGGTTGGCAGATAATAATTGTGTGGCCTTGTTCTTCGAATTTCAAAACCTCTTAAAATCCAGAGCCCATTATTATAAGGAAAAATATGGTTTAATCCCAGAATTTAAAGCGGGTCTTCACGGTGGTAAGTTAATGGTCGCCGAAGTGGGAGTTGTTAAAAAAGAACTTGCCTTTCATGGGGATGTTATCAATACTTCCGCCAGAATACAGGCAGAGTGTAATAAATACAATGTGTCCATCTTAATTTCTGAAAAATTAAAGGATGATCTGCAAGAGAATAGTTCTTATGCTATGAAACACGTAGGGAATGTTCTCTTAAAAGGTAAACACGATACGCTGAACATCTTTACACTTCAGAAGCATTAATCTCTTTAGAAAAGCCTTAGGCGAATTTTAGCCTAAAATATTCTAGTCTTTATATCTTTTATTAATAACCTTTCCAACAACGATCGCTGTAATAATCACCAGATAAAACTGTCCCATTAAGCCTAAAAGAATAGCAGCTTTCTGAGCTATTGCCGTTAGAGGAACTATTTCACCATAACCAATAGTCATTAAAGTGATATAACTGTAATAGAGTAAAGTATCCGAGTTTTGTATCAGGTCATCTTTTACAAATAATTCACCTCCAAAAGATCCCGGGTTTGCCATTTCAACAGCCATAAAAATGAAAAACCCCACCAAACCCAAGGTTATGTACCCACAAATTACACCTATTATCAGGTCTTTATTTATTTTTTTTGCATACCAAACCTGAGTTATTATTTCGTATGCCATTACAGCATAAAACAAGAAGTAAAGGGCAAACTTCATATAATCTATCTCCTTGGTCTGGTTAATTAAGGACGAGCCAAATAAAAAGGCAGCAATGATAAATAGTATACTAAATAAAAGACGAAGCCTTTTTTTGGATATTAAATTTATTCCCGTGATGATATTTAATAAAAAGAAAAAGGGAAATAGATGGATTTTAAATAGTTGGCTTGGAAAGATTAATGAGCCAAATAGAATAAACAGCAGGGTGGTTAAAAAAAACTCAAACCTGTAGTAATGCAATAAATTTTTAAGTTTCCCCATAAGTCTAGTTCCTATTTTTTAAAAGATATAACTTAAGTAGTATTAGTCAAACTTTACCATTATTTGAGTGTTGCACCTTCCTCCTATTACTTTTCTTATATCGTATTTAATTTATCTCACTTTATCAAATGGGATAATTGCCGATAAGTTATATCCTGCAATCCAATGTATAGTATATAGTTTTACGCAAAAATAATTAATAAAATTATAAAAAGAAGATAACCTCAGTCCCTTATTAGGCTAGTATTCTTCATTGTACTTCTAAAATTCAATTCATTTAAATTATTATACTATGAAATTATTAATTACACCAAAATTCATTTTGATAGCTTTAATTGTTCTGAGCAGTAACTTAATTAGCGCTCAGGATTTCGTGCAAGTTAATACTCAGCCAATATCTGTTACTAATCTTGAAGATTATTGGACAGGTGCTGCATGGATTGATATTGACAATGACAATGACCTGGATCTATTTCTAACAAATAGACAGCCTGGTACAACTCCAAAAAAGAATAAGTTGTATCTAAATAATTCAGGAAATTTTACTGAAGTTACAACCGGTATATTGGTTAATGATCTAGGTTACTGGTTTGGAAATACCTGGGGAGATTATAATAATGACGGCCTTATTGATGTATTTGTCGCAGGATATAAAGGCACATTATATAAAAATTTGGGAGGAGGTAATTTCGAAAAAGTAATAACCGGAGAAATTGCCGCTTCAACCTTAGCCGGTATTGGTACGGCATGGGGTGATTTTAATAATGATGGTAATTTAGACCTAATTCTAACCAGGCCTAATTGGTTACAAGGAGTTCCTCCTTCTTCCGGACCTCCGGGACCACCACATGTGATGATAAACAGCGGAGCCCCGGACTATACTTTTAGTAGGCTTTTAGGAACAGAGATTACCGTTCCGCAAGATGGAACTTATTTACAGCCAACACTTTCAGACTTTGACGGCGATAACGATCTAGATATATTTATAGGTTTAGGGAGCGGCACTTCTATTCCGGATATAATGTATAAAAATTTGCTCACGGAAAGTGGAAGCTTAGATTTTGAACAAATTACCGGAACTGCATTATCCGATGCACTTGTAGAAGGGAATCAATGGAGCTTTGTGGATATTGACAATGATAAGGATCTGGATGCGTATTTAACAAATTGGGCCACAGGCAATGGAACGATACCAATGTCTAACAGTTTATTTCGCAATGATTCCGGATTTTATACCGAAATAACAAATGGTGTAATTGTTACCGATGAATCACTCACCAGTACGGTAAGTTGGGGAGATTTTGATAATGACGGGGATTTGGATGCTGTTACCCCTTCGGATACTGGCTATACTATAAACTACTATCAAAATGACGGAACTGGAAATTTTACACGTATCAATGCCGGAGAATTAGGAACAACTGATAAACATCAAAGCGGGTGTTCTGCCGGGGATTTTGATAATGACGGAGATCTGGACCTGTTCATTCCCGGCCCCGGTGCCAATAACTCCTTTTTCAGAAATGACCTGACCAATAACAATAATTGGGTAAAACTAAAAATGGTTGGAACTATCTCAAATAAAAGTGGCATTGGAGCAAAAATATGGCTTGAAAGCCAGGGAACAACTCAAATGAGAGAGGTTTCAGGTTCCAACACTTTTTTTGGGACGAACAGCATCATTCAACATTTTGGATTAGGTAATGGAAATTCAATCGATAACATTCGTGTGAGCTGGCCCTCCGGAATTACAGAAGACTTCTCAAATATCAATATCAATGAAATGCACGAGTTGGTAGAAGGCCAAGGTATTTTATCATCAGATGATTTTAACTTAATAGGAGGAGCCGTAATTACCTATCCCAATCCGGTGAAAGGAGATCTATTTATTCATATACAACAGCAACAAATAGACCTTGATTCTTTAAAAATTAGTTTTTATGATGCCAAAGGTGCAAGAATTATAAAAGAAACTAAATATGTGAGAGAATTAAACACCATTAAAATCAGTCAAAATAGTTTGGCTCCCTTAGTGAAAAATGAAATGTATTTTCTGAAGATAGAAAATGACAACAGATTACTATCCATAGAGAAAATTGTAATAGAGTAAGAGTGTTGTATATCACTTCAATAAATACACTAAACCACCAGCACTGCTAATATGGTTCATCAATGAACTAAAAACGAACTTTAAATCGGTCTTAAATCCTGTAATTATATACTATTACGGGATTTATGTTTTTAATAATCTTTAGAAATAAAAAAAATCATAACTTATCCTATTAAAATTGGTTGAATTCAATGACCCTTAATGTTTATATTTTAGTAATCTTCTTTGCATCTATAAGCACATTTAATATTGGGTTTTATTTTTTAATTCGATCTTTCAAAAAAAAAACATCCAGCTTTTTGGCTTTAAGTACCATATTGTTTTCCATATGCTTGATGTTCTATGTGTACGAGGTAAGTGGATTTTTTAAAAAACTTCCGCATCTTATCTGGATCAATGCGCCTTTGTTATATACGGTTGGCCCTTTTTTCTACTTACATTCCAAGAAGAATATTCGTTGGTATGACTGGTTACATTTTCTTCCGGCAATAGCGTTCTATCTGTATATGATTCCTTTTTATTTGAATTCACCCGAAGAAAAACTCCAGGCGTTTTTGAGTATATACATGTCAAATGAATACCAATCAAATATTGTGCAGTACCTCTATTTATTTCATTTCAGCATGTATAGTTTAGCAGGCTATTTCCTTATTCGAAAAAGACTCGTTGGATACAAACAGGTGGGATCTGATGACATTCAACAATATAGAAACAGGCGTATTGAATATGTGTATTTGGCAATAGGTGTTTTTTCTTTATTGAGCTTTATTGTGAGTTATATTTTGGATAAAAACGAGTCATTTATTGCCAAATACGATTACTATACTCTCGCTCCTTTAGTACTTTTTATGGCTGTATTACAAATATATTTTTCTTTTGTAGGCTTTGATTTTGAAACAACGCTGAAAAAAGCAAAATCTAAACCTGAAACAAAGAATAAATCAGACTATTCAGCTTTAATGAATAATCTGGATCAAATGATGCAAAATGAGAAGCTGTATAGAAACCCTGAACTGAAAATCAACGATGTAGCTCAGCAATTAGATGTCTCTATGCACGAGCTTTCAGCAGGGATCAATTCTTATTTTGAAAACAACTTTTTTGATTATATAAACAAATTAAGAGTTGAAGAATTAAAGTCTACACTACTTGATAAAGACAATAGCCATTTAACTCTATTTGCCATTGCCCGGGAATCCGGCTTTAAGAGTAATAGTTCTTTTTACAGGGTTTTTAAAAAATATTTGGGGTGTACTCCAAAGGAATACATCAAACAGCATAAACCGAAATGATTGCAAAAGGTATAATTGCCCTGAACCAAACCTCATTCAAGATTTCAATAACTTGTAGTAAAAAAATCTAAAATTTTTAGATACGCTGGAGTTCGTTAAAATTTTGATAAAAAACATTTAAGCCTGTTTTAAGCTTTTTGAGCCGCTCTCTAGTGATATTGAATTCTTCGCCATCCATCATTCTAACAATATATTTTTCATTTTCCCAAAAGGAGTATTCTTTAAAGAATACAAGATTAATTATTGTAGCTCTATTGATACTAATAAAATTTTCATCCAATTCTTTTTCTAGAGCAATCAAACTTTTATTGATCTGATATTTATTAGCACCTGATTTTAAATAACACTTCCTGTTTTCTGTTTTTATCCAGGAAACAGTTCTGCTGTTAATCATTTTTTTGCCAATCTCTGTTTTAACATATAAAGAAATATCTTTAAACTTCTTGTTTGATGTTTCAACTTTTGACGCATTGATCGATTTTACAATAACTATAAGTAAAAGTAATGTACAAATAATACATATAGGAAACAGATATACTAAATACAAATCTCCATTGAGAAAAAAATACGATTCAAAATAGTTAACAGATTTTCTTTGTAATATAAAATAATGATACAAGTAGCGGATAGTAACAGTAAAGGGAACAGTAAAAAAGTAAATGAGCAGGAAGAATGGAATAAATTTAAAAAAATACAAAGTAATCCCCCTAAAAGTAACAACTAAATCCTTTATTTTAAAGATAGTAGCATATTTAGTTATAGCTACAGATATTATAAAAGTTGTTAAGAGTTCAATTAAATATTGATCTATAAAAACAAATTGCAGAAGGTTTAAAAAACTAAAACTACTGTCTTCATACCAATTAATATTTGAAGGATGTAAATAATAAACACCTATTACCACTAGCAAGGAGATCAAAGTTATGGCAGCAATAACATCCCATTTCTTTATGGGCGAATAAGAAAGTGAAACTTTTTTTGTGTCTGGCAAACTCATTAATATTATTTCAATTAAAAACAATATTAAACATAGTATTCAATATAGTACCCGCTATATTCCTTATTTCAAACAGTATTTTATAGGTTTCAGACAAATTCATTAAATACAATGCTTAGCCTTTTATATTTTGGTTTCAAATTATAAAAACAAAATGGATTTATTACACTACATCTATTTATATCCGGCTTATGCAGTAGCTATTTCCGGGTGGATAATTTATTCTAAAGTAACCGGTTTCAATAAAAGCAATTCAGAAGTTGTTGCTATAAATTTTAAAAGGCCATGGCTGGAATTTATTTTTGCCCTTTTTGCCGGGGTGGTTACTGTTATTATAGGACAGCTTTATTTAAAAGGGTTATTGCTTCCTAAAACCTCATATGCCTTTATAACAGAATCTATAAATCAACTTTTAATTTTTTCGCCATTTTTATTGCTTTTATTAATAAGGAAACAATCTTTGCAAACTGCCTGGGTTCCTGAAAAACAAAAAGCAAAAAGTATTTTTACCGGCTTAATACTTGCGCTGCTAGCGCTCTTAACTTTTTTGCTACTCAAAGGAAGAGTTGGTAGTATAACAGAAGATATTTTGTCTATATATTCTTATAAAAACCTTCATTTGTTGATTCAGGTCATGGCTGAAGATTTTGCAATTTCTATTTGCCTTTTTAGGCTCATTGGCTGGATTGGTGTTAAAAAGGCTATTGTGCTGGTCGCATTACTATTTGCCATTGGACATATTCCGGCTATGATAAGTAACGGGCTCGCTGTAGAAAACTTCACAAGCCTTATTTTTGATGTTATTTTAGGCATCTTTGTTATGTATACACTTTACAAATCAAAAAACTTTTTATGGTTCTGGATGATTCATTATGCAATGGATATGACACAATTTATCAATTCATAAAGACTATTTACCATTTTATGGGATAGTATAAGTATAGTTGAGTTATATATAGTGTAACATCAATTCCCTTCAAACCAGTCTTTAAATGCAGATACTCGCTCACGGCTTACAATAATATCCTTGTCGGTATTTTTTACCACCGTAATAATTTTTAAACGACTGTTAGAAAAGACCAATACATCATTAATAGCATTTAAATTGACAATAAATGTGCGATTAGCGCGGAAAAATTCTTTTGCATCCAAGACTTCTTCCAATTTTTCAAGATTGTAATCGAGAATAAATTTTTTGCCAAGATGAGTAATCAGGAAAACCGTTCTGCCTTCTGCATAGAACAAAGCGATATCCGGAGTCTTTATAGAATGAATGTGCGTGCCTAACCGTACTAAAAAACGGTCCTTCACCTTCTTTTGTGTAAAGGCCTTTGAAACATGCTCTACGGTAGCCGAAGACAAATAGGTTTTCAAATTCTTAAGCTTGTTTATAGCTTTAGAGACATCTGTGAATGTGATGGGCTTAAGGATATAATCAATACTGTTCACCTTAAAGGCATCAATCGCATATTCGTCAAAAGCAGTGACAAATATGACAGGTTTATTTATTTTGATATGGTTAAAAATATCGAAGCTCAAACCATCGGTGAGTTGTATGTCCATAAAAGCTAGGTCATAACCTTCTTCATTATTCCTAATCCAATCCACGGTTTCGGATATACTTGAAAGACGTGCTACAATTTCAAAATTAGCATCATATTTCAGAATATAACGTTCCAGTTTTTCTAATGCAGGAATCTCGTCTTCTATTAGTAGTACTCTCATACTTTAGTCTTTTGTCTCTAGTTTAGGGATACGTATGGTTCTTGTGTTTTCATCTTCTTCCAAAACAACACTATTGACACTATAAATACTATACACATACCGTATTTTCTCAATATCTTTTATACTCAGAGGATGATTAATTACATCGTTATGATAGTATTGAATATCCAATGTTTCTTCTGTTTCTTTAAGCTGTACGGTTATAGGAATCTCTGCTGAACTGATCGTCCTTCTTACAATATGTTCTAAAAGCTTTAGAATACTCCCCGGAACACATAAAAAGTTTGATTGTATAGAAGTTTGAATCTCAACATTTCTATATGGTAAATAATTAATGAGGGAACTATGGTGACCCAGTGCTTCCATTTCTTCTTCGACAGGCACCAGTTGCCGTTCTTTTCTCGACAATATATACCTGTATGTAGTTGCTATATGATCTATAAGGTCATCTATTTTATCTTCTTCCTCTTGCTTGCGCATCAATACGATAAGAGCCTCGAAGCTATCAAATAAAAGATCTGGGTTGATACCTTCTCTAAACTGAACAAAATCATCTTCAACCATCTGTTTTAATAACAGTTCGTGATTTAGCTTTTTGGTATTTATCTTATGAAGGTACTGATGGCTTATGTATAATAAGACGTAGATAAGTGTTACCGAACAAAAAATACTATTGAACATCCAGAGTTCTTCATTGCTGGGAGAAAACCCAATCACATTTTTATAGTAAAGTCCTATCAAAGTGGTAACAAGAGCGATACACAATAGTATCGAAACAACTACCTGAATGAGTATACCCGGCAGTGTAGCGATCTTTTTAAAGAACCGGTTGAATATCACCAGAAGCAGCCTTGAAAATTCTTGTGTAATAAAAGACAATCCTATACATACATATAACTCTTCTCCCAGAAAATGGTCCTGCAACTGCTCTACATTATTATTAATCAATAAAATAAGCAGGTAAGCTACTACCCCATTAAAAAGCGGACTTAACAGCCTGAACAGCGGATGATGTATAAACAGACGCTTCATTGAATGATGGGGATTTTTACGGTGAAGTCTGAATCTTTAACAATAGAGATTCCTTGCTTAAGAAGCAATTGGTAGCGCGATTCTATATTTTTCAAGCCAATATTGAAGGAACTCACATTCTTTGGCTCCTTGGTAATGTTGTTCTTAACAGTAATGGTATCCTTATCAGAAAAAATGTCTATATGCAATACATGATTGGCATCCACCACATTGTGCTTTACAATATTCTCTACTAACATTTGCAGAGTAAGCGGAGGAACTTTTGAAGATTCTATCTTTTCATCAATAGCCAGTTCATAGTTAAAAAGGTCGCCGTGCCGGGTTTTCAGTAGTAAAAGATAAGAACGTAGCATAGCAAGCTCTTCATGAAGGAATACCAGTTTAGAATGGTAACTGTTCAATGAATAATTATATACTCCGGCCAGTCCTTTTATATAGTTTTCTGAAGCTTTGGCATCCTTAAATGCCAGTGATGAAATGGTATTGAGGTTATTGAACAAAAAATGAGAGCTAAGCTGCGATTTAAGTGCTTTTAGCTGCAAGTCTATTTGCTGGCGTTCGTACTTAACAGCTTCTATTTGTAAAGTTGCATAGGTATAATATGAATACAGTGCAAAGTAAACCGTATTGTATATAAGCATGATAATGAATAGAATAATTGCCAGTTTTATAAATGTATTTGGATAAGTATCCGGAAAGGCTTCAGAAATAATTTTTTTATACCCAAAATACAATACCGCAACCATGGTAAAGGCAATAACAAAATGAAGTAGAATACCTGCTGAGAATCTACTGGCCAGCTGTGTATTCCATGGCAGCGATGTATCCAGTTTTTTAGAGATCGCATAGATGGTATAAGAAGCAAGGATACCGCAGGCACCTGACAATATAGCTTCTACCATCGAAAACGACCTGTGATCGGTATCTACACTTGTTGCAAAATAATTATACAAGAGGAGGCCAATGGCAATACCAATAAATGAAATGAGAATGTGCTTTTTCACATGATGGTTATCAAGGTGGTCAATGAGTTTCATAAAACCAAGGTAATCAATCTGACTAATATTTTAGTTTAGTGGAATAAAATGACAGATTACCTTGGCTGGGTTGGCTAATCTATTGCTTTAGCAGCGAATCCGTAATAAGAATCAGAATTGATTGATTTTGCCGCTGTTCTGTATGCAACTTTCACACGCTCTGAAGAACGCCTTACTTTACTGGAAAAGTTTACCAATACCTCAGACAGGTAATGATCAGAGTCAATACTTGTTGAAGACTGTAGGGCCTTAATTAGCTGGTCTTCAGATAAATCTTCCCTTGCAAGCATTTTATAGATCGTTGCTGCATAGTGGTCTGACTCAACATGGGTGCTCACCATTGTTAAAAGTTTATTCAATCCACCGGAAGTAGGTTTTAATTTACCCGTCATTAATACTTTAACGACCTCTGTAACATAATGATCAGACTCAATATCGTTCAAGGTAGTTAGCAATGCATCATAGGCATTAGAAGGCATTGCTTTGTCTTTAATCACTTTTTTAAGCACTTCAGTCTTGTAATGATCAGATTCAATATCCTTGGACAGTGCAATGATCTTAGAGATGTTATTTGAATTGAGTTCTCTATTATCCATGATCTCGGTAAGAATCTCAGTAAGATAGTGGTCAGACTCCACCTGCATTGAAATATCCAGTAAGCTTTCCATTTGCGAATCGGTGATGGAAGAATCATTAATAACCGTTTTCAATACACTGGTCAGGTAATGGTCAGACTCTATGCTTTCACAAGCATCAATGTATGCAGTAATAGTTTGACTGTTTGCCAGAAAGGCTTTTTGATTACTTTTTAAAATTTCAGTTAAATAGTGGTCAGAATCTATTTCATCCCCGGTTTTTTCTATTACATTGACCAAATCTTTGTTACTCAAATTCTTTTTCAGTAATAATTCAAAATAGGCAGATTTTACATGATCACTGTCCATATTGTGAATCTCATTCAGGACGCCATTTACGCCGCCTTTCTTATAAAAGCGGTTCACTCTGGATTCTGCCCCTATGGAAGTCGTACGTACTACTTCGGGAAGAATTTCCGCAAGCCATTCTCTTCCTTCTACATTGTAGTTTCTCTCTGAGCTTCCTACATAAAATTTTCTGATTAGATTACCGTTGTTGTCAGATTCTATAAGAAGCCTTCTCCTGTTTCCAAAGGAAGATTTTGTGATCTCAATGAACCCTCCCCTTGTAATGGCGGTAATATCCCTGTCATCATTGGACAAAGTAATCTCTCCTTCGTACTCAATCTTAAAGTCTTTACTATTGTCTTTAATGTGAATGGTACTTTTTCCATCGGTGGTATTCTCGATTGAATAGGTGGAACTTGTACTAACTGTTCGTTTTTGACTAAAAATATGAGCCGGCTGTAAAAGCAATACTGTTGCTAAAGCAATACCGGACAAAATCTTTTTTGAAATACTAAACTTTTTCATGGTTGTCATGTTTATGATTGATGAAGCGAATATAGAAGCATGTGGTTGCCCAAAAAAATGAATTGTAGTGAATTACATATTTTGTGTAGTGAATTGTAATTTACAGTACGATTACACTTCAAGCTCTAGTCTGTTTCAGTATTTAAAACAGAAAAAGGCATACCAATATATATTGATATGCCTAAAAAACCAGCCTGAAGTACTTTGTACTATTTAGCTTTCAAACTTTTCCAATTTGTATCTGCTGCTTTTACAAGTTTAGATTCATTTTCATTGATCCAAAGCTGTTTTGCATCTACTTCAACATCATTAAGGAATAGATAATATATACCGTCACTTACTACAAACTTGTTGGGGTCTATTCTAAACTTTGCGCCGGCATAGATACCAAAGGCACAGAAACCACCGTATTGAGGCATGTATTTAGCAGGATTTTTATCAAAAGCCGCTTTTTGTTCAGCAGAAGTAAAGTAATACGCTATCTTATTGTGAACCGTTTTGTATTGTTTTGACCCTCTTTGTGCCAGCCCAAGGTCTAGGTAAGATACGGCACTATACCCTTGTAGTGCTATATTACTGTCGTCTATATTATTTGCTTTCTTGTCTTGTGCAAGTACTGCTGTGCCTGCTACCAATGCAAGCATTAAGACTGTTGTTTTAATTAAATTTTTCATGTTCTCTGTTTTATTAATTACTATTTATGACTATTGTGCATTAAAATATTCTTCCTGTATTACTTCGCCATTAGCATTCCATACCCGGCGAACGATCTCATGCCAGTAGATCTTACTATTGTCTTTCATATTAAAATCGAAAGTAAATTCTGAAGCCGATACATTTCCATCTACAATAGTGTGATGGTGCGTAATACCGTTTACAGTAGCTATGGCTCCTGCAAAACCTTCCATTTTTTCTACCATTTGCTGTTTGTTGGTAGTGGCTACCCCATTATAGTCTGAAGTAGTAGCCTCTTCCGAAAAAAACTGCTTTACGGCATCTACGATGGCTCCCTTAGCCACTATACCGTCCATTTGTGTTGCTTGTTCTTTAATGTTCATTTTTATATGTTTTAGTGATTCAACAAATCTTGTTTGTAACTACACTGCAAATATGAAAATGAATTGTTTTTAAGCGACTACAAAAAACACGCAGAAAATTGTACTTTTTAGTTTTTGTATACTGAAGGTGACATACCTGCATACTTTGTAAAGAAGGATGAAAAATGATTGGCTTCCTCAAAGCCCAAAGCATAGGCTGTCTCTTTAACGCTTTCTCCTTCTGTCAACATGACCTTAGCAGATAAAATGAGTTGTGACCGTATTAGTTTACCTAATGAAAGGTTCATTTTCTGCTTCACCTTTTTAGACAATGCTTTTACGCTAATGTTCATCTTTTCTGCATAAAAGCCTAACTTATGTTCTTCCTTATGAAAAAGCTGAATAAGTTCTATAAGATCCTGTGAGAAAGTATCCCTGTTGTGGTAGTCAAAACTATCTCTAAACTGATTGGGAGTCTGCCCTACTTCTCTTTTAAAGGCCCGGTTAAAATATCCGGGGTCTTTATATCCCAGATCATAGGCAATCTCCTGCATACTTTTTTCTGTAAACGCCACCTCTTTTTGGCTTTCTACAAGTTGTTTGTTATGTATGAGTTTACGAACAGAAATACCAAGTTTATCCTTTATTAAGTGTTGTACATTATATTGAGTATCTGTAAGATGGTTTACTAAAGCCTGTGTATTGATTCTATTATTAAACTCGGAATCTATGACATCCTTTACATCAAATATAACCTGGTATTCCTCTTTACTGGCCTGAAAAGGATTTTCCCAATACCATTGCTCTGTGGAAACATCTATAAGATCACACATATTACTGTTAAACACAGTATTGTCTAAGAACAACTGGCAATCTTCACATTCACTAAAATTAATATAGCCCAGTGAAATAAGATGCTTGAACAGGATGCGTACATCTTTACACCTAAAGAGTACTTCATCCGGAAAGTCGATAAACCGTACCACAAAATCATCAGACATAAATTTAATATACTGTCCTTTCTCCAGATAGATAGCCTTATCTTCCCAATCTTCATAATTCCTGAAATCCACCTGAATATTTCCGGTCCCCTCAAGTATATGGATCATGGTATACTTGTTAATGAAGTATACTTTATTGATCTCGGCATTGATCTTACGTACCATTAACTACAGAATTTGTTTGCCATTCTATAGTCGTGAATTTATCTTAAAATAACATGTATTCCTTTCTAATAGCCGGAATCCTATAAAACTCCTATTTTTATAAGCCAGGGACGTATGTATTCTTCCAGCTTATAACGAACTCCGGTATCCACATTCATGAAGTTGTGATCACCATCAGGTAATATTATTATATCAAAATTTTCATTGTTTAATTCCTCGAGTACTTCAAGAGAGGCATCAACCGGAATTACATCATCTCTTGTTCCAAAGAACCATAATGTTTTGGCATTCATATTTTTAAGAATACTTTTGGGGTCGAACCCTTTTTCACCCTTAAATAGTTTAAGTTTTTCGTCAGCTTCATCAATTGAAACTCCATTTCCGGAACCATCACCGGTCAGGTTACTGTGGTACGCCTCTTCGCCGGCAGAAACGGTGGCGCCTTCCCCTGCAACAATAAAGTTTACTATAGGGTTTTTTGAAGCTGCAAGAGGCATGATCCAACCTGCCTGGCTACCTCCCAAAAGGCCAATTTTTTTATTGTCGACCTCCCGCTGATTCTTTAACCAATTTAAACATGCATTAACATCCTGGGCTAATAAATTAAACCAGACCTCACTATCTTCCACCGTAAAATATTGATAGGTTCCCCCGGATTTACCACAGCCTCTTTTATCAAATACCAGCACCGACATACCTAGCTTCGTTGCAATTGATGTATAATAAGCGACATCGCTATAAGTAGATGGAGCAGAACCATGCACGATCACAACCGCAGCATTGTTTGGTGTTTCATTTATTGGAGAGTAGTAGGCTGCATTTAAGGTAATATTTCCGCTCTCTATTGTAACAGGCAACACCTTATATCCTTCAAAACTTATAGGAGCTGTTTCTTTTACTAAGGTCATTCCGCAAACTGGACATTCGCCAGGATGCTCATATCGTTCGGTGTCACAATCGTACGGACACGGAGGACAGAAATATGTTCCTTCTTGCGAGCTCAGCTCATTACAACCCATTACTAACAGAGATAAAGCAAGCAGTTTTATTTTTAAGTTCATAACAGATTTATTCTTTATGGCTAGTTCTTAGATAAAATAAGACCTTCACCGGGCACCCATTTATCGTATTCCATATATTCACTGGTACGTTGTGCTCTTTCTTTACCATAGATCTTTTCAACTAAATGCAGCGCTCCATCAATTCCTGCCGATATCCCTGCGGTCGTTATTACTTTTCCATTATCCACAAAACGTACATTGGACAATACTTTTGCTTTAGGAAATGCCTTTTTTAAGCTTTCAATGCTAGAATGAAATGTAGTAACCGTTTGGTTGTCCAAAATTCCTGCTTCTCCAAGAATAAAAGCCCCAGTACAAACCGAAAACAAATAATCAACACTGTCTTTTTGCTTTTTAATCCAGTTAATAACATCTTTATCGTTTCTGGCGACACTGGCATTTCCTCCAAAAAAGGCAAGAATATTTACCTCTGGTGCATTTTCTATGCTGTAATCCGGAATCACTTTTAACACCCCTTGTGAAATTATGGGATCTGTTGTCTTGGATACTGTAAATACTTTAAAGCCCGAGGCTGCAAAGACTTCTAACGGGCCTGCAAAGTCTAAGACTTCAACGCCTTGTTGTAAATAAAATGCAATGGTCATATCTTTAGTTTCCGGGTAGTTTTTCAGTTCGTCTTTTGTGATTAGTTCCATATCGCATACGTGACATTTTCCAGGTTTTTTGAACTCCAAATCATCACATGTGTTATTGCATGGCGGACATACATATATAGCATCAGACGTTACAGGTGGTTGTGACACCGCAGAGATTTGTAGCAGGCAAATAATGACAATTAATAGTTTTTTCATGATCTAACTTTTTATGTACTCAAAAATAGACCTAAGTACAATGCCATGAAAGGACAAGCATACGCAGTATAAGGACAACCTTTACTTTAGGGAAGAGATATCTGTAGGTAGCACTCCTTTATGCTTTTTAAGAAGTGTCCTTAATTGATTTGAACTTTTAAAACCACACAACTGAGCCACAGTATCAACTTTATTTTTTTCGGATAACAGATGTATTGCTCTGTCCACCTTTAATTTTTCAAGATAGGCTCCAATTGTAATTCCGGTAGTTTTTTTAAAAAGTCTGGTTAGATTACGCGTACTCATATGAACAGCTTCAGAAATATCATGTATGGTAAATGTTTTGGATATATGCTTTGCTATAAAGTCTTGTGCGTCATGAATTCTGGAATCCAAATGATTTCTATATTGAAGAAAAATACTAAGCTGTGGGTCTGTTTCACTACGCCGAAAATAAACAACGACCTCCTTGGCAATATCTGCAGCGAACTTAGAACCAAATTGGTTTTCCAGTATATAAAGAGCCAGATCAATTCCGGAACATACCCCTGCACTGGTATATACATTGTTATTGGCTACAAATAACCTGTTTTTTCGTACCTCTATAGCAGGAAATTTATCTGTTAAACGAGAGATATACCGCCAGTGCGTGGTACATTCCCGGTCATATAAAATACCGGATTCTGCCAATAAAAATGTACCGGTACATACCGAACAAATGTTTACATTCTTAGTGTATTGAAGGTGTAACCAATTAAAAAAGGGTTTGTTTTCCTTTATAAAAGTGTCATCTGAGATTAATTTATATTCTAAACCGGGAACAAAGACAAAATCATTTTCAGACAATTTGAAGCTGTTGAAATGTGCCAATTTTGAAAAAAACAAACCTGCACTACTTTCAATTTCTAATGCACCGGTCATAGATACAAAATGCAGCTTAACATCCGCACCATATTCCCTTGCTTCATAAAAAATATGAGCAGGGCCGTTTATGTCCAGAAGATGCACATTTGGCGGTACTATAAATAAAATGTTCTTAATGGCCAGACCCTTTTAATTACTATTAACGTTAATCTTGTTATAGAAGTATTATACGCAGTAAGATAGCAAAAAAAGATGGGCTGTGTAATAAAGCGATAGTGAAAGGTTCTATAACAAATTGTATATTTACCATATGAATGTACGCTTAACTAAGGAGCAAAAAATTAAAGTGCTCAATGCTGCAGATATCTACAAAGTAATGCAGCAGGTCTTACTACGTGAAAACAAAATACGCCGCAACCAGGAACACTTTTGGGTAGTAGGGCTGGATAATAAAAACAAGATCCTTTTTGTGGAACTTATAGGCTTGGGAGCCGTAAACCGCGTAGAAGCCAACCCACCGGATGTCTTTAGAATGGCCATTTACAAACTGGCGATAAAAATGATATTGGTACACAATCACCCCAGTGGTGACACTTCCCCTTCTCATACAGATAAGAACTTTACAGACCGTATGCTAAAGGTGGGTAAGCTTATTAATATAGATGTAATAGATCATTTGGTGATCGCCGAAGAAGCTTTTACCAGCTTTGCAGAAGAAGGTATTATAAAAGAACTACACAAGTCCGGGCAGTTTGAAATTGTAGAACGCGAAAAGGAAACCATTAAAAAATGGAACCTCCAAATGGAACGGGAAAAAGAAGCGATTAGCATTGCTACTAAAATGAAAGCTAAAGGCTATGATGATGATACTATTAAAGAACTTACCGGGTTGACAAAGAAGGTTATTGGTGGGTTGTAGGGGTGTTTGGGATATTTTTTGAAGGTCTATACGGCTGTCAAGTCATTATTTATATTATTTATATGGTCCAAGAAATTTATCTCCATTAAAGTGTATCATATGATCAGGATTATCAGCTATCCAAACTTCTGTTTCCCAAGCTATATCTTTAGCTTTTCCTCTAAATTTATCCCTGCTCATAAATGCAGTTACATAAATAATATCAGCAGTACATTTTTCGGTTAATTTTTCAAATTGAATATATTTTGTTTGGTCAATGTGTCCAGTAGAATGATATGCTTCAATTAAAAAAAGCCAATTTTTAGACTTTGAAAAAGCAATCACATCTGGAAGTTCATCATGAGATAATTCAAAAAAATTAATTTCCTTAAGTTTTTCTTCTTCTAAATGTAAATACTTTTTAGCCGTATCTCCAACGTATAACACTTCTGCTCCATGTCCAAATCTAGGTAAAAACTCTTCAATTATTGCTTTTTGTAAATCATTATGGACTCCAGCGGTAAAGTCTAATTTCTTTCCAGAAGGAAGTTTTACAGGAATTTTTATTAAATTTCTTTTTGCAGCTAATTTCTCTTCAATAGTTTCAATGCCGCTTAATCTATTTGATACAAACTTCTCCCAGTTTTTCTGATTATTAAACTTTCTTATTAATTCCGCATAAAATGGATTAATTACATAACCTCTAGTAGAATCATTTGTAGCAGAATTTGGGCTTGATTTTAGGACAATATCAGCAAGAACAAGTAACTTCAAATCTTTTCTTCTAATATCATCATATGAGCCAGAACTTATTTCTTCTTGGAAAAATTTATTGACATATTCAATAATTTCTCTTGTCTTTGGGGAATGTTTGTCAATATCACTTTGATCTTTACAAATTTCAAAATCTTCAGATTTTTTGACATCTGCAACTGCTAAAAAAGCAATTGCCATTCTTTCTTTTCTTCTTGGTGTAATTTCATTAAGGGGTACACCAAAATGATCCAATATAAAAAGCACTTGATTTATAAGAGTTTTGACACCTTTATTTTTAATTTTATAGGTCTTCAGTTTATCATTTAGATATTCTTTCTTCATCATTGATTTGTGTAAAGAGATTTAACTGTTTAGCTCTCTTTTTTATAACTTTATTCATTGTAGTGTTTACTAAATTTTCTTTTATCTGACCAGCTATCTTGTAAGCTAACATTGGAGGGACTGCATTGCCTATTTGGTTAAAAACACTTGTCTCTTTCCCATAAAAATCAAACCAATCAGGAAAACTTTGCAATCTTGCAGCTTCACGGGGAAGCATTCTTCTTCTTTTTCCGTTTGGCAATTTTATCCTATGCATATCTCCTGTTGCTCCAGCTAAATTCCTACAAGTTAATGTTCGTGCAGGTTTATTCAAATATAAATCTCTTGGATTAATACAGTTTGATGCTTTCTCATATTTTGCAACATATATATCCATACTTTCAGTCAAATATTTTGAGTTTTCAGGAGCCTTAAAAGCCATTTCACCTAAAGCTTCACCAGCTGTGATAAGTCTATTAGATTTTTTTGGATAAAAGAAATCTCCTCTATATCCAACAACAAAGACCCTCTCCCTATTTTGTGGTACATTATAAAACTTAGCATTTAACATTTTATAGTTTACTGTGTAGTTCAGATTTTCTAGCTCGTCAATAACTTCTTCTAAATACCACTTGTTTTTATAAAGCATGCCTCTGACATTTTCAAACATAAAAATCTGAGGATTTATTTTTTTTACTGCATCAATAAATATAGGAAACCCATCTCTTGAGTCTTTTAATCCTTTCTGTTTCCCTCCAACACTAAAAGGTTGGCATGGTGGCCCACCAATTACTACTTCAGCATTAGGATATTCAAAATTAGTTGTTAAATATTCATTATAACATTTCCCTAATAAGTTCTTATTATAAGTTGCACAAGCATCATTTATCATTTCATAACCGATAGTCTTAAACCCCTGAGCTTCAAACCCAAGAGATAATCCACCACAACCAGCAAATAGATCTAAAACAGTCATATTGAGCTCATTGTCTATCCAAGGTTTTAAATTCTTATTTATATATTCAATGTAATCCATAATTTGCAAATTAAGAAAATCTAAATCTGATAAAACGCAAAAAAATAAAACTTACTAACCTTTTATTTACAATACAAGCATTCAAGATTTGGCTATCTTGAGGTTCTCTCCTATTTTTAATAACTAATTGCTGTTGAAAGATTTGTGCTTTTAAGAATTGTTCTTTATATACAAAACATAAAAAATTATCTTTACTGTATATCAACAATAAATTAGCATACATAACTAGTTGGTAATCATCTAAAACCAAAATCATGAAATATAATACATATTTGATTATTTTCATCTTTATAATTGGCTGTGCAAAAAGTCCAGATAAAAAATATGACTTGGTTATTTCAAATGTTAATTTGATTGATGGAACCGCAACAATGCTGAGATCAAATGTAAACGTATACATAAAAGACGGAAGGATTCACTTAATAGATAAAACGGAAGTAAATAAAAGAGAAACTGTCATTAATGGAACAAACAAATATTTAATGCCGGGATTATTTGACTGCCATACGCATACCGGCAATTTTCAAAAAGATTTTCCAAAATTCATTCACTATGGTGTTACTTCAATTTTTGTCACCGGAGGAAGTACTTGTACAAATGAATACTATAAAGAAATGCGGGAAATAGGAAGCCAGGATTCCATAGCTGCTCCAAGAGTTTTTCATACAAGCCAACATTTTATTATGGAAGGAGGTCACCCTGTTCGTACGTATTCATCAAGTAATTGGAGAGAAGGAGAAACTGTATTTTATTTAAAAGATACGCTACAAATAGAATCTCTGGTAAAGGAAGTTTCACAATATCCTATTCAAGGTATAAAGTTAACTATTGAAGAAGGTCCAATGCCTCCGCCAGTACCTCGAATGCCACAAGAGTTTATTAATAAAGTAGTAAAAGAAGCTAAAAAGAATAATACCAAAGTTTTTGTACACATTAGTGATAATATAGAGTTGGGTATGGCTTTAGAGGCCAAAATAAATAACATCATTCATTTTACCGGAGTAGATTTAGATTTTGAAAGAGACAAGGAAATGATAGAATTGATTTATCAATCTGATGTTTCATGGGTCACTACTTTAATGCTTGATAAAAGTTTTATCTATCCGCTTCACCCGGAATGGGTCAACCAAACTGAAATTAAAGATATCTACGATCCTGAGGAGTTTAGTAACTTAACAAGTCAATCGCAAATAGAAAGAGCGAAAGAAATGCTTGATTTTTTTAAAAATGATTATGGCCTGAAAGATCCAACTCTGGAAAATATTATAGCTTTTCAAGTAGAAGGTATTAAAACACTTTATGAAAATGGGGTGAATATGGTATTAGGAACTGACACCGGGAATACATTTATATTTCATGGGCATAGTTTACATGAAGAAATGCAACTATTGGAAATGGGTGGTATGAAACCCATGGATATCATAAAAATGGGTACATATAATGCAGCAAAAATGATGGATATTCTTGATGATTTAGGTACAATTGAGAAGGGGAAAATTGCAGATATGATTTTATTGGATAAAAATCCGCTTGAATCAATTAAAAACACTTTATCAATAAACACGGTATTCAAAAACGGAATTATTCAAGAAAGAATTGAACTAACAAACAATTAATTCAAGCTTAATTTAAAAGAAAGTAAACTTAGGACGCATATAAAAAACACTCACGATTTGGCTATATTTAGGTTCTCTCCTACTTTTATAAGTAATCCTGCTTTTCATAAAAAAGACATTAAAACATTTAAAACATTTAAAACAAAAATTATGACAAATAAAATCCAAACACAACACTTAAAGGATGTAATTATTAACCACGGACAAGATATGACCAACAAAGTGGTTGCAATAACAGGAACCACTAGTGGGACGGGTTTCGTCTGTGCTAGAGAAGCCGCAAAAAAGGGAGCTACAGTCATTCTGCTTAACCGTAAAAGTGAAAGATCGCAAGAAGCGCTTAGGCAGCTGCAAGAATCCGTTTCTAATGGGAACTTCGATGCGATTGAGTGCGACTTACAAAGCTTCGACAGTGTGAGAACCGCAGCGGAGACTATTAAATCAAAATACGAGGTGATTGATGTACTAGTCAATAATGCCGGAGTTATGGCACTTAAGGATGAGGCCACTGAGGATGGCTATGACATTCAGATGCAGACCAACGTGATTTCTCACTTTCTTATTACAAAGGAATTGTTTCCTCTACTTAGAAAAAGTGAAGAAGCAAGGATAGTGAATCATTCTTCTATGGCTATGTTGGGCGCACCACTGGTCTCGGATTATTTCGAGCAAAAAGGTGGCAATTTAGGAGGAAATGGTACTGAGGAAGAAAATTCGAGCTTTCAAGGGCCCAGATGGGAGCGCTATCATCAAACTAAATTAGCCAATGCTACATTTACCTACGGCCTCAAAAAGAAACTGGATGAAGCCAATATTACGAACGTAATTCCGCTACTCGCACACCCAGGATTAGCTGCCACAAACCTTCAGATTACAACTGCCTCCAGTGGCGGCATGGACGAAAATACCGAATTCATGAATCAGGCTCAATCACCTGAAGATGGTGCTACCGGTATAATACGGGCGACTATGGATCCTGAAGCTAAATCAGGTAATTTTTACGGCCCGACAACTGGTTGGAGTGGATATCCAGATTTATTAACTCCGGAAGATCTTCTTTCTGATGACTCTAACATCAACATCAATTGGGAGGGTTGTGAAAAAGCTGTTGGACCGTTCAGGATCACTACATAGGTGTTTTAATGGTTATAAAGAGTTGTAATTACAGGTAGAGGCTGTTTTAACACCTCCTCTACCCGGTTACATAAATCGTAGTATATGTTTTATAACTGCTTGCAATTTGTCCTCGCCTATAAAATACCCCTACAGAAAAAATTAGCCTGCCTCCACATTAAAAATGTTTTTAATACTTTTATAAAAAACTAAAATATTCATCATGAAAAAACTTATTCTTTTAGCCCTAATCGTTTCTTTTTTCGCCAGTTGCAAAGAAGAAAGCAAGGACCAGGCATCCGTTAAAACCGAAGTTCAAAACTTTTTAGACGAGTACACAACTACCTATAAAAAGTTGTATTATGCTTCTGCAGAAGCAGAATGGGCCGCCAATACTCATATTGTTGCAGGAGATACTACCAATGCATACAACGTACAAAAAGCGGGAGAAGCCTATGCAAAATTTACCGGAAGTACCAATGTTATTGAAAAAACCAGAAAATTCCTGGAAAGTAAAGATGAGCTGGATATGGTGCAGGTACGGCAACTCAATACGATCTTATATAATGCAGCAAATAACCCCGAAACGGTTTCAGAGCTGGTAAAAGAGCGTATTGCAGCAGAAAATGCCCAGAATGAAACCCTCTTTGGCTTCGATTTTAAAGTGGACGGAAAATCCGTTACCACTGGTGACATTGATGCCATTTTAAGAGGATCTAATGATGAAAAAGAACTGCTTGCAAATTGGGAAGCGTCAAAAGAAGTAGGTAAAGACCTAAAAGACGGCCTGGAGAATTTACGTAAGCTTAGAAACGAAACTGTAGGGGCTTTGGGTTACGATGATTATTTTACCTATCAGGTTTCGGACTATGGAATGACACGCCAGGAAATGCTTGATGAAATGAATAAAATGGTTAAAGAAGTCTGGCCATTATTTAGAGAATTACACACCTGGGCACGTTATGAACTTGCAAATAAATATAATGCCGAAGTACCGGAATATATTCCTGCGCATTGGCTGCCAAATCGTTGGGGGCAAGACTGGAGTGCTTTGGTTACTGTAGAAGGCCTTGATGTAGATGCTGTTTTAGCAGATAAGGACCCGGAATGGATTGTAAAAGAAGGTGAGGATTTCTTTAAAAGTGTTGGGTTTGATGCACTTCCGGCCAGTTTCTATGAAAAGTCCAGCATGTATCCCCTTCCGGCAGATGCATCCTATAAGAAAAACAATCATGCTTCTGCATGGCATATGGATCTGGAAAACGATCTGCGTTGTTTAATGAGTATAGAGCCTACTGCAGACTATTATGAAACCATCCACCATGAATTAGGCCATATCTATTACTATCAGGCGTATACAAATCCAAATGTTCCACCCTTACTTAGAGGAGGTGCTAACAGAGGATTTCATGAAGCGATTGGTAGTTTATTAGGGTTTGCCGCTATGCAAAAACCTTTTTTAGTTGGAAAAGGATTGGTTGATGCAGATGCAGAAATAGACCAGACACAAAACCTTTTAAAAGAGGCATTAAACAATATCGTGTTCTTACCCTTCTCTGCCGGAGTCATGACTCAATTTGAAAATGCGTTATACGCTGAAGATTTACCTAAGGATCAATTTAACAGCAAATGGTGGGAACTGGCAAAAAAATATCAAGGCATGGTACCTCCAACCGAAAGAGGTGAAGAGTATTGTGATGCTGCTTCAAAAACACACATTAATAACGATGCCGCGCAATACTATGATTATGCAATCTCGTATATTTTATTATTCCAGTTTCATGACCATATCGCAAAGAATATCTTAAAACAAGATACGCATGCTACAAATTATTTTGGTAGTAAAGACGTTGGAACTTTTTTAAAGGGAATTTTAGAAACAGGAGCCAATAATGATTGGAGAGAAGTATTAAAAGAAAGTGTTGGAAGCGAAATGAGCGCGAAACCCATGTTAGATTATTTTTCTCCATTAATGGAATATCTTAAGGAACAAAATAAAGACAGAACATATACTTTACCGGAAGAATTGTAAAACCGAAAGGCTTACACTGTATAATAGTAACCAGCCCGTCAGAGTCGTTCTGGCGGGTTGTTTGTTCCGGCATGTAAAATCCCTTAGCTTTGTAAAGCTTGGTTTGTATAAACCATATATTTGGTTTATATAATTGCTAACAAACAGTAAAACCGTTATCAATACTGTGAGCAACGATAGATTTCCGGTTAAATGACTTCAAAAAGTGAAATAGTATGAAAACAACACCCGAACACGACCAGCGTATTGCAAAATTGACATTTGCCTCTGTATATCCACATTATATTACAAAAGTTGAAAAGAAGGGCAGAACAAAAGAAGAATTACATCAGGTAATAGTGTGGTTAACGGGTTATGATACTGGAAAACTAAAAGAACTGATCGACAAGAAAGTAACTTTCCAAACGTTCTTTTCAGATGCAAAATTAAACCCTAATGCTCCACTAATTAAAGGAGTAATTTGTGGCTACAGGATAGAAGAAATTGAAACTCCTTTAACCAGGCAAGTACGGTATTTAGATAAATTGGTGGACGAATTAGCAAAAGGACGAAAGATGGAGAAGATTTTGCGACAACCATAAAAATAGACAGTAAACTTCTTGACTCAAAAAACATTACAAACTATAATTTACAACCATATGAAATTAGGTGTATTTTCTGTAAGTCTCAGTGTAAAAGACATAAATGCTTCAAAGAAATTCTACGAGAACCTTGGATTTAAGGTGTTTGCAGGCGATATTGAGAAAAACTATCTCATCTTGAAAAACGAAGGCACCATTATTGGTCTGTTTCAAGGTATGTTTGAAAACAATATTCTAACTTTTAATCCGGGATGGGATGCCAATGCAAACAAACTTGATGAATTTGATGATGTGAGGGAAATTCAGAAGCATTTAAAGGCAAATAATGTGACGTTAGCAAGTGAAGCAGATACAAATACCAGTGGGCCTGCTAGTATTACCTTACTTGACCCGGATGGTAATGCAATTCTGTTTGACCAACACGTTTAGCAATATAGCCAAAAGATATATGTCTGGAAAAATAAAGTGATCATGCAAAAAGAAGTTATTATAAACAAACTATTTGAGTTTTCAAGTCATATTAGATATGCAGCCATTTATTATAATGATGATCTAATGTATAGACAGAAAAACAAAACACTTGATGATGCTTCTTCTGATGAAACAGACAAATACGAAGAACTTTTGGTGAACCCAACCTTACTAAAACTGGCAGACCAAAGAGGTAATATAGATTGTGGCGGCCTTGACCATTTACTTATAGGCTATGGAAATTTCTACCAGTTGGTAAAAGCAATTCCCGGTGGACATATTTCTATTTGCCTAGATAAAAATTCAAATATTAACAATTTACCCAGGGAGATATTCTCTTTCCTGAATACCAATTTTCCCGGATTAACCGGAATAATAAAAAACACATAACAACTTATGAAATCACTTACTATCGTAGCCTTAGCATTCACCTTATTCTTTGGGATAAATACAAATGCACAAACCGAGAACAGCAAACAGGAAATTGAGCAAATCACCGAGACTTTAATGCTTTACATTGACGGAACCACAAATGGAGAACCTGATAAGTTGAGAAAAGCGTTCCATCCGGATTTTAATCTCTATTCGGTAACCAAAGAAGATAGTTTAAGAACCTGGGCAGGGAAAGACTATGTAAGTAGAATAAAAGTTGGAAAAAAGAATAACCGGATTGGAAGAATTATTTCAATTGATTATGAAAACAATGCTGCAACTGCAAAAGTGGAAATTGTAATCCCTAACTGGAGAGTTTTTACGGATTATTTTCTGCTGTTAAAATATGAAGGGTCCTGGAAAATTGTACATAAAAGTTACACCTGGAGGGAATTTCCAAAAAGCGACAAAAAAGAATAGAACAACAAGCGCTGTATAAAATAATACATGATAGACTTTGAAAATTATACGCTAAGGCCAACGGTGTGATACAAACAATTTAAATGAAACAATCTATAGTACATATTGCCTTAGTGGTTAAGGACTATGATGAGGCTATAGCATTTTATACCCAAAAATTAAATTTTGAATTACTTGAAGATACCTATCAATCGGAACAAGATAAAAGATGGGTGGTTATAGCGCCCCCTAATTCAGCCGGAACAACCATTTTACTTGCAAGAGCATCAAAACCTGAACAGGAAGGATTTATCGGAAACCAGGCAGGAGGCAGAGTTTTTCTCTTCCTAAACACTGATGATTTTTGGAGGGATTATAACCGGATGACCTCAATAGGGATTGAGTTTGTAAGAGAGCCCAAAATAGCAGATTATGGCACAGTTGCCGTATTTAAGGACCTGTATGGAAATCTTTGGGACTTATTAGAATTAAATCCTGAACACCCCATAGCAGGGAGAATGAAATAGCATAAAAATTGTTGTATCCTATTTAAAAAATGAAAAACAGACACTATCTATTATTTTTGATCCTTTTGGTAGGTTTATTTTATACACTTACTAGTTGTCATTATAAAAATCCTTCACAAAAATTACCTTCAGTTTCTTATGATTCAATTTTATCTCCTAAATTACTCAATAGCGAAAGAATTAAATTGAAATTTGGAAACTATGATATCAAGGTCCTTAGCAGCAATTCCAGATTAAGGATTTCCAATCTATATAGCACACATGATGGTGAAATAATAACAAGGACTTTCGCTGTTGTTCAATATCCTGAAACAGTAGATAGTGTTTTCTTAAAAGAGCATACAAAATTATTGATGGGCAATCTATAGGAAGTGTATTTAAACAGCACCAATGGAAAATTGAGAAAAAAAGTATTTTTTTAGGTGAGATCTTACCTTCAAACGATTATAAAGAAATATATACCCTTATGGGAAATATAACTCCGTCCAAATTAGCAATTTATACATATGCGTTTTATATTAAAAAAAATGGTGAAGAGTACGCATATGCAACAATTTCAGAAATATACCACCCTGATTACCTTACTTTGAACGACCTTAAGTATATAGTTAAGGATGTTGATGCTTATTTAGAAAAAAGTGATGCTATGGTTCAAACATTAAAACTGGTAACCGGTAAAATGAAAATTGAATAGACTTCACTATGTCAGCTTTGGGCCCCAGACGGCTTTTGGCTTGGGGTATTGGTTAGAGACCTCGTAGAAGGTTTCGGTAAGCTTGCTGCCGTTAATTTCCAACATGGCAAAACCGTTGAGTACCCGTAAGTGCTGTGAAGGTGTGGAATGTGGTGCATTCAATGGAGTACGTGTATAATATTCAACAGCTTCTATAGTTTCTTCTATACCATCTACGGTTTTGTATAAACCGGTACCATTACCAAAAGGGATAGACGCATGCCCACAGCAACGTAGTTTTGGAACAGTGCCATGTATAGAAGTCGCCCCTTTCAAAACAGGTAATGCCTCTTTCGTGTCTTTGTATACAATACCATTATGTACATGCCCCCAATACCATACATCCGGAGTCTTACCACCTAGTGCATCACATATCTGGCTCCAAAGTGGATCGTTTAGCTTGGAAGCATTATATTCTATTCCGTTATGGTGGGTAAACAGCATCAACTTTTTACCCAGTTTTGCTTTTTCACTTAAAAAAGCGGCTTGTTCCTCCCCGCCTTTCTTACTGTGGATCGCTCCATCCATATACAAGGCACTTTCATCATAATAGGCAGAGTCCAGTCCCACAAGCACCCACTCTCCTATCTCAATAGAAAAATAGCTACGCCCTCGTTGCGGGCTAAACCTGGGGTTGCTAATAGCGATCTTAAATAATCCGTTGGCACCGTCGTACATTTCGTGATTGCTGTTCATAGTATAGAGCTTCCCTTTAAAATCATCAGGCAACATAGCTAACAGATGTTCCTGCTCTTCCTTACGTGTTCCTGCATAATACACATCACCCAGGTGAATAATATAATCAGGGTTTAAACTGGTGATACCATCTATAACTAACTGTGCGGCACATTTGGCTTCTTTGCCATCTTTCCATTTGCCTGTGCCCCAATCTCCCAGCACTGCTACTTTTGCAGAAGGCAGCGTAAGATCTATAAGCATGTTAGAAGGTTTTGTAACGAAGGGGTGGACTTCTCCGGGAATAATATATTTATACAAAAAATAGTATACCAGTACCAGCATCCAGAGAGGGTCCAACTGACAGTACTTAGAAAAAGCATATAAAGTACCGTCTCCGGCCACAAAACCATCCAGTATAGTATCTAAACTAAGCTTGTCTTTGGATATGCTGGTGGGTGGTAGTCCATAGTATTCTCTTAGGGTATTGGTTAGCTCCTGCGGAATCACTTTGTTAAGTGTATAGAGTGCCAGCATATTCTCCATATCGTGCGAGTAGTCTCCCTCGTTATAACTGCCATCCAGATAGAATTGCTCACAATCTACCAGATAGTCCCAAAAAGCTGTAGCATCTTTTTGTACCAATAGAAAGGCCTCTTTTGCAAGGTCCGTATGTAAGATAGTGTTTATGTCATTAATGATCGATTGATATTCTCCGCTGAAGCTATATTCATCCATAATTTGACAGAATTTAGTACGATAAAGCTTATAATAATTTATAGTATAAACAATACGTATAAATACTGATTTTGGGCTATCAAATAGAAAGAGACAGCTTAAAGATTTAAACTGCCTCCGTTCATGAAGAAAAATGATTTAGGGTCACCTCTATCGTATTGAGACCTTTTTAGTAATGACAGCTTTATTCGTGGAAATGTGTATAAAATAAATACCGGAAGCTATTTGCTCCAGATCTATTTGCTGCTGTTCGTTAAAATGAGTTACATCAACATTTTGAATGACTTTCCCACTGATGTCTGTAATAGTTTTATCTACTTCTTCTCCAATGGGTGAACTTACAATCCCAATTGAAGTAATGGTCATAGCAGGGTCAAAAATGGGTGTTTGTGAATACACCAGGGGCATAAAGATTAGGGCCACTAAAAGAAATGCTTTTTTCATTTTTAATGATTTTGTAAGTTAGTATTGCCTAAAGATACGCATAAGTTATAACATGCTGATTATTAGAATCATTAAGACGCTTCTTTTATATTATTGGTTCAGATTATTTACAACCAATATTATAAATTTGCATCAAACCAATGACTAATGGATGCCAATACCGGACGGGTGTTTTTCCGGGAAGAAGCCCTGGCTTTGTCAACACTTGCCCTATCCCCTGTTACACCGTTCCTGCCTCCACCACGACCTCCGCCTTTCATGCCTCCACCTGAAGATTTTGATTTCCCGCTTTTCTGAGCAGCGGGTGGGTCTGCTTTACTGGTTACTACGCCAATGGATAGCTTGGCCAGGTCTGTTTCAGTATCTGGATCAATTCTATATTTGGGTATTTTAAGGCTGTAGGTGAGCAGTTCGTTTTCAGAAGTGTACATATAGGATACAGTAATGTCCAAATCATTCAGGTCTTTATGAAATTCCCGGGTGTTTTCAAAAAAACCGTATTCGGCTTCCGGGGGTAATTTTTCTATTAGATCACCTACATTCAATTTTTCCATGGCCTGTTCTTTCTCCTCTGCGTTCTTAAAGTGAGGCCTTACCACTTGTAATGGGTATTTGAGATATACATTCTCTTTCTTTTTCCCTTTCACATCAAAATAAACAGTAAGTCCCTGACGTAATATAGATAATGCCATATACTTATCTGTAGTGCTGATGTTTACGTATAGATAGGTCTCATCATCGGTGACTTGATAAGTTACGCCTTCTTTTACAACTTCTGTCGTATCCGGAAGATTCATCTTATAAGTTTCTGCGGTAACAAAGCTTGCAAATGCCAGTAAGAATATTGTTAAAAATTGTTTCATCTTATGATCTTTTTGTGGTTACATCATCAATAAGACTATAAAAGTTTTTAAAGGTTTAAAGAAGGGTATGGGTTTAATAAATATTTAACTTTTTTACCTAACGGCTTGTGGATTCTAAGGCAAAGAAGTTCAATAACAAATCGCAGGTCCTTGTTTTACTATGGAAACTCCTTCTCTTACAAAGATATCTCCGTTTGTAAGCTTATACAAAGGGACAAACTGTTGAGAGCCGCTAGTGGTGCTGTAATACATACCTACCTGATTATTCTGACTTATAGCCTGCCAGCTGCCAAATTCCTGCCAGTTACTTCGTTGTTCGTTACCAAGTACGGTTTTCTTTACCGAACTACCATAAAGCCCGTACTTCCCGTTGGGACAATAGTGTACTTCCAGAAAATAGTATGTACCATAGATAACCTCTCCCTCCCGGTAGGTGATCAATATATTTTGATTATTGAAAAACGACTGTACCTCTTCTACCGTCGAAATGCTCTGTGCTTTACATGAAGGAACAGCTAAGAGAGAGCTAGCCAGGAATAGTGCTGTCAAACAAAAACTCTTCATATAGAATTGCATGGTACAGGTTTATATAAATATTTATAACGTTCTGTATATGAGAATACTATATAAAGATATAAAATAGATGGTTAATAATATAGCTATTTCCGGAATCATCCGGCAAAGCCCTTTCTTATTCAATCTTTTTTGCAGCTAGCGGTTTGTTTTTATAGATCCAGTCACATCCAACTATTTTTCCATTCTCTCTTTTAAATATAATGGTTAAATCAAAATAATTACAGAAAAAGGCGTTTTGATCATAAGCAATGAGTTGTGAAGGAGCATCACCATGAGATTCGACATATAATTGGTTTTGAAACTGGAATATCTTAAAAGGGAAATCTTTGGTTTTATATGAACCTGTAAAGTCTTTAAGGTTCATCCCATTAATAGTTATGGGTTTATACAATTTTGGCTGGTAGTATTCTTCGCGCAACAGTATTTTTTGAAAGGTGTTCAGTATAGACTCCCTCTCTGCGTTCATATAATTTCCAAGAATTATTACGGTAAGGTCATCTTCCAGAAACTGAAAATACCCTCCTCTGAACCCTGTAGTGCGTCCATTGTGATTAACGATTCTTCCGGTTTTACCTTTCATAAGGTTAAATCCATATCCCCATCTATAGCCACGTTCTTTTTCGAGGAAAGGTTCAAGAGCCAGCTTCCATGTTTCCGGTTTTAAAACATCGCTTTTTCCTATTTGTCTGCAAAACTTTAAAAGATCTTCTGCCGTTGCATACATAGCACCAGTAGCATCAGAATAGCCATGTGAGCTCATATGCATTTCACTAATAGCATAATTTCCATTTTTATCAGTTCCACTTCCATAGCCATCGGCTAAGCCTATAGGAGGAAATAAAGGGTCTTCAATCCCCGTATTTTTTAATCCTAATGGCTGCAATACGTTTCTGGTGACATAGGTTTCATAATCTTCTCCCGTTACTTTCTCCAATATAGCATGCAACAGAACATATCCGCAGTTAGAATAGGTCATTTTAGTACCGGGCGTATATAAAAGGGAATCTACCCGGGACATTACTATAAGTTCTTCCAGACTATATTTCTTGTTTCTATCCGGAAATTTTATGTCTCTTTTTATTCCTGAAGTATGTGATAAGAGATTTTTAATTTTTATCTCACTGCCAAATGCATAATCTTTGATAAATTTTGAAATGGGGTCTTCTAATGATATTTTTCCTTGTTCTACCAACTGAAGGATGCTTATGGCTGTAAAGCTTTTGGTTATGGAACCTATCCGAAACTTTGTAGTTGCAGAATTAGGAATATTAAAACGTCTGCTGGCTTGCCCATACCCCTTTTGAAATTGTATTTCGCCTTTATATGCTACCAGAACAGTTCCGGTAAAACCTCCAACATTTTGAATTGCTTTTAAATAACTGTCTGCTTTTTCTGTAAAACCGGAAAAATCGTATTTTTTTTGTGCGAAGTTGTTTGCCTGAAATAGTATTATAAAACAAAGAGCAAGTATGCATTTTTTCATTTAGATAAGTTTTGATTGATGACTATATTTATGTAAAAGAATAACATCACAGGAGAAAAGTCGCCTCATTTTATATTTTGAGCCTAACTTTTAGAGATTTCTTCTAAGTATTCAGCAGGGGAAATTTCACAAAACTTTTTAAATGCACGATTAAAAGAAGCTTTTGAATTAAAGCCGGACTCAAAAGCCAAACTCAGTATGGTTTTCGATTTTAAATCGTATGATCTTGCTTTGGATTTAAATGCTTCTATGCGATAAGAGTTTACAAAATCTCTGAAAGAATGGCCCATTACGGTATTCACAATTGCAGAAACTTTATTAGGATGCAAATTTACAATTCGGGAAAAACCGGAAAGGTTCAATTCGGGGTCTAAATAGCATTTTTCACTTTTCATGGTATCGTCAAGTCTTTTTGAAAGCTCTTGCATTTCAGTGCTAACAAGTTGTTTTTGAATACCATCTTCCAATTCATCATTTGGAAGTGCAACTTTTATTAGTGTATCATCACTAATTCTAAAACCATAAAACCCAATTCCATAAGTGAGTATTGCAAATAATATGTAAAAAGAATAAAACCCGGATGGAGGAAAAGTAAAGTCGTAATAGACAATATCAAAAATGGTATAGGGTACCCAGATAATCCATAGCAGTCCAAAACATAGAAGAATGCTTCTAATTTTGTTAGCGGCGTAAAGAGCATGAACACTTTGTAATAACTTAAAACTTTTAACCAGATAAATTGCAATAATCACCAAGCCAACAATATGTTCCACTGAAAACAAGTTAAAAACCAAGGCTTTTTCAAAAGGGTTTAAATTTAAATATTCCATCCCGTTTACCCAGGAAATAAGTGTACAGGTGTTAAAATATATTTGTTCAATAAGTAACGGGAAGAAGAGCCATCTTAACTTTTTAACTTCAATAGGTTTTCCAAAAAGGAATCTTAAATAGGCATAAAAAGCAGGACCTATTCCCCACAGAAACAGTACCGGTAAAAATTGCAATTCAGGAATCTTTTTCTGAATACCAAAATCGTACTTTAATACCCAAAGCAAATAAAATGATAAGAACAATACCGTTAGTGCCAGATATTTTTGAGCTTCCCTAAAATTACTTTTCCAATAAAGTAATGCTCCAAAAATGAAACCTTGAAGCATCCCAAATCCAATTAATAGGTTGTAAATGTTAATATGATAATCCATATTTCTGGGAATACGTAAAAGTAAAGATTACCATTTATATAGAGGCCACGATATTGCTATTTTCAGCTTTTTTATAAAATAGCAATTGTCTTGTAAAAAGTGTAACATAAGTCAGGCTGACTATGTTACATTGGCAGCATGTCGTAGTTTTTTTTCAAAAAAGTGAAAATGTGTTTTTATGGTTTTGGTAATTCCTATTTTATTTCTGTGCTAATTTATTTAAATCGCTCTTTGAAATAAATCGATTTTTTGTTTTAAATCACTATTTAATTTTTCGTTGGTCAATCCCTCAGTCGAAAAATTATCATAAAACGAGGGTAACGAAAAATCTGCGACAATTTTAGCTCCCAAACGCGGAAAAGATGCATTAGCAGCCTGCAAAACACTTGCTCCTCCCCTTCCTCCGGGAGATGTTGCCATTAACAGCATAGGTTTATCCTTCCAAACATTCTTATCTATTCTTGACATCCAGTCATAAGCATTTTTAAACGCTGCTGAATACGAACCGTTATGCTCCGCCAGCGAAATAACCAAACCGTCTACAGTATTTATGAGATTATCAAGCTTTATCGCTTCTTCCGGGATCCCTTCTGATGTTTCTAAATCAATACCATATAACGGTAAGTTGAAATCATTTAGGTCTACTACTATGGTTTCTGAATTTTCAACCTTGTTAGCTACGTATACGGCTAATGTTTTATTAATTGATTTTTTGCTGTTACTTCCTCCTAATGCTATGATATTTTTCATTTTAGTTTCCTCTTAATTTATGTATTAATTGTTTTAGTGTATCTGCTTCTTCCGGGCTAAGGTTATTCATCATCGGTTTGTGAAATTCTTCAACTTTTTTATCCAGTTTTTTTAATAAGTCCAATCCCTCTTTGGTGATAATGATGTCCATTTTCCTCCTGTCCGAAGGACACAATGTTCTTTCCACAAGTCCTTTAGCTGTCAACTTATCTACAATACGGGTTACATTGCTGGACCGTTGCACCATATTTTCCAATATGCTGTTTACTGAAATTGGTTTCCCTTTTGCGCCACGGAGTATTCGTAAGACATTAAATTGAGGTTCATAAATGTCAAGTTCTTTAAGCTCCCTGGATACAGAGTCTGTCATCCAGTGCCCGGTTTTAATGATTGCATAAATTGCATTATAATATTCATTCATTACACCTACATTATTTGTATATACAAATATATAATCAAATTTTTGAATATGCAACAGTTATGTATTTTAATAATAACCTGTCCTTCGACATACGCAGGACAGGTTAATTTAGCAACTAAAGTTTATTTGATTCTAATTCCGTTGTTATCAGTAAACTTTCCGGTGATTAGCCAGCCTCCAAATGCCTCAGAAACAGCCATTAATAGTGTATTTTCTCCTTTTTTGAGGTTCAGGTAGATCGCATCAAACAGCCCGATGGTCCCTAAATAGCGATAATCACGGCTGCGATATTTATTAGTGCCTTTATATATAGGTTTTCCATTGAGAATGGCAACTACATCATCGCTATATCCAAATTCAAAAAGTTTAACCTGTTCCTTATCAGAATCGATAGTGATCTTTGCAAAAACAGTTTCTCCGGGAGTTCCATCAAACAGAAACTGTACTCTTGAAATATTGGCAGCAATCCCTTCTTCCACCTGAACCTTTCTACCCCATTTTCTGGCAGCTATAACCGAACCTATTTTGCCGGAGTCTTCAAGAAGCTTTACTTCAAACATATCGGAGATTTCCCATTCCGGTATAAGGCCTTCAATAGGTTCTCTCTCTATTGGGTTGAAATCCACAATTTTATACGCATCTTTGTTTACAGTTATATTGGCCAGATGCATTCCTGAAGCATTTCCTCCGGTTAAAAGGAGATCTCCTTCCCTTGTAGGGTGAAAAAGATTCCACGATAAATTGGGCTTTTCAGCGTAATCAAGATATACCTGTGCTTTATTGTCATTTACCACTATTTTTACATGGGTCCAATCGTCATATTTATATTCATGTGCAAATGAATATTTTGGTCCAAAATATAACTGCCAGGGAGAAATTCTCTTGGTTGATGGTATTACTTGGTTAGCATCTGGCTTTCCGGGAAGATGAGGACGAATATAAAATTGTTCGGCATCATTTTCCACAATTCTGAATAAAACCCCTGGGAAAGACTGTTCTTTTTTTAAAAATATGTCATACTCAATAGTACCATTGAGGAATTTTGTATCTTTTAATGTCATGCTTCCTCTTTGTAAGTAGATAGCATCTTTACCCTTATGCTTCTCCAGAACATAGGACCTGGCATTAATATTCCAGTGTAAGGTATCTATAGGTATGATACTTTTTTGAGAAAGGCCTGTTATAGACATTAGTAATAAGGTCAATAATAATGTAAGTGGTGTGGGTTTAAGTTTTGTCATGATCTTTTTTTATAAAGCTCTTATATTGAGCTTATATAACTAAAACAAATTGGTGCAAAACGATTCAATGTTGTACAAGTCATATATTTTAAGGAATTTTGGTCTATAAGATGAATACATACCCGGAACATAAACTAGTAGAAAAATGCCTGCTTCAAATTGAGGAGAAGTTGGGTTGGGGAACTTCAGCCCATTGGCATAATGATGTATTCATTGAATTAAGTGAAACCATACAACAAAGTACCCGGGTATTGCTAAGTCCAACAACGTTAAAACGTGTTTGGGGAAAAGTAAACTATACCAGTGCTCCAAGTATCAGTACCTTAAATACCTTATCACAATTTGCAGGCTATGCAAATTGGCGTGATTTTAAGAATGAAGCAAAAGCCAAAAAGCCTTCCTGGATACAACACAAAGTAGCTTCAAATTTTGGTGTTATCATAACATCTGCAGCCGTAATGACCATTGTTTTTATTTCTTTTTATTCTATGGTAGGTTCAGGAAATACAATTTCCGAGGAAGACCTCTCAACGATTGAATTTAGCAGCCACCCGGTAACAGAGGGTTTACCGAATTCGGTCGTGTTTGATTTTAACCTGAACAATATTGAATCAGATAGCATCTATATCCAACAGTTTTGGGATGTTACAAAGACCATTAAAATAAATACCAAACAGCAACAGGCAACAGGTATTTATTATTTTCCGGGCTATTTTAGAGCCAAACTTTTGGTTGAAGGGAAAATTATTAAAGAACACGACCTGTTCATCAAATCAGATGGCTGGGTAGGAACAATCGATTATGACCCGGTGCCAAAATATTTTTCTGAAGAAGAAATAACAAATAATAAACTCTCCTTTCCTAATACTGCGTTGAATGAAATAACATCGAATGAAAAACCCTTAGTTTCCTCATTTCATTTTGTAAAAGATTTTGAAACTATTTCTGGCGATAATTTTTCTTTACATACATCGATCAAAAATACCTATGCTGAAAAATGGGCTGTTTGCCAGACCGTTCGGATTGTAATATTAGGAACCAAAGGAGCTATGGTTATTCCTTTTTCAATTCCCGGCTGTGTTTCGGATATTAATTTAATGCTTAACGATACCTATTTGAGAGGCAAAGAGCATGACCTGTCTATGTTTGGTGTTGATTTTTCTAACTACAGGAACATAGCAATAGATGTAAAACAAAAACAAGTTACCGTATCGGTTGACAGCACTGAAGTGTATAGAGGCAGCTATCAAAAAAGCGTTGGAGAACTGGCAGGCTTCCGTTACCGGTTTTTGGGAGCAGGTGAAGTGGGTCATTTAAAAGTAATGGGGCCTTCTAAAAATAGTGTATATATGGATGAGGGTTTCAGTAAAAATGAATCATATCCATTTTAAAAGATAAAAAAAGCACGTGAACTTAAATATTTAAGTTTCACGTGCTGCACTAATCTAACACTATTAGATAAATATTTTCAACTATCCTTTCAACCAGGCTTTTCGTAGACTAATTTGTTTTTGGGTAGCATTAGGGTTTTCAACCAGTTTTTTCCCTTTTGTGTAAGCTTGTGTGGTAGTGGTTTTAATAATAACTTCCTCTCCACCTCTATCTAGTCTTACATCGATATCTTTTCCAAGTTCCCAGTTATATACTTGCTGGAATATAGCATTTGCATTTTGCATGGTCACATCCGTTCCATTTACCTGCTTAATGACATCGTTTGCCTTTACTCCCTGTTCAACCCAAAAGCTGTTACCTTCTACCAGTGTTGTAAAGAATATACCTTTCTCCGGATCTCCACTTACAATGGGGGTATTACCATCCATTATAAAGTTGCTTTTTACTTTCGCTTCTTCTTCCAACAATCCTACCTTACCAAAAAATGTACTATAATCAATTGGAGTTGACCCTTCTACATGTGTCTTAAAGAATTCGGTAACACTTGGATACGTCATTTGTGAAATTTCTTCAATAATTGTATCGTCAGTAAACGGCTTATTTTTTCCGTATTTTAATGATAATTCTTTCATTAATGATAACATGCTTCTGTTACCATTACTTTCTTCCCTCATTAAAATATCAATACACATACCTATTAAAGCTCCCTTTTGGTAGACATTATAGTAATTTGCTGCATACGGTTCTTCCAGGATATTCTCACTCATGGTAGTAAAGCTCATATTATCATCCAGGCTCAATGAGGTGTTAATTTTGTCTAGTACGGTTTCATAAAATTCTTCTTCGGTCTTTAAACCTTCATACACTTGAAAGTGTTGTGCAAAATATTCGGTTACACCCTCATACATCCATAAATGCTTTGAAAACGTAGGAGCGTTATAGTCAAAATAATGTACGTCTTCCGAGTGTACGGACAATGGAGTTACAATATGAAAGAATTCATGAGAAACCACATCTACCATAGTCTCTGCCAATGCACTGGCTGGCATCGATTCCGGCAAGACCACTACTGTAGAAGTATGGTGTTCCAATGCTCCGAATCCTGCAGGAGAATCTTCTTCTCCTTTAGATAAGTACAAATAAATGTCATAACGAGGTGTGCTGTTTATTTCTCCCAAATACTTCTTTTGGGCTTTCATCATGTCGTACATCGTTTCTTTTAAGCTTGCCGCTGTATGTGTTTTATTTGGAGAAAACACACTTAAGACAATTTTAATATCGCCAACCATAAACTCTTCAACATCCAGATTACCATACATCATAGGGTTATCTGTAATATCAAAATATCTTGGGGCAAAATAACTTGTCGTTCTGTTTAAACCATCTTCACTTAACTTTTCTCCTGTATTTTGAATAGCGGAAGATCTTATAAATCCTACAGGGGCAGTTACATCCAAAGTGTATTGATTTGCTTTCAAAGAATCAAAATATCCTATAAAACCGTGAAGGTTTAAGACATAATTGTCCGGTTCTATATTTGTCCCGGAAGGAGAAAAGGGAGATTTTCCTTCCCCTTCTACATCATAAGTGTCGTTAATAAAATAGGTGATCCTGTCTAATTTTGTAGCATTTGCAATTGTCCATGTATTGGTATCATCCTTTACAGCAGCTAGTTGATTTCCTTCATAGTCGAAAGCTTTAAAATCATCAACAAAATGTCCAAAGTCACTAACTGCATAGGTTCCCTGCACTACCTTAGGGAGTCTATAGGTTACAGCTTCTTGAGTGAATCGCCCGGGGTCAATGGTAACCGGGACCTTATCATCTATAACTTTTGTAAGATCTAATGTTGTTTTAATTGGGTTTTGAGTAGCTAAATCATTCGTGGTTTTGGAAGAAGGACCACAAGCCACTAATAATATGGCCAAGCCTATAATGGCAAATACTTTTTTCATAATCAGGAATTATTTTGCATACTAGACGCAAAAAAATAGATTTTGTTACGTTACTGTATGAAAAAAAGCAAATTGTATACTATGGAAGTAACTTAACCTTAACAGCATTCATACCCTTTTGCCCTTTTTCCAGTTCGAAGGACACATTATCATTTTCAGCAATGGTATCAATTAAACCACTAACATGGGTAAAATATTTTTCTTGATTTTCTGAATCTATAATAAATCCAAACCCTTTTGAATCATCAAAAAATGAAACTTTACCTTTTCTAACAGGATCAAAGGCCACTCTTTCACCCTCTTCCATTTTTGGGATGCCAATCTCTATGCTTTCGGCTTCAATTTTTATTTTTTTTGAAGGATCCGGAGGCGTATCGGTTAAATTTCCATTATGATCGACATATGCAAATTGAATTCCTCCGCCTTTTTCTTTTGCTTCTGCTTTACGAGCTTCTTTTTTCTTTTGTTTTTCTTCTCGTTTTTTTAATCGTTTTTTTTCTTTTTCATTCTTACTATAGGTTTGCTGGGATTTTGCCATTTGTATTTTTTAATGTGAATATAAGGTGTAGCTAAAGACACAGTTAATAATCTACCAAAGAATGTGTGAAAAAAAATATTTCGCTTTATCAAAGATAAATCCAAAATGATCGCCTGTATAACTTATGGCAAAGATACCTTTTTGTACTAAACTTTCTCTTAGGTATTTATATTAATTAATGATTTCCGCCTTCTGTGATCTTTTTAAGCATATCGCGGGCGTTTCTTCCTGTGAAACCTTCCGGATCCATAGAAAGCGCTTTGTTATAATACTCAATGGCTTTTTCTTTATCACCGGCTTTCCAATATCCTTCCGCAAGACTATCCCATGCATTGGCAGAACCGGGGAATAGTTTTGTAACAAATGTAAATATGGCAATAGCTTCCTGATGCTCTCCGCTAGCCAATACATTATAACCTGCTTTATTCAATTCTTTTTCAAAATCAAAAAACTGGTACATTGGGTCATTTATCATTCTAAAAGCTTCCTTTTCAAGTTTCTCCATTTCACCAGCAAAATATAGGTTTGTCATATACTGCATTGGATCTAAAATATACTTGGTATCTGAAAAAGTCAAGGATGCATCAAGGACCGGATCTTTATTAGTTTTATAATCCTCAAAGCTCATATCGATAGCAATATGTGGGGCAGTCCAGGGTTTATTTTCCCACTGGGGTTTATCCTGCCACCATGCAAAGGATAAGTAAACAGGGATTTTACTATTAGGTAAATCTACACGACGGTTGTCTCCGTAAAAGTTTACATTCTCTCCTGTCGGTTCTCCTAAAAAAATAGCATTTGTATAATTATCTAACTCATTTACAAGGTTTTGACATGCAGAAAATGTACGGCGCCCGATAATTACATAAAGATTTCCCGTTGTATTTATCTTTTTAGATTCTATAATTCGCGTAATCACTGCTTTATTTTTATAATTATTGCCTCCCCCATTAAGCCTAACATCCAAAACCAGGCGCTCTACACCATTGTTCTCTATAAAATTGAAAACCCGAGTATAAAATTCAGGGATCTTTTCATTGGGATCATCCTGTATCTGGCTATGCCTTACATATACGGTCTTCTTATTTGGAAGATATTCGTAATAATATATCTTGTCAAGATTTTTTAAATATAGCGGAGTTTCATCTTGGGAACGGGCATCCAACCAATCTCCTTCTTGTTGTACAAAGCCATATGTTAATGGGACTTGTTGTCCACCTGCTAGAGATTTAAACGCAACCTTAAAGGTCTTACCGTTTTTTTCTAATGTAAATTCGATTGTATCCGATAACTCATTGATCACCTTTTGAGCATGTAAAATCTCAGGGCTAATGAGATAACGAAAGCCATAAGCCTTAAAAAACTGATCATTTTCTGAAGGCACTACCGGATAAATGGCTTTAAGAACCTCTTCTATGGGCATATTTTCCACAGCTATAACCTTTGCTCCCAATGCCTGTTTATAATCTTTATGTATACCCTGAACATAGACACCATCATTAAAATGATATAAATTCATAGGCAATTGATGAAATATGTCAGACAAATTCCTAAAACCAAGTACCGTATGCCCATATTTAAATGAAGAAACAATGCGGGCAAATCCAACAATTATCTCATGTTCTTGTAAGTTTGGAATATTGTTATGCAACTCATCAACAGCTTTATCGAATTCTTTTGCCGTTGTTTTTTTAAATAAAAAAGAGTAATCCGAATGTACTGTATGCTGAAGAAATTTAAGGTCTTCCTGCCATTCTCTGGCAGCTATCTTTGATTGTGCTGTCCCCTGCAATATAAAACTGCATAGGAAGATAATTATTAAATGTTTCATTTTGATTGATTGATTGGTTCTATGATAAGATGTAACTTTATTACTAATGTTACACTTTTATCCATAAAATACTGTCGGTCAATTCCGGTAAAATAGCTTTGTACTCCTAAATTTTAAGAATATCAATTATTGATCAATTCTTTCTGAACATTCGTAGGCACTGGCTGATAGGATGAAAAAGTTGAATTAAAAGTAGCTCGCCCCTGCGTTAAAGACCTCAGGTTTGTAGAATAACCGTATAATTCGGCTTCAGGAGTTATACACTTTAAAATCTGATAATTGTTATTGCTGTCTATCCCCTGTATCATTGAACGTCTCGATTGTAGATCGGTCATTACATTACCCACCATTTCTTCAGGAACTTTAACAGTCAGCTCCATTGTAGGTTCCAATAACTTAGGGTTTGCATTTAAAAATGCTTCTTTGAAAGCATGTGCTCCGGCGATTTTAAAAGAAATGTCATTAGAATCTACCGAGTGCATCTTGCCATCATATACCATAACCCTTACATCTCGGATATAAGAACCGGTAAGTGGCCCTTCTTCCATGACTTCGAGGACACCTTTCATTACAGAAGGTAAATAGCGTTGGTCTATGACCCCACCTACAATACAGTTATAGAAAACTAATTTTCCACCCCAGGTAAGGTCTACTTCTTCTTTTCCTCTAATATTAAAGCCTTCAGGTTCACCCATACCTTCATGCCATGGTTCTATTTTCATATGCACCTGCGCAAATTGCCCAGAACCTCCGGATTGTTTTTTATGCCTGTAGTTAGCACTTGAAGAGCGTTGAATAGTCTCTCTGAATGAAATTTTTGGTTTCTCGAACTTTGCTTCAACACCATATATATTTTTTAAGATCCAATCTATTGTTGCCAGGTGTAATTCACCCTGACATTCAATGATCAATTGTCGTGCTTCTTTAGAAAAAGAAACAATTACCGTTGGATCCTGACTGTGTATCTTTTTAAGTGCGTCACTTAATTTCTCTTCATCTTTGGTATTCGCTGCTAAAATAGATTTTCGTATTCTTGGTTGCGGATACTGAATAGGTTTTATAGTAACCTTATTACCGGCTTTTGTTAAGGTGTCATTGGTTTCTGTATATTTCAATTTTAGTGTTGCTCCAATGTCACCTACTGTTAATTTTGAAACGGGATTCCGTTCTTTCCCATCCATAATGAATAGCTGGTTAAGAATTTCGGTTTCGCCATTTCTGGAATTCACCAACTTATCGTTCAGATTTATTTCCCCTGATTTTACTTTGAAAAAAGTAATTTGACCCAAATTAGGTTGATATACGGTTTTAAACACAAATAAAGCCGTAGGGGCTTCCTTTTTACGGGTTATTTCATTTCCTTCTACACTCTGTTCTGGTTTCAGGTCTGCTGCAGCCGGTGCAACATTATCAATGAAGCCCATTAACCTTCCACTACCCATATCATTTAAAGCCGACATACAAAAAACAGGAAACAATTCATGATTTAGCATTCCTGCTTTTATTCCTTTACGCATTTCATCTTCGTTCAAAGTCCCTTTGTCAAAGAATAACTCCATCAACTCTTCATCGTTCTCTGCAGCTTTTTCAATTAATTCATTCTGCAAGTTAGTAGCCATTACCAGCTGATCTTCCGGGATATCAAACTTTTCAGGCTTGCCACCTTCCGGAGAGAATTTATACATTTTCATCTTCAAAACATCAATAATACACTGTGCACCATCAACCACTAAAGGATATTGAATTTTAACTGCATTATTCCCAACTAAAGTTTTAATGCTCTTAAAACTTTCTTCAAATTTGGCATTGGGATGATCAATTTGATTGATCACAAAAAGGGTGGGTTTATGATATTTATCTATATAACTCCAAATAATTTCTGTACCTACTTCAACCCCGTGCTGTGCATTGAGAACAGTTACGATAGTATCTGCAACTCTAATTGAAGAAATGATCTCACCTATAAAATCATCCAACCCCGGTGTATCAATAATATTTATTTTATAATTACGCCATTCGGTATGAAGTGGTGTTGCAAATACCGAATTGCCTCGTTCGTGTTCAATTTCGTGATAATCTGAAACAGTATTTCTGGCTTCTACTGTCCCACGTCTATTGATCAATCCTGCTTCAAAAAGCATGGTTTCGGCAAGAGTAGTTTTGCCGCTATTATGAGCTCCAACAAAGACTACATTTTTTATGTGTTTATCGTCATATATTTTCATAGGGTGAGATTTTAACCTAATAAATATATGAAATTACTGCAACAATATCTTTACAATTAATCGCTTAGTTTTAGTTTGAATTGCAATAAAATATAAACCCGAATTTAATTTAGTTCCATCATCACCTGTTCCGTTCCAAATAAGGCGCTGCTTACCGGAAACGGTTTCATTTAGCAAGGTGCTCAATTTTCTACCTCGTACATCAAAGACTTCAACTGTGGTTTTTTCTTCGGAAGGAATTGTAAATTCCAGTGTAGTTGTATCACTAAATGGGTTAGGATAGTTAACAAGATTGAACGGATTTGCTCCGGCAATATCGTCAACATTTAAAATCCCCAGCGGAGAAATACGTGTATAATACACATCCTGTCCTCCATTGATGGTATTGGTCCACGCCAGGTGCGCATAATCATTATCGGAAACCATATCAAAATAATCACCCATTTTGTTTTGTTGTGGATAGCCAACAGAAGGGTCAAATTCTAAAGAGATAGGTTCGTTATCTGACCAGGTATCTCCCTGATCTTCAGAAAAACTATAATACAACACTGAATTAATTGCGTTAGTAGCATTCCGTGTATCTAACCAAACTACATCAATACGTCCATTAGGTGCTACGGCCATGGTACCAAACCATTGGTAAGCGTTAATTCCCACATCTGTGTTTATTCGCATAGGCGCCGAAAAAGTTTGACCTCCATCCTCACTTTTAGCAAACATAACGTCCGCCGGATCTGCAAAAGAAGATCTTGCTACCGAAGCCAATACGTAAACATTCCCATGCCCTGCTCCTCCGGATATATCTACATCTACCCAGGCTTGTCCTACTAAGCCCTGAGGATTCACTGCTACACTTGCATTTAAATTTCCATCCAGGTCTACAGGACTAAAAGAATCAAAAGTAACCGGTATCGATGTATCCTTTGCCGTTGTAGATTTTGTAACGATTAGTCCCTGTGTAACTTGGCCTACTGTATATAGAGTACCATCTGCATCTACCGCAAGTGTACCCCAAACAGGATCTCCGGCTACCAACACGCAGCTTTCAAAGCTTTGTGCATCATCAACAGACCTTGTGAAATTATTAGGGTTACAAGCACTAAACGAAGAGTTCCAGTATGAATAATTATTACCATCTCCTATTCCTCCGGATCTGTCAATTCGCATCCATTGCTTATCTCCACCTCTTGCAGGAACAGGCAATCCCCAATCTTGCCCTCCATCTGTACTTGTATATACTTCACAGTCGAAAGGATTAATACTAAGGCTATTGTAATAAAAGTTTCCCTCTGCATCAAAATCCAATACAGGGTCCGAACGAAATACTCCCGGATCCAATACTCCGGGATTTATCCAGTTATAACCTCCGTCAATAGAATATGCATTTCCAGCCTGACGAAAATTATTATTTACAGTATCGAACTGCCTCCACCCAATCACCATTTTATTTGGGCTGGTTGGGTCCACTGCAATAGAAGGTTCATTTCCTGCATCCCCTACTATATTATTTCCATTTTCGTCAATATTAACCTGTGTGGTAAAATAGTTGGGAGTAACAACGCGATATGCGGGACTTCTTTCCATACTGGCCTTATCAACTTCCACATAGGCATCATCCGGCACTTCATTGTGCATTTGCTTAAGCTCTTCGAAACTTCTTGTTTGTGAAAGAAGTGTGGCAGGCACCATACATAAAACTCCCAGTAATAGATTACAAGACCATCTCTTAATATTGGTTTTGAATAAATTTTTCATAGTGGTTGGTTTTTTTCTGAATTTAAGCTTAAAAATACAATAACACCAGGTAACTACAAGTGTTTCTATAATAGTTTTCGGAAAAGTATATCGGGGCTTACTGAATCCAGGTTTTAATGAGCATTTATGGCTGTTCTGAAGCTCCAATATCTACTTCTACTTCTTCTGTATCATCTATATTCTGTGTAAACCAGACATATAATGAATAGATCATATTCACTAAGAAAAAGGCAAGAATGATACCCATGATCAATTTTGACGGTATTCCTTCAGAAAAGAAAGAAAAAAGAATAATACTCAGCCCGGTTATTATTTTTAGTAGCGGACTAACAAAATAATGTGTTGGCTCATCGTGAGTTTTCTTTAAGAGCGGTTCTATACAACCTATCACAATTAAAGCACCTCCCGAAGCGATCAATAGAATAATTTTTGCAAATTCATCCAAATCTCCCACATGACCAATAAGGCCGGTCATAGCAGCCCCAACTGCCGAAAAACAAATTACTAAAGGCAGATGTGCATAGGCCCAAGCAAATTGTTTAAAAGAGCTATTATTATCTGCAGTACGACGACCTACAAAATCAAAGTAGATCCACCATAGTGAAAAGGTAATGGCGATACCTAAAATTCCAAAATAAATAACACCGGTGCCTATATGGTCGTTTTGTGAAATTCCATTAATCGTTCCTACGATCCCCTCACCTAATACGATAATTATAAATAATCCAAAGCGTTCCGGAAGTTTTGAAGTTGAGAACTTTGGCAATATTCTATTAGCTTTGATAGCAAACATAGGAACAATAATATCTATGGTCATCGCAACTCCAAAAACCACAATTCCAGCAAATGGTGGCAATAGCACTGCAAACAAACATAGCAAGATCGAAAGAGAGAAACCGATAACGTAGATTAAACCGGATTTTCTAAATATTCTATTATGATATGTAGCATAGGCCCACATAAAAACGGTGATAACCCTGGCCAGTGCGTAAGACAAAACAAATCCTATAAAATTATGCCCCAACGCATCATGGGAGAAGACTGCAAGCCCTGCAATAGGAATCATGAGAAGAAAAATAAATAAACGGTTTTCAAACCCTTCGGTCTCAAAGCGTTCATTATAATAGGTAACTCCAATCCAAATCCACCAGACCGGTATAAACGTAAGAGCAAAATCCAGAATTCCCTGCCAATTGAGCATCCCGGCCAAATTATGTGTTAATGCGGCAATTACAACTACAAAGTACAGATCAAAAAATAGTTCGAGCCACGTTACTTTGCGATGTTTATTCTCTTCTTCTTCAAAATGAAGTGCCGGCCTCTGCCAGAATTTTCTTCTTGCCATGGTGTATTGGTTGATTCTATATTTGAATGTTAAGATATAAAAAAGAGAGGAAACTTTAAATCACTTAAAGTAGCTACGTTTACCTATAAAACAAAAACCCGCCGAAAGGCGGGTCTCTAAATATCCTATGACAATTTACCCTTATTCATCATTCCCAAATGGCTTTAAGATCACGCCCATACTAACAATAATTCCATCGGTAGGAGCATAAATTTCAGGAAATACCGGATTTTCATGTGGAGGTAATACCAAAGGTGAGAATCTGCTTTGTCGCTGATCCGTAATATTTTCGAAATTGACAAAGACACTACCCCATTTAAAATTTCGCATTCCTAACAACCCCATAGTGACATAGGATTTGGTTTCATCTCCATTAAATAACTGTTGGCTTCCGGTAAAATACGTTTCGTAACCAATGCGCCACTTTTCATTTTCATACATGATGACACTCCCTGCATTGTGCCTTGCCGTTAAAGGTTTTTGCGGATTTCCTTCCAAATAATTAAGGCGCGTATCAATGAAGGCATAATTTAAAAACCATCTAAAATCTTTATAAGTGAACTTAATATTTGTTTCGGCTCCTTTACTGAAGATTTTATCTTGTGCATTTTCAAATTCAAATTGGTCATTACCTACATCATTTAACAGCAACCCATTTTTTATAGCAGTTAGATAGAATAACTGGTTTATAGAAAAACCCACCGTTTCTGAAATCTTTGTCTTGTAGTTAAAATCCAGGTTCATTCCATAAGACTCTTCAGCTTTAAGAGATTCTTTGTCAATGGGAGCTACATTCTTATAATTAATAAACGCTGCTTCTTCCGTAAAAATATCCGGTAGTTTGTATCCCAATCCTCCCCCTATTCTACTTGAAAAAGAACTATCGGTTTTAAAGAGAATGGATATTTTAGGAAGTGAAAAGAAACCCCAATCTTTTGCATAATCGGTTCTCATGCCTGTCTCAAGTATCCAGCTTTCAGAAATATCATAAATGTTATTTACAAAAGCCCCATAAGTAATGTCTTGCTGATCTCTCTGTAATACTGAAGATTTTTCGTCAAAATCCACAGTATATAAGTTCGCTCCAAAAACCCAATCTGTTTTTTCCTTTTGCATTTGATAAGCAGCTTCAGTAAAGGTATTGACCTGAACTCCGTTAAATGTAAGATCTGGCGTGTTTAGCTCTCTGTCGAAAAAGGAAATACTATTCTTAATGTCCAGGCTATTTACATCGCTGAATCGGGTTTTATAAACCAATTGACTACTTAGACGCTTTGAAGTATTTTCTTCGGTATATTGGTGAATACCATTTTCTCCACTTTCAATTTTTGTAATATCGCCTCCCAGTCTGTCATCATAGGTACCATTTAAACCCAACCAGATCGTAGTATTCTCTGAAGGATAATAAAAGACTTTCGGATTCAAGGAAATAGACTTTGTCTGTGGCAGATTAGTAAATCCATCATCATCGGGATCATATTCCTTTTGATAATGACCTGAACCGTACAAAGTAATTCCAAAGGTTTCATTTCGTTTGCTGTAGAAAACATTTACTGTACTTCCCAAAGCATGCGTTTGTGTAAGCATGATATCAAGTTCCGGGTCCATATCCGGAGTTTTTGACACCATATTGACCAGCCCTGCTATGGCTCCGCCACCATATAAGGTAGACGAACTCCCTTTTATTATTTCAAATTGCTGTAAGTCCAAAGGAGGGATTTGCATAATGCTTAATCCGCTGGAAAAACCTCCGTAAAGAGGAAATCCATCTTTTAATAATTGTGTATACCGGCCATCCAAACCTTGAATTCTGATATTTGTATTTCCACTACTTAAGGATGTTTGTTGCATTTGTATTCCGGTACTTTCACGTAGCACCATAGAAATGTTAGAAGCATTCATAACAGCTTTTTCGCTCAGTTCTTCTGCCCCAATGAATTCTATTCGTGTAGGAGTCTTTTTGAATGTCCGTGTGCTTCGGGTTGATTGTAACACTATTTCGTCCAAGGTGTTCTCTCCTTCTTTTATTCTGAACTCCAGCATATTGGTTTCCGGAATTGTTACCGTTGTTTCAATAGTGACAAATCCCACAAAAGAAATAATCAATTTGTGTGTCCCGTCCGGTATATCTGAAAAAGTAGCAATGCCGTCAAAATCTGTGACAGCTCCCTTTTCTAATTCCGAAAAATAAACGGTGGCACCTAAAAGAGGTTCGCTATTAATTTCGGTACTAACTTTAATTTGTATTGTATTGGTTTGTGCTACTGCTGATACGCATAGCAAAAATATAAGCATAGTGCTTAAAAAGTAATTTATCATTTTAAAATGTATTTAATTAACTAATAAGGAAAGTTGCGTTCTGGTTACTCAAAAACATATTTAGCTAATTGTTTGTGGCGGATGCCAGATACTGGAAAGGAAATCAAATGAATACTGAGATTGGTAATATTTATTTGTTTGAGTATAAATAATAGGATTACCGGTAACATTATAATTTATGAGTGGTTCATATACAATAGATATGCCACAGCAAATACATATACACAAGGCGGGGCAGGAATCATCAGAGTCTTTAGAATGGTTGTGGATTTCATTCACCGCCAATTCATCTGTATGGTCCTGATTAAAACCATCGGAACAAGGCTTTAATGCCAGTAAAAGCATAAAGATTGATAATATGATGGTAAGTCCTTTCATTCTCTTTTGCAAATTTATAAAACCCGTAAATAAACCATTCCTATTTTCTTATTTATTTTAAGATAAAAGGAAGCTGCTTGCAAACTACTAAACAAGATTAAAAATGGCAATTGCAAATAAATAGAACCGAACAAAGCGAAGGCTGCCAAAGAGTAAATAGTTCTTAAAACTATAATTAATGGTACCTGCTGCCATACTGGTCATTGAAAATGGTATGGGGAGCAATGCTCCTACTATAATTAAAAAGCCACCCCATTTGCGAACATTTCGCAGATGTTTCTCCATTCTGACTTCAACATAGTTATAGACTGCAGGAATTCGTAAAATTAGTTTTCCAATGAAGTAAGATACAATACCTCCTAAATAAGATAATATTGCCAATAAGCTTAAATAAACAATAGGAGATGCCGTTTTATCTGACCACGCAATAAAAATCTCCGGGGGAATAAGACCCAACAAAGATTCTGAAGCAAAAAAGACAGACAAAATACCAACTGGTGCATAGGTGTTGGTAATTTCAGTAAAAAAAGAACTGAAATCAATTACATATTGATCCAATACTATAATAAGAAGTATAAATCCGGTAATTGGAAGGATCGATTTCTTTAAGCTATAGCTAACAAAAGAATAAAATCCTGTATAGCTGTAATACTTATGTAATCTTTTAAAACTTTTCTTTTTCGTCTTTTGGGGCATATTTATAAAAGGTAATCAAATTCTAATAACGTAAAAATCTTTAAAATCTTGTAGGGAAAATTTTAACTAGACAAATATAAGAGTATTTTTTTCTAAGAATAGTTAAATTATGTCTAATAAATGACTTTTGTATGGATATTATTCTTCATCATCTGTATACTACATATATTATTTAGGTAAAAAATTACAATTCGTAAAAATTATATAGATGGTTTTTCAAAATATTGATTTAAAAATATTGGAAGAAAACGATACTTTCTTCCTACTCTTTCCTACAAAAAAATAGCTAATATTTAAATTATTCGACGAAATACATTTAATATTCGTTATAAAGCACTTTACAAATTATTCTTTAACAACTACTTACGGGTATAGACTATATATTTGTAGTCCCAAATTAGATTAAAATGAAAACTTACAACCTACAGAGTATTTTACTATTCGCATTTATTATATGTAATAGTTATACTTCATTTTCTCAAGTTGGAATTGGAACTACTAATGCAAGAAAAACATTAGAAGTTGCTGGTAATGTAACTATTTCCGGAAATATAGATATTGTTACTCTTAATGATATGGAGGATGGAGACACTTCCACTTTCCTGGTTCAGGATACAGACAATACAGTTAAGGCTTTGGATGTAAGTAATCCAACAGGCGCTGCACTTGGATATATACAAGAGTATATTATAACGAATGCAGATCTAGACTGGGTAAGGGATTTTGACACCGGGATTGACGCTTCAGAATTTGTCCTTATTACTTTCTCTGCCTTTTATGATCAGGAATTGGAAATAAGTGGATCAAGTAATGCTATTGATAACTCCAGTTTACCTTATACCGCTACTTTTATAAAAAATGGTACCTGGCATATTATTGCAGATTATCCTATGGTAGCAAACTTAGATGAATCCGCAATAGGTACCTGGACAGTAAAGACACTTATATTTTCAAAAGATCTATCAAAACAATTTGGCACTATAGAAATCCCTATGTCTAATTCGACAACAGGAAGTGCCGCAAGCCCCCTAATAAATTAATACCTGCTTATTATGAAAAATAATATATCTCTTTTATTATTGCTATTATCTACTTACCTGGTTCAAGCTCAGGTAGGTATTGGAACAACTACCCCTGAAACAGATTTACATGTTGCAGGTGATATGTTAGTTCAAGATTCCTTTGCAACCAGTTCTCTTGGAGTTGTTTCGGGAACCGATGAAAACTTTAAATTGATCACACGGTCTACCAGCTCAGATCCGGTAGGTGAAATTGCAGTATTGGATGTTAATTCATTAAGTGTAGCCCCTGTAAATGTTGTAAATTATACTTTTACGAACATATCACTTGATAATCTTACAGATCTGGATCTGCAATACGATGACAGCAAGTATGTAGTTGGAGTAGCTAATTTCCAATATATAGGAGACGCGATCAAAAAAGTAAACAGCCCCGATACAAAATCCATAGGAAATTTTGTAGTGCGTACTTTTACCAGTGGAGGAACCTGGCACTTAGAAATAAAAAACAGAACCTTAGACCTGGATTCAGAAGATTCTGTAACTTATAAGGTTACATTGATCGTGTATGACAAATCTTATTATAGAAACCTGACTCCTATTACTTCAGATCTTGGAGGTAGTAATACAGGAGTAGCTTCTTCTATACCTAACCTATATTAATTTACAGTTATGAGAAATTTTAATATTACTATTCTTACATTATTAATAAGCTCTGGTGCAATATTGGCCCAGGTTGGTATCAATAATCCTTCACCAACCAGTACTCTGGATGTTATAGGCGATGTTAAAACAGATGGAAGTTTGTTCCTTGAGGACCCGGGTACGTATACCGAAATTAGAGGCTCAAAGTTATTGATCCTATCACCTACAGATAATATTATTGAATATGATATCACCGCGAGTAAATATGGCCCTATTAATTATGCTGAATTTGTTTTTAGAAACCTTTCAACAGATGGTTTACAAGATTATGACACTAAAATTTCGACAGATAACTATATTGTCACTGTACAAGGATACTATTATTTGGAAACAGTAACAGACAATACAAGTGTAATGACACATAGTAACATTACAGATGATAATATCGAGGGCTATCAAATGTATGCATATGCAAACCCCGCAACTCAGACCTGGTTTTTAAGAGCATTTGTAAATAATTCAGAATTTCACACAAAACAAGGCTCTAATTTTTCGAGCACAGCTGTAGATATGTATTTAAATTTAATTATTTACAGAAAAGGTTTTATTACTAAAGGGCTAAATTCTGTGTCTATAGATATGGCAAACTCCGAAACCGGTACCGCCCCCCTACCGGCAGGGTTCTAGAGTATTCTATAAACCAAATTAAACGGCCTCCGGCAAATTACCGGAGGCCGTTTTTTTATGTATAAAGCTCCCCGTTCAATTTCTTAAAGGTTAAAAAATAGTTAAAATAGTACTTTGCATTACACAGTACTGTAACAAAATCATATTTGTGTCGTCTATTAGATATAACAACAAAAAAACTAGAAATTATGAGAACATTAGATAGCAATCAGTTAACAGAAAGAGTAAGCACATCAAAAGCTTTTACCTGGAACAACAAAAGACGTTATAGATAGTCTTTTAAATTTATCAACCGCAAAACTAAACTAAAATGAGAACATTAGACAGCAACCAATTAACAGAAAGAATAAGCACATCAAAAGCTTATACCTGGAACCACAAAAGACGCTATAGATAGTCTTTTTAGAATTCATCAATTATAAAAAACGAACCAAAATGAGAACGCTACGAAATATTCAGAAGAGAAAAAAGATAAGTTTGCAGAATCGACCTAAACTACTTCACTTTGTAGAAAGCATTCACAATATGCACGAAGACGCTATTCCCATTAGAATTAAATGGAGCGCTCTCTAGAGAATTGTTTAATTAATGGAAAAAGCCGGCATCAAAAAGTATCTGATGCCGGCTTTTTATTTTAAATTATTTACTATTAATTTTCGGTTTTCTTCTTTGGAGGCATTGGCCCTCTAAGATGTATAACCAATCCATTTAAGAAATTTCGCAAAAACTGGTCTCCACAATCCATATATTTGGGGTGATTAGGGTTTCTGAAAATAGCACCCAATTCGCTTTTTGATACTTTAAAATCAACCAGGCTACATATTTTTACAATATCTTCATCCCGGAGCTTATGCGCCACACGTAGCTTTTTCATTATATCGTTATTGGTCAATCCCATGCTTAAAGTTTTTTGATTTAATTTTTTCTGAAAGATCAAAGATACATTTTAATTATAGGGTACATTAGCACCTATCAATGAAAGTAACAATTCACAAACATTTTAAGATACACAAGCCATGTGGTTATTTAAGTCAGTTTTTAACAAATGATGTAAAAGGCCACCGTAAAAAATTATTGAATGAATTGCACCATTTTCCGAAAGGAATTATGGCAATAGGAAGATTGGATGAAAAAAGTGAAGGCTTATTGCTTCTTACCACAGATGGAAAACTTAGCAACCTTATAAATAGCAGTAAAATAGAAAAAGAATATTATGCTCAGGTTGATGGTATAATTACAACTGAAGCTGTCAATGCATTGGAAAAAGGTGTAGAAATAGGTTTCAGCGGAAAAAAATACATCACAAAACCATGTAAAGCTGTTAAAATTGATACTCCTAACTTTCCGGAAAGGTCAAAAAAACTGAGAGATGACAGACACGGCCCCACATCCTGGGTCTCTATTTGTTTAACCGAAGGTAAATTTAGACAGGTCCGAAAAATGACTGCTGCAGTAGGGTTTCCAACACTTCGGCTTGTGAGGGTTCGAATAGGTAACCTACTATTAGGTGATATGAAATCCGGTGAGATAGAAGCATTGGAAGACATTAAAGTAAACTAAAATCCACTTTAGACCTTCAAATTACTTCAATATTTTATAGTATTACCACTGCTAACTATTTCAATTGACAAGTAATATTCATATATTGAACCCGAAAAGAAAAACTCCAAATAATGCTAAAAAAAATTGTTTTTGTCCTGTTCATAATTGTATCTCAGGCATATGCTCAAGAAGGCCCCGTTAAAATTGTTGAAGAAAAAATTCCAAATCGATTAGCTTTATACGCTGTAAATGAATCTGAAACAGATTACGATGTTATGATCACTGTTACAGGTAGTAATTTCAGACAAAGAGCCGGAAAGCCTCGACTCATGAGAGTTCCCAGTGCAACCAAAGTACTTGTAAAAACACTGATTTTAGCAAGAGGGAAACATCCAAGCTATACATATGAGTTGGTTTTAAACGACAGTTTGTCCAGACGTGCTTTACGTAAACAAGCGATTCCGATAAAGATCAAACCAAAAAAACAAATTACTCTTTATATAACGGAAGGTTGCAGAACTTGTGATACTATTGTAAATAGTCTTGAACAAAGTAAATATATATATACCTCCCATACCTTATCTGAAAAACCGGAAATTCGTAAACAAATTGCTATGGCACTTGCCAATACAAGGACACCTCTGGATTCTGTTAGCAACCCGGTAATAAGTTTAGCAGGAAAGCTATATACCGAAATAGAAGATTACGAGGCACTACTTGAAAAACTTCGTAGTAAAGAAGAAGAATCTGTTATAGAAGATTAAGCCGGAGAATAATCAACGTAATGATCAGTGTTATATAAAAGATAATACTAATCATTATCTTCTAAGGTAAAGAAATGATTTACCGGCTTACCAAATAATCTTGATAATTTCAGGGCCAATACTGTAGATGGCACATATCTGTTGGTTTCAATTGAATTAATTGTCTGCCGTGAAACCCCAATTTTTTGTGCGAGTTCATCTTGTGTAAGGTTTAATATGGCCCTCTCTACTTTGAGTGTGTTTTTCATTATTGACACTTTTTTAGCATCATCCTAAAGAAATAGATCTGCATAACCAACATAAAAAAAAGAACCTCCCAAGTACTTGTTCTAAAATCCAAAACTTCTTTTTGTAATAAAATGTCTACAATATAATTTACAAACGGAAGCAATGCTATAGAATAAATTACACCAAGTACAAATGCTATCTGATATGATTGCTGCCGTAAGTGTACAATACGCTCATCTTCAATTTTCTCTTTTGAAACCGATATTATAAGCAGTCCGACAAGTAAGCCACTTTTAATTATAGTCTTTAATAAAGCCGGTTCATTTTCAATAAATTTAAGACCAATAAGAGTAAAAAGTAGAATTAAAAAAAGGAATACTCCTATTTTTTTAAAACGATGATGTAGTTGAAATCTTTTTAATCTTTCAAAATTCCGTTTGTCCCATTCCCAAATATTCTTTAAAATCATTTTATAATAAGTATAAGTTTATTTAACAATATGGCAAATATAGTTATTATTTTGTAAAATATATTTTACATTTAAAAAATAATTATTCTAAAAGCTTATAGTAAGAATAAAACTATTTATTGCTTTACGATAATGACAGTTGCCTTATCACCGGTTAATAAGTTCCACTCATAAGCTGAAACTAATTTTCCTTCATCATCATACACATGAAGCTCGGCTGTATTAGGACCTGAGGAACCTTGATTTAGAGCCTGGAATTCGACTCGGTTTATTCCGCTTTGTAGAGGAAGATTAAAACCACGGAAGTCACTATTTAAGGTAATTCTGGATTGTACAATATCCTCATTCACAAAAACCCTAATTTGATCACCGTCAACAAATTCATGATCTCTATATTGCACATTTACTGTACCTGAAGTAGTTTTAAAATCTCCTAAATATTGATCTCCACCAACATCTTCGGTCACCGCTTTATCTTTGGTAAAATATTTTGGAGCCTTTCCGGAGTTATATTCTAATAATCCATCCCCTTTTGTAATATCCAATGGCTCCGGTTGTTCTTCTCCCAGATCTGAATATTTATCAGGGTCATTATTGGGTTTGGTTAAATTTGGTGTTTTAATTGCCGGTAACTCTAAGCCTGTAGATTCTTCAAAATTACTTTCCGAAGTTTCAAAAAGCACAGTATTATTGGGATTCTCTATTTGTGAAAAAAGGGATGCCGTACTATAAATACATATAGCAAATACCAGGAAGTGTTTCATTTTCATAGCAAATTTAATTCAGAATCTTTATAACAATAATTACACCAAAAACCAGATATTTTATTTCTTTATCAACTTTTTAACAACGCCTGCACCGCTATCATTTTCTATCTTCAGAAAATAAATACCTTTCATTAATCCACTTATATCTGCTATACGATATCCATTTGTTTTGTATACCACTTCACAATTTAATCTTCTTCCATTCAGGTCATACAGATAAAAAACAGCATTCGGTCCTTTGATCCCGGTGATTAAAATGTCTGTATCAAAGGGATTGGGGTATATTCTAACGTTAGATAGTACATCAAAATCCTGGTTACCTAAAATTCCTGTTGTGTAATCTGAAACCTCAAAATCATCAAAATAGAAGCCATCACCGGGGATGAAATTATTAGTTTGTAATGCAAATCGAAACTCAACATTTGTAAATGCCTTATAAGCAGATAGGTCTATAGAATTTATATGCCAGGATTCATTTGATGTAAATGTTCGCAGTATATCCCAATTATTTCCACCATCTGTTGATACTTGAAATGTTACATTATCTCCGGCTTCTATGGAGTATTTACTTGCAAATGATACCTGCGGATTATTGGTAGCTGTAAGATCAAATCCATTATTCAACATAAAATAATTGATCGTACTATTTAATGAATTTCCACCATTCGAATCACCAAAAGATTGAGCCCCACTATACGAATCATCAGTATTAGTGCCCCAGGAAATTCCATTGCCGGAAGCCGTCCAATCAGAATCTCCACCTTCGGCATCATCCAAAAAGATAACACCTTTCGTTCCTATGCGTACCGTTATTTCTGCGGTTTCATTTGGTACCCCATTTTGAATTGTAAAAACTGTTAAGACAAATGAACTCCCAGTAAAAGAGGGATCAATAGAAATTGAAAACGGACTCGCACTATTATCCTGTCGGGATCGAGGTGGGATATCACCATATCCGGTTGCCGTTGGCACATTTACTTCGGGTACAGAAGCCTGTATAATCACACTTGAATTGACTGCGGTATCTCCCACTCCAACATTTTTAACTTCTACTACAAGCTCAAAAGATGCTCCGGGAAGGGCATCACCAATTTGTGTGTGGGATTGTACATCCAGATAAGCACCCGCAATCCATGATTGATATAGCATTGGACGAACATTCTCCTCTACGAGACCAAAAATTTCGCTTTGCTGAGGCCAGAACCCACTCCCGTCTATTTCCGGTGTCCATCCATAAATCCCTTCAGAGTGTAAGAAGTCACGGGTAGTTCCACAAGAGGTATATCCAAGCATTTGAAAAGTAACTCCATAAGGATAATCTACTTCATCTAAAAAAGAAGAAGCCCATTCAGAATAAATTTCATAATCCGGAGGGGTTACATCAAAGCCGTATGGCATTAAATAGCTTCCGGCAGTTGAATGTATTGAAAAAGCTGTATTGGGCTCAATAAGTGCCATTAGATCGCGAACAGCTATACTTTCTAATTCTGAAAAAGGGGTTCCGCCATGGTATGTATTGGAGCATGGATCCGTACTTGCACAAGAACCATCATGAGCAAACTCATAACTATAGTTTCTATTTAGATCAACTCCTACACATCCACCCGGATCTACTTTTCGATTTTTACGCCACAAGCCTCCTCCATTAGGGTTTGTAGATTCATTGTATTTGTAACCGTCCGGATTTACAACCGGGACAAAATACAGCTCTCTGTTGTTTATGAGGAATTCAACATCGGTATCAGTAGCATAGTGTTCAAGCAGCCAGAACATATAGTTTATATTTGTTGCCATAGATAATGGCTCTCTGGCGTGATGCAAGCCATCAAAATATACTGCCGGTTCTGCTTCGTCAACATCCGGGTTGTCCGAAATTTTAACCATCCAGATCGTATTCCCTTCTATAGTTGTACCAATACTGGTTTTAGCGGTTATAAGATTCGGGTAATCGGTTTTCATTTCGTCCAATTTATCTACTACTTCATCATACGTATAAAACCCACCCATTGAACCAAAATCAAAGCCGTTTGCAACATTTCCGGATCTGGTAATACCATCTAGATTTGCCTCATCCAATAATCGCTGCTGGTTATAATATTCGTCAAAATTTGGTATGGTCACTTCAGTTGTGAAACCATACGATCGCAATCTTTGGAGTTCTTCCTGAGTGACATAAAATGAAATTCCGGATTGAGGATCTGCTTCATAGTGGTCAATATCAAAGTCCAAAGAAGCCAATCTTTGTATATCTTCTTTATCTTCAATCTGGACCCTGACTTTACTATATATTGTTTCCTGAGCCAACATTGGCAGGGTACAAAAAAATAGGAAGTAAAGAATAAGTTTTCGGGATGTATTTTTAATAACCATAAATTTTTAGATTTTTTATACAAAGAACAGGACTGCTAAAGGCAAACAATATAAGTAATTCATCTTTGAGTAGTTGGACATCCATAGAGAAATTAACAAGAAAGTAATAGGTTAATAGGTAAAAAGAGTTACTACCTCTGTTTTAGCTTTCTGCCTGTAACATATAAAACTGCAAAAAGGATTGGTATCACTATATAAATGATAACATCCACAGGATTACTAAGATCTAATGGTGAATTGTTATGTGGTTTCGGTACTCCTTCGGGAATCTGAGCTGTTACATTTAAAGAACAGAATAGCAAAAGAAGTACACGGTTAAATTTATAATTGCTCATTTCAATTTTAGTTTTAAGATACTTAAAATAAGTAAGGTGTGTATAAATTTTAACAGATATATTTTTAAACAGAGATGCTTCAACCCTTTAAACTTGGCTATTTCGCCAACATCCGATTGGCAAGCTATTTAACACTATCCAGAGAAACCACTTTTTATTTAACAAAATAATAGCAATCCATAAAGAATATTTTGGTAATTGAGTAAGCTATCTTTGCATGACAAACCTAAAAACTTATTAAAATGAAAAAACTTATTGCACTAACCCTGCTTTCCGGACTTGTAGTCACCACATCATGTGTTTCAAACAAAAAATATGCTGAATTAGAAGGACAGTATAATGATACACGGTCTGCACTGGCTAAAACTCAAATGGAAAAAGAAGAGATCGAAGCCAAGTATGCTAAAATTGAGGAACGGGTTGCCAGTTACAACTCTAAGATCCAATCACTTACAGATTCAAATAATAGCAGACTACAGCAGTTTGAAAATGTAGTCCTATCCAAAGATGATAAAGAAAAAATGAAGGCCGCCTTAAAAAATGTTGACCAAGACGAGTTGGCACAGGCAAGAACACTTGAAGATTCAATGAATCTTATTATCTCCTATAACCTAAAAAGAAATTTAGATTCAAATTTAGTAGCTGAAGGTGAAGAAGATGAAATTTCAATAGATATTGATGAGACTGTAGTAATGATAACTATTTCGGATAAATTATTATTTAAATCCGGAAGTTATCGCGTAAATCCTGATGCAAATAACCTATTGGAAAGACTGGCAAATGTTATTAACAGTGAACCAGCTCTTGAAGTAATGGTTGAAGGGCACACAGATGCCCAAACTGTAAAAAAAGGTTCTTATATCAAGGATAATTGGGATCTGAGTGTTGAGCGTTCTACTGCTGTAATTAGAGTCTTACAAGATACGTATGGTGTCGCTCCGGAAAAATTGATCGCTGCCGGAAGAAGTAGCTTCCACCCTTTGACCGAAAATGAAACTAAGGAAGGACGTGCTACCAATCGTAGAACCAGAATTGTTATATTGCCTAACTTAGATAAATTTTTGGCCTTACTTTCAGCCAATTAAAAAGAAAGTACACAATTATCAAAAAAGGGTTTTCGATGAAAACCCTTTTTTTTATCTTTCAGAATGGAAAAGTATATATACATTCCTCTTTTACTTTTGATTTTTAGCTTTTCTTCTGAAAAAAATACACAAAACGATTTGGTGGATATTTCGGAGATCTCTTCAGAATTCGAATACGAGATCAGATATGCCACACCTAATAATTTTATAGGAGAAAAGCTATACGATTGCCCTAAATGCCTATTGCGACCTAAGGTAGCTAAGGCATTGTTAGCTGCAAATCAATATTTCTGTGAACGTGGTTACCGTATAAAGATCTATGATTGCTACCGCCCTTTGGATGTACAAAAAAAAATGTGGGCCAAAGTTCCGCGTGCAACTTATGTTGCCAATCCTTATGAAAAAGGCTCCATTCACAACAAAGGAGCTGCTGTGGATATTACTTTGGTTACTTTGGAAGGCTGCTATTTAGACATGGGCAGTGATTATGATTTTTTTGGCCGTGCTGCACATATAGACAATCAAAATTTTTCAGAAGAAATACTTGCTCGCAGAAAATTGTTATCTGAAGGAATGCAAAAACACGGCTTTAAAACTGTTCGTACCGAATGGTGGCATTTCGGTTTCAAAAAAAATTGGAGCTATGAAACTTTAAACACTCCCCTACCATGTAATCAATGAAATAAAAAGATTAAATTCTTCTTAAAAGTTATTCAGCTTTAATACATAGCTTATCTTTGCAGCAAAATTTAATACGGTGGATATTTCAATACGATCATTTAAAATTATTAGCACGCTTGAAGCTATTTCATTTTTGGTATTACTGGGTATAGCCATGCCTTTAAAATATATTTGGGATATGCCACAAATGGTACAAATTGTTGGAATGGCTCATGGAGTTTTATTTATCATATACCTCATTGGTGCTTATTATATGTATGAAAAATTAAATTGGCCAATAAAAACCCTTTTAATTGTAATGGCTTGTTCTGTACTGCCTTTTGGGCCATTTTATGCTGAACGGAAATATTTATAATGGATAAACAAACAATAGAGTATTATAGTGATTGGCTACAACAGTTCTTTACAGATAAAGGAATGGAAGCCGGTTTGGCTACAGCCATTAACACTCTTTTAAAAATTGTGATTGTTTCTGCTGTTGTGACCCTGCTGGATATAGTAGTGCGCAAGATCGTAGTGCAGACATTTAAAGCCTTTAGTAACAAGACGGTAACTTCTTTTGACGATTATTTGGTAAAAAGTAATTTCCCAAGATATATTGCTCATTTTGTTCCACTATCTATTGTTTGGTACATTACTCCTTTTATTTTTTCGGCCTATCCGTTGCTTAAAGATATTGTATTTATAGTCATTGGAGTTTATCTGGTAGTCCTTTGTGCACTTGTAGTAAGAAGTATATTACGTACTACCAAAAATTATTTACAAAGTAAGGAGAAGTATAGTGACAAGCCTCTTGAAAGCTACCTTCAGGTTCTTATGATCTTTGTCTGGGGTATTTCTATTTTCTTTATCATCAACTTACTAACTGGTTACTCTATAGCAAGTGTAGCTACTTTAGGGGCAGTTTCTGCAGTGGTCTTACTTATTTTTAAGGATACTATTTTAGGTTTTGTAGCGAGTGTTCAGGTTTCGGTGAACGATATTGTACGTATTGGTGATTGGATCACATTTAGTAAATATGGCGCAGATGGTTATGTTACCGAAATAAGCCTTGCAACAGTTCGTGTTCAAAACTTTGATAATACTTTTACAACGATCCCTACGTATAGTTTGATTTCAGATTCTTTTCAGAATTGGCGTGGAATGCAGGAATCGAAAGGGAGAAGAATAAAACGATCTGTCTTTATCAAGCAAAATTCCATAAAGTTTCTCTCTCCGGAAGAAATTGAGGACTTAAAAAAAATTCAACTTATAAAGCCTTATATAGAGCATCGCCAAAAAGATATTGAAAAATACAATCAGCAAACTGAAGCAGATAAGAGTTTGTTGGTGAATGGCAGAAACCAAACAAATCTTGGTGTCTTTAGAAAATATGCTGATGCTTTTCTACATGAAAACCCGGCCATTAACAAGGATCTGTTTTTAATGGTACGGCACTTAGCTCCTACAGATAAAGGCATCCCTCTGGAAATATTTTGTTTTAGTTACGACAAGAGCTGGGTGAACTACGAGCATATCCAGGCAAATATTTTTGACCACTTATTTGCTGCTATTCCTTATTTTGGACTGGAGATTTTCGAATTACCAACTGGAAACGATTTTACAAAAATCAACTAACGGCCAAAGCTTAATTACATTTTTCCGTCTCGTTGAAATTTTCATTATGTGAAAATTTTATTAAAATAATGTTGGTTGCTTGTCTAGTACCGGTATTTTTAATTCAGTTCCAAAACGTTCATTCGCTTTTTTAATAAAATGAGCAGATAATAACGGAGATGCTTTTTCTATGTTCTGGTGTACAAAAAAGTAAATATTCTGTAATCCTTGATCCAGCCATTCCTCCAGCCTGTCTATCCAGTCGTCCAGGCGGATATAGTCGCTTTCATGATTTGCTCCGTTATAGCGTATAAAAGCAGTATCACTTGTCATTCGCATGTGTAAAAGGTCTCTCCTTCCGGCAGTATCGACAACAATATTTGTGATATTGTATTGCTCCAAAATATTATACAATTCGTTGGCAACTGTTTCATCATTAAACCAGTCTGTATGACGAAATTCTACTGCCAGGTCAATATCTTTGGGGATAGCTTTAAAAAAAGGAACAAGTCTGTCTATATTCTTAGGAGAAAAATTGCCGTGCAATTGTAAAAAAGGCATTTGTAGTTTTTCTTTCAGATTAGAAGCATTTAAAATATATTCGTTTAGGTAGGCTTCAAAATCATTCAACCGTTTCCAGTGACTTACGCCTTGAAATATTTTAGGGAAAAATCGAAAGTGATCCGGTGTTTTCTCATACCATCCTGCAAAGGTTTCTGCAGGAAAAATTCTGTAAAAAGTAGCGTTGAGCTCAATGCTGTTGAATTGTGTTGCGTAGTATTGCAACTCGTCCTTTGTTCCTCGTGGGTAAAAACCCTTTAGGTCTGCCCTATTCCATTTGGCACATCCTACATAAAGTGCAGGCGGCTTAATTTCTTTTTTAGATTTTGAGAGTATTTCCCTGGTACCCGGATGATCTTTAGGCAATGTAAAATCAATTTCTCCTGGATTGTCAACTTTTCCAAAATTCATAATGCATCAGTAATTATAATTGATATTGAATATAAACAAATTTTGTTTCTCCCAAATTTAGAACTTTAATGAACCTGCTTTTATCAAAAGCTCAAAAAAAGATATTAAGAACGAAAAAATTGTTGAAAACAACGTTTATAACTATGCTGTGTTCAGAAAAAAGCTACAAGGCAATTTATTATTTTTAATAAAACCAAAAGAACATGGACGCACGCGATACCGCTCTATTGAGTTTACGCCCCCAAATACCTTCAGCACAGTTAAATGATTCAATGTCTTCTGAAGAATCTTTTCAAAACAGAACCTTACGGCCTATTAGCAAACTGCAAAATGATTTACTTGTTGCGGTTTTTAAAAATTATGTCCGGAAGCATAAAAATGTATTTTATGACCTTTCTATTGAAAAGCGGCTTGATTATATTGAAAATGCCATTCATAAGGACATGAAATTCCGTAATTCTTTAAAAGGGATCATTATTGGCCAATTTACCATTGAAGAATACGCACTTTATATAGAGAACTCTTCAGCACTAAACAAGCGAATGATGAACATTGTAAAGGAGCGACTTAAGAGTAATATTCAACTTTTAGATTACGAGTACGCTCATTAAGAACCCAATAATAATAGTAAGTGCAAAGCTCATAAGTGTCCCAATCAACACATACTCTGTTTGCTTACGAGCCCCACTTTTGTTTTTATCGCTAAACCGTAAAATGGATTTCGCTGCAATTAAAAACCCAATGGCCGAAAAATTATGGGTAAGGATAAATGTGAGGACCAAAATACGTTCAAAGATACCTATATAACGCCCGGCTTTTTTTAGACTTGTTAATTCTCCTTCCCTGGCAATTTCATCCTGCCATCGTTGTGTTGCTTTACCAATAATAAAACCAACAGGAAAAATAACTACTAAGTATCCGGTAATGATCACTAACGTATTTTTTGATGCAAATACCGATGCCAAAAATGGAAATACTTCTTCACAATTCTCTGTGAGATACAACCAAACAACTAATAGAACTATTAAATGAAACAGTTGATCTAGCAAAAAGTATTTTAAAGAATCTTCTTTCTGGTATAGTTTCCACAGATCAATAAAGAAGTGAGTAACACTAATAATAATTGGTATGACCCACATGCTCCAATCCTGAACAATAAGAAAAGTAAGCAATCCCGCCAATAAAGCATGAACGTACAGAAACCATGACCTTAGCTTGCTTTCTCGTTTTTGAGATACAAGGCCCTGCGTTTGTAAAACAAAATCTGTAAGAATATGTGCCAGCAGTAATTGTAGCGCTAAAACTGTTTCCGGATTCATACAAAGTACTTTTGAGCTACCTGTTCATAGCGTTTTAATAATAGTTGAATTTCTTCCCACCCGGCCGCTTTTTTACGCAAATGTATAGCCGTTTGGCTTCGCTTTAACTCATCTGCAATTTGTTGTTCGGTGTAGCCTTTTAAGAGATAATAAACTACTTCTGCAGAAGCTGTTGACCACCGGTCTGTTATGGAATCCAAAAACTTGAAACTGACTTTAAACTCTTCATTGACCTCATGATTTGAAGTTGTAAGTGCCATTTTGGAGCTTTCAGATTTCATAGCGTCCAAGGTCCTGCCGGAAAACTGAAATGCCTCACCATTACTCTCCTCTAAAACTCTTTTTTCGTAAATAGCTTTTCCTATTCCAATTGAAATTCTAATATCTGCGAATGGTGCTTTGTTTTTAGAATTTTCTTTTTCAGCAACATATTTTGTGACAGCAGTTTTTATTTGCATAGCTGCCATTAGTGCAACCATTGGATCTTCTATCACTCCCTGGAAACTGTCTCCGCGATATATAGAAAATGTAATATTCGTTTTTGGATGATGATTAATAATATCCTGAAACTCTTGTTTTAAAAGCTTTATTACTGCTCTAAGTAATGATGCTTCATATTGAGAAGAATTTATAAGATCTCCACTAAGTACTGCAATTGTTTTCATAATAATTTCAAATTATAAGCCAAATGGCTTATAAAATATAATTATAAGTTTAAAGACTTATAAAAAGCAATTATAAGTTAAAAAGCTTATAATTACAAATTTTACAGCATTAATTTTTGTTAAACATCAACTTTTCAGCATTGAAACACCGTTAAGGTCGGTGGTCAATACCTCACTCATATAATCAAAATAAGGGCGAAGTAGTTCGTAATGATACAATAGATTATCTTTAAAATCTTTGGAAAGAACCTCGGCATCAGTAAAGTTATGCACTACAAAATAGCTCTTCAACCTGATAAGGTCAATATTAGGGTCTTCCTTATTAAAACCTTTCGGAGCAGTTTTTACAGCATATTCTTGAATAAAGCCATCAAATGCTTTTTTAAAATCTTTCTGATTTAAAATTTTTCGAATATCTGAAGCATCCATTTCAAATTCTTTCCGAATTCGCAACAAATCGGATGGCTCAGGGCTAAAAAAACCACCGGCCATTGCCGATTTTCCCGGTTCCAACCGTAAATAGTAGCCACCTCTCCTGTCTTCTCCTGCTCTACTAAAACTAGCGCTTCTATGAACATTATACGGTGTTCTGTCTTTACTAAAACGTATATCACGGTTGATACGGAATACTTTTAGTTTTGCAATTTTATCTGTTTTATTCAAACCTTCTTCAACCTCAGCATAAAAAGCCTTCAGTATTTTTTCATTAGCCTGATATTCCTTTTTATGTTCCTGCATCCAGTCACGGTGGTTATTTTTCTTCAGATTATTTAAAAAAGTAAAAACAGTTTTTGGAATTATAGTACTCATCTCATTTTATTTAGGAAGATAAAGATAAATTAAAAATATGTACATTTATAAGGTTCAACTTTAAACCAATCGATATGACAACAACAAATAAACCCAATACAGGATTTTGGATAATCGCTGTAATTGCTCTTATCTGGAACATTATGGGTGTTTTTCAGTATTTGTCTTCTACACTTATGAAAGATGAAATGAGGGAGCTAATGACCGAAGACCAGCTGGCATTAATGGACTCATTGCCTTCATGGTATACAGCAGCTTTTGCTATTGCAGTTTTTTCAGGGCTTTTAGGCTGTTTATTGCTATTATTAAGGAAAAAATGGGCAGTTCCGGTTTTCTTAGTATCGTTATTGGCAGTACTTGTCCAAATGGGATACTGGCTATTTGCAACAGACGCTATGGAAGTTTATGGCACTCAGGCAGTAATAATGCCATTAATAGTGATCATTGTAGCTATTTTCCTTTATTTCTACAGTAAAGGGGCATCTCAAAAAAATTGGTTGAGATAGTTAATATCATATATTCAATGAAAAAAGGCTGAATAGATTTTCAGCCTTTTTTTGGTAAATCTACAATACCTATACTTTACCCCTCTTTGTATAAAGAAATAATAAGTTATAAATGAGATCAAATTTATGTTTAAAATAATGTGGAAAAGATGTGAAATTTTGTCAATGTAAAGCCAATAATTTTTATAGATTTGTTAAGAATGCTTATATAAACCCTAAATTCATTATAAAACCGCCCTCCGCCACAAAATGAAAAATTTTTTAATTGCTTTTGCTGTATTTCTGGTGTGGTCGTTTTTTGGGTTATGGTTATATTCTAAGTTTCAACCTAATAGTACTGAAATAGCAGATAATAATTTGGATAAAGATTCTCTTATAATAGAAACTGAAAACCGTACTTCTATGGAAGATTCTGTTTTACCAATTATTACAATAGAGGATTCTTTGTTTGTTGCTCAAGAAAACCAAATTGAAATCACAGAAACTGCTTCCGGTTTAAAAGCAATTACAAATGATGGAGATATTATCTTTCTTTTCACCGAAGGTATTATAATTACAAAGAATAGTCCGGAAGTTAGTATTCCTGAGAATACAATTGATTTTAAATACAAACTGAACACATATATACTTGAACATCCCGACCGTGAAATTCATATTTCATCCATATACAGTGCCGATGAAAATATTGAATCTCCAAATCTAGGTATTCAAAGAGGGAGAAAAATTAAAAACATACTTGTACAAACTGGTATTCCTTCTGAAAAAATAGTGATAAAGCCCTTCATTAAAGAAATTGATTTTAAAGAAGACCAAACCTTTACCAATAGCTTCTCATTTCTATTTAAGCCATTGGATACCACAAGAATTGAAGCTTTAAAAAACAAAATCCCTGAATCCAGAATTGTATATCCAAGCTTTTCCACAACCGGAATTCTGGTTAATGAAAATTTAAAAACACTATTGACTGAAGTGATTCAGATTGTTAATGAAAATCCCGAAATCAAGATTGAAGTTATTGGACATACAGATAATGTAGGGAATGCCACCGATAATTATATTTTGGGGCTCCAGTTTGCAAGGCAGGTAAGGTGGTATTTAGTAAATAGAGGCAATATAGACCGTAAGAAAATAAAAGCTGTTTCAAAAGGGGAATCAGAACCTTTGGACACAAATAATACAGATTCAGGAAGAAAAACTAATAGACGAATTGAAGTAAAATTTTATATGAACAAATGAAAGACCCAATAGATTTTATAAGTCAGCACCCGGAGCTCTTAGGCATTTTCATTTTAATGTTGAGTGCATTTCTTATTGGCTATTTTTCATCTTTGTTGTTGCATAAATCAAAATACAAACAAACTGTAAAAAGACTAAAAAAAGAAGTTAATTCTCTTAGATCTCCTAAAAAGGCTCACGATATTGAAACCCTATTTACTGAAATAAAACCAAAAATCATAGAAGTAGTTAAAGAGACACAAGAAGAAATCACTCCTACACCCGCTCCACCTGAAAAGATTATTGAAAAAGCAAGAACCAGCTATGTAACCTATACAAAATCTACTCCCGAGTTAAATTTTGACAATTTTGGCTATGCTACTGCTGAAGACAGTGATGATCTTACTCAAATAAATGGTATTGGCCCTTATATTGAACAAAAACTCAATGAAATTAATATATATACCTACGATCAGATAAGTCGTTTGACCGATAGAGATATTATGACCATTACAGAGCTTATCGATTTTTTCCCGGGAAGAATCGAACGCGATAATTGGGTTGGTCAGGCCAAAGCACTTAAAGTCCATTAAGATGAAGTTAGCCTCCCTAGACTGGATTCTCATCCTTTCCTTTTTTGCAGTTTTTTTAATTATTGGGATCATTGTTGCAAAACGATCCGGTAAGGATACAAAAGAATTTTTCCTTTCCGGGCGAAATATGCCTTGGTGGTTATTGGGTATTTCCATGGTAGCTACTACCTTTTCGGCAGATACACCAAACCTGGTCACTGACATAGTACGCCAAAACGGGGTTTCAGGGAATTGGGTTTGGTGGACCTTCTTAATTACCGGTATGTTGACTGTTTTTGTGTATGCAAAGCTCTGGCGCCGGTCAAAAGTATTAACAGATCTTCAGTTTTATGAATTACGCTATAGTGGAAAAGAAGCTGCTTTTTTAAGAGGCTTTCGGGCCATTTACCTGGGTGTTTTTTTCAATGTAATGATTATGGCATCCGTATGTCTAGCAGCTATAAAGATTGGAGGGATTCTTTTTGATCTGGCTCCGTGGGAATGTGTATTATATGCTTCGATCGTAACTGTTTTGTATAGTTCAATTGGCGGCCTTCGTGGCGTTATCTTTACAGACTTTTTACAATTTATTGTAGCCATGATCGGCTCCATCTGGGCAGCATATTATATAGTGACCATGCCGGAAATTGGAGGACTTGAAGGCTTGCTCACTCACGAAAATGTTTCGGGGAAACTAAATTTTCTTCCGGATTTTAATGATACAAAATCTTTGCTCGTCTTATTGATAATTCCAATTGCTGTTCAATGGTGGAGTGTATGGTACCCGGGAGCTGAGCCCGGTGGCGGTGGTTATATTGCACAACGAATGCTTTCAGCTAAAGATGAAAAGAATGCGATAGGTGCCACCCTCCTTTTTAATGTGGCTCACTATGCGCTACGCCCCTGGCCCTGGATCATCATCGCGTTGGCATCTTTAATATTGTATCCACAACTTTCGGATATTGGAAATGAATTTCCTAATGCTGTATTGGGTCACGATCTAGGGTATCCGGCAATGCTCACCAATTTACCGGCAGGCTTACTTGGATTGGTGGTAGCATCATTGATCGCTGCATTTATGAGTACCATTTCTACACATCTGAATTGGGGTTCCTCATACATTTCTCTCGATTTCTATAAGCGTTTTGTAAAACCTGAAGCCTCCGAAAAAGAATTGGTAAATATTGGAAGACTCTCAACTGTAGTTTTAATGATCCTGGCTGCATTAATTGCACTGGCGTTGAGTAGCGCTTTAAGTACTTTTGCTATCTTATTACAAATTGGAGCCGGAACAGGACTTATTTTTATTCTAAGATGGTTTTGGTGGCGTGTAAATGCTTATAGTGAAATTACCGGAATGATCGTTTCTTTTGTGGTGGCTTTGTTTTTTGAATTTACTGAATTAGGCCTCGAAGACTATGAAAAGCTAGTCTACGGAGTAGCTATAACTACTATAAGCTGGATTGTAGTTACTTTGTTAACCCGCCCGACAGATTCCAGGACTTTAGGAAACTTTTACAATACGGTAACTCCTTATGGAAATGGCTGGAAGCCCTTTAAAAAAATCGCTTCACAGCAAAATATTGAATTAAAAACAACCAATGACGTCTTTACGATTGATCTGGCTTCCATGCTTTTGGGAATTTTGTTTGTTTATGCTTCCCTTTTTGCAACAGGTTATATTATTTATGGGAATATGACCGGAGCAATTATCCTGATTGCTATAGCTGTAACTTCTGCTTTCATTATTTTCAGGCTTTGGAAAAAGAAAAACTAACTAAATAGGTCAACTTACTGAGTATGCCGGTAAATAAAATTCGAATATACTTCCTTTATTGGGTTCACTACTAATTTTAATATTAGTCCCATGCAATTCTATTATTTTCTTTACAATTGCCAATCCCAGACCAATACCCGTTTTCTTTTCTTTTGATTCGGTTTGTCTAAATCGTTCAAAAATAAATTTCTGTTCTTCTTCGCTAATACCCGGACCAGAGTCTTTTATTTTGATAGTAACATTTTCATAATCATGATTTACGATCATATCAATTTGTCCATTCTCTGGTGTAAATTTGATGGCATTGTCCATCAAATTCTGAATAACTCGTTCTACAAGTCCTATATCTGCAAAAACTAAGGGCGTATTACCTATCACATTAGCATCCAAGTGAATATTCTTTTCCTTAGCGATAACTTTATATTTTGATTGCACATCATAAATAAGGTCGGTTATAGCAAAAGGTTCTTTTTGCGGCTTTATTTGTTTAGCCTCCAGCTTGGAGTATTCAAACAGTTGTGAAACTAGTTTTGTAAGTTGTTTAATGTTCTTTTCAATAATTTTGATATACTCCATTTCTTCCTCATCGTTTAAACTTTCTTTTTTGATCTGGAGCGTTTCAATATAACCCTGCATTATTGCCAAAGGAGTACGCAAATCATGAGACACGTTGGCTATCAATTCTCTACGAAGTACATCTACAGATTTTATTTCCTCTATATTTTGTGAAATAGTATCTGCCATCTGGTTGTATGTAATCGCCAATGTCGACAAATCAGATTTCTCCGGATTGGCAATTCTACTGTTTGTATCTCCTTCTCTGAATCGATTTACATGATAAATAATGGATCGTAGGTTCTTAGTTAAAAACCAAACACTCAGCCATCCAATTAAAATTGCGAAAATCATTGTAAGAACAGATGCTCCAACACCTAATTTCATAAAATAGCTGGAAACCAGTGAGCTATTAACTGCTTGGTACACCTCACCGGCTAAAACAATATAGATAAAGCCTTCCTGTCCATCCTTTTGAAAATATGCAGCAGAAAATATCTTCTCTTCACCAGGGTTTCGAGGGTCATTACCACGAATGTATAAGTTTCCTTTGTTTGAAATAAACTCGTTAATAGGTGTTAAGTCTACTTTCTTGACCGGTTCATTTGGATTTGAATGATCCAGAACAACAGAATATAAAACTTCTCCGTTCATATCCAACAAATACACTTCAATGCCCCTATTTACGGCCATCATATCATGCATAATATCCCCAAACAGAGGTTTATTTACACTTCCATCTTCCAGGAAAGGAGATGCATTCTGAAATTTTTCTTCGATCAGGTGATTGGCGACATTTGCATTTAATTTTTGTGCCGTTTCTTCGTAGAACTTATTACTGAAGTAAAGCGAGATCAATACATATGTGATTCCCATTAATACAATAATTAACAGAAATGAAATACTCAACTTTGTTATTAGTTTATTTGAAAGCGTTTTATTTTTCATCCTAGCATCTCTATATCTTCGTTAAATTTATAGCCAACACCCCAAGTAGTTATAATATAGGTGGGTTGTGCCATTTCGGGTTCTATTTTAGCTCGTAACCGGTTGATATGTGAATTGACCGTGTGTTCATAGCCTTCAAAATCATATCCCCAAATAAGGCTCAGTAAGTTTGATCTGCTATAGCTTTTCCCGGGGTTAGAAGCCATTAGAGTAAGTAATTCAAATTCTTTTGGGGAAAGCTCAATTCGTTGGCCATTTTGCATCACTTTTCTTTTTTCTACATTAATGGTAAGTCCCTTAAACTTTAATTCGGGACGGATTCCTTTTTTAGTTTCATCACGGTCCATTTTAGTTCTTCTGAAAACTGCCTTTACTCTTGCAATAAATTCCCGAACACTAAATGGTTTTGTTATATAATCGTCAGCACCTATTTCTAATCCAAGTACCCTATCAATCTCTTCACTTTTTGCAGTTAACATTATAACCGGAGTACTTTGCTTAGCTCTTATTTGCTTGCATACTTCAAAACCGTCCATTACCGGCATGGAAATATCCAGAATTACAAGATCCGGGTTTTCTGTAAGAGCCAGATCTAATCCATCTTTACCATTGTAAGCCTTTATAACCTCACAATCTATATCTTTAAGGTGAATCTCAATTAAATTGATGATCTCCTTGTCGTCTTCTATTATTAAAACCTTTTTCATTTAAATACGAAATGACTATTTAAGTATCACAAAAGTATCACAAAATGGTATGTTTTAGTTCAAGTTTGAAATCATTGAGAAGCCTAATATACTGGCAAAGCCCTGTAAATACAAGCTATATTGCTTCAAATCTTTCTTAAAATCTATCACAAAAAAGTTATGTTTCTGTGAACCTATCGCAATACTCCTTATGGTACTTTGTCGTAACATATTTGAAAAACAACAATAAACAATTATTAAACTATGAAAAAGATGAAAAAACTTGTTTTATTATTAATGGTAATTACAGTTGGATTTACCACCAGCTGTTCTAGCGATGACGATGGCACTCCACAAGACACAACATCTAATCTTGTATTAAGTTTATCGGGATTAGAAGATGTAGGTTCTGGATTTGCATACGAAGGATGGATATTGGTGAATGGATCACCGGTATCTACAGGGACGTTTACTGTAGATGCATCCGGAACCCCTTCTGCTACTTCTTTTGAAGTACTAACCGAAACCTTAGACGCTGCTACAAAGTTCATTTTAACTATTGAGCCTAATCCAGACCCGGACCCTGCTCCTTCGGCGCAAAAACTAATTGCAGGAGATTTTAGCGGAAACTCAGCTGCAGTATCTACAAGCGTTGCTCCTGCAATAGGTGATTTTAGTAATGCTGCCGGGACTTTTTTCCTCCGTTCCCCTACTGATGAAGCACCAGGTAGTGCAAACAATGGTAATGACGAAAGTGGAATATGGTTTGGAACACCGGGAGCTCCTCCTACTCCTAATTTTACTTTGCCCACACTGCCGGATGGATGGATCTATGAAGGATGGGTAGTAGGAGATGCAGGGCCTCTATCTACAGGAACATTTTCTTCCTTTGATACTATGGATGATAATACTGGAGCAAGTACAAGCTTTGGTGGAACAGAACAATTAGGCCCTCCAATTCCGGGAGAAGATTTCTTTAACAACGCTCCTTCCGGTGAAACATTTCCTCTGGATATACGTGGAAGAACTGTTGTAATTAGCATTGAACCGGTGCCGGACAACAGCCCAGCTCCTTTTGTACTAAAACCACTTGCTGTAGTAGCAGGAAATGGTACCGCTCCGGATATTCATACATTTAACCAAAACTTAGGTTCTTTCCCTACAGGTACAGTTACCAGATAATTTGTTTGTTTTGTCAAGTGTTGGTTAACTAAAAAGCTTCAAGGTTCCCACCTTGAAGCTTTTGTATTTATTCATAAAAATTTCTTTGTCTAATTGTTTCCTAAGATCAGAGGCAATCCACTGTCACCGGATCCAACTACCACTATTTTCGAATTTGGTGACTTTGCTAATTCCAAAGTAGCATCGATCCCTTTATCCTGTAAGATCTTATCAGTAAGAGAAGCACTCAAAATCCGGTTTGCATCTGCTTTTCCTTGTGCTTCAATGATTACTTTTTCTGCTTCTTTAGCAGCAGTTACCAACCTAAATTCGTATTCCAGAGATTCTTGTTCTTGCTTTAGTTTACGCTCAATAGCATCTTTTATAGTATTTGGTAAGGTAACATCACGCACCAGTACTTCGTTTAATTGAACAAATTGCTTATCAAGTATCTTCTTGGTTTCTGCAAAGATTTCTTCCTGTATAACATCTCGTTTGCTGCTATACAATTGTTCCGGAGTATAACGTCCTACAACACTTCTGGCAGCACTGCGAATCGCCGGCTGTATTACACGTTGTAAATAGCCTTCTCCAAGTGTTTGATGTAAGTTTCCCAAATCATTATAAATCGGTAGAAACCACGCAGAAGCATCAATTTGAATTTCAAGTCCATTGGAAGAAAGTACTTTCATTTGCTCAAATAGTTCCTGTTGCCTTACTTCATATATATAAACTTTGTTCCAGGGAGCTACAAGATGAAAACCTTCACCTAATGGTGGTTGATCTGTTACCACACCTCCACTAAAAGTTTTGTAAAGTACTCCGGCTTCTCCGGAGCCAATGGTAACGGCAGATTTTGCAATTACTACAATTAGAATGATAAGGACGATAATTACGGGGATTCCTATTTTTGGTAATTTTTCCATGAGATTACTGTTTTTTAAGGTTATATAAGTCCATTATATTTTCTAATGAACCACTCCGAAGCCAGCACAAAAACGATGAGTGCCAACAGGTATTTCCAATCGATTAAAGGTACTACTTTTTGTTCGCTTTTTTGTATTTGCTGAAACCTTTCGTCTCCAAGAAGTTCTTCTACTAATTTTTGGGTTTCGGTAATGAAAAAGGCTTTTCCGCTTGTATTAGTCGCTACTCTACCAAGTTTTGTTACGTTCGCATTTAAAAACTGTTGTTCAACATTGAAATCTAAAATTGTAAAGTTGCCACTACGTGCTACGGTTTCGTCCTGAACGGAAACGGTATATTTATATTCCCCTGCCGGGAGGCTGTTTAGGTCTACTTCGTAAAAGTTATTCTTTAACAGCATCGGGAAAACAGTACGTGTATTGTTCTCCGTATTAACCACTGTAACATTTAGTGAAGCACGAGAGTCAAACACAAAGTTTTGATCGAAATATTGGGCCGAAATCCGAATCGGATTATTATTATAATAAAAGGTTTCGCTTGTTACTTCCAGTCTGCTACGACGCTTGTTGGACGCTAGATATTGAACTAATTTCCCAACGAAATTGTCAAATTTCTGAAAATCATTATGTTCCAGGAAAGATTGCGCTCTCCATTTCCAAAGCCCTTCCCCATCCCATATAGCATCTCTCTCCCCATCTATTTCCATAGTGGCCAGCATTGTGCTTTCACTCAAAAAACCGTTAATGGATTGCTCCAAAAGTACTTCATGAGGAACTAAAATTTCCAGATCTCCAAAAAGTGTTTTTATAGGTCTGAACTCATTAAATCCAATATCCTCAACAGCAAAAGTACCGTAGTTAAGATTGAGTTCTCCGGAAACATCTTCAGCTTGATTGGTTACATTTTTACTATAGTTCTTTTGAATTGAATTTAAAAAGTTCCAGTCTGTCTGAAGGCCGGTAATTACAAAAGTATTTTTCTTTAATTTTTCAATCTCTCGATATACAGAAGAGAAGCTTCTATCCGGTTGATATAGAAGGATCAATTGATAGTCATTAATTACTGATGCTGCTTCACTTGGTCTTTTTACAGTAATTGTTCGCTGTTCGTTTGAGGTAATTGCCTTTTTTAATGCGCCCAGATCCGGATGAATTATTTTACTTACTATTAGCACATTTGTAGCCTGATCAATTACTTCTACGGCAAAACGCTTGCTATTATTCACTTTATTCTTTTCGTCATCTAAAGGAACTATCTGTGCCGTATACTTTAAAAGTCCAACACTCGAAGCCGGTAGTGTAAAGGACAATGTTTTTGTATTATCAGTTTCAGAAAAAGTAACATTTTGCCGATACACCATCGTTGCTCCCTGTGAAACTATAAATTGAGAGTTTGCCGTACTGGTTCCATTGTAAACTAAAATTGCTTCTACAGGAAACTGATTCTTTAAAAACGCATATCTATTGGTATTGAGTTGTTCAATTTTTAAATCGGTGTATTTAATAGAATCTCCAAGAATTACTGGATATACAGGGTTTTTATTTGTTACGACTGAAAACTCATAATCATTCCCCAGTGTCTGGTTGCCGTCGGTGATCAATAAAGTGGGAGCAATTTCATTTTTGAATAATTGATCTACCGAAGAAAGTGCTTTTGAAATATTGGTATTGATCTCTGTAAAAGATAAGGAGTCATTATCTCTAAAATCGCTTCCAAAGCTAAAAAAAGAGAGGTCGAACTTATCATTAAGGTCAGAATTATCCTTTAGTTGAGTAACCAATGCTGAAACATTTTGTGCTTGACCCAACTCCTTTACCGATACCGAATTATCGACCAATACAGGTAATTTTGGTTTTTGGACCGTATAGGTAGTACTTTTAAATTTTGGATTGATTAGCAGCAACAAAATAGAAAATAAAGCTATAAAACGAAGAATTCCAAACAACCATCGTAAGGCCCCTTTATACTTTGTTTTATAAACGTACATAAATAAAGCCAGCGAGAGGGAAATCACGCCGGCAATTATTATATATAGTATTGTTTCTGCGGTCATGTATTAGGTAAGCATTCCTCCATCAACATTTAAAACCTGTCCTGTTATATATGCAGACAGATCACTCGCCAAAAATACGCATGCATTAGCAATGTCTTCGGGAGACCCGCCACGCTTTAACGGAATAGCTTCTCGCCATGATTGTACTGTAGCTTCGTCCAGTTTCCCGGTCATTTCAGTTTCTATAAATCCGGGAGCAATAGCATTACAACGAATGTCTCTTGAACCTAATTCCAAAGCAACAGATTTTGTAAATCCAAGAATTCCTGCTTTAGAAGCAGCATAATTGGTCTGCCCTGCATTTCCTTTTAAACCTACAACAGAACTCATATTAATAATGGAACCTTTACGCTGTTTCAACATGGTACGTTGCACAGCTTTGGTCATATTAAAGACAGACTTTAAATTCACTTCAATTACTTTATCAAAGTCTTCTTCAGAAATACGCATCAACAGATTATCTTTAGTAATTCCTGCATTGTTGATCAATATATCAATACTGCCAAACTCTTCCAGTACTTCAGCTGCCAGTTCCTGGGATTGTTCGAAATTGGCTGCATCACTTTGGTAAGCCTTCACTTTTACACCTTCATTAGAAACTTCTTTCGCTAAAGCTTCCGCAGCTTCTGCCGAAGAGCTATAAGTAAACGCCACATTAGCGCCATGCTTTGCAAATACTTCTACAATTCCTTTACCTATGCCACGACTCCCCCCTGTAATAATCGCTGTTTTACCTTCTAATAATTTCATTGTTTGTCTTAGTTTTTGAATACTTTCAAATATAGGAAATCACTTCGGCTTTGCCATAAAAAAAGCCTCTCAACTTTGTTAAGAGGCTCCTAAATATTTTATAGCATTGTTTATCCTAAAACTTCTGCTATTTTTTTGCCTATTTCTGCGGGAGAATCTACAACGTGGATGCCACATTCACGCATAATTTTCTTTTTTGCCTGAGCCGTATCATCACTTCCTCCTACAATTGCTCCGGCATGGCCCATAGTACGCCCTGCAGGAGCAGTTTCTCCTGCGATAAAGCCAACAATTGGTTTTTTACTTCCGCTATCTTTGTACCAATTTGCAGCATCGGCTTCCAATTGTCCGCCAATCTCTCCAATCATTACTACAGCTTCAGTTTCTTCATCGTTTATCAATAGCTCTACAGCTTGCTTTGTAGTAGTTCCTATGATAGGGTCTCCCCCAATTCCTATTGCTGTAGTTATTCCCAATCCTTGCTTTACTACCTGATCTGCAGCTTCATAGGTAAGTGTTCCGGATTTAGAAACAATTCCCACCCGGCCTTTCTTAAATACAAAACCAGGCATGATACCAACTTTAGCCTCTCCGGGAGTAATTACTCCCGGACAATTAGGGCCTATTAAGCGACAATCTTTGTCTTTCAAATAGTCTGAAGCCTTGATCATATCTGCCACAGGTATTCCTTCGGTTATGGTAATGATCACTTTAATTCCGGCATTGGCTGCTTCCATAATGGCATCTGCTGCAAATGCAGGTGGAACAAAAATAATGGTGGTGTTCGCCCCCGTTTCTTTTACAGCTTCTTCTACTGTATTAAAAACAGGTTTGTCCAAATGCTCTTGACCTCCTTTACCGGGCGTTACACCTCCTACTACATTGGTTCCATACTCGATCATTTGTTCGGCATGAAAAGTACCTTCACTACCTGTAAAACCCTGTACAATTATTTTTGAATCCTTATTGACTAAAACACTCATGTTTTTTATTGATTTTTTATGATATAATAAGGCTGCAAATGTAGACTTTTTACTGAAGTTTTTAAAGGAAATTACACTTTAACCTTATGGTAAGATTCATTTGTATCGTCTTTATCCGTTACCGGTTGACTTACCTGATATCCACGATACAACTTATCGTCTTTTACTTCCCAAATCGCAATGAAATGAGCTATTCCCAGTTCTTCATCAGGGTTTTCGATAGTGCGAATATAGTATTTGTAACGAATGGTTACATGGTTATCATCTGCCAATAAATGACTTACTTCAACACGAAGATCGTGATATGTGCGGCGAATCTCGGAAAAGAAGTTTATAATGTCATCAAAATTCATGATGGTAAGTCCATCGGTACTATTCCAGATCAGTACTAACTCAGGATGAAAAAAATGTTCTAAGACTGAATCGTCCTTTAGAATATTAGAACTATAAAAATTTCTTACTACTTCTTTCGCCCTATTGCTCATTGTATCTTATCAAGTTTATCAATTATGTCAGGAATCAATCGTATAGAAGCTAATTCCTTATATTTTTTTCTGAATTCGTCTGCAGGTGTACCAAAATAAGATTTGTGTCCAGGTAAAGACTTGCTTACGCCGCTTTGTGCAGAAATAATTGCTTTCTCTCCAATTGTGATCCCACTGGTAATACCTACTTGTCCCCAAATGGTAACAAAATCCTCTATTAAAACGCATCCGGCGATTCCAACCTGAGAAGCTATTAAACAACGACTTCCAATAACAGTGTCATGACCTACATGTACCTGATTATCCAGTTTGGTCCCCTCTCCTATTATTGTGGAAGCGCTTACTCCTTTATCAATGGTACATAAGGCACCAATGTCAACATTATCTTTAATGACCACATTACCCCCACTAAGAAGTTTATCAAATTTTTCCGGGCGATTTTTATAATAGAAAGCATCGGCACCTAAAACACTTCCCGAGTGTATGGTCACATTGTCACCAATGATCGTGTGGTCATAAATACAAACATTTGAATGAATTATACAATTATCCCCTATAACAACATTATTCCCTACAAAAGCATTGGGTTGTATCACTGTGTTCTTTCCAATCACGGCAGATTCTGAAATAACTGCAGCCGCAGCTTTAAAAGGTCTAAAGTAGTTTGTTAATGTATTGAAATCCCGGAAAGGATCATCTGAAATCAATAGAGCTTTCCCTCTGGGGCAATCTACTTTTTTATTGATAAGGATAACAGTAGCCTGGGAATGCAGTGCTTTATCATAATATTTAGGATGGTCTACAAAAACAATATCCCCGCGTTGTACTACATGGATCTCATTCATCCCCAAGACAGGGAAATCTGCATCTCCCACATAATCACTCCTTATAATTGTGGCTATTTCTTCAAGTGTATGTGGATGTGGAAATTTCATAATATAAAACTACCTTTTTTTTCCGTATATGATAACTCTTGCAAATAAAAAATGTAAAAAAGGAATTTTTGAAAAAAATACATCCAAATAGTACCCAAATCTATTGATCCAATTACCATGGTTTTTATCACCGTAGATTTTTAATGCAATATAGCCAAAAATAACACTAAAGAAGTCAAAAAAATAATGGTCGAATGTAAACTTTTCTCTAATTAATTTAAAATCTTTTGAAACCAAAGCATGTTCATCGGGAGTACGCTCTTTAGGGTTTAATTTCCTGTAGATCTTATAAATAGGGTTTATGTTAAGTGGTTCGGTAAACAAGATATAACCGCCTGGTTTTAGTACTCTGTGGATGTGGCCTACGGACTTTTCGATGTCTAAATGATGAAGTATCGCACCTCCGTAGACAATATCAAAAGAAGCATCCGGAAATGTAAGGTTGTTGGCATCCATTAAATGGAAGTCAATCTCAAAAGGAAGGCTTTTAGCATTTATTGCTCCTTTATCCAGTTCTACTTCAGAAATATTGATACAAGTAATCTTCCCGGGAACTACTTTGTTTTTAATCCAGGCCATCCAGGAGTGAGAACCAATTTCTAAAAGTTCTTTATCTGTGAAGGTTTCAACAATCTCATCAATGATCTTCGCTTCACGTTTGTAAGAGTAATAAAAAGCGTGCCTTCTAAGTTTTTTAATTTTTGTACGCTCTAACTTATTTTCATTCCAGTACTCTGCTTCGGTTTGGGCAATTTCTTCAATGCTCTTTTTCATTACCGCTGCGTTATTCTTTTATACGCTCTTGGTATTGCCCCTTTTCGGTATCGATACGTATTTTATCCCCTTCATTTATAAAAAGAGGGACGTTTACTTCGGCTCCGGTTTCAACCTTAGCAGGTTTTGTAGCATTTGTAGCAGTATTTCCTTTAACTCCCGGTTCTGTTGAAATTACTTCTAAAATAACATGTGGAGGCATTTCTACAGAAAGTGGTGCATTGTCTTCAGAATTAATAATCACAGTTACCACTTCGCCTTCTTTCATTAGTTCTGGTGTGTCCAGTGTGTCTTTTTGAAGCTGTATCTGCGAATAGTCCTCTGTATTCATGAAATGATAGGTATCGCCTTCATTGTACAAATACTGGAATTTGTGAGTCTCCACACGAACATCATCAATTTTATGCCCTGCGGAAAAAGTATTATCAATAACTTTCCCAGAAGTGACACTTTTTAGTTTTGTACGAACAAAAGCAGGGCCTTTCCCTGGTTTTACATGTAAAAACTCAATTATTTTATAAATATCATGATTGTATTTAATACACAATCCTTTTCTAATATCTGAGGTAGTTGCCATATTCTTATTTCTGTTTTTTGGTGAAGTTTTCTAGTTAGAGCTAAAATACCCTTTCATAATTCCGCGCTTGGAATTTTTAATGAACTGAAGTATTTCATCTCGTTCTGGAGTTGCTTCCATTTCAGCTTCAATGATTTCAGCTGCTTGTGTATTGTTATAATTTCTTTGATACAATAATCTATAGATATTCTGAATCTCCCTGATCTTTTCAGGACTAAATCCTCTTCGGCGTAAGCCAATAGAATTGATCCCCACATATGAAAGAGGTTCCCGAGCTGCTTTTACATAAGGTGGTACGTCTTTACGGACTAAAGATCCTCCGGTTACAAACGCATGATTACCGATCATACAAAACTGGTGTACAGCAGTCATTCCTGCTAATATCACAAAATCTCCTACTGTAATGTGGCCGGCTAAAGTACTATTGTTTGAAAAAATACAATTATCACCTACAAAACAGTCATGTGCAATGTGGCAGTATGCCATGATAAGGCAGTTTTTACCAATCACAGTCTTTCCACGGTCTATGGTACCTCTGTTTACAGTTACATATTCACGAATGGTTGTATTGTCGCCTATTTCGGCAGTAGTTTCTTCGTCTTGAAATTTTAGATCCTGTGGGATTGCAGAAATTACCGCTCCGGGGAAAATATTACAGTTCTTACCTATACGAGCTCCTTCCATAATCGTCACGTTAGAACCAATCCAGGTTCCCTCGCCAATTATCACATTACTATGTATAGTAGTAAAAGGTTCTATTACTACATTTTTGGCAATTTTTGCGCCCGGGTGGACGTATGCTAAAGGTTGATTCATTTACGTGTTTTTTGTTTTAACAATTTGAGCCATTAGTTCTGCTTCAGTGACTAAACGGTTATTTGCATAAGCATTACCTTTCATATGTACAATCCCTCTGCGGATGGGTGTGATCAATTCTAGAGTAAAGATCAATGTGTCACCCGGATTTACCTGTTGTTTAAACTTTACGTTATTGATCTTCATAAAGAAAGTAAGGTAATTCTCCGGATCCGGTACCGTACTTAAAGCCAAAATACCTCCTGTTTGCGCCATAGCTTCAACAATAAGGACCCCGGGCATAACTGGTGCACCAGGGAAATGCCCCATAAAGAATGGCTCGTTCATGGTAACATTTTTAAGTCCTACCACATGTGTGTCTGAAAGTTCTAAAATCTTATCCACCAATAAAAAAGGAGGTCTGTGTGGCAACATGTCCATTATTTGGTTCACGTCCTTTACCGGAGGTATTGTCACATCGAAATGTGGAATTTTATTTCTGCTTTCAATTTTTATCAATTTTGAAAGCTTCTTGGCAAATTGAGTATTTACATAATGTCCCGGTTTGTTAGCAATTACCTTTCCGCGTATACGCGTACCAATTAATGCCAAGTCTCCAATAACATCCAATAGCTTATGCCTGGCCGCTTCATTAGGATAGTGTAAGGTCAGGTTGTCCAAAATTCCATTTGGTTTTACAGAAATTTCATCCTTTCTAAAGGCCACCCGTAGCTTTTTCATGGTCTCCGGAGAAAGTTCTTTATCTACATATACTATCGCATTATTAAGATCTCCTCCTTTTATTAAGCCATGTTCCAATAGCATTTCAATTTCATGAAGAAAACTAAAAGTACGTGCATCTGCAATTTCTTCTTTAAAATCTGAAAGATGTTTCAATGAGGCATTTTGAGTACCTAAAACTTTAGTGCCAAAGTCTACCATAGTAGTAACCTGATATTCTTCTGAAGGAATAACGGTTATTTCACTACCGGTTTCTTCATCTACATATGTAATAACTTCTTTTACAATATATTCCTCTCTGGGAGCATTTTGCTCTACGATCCCTGCCTTATCAATAGCTTCTACAAAAAACTTCGAAGATCCATCCATAATAGGTGGTTCGGAAGCATTTAGTTCTATTAAGCAATTGTCAACTTCCATACCAACCAGTGCAGCCAGCACATGCTCTGAGGTTTGTATTTTTACCCCCAATTTTTCCAGATTAGTTCCTCGTTGTGTATTAACAACATAAGAAGCATCAGCTTCGATCACGGGGTTTCCTTCCAGATCAACTCGTACAAAGGCATAGCCATGATTTTCTGGGGCAGGTTTAAAAGTTAAGGTTACCTCTTTTCCGGTATGTAATCCAACACCTTTAAGGGTTACTTCTTTATCTATCGTACGTTGTTTTACCATACAATCAGTCATTATCTATATTTTTTTCAAAAGTATTAAATCGCTCTATGATCTTGGGAAGGTTCTTAAAATGCACATAGCTCTTATTATAGTCACCGTAATTAAGTGCCGGAGAGCCTTGCAATGTTTCATTATCTTTTACATTTCTACCTATACCACTTTGAGCTTGTATACGTACATTATCACCAATAGTTAAGTGTCCTACAATACCTACCTGCCCGCCAATCATACAATTTTTTCCAATTTTAGTAGAACCAGCAATGCCTGTCTGTGCTGCAATTACAGTATTTTCACCTATCTCTACATTATGTGCAATCTGGATCTGATTATCCAGTTTCACCCCTTTTCTTATCACTGTAGAACCTAAAGTGGCCCGGTCAATTGTTGTTCCGGCCCCAATATCAACATTTTCCTCTAAAATTACATTTCCGGTTTGTGGTACTTTAGTATACTCCCCTTTGTCATTAGGGGTAAAGCCAAAACCATCTGCACCTACTATAGCTCCACTGTGGATGACACAATTTTTTCCTATAATACTTTCCGAATAGATTTTAGCACCGGCAAAAACCACCACATTGTCCCCTATATCTACATTATCTCCAATGTAAGCATTTGGAAAGATCTTTACATTGTCCCCTATTTTTACATTTTCACCTATATATGAGAAAGCACCTAAATATGTGTTCTCTCCATAGGAAGCACTTTCGGAAACAAAAACGGGTTGTTCTATTCCCGTTTTATTCATCTTTACTTGATTATAATATTCCAGAAGTTTTGAAAATGCGTTATATGCGTTCTCAACTCTAATTAAAGTTGTTGAGACAGTATTTTCCAGAACAAAATCTTTATCTACAATTGTAATAGAGGCCTGTGTTGAATAAATATAATGTGTATACTTTGGGTTTGCAAGAAAAGTAAGACTTCCGGCTGTACCTTCTTCGATCTTCGCAAGTTTAGACACTTCAACGTTTTCATTTCCGTCAACTTCACCTTCTAATATACCTGCTATCTGGGCTGCTGTAAATTTCATTAAAAAAAGTTGTTACTATTTTCAGAACGCAGCCAGACACAACTTAACCAAAAATATAGTATACTATAATGTACTTTGTGTTTTACCTGCATCCTGCAAAAATAGAAAAAAAGGTTTAGTATTTAGGTTTCGGATAGCAGAGATAATATTTAACCACTGTTTTAGAAAGTGCCTTCAAGTTTAATTGATCGCTTGCTTTTGCTACGTCCACTAACTTTCCACTTTTCGTAAAAAGATAAATTGCATCCTTATCCATCCTATAGGCAAGGTTTTCGATTTCTCCGTCAAAAACAAAATAGGACGCTTCTGCCTCTGTGAGTTGATACTTTTTACTGAGTACCTCGCGTTTCTCTTTTATTTTATCTAAACCGAATGGTTTCTTTTTAATTTTTATTTTCAGTAAGTCTCTGCTTAAAAGCATTTCCGAAATATTTCGTAGTACAAAATCCTCATGTGAGGTCCATGTTTTCATTGCTGACACAATATCGTAATCGTCCAATTTTGAAAAAGTATTTAGTACATCTTTATTAAAGTCTTCTTTTGTTATAGTGGTATTCAGAAAAAATGCCAATGCGTCACTTGCCGCCAAGGCTGCTCCTTTATGAGTAAGCTCCTTCGCACGCTTCAACAAATTCATTAATAATTGTTCTGCTACTATCCCGGTCTTATGCAGGTATACCTGCCAATACATAAAACGCCTGGCGATTATAAATTTTTCCACAGAATATATACCTTTCTCTTCAACAACTAAGGTATCCTGGTATACGTTAAGCATAGCGATAAGTCGCTGAGAGTTTACGCTTCCCTCCTGCACTCCCGTATAAAAACTATCTCTGCGTAAATAATCAAGACGGTCCATATCCAACTGCCCTGAAATAAGCTGGTGTAAAAACTTTCGTTCGTATTCATTTTTAAAGATCGTAATAGCAAGTGTCAATTTATTATCAAATTGGCGATTCAATTCTTCCATGAATAATAAAGAAATATACTCATGACTAACACTTTCTACAATACTGTGTTCCATTGCGTGAGAAAAAGGTCCATGCCCAATATCATGCAACAATATAGCAATACACAATGCCTCTTCTTCTGCCTCAGAGATCTGAACATTCTTTAAACGCAATACATGTACTGCTTTTTGCATTAGAGACATGGCCCCCAAGGCATGGTGAAAACGTGTATGGTGCGCTCCGGGGTATACCAAATAAGACATTCCCATCTGTGAAATTCTTCGCAACCGCTGAAAATAAGGATGTTCAATTAATTTAAAGATTAAGGAATTGGGTATGGTAATAAAACCATAGATAGGATCGTTTATTAACTTGAGTTTGTTGTTGGAATTCAAACTTTAACTTTTAATTAATAGTGTTACGTATTTTTATGGGGTATTTCGGAACTAATTTTGATACCAAATAAAAAATTCAGGGACATAATACACCTCCACAATAACAAATATACATATATGAGCGACATTAAAGTACTTTGGGTAGACGACGAGATAGATTTATTAAAACCACACATTATTTTTCTTGAAAATAAAAACTATAAAGTGACCACTGCCCAAAGTGGCACCGAAGCTCTAGTTGAAATAAAGAATCAGAATTTTGACATCGTTTTTTTAGATGAGAACATGCCGGGGCTTACAGGTTTAGAAACTTTGGCAGAAATAAAGGAACAAAGAGCATCACTTCCCGTAGTAATGATCACAAAAAGTGAAGAAGAATATATTATGGAGGAAGCTATTGGGTCGAAGATTGCTGATTATTTGATTAAACCAGTAAATCCGAATCAAATTTTATTGAGTTTGAAAAAGAACCTGGATCACTCAAGATTGATTTCAGAAAAAACAACTTCAAACTATCAGCAAGAGTTTAGAAAGATAGCTATGGATATGTCTATGATTAATAGTTATGAAGGCTGGTCAGAGTTATATCAAAAATTGGTGTATTGGGAACTGGAACTTGAAGATATTGAGGATAGTGGGATGTTTGAAATTTTAGAGTCACAGAAGACCGAAGCAAACAATCAATTTTGCAAGTTCATTGATAAGAATTATCCATTATGGTTTGAAAACAACAACGATGCGCCTATTATGTCGCATACTTTGTTTAAGGAAAAAATAGTTCCGCAGATAAAAGACAGGCAACAAACACTTTTAGTCGTTGTGGATAATCTGCGCTATGACCAATGGAAAGCCTTTGAACCCTTTATAAGTGGTATCTATAAAAAAACAAACGAAGAATTATTCTATAGTATTCTCCCTACTGCAACTCAATATGCCCGTAATGCAATTTTTTCGGGTTTAATGCCAAGCGATATGGAAAAATTGCATCCAAATTACTGGCTTAATGATACAGAAGAAGGTGGAAAGAATATGTATGAGGATAAATTTTTGGAAGCACAGTTAAAACGCTTAGGACTTAATTTAAATTGGAGCTATCACAAAATTTCAAGTCTGAAGCAGGGAAGAAGATTAGTCGAAAACTTTAAAAAGCATAAAAATGAAGATCTTACAGTTGTAGTATACAATTTTGTAGACATGCTTTCTCATTCAAAAACAGAGATGGAAGTGATCAAAGAGCTAGCATCAAATGATAAATCATACAGGTCTTTAACTCAAAGCTGGTTTAAAAACTCTCCTTTAATGGAAATAATTCAGCAAGCAGCTCAATTAGGATTTAAATTGATTATCACGACCGATCATGGAACGATCAATGTGAAAAATCCTTCGAAAGTGATTGGTGATAAGAACACCAGTTTAAATTTAAGGTACAAAACCGGTAAAAGTTTAACCTACGATCAAAAAGATGTTTTAGCAGCTAAAGACCCTAAAACAATACACTTACCGACAATAAATATGAGCAGCTCCTATATTTTTGCAAAAGGAGATCTGTTCTTTGCGTATCCAAATAACTTCAATCATTATGTAGGGTATTATAGGAATACGTATCAGCATGGTGGAGTGTCTCTGGAAGAGATGGTCATTCCATTTGCAGTGTTAGAGCCTAAATAAATTTGTAAGAATATTCTTCTCTTTATGCAGATAAACGGAAATTTTTGTTAATAATCGAGAAATTATTATATATTTGCTCGTAACCCAAGGATATGCAATTAACCTATACGCTTCAAGATTTACCAGATGTAGCCGGAAGAGTGCTATCAGGATTAACTAATAAGACCCTTTTACTTTACGGTGAAATGGGAGTAGGTAAGACTACGCTTATAAAAGAACTTGCAAAAAAACTTGGCGTTAAAGAAGTGCTTAATAGCCCGACATTTTCTATTGTAAATGAACATCAAACAGAAGATGACGTATTATACCACTTTGATTTTTATCGTTTGAATAATGAAGAAGAGGCAATGGATATTGGAATAGAGGATTATTTTTTTTCCGGGCATTGGAATTTAATTGAATGGCCACAGAAAGTAGAATCCCTGTTACCAGAGGAAGGCACAGCAATAAAACTAACAAAAAACTTAAACGGAAGTAGAACATTAAGTATAATGCCAGTGAAATAAATTGTAACGAAATTTCATAAAAAACTAAGTCAACTTTTAAATACTCGTCCCAAATCGCAGTACTTTTTAAGAGGTTTTTATTTGCCAAAAAGGTAACTTATAAAGATACGGAGAACTTAGTTTAAATACTTGTCTTTTTTAATACTAGGTTTGTATGATAAACCTCACAAAAAAACATGTATTATGAAATTAACTAAGTACTTTTTAATCGTTGCAATTTTCGGGGCTGGACTATTTATTTCTTGTACTCCGGAAAGCGTAGAAGATGGACAAACAGAACAGCAAGTCGATAAAAACCTCAAGCCGTTACAAAACGGATAGGAAATCATTAGTTGTTGGAGGTATAATTGTTTTACTAGTAGCAATTTCTCCATTTTTGTTCTACTCATATAAAAGTCTCCCTACTTCAAAAGTATGGGAGACTTACCTATTTACCATAACTACAAGTTTTCCTGACTGGTACTCATTTGCATGGTATTTTACAGGTAAGGCAATTCCTCTTTATTTACTTCTTTTATGGTTTTTTACTTGCAGACACTGGTGGCACTGGATCATTTTGGTCCCAATCGCCATGTATGCCTTCCAGTTATGGGGTGTAATTAACGAAAGTAATAACTTAGATGAATTAGAGCTATACTATCTCGTTCCCCTGATGTTAGTTATTGTTCCTGCAGTTTATTTGATCCGTGCTAAATTATTTAACAGAATAAGTGGTAACGATTTAACAACCTTTGAAGAAGAACTCATGGAAAAAAAATCTACCTGGCAGCAGATCAAAGACCTGTTTCGTTAATAGTTACTTTTCAAAATTCAGAATTAAATACGTAACTTGGTGCTACCAACCTTAATATCCTATGGCAAAGCCTAAGTCACCCTTTACCAAAGCACAACTCCTTCCGCAAGAAGAAACATTGGAAATTTCAAGACAAAAAGGAGAACTCTTTATTGGCATACCCAAAGAAACCTATTTTCAGGAAAAACGTATTTGCCTTACCCCGGATGCAGTAGGTGCCATTGTAGCTCATGGTCACAAAGTATTACTTGAGAGTGGCGCAGGGAATGAAGCCGGATTTAGTGATAGAGATTATAGTGATGCCGGAGCCCAAATAACAAAAGACACAAAAAAGGTATTTGGATGCCCTATCATCTTAAAAGTAGAACCCCCTAAACAGGAAGAGCTCAAACTTATCAATCCCAAAACGGTCATAATTTCTGCCATACAACTTAAAACACAGCAAAAAGAATATTTTCAGACATTGGCAAAAAAGAAGATCACAGCACTTGCGTTCGAATTTATAAAAGATGAAGACCATAGCTATCCAGCTGTCAAAGCTTTGAGTGAAATTGCCGGGACAGCTTCGGTGTTGATCGCCGCAGAACTGATGGTAAATGCCGAAAAAGGAAACGGCCTTCTCTTTGGAAACATTAGTGGTGTTCCACCGGTAGAAGTGGTAGTCATTGGAGCCGGGACTGTTGGAGAATTTGCAGTCCGTTCTGCTTTAGGATTGGGTGCTAATGTAAAAGTTTTTGACAGTTCCATCACTAAACTTAGAAATTTACAAAGCAATGTGGGGCGTACACTCTATACATCTACTATTCAGCCAAAGAATTTAATAAAAGCTTTAAGACGTTGTGATGTTGCTATTGGAGCTGTTAGAGGGAATAACCGCTCTCCTATTGTTGTTACAAAGACCATGGTAGAAAACATGAAAAAAGGAGCTGTCATCATAGACGTAAGCGTTGATATGGGGGGCTGTTTTGAAACCACCGAAATGACTTCTCACAATGAACCCACACATATTAAATACGATGTGATACATTACGGTGTACCCAATATTCCGGCACGCTACCCTAAAACCGCTTCTATATCCATAAGTAATATTTTTACTCCTTATTTGCTTGAAATTGCAGAGTGTGGAGGGTTAGAAAATGCTATACGTTTTGACAATGGTTTAAAAAATGGTTTGTATTTTTACCGTGGTATTTTAACCAATAAGGCCGTAGCCGACTGGTTTGATATGTCGTATAGCGATATTAACCTACTCATTTTTTAAAATTATATGAAACTTATTTATCGTATTGCCTACTATTTGGGAGGTTTTACTATTGGCCTAATTATCCTTTTTTTCTTTTTAGGAGGAAAAAAAGCTTCCTGCGATTACAGCCCTAATGCACGTACCCTTAAAAACATTAGGATCAAAGAACGCCATTTTTCGAAAAACACCCTACAGGTATTAGCTGACAATCAACTGGATACTTCATCCATCTCAGCACTACTTCGTGAGGGAGATGTATTATTTTCAGAGAGCAATACCCAACTGGATTCATGTAAACTATATGTTATCAAAGGAGAGGTCTTACAAAAGAACTTAAAAATTGTTATAGAGAACTGTGAGGCAAAAGCTACGGTCCAGGATGTACAGATACAGAAAGAAGGAAATTAGGCCAACTTCTTCTTAAGGCTTTTTATGTAGAATGAAGGGAATATTCCATATTTTTTATAAAAAGCTCTCGAAAAAGATTCGGCTGTTTTAAAACCACAATCATACGCAATGGCTTTAATAGAGAATTTTCTAAACAAATGATTGTTCCCAAGCTCCTTAAACGCATATTCAATTCGCAGGTCGTTAATATAATTTGAAAAATTTTTTTCCTTTTCAAGATTGATCACCCTGGAAAGATACCGGGGATTGGTTCCAAAAGACTTCGCCAGTTCCGGAAGTGAAACATCATGAGACAAAAATTCTTTTTCAGATTCAAAAGTATCCAATTTATCTAAAATTTCATTGGTAGATTCTGAAGATATCTTAGTAGTAATGATTTTTTTTTTGTTTAGCAGGTTTATCCTTTTGGAGCATCAAAACTTCGAACCTTTTCTTAAATATGTATTGTCGTCTGGCATAATAGGCCAACCCGGCTAAACTAACAACCAAAAAGAATAAAGCTACCCATCCCAGATTTTGAGATTTTTTATTCTTCTGTTCAAGATCTGCAATAAGTCTTTCTTTTTCTGCAAGTAGCCTTGGGGTTTCAAGTGTTTTTATCATGGTAGGCTCAAAATATTGATAATTGACCTTAAAAATACTGTCTACTTGAATCAATTTGTTTAAATACTCAACCCTTTTTTCTGCAATATTCTTCTTAGTATAATACTCGTATAGTTTTTCAAATAGCTTTCTATCAAAAGGCTGAAATATTAATTTAGAATTACTAAATATTGAATCTGCCTTTTTTAAAGAGACTATTCCTTCTGACTCCTTCCCTAATTCCAATAAAGAAAGCCCTTTTATTAAATGCAGATTCATTTTTGTGTCTAAATACAGGTTCTTAAAATTGGAAAACATTGTATCCGTTAAATCAATTGCTTTATAATATTCTTTATTTTGATAATACAGCTCTATTCTAGCTTCTGACAACCATCTCAAATGGTCACTTTTATCTATCCAATTATACTCCTTTATTTCTGAAGTTGCCTTTTCAAGGTAATAAGCTGTTGAATCAGTGTTTTTTATATTTAAGTAACAAAATGCAAAATTCTCTAATGAAGATATTTTCTCAATTAAATACAACTGTTCCAAATCTATTTGAGCATCTTTTCTTGTAGAATTTTTCAATTCACTTATATAATTTTCTCCTATAATGATTTCATGTCTCTTCTTTTGAAGATTTAAAGCTTCTCTCTTATTCCCCCATATAGCCTTTAAATAAATTAAGTAATACAGCATAAATACTTGTTGCTGTATATTTTCATTTTTGACTGCTAAATTATATAACTCTAAAAAATTTTCTGTAGAAAATGGTAAATTATTTAAGAGATAATATTCATGTCCTTTTATCATAAAAGCTAAAGCAGGATATGTAATATGATCCATATCTTTGGTGAGTGCAATGACACTGTCCGCAAACTGTATATTTTTTTCCGGATGGAATATTCTTGCCAATCGGTCATACCCCCTGGCCATTTTAATAGTGTCTTTTTCTTTTCGGGCCCGGTTTAAATAGGCTCTGGCTATTTTTTCCTGCTTGACAGAGTCTTCACCAACTTCGTTGAAAAAGGTCAGCAACTCTTCGTACTCCATTTTATTTAAACGTTCTTCAGAGAAATCCTGAGCATAAATCGTTATAGAGATTAAAGCTAAAACCAGGGCTAGCGTAAATTTCATAGATGTAGATTTTCTCTATAAAAATATAAAAGAACTTTAAATTGAATTCTTTTCCAGGCCTTTTAAATAATTAGAAGGGAATATTCCATATTTTTTATAAAAGGCTTTAGAAAAAGATGCATCGGTTTTAAAACCACAATCATATGCAATCGCTTTAATAGAATACTTTCTAAACAAATTGCTGTCGGCAAGCTTTTTATATGCAAATTCGGACCTAAGGTCATTAATATAATTTGAAAAGTTCTTTTTCTTTATCAAATTAATAACTCCGGAAAGATACCTGGAGTTTGTTTTAAAAGACTTCGCCAATTCCTGAAGTGAAACATCATGAGATAAAAAGCCTTTTTCAGATTCAAAAACATCTAATTGATGCAAAATTTCCTCGATTATTTGTTCCGGAATTTTATTCTTATAGGTATTGCGGGGCTTGTTAGCTATAGTAGCCTGGCTTTCACTTTGTATGATCAATTCTTCAAACCTCTTTTTATACAATAGCTGTGTTCTAAAGTAATATAACAAGCTCAAAACACTTGTAACTAATAAAATAAGTATGTTCAAGCTTATCACCTTGAAGTCTTTATGTTTCTGCAAAAGACTTGCAATCAATTTTTCTTTTTCCTCAAGAAGTTTTGGTGTTTTATGTTCTTTAGCCGGATTTATACCAAAACTGCGATCGTAGTTTTCATATGTATCGTCTATTTCAAAAAGGGTGTTCCCGGCTCTATTAAGAGAGAGAAGTATTTCTTTATCCTCCTTTTTGACTAATAAATCTTCCGGAAGACCTTGAACTTGTATCACTATAGGTATAAAAAAAATAGCTAATACCAGAAATAGTTTCATTGATATTTATTTTCCAATTAAAATTAGAAAATTTCCTTAAGGGATTTATCCATTCCTTAGGGCAAACAGGCTATTTGCGACGAACTACTCCTTAACTTCTGTTTATCTGATAATTATAAAGTATTTAAGAACTCGCCATTCATGAATTACGACTATTAATTCATGAATGGTCGGCAACTAAGCTTGTGTATACGGGAGAAAAGCAGAATTTTTGACCCGTTAAATTAATGAAAAGACAGCTAAGGGCTTTTGTAAATATAAACTGGGGAGTTCATTAAGCAAAAGCCTATTAGTTGTTGAACTTATTGTTATACTATTCTTGTTAACGTACTATATTTATAATTTCCTTCTTTCCTTCTCTTTTTTAAGTAAAGTTAACTCTCTACTAGTCTGTCCCGCTACAGAAGTATTCTCTTCGGCACGCCTTATTAAATATGGCATTACATCTTTTACAGGGCCAAACGGAATGTATTTAGCAACATTGTACCCTGCTGCTGCTGCATTATAACTAATATGATCACTCATACCGTATAATTGCCCAAACCATACCCGGGGATCTTTTTTAAGTAAACTTTTAGCATCCATAATTTCCATAGCCAAATAGCTGCTGGCTTCATTATGGGTCCCCAGGAACAAGGAAATATCTTCGAGGTTCTCAAAGATATAACGCATCACAGCATTAAAATTATCGTCTGTGTTATTTTTACTTTTGCAAATTGGTGTTGGATAGCCCTCCTCTTCGGCACGTTCATTTTCTTTTTCCATATAAGCACCCCGAACGATCTTAAATCCAAGTTTATAACCTTTAGTTTTGGCTCTCTTATGCAATTCTTTCAAATAATCCAACCGATCCCAACGATAGCATTGCAGCGTATTAAAAACAATAGCTTCTTCTTTATTATATTTCTCCATCATCTGTTCACAAAGGTCGTCTGCTGCATCCTGCATCCAGGATTCTTCTGCATCGATCAGTAATGATATACCACACTCGTATGCGCTCTTGCATACCTTATCATATCTGGCTATAACCTTCTTCCATTCAATTGCTTCTGTTTCGGAGAGGGTTTCTTTCCCCGTAACTTTTTCCCAGATTTTGAAACGTCCAAAACCGGTAGGCTTGAATACGGAAAATGGCATTGCAGATTTTTCTTCAGCAAAACGGGTAAGTTCGATAACTTTTTCAACAGTGGCATCAAATTGAGCATCTTCTTCTTTGCCTTCTACCGAATAGTCCAGTACAGAATGTACCCCTGCTCCTTCCAAATTATGTACTGTCGTCATGCAATCCTTTTCGCTAACACCACCACAAAAATGATCGAACACAGTAGATCGAATCAGGCCTTCTACCGGTAAGTGCAGGTTAAGTGCAAACTTTGTCGCTGCCGTACCAATGCGAACCAGAGGTTCATTGGCTATCATTTTGAAAAGGAAGTATGCACGCTCAAGTTCAGAATCGCTTTTAAGCTTAAAAGCAGTTTCAGTATTATCGAAAAGAGATTTTGATATCATAAATTGAAAATAATGTTCACAAATATAGTTAGATTTGACATCTCTTTAAACAACTACTTAAGTTTCACACCAATGAAAGTGATAAGAAAAGATCGTGGCTCGGTATATTGTAATGATGGTGTTTGGAATGCCTTGAATGCACAATTGCTTGAGCTACAGCCTTCCAGTTTTTTTATTCTTACAGATACCAATACAAAAAAATATTGCCTTCCATTTTTTTTAGAACGACTTACCACTAAAGGAGTTGTAGAAGTTCTTGTAATCCCAAATGGAGAAGCACATAAGAATATTGACACTTGCTTACAACTTTGGAATGAGTTATCACAAAAAGGAGCGGATAGAAAAAGTTTGATGATCAATTTAGGCGGTGGCGTGGTGACAGACCTGGGAGGCTTTGTAGCCAGTACGTTTAAACGAGGGATTGAGTTTATCAACATCCCTACTTCCCTACTCGCCATGGTAGATGCTTCCGTGGGAGGTAAAAACGGTATAGACCTGGGGCCTGTAAAAAATCAGATTGGAGTTATTAAAGATCCTTATTCGGTTTTTATTGATACTATTTTTTTAAAAACATTGCCTGAAGCCGAAATTACTTCTGGATTTGCAGAAATGTTAAAACACGGCTTAATCACTTCTGAAGATTATTGGGAACGAATACAACTGTTCGACCTTTTGAAACCGCTAGAGGCTTGTGAACTTATCTGGGAATCTGTCGGAATCAAAAATAAAGTGGTTACCATCGACCCTTTAGAAAATGGATTGCGTAAAACACTGAATTACGGGCATACATTGGGCCATGCCATAGAATCATACTTTTTGGAAACTTCAGAAAAGGAAACCTTGCTGCATGGTGAAGCAATAGCCATTGGGATGATCCTCGCAACATATATTTCTTCTGAATTGGTATTATTCCCTAAAGAAAAACTTCAGAAAATAACTGAAACCATTCTCTCACATTTCCAAAAAGTATATTTCAATACAGAAGATATTAATGCTATAGTAATGTTGCTTAAATACGACAAAAAAAACAGCAATGGAAAGGTTAATTTTGTCCTTTTAAAAGATATAGGTGAATACAAAATCGATTGTGAGGCTTCTAATAATTTGATTTTCAGTGCATTTGATTTCTATAAAAAATTTTAAAAGTTTACGTTTAAATAATTTGACATTTTTTATTTTTTAGTAGATTTAGAGTACAAAACACCAAATTACTAACCAACTTATGAAACGCGTTATTGTAGACTTTAAAAAGCTTACTCCGGAAATTCTGTCGTTGCTTGTAGAAAAATACCCGGACGGTTATGATGATGACCACATAATTACGTTTAAAAATACAAGGAATGAAACAGTAGAAGCTGTAGAGGTGCGCACGGAAGATGCCATATATTTAGTAAAAGTAAGTTCGAGATTAGAATCAACAATGGCTAACTACGATGAAGATGATTATGACAGTGAAGACTTCAACGAGCCGATTGTAGAAATTCCAGATAAAAAAAGCCTGGATGAAGAAGAATAAAAACAGCTACACTTTCTATTATTGAACCCTATAAATATCTCTCGGAGATGATACGGCAATGATGCTTTTCATGCCCTCCTATGATAAAACCGGCAGCTCGAACAGAAAGCACACTACCGTTTGCCTTTCCGGTACGTTGCAGAGACTCATCACTTAAACTGCTGAGCAATGCAATAGAAGCTTTGCGTACTGAAGTATATTCTTCAAGAATATCATCTAAACTACGTGTGTTTGCATTAGCGTTTTCAGCAAAGGTATTTTCGTCAAAACCTACAAGTTCAGCATCATTGGAACGAGCAAAAAACAGGGCTCTATAACAAAAGACTCGCTCTGCATCAATAAGATGTACTAAAATTTCTTTCGGGGTCCATTTACCATCCTCATATCTGTATTCCAATTTTTCTTCCGAAATACTTTCAAAAAAACTTCGGGTTTCCACCAGGCCATTAACCAGCGAATCTATCAAAGATTCTTCACCAACCAGGTCAACATACATTTTGTAATAAGGATTGAATTCAGTTGCGGACATTTCAGAAATTTTCATAGTATACGATTTTGATCAAAATTAAATGTTTGATTACAGACAGACCAGAATATTTTCAGAATTTAAATGTTTTTAAAAACCGAATGCATTAGTCGTTTCTTATCGTTGATACTTTCTTCTAAGGAGATCATAGTTTCCGTACGTGTAACGCCTTCAATATCATCAATTTGATAAATAATATCTTTCGCATGGCTTGTGTCCTTAGCACGTATCTTACAAAAGATATTGAATTTCCCGGTAGTCACGTGAGCAACAGTAACATAGGGAATCTCATTGATACGTTCCAATACAAATTGTGTTTGTGAAGTCTTGTTTAAAAAAACACCTACATAGGCAATAAAGGAATATCCCAGTTTTTTATAATCGAGTGTCAAGGAAGATCCGGTAATGATTCCGGCCTCTTCCATTTTCTTAACACGTACATGCACTGTACCGGCGGAAATTTGCAATTTTTTTGCAATATCGGTAAAAGGTGTTCTTGTATTCTCAATAAGCATATCAAGAATTTGATGATCGGTATCGTCTAATTTAAATTTTGCCATCGCCGGGGAAGTAAGATTGTTTTACATTGTAAAAATAATACGTTTTTAGTATTAAAAGAAGATTTTTACGGAAAAATAACAATAGAATTGTCATTTTTATTAGTAATAGTTAAAATTTTCTCTCCTTCAGAAACATATCGTTGAGAATTTATCAAAACCGATGCCCCTCCTCCGTCGATCTCTCTATGGCCGTGAAAATCTTTTAGACCTCCCAAGGTATCTATCACTGGTAAAAATATTATGGAATTATCTTCCAATACTTCGGAGTACTGTATAGCGATTGACCCCACTACATCGTTGTCGTTGTATTTTACATTTCGGATAATACAATCCTTATAGTTCACTTTATTCTCCGGTATATTGAAATAATCTTTGTAATTGACTGTAGTTTCAGTACCCCTTGTAATTTCAAATAGCTCCAGAAAAGCATAAAAAATAAGTCTCCGGGTTTCCTCTCGCAAGTAATCATTCTGGTAATGCCCTGCTTCAAATAAGATGGTTGCCACTTCTTTAGATTGGAATGTATCTCCTACACAGTTTTCGTTATACGTATCATCGTAACGCCCTATCTGACCGGGAATATATTTCTGTAGCGCCCTAGACATCCCCACGATAGCCTCCATAGAAGTTTGACGGGAAGGGGTTACACTTCTATCTATATCTGCTGCAGGTGCCAAAAAAGAAACGGTGGCGGGTAGACCGTTATCCAGACCATAAATGGTCCGTTGGTCGTGTAGATTAAGGCATAAATCCGGTTTTACATCATTAAAAAGAGTATGCAAAATTACACTTTCACGTTGTGACAAATCTTTAGCATCTCTATTTAAATCTACAGAATTAGCATTTTCACGCGTATAGAGCTGCGCACCATCAGGATTGAGCATAGGTATTGCAAAAAGTGTAAACGTATCTAAAAACTGCTTTATTTCATCTTGAAAAAAATCTTTCTGAGTCAAAAACTTAAAAAAATCGAATAATGCTTTCGTTGTTGTGGATTCATTTCCGTGCATTTGAGACCATGCCAAAACCTTCTTTTTACCCGTACCCAATTTTAGTAAAGGTATTTTTCTTCCCATTTCTGATTCGCCAAGGAACGAAATTTCGCAGATATCTGTATACGTATCCAGCAACTGAAAAATGTCTTCGTTGGTAATAAACCTGCCCTGTAATCGGGATTCAAAATACGAAGAATACCATGCGCTTATATCCATGAAGTTTAGAATCTAGTTACAAAGGTAAACAATGGCGAGTTTACAAATGTCAACAAATAAAGCATCTTATTTTGTATACTTAAGTAAACAAAGCCATGCTTATATAAAGCTAAAACTGCATTGAGAAATAAGAAATACTATATTTGTTATTTAAATATTTTATTTTCATATATTTGGATAACTCTATATAAAGTGTTAATAAAATTAATTTATATGTATTTACAGAATATTTTTGCTTTATGAAGCATAATAATTTACATTTGTAACCGTTATTTTTAAAAAGCGAATGTTACAATGGTAAACAGCCTTGATTTTGCAAAAAGACTCAAAAAAATACTCGATTATTATGGGTTATCTGCTACTGTATTTTCGGAAACCATTGACTTCAACCGCTCCACTATTTCACACTTACTTTCCGGAAGAAATAAACCCAGTTTGGAATTTGTCATGAAGGTGGTGCAAAACTTTCCGGAAGTAGAACTGTATTGGCTGCTAAATGGAAAAGGGGTGTTTCCTTCCGAAGAAAACAAAGCCACCTCTCCTACTATGCAAAAACCTGAAAAATCATCTCTGGTGGAATCTTTGTCAAAAAAGCAAAAAACTGTCGATCTTGATACATTATCTTCAGAAGTCCGGAAAATTCATTCTGATATTGAGCGTATTGTTATTTTTTACAAAGATGGTAGTTTTAAAACTTACGAAAACTGATCTATTTCCCTAAAATTTCAGAAATTCGCATAAAATTTACTCCATGCGAACTATTTCATCTCTCTTTTTACTGCTCTTACTGATAAGCTGTTATCAACCCGAACGTGATTGCTCCAAATTTAAAACTGGGACATTTGAGTTTGAAGCTGTTGTAGGCACTGAAATACTCACCACTACCTTTGTACGTAATGATTCTATAGAAATTGACTATTTTCGGGGGAAGGCAGACACTTCATCGATTCGATGGATTAATGATTGTGAATATATCGTGAAAAAACTGAAGCCTAATAATCTAGCTGAAGAAAAGGCTATTCATATGAAAATTCTAACCACCAGCGATAATGAGTATGTTTTTGAATACAATGTGGTTGGAGAAACACAAAAACAAAAAGGAACCGCTAAAAAAGTACACTAAATGTTTGAAATTTTAACCTCTCCGGATGCACTTGTCGCCCTGTTAACACTTACCTTTTTAGAAATTATTCTGGGAATAGATAATATTATATTTATTTCTTTGGCTGCAAGTAAATTACCTGCCAGACATCAAAAAAGAGCGACCAATATCGGGTTGTTCTTAGCCATGCTGATACGTATTATATTGTTGTTTGGTATTTCCTGGCTTGTTGCTATGGAAGCCCCATTCTGGCATATCAATCTATCATGGATCAAAGCCGGTGTTAGCGGGCAAGGCCTGATTCTTTTTATAGGGGGACTTTTCCTTCTGTATAAAAGTACCAGTGAAATTCATGAAAAGGTAGAAGACAAAGGCCATGATGAAAGAGAGGTGAGAAAAAGCCGTGCAACCTCTCTTAACAAGGCAATCATTCAAATATGTCTTATCAATATTGTATTTTCTTTTGATTCTATCCTAACAGCTGTAGGGATGACCAATGGTATTAGCAGTGACCCTAATGATGCACTGGTTATCATGGTCATTGCCGTAGTGATCTCTGTATTGATCATGATGATATTTGCTGCCCCTGTAGGTAAATTTGTAAATCAGCACCCTACTGTACAGTTATTGGGACTTGCATTTTTAATTTTAATAGGTTTCATGTTGATTGCAGAGGGTGCCCACCTGTCACATCTTGTAGTTTTTGGCAATGAAATTGGAGTGATTCCTAAAGGGTATCTATACTTTACCATTGCATTCTCATTGTTTATCGAATTTTTAAATATGCGTTATCGCAAAAGAACAAGTGAAATAGTAACGACGGTACCTCTGGATGATGATGAATAAGATATATGATTATGAAATTTGAACCAGATTCTTCCAATTTTAAAAAGAAGGTTGAAGATAGCTTTAACCGTCAAGAGTTCATGAAGCTCATCAATGCAAAATTAGTTGATGTAAAGCCCGGCTATTGTGAGATTCATGTCCCATATGACCGAAAGTTAACCCAACAGCATGGCTTTTTTCATGCAGGGATTGTAAGTACTGTTGCCGACAATGCAGCCGGGTATGCCAGTTTTTCTTTAATGGATGAGAACTCTTCCATATTGACCGTTGAGTTCAAACTTAATTTGATCTCTCCCGGAGACGGTGATGTACTTATCGGCAGGGCCAATGTTCTAAAAAGAGGAAAGACTTTGACCATTTGCAGGTCAGAAGTATATGTGGTGAAAAATGGAAAAGAAAAACTTTGTGCCGCTGCCCAGTCTACTTTGATAGAGCTTAAGAACAGATCTGATAAAAACGAATCTACCAATCCAAAGTAGCATTGTTAAATCAGATATTAATTCAATTTTAGTAAGAATTATAAATTAATTAAAAATAAACTTCTTCGAAGTGTAACAAACTGTTTATAAAGTTATCTTTTCATAAAGTCAATCATTAAATCGAACATATGAAAGGTATCTATAAAACATTTAATCTATTCTTTTTATTTATATCAATCCCTTTGGTCCTATCTGCTCAGGAAGGAACACTCATGAACGGTATTCAACTGGATCAATCTTTAGAAACCGTTAAAGAAAAACTAGCATCTATTTCAGAATCACACAAAATTATAACAGTAGACTCTCCCAGATTTCCTTTAGCCGAGCATAAAGAAGAACACCTTATATGCTCAAATGTTACTACTGCTAATGGCATTATCGATAAGATGATATTCACTTTTGCAGATGATAAACTTAGTTATGTGGAAGCACACGGAAATGTGACAACTGCTTTAACAAGTAAAAGAAAAGACACGGCAAGGTCCTATATGGACTATAAGTTCTATGCTAAAGATATGCTGTTTATCAATCCCAAAAAGGATATTGCCTGGGTCATGAATGAAGAAGCTTCGCATGCAAACCTGTTTACCTGGGAAAATCCATATTTAAATTTGGATTATACTCCGAAACCTATTGCTTCAACTGAAATACCGGGTTTTCTGAAAATGGGAGCTTCATTGGAGGAGTTGAAATCTCAATTGGAAGCCAATAGTAGTTTTACAACTGCTCAAGAACTGGATGGTTCAGATCCTAATGCACAATTACAAATAAACTGCTTTGGAGTAGATTACCTTGGGTTTCCCAGAAAAGTGGAAGCCCGGTTTGGGGACGGCCAACTCAACACTGTATGGATTCTGACGGCAAAAGGAGAAGAAGACCGTATTCGAAAGGCCCTCATTAAAAACTACGGAGACCCTATTTTTACAAATGATACCTGGGAAATATTTAATAATTGGCAGGTAGGTTTACGTAAGGATAAGCCGGAGATACTATTACTAACTCAAAAACTGGGTTTGCACTATAAGAACGAGTTTTCTAAGTGATCAATCTTTCTTTTTAAGTAGGTCATTTTGCTCTTCCATTAATCTTTCGATATTGGACAGCAGTTCAATGTTCTTAGGAGTTTCCACCTCAGCATTTTTAGGGTCTTCAGCCTTAGTTTTAAAACGATTCATGCCTTTGATTACCACAAAGATAGTCAGGCCTATAATCAAGAAATCAATGACTGCTTCGATCAATTCACCATATCCAATGGCAATTTCTTCAATTTCTCCTGAAGCTTCTCGGAGTACATATTTCTGCTGGGAAAAATTTACCTGATTTGTTAAGATAAGTAAAGGTGGCGTAAATATCTTTTTAACCAGAACATTGATCACCTTATTAAAAGCGGTACCCATAATAATACCTATGGCCATGTCGACCATATTTCCTTTTATGGCAAAATTTTTAAATTCCTGAAAGAAGTTTCTCATTTCAATTCTTAAAATAGTAAGGTCTGCCCTTCCTCATCTGTAGGAGGTTCTTTTTGGTTATCAATATCCTCCGGGGTTTTTTCAGAAGGAGTTTCAGCTACAATAGCTTCTTCATCAATCACATCCATTTCTTTTATGGGAATAGGCTCCGGTGCTTCATAAGGTAATGCAGGTAGTGAGTTGATTTCTAGCACTTTCTCTTTGGTCAACTGATTTCCCATAGCAGTGATTCCTTTTATAGAAATAAACTCTTCCAGATTCACTTCCAGGTTCTCCTTGCGATCCTTACCTCTTTCTTTAACAAATACAACTTCAGCCATTGGGCGGTATTCTGTAAATACACGCTCTAAGTAAGACTTTGGATGTTCTGTTATGATAGATTCATCTTTATCGGGATTGTCAATTAAAAAACGCTTTACATAAAACAATTCTTTTTCACCTTCCCAGTAAATGGCCGAAATAGGTTTTTTAGGATCCCATTTTTCAAGGACAATCATATCGTCGTCAAATCGGAGTGTTAACTCGGGAATCACAGTTTTTATAATTCCTTTCTGATTGATGATCAGCAAACGATCCTCGCTGGTAAATTCTCCTAACAGCTCACCTCGCTCATCAACGTTTAAACGTTGTACCGTGTCATCAAACCATATCTTACGTGGTTTCAGGGTAGAGAGCCCTTTTTCTTTCAGCTCAATACGCTTTACTGAGTATTTGGTGACAATATTCCCTTTAGACGCCCGGCCTTTTACCAACAGATCCGCAAAATCCAAGTCGAATTTTAATTTCTTAATACTCCCCGATTGACGTAACAATACTGTAACAACTTCTGCTTCGCCATTGGGATTAGCAGTGAAATAAAATACCTTAGATCCTTTAGTACCTGCTGTCAGGTCATACTCTTTATCTCTTGTAATGGATGTTACTGCAAAACGTTTTACATAGGTCGCACCACCGGTTCCGTCTTTGTAGATCATGTTATAGATCGTGCGTTTATCCTTCTTTTTAAAAACCGCTACATGAAGGATTCCTTTACCAACAAAGGTTTTAGAATCTACTTTGGTGACCATCATTTTACCTTCTCCTGTAAAAACAATGATATCATCAATATCACTACAATCGGTTACGTATTCATCCCGGCGCATGCTGGTACCTATAAAACCTTCTGCCCGGTTCACATATAACTTTGTATTGCGGATCACTACTTTTGTAGCTTCAATATCATCAAAAACACGGATCTCACTTTTACGTTCTTTCCCGGCTCCATAGTCTTTCTTCAATCTTTTAAAGTAATCAATGGCATAGTTGATCAAATTCGCTAAATGATGCTTCACTTGGGCGATCTGTTCTTCTAACGAATCGATCTTTTGCTGCGCTTTATCAATATCAAATTTTGAAATACGTTTGATCCGAATCTCCGTTAACCGTACAATATCTTCTTCGGTTACGGCCCGTTTTAAGTGTTTAATATGTGGCTGAAGGCCTTTGTCTATTGCTGAAATAACACCTTCCCATGTTTCTTCTTCTTCGATATCTCGATAAACTCTATTTTCAATGAAGATACGTTCAAGAGAAGCAAAGTGCCATTGTTCCTCTAATTCATTCAATTGAATTTCCAACTCGCTCTTCAACAATTCAACGGTACGGTCTGTTGACCTTCGAAGCATTTCGGAAACACCAATAAATAAGGGTTTGTTGTCTTCGATCACACAACCCAATGGTGAAATAGATGTCTCACAGGCAGTAAATGCATATAAGGCATCGATCGTTTTATCCGGTGAAATTCCACTGGGGAGGTGAATTAGTATTTCAACTTCTGCAGCAGTATTGTCTTCGATCTTTTTGATCTTAATCTTTCCTTTGTCATTCGCCTTTAAAATAGAATCGATCAAAGAGGATGTATTGGTTCCGAAAGGAATTTCGGTTACGACAAGTGTATTCTTATCCAGTTGATTGATACGTGCACGGCTTCTTATCTTCCCTCCCCGTAAACCGTCGTTATAGTTTTCTACATCTACGATACCACCAGTAGGGAAATCGGGGTATATTGTGAATCGCTTGTCTTGTAAATGCTTAATGGAGGCATCGATCAACTCAATGAAGTTGTGTGGGAGTATTTTTGTGGAAAGCCCTACAGCAATTCCTTCTGCTCCTTGTGCCAATAATAATGGAAACATCACCGGAAGATTGATAGGTTCTTTCTTACGACCATCATAGGAAGCTTGCCAACCGGTTATTTTGGGGTTATATACTACGTCTAAAGCAAACTTGGATAAACGCGCTTCTATATATCTTGAAGCCGCTGCCCTGTCCCCTGTAAGAATATTTCCCCAGTTTCCCTGTGTATCAATAAGCAGGTCCTTCTGCCCTATTTGCACCATTGCATCAGCTATACTGGCATCTCCATGGGGATGGTACTGCATGGTGTGCCCTACGATGTTGGCCACTTTGTTGTAACGACCATCATCGAGATCCTTCATAGAATGCATAATACGCCGTTGTACAGGTTTAAAACCATCTTCGATAGCAGGAACAGCCCTTTCCAAAATTACGTAACTGGCGTAGTCTAAAAACCAGTCACGATACATTCCTGTTACTTTGGTGATCGTATCGCCGGTAGTATCTTCATTTTCCCCAAGATAATCGGGGCCTGTATTTAGTTCTTCGTTGTTGTCAGGCTCTTCACTCATTATTATTCCTCAACTTTATCCAATTCAACTTTCAGGTTATTTATAATAAATTGTTGGCGGTCCGGTGTATTCTTACCCATATAAAAAGACAAGAGCTCTTCAATGCTCATAGATTTATCCAACATGACCGGGTCCAAACGAATATCTGCGCCTATAAAATGTACAAATTCATCCGGGGAAATCTCACCTAGTCCCTTAAATCGAGTGATTTCAGGTTTTGGCTTTAGTTTTTCAATAGCATTCTGGCGTTCTTCTTCGGAATAGCAATAGATGGTTTCTTTTTTATTTCGAACACGAAACAAAGGTGTTTGTAAGATATATAAATGTCCCTCTTTGATCAATTCTGGAAAGAACTGAAGAAAGAATGTAATTAACAACAAACGAATGTGCATTCCGTCCACATCGGCATCGGTTGCGATCACAATGTTATTGTATCGAAGGTCTTCCATTGATTCCTCAATATTCAAAGCTGCTTGCAACAGATTGAACTCTTCGTTCTCGTAAACGATCTTTTTTGAAAGACCGAAGCTGTTCAGTGGTTTTCCCTTTAAGCTGAAAACTGCCTGTGTATTCACATCCCGGCTCTTGGTGATGCTCCCGCTTGCAGAATCTCCCTCGGTAATGAATAAGGTTGTTTCCAGGTTTCGTTCATTCTTTAGGTCTCCCAAATGGACTCTGCAATCTCGCAATTTCTTATTGTGAAGATTCGCTTTTTTAGCACGATCCTTTGCCAATTTTCTAATTCCGGATAGTTCTTTTCGTTCCCGCTCAGCCTGCATGATTTTTCGCTGGATCTTTTCGGCAGTATCTGTATTTTTATGAAGATAATTGTCCAGTTGGGTCTTTACAAAATCATTGATGAAGGTTCGTACGGTAGGTAATTTACCTCCCATGTCTGTAGAGCCAAGCTTAGTTTTTGTCTGACTTTCAAAAACAGGTTCCATCACCTTAATACTGATAGCAGAAATGATAGATTTTCGTATATCACTGGCATCATAATTCTTACCGTAAAATTCTCGTATGGTTTTTACCAAAGCTTCCCTAAAGGCAGCAAGATGTGTTCCTCCCTGGGTAGTATTTTGTCCGTTTACAAAGCTGTGATATTCTTCGCTGTACTGGGTCTTACTATGTGTTATGGCTACTTCAATATCATCTCCCCTAAGGTGAATTACGGGGTAAAGCATGTCTTCGGAAGAAGTATTGTCCTCCAACAGATCTTTTAATCCGTTTTCTGAAAAGAATTTTTCTCCGTTAAAATCTATGGTCAGTCCCGGATTGAGATAGACATAATTCTTAAGCATTTTTGCTACATACTCACTTCTGTATTTGTAGTTCTTAAAAATACTTTCATCCGGAATAAAAATTACTTTCGTTCCTTTTCGTTTGGTAGATGTTTCAATTCCGGAATCTTCGGTAAGTTCGCCTTGATTGAATTCGGCGTATTTAATTTGATTATCACGAACCGATTCAACCCTGAAATAAGTTGATAATGCATTCACGGCTTTGGTCCCTACTCCATTGAGGCCTACAGATTTCTTGAAAGCACGGGTATCGTACTTTCCGCCGGTATTCATTTTTGAAACCACATCCACAACCTTCCCTAATGGAATTCCTCGCCCGTAGTCACGTACTTTCACCTCTTTATCCTTGATACGGATCTCAATGGTCTTACCGGATCCCATAACAAATTCATCAATACAATTATCTATTACTTCCTTAAGTAGAATATAGATTCCGTCATCCGGAGAAGAGCCATCTCCCAGTTTGCCAATGTACATTCCGGGACGCATACGAATATGCTCCTTCCAATCCAGTGAGCGTATGTTCTCTTCGGTATATTGTGTCTTTGCCATAAAAGCTTGCGAATGGTCGATAAATATAGAAGTTCACGCACAAAATTGAAACCCAAAACAGTTAAAGTAATTAACAATTGAAGGGTAAAAATTGTTAGTAAGATTAGGAGTACAAAAGTGTATGTAGAAGGTGATTAATTATGAGATACTTAAGATCTATACATTAAACCGGAAATGCATCACATCTCCGTCCTGTACCACATATTCTTTCCCTTCTACTCCAAGCTTTCCGGCTTCGCGAACTTTAGCTTCACTGCCAAAGCTCACAAAATCCTCATACTTAATAACTTCGGCGCGAATAAACCCTTTTTCAAAGTCTGTGTGGATCACACCTGCAGCCTGTGGCGCTGTAGCACCCACGGGAATGGTCCATGCTCGTACTTCTTTAACTCCGGCTGTGAAATAGGTTTGCAAATTCAATAAATTATAGGCTCCGCGAATGAGCTTTGCAGAACCAGGTTCTTCTAATCCCAGATCCTCCAGGAACATCTGGCGTTCTTCAAAAGTTTCTAATTCGGTAATATCTGCTTCAGTACCAACTGCCAATATGATGACTTCTGCATTTTCATTTTCAACAGCTTTTTTAACTTTTTCAACATATTCATTTCCGGTAGCAGCAGCATTTTCATCTACGTTACAAATATACATTACCGGCTTATCGGTAATAAATTGCATCTGGTTGATGTATTCTTCTCGCTCAGTTTCGGTAAGCTCAATCGCACGCACAGAGACACCTGCTTCCAGCCCGGACTTCACTTTCTGCAATGCAGCTTCTTCTTTCATGGCTTCTTTATTTCCGGTTCTGGCCGCTCGTTTTACCTTTTCAAGTTTCTTTTCGGTTGTTTCAAGATCCTTTAACTGTAATTCAATGTCGATTGTTTCTTTATCTCTAACCGGATCTACGCTTCCATCCACATGAACAATGTTGTCATTGTCAAAACAACGCAATACATGTAGAATAGCATCGGTCTCACGGATATTTCCAAGAAATTGATTTCCTAATCCTTCTCCCTTACTGGCACCTTTTACCAATCCGGCAATATCTACAATCTCAACGGTAGCAGGCAAAACACGTTCCGGCTGTACCAATTCTTCCAATTTAACTATACGAGCATCTGGTACATTCACCACACCAATGTTAGGCTCAATCGTACAAAAGGGAAAATTGGCACTTTGTGCCTTTGCATTAGATAAACAATTAAAAAGAGTAGATTTTCCTACGTTTGGCAATCCTACAATACCTGCTTTCATCCTTTGAAAATTTTGAGGTGCAAATATACATCTTCAAAGAAATATATAACATCTTTTATGGTAGCATTTCAGAAAATATTGAGAATATTTCAGTAACTTTATAAATGACTGTTTAATCATAAAAATTTACATCATGAAAAAAATAATTACACTAACCTTACTCGCCTGTTTTACTTTTGTTTTTACGACGCAATCTCAGGAAAATAAGACAGTTAGAGAAGAATCTACTGTAAAGCGCGTTGTTAAAAAAGAAGGCAGCAATGTGATCGTGAAAGAAGTTGAGGAAGTAAAAACCGAAACAGGTGCCGTTATTGTTGCCGGGAATGAAGAAGAAAACCAGACATTTAGCGAGGCTACCGAAAAAGATGATAAAGAAAATGTGCTGGTAGATGAAACCAATGTTGACATGAAAAATGAAGCTTTGATAGAAGCTGAAAAAAAACGTCAGGAAGACGAGCTTAAAAAATCCATAGAAGCTGCTAAGGCTGAAGCTGAGGCACAACGGAAGCTACTTGAAGAAAAAAATGCACAGCGCCTTAAAGAGTTGGAGCAAAATAGAAAAAAGCTTGAAAAGCGCAGTAAGGGAACCGGAAAACTTCAAAAAAAGAAGGATAACTAGTTGAGTAATTTGGCGATCTTCTTTTGATAAGCTGAAAATTCCATCAAATTATTATGATTCCCATGGGGAATAATAACTAACTCCAATTGCTGAGTAGGAATAAGTGCCGTAAGTTTTTTACAGGATTCTAGTGGTACTACGGTATCATCTGTTCCATGAAAAATTGTTATGGGGCAATTCACTTCTTCTATATAATTGTGAGTCGCAAACTTATATTTTAATAAATATTTTACCGGGAGAATAGGAAACCTGCTTTTAGCAACGTCTTCCATACTGTAGAAAGGGGTTTCCAGAATGAGTTCTTTTGGATTGTTCGCTGAAGCTATAAATGTTGCAAGACTAGTGCCTAATGACCTCCCGTAGATAATTATTTCATCTTCCCTATAGTTTTTTAACACATAATTGTAAAATAGCTGAGCATCTGTATAGAGTGCTTTTTCAGATAATTTTCCATTGCTTTTCCCATAAGTCCGATAATCCATTACTACAACGTCATAGTTAAACTGAGAAAAATAAGACGTGATTATACCCCAGCGCGATAAATCTCCGGCATTACCATGAAAATAAAGAATTACTCCTTTTGGGTTTTCCGTTTTAAAATGAATAGCGTTCAATCGTGCACCATCATCGGCTTCTATAAAAAATTCTTCAAAAGGCTGTGTAAAATTATAGGTATAATCTAACGGCAGTTTTGTTGGTAAGAATATAAGCTTTTCCTGCATAAAATAGGTTAATGTTAGAACAAAGGCAAACACAAAGCCAACAACTAAAATGCTTTTTTTGAGGATTCTCATGCTATCTTTTAGCTGAATGTTTTACGTGCAAACTCGTAGTGGAAAGGTCTATTTCAGTTTCTTTAGACGTAATGATCTCTTCCAGTATCTTATGATATTCTTCAAAGTTGTTTAAATTTTTATGACCACCGCCAATCACAGGATACAAACGTGTTTGTTTCGGCTTTATTTGAGATAATTTCACACTGCTTTTAAAAGGAATGAGTTTATCTTGTGTTCCATGAATGATCCGTACCGGGCAATTCACATACTTAAGCCATTTATAGGTTGGCATGGGATATCTCAAAATAACAGATAGTGGCATAAATGGCATATATCTGCCGGTAACTTTTGTGAGACTGTAGTAGGGAGCATCCAGAATAAGCATTTTTGGATTGTTCATAGAAGCCAGCTTGGTAGCAAAACCGGAACCTAAAGAACGTCCGTAGAGTATTATATATTTTTCCTGTACGCGCTCCCTTATTTTATTGTAGATATACTGAAGGTCATGTTTAATAGCTTTTTGAGAACGCTTTCCTGTACTTTTCCCAAAACCACGATAGTCTACCATAATGACGTCATACTTGTTTCGAGTAAAATCTATTGCAAACTTCCCCCATCCTTTTATACTTTTTGAATTTCCTTTCAAATACAATACAACACCCTGTGGATCCTCTACCCTGAAATGAAGCCCATTAATAATGGCCCCGTCCCGAGTCTCAATATTATACTCTTCTACAAGTTGATTTTTATATAAGAACTGAAAGTCTTTTGGAAGTTTTTCCGGTTTGAATAAAAAATATTCCTGCAAATAATACAACAGGATACTGATAACAATATAAATTACCAGAACAATAAGAAGAATACGTAACCAAACAGGCATCTGTTGCTTTTGCTTTAAAAATACAAAATTAAATAGATGTACACCTATATGTTAGAAATACAAACAAGCCAGTTTTTAGCACTTACGAAATTTAGCTAAAGTTAAATGTTCTATATAATGCAAATACAGCTATAGCCAGTGGGAAATAAGCTGAAACAGCTCTTGTTTTAAGAATCTTTAAGTTAAAAACTGTTAAATAGGCAAAGATTTAGGATAGGTTTATATAGGTGTTATCACTATTTAACACATGTTTTATATACTTTTGATCATACTAATTTAAAACATACCAAAAATGAAAAAGATTTTAATAATACTAGTATTGGCTGTAGTTCCTAATGCATTTGCACAAGAGAATATAAATGAGAAAAAGGAAACCACCATTACAAAAACCATTGTTAAAGATAGTAAAGGAATGGATGTTTCTACAAAAGCCGTGACCGAAACCGAAAAGCAAGCAATTGCGATCGAAGGTCAGGTGGACAGAACAAATTTTAATACTTCTATGACTCCTGCTACTGTTAATACAGAGGTTAATTATTTAAAAGACGGAACTAATTATAGTTTTGCAAATGAGAATAAGGGATACAAAATGCTTGAAATGACAGAAAATGGTAAAAGTGAGTTTGCCTTATTGAAACCAACCTCAAGGAATGGATATTTTATCCTTTCTCAAAAAGGAGATAACTCTTTTGGATATTTTGATGATGGTGGGAATTTTGTAGTAGAAAGTTATGATACTGAAAATGATGTTATAATTACAACTATTTACAAACTGGAAGTGAAGGAGAAAAAAATTGAAAAGAAAAGTAAAATGTAATTATATACACTCCCCCGTTATATAAAAAACGCTTCAGATAATCTGAAGCGTTTTTTGTTTCTACTCACGGTGCATGAACTTCTGTTTTCCTAAAAGTGTTTCTTCACTCTCTACGTTGTCTTCATCGGGAACACAACAATCTACAGGGCATACGGCCGCACACTGGGGTTCGTCATGAAAACCTTTACACTCGGTACACTTATCCGGTACAATGTAATAGATCTCATCACTTACGGGTTCCTGGGTCTCATTTGCATCTACAGCCTTTCCATTAGGCAAAACTACTTGTCCTTCCAGATCGGTTCCATCTGCATAGCGCCAATCATCTGCTCCTTCATAGATAGCAGTATTGGGGCATTCGGGTTCGCAGGCACCGCAATTAATACATTCATCTGTTATTATAATTGCCATCGATTTTTCTTTTTCTAACTTTGTTGCAAATTTAATGCCTACAAAGGGCATCTCCAAACTTAGTATGCAATTACAACAAAGAATTAACGCATTTGTTACTTTGGGTCGATTTTTAAGGCAATTTGCTTCAGAAAAAAACACAAAACAAATTGAGATCCCTCACAATGATTCCTTCTATGAAGGTATGCTTCAGCAATTAGATTTGGCAAAAAACCATAATGGTTGGTTCACTCATGAAAATTTAAGATTTGCCTGTAAAAGTTGGTCTGAAGTTCTTTCTGAAGAGAAACTTCAGCAATGGATATCCAGTTACTCCATACCCGAAAAAGAACCTAAAACCATCGCAGTCATTATGGCGGGAAATATTCCTTTGGTGGGATTTCACGATTTTCTTTCGGTATTGATCACCGGAAATAAAGTACTGGGAAAGTTATCTTCCAATGATGGGCAACTCCTTCCCTACCTTTCCAAATATCTGATAGCTCTGGAACCCGAGTTTGAAGAGTTCATCTCATTTACAGAAGAGAAACTGGAAGGTTTTGATGCTGTTATTGCTACCGGAAGCAACAATACGGCTCGCTATTTTGACTACTATTTTGGGAAATACCCTAACATTATTCGTAAAAACCGAAACTCTGTCGCAGTGCTTACTGGAGATGAAACCCCACAGGAAATGGAATCTCTGGCTGATGATATTTTCAGATATTTTGGATTGGGATGTCGTAATGTTTCAAAGATCTACATCCCGGAGGGTTACAACTTTGATAACTTCTTTAATGGAATGTTTTCATGGAAAGAGATTATTAACAACAATAAATACATCAACAACTACGATTACAATAAAGCTGTGTATTTAATGAGTTCTGTTGCGTTGTTGGATAATGAATTTCTTTTACTGAAAGAGGATACAGGCTTTTCTTCTCCTATTTCTGTGGTTTTTTATGAATACTACAAAGACTCTTTAGCTTTAAACAAAAAGCTTCTGGAAGCAGAGAGTCATATACAATGCATCGTTTCTAAAGACAAAATTCCTTTTGGCAGTACACAAACCCCACAACTGGAAGACTTTGCAGATGGTATTGATACTATAGCTTTTTTGATGAATTTGTCTAAATAAAATTCAATTATTTAACCAAATTTTCTTGTATAATTTACATCTTTGCAGTTAACTAATTTAGTCAAATGAAAAAACATAATTTTAGCGCAGGGCCTTGCGTCTTACCTCAATCTGTTATGCAAAAAGCTTCAGAAGCTGTAATCAATTTCAATGGCCTGAATCTTTCTCTTATAGAGATCTCCCACAGAAGCAAAGATTTTGTAACCGTAATGGAAAGTGCCAGAGAATTGGCCTTAGAACATTTAGGGCTTCAAAATAAAGGCTATAAAGCATTGTTCTTACAAGGTGGGGCCAGTATGGAGTTCTTAATGACTGCATACAATCTGTTAGAGAAAAAAGCTGCTTATTTAAATACAGGAGCTTGGTCTGATAAAGCAATTAAAGAGGCTAAGACATTTGGAGAAATAGTTGAAGTAGCTTCATCTAAAGATCATAATTTCAATTATATACCTAAAAACTACACAATCCCTGCAGATGCGGATTATTTCCACTGCACCAGTAACAATACTATTTTTGGAACACAGATGCAGAATTTTCCTGAAACCCATGTTCCATTGGTTTGTGATATGAGTAGTGATATTTTTTCACGTCGGTTAGATTTTTCAAAATTTGACCTTATTTATGCAGGAGCGCAAAAAAATATGGGGCCGGCAGGAACCACATTGGTTATTGTAAAAGAAGCAATTTTAGGAAAAGTCTCGCGAAACATTCCATCAATGCTAAATTACAAAGTACATATAGATAAAGACAGTATGTTTAATACACCAGCTGTGTTTCCCGTATATGTATCTCTGTTAACTCTGGAGTGGTTAAAAGAAATTGGAGGGGTTTCGGCGATCGAAAAAATAAATAATCAAAAAGCTGAATTATTGTATTCAGAAATTGATAGAAACCCATTATTTAAAGGTTTTGTAGCTAATGAGGGGGATCGTTCAAAAATGAATGCTACCTTTAATTTGATGAATGAAAACCACAAAGATCGTTTTGACATGTTATGGAAAGAAGCAGGAATTAACGGTTTGAACGGCCATAGAAGTGTTGGAGGTTACAGAGCGTCTATGTATAATGCACTGTCTTTGGAAAGTGTTGAAGTATTAGTAGATGTCATGAAAGAATTTGAAAGAAGAGCATAATTAAAAAACTAAATATTTAGATTATATAATGAAAGTATTAGCAAACGACGGAGTTTCACAATCGGGAATTGATGCTCTCGAAAAGGCCGGAATTGAAGTTATAACTACAAAAGTAGCTCAGGAACAACTCATTAATTACATCAATGAACATGAAATAGATGTGGTGCTGGTACGCAGTGCAACTAAAGTCCGCAAAGATGTTATTGATGCATGCCCAAGCTTAAAAATAATTGGCCGTGGCGGAGTTGGTATGGATAATATTGATGTGGAATATGCCCGCGAGAAAGGATTGAAGGTTATTAATACTCCTGCAGCATCTTCTGCTTCTGTTGCCGAACTGGTCTTTGCTCATCTATTTGGAGGAGTTCGTTATTTACACGATGCGAACCGTAATATGCCTTTGGACGGTGATAGCCGATTTAAAGATCTCAAAAAGAACTATGCCGGAGGAAATGAATTAAGAGGAAAAACAATAGGGATCATTGGTTTAGGACGTATTGGGCAGGAAGTTGCAAAAATAGCTCTTGGCTGCGGCATGAGAGTTATTGCAAGTGACAGCTATGTAGGCGAAGCAAATATTACTCTGGAGTTTTACGATGGACAAAAAGTAACTCTTAGAATTAAAACCGAGCCCATTTCAGAATTAATTAAACACAGTGATTTCATTACGCTTCACGTTCCGGCACAAAAAGATTATATCATTGGGAAAAAAGAAATTGAACAGATGAAGAATGGAGCTGCGATCATTAATGCTGCACGTGGAGGTGTTATTGATGAAGTAGCACTTATCGAAGCTTTGGATAGCGGAAAGCTTTCTTTTGCAGGTTTAGATACTTTTGAAGAAGAACCTACTCCCGCCATTAAAGTGTTAATGAACCACAAGATATCCTTAAGCCCGCATATTGGTGCTGCTACACAAGAAGCCCAGGATAGGATCGGTACAGAACTTGCAGAGCAGATCGTATCTATTTTAAATCAGGCTTAGTATATAATTTTATATATTTAGCTTTTAACACTCAAAACGAAAAAATGGCAGGATTATTAGATTTATTAAACAGTGACTTAGGAAAACAAATTATTAGCGGTGTAAGTAATGACACGCACCAACCTGAAAATAAAACGGCAGAAGTAGTATCCATGGCACTTCCCCTTTTAATGGGAGCAATGAAACGAAATGCTTCGAAGCCAGAAGGAGCGGCAGGGCTTATGAATGCTCTGAACAGCAAACACGACGGAAGTATTCTCGATAATCTGGGAGGCCTTTTTGGAGGAGGAGTCAACGAAGAAGTTAAGGTAGATGGTCTGGGGATATTGGGCCACGTATTAGGAGGTTCGCAAGACAATGTTGTAGGAGCCCTTTCAAAAAAATCCGGAATGGATAGCGGTTCGGTAATGCAGATCCTTTCTGTCATAGCTCCAATAGTACTAGGCTATTTGGGGAAACAAACAAAACAACAAAACGTACAATCACAATCCGGCCTTGACGGACTCTTAGGTGGAATGCTGGGTGGAGGCCGTAAACAACAAAATAAGCAACAAAGCCTTATCGAAACCCTTCTGGATGGAGATGGAGATGGTAGTGTTGTTGACGATATTGCCGGAATGGTTTTAAACAGCGGTTCTAAAAAAGGAGGCGGATTACTGGGCGGATTATTTGGAAGATAATACTCTACACCAGCTACAATTTTGTAAAACCACGTTTCTACGTGGTTTTTTTGTTAAAGGCCGTTAAAAAAGTACATCAAAAATGAATTGTTTTGTAACTTTATGAAAATTGATGCCATGAAGTATTTAATAGCTCTTTTAATTGTTGCTCTTGGGATTTATAGTTGTGAATCCGGCAAATCTACCATGGAGGGTGATGCAAAGATAGCAGCAACGGACACCTTGCGTATTGCAAATGATAGCTTGGAATACGAAATATTGATCATTGAACCGGGGTTTAGTTCCTGGGTACTTACACAACCTCCCAGAGGTTATAATGGAATAAGTTATCTGGAAACCAGAAACTATCAGTATGTATTGGAATATAACAACAGAGTTCGTAACACTTCTTTTTCCAGAATCTTATATCCTCAGGAAATAAATTACGATCCTTCCATTCATTACGGTTTAGAGGTAAATTATTTATTATACAACTATTTTAAATATTTTGAACAAAAATATAAGCAGAAGCTACGATGAACAAACTGAAACTTCGTTGGGGTATTGACTCCAACTGGCAACTTTTTGTGATTTTCCTTGTTTTCGCCATTACGGGAAGTACTTCTGCTAAATTTGCTGCGCCGGCAACAGACTTGGTAGGTATCACTGCAGAGATGGGATGGTATATCTATTGGCCCGTACGAATTTTAATTATTTTTCCTCTCTACCAGATATTATTAATTATTTTTGGGTGGTCATTTGGAGAATATCAATTTTTCTGGAACTTCGAAAAGAAAATGCTTCGTACTATGGGATTAGGTTTTTTGATCAAAGAATAAATGAGTTATAGGAAACAAATACTGCATAGTCTTTCAGCTTTTCTATTAACGTTGGCATTGTTGCTGCCTGCAGCTATTCAGTTTTCACATATTCTTGAAAGCCACCAGCACACTGTATGTACTAATTACACTATACATTTACACGAAAAGAAAACAGATTGCCCTATTTGTGACTTTCAGATTTCAACCTTCAATTTTAAACCGTTAGAGCCTCTTGATTTTTCAATTGTTAGTTTCTTCAATGAAATTGAAGTTACTTATACTTCCTCATTAAAAAAACAGCTTCTTACACATCCTAATTTAAGAGACCCTCCTCTATCATCTTAATATACAGATAATTATATCAGTTTATTAATATATTAAGAAGTTTATAGAAAATGAAAACCTATTATTTCCTGCTATTAGCAATATTGACCATTGCTAAAGCAAATTCGCAATATACCCTCTCAGGTACTGTAAATACAGAAAGCAACGAACCGTTATCTGCAACCGTATATTTACCACAATTGGAAAAAGGGACTGTAGCAGACCTAGACGGAAAATATGTTATTAATAATATCCCTAAAGGAACTTACACAGTAATTTATTCTCTATTAGGGTATGCCACACTTTCAAAAAAGATAAGCTTTTCAGAAAACGAAACAGTTATTGAAAACATTCAGCTAACGGAAAGTGCTGTAGAGATCGAAGAAGTGATTATCTCAACGCCCTTCCACAAGTTACAAAGTGATAATGTAATGAAAGTGGAGCGTGTATCTGTTGACCAATTAAAAACCAAGGGAGCTATGACCCTAGCCGATGGAATCACTAACATAGCAGGCGTGGAATCCATTAGCACAGGCGTAGGTATTGGAAAACCTGTAATACGGGGGCTAAGTGCAAACAGGGTGTTAACCTATTCGCAAGGAATCCGCTTAGAAAATCAACAATTCGGTGATGAACATGGTTTAGGTGTCAATGAAGCTGGTATTGAAAGCGTCGAAGTCATCAAAGGACCTGCTTCACTTCTTTATGGAAGTGATGCATTGGGTGGGGTTTTATACTTAAATCCAGAAAAATTTGCTTCCTTTGGAGCTACAAAGGCAGATGCAGGTAGTACTTTTTTCTCTAATACGCTAGGAACTGCGTCAAGTCTTGGTATTAAAGCTTCTTCAGAAAAATTTAAATTTTTGGTTCGTGGAGTATATGTAACGCATAGTGATTATAAAACCGGAGATGATCTTAGAGTAACCAATACCCGTTTCAATGAAAGTGATTTTAAGACCGGTGTTCGTTTTCAGAATTCAAAAATTAAGTCTACACTTCGATACAATTACAACCGTTCTAATATTGGTATCCCCGAAGAGATTGGTGAACAGAGTACAAATAAAGATTTGTTGCAACCGTTTCAGGAAATTGATAACCATATTTTAAGCTGGGACAATACACTTTTCTTTACCAATTCCAGTCTAAATATTAAAGCCGGCTATTTATTTAACGACCGCAGAGAGTATGAAGAAGAAGAAGAAACGAGAATAGCAGTCACAGAAGACCCGGCACTTCGGCTAAAACTCAATACTCTTAACTATGATGTAAAGTACAACCTCCCTTTGTTAGGTAAGTTTGAAAGCATTGTAGGTGTACAGGGTATGTACCAAACCAATAAGAATTTTGGTGAAGAGATCTTGATTCCTGATGCTACAACTACAGATATTGGAGTTCTCGCGACCACACATTATCATTTGGAAAAAGTGGATATTCAGGCAGGTATTCGTTTTGACACCCGGACCATTGACAGTGAAGCTGCAAGCCCTATTACTGCAGAAGACCACATCGCTGCGATCAATAAAAGTTATAATAGCTTCAATGCGGCTTTGGGTGCAAAAATAGACATCAATAAAAATATAATAGGTCGGTTGAATTTAGCGAGTGGTTTTCGGGCACCTAATCTGGCTGAATTAACTTCCAATGGAGTGCATGAGGGAACCAACCGATATGAAATTGGAAATCCAAACCTCAATAATGAGCAAAATTTTCAAACAGATGTTTCATTAGAATTCAGGAATGAACACTTTGAAGTTGTCGCAAATGGATTTTATAATTTAGTAAATGACTATATTTTTATTACCCCTACCGGAGAAGTGATCGAGGATAATATTGTCTACAATTATGTACAAGGAGATGCGAACCTGTTTGGTGGCGAGTTTGGATTGCATGTACACCCACATCCTCTGGATTGGTTGCATTTTGAGAGCAATTTAGAAACTGTAACCGGGAAATTAAAAGACGGAGGGTATTTGCCATTAATTCCCGAAAACTCCATTAGAAATACTTTTAGAGTTGAATTCAACAGTAATGAAAGAATAACAGACACTTATGCTTTTATAAGGCTCAAAAGTACTTTTGATAAAAATAATGTTAGTGAGTTTGAAACAGCCAATAAAGGGTACAATTTATTGAGTCTGGGTGCCGGAAGCAGTTTTGTTATTGATAAATTTCTTTTAAAAGCCGGTATAAATGTGACCAACCTAACCAATCAAAATTACATTTCGCATTTGTCACGGCTTAAACCGGATGGAATTGCCAATATGGGGCGGAGTATTAATGTAAATATAAAATTAGAGTTATAAAAAAATGCCCTAACGGGCATTTTTTTATTCATTAACTTCAACTTCAATTGTTTGAGGAACAGGTTTTTTTTGTGATGAGAATACATAGGTATATATCCACATTAAAGTAAACGTTGGAATAAAATCAGTGCCAGGCAATAGCTCTTCAATGAAAACTACCACAGAAGCTATTTTCCCTTGTGTCCCTTGATACATTTCACTCATCTTCTTTGCGGCATAGGGTGCCCAAAGTATATCGAGAAAAGGGCCAATAACTGGTATCAGCATTGTTAGCATACCAATAACATCGTAAATGATCCCCTTACGTAATAATTTATATTTAGTGTCTTTCATAATAATTTTCGGTTATAATTCTAAAAAATATAACGCAATAAGCCTGCCAAAATTATGCCAGATCACTACTGATAAGTTTCAGGAATTCATTTCGGGTCTCTATCTTTTCAAACTGTCCCCTGAAACCGGAAGTAGTCGTTACACTGTTCTGCTTCTGGATTCCGCGCATCATCATACACATATGAGAAGCCTCGATCACAACAGCAACACCTCTTGGTTTTAGAGTGTCATTGATACATTCCAGAATATTATGTGTTAGGCGTTCCTGTACCTGTAACCGACGTGAAAAAACATCTACTACACGAGGTATTTTACTTAATCCAACAATATGTTCATCTGGAATGTATGCAATATGTGCTTTACCAAAGAAAGGCAGCATGTGATGCTCACATAATGAATACAATTCAATATCCTTAATGATTACCATATCATGATATCCTTCTGCAAACATAGCACTACGCAATATTTCTGAAGGGTCCTGACAACTTCCCGAAGTTAAGAACTGCATGGCTTTGGCTGCTCGTTCCGGTGTCCTTAAAATTCCTTCGCGGTTTACATCTTCACCTACTCCTTTCAATATATCTGAAAAGTTATTCTTTAGATCCTCTGTAACCTCATGATTGTATTCTTCGAAAAATTTATAAGATCCCATTGGTTTTTTTTAGTTTTTCTGAATAAAATTTCTTCACTTTTTCAACCTTAGGGGTTATAATAAACTGACAGTAAGGTTGCTGCGTATTATCATTATAATAATTCTGATGATCTTCTTCGGCATTATAAAAAACATTCAAAGGAGTCACCTCTGTAATGATCGGATTCTCAAAAACCTGATTGTCCGATAATAACTTTATAAACGTTTCAGCCTTTTGTTTTTGGACATCTGTTCTATAAAAAATCGCACTTCGGTACTGAGTGCCTTTATCATTCCCCTGACGGTTTAGAGTTGTAGGATCATGTGTAGCAAAGAAAACTTCCAGTAATGTATCTGTATTCACTACTATTGGATCAAATGTAATTTCAATGGCTTCAGCATGACCGGTTCTTCCTGTACATATTTCCCGATAAGATGGATTTTTAACAGTCCCCCCGGTATAACCGGATACAACTTTTTCAACTCCGTTAATTTGTTGAAAAACTGCTTCGGTACACCAAAAGCATCCTCCTGCAAAGACAATTTGTTCTAAATTTTTACTCATTCGTTAAACAATATTACAATTTTAATACTTACTTTATAATTATGCTTCTTCTTTTTAACTTTTTGTTAATAGTTGTGCCTAAAAGAGTACGTTAGCTTTGCTATACACCACTTTCAATTCATCAATCAAATTAATCTAATGGGCAACAATTACAACTCAAAACCACACTATTTTCTTTTCTTATTTCTACTCTCATTTTCTGCACTCCATTCACAAGATAAAAAAACTATTGAAGCTGTTAGAATTGATAACACTCCAAAAATAGACGGAATCTTAGACGATGCCATTTGGCAATCATTACCTGCTTACGGAAACTTTTTTATGTACGAACCCGGGAATGAAGGAACCATTCCTGAAACGTACAAAACTGAAGTGAAAATGGCATACGATAATAAAGCGGTATATGTTGCCGCTTATATGTATGATCCTGCTCCCGAAAATATTTTGAGTCAATTCTCGCAACGAGATGAAGTCTTTGTACAGGCAGACCATTTTGCAATAGCACTAAATACCTACAATGATGGCATTAATGAAACACACTTTTTTGTAACCAGTGCAGGAACTATTGGAGATGCGAAGGCGAGTCAAAACAGATTTGATTTTAGTTACAATGTAGTCTTTGAATGTAAAATTTCTAAAGATGAAAAGGGTTGGTATGCCGAATATAAAATCCCTTACAATGCATTGCGCTTCCCTGAAGTAGATGTTCAGGATTGGAGTGTCAATTTTTATAGAAGATTAGTTGCGAAAAATGAAACCCACTCCTGGAACTTCATAGATAATAGTATGGGGCAAGAATCTCAGTACAGTGGTTTAGTGAGCGGGGTTCGGGATATAAACCCCCCGGTGCGCCTGGCGTTCTTTCCCTTTGCTCAGGGAGTAGTTACAAATTTTGACGGTGAGACCGAAACTGATTTTGCTGCCGGGTTAGACGTAAAATATGGATTAAGTGATAGCTTTACCCTTGATGCAACCTTAGTTCCTGATTTTGGCCAGGCTTCTTTCGATGAAGTTACACTCAACCTGGGCCCTTTTGAACAAACTTTTGGGGAAAACAGACAATTCTTTACTGAAGGGACAGATCTCTTTAACAAAGGAAGAATATTCTTTTCCCGAAGAGTTGGTGGAGGGCCTTCCGGAGATGTTGAAGATCTTGCAGATCATGAAATTGTAAGCGAATCACCTGAGAAAGTTAATTTATTGAATGCTTTAAAGATCTCAGGAAGGACAAAAGACAAATTAGGGATTGGTTTTTTTAACGCCATCACCGAAAAGACCTATGCTACTGTTGAAGATACAATTACGTTAAATAGACGAGAGGTTTTAGTAGAACCTCTTAGCAACTATAACATTGTAGTCTTAGACCAACAGTTCAATGACAACTCTTCTATTTCATTGATCAATACAAATGTAACACGAGATGGCCATTTTAGAGATGGAAATGCCTCAGCCTTTGTTTTTGATATTGCAGATAAAGGCAATCATTTTAGAGGCTCCGGACGTGCCATAGTTAGTAATGTAAATTCTGTTGACGGTACTAAAACCGGGTTTCTTTCAGAATTGGATATTTTCAGAATAAAAGGAAAGTTCAGATACCGGATAGGCCACGATTTTGCAAATACTACTTATGATATTAATGACCTGGGCGTAAATTTCACAAACAATTTCAATAATTTTGTAGCCGGAGTATGGTACCAGATCTTTGAACCCACAAAAACATTTAATACTTACAGAATAGAGTTTACCGCCCGTCATCGTCGTCTTTATAAACCGGACGTGCAAACTGCTAACAATTTTAACCTGGATGCGTGGTTTGTTTTAACCGAACGTTTTGCTTTTGGTACCAATATAAGTTATAACACCAAAAATGATGACTATTTTGAACCTCGTGTGGCAGGCAGGCATGTAACATATGGATCTAATGTAGGAGTGAACTCATGGATCTCTTCAGACTATAGAAAAAAATTCGCATACGATATAAATTTTGGCTATAGGGATTACTATGACGGAGACCTTCGGGAAAATTTTTATCTCGAAATTGAACCCCGTTACCGTTTTTCAGATAAGTTCCTACTTATTCTTTCTTCCGAATTCTTTCTGAGAAAAAAAGATTTTGGATATGTAGATGACACAGATGATGCTATTTTCTTTGGCCGGCGAGAAAGAACCAATATCGAAAATACTATTCAGGCCAGTTATAATTTTGACCCCTACAAAGCAATTGATTTGCGTTTCAGGAATTTTTGGAGTACCGCGGATTATAGCGAGGATGCTTTTTTTACGCTTAATGATGATGGGAGCCTACAAGAAGCTGAGTATGATATCTCTGAAGAAGACCCCAATGCAAACTTTAATATTTGGAATCTTGACCTGAGTTTTCGGTGGCGCTTTGCTCCGGGAAGTGAAGCTACCCTACTCTACCGTAACCAGATATTTAATTTTGACGAATTATCTTCCTTGAATTACGGGGACAGTATGAAGAATCTTTTTGACCAACCACAACAAAATACTTTATCACTACGCATAACCTATTTTGTGGACTACAATAATATAAAAAGTGTTTTTAGTAAAAAATCATGATTCTAATTTGTTGATCTTAAATAATATCAAAAACATAGAATCTTGTTTTGTTGATTCATCTGTAACAATTCTATAAAACACAGGTCTTTAACAAAACAACTAAAACTACCATAAATGAAGCATTCCATCATTATTCTTTTACTGTTTGCTTGCAGTTCTGTTCTTGCTCAAGAGAAAAAAACATTAGTTATAAGAAGAGTAGATAATGCCCCTAAGATCGATGGCGTTTTAGATGATGAGGCTTGGGTGAATGCTGATGAAGCCAAGGATTTTACTCAGTTTAGACCGGAAATGGGTGTTAAGGAGTTAGCACATCAAAAAACAATAGTTAAGATGGTCTATAACGACAATGCAATCTTCATATCTGCTTATTTGCATGACAAGCCTGAAGATATTATGAAACAATTTACTAGTCGCGATAATTTTGGTCAGGCCGACTTTTTCTTAGTGGCTATTAACCCTAATAACGACGCACAGAACGATACAGAATTAGTAGTATTTAGTTCCGGAACACAGGCAGATGCTGTTGCTTCCCCCAGCAGCGGTGAAGATTTTGGGTGGAATGCGGTCTGGGATAGTGCCGTTAAAATAGTAGAAGACGGGTGGATCGTTGAAATGAAGATCCCGTATTCTGTTCTTCGTTTTTCAAATAAAGAAGTACAAACCTGGGGAATTCAGTTCCATAGAAGATTTAGAAAAGATAACTCACAATATTCCTGGAACCCAATTGATCGCACTAAAGGAAATATAGGATTATACCATGGAGAGCTTACCGGTATTGAAAATATTAAGCCGCCAACACGTTTAAGCTTTTATCCTTTTGCCTCTTCTGTTGCAAAAAGATTTGATGGAGAAACAACAGATGACTATAGTCTGGGGCTGGATGTAAAGTATGGAATTACTGAAAATTTTACGCTTGACGCAACTTTAATACCAGATTTTAGTCAGGCAGGATTTGACAACATTCGGCTTAATTTAGGGCCGTTTGAACAACAATTCTCAGAACAAAGGCAATTCTTTAAAGAAGGAGTAGATCTTTTTTCTAAAGGTAATTTGTTTTACTCCAGAAGAGTTGGAGGGCGCCCTTCCGGTGAACTTGAAGTCGACGATACACTTGAAGAAATTGTTGATGAACCTAACAAGGTGAAAATGCTCAATGCGGTAAAGGTATCCGGCCGGACCAAAAATGGACTTGGTATAGGGTTCTTTAATGCTATTACAGAAAAAACGTACGCAACTATAGAAAATCTGGAGACCGGAGAAACACGTAAGGAAGTAATAGAACCTTTGGCAAATTATAACATCTTTGTAATAGACCAGCAATTCAATAAAAATTCGTCCATAAGTTTAGTGAATACGAGTGTATTAAGAGATGGTAACTTTAGGGATGCCAATGTTACAGCTGCTGTATTTGATATCACTGATAAAACAAACAAATGGAATGTAGATGGCTCCCTAAAAGTGAGTAGCCTAAATCTTCCTGATGAAACCCAAACAGGATTTAGTTCACAGATCGAGATCGAAAAAGTAAGCGGTAAGTACAGATATGGTATTGAGAATACCATAGCAGATACCAAATACGATATAAACGACCTGGGAATATTATTTAGAAATAATTACAACAATTTTAATGCTTTTGGGTCCTACAGGATCTTCGAGCCTACCGAAAAGTTGAACAATTTCAACATATATGCCTGGGCAGAATACCAAATGCTATATGACCCCAGTACCTATACCGGAAATAATTTAGGTGTTAGCATCTATGCACAAACCAAAAAATTATTGGAATACGGAGGGCATATAAGCTATCAGGCAGGGAAACAACATGATTATTTTGAACCAAGGACCGAGGGGTGGTTTTTTACCTTTAAAAATCCCTTCAACTCAAACGTCTGGTTTTCGACAAATAATGCAAAACAATTTTCCCTATTCGGAAATACCGGCTTCGTAACTTTATTTGATACGGAGCGAGACCTATTTGAATATTGGGTGGGTATAGAGCCTACTATGCGGTTTAACGACAAGTTCTCTCTTGGTTATGACCTTTTCTATCAGGACGGAAAAGGAAGCAGAGGTTATGTGGAAGATATTGATGAAGACATTGTATTTGGGCAACGGGCACAAACAACAATTGTAAATAGTATTTCAGGAAACTTTAGTTTCAATTCATTTCATACATTATCACTGTCATTTAGAAATTACTGGGCTACTGTAACCTATGATAATGGATTATTTACTTTACAAGAAGATGGCACAGTTTCTACGAATGATAATTATACGTTAGCCGATCTGGAAGATGACCCTAATGTAAATTTCAATACATGGAATCTCGATTTTGGATATTCATGGCAGTTTGCTCCCGGGAGTCAATTAACTGCTTTGTATAGAAATTCATTGTTTAATTCGGATACTGCTTCATCAGACACATATTTCGACAGCCTTGAGACCTTATTTAAACAACCTATCGAGCATGTTTTTTCGCTTCGCTTGGTATATTTCATAGATTACAATAGCCTAAAAAGTGTATTTCGTAAAAGCTCTTAAGCAACTTCTGTTGTTTTATCAATTCTAATATATTACTTTCACGTTGAAATTCAATTTGCATGATAGTAGCTAAAAATATTCACAAGCACTACGATGAATTACACGTCTTAAAAGGCGTGGATCTCCAAATCAATAAAGGAGAGATTGTATCTGTTGTAGGGGCCTCCGGGGCTGGAAAGACCACATTACTTCAAATATTGGGTACTTTGGATACTTTTGAAAATGCAATAGGTTCTCTCCAAATAAATGCCACAGATATTTCTACTTTAAATAGACGACAGTTGGCAAAGTTCAGGAATGAAAATCTGGGCTTTATTTTTCAGTTTCACCAACTATTGCCTGAGTTTACTGCTCTGGAAAATGTTTGTATTCCTGCATTCATTAAAAATACATCCAAAGCCGAGGCTGAAAAAAAAGCTAAAAGTCTTTTAAGTTTTTTAGGACTGTCCCATAGAGAAAGCCATAAGCCCAATGAGCTTTCGGGGGGAGAACAACAACGTGTTGCTGTTGCCAGAGCACTTGTCAATGACCCATCTATTATTTTGGCCGATGAGCCCAGCGGAAATCTGGATACCGAAAGTGCTGAAAACCTTCACAGCCTGTTTTTTAAACTTCGGGATGAATTTGGGCAAACCTTTGTTATCGTTACTCATAATAAAGAATTAGCCGCCATGGCAGATCGTAAATTAGTGATGCAAGACGGAAAAATTATTCAATAGGTATGAAACAGCGTGAGCTGAAAGAATTTCTCGATGAAAAGGCTACTTTTTACAATCATCCAAAATTTATAGAAAGTGACCCGATCCAGATCCCACACCGGTTTTCAAAAAAAGAAGACATAGAAATTGCTGCATTTCTGGTGGCAACCATAGCATGGGGAAATAGAAAAAGTATTATTAAAAATGGCGCCAGATTAATGCAAATGCTTGGGAATTCTCCTTATGATTTTGTAATCAATTTTTCTGAAAGAGATAAAAAATACTTTTCCGGTTTTGTACACCGAACCTTTAATGACATCGATCTAGACTATTTTATAAGGTCACTTCAAAATATCTACTTGAATATGGATGGTCTTGAAAATGCATTCTCCACACATGCCAAAAAAGAAACCCTCCAACCGGCAATTCATAGCTTTAAGGAACTCTTTTTTAGCCTTCCGCACCCCGCCAGAACAGAAAAGCACCTAAGCGATCCACTAAAGAATTCTGCTGCCAAGCGAATTAATATGTTCCTGCGGTGGATGGTAAGAAATGATAATGCAGGAGTAGATTTTGGAATATGGAAATCCCTTTCTCCGGCACAACTCTCCTGCCCTCTTGATGTGCATAGTGGCTCTGTTGCAAGGAAACTAAATCTCCTCACACGAAAGCAGAATGACGGAAAAGCACTGCTGGAATTAGATACCTCATTACGAAAATTAGACAAAAATGATCCTGTAAAATATGATTTTGCTTTATTTGGATTAGGTGTCTTTGAAAAATTTTAGGAAAATTTATAAAAAATCATATCCCTACTTTACATATCTTTGAATAATTATTTTTGGAATGCAGTTTAAACACCCTGAATTACTTTACGCACTTTTCTTATTAGTCATTCCAATTATTATTCACCTTTTTCAGTTAAGGAAATTCCAAAAGATCGATTTTACCAATGTTGCTTTTTTAAAGAAAGTGACCATCCAAACACGTAAAAGCTCACAACTAAAAAAATGGCTGACGCTTTTTACACGACTACTTGCTTTTGCTTGTATTATTATTGCTTTTGCACAACCTTTTACTGCTTCAAATTCTGCATTAAATACACAAAAAGAGACCGTGATCTATGTTGATAACTCTTTCAGTATGCAAGCTAAAGGGGCACAGGGTCCTTTATTGCAACGAACACTACAAGACCTATATACAAAAGTAGACGGAGCTGAAAAAATAAGCTGGTTTACCAATGATCTTGACCGAAAGAACACATCGGTACAGGATTTTAAAACTGAAATACTTTCTGTTTCCTATACTCAAAAACAATTAGACCCTTCTGAAGTGCTACTGAAAGCAAATCAATTATTTTCAAAAAATGAGAATAGTGAAAAACGACTGATCTATATTTCAGACTTTCAATTAAAAGGAGCATTCCCGGATGTACAGCAAGAGCTATTGATAGATGCCGTTCAATTAAAACCGGTCAATGCTTCCAATATTTCAATAGACTCAACCTATATCTCCTCAAAATCTGCAGAGATCATTAAGCTGAATGTGGAACTTTCTTCAACAGGAGAAGTGCCGGAAAATATCCCGGTATCTCTTTACAATGGCAATACGCTTATCGCAAAAAGCGGGATAAATTTTTCAGAAAGTAATAAAAATACACTCACGTTTGATATTGAGAACACAAGTGATTTTAGAGGTAGGCTGGAATTGAATGAATCTAACCTCCCTTTTGACAATATCCTCTATTTTAGTATTAATACACCTAATAAAATCAAGGTACTGAGCATCAATGAAGCAAATGCAAATTATTTGCAACGATTATTTGGGCAACCGGAATTTGAATATACCCAACAAGCATTCAACCAACTGAATTACAATGTAATTCCGGAGCAAAACTTTATCATTTTAAATGAATTAAAAACCATTCCGGCATCACTTACCACAGCTCTTAAATCCTTTAGTGACAATGGAGGAAATATATTGGTAATCCCTTCTAAAGACGCAAACCTTTCCGGTTATAATTCATTGCTTACAAATTTCAGGGTTGGAAGTTTTTCAGAAAATATTGAGCAGGAAAAGAAAATCACACAAATTATCTTTGACCATCCATTATACAATGAAGTTTTTGAAAAACAGGTAGTCAATTTTGAATACCCCAAAGTCAATTCATATTTTGGTACGAACTCCAATGCAACACCAGTATTAAATTTTGAAGATGGAAAACCGTTTATTCTACAATCTGAAAACATATATGTGAGTTCTGCCCCCTTCAATACCGAGAACTCTAACTTTCAAAGTTCTCCGCTTATTGTACCAGCATTATACAATATGGCACAACAAAGCCTGCAGCTTCCAAAGTTGTATTATACTATAGGGAAAGCAAATAATTTTTCAGTCCCTGTTCAATTAAAACAGGATGAAATCTTAACATTACGAGATAGTACTATAAATTTTATTCCACTGCAACAAACAAAGGCAAATAAGGTAGATATTGCTACTGTAGATGAACCCGCAAATGCCGGAACCTATCAAATTGAAAAAGAACAACAGTTCATTGAAAACATAAGTTATAATTACAGTCGCAATGAAAGTGTATTACAATATGTAAATCCGGAAGATTGGCAAGGTGTTAAGATACATACCAATGTTGAAGAACTGTTTGATACTATTGCCGAAATAAATTCAATTAACAGCTTTTGGAAATGGTTTGCTATTTTTGCATTATTATTTCTCATACTGGAAATGCTTATCTTAAAATTCTATAAATGAACGTACTACTAAAATCAGCCATTATTGTTGACCCTACAAGTGAGCATCATTTAAAAAAGAGAGATGTGTTTATTGAAAATGGAAATATCTCAAAAATTGCAGCTTCCATTTCAAATTCAAAAAAAGTAAAGGAAATTTCATTAAAAAATTTACACATTTCACAAGGGTGGTTTGATTCCAGTACTTCTTTTGGAGAACCGGGCTTTGAAGAACGTGAAACTATAGATAACGGTTTAAAAACAGCTGCTCATAGTGGTTTTACACACGTAGCGGTTAATGCAAATACATTTCCGGTAATCGATAGCAAAGCGACCATTAAATTCTTAAAATCAAAAGCAGAAGGAAACCCGGTAAACCTCTACCCTGTTGGCGCACTAACTTTAGGAAGCAAAGGAATAGATCTGGCAGAGTTATACGATATGAAAAATGAAGGAGCCATCTCCTTTTATGATTATAAAAAACCTATCGAAAATGCCAACCTGATGAAGATCGCATTACAATATTCTCAAAATTTTGACGGACTGGTACAATCGTTCCCTTTTGAAAAATCTGTTGCCCGTAATGGAATGGTGAATGAAGAGATTAACAGTACCATGTTGGGCCTAAAAGGAATTCCAGCGCTGGCCGAAGAGCTTCAGATTACCCGTGACCTCTATATTCTGGAATACACCGGAGGTAAACTACACATTCCTACAATTTCCACTAAGAAATCGGTTTCGTTGATAAAAGCTGCAAAAAAGAAAGGACTGAATGTGACATGTAGCGTGGCTATTTCCAATTTATTTCTAACAGATGATACCCTGGAAAGTTTTGACAGTAATTATAAACTGATGCCCCCCTTAAGAACTAATGAAGATACCAAAACATTATTAAAAGGTCTTAAAGAAGGTGTTATTGATGGCGTGACAAGCGACCATGACCCTATTGATGTAGAAAACAAAAAGACAGAGTTCGACCATGCCAGTTTTGGCAGTATCGGCCTCGAGAGTTGTTTTGGGGCTCTCAATAAATTGACGGGTGTCGAAACATCTGTGGAAGCATTAACAAGACTAAAAAATGTATTTGGCATTGCTTCAGCTACAGTTGCAGAAGGTACTCCGGCTAACCTTACACTCTTCAATCCAGCCCATGAGTGGATTTTCTCTGATGAAGATATTGTCTCCACTTCAAAGAATGCAGCACTTTTAAACTGTGAGTTGAAAGGAAAAGTCTATGGTATCTATGCTAACAAAAAACTGGTCCTCAATAACTGATGAGTAAAATACCTCCCGGAAAGAACAAAGCCATAATAGCATACATCACCTTTATTGGGATGTTGATCGCTTATTTCATGAATAGAGATGAAAAACATGAATTTGCCACATGGCACATTAAGAATATGTTTGGGTTAGTGATCTTGTTATTTTGTTCACTTGCACTTCAAAATTATGCCGTTGGGTTTTATATTTACTGGATATCGGTGGCTCTATGGGTCTTCTCTTTGCTAATGGCTTTAACAAACAAACGACAAGCAATTCCTTTTTTAAGTGAGAAATTTCAGACGTGGTTTACATTTTTGGATTAGATATGGTATCTTTAAGAAATCTAACTTAATACTAACGTAAATTTTTATTATGACAGAAACTTCTTCAGACAACGGAAAAACAGTAGGTATTATCGCTTATTTGACTCTAATTGGATGGATCGTCGCTTTGGTGATGCATAATGGCAACAAAACCGAATTTGGAGCCTTTCATATTCGACAAATGTTAGGTATACTAATATTAGGGTTTGCTTTATACATTCTTAATATGGTTCTTACAATAACTCTTAACATTGGACTTTTGGCGTGGATTATTCAATTGGCCATATTTGTACTTTGGCTACTTGGGTTTATTGGTGCGGTTCAAGGGCAGAAAAAGTTAATCCCGGTTCTTGGAGCGCAATTTCAGGATTGGTTTAAAGGAATTGGATAAAAATTTATAAAACATTTAATTTGAAAGATGCTGCTTTTTAAGTGGCATCTTTTATTTTTGGGCCATGGAAAAACAGACCCTGCTTTTAGAGCATAATTATAAAGCTCCTGAAAAAAATTCTGAAAAATCACCGGCTATTATTATGCTACACGGATTTGGAAGTGATGAGAACGACTTGTTTTCGTTTGCAGCTGAGTTACCTACCGATTATCATATCATTTCATTAAAAGCCCCCATTCCAATGCAGCCTTATGGAAATGCCTGGTACAATATCTATTTTGATAACACCAACGGGAAATTTAGTGATACAGAACAAGCCATTAACTCTCGTGACCTTATTGCAAACTGTATAGACGAGATAGTATCAAAATACAATGTCAATAAGAACAATATCACTTTATTGGGCTTTAGCCAGGGAACTATTTTGAGTTTTGCAGTAGCACTCAGCTACCCGGAAAAAGTTAAAAATGTAATAGGATTGAGTGGTTATATAAATGGAGACCTGCTAAAAAAAGGTTATGAAACATATAACTTCAACCATTTGAATATTTATTCTTCGCACGGAAGCGTAGATCAAGTGATCCCTGTAGATTGGGCACGCAAAACGAAACCATTTTTGCAAAAGCTAAAAATTGATTGCTCGTATTCTGAATTTCCTGTAGGCCACGGTGTTGCTCCACAGAATTTTTATGAATTTAAAGAATGGCTAATACAACATTCTTAGTACGATGGATATAATAATGAGGCTAATGTATTTAGCTCCATTTTATTCTCATCATTAAATGTGTATTCCAGCACCATTTCGCCCCAATAAGTACCGTCTGTGAAGTCTGCCAGTAACCACTTATGATTTAAAAACTTAACTTTATTTATCCGCATTTCACCTTCCATTCCTTCAAAAGGTACCAAAGGATTTCCTCCTTTTACAATATTCTGCTCGTATATGGCATCGCTTACTAATGCTTCAACTGCTGCTGCTTCATACCCCGAACTTTCCAAATAGACCATCGCATTTTCGTTGCCCTGTAAAGTAAAATAATCAAGTTCTGCCACTCTTTCTGAAAGTGTGTTGATAGAGTCTTTGAATTTTGTAACTTTTCCGGTAAGTGAATTAATCTTCTTCTCTTGCGATTCGAAAATAGTTTTCTCATTCATGTATTGAAATAGAATATACAGAAGAGCGAAAAAGAACAGGTACATAAATATTTTATTCTTCATAATTACAGCGTTATTTTAAGTGTGTCATACGCTAAAAATACATTTTTAGGCAATTGCTTAGACACTTCGTCGTGAAAGCCCAACAAATGGCTTATATGCGTTAAATAGGCTTTTTGAGGGTTTACTTTCTTAATAAAAGCCAATGCTTCAGATAAACTAAAATGTGAATGATGCGGTTGTTCGCGTAGTGCATTTACTACCAGAACTTTTGTGTTCCTTATTTTTTCAATCTCTTCTTCAGCCATTGTTTTTACATCGGTCAAATATGTAAAACCATCTATACTAAACCCCAAAATAGCTAATGTATTGTGAAAGGCTTCAACTGGGATCACTTTCTTTCCTCCAATAGTAAATGAAGTTTCCTTATCTATTTTAACTTCAGTAATAGTAGGAGCCCCAGGATATTTATTTTCAGTTTCAAAAATATAGGCGAAGCGTTGGTGTAATGACCTGAATACTCTCTCATGTGCATAAAACGGAATATCTCCATGCTTAAAATAAAATGGGCGGATATCATCAATGCCGGCCGTGTGGTCACTATGTTCATGTGTGAGCAATACGCCATTTAAACTTGTACAATGCTCTCGTAACATTTGCTGGCGAAAATCCGGGCCTATATCAATTACATAATTAAATTCATCCCAACTCAACAAAACAGAAACCCGTAAGCGTTTATCCTTTATATTATCACTTTTACAAACCGGATGCTCGCTTCCAATTACCGGTATTCCCTGCGAAGTTCCTGTACCTAAAAAAGTAATAGTGAGTGGTGATTTCATTGTCACAAAAATAGTAGTATTTTTTTTGTTTGCCTATTGTATTTGTTACCTTTGTTATCAAAGATATCTAATAGAAAATTGCTATGCCGGAACACATTTTAGGAGATAAAGATTTTGAAAATATCCCTTCCATAAGAAGTAAGGCCCTTCGAATTAATCTTAACGAAAATATCTACGGAACTTTTGCTGAAATTGGTGCCGGGCAAGAGACCGTACGTAATTTTTTTAGGGCTGGTGGCGCTTCCGGAACTATTGCAAAAACAATGTCTGCTTACGATAAAGATTTTAGCGATGCTATTTACGGGGAAGAAGAGGATGGCCGTTATGTTACGGAGTCTCGCCTTAAAAAAATGCTTTCGCATGAAATGGAATTAATAGAAAAGCGTATTAATAGGGAAAAACACCCCAATAAGTTATTTTTTGCCTATGCCAATACAGTAACTACTATAGATTTTGCTAAAAAATACAAAGGCCACGGCTGGATAGGAATTCGGTACCAGGTAGCTCCGGACGAAGATTATAACGAAATTATACTGCACATTCGTTTTCATGAAAATGATGCGGTTACACAGCAGATCACACTTGGAATATTAGGTGTAAACTTAATATATGGCGCTTATTACAAATACGACGCCCCTAAAAAACTACTTCGCTATTTGTACGATCATATTGATAAGGACAAAATTGAAATTGATACTATTAATTTTTCCGGACCACAGTTTGAAAAGGTTGATAATAGGTTAATGAGTTTACAACTTATTAAAAATGGAATGACTGATGCCGTTATGTTTGGACCGGATGGAAATAATATCCTTGCAGCTCGTATCCTTTACAAGAAAAACATTTTAGCTCTCCGGGGAAGTTTTCGCCCCGTAACCAAAGTAAATATTGACATGTATGAGAAGTCATACGAAATGTTCTTAAACGAAAATAAGGTAGAAAAAGAGCGTACTGAAGTTATTTTTGAGATCACACTCTCTAACCTTCGTGCAGAAGGCGAAATAGATGAAAAAGACTTTATGAACCGGGCCAGGTTACTTTGTTCTCTGGGACACACTGTAATGATCTCCAATTTTCAGGAATATTATAAACTGGTTGAGTATTTCTCTCGCTATACCAAAATGCGCTTAGGACTTGCGATGGGTGTCAACAACTTAATTGACATTTTTGATGAAAAATACTATCGCCATCTAAGTGGTGGAATTCTGGAGGCTTTCGGAAAACTATTCTTTAAAGACTTAAAAGTGTATCTATACCCAATGAAAAACATTGGAAGCGAGGGTTATACCGATAGTGAAAACCTTAAGGTACATCCTCGTATGAAAGAATTGTATAAATTCTTTAAATACAACGGAAAAGTTGTAGATATTAAAGACTATAACCCGGAAACACTGAATATTTTCTCTCGCGAAGTACTCACTATGATAGAAAAAGGAGAAAACGGTTGGGAAGAAATGGTTCCTGCCGGAGTTTCAGAAATAATAAAAGAAAAACGTTTATTCAGCTATACTTCTAAAGAAGCCAAACAAGCATCTAATTAAGAATTTGTGCCGCGTGTTCTTTGCTTTTTACTTTGTCGATAACACGAGTAACTATACCTTCTTCATTTATAACAAAAGTTATACGGTGAATTCCATCAAAGGTCCTGCCCATAAATTTTTTAGGCCCCCAAACACCAAAGACATTGATAACTTCTTTATTAATATCTGCTAAAAGAGGATACGGAAATTTGAACTTTTCTCTAAAATTATTCTGTTTTCTTTGTGTATCCTTACTCACCCCAAGTATTTCATACCCCTCATCTTGCAATTCCTTATAATTATCTCTAAGATTACAGGCCTCTACAGTACAAGTAGGAGTATTTGCTGCCGGATAGAAAAAAACAATTAATTTCTTTCCAGAATAGTCTGACAGTGATATTGTATTCCCGTTTTGGTCTGTTGCTGTAAAATCTGGAACCTTATCTCCTGCTTTTAATGTTTTCATTTAGCTTATTTTTGCGTAAAAGTAAATAAAAATGACCAAGCAGGAAAAGGTAAATTTTGTTATTACAACATTAAACCAATTATATCCGGAAGTTCCGGTTCCATTAGAACATAAAGACCCCTATACCTTACTGATTGCAGTACTCTTATCGGCACAAAGTACAGACGTACGTGTAAATCAAATCACACCCCTATTATTTAAGATAGCAGATAATCCCTATGATATGGTAAAGTTATCTGTAGAAGAGATCAAAGAAATTATAAAACCTGTCGGGTTATCTCCTATGAAATCAAAGGGAATTCATGGTCTTTCTAAAATTTTAATCGAAAAATACGATGGAAAAGTTCCGGCCAATCTTGAAGCTCTCGAGTCATTCCCTGCTGTCGGTCATAAAACAGCAAGTGTCGTGATATCACAAGCTTTCAATATTCCTGCATTTCCGGTGGATACACATATTCACAGGTTAATGTACCGTTGGGGTCTTTCTAACGGTAAGAATGTGGTTCAGACTGAGAGAGATGCAAAAAGATTATTTCCAGAAGATTTATGGAATAAATTACATCTACAGATAATTTGGTATGGAAGGCAATATTCACAAGCTCGCGGGTGGGATCTGGAAAAAGATATCATCACAAAAAAAATTGGACGGAAATCTGTTCTTAATGAATATTACAAAAAGAAAAAATGAATTTTTTGATAAAAAAACCCCGAAAATATTTTCGGGGTTTTTCCAAAGTTTAGTTTAGAAGTGCTTCAAACTTCAATTTATTATAATCTATAACACTTAAAGCCTTCGAATAATCCAGAAGAAATCTAATTGTTTCCTCTTTTGGAAGCATTTCTTTATTCACGCGCTCCAGACGTGAGGTTTCAGAGTACATTTTTTGCATAGAACGTAATTTTGAGGTTAATGTTACCTAATAACGCCGCAAAAAATGGTTTATTGTATTAATTTGTTAATATAATATTGTGTTTATCAATAACTTTGCGTAGGTTGATAAGTGCATATCGCATTCTACCCAGCGCAGTATTAATACTCACTCCTGTTTGTTCACTAATTTCCTTAAAACTCATGTCTTTGTAAATACGCATTACAAGCACTTGTTTTTGGTCTTCGGGCAGCTCTTCTATTAAGCGCCGCACATCACTTTCAACCTGTCCTTTTATCATCCTTTTCTCTACATTTAAAGCACCGTCTGAAAGCACCGAAAAGATATTGAAATCATCATTGTTTTCAAATTTCGGCATGCGATTGTTCTTTCTGAAGTGATCTATTACCAAATTATGAGCTATACGCATTACCCACGGAAGAAACTTTCCTTCTTCATTGTAAGCACCGCGTTTTAAAGTTTTTATAACCTTAATAAAGGTATCCTGAAAAATATCTTCAGCAACATCGCGATCAAATACTTTAGAATAGATAAAACTGTAAATTCTTTGTTTGTGACGGGTAACCAGTTCACAAAGAGCAGATTCATTGCCATTCATATAGGCGCTTACTAAAAGCGCATCTGTAGTGGGACTTTGCTTCATATCAATACTTTTTAAAAATAAACAACTATCGTTTTTTGGTTGCTTAGTTGTTATGTTTTTAGAATTTTAAAAGTAGTAATATGCTATAGGCGATTTCTTTTATAAATGACGTTAAGTGGGGTAAATATAACAACAAAGAATATACAATTCCAAAAAAAAGGGCGTTTTTTCTTAAAAAAAATATAATATCCAGAAGTGTGTATTCCCGAAATCTATATAGTATCTTTGCAAAATTCTACCAAATAACTAGGGAAAATTGAATACCGATACAATAGATACAAAAAAAAACATCCTGGTCCAGGGTGCAAAGCTTCATAACCTAAAAAATATTACCGCTGTCATTCCGCGTAATAAATTAGTTGTTATAACAGGACTTTCCGGAAGTGGTAAATCAAGTTTGGCTTTTGATACACTATATGCTGAGGGACAACGAAGATATGTAGAGAGTCTATCTTCGTACGCGCGTCAATTCTTAGGAAGGTTAAATAAACCAAAGGTAGATGCCATAAAGGGTATTGCTCCCGCAATTGCTATAGAACAAAAGGTAAATGCTACAAATCCACGTTCTACAGTAGGTACTTCTACAGAGATCTATGATTATCTGAAACTCCTGTACACACGTATTGGACGTACTTATACCCCTGTTTCAGGTAAAGAAGTGAAAAAAGATACGGTAAGTGATGTAATGAATTACATCAAACAATTTCCCGAAAATGAAAAACTTCTCCTCCTTACCCCTATTCATCTAGAGGAAGGCCGCACTATGGAAAACAAATTGCAGGCTCTTGTACAACAAGGATATGCGAGGGTAAAAGTGGAAAATAAGGTTATTCGCATTGATGAACTGAAAGGAAAATCATTTCCGAAAAATCTCCAATTAGTGATCGACCGTGTAATCACCAAAAACGATGAGGACTTTTACAATCGTTTAGCCGACGCTACACAAATTGCTTTTTTTGAAGGAAAAGGAGAATTATATATCGAAAAACTTTCGGATAATAGTATACAAGAATTTAATAATAGGTTTGAGGCGGACGGGATCACATTTGTAGAGCCTAATGTACACTTATTTAGCTTTAATAACCCTTATGGAGCCTGTCCTACCTGTGAAGGCTATGGAGATGTAATAGGTATTGATGAAGATTTGGTCATTCCTAATACCGCACTTTCAATTTTTGAAAATGCGATCTTCCCGTGGCGTGGAGAAAGTATGAGTTGGTATCGTGACCAATTGGTAAACAACGCTTATAAATTTGATTTTCCTATTCACAAACCCTGGTTTGAACTTTCGCCAGAACAAAAACAACTGGTTTGGGAGGGGAATAAGTATTTTGAAGGTTTGAATAGTTTCTTTAATTTTTTAGAATCGAAAAGTTATAAAATTCAGAACCGGGTGATGCTATCCCGCTACCGTGGAAAAACTAAATGTAGTACCTGCTATGGCAAAAGATTACGTCCTGAAGCCAGTTATGTGAAAATAAACGGAAAAGCAATTCAGGAACTGGTAGAGCTTCCGCTTGATAAAGTAGCTCATTTCTTTGCCAATTTGAAATTAACCGAATATGAACAAAAGGTCGCTAAGCGGCTTTTACTTGAGATCAATAACCGACTTTCGTTCTTGATGAACGTTGGCTTGAGCTACTTAACTCTAAACCGAAAATCGAATACACTTTCCGGAGGAGAATCCCAGCGAATTAATTTAGCCACTTCGTTGGGAAGTAGTTTAGTAGGCTCTATGTATATTCTTGACGAACCTAGTATCGGCCTGCACCCAAAAGATACCGAAAGACTGATAGGCGTTTTAAAATCTTTACGAGATATAGGAAACACTGTCATTGTAGTTGAACACGATGAAGATATTATGAAAGCCGCTGATGAGATCATTGATATTGGCCCCGAAGCGGGAACATTTGGCGGTGAAGTAGTAGCTACAGGAAGCTTTGATGTAATATTAAAATCCAATTCCTTAACTGCTAATTACCTAAATGGAACCATGGAAATTGAGGTCCCCGAAAAACGTAGGAGCTGGAAAAATGCAATTGAAGTAAAAGGTGCCCGGCATAATAACTTAAAAAATATTGACGTTACTTTCCCTCTGGGAGTATTTACTGCTGTCACCGGGGTATCCGGAAGTGGAAAAAGTACTCTGGTCAAAAAGATCTTATATCCGGCAATGCTTAGAGAGATTGGTGGTTATGGCGAAAAGCCCGGACAGTTTACAGCACTGGAAGGAGATTTCAGTACCATAAAAAATATTGAGTTCATAGATCAAAATCCAATTGGCCGTTCCAGTCGTTCCAATCCGGTAACCTATATTAAAGCATACGATGATATTCGTAATTTGTATGCTTCACAAAAAATATCGGATATAAGAGGCTATAAAGCCAAACATTTCAGTTTTAATGTAGACGGAGGACGTTGTGAAACATGTAAAGGAGAAGGCGAGGTAACTATTGAGATGCAGTTTATGGCCGATGTGCATTTGGAATGCGATACCTGTAACGGAAAACGTTTCAAAAAAGAAATTCTGGAAGTTACTTATGCCGATAAGAATATCAATGACCTGCTTACTATGACCGTTGATGAGGCCATTGCTTTCTTCAAAGAAAATAATGTATCTAAGATTGTAAATAAGTTACAACCTCTGCAAGACGTAGGATTAGGATATGTTCAATTGGGGCAAAGCTCCTCTACTCTTTCCGGAGGTGAAGCACAGCGTATAAAATTAGCTTCATTTCTGGTGAAAGGAATTACAAAAGAAAAAGCGCTTTTTATTTTTGACGAACCTACCACCGGACTGCATTTTCATGATATTAAAAAATTATTGGCCTCTTTCTATGCCTTGCTCGACAAAGGACATACGGTCATTGTGGTAGAGCATAACCTGGACTTGATCAAGTGTGCAGATCATATTATAGATCTTGGGATAGATGGTGGTGAAAATGGAGGTCAGGTAATTGTACAAGGTACACCGGAAGAGATAGTAAATAATACCAGGTCCTATACGGCAGCCTATTTGAAGGAGAAAATTTAGTATCTTTATAGGAAATGCTATTCCTATGAAAAGATTAGTACTGCTTTTCACAATTATATTTTTGAATTTCTGCTATGCGCAGCCCTACCTTCCTATGTTGGAAGAAGATCATACCTGGAGCGTAGATGTTTACTTTAACCCTTTTTCTATTCCTCCTGAGCCTCCTCACACGGTTACATATCAGATAAACGTATCTGGGTCCTATGAATTCAATGGTAAATTATATAAAAGAGTGTTTTCAGACGATTCAGCAACTTTCTGTTATGTTCGAGAAGAAAATGGAATTGTTTACAGATATGAAGAGTCTGGCAACCAAGAGTTTGTTCAATATGATTTTAATCTTAATATTGGTGAGTTTTTCTCTTTTCAAAATATTAGGTATTGCTCTTATGGGGGTGATAATAATACCGGTGTGGATCTTCTCGAAGTAGTTAATGTTGAAACACAGTTTATTGCTGGAGAGAATAGAAAAGTAATTGAGTTTGAGTTTCAGTCTACCGATAACCCTACACATTTTCCGGAAGTTTGGATAGAAGGAATTGGTTCTATCCGAGGTTTTGATCCTTTGGGAGAAACTGTTGATATTACAGATGGAACTGCTTTGGTGTGTTTTGATATAGCAGGAACGAATTACTTTTTTAATAATGCTACTTCCTGCGATAATACTACTTTAGGAGTAAATGATGTTTCTTCGGAAGAAATTATCCTCTACCCTAACCCGGTGGCCAATACATCAATTCTTAAATTGCCGGAAGCAGCTTCAATAGATCTGTTAAAAGTTTTTGATCTAAACGGAAAGCTGATCAAAGAAAAAACTATTACCAAAGATCATGCTACCATCAATCATATGGATTACGCATCAGGACTTTATTTTTACCGGGTTTTTTCAGAAAGTAAGCTCATTAAAACTGAAAAGTTTGTTATAAAATAATTCATAGGCTTTCATCTTTTTCATAATCAAATACTTACGTTTTTGGCACGTCCTTTGGTTTATACAAATCAAATAGCGTAAGCCAGCACCGCTAATGTGTGGCATAACCCAAATACATTTTATTATGAAAAAAGCAATTCTATTAGTAGCTGTTTTCCTTATTGGAAGCACTACGCAGACTTTTTCTCAACGTAACCACAATGTAGTTACAAAAAAGGGTGAGAAACATCGCTATTACAATTCGCAGGAAGTTCGTTTTGTAGAAAATGGTGTTCTCTATTCTGTTACTACAGATGGAATCTTTGATTTCGAAATTAGTAACGAATCATACCGATACAATAGGGGTAGAAGAAACCACAAAGTGATCTACTATCCAAGTACCCCCGGAGCAGTGCAATACAAAAGAGAGAGACATATGTATCGCCCAAATATTGTTTTAGACCGATTTGGAAGAGTCCGTTCAGTAGGTTCAACATTTATTACTTATAAACGCAATGGAAAAGTAAAATCTATTGGGTCTGTTACTCTGAAATACCAAAAAGGTTTGCTGAAACAGGTTGGTAACATGTATATATTATATAATCGTTTCAGAGAAATAAGAGATACTCATGGTTATGTAAATCGTTACAATAAAAAATATTGGCACGATGATTGGTATATACAATATGAATACGATTGTGAACAAGAAGATGTGTATGAAGAATGGGGCAATCGTAAACGAAAAAGAAATATTTAATAATAGTTTTTTGGTTGGTTAGTTTAAAATCCGTCACACCGGTAAAATGGTTAGGCGGATTTTTTTTGAACACATCAAATTCTAATTTTAATATGATTATACTGAAAACCAGTTATTTACATTTTTGGCACGGTCGTTGTTTTAAGTAAAGCTGTACAGAGCTGACCAAAAAGATAAAGCAAGTACAACCTAAATTTTAGTATTATGAAAAAAATAACAGCATTAGTAATCACCATCCTTTTGATGGGTTTTACAAACAACACAACCGCTTCAGTTTCTGAAGGGCCATCTAACTATTCGTATGACGGTTCTGCGTACATATTTGTAGAAGGTGGTGTGGAATTTTCGGTGTTTCCGGATGGTCAGTTCGATTTTGTGTATTTAGGTCACGATAGCAACGGAAATGTAAACGTGAACATCAATACTCCTAACGTGAGTATAAACTTTAACTCAGGACATGATTATGATACCTATGTCCAGTACGATGATTATGGTGCCGTTATTCAGGTAGAAAATGTAGAGATATACTACGATGAGTATGGACGTATAGTTCAGGCTGGTAATACTGAAATACGCTACAATGACAGACGTATTGTTCGTGTAGGAGGCCTACGGGTTTTCTATAATCATTATGGGTATTTCTCACATTGTACAGGATATATAAATCTTTGGACTCCACGATATATTTACCGTCCATGGCATGTATATTATGCCCGTCCTTATTACTCAAGTTGTATAGTGTATGATTATCCGTACAGAAGATATTACACCCCATACCGTTACAGCTATCATCATCACAGACAATACTATAATAACAGATATCGTGTAGCTTATGCCAACGGAAGGAGAAGTTTCCACAGACCCGGAAGTCGTGTACATTACAAAGATGGCCGTGTTGCAAAAAGAAGAGATTATAATCCCAATCATAGAAATTCTTTTGCCTCTGCAAATCCTAGAAGAGATAAAAGTACATCCAGAGTTCGTAATACCAGAGGAATTGCTAAAACAGACCGTACAATTTCAAGCAACAGAAAATCTAACTCACGAGGTATTGCTAAGAGAAATGATAAATATACCAGCAATACAACCTCAAAAGGAAATGCCAAAAAGGGCAATACGATTTCCAGTAACAAAGGGAAGCCAAATACTTCTCGTGGAATTGCTAAACAAAGAAGTAGCAAAGTCTCAAATACTAAGGCTAAGTCGTCAAGTTCACGTGGTATTGCAAAAAGAACCAAACCGAAAGTTTCATCACAACGAGGAATAGCCTCAAAAGGAAATTCGGTAAAACGTTCTCAACAGAAAAAGAAAACATCTGTATCAAATAAGAGTAGATCTAGAAAGCAGATCGCTAAACGCAGTAACACATCAAGATCTTCTTCAGGAACCAGAAAAGGGAACTCCAACTCCCGTGGTTCATCTTCAAGAAGTGGAAGGGGATTATAAAAAGTTTTTGGTTGGTTAGTTAGAAATCCTCGTAAGGCATTATGTCGGGCGGGGGTTTCGCTTTTGTATTTATAGCTTCTTTATCAAGTTTGCCATTTTTGAAGTGAGCTCCCTCCTACTGTATTTTTCAATTTTTGAAGAAACGGCAATAAGTGAACCGTTTGTGTATTTTATATAATACTTAAGAATTTGTTCTTTTAGCTCTTCTTTATCACCATAGGTAAAATAGCTTCCGCTATAGGTTTCAGAAATAATCCCCGAAATATCACTCCCTTGAGGGCCCAAAGCAACAATAGGACGTTTTGCTGCCAAATATTCAAACAACTTACCCGGAATTATAGAACGTGTTTCAGGGCGGTCCATTTCAACCAGTAATAATATTTGGGCATTTTGCTGTAGCTGTAACGCTTCGGAATGAGAGACATATCCTGTTAATTCTAAATTATCGTACAATCCAAATTTTGTAATACTGTCAATTACATCCTCACTTACCGTTCCGACAAACTTTAACTGCAGGTCATTTTTAAAAGTCTCATTTTCCGAGGAGATCTCAGAGAGTACTTCCCACAATACTTTTGGATTGCGTTCACTTAATAAGGAGCCAATGTGAGCAATAGAAAATTTCTTATCTAAGATTGGTATAATTTTTTCAGAAATTTCGTAACCGTTTGTAATTACCTCAATAGGTATATTGGTAATCAATTTAAACTCTTTTTTTGTTGTAGGACTCGTCACTACTACTATATCTGCACCGGTAAGCACCTTTCTCTCTAGTTCTTTATGCTTTCTTTTGGAACTTTTTGTAAGTCGCAATGAATCATGATAGTGAATTGTAGTCCATGGATCTCTAAAATCTGCTATCCATTTAATTTGCAATAGGTGTTTTAAATGCAATCCTATAAGATGTAGACTATGAGGTGGTCCCGTAGTAACAATTGTATCGACAGGGTTTTCAGAAAGATATTTGTGTAAAAAAATTACAGAAGGTTTTACCCAGCCTATTCGAGCATCCGGAATAAAATAATTACCGCGAATGTATAATAAAAGCTTTTCGGTAAAAGAAGGTTTTTTTTTGGTAATTATCCCGCTACTTATTTGTTTGGTCTTTTTTTTAAAGAGAAAACCTGCAAATCGATAGGGTTCTTTAACAGGAAACTTCAGAATTTCAATATCAGATGGTACTTCATCTAAAAAACTATTGTCCTCTAAAGGGTAATACGGATCTTTTGGAATATACACTACCGGATTTATTCCAAATTCCCGAAAATATTTTACAAAGTTAAGCCAGCGTTGTACTCCAGGGCCTCCAGCCGGTGGCCAATAATAGGTAATAATAAGTACACGCTTCATCCGGATTATGCTTTAGCTTCTGTTCCTTTATTTCGGTACGTATAAAAAATTACACCTAATATAACCAAAAGCAAGAGGATACTACTTGCTAGACTAATGGTACTCCCGGTTTTTACAACAGATGGTTCGAACTTAAATTCAATTTTATTATTGCCAGACGGAACTGGGATTGCTCTTAAAACATAGTTCACTCTAATGTGTTCTGCCGGCTCACCATTGATATAGGCATTCCAACCTTTTGGGTAATATATTTCGGAAAATACAGCAAGTTGCGCCGTTTTTGTAGAAGCTTCGTATACTAAATGGCTAGGCTGTTGTTGTACCAACTCAATGGTAGCAGTAGAGTCTCTTTCAATTTTTTCGAGTGGGATTTTATCAAGAAAGTCATTATGAATTACTGCGGTTTTTTTAGTGTTCAAACTATCTAACAACCTGATTTCTTCATCAGCATTCTCAGCCAACATCACATTTTCGACAAACCAGGCATTACCATTGGCATATGGGTTACGTTGTGCCACAGCTCCTCCGTTTTTCCCTTGCGTAATGATATAGCGTACATTCATCATATTTAATATCCCAATATCTCCCTGACTTAAATAAAACTCATCTATATCCTGAATTCTACCCGGTTTGGCAGCATGGTATCCTCCTAATGCATTATGGTAATAGCTGGCTCGTCCACTGGTAAAAGGATTGGTTGTGGCATCATATACCCTAAAATGTTCGTCATCTTCCAAGATCTGAATATCTGCTCCATTTTTTTGAAAAGGCGCATCAACCATTCTGGCAGATACAAAATTGTCATTATTAACATAACGTTTATTTACACTTACCAGATCAATAACAACTAATAGAGTAAGTACAACTATAGCAGCAGTTTCTTTTATTTTTGCTTTTAGGAAAAGCCACAAGGCTCCGGCAGTTAAGAGTACAAAAACCAAAGAACGAAGGGTGTCCATGGTCATTAAAGACATTCTGTCTTCACGAACAGCTTCAATAAATGGGAGTCCCAGTTCTTCGATGAAAAATTTATCGTAAGGGCTGGCAAAATCAAATAATGTTGACTTAAAAAGAATAAAAATTATAGCAATACCTGCAGTAATCCCGGTTGTATATAGCAACGCTTTCTTTTTGACCTCTTCTTTTTCAAAGTTGCTGAAAAATTGGTGTAAGCCTACTACAGCAAGAATAGGTAGCACCAATTCGATAATTATCTGAATAGAAGAAACTGCTCTAAACTTGTTGTATAAAGGAACATAATCAATAAAAAAATCGGTTAAAAAACTAAAATTTTTACCCCATGATAAAAACAAACTCAATAAAAAAGCCACAACAGCCCACCATTTTAATCGGCCTTTCACCAAAAATAAAGCCAACAAAGCCAGAAAAATGACTACAGCTCCAATATATGCGGGAGCAGCAACAATAGGCTGATCTCCCCAATACACCGGTACTTGATTTAATATTTGATTAGCATCCTGAGGGGAAGCCCCGATGCGGATTAATGCATCAATTGTTTCAGAATCTTCAGGAAGTGGGTCACTTGAACCTCCTCCCATAAAACGAGGGATAAACAGATTAAAGCTTTCCAGCTTTCCATAACTATACTCGGTAATATAATCATAATCAAGCCCGGTAGTTTCTGCTTTTGGAGTTCCGTCGGGGTTAATCGTTAATTCTGTTTTACCACGCGTGGATGCATCGGCATATTCTTTAGTAGCCATGATATTCGTAGCATTTAGACCTACTGCAATTAGCACTCCTAAAGCCATTATTGCCACAGATTTGAAGAAATGTGGCAGTAATCCTTTTTTAAATGCATCTATAAAGTAGACTATCCCAATTACAATCACAAGCAATAAAAGATAATAGGTCATCTGAAAATGATTTGCTACCAGTTCCAAAGCCAGTGCTATTGTCATTAGAATAAATCCATAAGCATATTTTCTACGGAAAGTGAGTATAATTCCGCTTAAAACCAAAGGCATATAAGCAATTGCATGAGCTTTTGCATTATGCCCTACCCCCAGAATAATAATAAGGTAGGTAGAAAAACCAAAGGCCAAAGCTCCAAGAAAAGCCAGTTTATAATCAACTTTCAACACCAAAAAGAGTATATAAATTCCTATAAAATATAGAAAAAGGTAATCTGCTGGTCGAGGCAGAAAACGTAAAGTAAGATCTAATTTCTTTATGTAATTGTGAGGGTATTTGGCACCTAATTGATAGGTAGGCATCCCCCCAAAAGCTGCATCTGTCCAGTAGGTTTCTTCTCCGGTGGCTCTACGGAAATCATTCTGTTGTTTTGCCATACCTGTATACTGGACAATATCACTTTGAAAGATCTTTTTTCCCTGTAGAACCGGACTAAAATAGGCCAATGAAGCAATTATAAATAATAAAAGAACAACTAGATGTGGAAGAAAATCCTTAAATGAACGCTGCATAGGCTGTAAGTGAATTATGAAGTTTGAAAATTAATCAATTTCTTCGTAATCCACATACTCACCAACCGTAGACTTGGATTTATTTTTTGTGGAAGGCATTTTATCAATACTTATACTACCTTCTTTTTGTGTTTTGGGAGATTGGTGCGAAGCATTACCAAAGGCTTGTTCAAACTTCTGTCCGGCTTTCTTAGCAATATACCGCATAAAATAAGGTGTTAAAAATTTTACAAGAAACTTTAACCCGTAATATACCAGAAGGATGATTAATAACGTTTTTAAAAATGTCATCATAGTGATAGCAATCTTTGTCAAAAGTACAAATTGAAGTAGAAAAAGACGAAAATCAACTATTAAATAAATGATAAAATCTTATATCTTTGAACTAAACTCAATATTCTATGAATACCCGAAACTACCTCCTATTTTTTCTCCTTCTATTTCCTTTCTTATATGTTTCGGCTCAATATACAGACGAACTAAATTCTAACAGGCCCGGTGCCTCACAAGGTGCGTTTTCAGTAGGAAAAAATGTACTTCAGTTTGAAGGTGGTATAAGTTTAGGGAAAGAAAAACATAGTCTTTTACAAACAGAGACCAACGCCTTTCTATTAGATTACAGTGTACGTTATGGCTTTTTAAAAGAAGAATTAGAGGTAAGTTTGATTGGAGAATATCAATCAAACACAAATACGTTTCTACAGTTTTCTCCTGTTGAAGAAAGAAAAGTGAGTAACTTTAGAAGTAATACTATCGGTGCCAAGTATTTAATTTATGACCCCTATCGAAAGATGGAACAAGAAGGGCCAAATTTATACAGTTGGAAGGCAAATTTCAAGTTTCAATGGAAAGACTTAATTCCCGCTGTTGCTGTCTATGCCGGGGCCAATTTTGATTTCACTGAAAACCCGATAGATAAACTCACAAACCCTTTTTCCACTTCTTTAGACGATATGACCATTAGTCCCAAGCTAGTTCTGTCTACACAAAATAATTGGATTGGAGGTTTTGTATTTGTAACCAATATCATTGTTGATAGAGTGACTACAGACGAACCTCTATATTCTTATGTTCTAACTTTGACCCATACTCCAACTGACTGGTTTTCTGTATTTGTAGAGAATCAAGGTATTAAAAGTGATTTTTATGCAGATCAATTATTTAGAGGTGGAGTTGCAATCCTTGTCAATGAAAATTTTCACGTTGACGCGTCTGTAATTGCTAATTTTAAAGATACTCCTTCCCGCCTCTATGGAAGAATTGGAGCTGCTTATCGTTTTGATATGCACGACACAGACGAATACATCGAAGAAAAAGGAAAGGCAGGGCGCGAAAACAGAAAGCAAAGAAAAGGAAAAGCGAAAGAGAAGAAAGAAAAGAAGAAGAAAAAGAACAAACGAAAAGATGGTTTTGAAGATGACGGTGGTGAAGAGGGTGGCAATGGTGGTTTTTAGCAGATTAGCGTATGATTAAAATAATACAAGTAACCAACAAAAAAGAATTAAAACAGTTTGTAACCTTCCCGTTCCAACTGTACAAGGGTAGTAAATACTGGGTTCCGCCGTTAATAAAAGACGAAATGGAAACCTTGGATGCTACAAAGAATCCGGTGTTTAAAAATGCCGATGCTTCTTATTATTTAGCCCATAAAGATGGGAAAATAGTAGGTAGGATTGCAATTATTATCAATCATTTAGAGGTAGAAGAAATAGGGAAGAAAAAAGTTCGCTTTGGTTGGTTGGATATGATAGATGATATTGAGGTTACTAAAGCATTACTTGAAGAAGCTTTTGAAGCTGGTAGAACTAATAATCTGGAATATGTGGAAGGCCCTGTGGGTTTTTCCAATATGGAAAAAGCCGGAATACTTACAAAAGGTTATGATGAGCTAAATACCATGATCACTTGGTATCATCATCCTTACTATGTCAGGCATATGGAGCAATTAGGCTTCAAAAAACAAGCCACCTGGGTGGAATACAGCCTTAGCATTCCAGATGAAGCTTTCGAAAAAGTAAAGAAGTTTTCAAAATTAATTCGTGAACGTTATGAATTGACCGTTATTCGGTTTAAAAATAAAAAAGAGATCTTGCCTTATGTAGATGCAATGTTTGGTCTATTGAACAAAACATATAATACCCTCCAGACATTTGTTCCTATTCAACAATATCAAATTGATTATTATAAAGAGAAGTACTTCAGTTTTATACATCCTGATTACATCACTTGTATTAAGGATAAAGAAGGAAAGCTAATTGCTTTTTCAGTAGTGATGCCTTCTTTTTCCAAAGCACTTAAAAAAGCCAATGGAAAACTAATTCCTTTTGGGTGGTATCATATTTTACAAGCTCAGAAGAAGAATCACAAAGCTGCATTTTATTTAATAGGTATTGATCCCGAATATCAGGGAAAAGGTGTTACTGCCGTCATTTTTGAAGAAATGCAACAGCTGTTCAATGCTAAAGGAATTCATACGGTAGAAACTAATCCAGAGCTTATTGAAAATACTGCTGTACAACTTTTGTGGAAAGATTATAGCCCTGTACAACACAAAGAGCGCAGTACTTTCAGAAAAGATATTTAGAAAAAGTATAAACTATTCTCCCATTGCAGCTGCAACAGCAGCGGAAAGTCTTTTATAAGTTCCATTTTCCAAACGTTCACGTATAGCTGAAAATGCATCTAAAGTTTCAGATACATCTTGTAAAATATGAGATGCGGTTGGAATCATACGAAGTAAAATAAGTCCTTTTGGAATTACGGGATAGACCACGATCGAACAGAAAATTCCATGGTTTTCACGTAAGTCTTTCACTAATGCCATTGCTTCAGGAATACTTCCTTTTAAGTATACCGGAGTAACACAACTTTGTGTAGTTCCAATATCAAAGCCACGTTCTTTTAAACCATTTTGTAGTGCATTGACATTCTCCCACAATTTCTCTTTTAACTCTGGCTTTGTACGGAGCATATCCAAACGCTTTAATGCACCTTTTACCAATTGCATTTGCAATGATTTTGCAAACATTTGTGAGCGTAAATTATATTTTAAGTAATTTATAATTTCTTCATCTGCAGCAATAAAAGCACCGGTACTAGCCATTGATTTGGCAAAGGTTGCAAAATATACATCTATGGCATCTTGTACACCCTGCTCTTCACCAGCTCCGGCTCCTTTTTTACCAAGTGTTCCAAAGCCATGTGCATCATCAACAAAAAAGCGGAAATTATATTTTCTTTTTAAAGCAGCTATTTCTTTCAGTTTCCCCTGCTCTCCCCTCATTCCAAAAACACCTTCAGAAATCAAGAGGATTCCACCACCGGTCTTTTGAGCTACCTTTTCTGCACGTTTCAGGTTTTTCTCGATACTTTCCATATCGTTGTGCTTATAGGTAAAACGTTGCCCTAAATGCAAACGAACTCCATCGATAATACAAGCATGTGCATCCACATCATATACAATCACATCATCCTTTGCGACCAGAGCATCTATAGTGGAGACCATACCTTGGTATCCAAAATTTAAAAGATAAGCAGCTTCTTTATTAACAAAAGCTGCTAATTCCTCCTGCAATTGTTCGTGAAGGTCTGTATGGCCACTCATCATACGAGCTCCCATTGGATAAGCCGAACCATATTCTGCGCCTGCTTCTGCATCTACTTTTCGAACTTCAGGGTGATTGGCAAGACCTAAGTAATCATTAATACTCCAAGTGATCACTTCTTTACCTCTAAATCGCATTCGGTTTGAAATAGGCCCTTCCAGTTTTGGAAAAACAAAATATCCTTCTGCTTGTTCTGCCCATTTACCCAAAGGTCCTTTATCCTTGTATATCTTATCAAATAAATCTTTCATCAATACAGCTTGTTTCTTTGTAAGGGGCAAAAATACTTAATTTTACTATGAAAACATATAAATTTTCTTTCAGAAGATAGAAATAAAAAAACCGTCACTTTATGCGACGGTTTTCAATATGTTAGTATTCTGTATTTATTTAATATATTCTATAGATGCTCCTTTTTCAGTTTTAGCATCAAAAAATCCTTGTTGGCTCATCCAATCATCACTGAAAACTTTGCTCATATAGCGTGATCCGTGATCCGGAAAAATAACAACGATATTACTATTTGTCATAAATTCACCTTCTTCTTCCAGTTGCTTAAGCCCCTGCATTGCTGCACCACTGGTATATCCTACGAATAATCCTTCGGTTTTTGCAAGTTCACGGGCTGTATGCGCACTACTTTCGTCTGTTACTTTAATAAACTTGTCAATAACCTCAAAATCTGTCGCAGTAGGAATTAAATTTTTTCCAAGGCCTTCAATACGATATGGGTAAATTTCGTTTGCATCAAACTCTCGGGTTTCATGATATTTTTGTAACACCGAACCGAATGCGTCTATTCCAATGACTCTTATATCCGGATTTTGCTCTTTCAAAAATCTAGCTGTTCCTGAAATAGTTCCTCCGGTACCACTACAAGCTACTAAATGGGTTATTTTACCATTTGTTTGATTCCATATTTCAGGCCCGGTAGTAGTATAGTGGGCATCCATATTCAATTCATTAAAATATTGATTGATATAAACAGAACCTTTAGTTTCATTGTGGATCCGCTTTGCAACTTCATAATACGAACGTGGATCATCAGCACTCACATGGGCAGGGCAAACATATACTTTTGCTCCCATGGACTTCAACATATCAATTTTGTCATTTGAAGATTTTGAACTTACGGCCAGAATACATTCATACCCTTTAAGAATACTTACCATTGCAATACTAAAACCGGTATTTCCGCTGGTAGTTTCAATGATAGTATTGCCGGGTTTTAATATACCTTTTTTCTCGGCTTGTTCTATAATATAAAGTGCAATACGGTCTTTGGTAGAGTGCCCCGGATTAAAAGCTTCAACTTTGGCGAAATAGTTGCCATCCATTTGTGAGGTAATGTTGTTGAGTTTAATTAATGGTGTGTTACCAATAAGATCCAACACATTATTATGGGCTTGTATTCCTTCTTTCATATAAGGGAGTTTTTTATAAAACTTAAGCGATTATTCTTAAATTTAAAAACCGTACAAAGTTACATTAAATATTTTAATTACTCTTCTATACCTTCCAGATCGAGTAAAAAAGCATAATCCATCGCGACTTCCTTTAAAGCCTCAAAACGTCCGGAAGCCCCACCATGACCAGCATCCATATTGGTATGAAAATATATATGGTTATCTCCTTTATTTAATTCACGTAATTTTGCCACCCATTTTGCAGGTTCCCAATACTGAACCTGTGAATCATGATAACCTGTTGTTACAAAGATATTTGGGTATTCTTTTGCCAAAACATTATCGTAAGGGGAATATGATTTCATATAATTATAATATTCCGGTTCATTAGGGTTTCCCCATTCATCGTATTCACCCGTAGTTAATGGTATACTATCATCTAACATGGTAGTTACTACATCTACAAAAGGGACCGATGCGATTACCCCGTTATAAATTTCGGGAGCTATATTCAATACTGCTCCCATTAACAAGCCTCCGGCAGAACCTCCCGAAGCATACAAATGGTCTTTGGAAGTATATCCTTCGGAAATTAAAAATTTTGAAGCATCAACAAAGTCTGTAAAAGTGTTCTTCTTTTTCAATAATTTACCATCTTCATACCATTGTCTTCCAAGGTACTCCCCTCCTCTAACATGAGCAATAGCAAATATAAAACCACGGTCCAAAAGACTTAATCTTGAAGATGAAAAATAAGGGTCTATCGTAGCCCCATAGGATCCATATCCATAAATAAGCAATGGGTTGCTACCATCTTTTTTAATTCCTTTACGGTATACCATTGATATTGGTATTTTAGTACCGTCTCCTGCTGTGGCCCAAACGCGTTGTGATTCATAATTATTTTTATCAAATTTACCTCCTAAAACCTCAACTTCTTTTTTGATCGTCTTATCACGAGTCTCCATATTGAAATCTATCACAGAAGCCGGTGTTGTCAAAGAATTATACCTGTACCGAAGTACTTTTGTATCAAACTCAGGGTTTTGTGTTGTATATGCTGTATAAGTTTTATTATCGAACGGTAAATAATAATCATCTGTATCATCCCATCGCATAATGCGTAGTTTGTTCAATCCATTACTACGCTCACTTACAACTAAATAGTCTTTAAAAATATCAATGTCCTCCATTAAAACATCATCTCTATGCGGAATCACATCTTTCCAATTCTCTTTTAAGGTGCTTTTTTCCGGAGTTTTCATCAACTTAAAATTGGTAGCATCATCTTTGTTTGTAAGAATGTAGAAGCTGTCTCCATAATGCGAAATGCCGTATTCCAAACCTCTTTCACGAGGTTGGAAAATAGTAAACTTACCTTCCGGAGTGTTGGCATCTAGTATTTGAAATTCTGAAGTTAAAGTGCTATAACAACCAATTATCAGGTATTTATTAGATTTTGATTTGTATACATAGGTACTAAAAGTCTCATCGTCTTCCGTAAAAATTAATTCATCTATAGACGGATTTGTTCCACGTGTATGTTTAAATATCTGATTGGAACGTAGGGTCTGTTCATCTTTTCGGGTATAAAACAACGTTTTATTATCATTTGCCCAAGTAGAACTTCCGGTAGTAACCCCTATTGATTGTGGTAAGATCTCACCCGTTTCTAAGTTTTTTATGTAGATCGTATATTTTCTCCGGCTCAGGGTATCTATTCCAAAAGCTGCCCATTTATTATCCAAACTTATATTGATGCCTCTAAGGTTATAAAAGGAATGGCCTTCGGCCATTTCATTGACGTCGAACAGCACTTCTTCTTCTGCATCTAAAGAACTCTTCTTACGAGTATAAACCGGATAATCCTTTCCGGTTTCAAAGCGTGTAATATAATAATACCCATTATAGAAATAAGGTACAGATTCATCATCTTCTTTTATACGGCTTTTCATTTCTTCAAAAAGGTCTTCTTTGAATTTCTTAGTGTAAGCCGTCATTTTATCGTAATAATCATTCTCTCGTTCCAAATAATCGATTACTTCAGGTTCGTCTTTTTGATTGAGCCAGTAATAATTGTCAACACGTACATCGTTGTGTATCTCCAGGTGTTTGGCAATTTTATCGGCTTTAGGAGGAGTAATATCCATAGTTGGCTTTGAAGTTTCTTTAGTATTGCACGAAGCAGCAAAAATAGTAGAAACAATGGAAATAGCTATTAAATTTTTCATATACGAAAGGTTGATTTGTATAATTGCAAAGTAGTAAATTTGCACCGAATAAAAAATACAAAACAATGTTTGGAGATCTTATGGGAATGATGGGTAAATTAAAAGAAACCCAAGAAAAGGTAACGTTAACAAAAAAAAGGCTTGATACAGTATTAATTGACGAACAAAGCAATGACGGGCTACTAAAAATAACACTCACGGCAAACCGTGCTATTAAAGAGATTAGTATAGATGATTCTTTGTTAGATGATAAGGAGCAATTGGAAGATTATCTTATTCTAATACTAAATAAGGCTATAGAAAAGGCAACAAGTATCAATGAAGCTGAAATTGCATCAGTTGCCAAAGAGGGAATGCCTGATATCCCGGGTATGGACCTGTTTAAATAGGGTTTATCTATAGTTTTCTAGGTGGTGGTCGACAAAAGCAAAATGATTGCTGGTATCTCTCAGGGAACTGTAACCGGAGAGTCTCCCTTTTTGTTTTCCATTGGAATTCAAAATCATTAATTTAGGAAAGGTTTTCTCTTTATTGTATTTGGCGATGATCTTTTTATTATAGGCTAGTTGTTCTTCACTAAGTATATCTATTCTGCGTGGCAGGTCGATCATTACAAGTACCATTTTCTTTGCACGTGATTCAAATTCCGGATTGTGAAAGAAATCTTCTTTTAGCATTTTGCAGGGACTGCACCAGTCGCTTCCCGTGAAATAAACAAGTATGGGCTTATTTTGTTCTTTTGAAGTCTTTTTTGCTTCCTGAAGGTCTGTCAGCCAGTTAAGTTTTGCAGCATCATCTTGCGCATAAGATATACCGGTGAGTAGTAAAAAAGTAAAAATCAAAAAGTGCTTCATACCTAATTTATTTTGATCTCTAGCAGCATAATTTATGCCAAAGATCCTAAAAATAAAAGAATTCCCAAAAAAGGGAATTCTTTTAAAATTGTTAATGGTCTTGTGTGTATGTTTAGTTATTTATCAATCTAAACTCCGTTCTACGATTAACCGCATGCTCGCGTTCTGTACATGATACTCCGTCTGCACATCTGTTCTTTAATCTATTTTCTCCATATCCGTTTGCGACTAACAAACTACTGTTGATGCCCTTTGTCTTAAGGTAATTAACAACTGCTTGAGCTCTTCTTTCAGAAAGGTCTTGATTTGAAACATCTGTACCTCTTGAATCCGTATGAGAAGCAATCTCTAACTTCACTCCCGGATTTTGAGCCAATACAGGTAATAAACGTGTATCAATAAGATTTCTTGCCTGTGCAGTTAAAGTAGCACTGTTTAAATTCCAGTTAATAGGTAGTGCCTGGTACTCTACTAAAGCACACTCAACTTCTTTCCAGGTAGTTAAGCCTCCTTTGGTTTTTAAAACTTCTTTTGTAACCGTTTTGTATTCAGCCGGAACAGTTTCTTCAATTACCTGAGCATCTTTTACCATTACTGTTTTTGTAATAGTTGCATATTCAGCAGGAATTTCTTCTTCAACTACGCGGGCAGGTTCTGTAACTACCCTTTTGGTATAAGTTCCTGCTTTTTCCGGAATAGGATTTCTGTTAGTAGAAGCATCGTTTGCCAAACGTGTAACATTTACAGTAGTATATTCGGCTGGATATCCTTTATAACACCAGTAACGACAATCATTTGGGTCACTGGAAGCGCAATCCGGTGCAGGAGCACCTAATTCCCACTGGGCATAGGCCGGTTTAATTTCAATGGTTTCTGAATCATTTGAAAAGGAAGCGGGTATTACATTTAAAGTTGAAGCACCTTGTTTTTTGACGTAAGTAATAGTTTCTGTTCCCCATTTTTCAGGAATGACTCTTAGTTTTTTTCCTGTAGCTTTTACCATTACTCGTTCTGTTTGAGTTTCGTACTGTGCAGGAACAGTTCTCAACTTTTTATAAGCAGGCTTCGTCATGACTTGTACTGTTTCATTTACATATACGTCTGGAGTAGTACAGCGCACATAACATTTACCAGGCTCTGGGTTTGCAGGAAGGTCCTGTGCAAAAGCTACTGAAGTAACTAATAGTGAAAGACCTAAAAGGAAAAATTTTTTCATGTTTGTTAATGTTTAATTATAAATATTTCGAGGACAAAACTAGTTGATGGGTTTCTAATTCTGTTAAAGTTTTGATAGCAAATTCTTAAAGTGACCCTGTGTTTTCGACAACTAATTGCAATTATCCGATGAAAAACACAAAAAATTCCAAAATGAAGTAAGCATAAAATTTATAGACAATTATTTTTTTGCGATCTTTAACTTCTGAAATTTCAAGTCTAACTTTTAAACTTAAAAATATGTTTGAACTAAAGAAGAGTGGTGATAAATATCACTTTGTTTTAAAAGCCGCGAATGGCCAAGTAATCCTTTCCAGCCAGATGTATGCTACCAAAGCCTCTGCTATGAATGGTATCGAATCTGTAAAGAAAAACTGTGGTGATGAGAAATGTATTGAAAGAAAAACGGCAAAAAACGGTAAATTCCATTTTAATGTGAAGTCCACCAATGGTCAAATTGTTGGTAGTAGCCAAATGTATGCAGGTGAATCCGGAATGAACAATGGGATTACTTCTGTTGCAAAAAATGCACCCGGAGCAGAAGTGAAAGAAGTATAAAGTTTTGTTTACTTTTTAAAAATAAAAAACCTCCTTACTTATGGAGGTTTTTTATTGATATGACATTAATACATCTAAAAAGTGTTGGTGCATTTCATTTGTATAATCCAAATGCGTCACTATACGAAGCTTTCCTTGCCCCATATTACTAATTTTAATATTTTTTTGGAATAGATCATTTATAAATTTTTCTTCGGAATGATTCTGGGCTAGGTAGAAAATTACAATATTGGTCTCTGTAGGTTCCACTTTCTCTACATAAGATTGTTGCATTAACACCGAAGCAATTTCCGAAGCTTTTTTGTGATCCTCCTCCAATCTATTTACATGATGTTCCAGTCCATATAATCCGGCAGCTGCCATATATCCTACTTGCCGCATTCCCCCACCTAAAATTTTTCGAATACGTATGGCATTCTTCATGAGTTCTTTCTTTCCTAACAATACGGTCCCCAATGGAGCTCCTAAGCCTTTGCTTAAACATATAGAAACTGTATCAAATAATTGCCCGTATTGCTTTGGTTCTTCATTTTTTGCCACAATAGCATTCATTAACCGCGCACCATCTAAATGCATCCCTAAATGATGTGTATCACAAACCTTTTTAATTTTTTTTATTTCATCCATATCATAACATGCCCCGCCTCCTTTATTAGTAGTATTCTCAATACAGACCAGAGAGGTTAACGGGCTATGATAAAAGTCGGGTGGATTAATAGCTTCTTCAACTTGAGATGCGGTAATCATCCCATGTTTTCCATCCAGTAACTTGCATGAAACTCCACTATTAAATGAAACACCTCCTCCTTCATAATTATATACATGTGCCCATTTATCACAAATTAATTGTTCTCCCGGTTGTGTATGTAATTTTATAGCAGCTTGATTTGCCATACTCCCGGTAGGAAAGAACAACGCATCATCCATCCCAAACAATTCAAGTAAATACTGCTCCAGCTTATTTACGGTTGGGTCTTCTTTATAAACATCATCTCCGGTTTGGGCATTTAGAATAGCTTGTAGCATTCCGGGTGTAGGCTTGGTAACCGTATCACTTCGCAGATCAATAATCATATATTCTATTAATTTTGTCTTCGGAATTTGGGTTCCATCTCCGCTATAAAACTATCCAGTAATTTATCAAGCCTTACTACTTCAAGGTTATTATTGTATTCAAAGTGTGTATTGGGGCTTTCAGAATCATTGGTAAGATCAAATAAATTATAGCTCTGTCCAAAAGAATTTTCTTCTATGGTAAACTCAAAATCCCGAAAACAATTATGTACTTCGGTTCTTAATTTTGGTATGCCGTCCAAGGATTCTGAATTGTATTTTTTTACAATTCCGTCTTTGAGTTCAGAAGCATTAGTATGCATAAACTCCATAGCTTCGGCATTACTCAACTCCAAAGAATAATACATCCCGCAATTGTCAAATTTTTTAATCATTGGCTTACCATCATCATTCCAAAATAAATAGGCTTCAACATAGGTCCCTTTTGAAGTACACATACTACCATCCTCTAATCGAAACATTTCAATAGTACCGGAACAGTATCGTTTATTTACAAACCAGGAATTGATATTTCGGTTTTCTAATTTAGATGTAAATTCCGAAACCAGACTTTCTACATAAGCCTCATCGTTTTGAGCCAAACTCAATGTAGAGAACACAAGTGCAAAAACAATAATTACGTTTTTCATTTTTAAAAATTTTTACGGGTCTACCTTAAAACACTGGTAACTCCCTATTGGGCTTCCATCTGGAATTTTTGGTGCGGAAATTACCTTAAACTCTTCAGGATCCTTCCTAAAAGTAGTGATTTCTCTTGTTAATTGTCTGGAAAAAACATCCTCTTTTCCGGACAGGTCTTTTGCAAGGTCATCTATAGTTTGATTTACAATACCTTTAGTTTGTGGAATACTTTGTTTACTTAGTGCCAGATTCATTAAATGCTGTAATGTTTCAAACTGAATGGTCCTTTGCACTTCTTTTACATAAGAGGAGTTTTCCGAAGTACTAAACGTAGTTTTCACTAACTCATCTAAAACTTCTTCTAATCCAAGGTTTTTAGAATCTGTCGCTTTTTGTTGCACCAGACGATTGGCCCTGTAAGGGTGAAGCAATAACTTTAATGTCATATCACTTGCAGTCGCAGCAGCTCCCAGAGCATCAAACGCTACACTCATATTACTTTTAAAAGATTCTCTTGATCGCCAATAGCTATATGCACGTGGTGGGAACAATTTCAATTTATCTTCGGGAATCGCAAGGGTTTTGGAATCTAATGTTTTTAATACCGCTTCTAAAGCATCTTTTTGTGTTTTCTTCGGAAGATTTTTCACAATAAGACCATTACCTCCTTTTACAGCATAATTATAGTCTAGTCCCCCTATGAGCTTTACAGCTGCCTCTGTTTGAAAACGATGATAAAAATACAAAGGGACAAATACATCTTCCAATACTGTATATGCTTCTCCTGTACGGATATTATCTTCCGAAAAATTAGCCAATGCAACTTCTCTTATTTTCAAGAGGTTTTCTAATTCTTCCGAAGCACTTGCACCATTATCCCACAAATGTGCTTTCGCATGTGCGCCTCCCTGTGCATGAGCATCTCCATCAGATATATACCGAAGCCCTTCTGCAAAAGCTGCATCCAAAATAGAACTCAAGGCTTTTTTTTCTGCAACTCCATCAGGAATATCACTATAGCTGTATGCGACCGTTACCTTATCCCACTCTCCTATTCCGGTAGCATAGGCATTACTAAAATCCAGTTGTCCATCCTTTAAAGTCAAAGTCGGGTGAGGGTAGTCCATTACACTTGCCCTGTGATTGGTGCTCGCTGCAAAGTTATGAGCAAAACCAAGTGTATGTCCAATTTCATGTGCAGATAATTGTCTAATTCGCGCCAGGGCCATATCCAACATTTGTTGATGATTGTCATCTCTTTCGGCAAAAGGCTTGTTCATTAAAGCCTGTGCTATCATAAAGTCTTGCCGGATTCTAAGGCTTCCCAGGCTTACATGCCCTTTAATGATCTCACCGGTTCTTGGGTCGGTAATAGTAGATCCATAGCTCCAGCCACGTGTAGAGCGATGTACCCATTGTATCACATTATACCGAACATCCATAGGATCTGCATCTGCAGGTAAAAGCTTTACCTGAAATGCATCTTTATAACCTATAGCTACAAAGGCCTGGTTCCACCAGCTGGCACCTTCCATTAATGCAGAACGTATGGGTTCCGGGGTTCCGGGGTCCAGATAATATATGATGGGTTCTACAGCTTCACTAATGGCTTCGTTTTTATTCTTTTTTTCTAAATAATGCCTGGTAATAAAACGTTTTGTAATAGGTTCCCAAATAGGCGAACTATAATCCATATACATCATAGGGTACGAACCACATCTAGGATCAAATACACGTGGTTTGTAGTCATTATCCGGTAATGCTACAAAGCTGTGGTGTTGTATTACCGAAATTGAATTTGGGTTTGGCGCAACACTACTTAAATTACTACCTGTAGGTTCACCTACAAAAGTGAGCATAGCTTCAAATTCTACATTTTTCGGGAAAGCCTTGGTGCGTTCCAACCATAGCGCATTTCGGGTTTCATCTAATTTATAGCTGCCTTCTTTATGATCTTTCAAGCTTTTAACTACTCCATGAGCATCTAACAATAAAAAAGGGGACAGATCTATTATATATTTGTTAGCAATGGTTTCCTTTATTTCAAACCCGAAGAGTACGGAACGTGCAAAAGCCTCATTAATTGATTTTTTTTCCAGTTCATTTTCAGTATTTGCACGATATTGTAAATTTGGTTGAATAAGTAACAATTTGTTTCCCGCTTTTACGAATTTTACAATCTCTCCTCCTCCCAATTGCCCTCTGTCCAGTCCAATGTCATTAGAACCCAGACCAGTACGCAACGAATGAACATATAAAAACTCAGTATTGAGCTTGTCTACTTCAAGATAAATGTTTCCTTCTGCTTCGGAATAGTAGAAGTCGAATAAACCTTCAAACTTCAAAAGGTTTTTCTTTTCAGATAAAAATTGTGCAGACATTGCAAACACTCCGAAGAATGCTGCTACCATAAATGTAACATACTTCATAAGATTTATTTTATGTAAGAAGTTCTCCCCGTGAGCTTCCTTTTTAAGGTTGCATTTAGAACTACTATACAGTTAGTTAGCCCTAAATCTATAAAATTCGTTTAAAATAGTTTCAGTTTGTAAAGGTTAATTCTATTTTTGTTGAAAATTCTTACCCACTATGATTACACATGATCAGTTAAAAGATCTTAGAGATCGCCTGGATGCGTTAAGGAGGTATCTTTGACGTTGCTGGTAAACAAATAGAAATTTCTAACGACGAAGAAAAGACATTCGACCCCAATTTTTGGAACAATCCGCAAGAAGCCGAAGCTTTCATGAAAGTACTTCGGAATAAAAAGAAGTGGGTCTCCGATTACGAAACTGCTGTTTCCCTAACCGATGATGCCGAGGTCATTTTTGACTTCTTTAAAGAAGGTGAAGGTACTGCCGAAAATGTAGAAAGCCGTTTTAACAAAGCCATTGAAGCCATTGAAGCGTTAGAATTTCGCAATATGCTTAGTGAAGAAGGTGATGATCTTAGTGCTGTATTGCAAATAACTGCCGGTGCCGGAGGTACCGAAAGCTGTGATTGGGCAAGTATGTTAATGCGTATGTACTTGATGTGGGCCGAAAAAAACAACTTCAAAGTAAAAGAATTGAACTACCAGGCCGGGGATGTAGCCGGTGTAAAAACAGTTACTCTGGAAATTGAAGGCGATTATGCCTTTGGCTGGCTAAAAAGTGAAAATGGTGTGCATCGTCTGGTTCGTATCTCTCCTTTTGACAGTAATGCCAAACGCCATACCAGTTTTGCAAGTGTATATGTGTATCCCTTAGCAGATGAGAGTATTGAGATCGATATCAATCCAGCTGATATCTCTTGGGATTTTGCCCGCAGTAGCGGTGCCGGAGGACAAAATGTGAATAAGGTAGAAACCAAAGCCATCTTAACACACCACCCCAGTGGAATTGTCATCCATAATTCTGAAACACGTTCACAGCTGGAAAACCGTGAGAAAGCCATGCAAATGCTAAAATCGCAGTTATACGAAATAGAGCTTCGTAAACAACAGGCACAACGTGCTGAAATTGAGGACGGTAAAATGGCGATAGAGTGGGGTTCTCAGATCCGTAATTATGTACTCCATCCCTATAAATTAGTGAAAGATGTACGTACAGGTTACGAAAGTGGTAATACTGATGCCATTCTCGACGGAACTATTGATGAGTTTCTAAAAGCCTATTTAATGATGACAGGGCAAAAAGAAAAGAGTGACGAATTATAAGTTAAAGGCATGCTAAAATATATGCAGACCTTGTACAACTTTTTATCTTTATCAGCTACAAAAATCATACTATGTCAATCAATACTCCTATCCTATTCATCATTACTATCTTATTTGGTCCTTATATATACAGTCAAGACCTTTCTTTTGAAGAATATAACCCAAAATCTACACTGGTCGTTCCTGGGGAGACCGTAAAAAAAGCAAAGTTTACATTTATAGATGTGCATGGTCATCAATATAGAATGCCTACTCAGGATCTGGCTCCCGTCGTTGCTGCCATGGATACCCTAAATATGGGCATTATGGTGAACCTAAGTGGCCGCTCCGGTGCAGATCTGCAAAAATCGGTACAAAATATAAAGGATCATTACCCCAATCGTTTTGTAGTGTTTGCCAATGTCAATTTTGAAGGTGTTGGAAAAGCAGGCTGGACAGAAGCAGCTGTGAACCAGTTAGCCGAGGATATTAAAAATGGAGCACGTGGGTTAAAGGTATACAAAAGCTTAGGCCTTAGAAATGTAGATGTAAATGGCAAGAGGATTCCAATTGATGACCCGCGCCTGGACCCTATCTGGGCCAAATGTGGCGAATTAGGGGTTCCCGTCTTGATCCACTCTGCAGACCCAAAACCATTTTGGGATGAATTTAACGGAGATAACGAACGGTGGCTGGAACTAAAAACGCATCCTCGCAGAAAACGTGGTGATGATGATCCGGCACCATGGCAACAGATAATGGATGAACAATATCGCATGTTCAAAAAACACCCTAATACCCGTTTCATTAATGCACATATGGGTTGGCTGGCAAATGACCTTGGAAAACTGGGAAAGTTACTGGATGAAATGCCTAATATGCATGTAGGGATTGGAGCCATTATTGCCGAACTGGGGCGTCAACCTCGTTTTGCAAAAGCTTTCTTTATAAAATACCAGAACCGTATCCTGTTTGGAAAGGATAGTTGGAAACCTGAAGAGTTCCCTACCTATTTCAGAGTTTTGGAATCTGATGATGAATATTTTCCATACCACAAAAAATACCATGCATTTTGGACGATGTACGGCCTCGACCTCCCGGACGAAGTACTTAAAAAAGTGTATTATAAGAATGCGTTACGAATCATCCCGGGACTGGACAAGGGTTTGTTTCTTAATTAGATTAGAATAGGTATTTTTACCATTCAACCAGATCACATATGAAGCCAGCCAGTCTTGCACAACTTAAAAAAGAACTGAAATACAAATCAAGCGAAGAACTCAAAGCTCTGGTACTTAGGCTTACAAAGCACAAAACTGAAAATAAAGAGCTCCTTACCTATTTATTGTTTGATGCTGATGATGAAGCCGGTTTTATTGAAAGTGTAAAACAAGATCTTAATGGCTTATTTGAAGAAATAAATACCACTAACTATTATTACATAAAAAAAAGTATCCGTAGAATTTTACGGACATTGAAACGCTACATCCGGTATTCACAAAACAAAGAGACCGAAGTAGAACTATTGCTCTATTTTTGTGAAAAGATGGCGGTCTTTTCTCCCTCCATACAAAATAACAAAGCCATGATGTATGTTTATGAAAAACAAAAGGAGATGATCGCTAAAAAAATTGCTGTATTGCACGAGGACCTGCAATATGACTATACACAAGAACTAAAACAACTAAGCCTTTAAATATCTAAAAATGATTACAATATACCACAACCAACGCTGTAGCAAATCAAGAGAATGTCACAATATCTTAGAATCACAAAATGTAGATTTTGAAGTTATAAAATACCTGGAAGAGCCACTATCCAAAACTAAACTTCAGAAAATTATAAAGATGCTAAATATCAAACCTATAGATCTGGTGCGAAAAAATGAAGCCATTTGGAAAGAATTATATAAAGGTAAAAAAATGGATGATGAAGCAGTCGTGAATGCCCTTGTAGAACATCCAAAATTAATTGAAAGACCTATTGTTATTAACGGCAATAAAGCAGTGATTGGAAGGCCCCCGGAAAAGGTTCTGGAGATTTTATAGTTTGCACTTCTATTTTTAACACAAATTTGGCAGATGTAGGTTAAACCCAAGCTTATTTTCGTAGTCTAACAGGATAAAACCAACTATGAAAAAAAATATTTTCCTTCTTTTCCTCTTTACTGCTACACTTACTTTTGCACAACGACCCCAAAACGATACGCCTATAATTATTACAGGAAAAATTGCAGAAAGCGGTTCCAATTTACCGTTGGAATATGCTACGGTTGCTTTTATAAATAAAGACAACAAAATTGTCACGGGAGGAATTACGGACGAAAAGGGAGAGTATAGTATCGAAATTCCCAAAGGATTGTATACGGTACAATTTGAGTTTATTTCCTATAAAACCACAAAACTTTCTAATCAAAGACTATTTAAGAACACAAAACTTCCAACAGTCTCTTTAGAAATAGATAGTGAAAGCTTAGATGAGGTGATTGTCCGCGCCGAAACTACCGAAGTTCAGGTGCGTCTTGATAAAAAGATATATAACATAGGAAAAGATCTTACTACCAGTGGTGCAACAGTAAGTGATGCCCTTAATAATGTACCCTCGGTAAGTGTAGATGTAGAAGGTGCGATTAGCTTGCGGGGAAATGAAAATGTACGCATTCTCATTAATGGAAAACCTTCGGCCATTGCAGGATTTGGCTCTACCGATGCTTTACAGCAACTTCCGGCAGAAACTATTGACAGGGTCGAAGTGATTACTTCTCCTTCAGCACGTTATGATGCGGAAGGTACGGCGGGTATTATCAATATTATTCTTCGAAAAGAAAAAACGCTGGGGCTTAATGGTTCCTTTCAGACTAATATAGGCTGGCCGTTAAATAGTGGTATTACCGGAAATATCAATTTAAGGACCGACAAATTCAATATATTCAATACTACCGGTATCCGTTATAGTGATGCTCCCGGAAATGCGTTTTTTGAAAATCTTTATTTTGATGAAGATCGTGAGAATCCTTTAGTAATTGAAGACCGTGATTATGACCGCTTGCGAAAAGGATTCAATACGAATTTAGGTATTGAATATTATCTAAATGAAAAATCCTCACTAACTGCTTCGGGGTTTCTTAGGTTAGGAGATAATGAGACCATTACCACAAATAATACTAATGAGTTTAACCAATCCAATGACCTGGCACTTACCCGTGTTAGAACCGAAAGCGAAACCGAAGAAGATACCAGCTATCAATTATCATTGAATTATGAAAATAATTTTAGTAATGACGGTCATAAGCTTACTGCCGATTTTCAATATGAAAATGACAAAGAAACCGAAATATCCTTTATTGAAGAACTAAACACCTACCCTACAAGTGAGAGATTATCTTCTGAAGACATTACTTCAAAAGAAGATCAAGAAGAATATCTTGCACAAATAGATTACGTTCTTCCCATAGGTGAAAATGCACAGTTTGAAGCCGGTTACCGGGGTAATTTTGAAGAAACCGTAACTGATTATGTATTGTTAGAAGAAGACGGCACTACAGGAGTCTTCATAAAAAATGACAGCCTTTCAAATCTCTTCACATATAATGAAAATATAAACGCGGTATACACTCAATACGGCAATAAGTTTGGTAAATTTTCTTTTTTGCTAGGACTACGTTTGGAGAACACTCAGCTAAAAGGAGATGTAGATGCCGAAGATGTAACATCGGACGAAGATGATGAATTCAATATCAATTTTGATAAAAATTATACTGGCCTCTTCCCCACTGTAAACTTGATTTACGAAATAGGAGAACGTGAAAATATTACTTTAGGATACAACAGAAGGATCAATCGACCCAGACACTGGTTCATTAATCCATTCCCCTCGCGTTCCAGTGAAGCAAATGTATTTCAAGGAAATCCCGATCTGGACCCTGCCTACGCAAGTGCTTTCGATTTGGGGTATTTAAAACGATGGGATAAAATAACACTCTCATCATCTGTATATTATCAATATGAAACCGATGCTTTCGAACGCATTAAGGAAGACACCGGAGAGCTTACATCTAACGGTGTACCCATTATTAGAACTATACCCATAAACCTTTCTACAAATCAACGCTACGGATTTGAAGCCGGAATACTGTACAATCCAATGAAATGGCTTCGTTTGAACGGAAGCTTTAATTTTTACAAATTTGTCACTGAGGGGGATTTCAACGGAATAGATTATGGAACCGAAGATACCAGCTGGTTTGCCCGTGGCAGTGTAAAAGTAACGTTACCTACAAAAATTGATTGGCAGACCAATGCATTTTACAGGGGCCCGAGAAACAATTCACAAACAGAATCAGATGGGATCATTGTATTTAATTTAGCTTTCAGTAAAGATATCATGAAAGATAATGGCACAATTGGCCTCAATGTACGCGATCTTTTGAATTCAAGAAAAAGAAAATCGCTAACCGAAGCAGAGACCTTTCGAAGTTATAGCGAATTTCAGTGGAGAGAACGTCAATTCAGTCTGTCATTTACGTATCGCTTCAACCAAAAGAAGAAACGACAAAGAGGAAACGGCTCTGGAGGTGGTGATTTAGAATTTGAAGGTGGTGGTGCAGGGATGTAATTGTTAAGAGATAAAATAAAAAAAGGAAGCTGACAGCTTCCTTTTTTTGTATATAATTAATTCTAAATATTATTCTCTTTCTTTTTTTCTGGCTTCACGCTTTAACTTCCAGTTTTCATACAATGCTCCACCTATCCAATACGGGATAAATGAAATTAAGAAGATCATTAACCAAAAACCAATGGTTAAAATAGTTAAAAATGCTAAAAAGCCCAGATATTGATCAAAATCGAACATAATAAACACGTTTTTTAAGATGCCTCAAAGATACTAGGATTTTTTCAAAAAAAGCAATAAAAAAACCTGAATTATTCACATGAAATTAACCACAGGGATGGTTGAGTAACTTTTGGGTTTTAAGTACCTTTGTATTGCGTTAGAAATTACCATTATGGAATACAGAATAGAAAAAGACACTATGGGGGAAGTAAAAGTCCCTGCCAACAAACTTTGGGGTGCACAGACCGAGCGTTCCCGTAACAACTTTAAAATTGGTGCCCCGGCATCTATGCCTCTGGAGGTAGTATACGGCTTTGCCTATCTAAAAAAAGCAGCTGCCTACACTAATTGTGAATTGGGAGTACTTGCGGAAGAAAAACGTGACCTTATAGCATCTGTCTGCGATGAGATCTTAGCAGGAAAGCATGATGACCAGTTCCCACTGGTTATATGGCAAACAGGAAGCGGTACCCAAAGCAATATGAATGTGAATGAAGTAATTGCAAATCGTGCACATCAATTAGCTGGGAAAACAATTGGTGAGGGTGATAAGACATTACTCCCCAATGATGATGTGAACAAGTCACAATCCTCTAATGACACTTTCCCTACGGGAATGCACATTTCTGCTTATAAAAAATTGGTTGAAATTACAATTCCGGGAATACAACAATTGTATAAAACACTTTTAGCCAAGTCGGAGGCATTCAAAAATGTTGTGAAAATTGGCCGTACACACTTAATGGACGCAACTCCTTTAACTCTTGGACAAGAATTTAGTGGTTATGCATCACAACTGGAGCACGGACTTATTGCACTACAAAACACTTTACCTCATCTGGCTGAACTTGCCCTAGGAGGAACTGCTGTGGGTACAGGAATCAATACACCAAAAGGATATGCTCCTAAAGTAGCCGAGTACATTGCAGAATTTACAGAACTTCCATTTATAACTGCCAAAAACAAATTTGAAGCCTTAGCTGCTCACGATGCCATTGTAGAATCACATGGCGCTTTGAAACAATTAGCAGTTTCTTTAAATAAGATCGCAAATGATATTAGAATGCTAGCCAGTGGCCCACGAAGTGGGATAGGCGAAATTATTATTCCTGCTAACGAGCCGGGATCCTCTATTATGCCTGGAAAGGTGAACCCAACACAATGTGAGGCATTAACTATGGTATGTGCTCAGGTAATAGGGAATGATGTTACCATTTCTGTAGGAGGAATGCAGGGTCACTACGAATTAAACGTCTTTAAACCAGTAATGGCAGCTAATTTTCTGAATTCTGCACGACTTTTAGGAGATGCCTGTCTGTCTTTCGATATTAATTGTGCCCAAGGTATAACACCAAATACAGAAGTCATCAATAAGCAATTAAACAATTCCCTAATGTTGGTCACTGCATTAAATACCAAAATTGGATACTACAAAGCTGCTGAAATTGCAAATACCGCCCATAAAAATGGTACTACTTTAAAAGAAGAAGCTATTAATCTGGGCTATCTCACTGCTGAAGAATTTGATGCCTGGGTCAAACCTGAAGATATGGTTGGTGATAATTAAGTAGTTAGAGAATTTTATATCATATAAGTTTGAAATGGCTGACACCTTTGTCAGTCATTTTTTTTAAAAATATCGATAAAGTGCAAAAAAAATAGGTGAAATGTAATTTTTATGTATATTGGAGTACCCAAATTATTAAAACCTATTTATTATGAGGCTACAATTTTTACCCCTCGCGTTGTGTCTTTTGTTTGCTTTTTCCGTAAAAAGCAGTATGGCTTTTTCAGAAAAAGTTGTTTCTATAGAAAGTGCTAAAAGTCTTGATTTTAAGGCTGTTTCAAAAAAAGTAAAGGTTAAAAATAATCTGACTAAGATTATCAAAACCATTAAAGAAGATACACCTAAAAATTCCCCTAAAAGCAGTACGGTAAATTATAATATCGCCAGTGCTTCAAATTTCCAGTTTTCTACTTTTGAAGAAAATTCCTACAAAAATATTACATTGACCCCTGTAGGAATTACAGAAAATTTAAAAGGCGGTATTACAACTATTAATACAGCCTCTCAAAATGCAAATTTGGCTACTTCCTTTAAAAATGGAATGTTTTATGGATTTGCGATTATGGTTATCCTTCTTAACCTGATCTGTTACTTCTTATTCGATGAAAAAATATTTATGGCCTATTCATTAGCGTTAGCAGGTATTACTACTACACTCTTCTTTAGTGACGGTTTATATATGTTTTTAGGTATAGATGACCTGCAAAATGTTGAAGCTATACAATCCACATTACTCCTCATAGCTGTTGGTTTTAGTGCCTGGTTTGCTTCAAGGTATTTAACATTGAGTGAGTTTTTTCCAAAACTGCGTTGGGTAACGATGACATTGTTAGGTATTTCTATGATAGTAGTTGCTATGGCATGGGTGTCGAAAGAAATACTATTTGCTACTATTGCTAATACCATTTTACTCAGTATAATAGCATCTTATTTTTTAGCCAGTGTTTTACTTTTCAGCAGTAAGAATTATCCAAAATTCTATGTAATTGCTTGTGGTATTCCCCTACTCTTTGCTATTGATTTCTTTGTATTAAAGAACTTTGGAATAAACTTTCTGAGTGTTCAAACGGTCCACCTTAAGACAGCTATTCTTGTTGAAATGTTATTGATCACTTATGCTATTGTGTATCGTATGCGGGCAATTAAAGAAGAAAATCTGTTACGACAAACAGAACTGCGGATCTTCCTGAAGCGACAGGAAGTTATGAATAGAAAAAATGCTGCAAAATTGATGGAAGATGTTTACTTAGAGAACCTCATTATGCATTATGACCTTGACGGATTGGAAATTAAGCTACTTCAATACATTTCTGAAGGAAAAGATAATTCTAAGATCGCCCGAAAGTTAAAAACCACTGAAATTGAAGTAGAAAGTCTCACAAAAGAACTATATCATAAGCTTGAAATAAGTGAACACATTCAGGAAGACTATCGAATGGTTGACACCCAACCCGATTATATATACAACTAACTCCCAAATCTATCCCCAAATCTATTCCAACTAAATAGAGAAAAGAAGGTAAGCCTTAAAAGCTTATCCTTTTTTTTTGTAAAATTTTCGGTATCTGAAGTAAGCAGCAATACTCAATACAATAGCAAAAGCCACAATATAATATACAAATGTCGGCGTTGCCGGTGCATCACCACTTGCATATGAGTGAAGACCACTTAAGTAGAAGTTCACCCCAAAATAGGTCATCATAATAGATGCATAGGCGAACATTGCCATTACATTGAAGAACCATCTACCGCGTAATCCCGGAATCAATCGCATATGGATCACAAAAGCATAAACGATAATACTAATAAGCGCCCAGGTTTCTTTAGGGTCCCAACCCCAGTATCTTCCCCAACTTTCATTGGCCCACATACCGCCTAAAAAGTTACCAATGGTCAGCATGACCAGACCAACTGTAAGAGTCATTTCCGTAATTACTGTCAGTTCTTTAATATTCAGGTCCATCCTGATAAAATTCTTTTTAGAAGTTAACAGCATTAATAATAAAGAGGTAGCTCCCAGGATCATACCAAGTGTAAATGGTCCGTAACTTGCAACAATTACTGCTACGTGTATCATTAACCAATAACTATCCAATACCGGTTGTAGGTTAGCGATTGCCGGATCCAACCAATTTAAATGAGCAGCCCATAAAATTATTGAGGCAACAAATGCAGTAGAAGCAATTGTGAGGTCACTTTTTCTTCCGAAGGCAAGCCCAAAGAAAACTGTGGCCCAGCCAACGTATATAACGGATTCGTATGCATCACTCCAGGGTGCATGGCCACTAATATACCAACGTACTATAAGGCCTGTGGTCATTAAGATGAAAAGTACCCAAATCAAATACTTAAACAATTTAATAATACCATTGACAACTTTGGCTTGAGTAAAAATTTGTAGAATGATAAACAGAAACATCAATGCTCCTATACCTGCAAAATAAGTATATAAACGATTAAAAAGGTCTACTCGATTATTAATGATCTCTGCTTTAATCCTGTTTTCTGAAGGCATTACATCACTTCCATACTTTTTTTGGAATTTGGTGATTCCTGCTAAAATTTCTTCCGCTTCGGTATAATCTCCTGTTTTACGGGCTTCCCTAAGTGTTTGAAAATAAATAGGAAGAATGGTTCGTGTTACCGTAGAATCCATTCCCGTAAAATTAGCTTCATTCAATTCCGGGTAGGAAACCCATTTATTATTCTCATCATAAGGGATAGGGAATATTCTAAGAATGCTTCCACTCAAAGCTTGATTTAGTATATAAAAATTTTCATGGGCCTTTATAAAGTCTTTCTCAAACTGATTGGGATTCGTTTTCGAAGTTGCAGCCTCTAAAAAGGGTTGCAATTTATAATTAGCATTTTCATCAAACAGATCCAACAAAGCAATAAGCTTAGTGTCTCTTGAAACACCTACCACATCTCTAATACTGTCATTACCTCTTTTAAGAGCAATAATTGATGCTTGAGACCATAGAGCAGGGAATTCGGTCATAGATATAAAAACCTGATTAGGATCCAAGCCTTCATAACTGTTTTTATGGCTAACCTTGCGAAGTAATTCACTGGCAAAAGTATTTACCGGTTTCATCCTCCCGTTATCCTGAATGATCAATTTTGCAAACTTAGCAGCATGTTCCTTACTTACTGCATTTGCCATAATTACCGAATCTATCTGTGTTTTAGTTGCTTTTTGGTGCTGAGGGTTTGTATTGGAATGCTGTGCAAAAGCTGAAAAAGAGAATAGGATGAGTGCAATGGTCATTAATTCGGATTTCTTCTTTTTTATTTTATCTAACATTCTTTTTAAAGATCCAAAACGGGTATTTCTATCAAATAAAATGGCCATCAACCCAAAATATAGCAGAAAATAACCAATATACGTAACCCAGGTACCCCAGAAATCTTTATTCACAGAAAGCACCGTTCCTTTTTCATCTGAATCAAAAGAGGCCTGGAAAAAACGGTATCCTTTGTGATCTAAAACATGATTCATATAGATCTCATAATCAAAAAACTCTGTTTCAGAATCATTAACAGTTATCTTACTTCTGAATGCCGAATAGCTTTTTTCCGTTCCCGGGTACCTATCAGCAATAAAATCATTAAGCGTTATGCTAAAAGGTAAATCATAGGTTTTGCTTCCGTAGGAAAGATATACATCCAAGCCCCCTACTTCAGTTTTGGTAGGATTAGGCAAAGTTCCTTTACCACCTAAAAGTGCTACGGTTTTTGTCTCTCCTCCTGTAGAAATATCCAGCATCAACGCATTCTGGTTGGTCTTTTCATTTTTAGGAGCCTGTATAACTCCGTAGCTGCCTTTAGTGACCGGCTCCGGAATTACAAAGGCCATTCCTGCCAATTGATATAAAGAACGAAGCATTAAAGGTTGTGTACTGTCCCTAACAACTCTTCCCTCCATTTGGTCCGCCATACGCATAAAGCTACCTTCAAAAGGAGTCTCTAATGTATAGCTTCCGTCGTTGCTATACGTAATATTAATCGCTCCGGGAGTAGCCTTATTCACCGCGAATATTATATTATGTATGGAGGTCACTTCCCCGACCTTTATCCAATGGTCATGCCGATTTCCGTCTCCGGCCTCTACTAACTTCAAATATTCTTCACCATCTTCAGAAGCAATTAATCCTTCCTTTGCATTTTTTATAAAATTCTTATAAGTAATTATTACTTCTTGTTTATTATAGTCTGTAGTAATTGTGAAATCATTATCTAAACGTTCAGAAAGGCGTAGTTTTTTGGGAGATACTTTTCTACGTTGCGGAACACCATCAATTTGATAATCCCCATCTATAAAGGCAGTTAGATATGTATCTTCAGAAAGCATTACATTCTCTGTAGCTCCCTCACGAATACTCATTACTCCTTCATATCCAATATAACGTGTTATAAAAGCACCTACAAGTATTAAGATAAAAGACAGATGAAATAGCAACGTAGCCCATTTTTCTTTTTTATACAGCCTATATTTGAAAATGTTCCCTGCAAAATTGATCACAAAGATTACCATGATGGCCTCAAACCACCATGCATTGTAAATAAGTTCTCTGGTATAAGGTGTAGGTGATGTTTCTTCAAATCTGTCCAGCCAGGTACCAATTGCCATAGCAATAGCAAAAACGATAAATAAAACAGCGGTTAAACGAGTGGAGAAAAGGAATGCAGCTATTTTCTTTTGCATTATGCGAATTTTGGTGCAAATTTAGGTAATTACTACCATTTTAGCTACTTAAATTTGTTAATCCGTATGAATATTATTCCATTGACTTTTTTCGGGATTCAAACATCTTTATATGAATAAAGGTTCCCATGTTTCGGGCTCTGTTTTTAGCAATTTGGGCAGTATCCCCTACAAAGAGTTCATCAATAGTGAGATACCATAGGTTTATCCAGGTTCCAAAATGAAGTTCATTAATTCCTTCATTAAAAACCCTGTCAACCCCAATATGCTTTCCTATTGGGTCTCCCTGGTAGGTCTTTTTAAAGAAAAGATTGGACTCCCAGAAATCTGTTAAATGCTCTAAATGGTGATCCCAGTCCTTTATGATACTATTAAAGACAGGGCCTAAAAGATCATCCTTTCTTACTCTGCTGTAAAAGGTCTTTACCAAAAGATTGATATCTTCTCTGGATTTAATATCATGCATAGCGGTACTACAATTGAATCTGTAAAGTTATTGTATATTTTAAAATAAAAATCATTAAAAAGTTTTTACTTTGCCTTATGATTCAGGTTGTTTTTTTGGGTTTTGGAAATGTAAATTATCATTTATGTAATGCTTTACGTAAAAATAAGTATATATCTGTAAATCAGATATATAACAGAAATGAAATTTCACTTTTTTCTGAATTAAAAAAGATCCCATTTACGAAGGTACTTTCTGAACTTAAAAAAGCTGACGTCTATATCATTGGCATTCCGGATGATGTGATTACCCCTTTTTCTGAAAGATTATCATTCAAAAACAAACTGGTGGTACATACTTCCGGTGGTGCAGAAATGAATGCACTGTCTTCAAGTAATCGAAAAGGAGTTTTCTATCCCTTGCAAACTTTTTCAAAAAAGAGCGAGGTAGATTTCAAAAAAATACCCATTTGCATAGAAGCCGAAAATGTTTCGGATCTGGCGCTTCTTAAAGAATTAGGTGAAACCATTTCGGAAAAGGTAGTGGAAATCAATTCCGAAGAACGCGCAAAGCTGCATCTGGCAGCTGTTTTTGTAAATAACTTCGTAAACTACCTATACTATATTGGTCATGAAATTGTCTCGGAAAATAATATTCCATTTGATCTACTAAAACCACTCATTGCTGAAACTGCTCGTAAAATAGAAAATATCCTACCTGAAGAAGCTCAAACAGGACCGGCAAAGCGAAATGACCTAAAAACAATCGAAAAACATTTACATTTGCTGCAAGACAGCCCGTACAACCAATTATATCAACAACTAACTAAGGCCATACAAACTACCACCAATGGAAAAAAGCTATAAAGAATACTTACAACATATTACTACTTTTGTTTTTGATGTAGATGGTGTGCTTACAGATGGTACCATTGTGATCACAACCAATGGAGAAATGTACCGCACCATGAATACCAAAGATGGATTTGCACTAAAAACTGCTTTTGAGCAAGGGTATAAGGTATGTATCATTTCGGGAGGGACAAATGAGGGAGTTCGCAAACGTCTGCAAGGACTTGGGCTAACAGATATTTATCTTGGAGCGCACCATAAAACTGAAACTTTGAATGAGTACCTGAAAGCTTCCAATATCAAAAGAGAAAATGTTTTGTTTATGGGGGATGATATTCCGGACTTGTATGTGATGCAGGAAGTAGGGCTTCCTTGTTGTCCACAGGATGCCGTCCCTGAAATTAAAGACATCTCCAAATACGTTTCTCATAAAAAAGGAGGAAAGGGCTGTGTGCGCGACATCATTGAGCAGGTCCTCAAAGTTCAGGGAAAATGGATTAGTAATGGCAATACAAGTGCTAAATATGATTAAACCTGGGATATAAACAATGAACGTCCTCAAATTAGTCCGTCCTCTCAATTTATTATTTATTATTTTGGTCCAAGCCTTTGTTAAATATGGGTTATTTGATCCGCTTGAGGCAGAAACCACCTTAAATGATTTTGATTTTGTGCTATTGGTGATCGCCACAATCTGTATTGCAGCAGCAGGCAATATTATTAATGATATCTACGATGTTGAGATCGACCGCATCAATAAACCCAACAAAGTACTCATTGGTAAAAATATCTCGGAAAAAAAAGCAAATCGATGGTTTATAGCTTTTAATGTGATTGGTGTTGGAATAGGTTTTTATCTTTCGAATAGTATTGAAAAGTCAAATTTTGCAGCATTGTTTATTGTAATTTCGGCGCTCCTGTATTTGTATGCATCCTACCTAAAAGGAATGCTGTTGGTGGGCAATTTTCTAATTTCGTTATTAGTAGCGATGAGTATCCTTATCATAGGTCTTTTTGACCTGCTCCCAGCAATCAATGCACAGAACCAGGCCTCACAATTTGCTGTTTTCAGGATACTGCTGGATTATGCTTTATTTGCTTTTCTTCTCAGTTTTATACGGGAAATAGTAAAAGACATACAGGATATTAACGGGGACAAAAATGGAGGAATGAACAGCCTGCCCATCGCTATTGGCAGGAAAAGAGCCACTACCATTGTATTTGTTTTAGGTGTATTCACTACCATATCCGTAATACTTTACAGCTACACCTATCTTTATCATACACAAATAGTAGTGTTATATTTCCTGTTTTTAATTGTAGCACCTCTACTCTATTTTTGTATAAAAGTATGGAATGCGGAGCAATTTAAAGACTACGTGTTTTTGTCAAAACTTTTAAAGCTCATTATGTTCTTGGGAATGTGTTCTATATTATTATACCCACTTGTAAATAAATAAAATGCTAAAAGAGAAGTTAAAAGATTACAATATTATCCTTGCATCAGGATCTCCCAGACGACAACATTTTTTTAAGGAATTGGAGCTGGATTTTGTTATTGAAGTACGTGAAATTGAAGAAACTTTTCCGGACAACTTAAAGGCTTCTGCAATTACCGATTATTTGTCGCAATTAAAAGCTTCGGCATTTAATGACCTTTCTAAAAAGGATATTGTGATTACAAGTGATACCATAGTATGGAAAAATGAGAAAGCTATTGGAAAACCAAAAGATAGAAAAGATGCCAAAAAGATGCTTCAAAATCTAAGTGGCAGTATGCATGAAGTGATTACGTCGGTTTGTTTTACGGGAAAAGATTTTCAGAAAACAGTCAACGACACTACCAAAGTATGGTTTAAGGAACTTACAGAAGAAGAAATTGATTATTATATACATACATATCTGCCCTTCGATAAAGCAGGAAGCTATGGCATACAGGAATGGATCGGTTATATAGGCATTGAACGTCTGGAAGGCTCGTACTTCAATGTCATGGGACTGCCCACCCGACTTGTTTACAAAACGTTAATAGAGCTTGTAACGCTGTAATTTTGTAGTATTTTTGCTTTAAAATGCTTCGAAAATGAAAATTGCCCTGAGTAAACTGTTTAGTGTATTATTAATCTTCTTATTTCTATCTTCCTGTGAATCTAAAAAGGATACACCCGATGTCTCAGTTTCCAAAAAAAGTATTGAAAAAGAAAATGTAAAAAAACGAAAACTGAATTCCGAATTTAAAGACTATTGGTATACCGGAAAGGCAGAAATAACTTCCTACCAATTACTACAAGAAAGATATGGTGAACTTCGGGAAGGAACAGTAGTCAATGTTTTTGTAACGGAAGACTTTTTACCTTCGGCACAGGTAAAGGCAAACAACTATTCCGAAGAGAATGTTCCGGTATTAAAAATGAACAGTACCAAAAAATTTCTAACCGGTATTTATCCGTATTCTATCATGACAAGTACTTTTAATCCGGTAAATACAAATGAACATGCCCTGAAAATAAGTCATTCGGTACAAGAATGGTGTGGTCAGGTCTATGCACAACTCAACAACCGGGATGATTTTGAGGTGAAATCTCATTCTTATTTTGAAGGTGAAGCCGATCAGGAAGTTTCACTTCTCAAAACCTGGCTTGAAAATGAGCTTTGGAATTTAATCCGGATCAATCCGGAAAACCTCCCGACCGGAGACATTTCTATTATTCCCGCTTTCGAATATCTTCGACTACGCCATAAAAAACCAGCCGCACATCCAGCTTTTGGGAGTTTAAAACAAGGAGATTCACTCACTACCTATTCTATAAATTACCCTGGATTACAACGCCAGTTAACTATCTACTTCAACAGTACTTTTCCTTACGAAATTGAAGAGTGGGAAGAAACCAATGCGAGTAACGCTAAAGATACGCTTAGGTTAAAAACAACTGCTGTAAAACTGAAACGTATCCGTTCTGCTTATTGGACCCAAAACAGTAATAAACATATTGCATTGCGAGACTCTTTAGAATTGCAATAAAGTGTTAAAGAACTGCTAATAAAATCGGACGGTTTTCTATTTTGGGTATATTTGATTCTCATCAAAAAACAGTCCATGCGCAAATTATTCTCACTAGTATGTATCCTTCTTATTAGTTCTTTCGCATCATTTGCACAACAACCACAAAAACCAACTGCTTCCGAAATATTTCACAACCTCCAAAAACTGAATTTTTTAGGTTCTGCCCTTTATATTGCGGCACACCCTGATGATGAAAACACGCGGCTCATTTCCTATTTATCTAACGATGTAAAAGCCCGTACAGCGTATTTATCACTTACCAGAGGCGATGGAGGGCAAAATTTGATAGGGCCCGAAATTCGTGAGTTATTGGGAGTGATAAGAACACAGGAATTACTGGCCGCAAGACGTACTGATGGCGGACAGCAATTCTTTACACGCGCTAATGATTTTGGATATTCCAAACACCCAGATGAGACATTGGAAATATGGAATAAAGAAGAGGTATTGAGTGATGTGGTCCGAACCATCCGAAAATTTAAACCGGATATTATTGTAAATCGGTTTAATCATCGTAATCCCGGAACAACACACGGGCACCATACCTCATCTGCCATGTTAAGTTTTGAAGCCTTTGATCTGGTAGACGATGCTTCAAAATATCCTGAAACGGCTAAAGATTATGGAACCTGGCAACCCAAGCGCTTATTTTTTAATACAGGTTGGTGGTTCTATGGAAGCAGAGAAAATTTTGAAAAAGCGGATAAAACAAACTTAATTGAAGTAGAGACTGGAAGCTACTATCCGGCTTTAGGGCTGTCTAACGGAGAAATAGCTTCCCTAAGTAGAAGTATGCACAAATCACAAGGTTTTGGAAGTACAGGCTCTCGTGGAAGTAGAATTGAATACTTAGAGTTTTTAAAAGGAGATTTTCCTGTAAATAAATCCAACCTCTTCGATGGTATCAATACTACCTGGTCCAGAGTGAACGGAGGTGCCCCTATCGGAGCTATTTTGCTTGAGGTAGAGAAGGATTTTGATTTCACAGACCCGTCAGCAAGTATCCCTCAGCTGTTAAAAGCATATGATCTCATTCAACAACTTCCGGAAGGGTATTGGAAAACGATAAAATCCAAAGAGATCATTAATGTTATATCAGATTGCGCGGGAATGTATCTTGAGGCAGTGGCCAATGTACAAAGTGTGGCTCCGAAAGGAGATTTAAAAGTTATTATTGAAGCCATTAACAGATCTTCGGCAGATATTAAACTAAATTCTGTAACCTCTTCGGTAGTTACCTTCCCTACAACAGCAATAGCTACTCCTTTATTAAAAAATAAGAAACTCACGCTTGAAAGTATTGAAGGGACTTTTTCGAATACAGAACATAGTGCTCCCTATTGGCTCAATCAAAAAGGATCCTTGGGAATGTACCGTGTGGATGATAAAAATTTGATAGGATTACCAGAACAAACTCATCAGTTTCCGGTAACTTTTAATATTTCCATAGATGGAAGAAATATTTCTGTAATAAAAAACATTGTCTACAAATTCAACGACCCTGTAGCCGGAGAGGTGTACCGCCCCTTTGAAGTTTTACCGGAAGTTACATCCGGTATTCCGGAGAAAGTACTCATTTTTGCCAATAGCGAAGCAAGAGAAATCCCGGTAATTATTACTGCCGGAAGAGATAATGTAAGTGGTACTGTGACCCTGCAACATCCAAAAGGATGGGTAGTATCCCCTTCACAACAAGTGTTTTCCATTGCAAATAAAGGACAGCAGCAAACACTTAAATTTACAATAAAGCCTCCTATGGAGCAAAATGAAGGAATTCTTAAGCCTTTAGTACATGTTGGAGATAACTTCTACAATAAAGAGTTAGTAACTATTAATTACGATCATATTCCGTATCAAAGTGTTTTAATGCCTTCTGAAGCTCGTATAGTACGAATTGACATTCAGAAAAAAGGACAAAACATTGGTTATATAAATGGTGCCGGAGATGCTATTCCCGAAAGTCTGAAACAGATCGGATACAATGTTACTACAATTCTACCGTCTGAAATCACTTTAGAGAATTTACAAAAATTTGATGCAGTAGTGATAGGCATCAGGGCTTATAACACGGTACCGGAGTTGGCCTTTAAACAAACAGAGCTCAATAGTTATGTAAACAATGGCGGAACCTTGTTACTGCAATATAATACCAGCCGTGGAATGGCAGACAAAAGCTTTGGGCCCCTACCCCTTACCTTATCCAGGGACAGGGTCACTAATGAAGATAGTGAGGTAAGAATACTTGCTCCCAATCATACCGTATTGAACTCCCCTAACAAGATCACTCAAAACGATTTTAAAAATTGGGTTCAGGAACGAGGTCTCTATTTTCCTAATGAATGGGCACCGGAGTTTACTCCAATTTTAGGTATGAACGACAAAGACTATCCGGAAACTAAAGGATCACTCCTGGTTGCCGAATATGGAAAAGGGTATTATATCTATACCGGTTTAAGCTTTTTTAGGGAGTTGCCTGCGGGAGTTCCCGGGGCCTATAGACTATTTGCTAATTTACTCTCAATAGGAAACTAAAATGATCGAAGAAAAACAAAAATTTGTTTGGAAATGGAAATACACACTTGTATTAGTATTTAATGCAATCTATATTCTATTGTTTTATTATCTAATGCAACACTACTCATAATATGCAACAAATAGACTGGATTGTACTTGGGGGCACCCTTCTTTTTATTGTTCTCTACGGAACTTATAAAACTCGCGGCAGTAAAAATGTAGTTGATTATTTAAAAGGTGGAAACGATTCTAAATGGTGGACTATTGGCCTTAGTGTAATGGCAACACAGGCAAGTGCCATCACATTCTTGTCAACTCCCGGACAAGCCTTTCACGACGGAATGGGCTTTGTACAATTTTATTTTGGGTTGCCTATCGCAATGGTAGTTATCTGTTTGGTATTTATCCCTATTTATCACAAGCTGAATGTATTTACAGCTTACGAATATCTGGAAACCCGTTTTGACCTAAAGACACGTACGCTAACGGCAGTTCTGTTCTTAATTCAGCGTGGGCTGGCAGCAGGAATTACTATTTTTGCGCCGGCGATTATTCTGTCAGCAGTTCTGGGGTGGAATCTTATTTACCTTAATATTATCATTGGGGTCTTGGTCATTATCTATACGGTTAGCGGAGGTACTAAGGCTGTGAGCGTTACCCAGAAACAACAAATGGGAGTGATCTTTGCAGGAATGCTAATCGCTTTTTTATTAATACTGAATTACTTACCTCTTGATATCACTTTTTCCAAAGCATTGGACATTGCCGGTGCAAGTGGGAAAATGGAAATTTTGGATTTTTCTTTCGACTTTAACAATCGCTATACTTTTTGGAGCGGTATCATTGGCGGTAGTTTTCTTGCCCTTTCCTATTTTGGGACAGACCAAAGCCAGGTACAACGTTATCTCTCTGGTAAAACTGTAAAGCAAAGCCAAATGGGATTGATTTTTAATGGACTGCTTAAAGTACCTATGCAATTCTTTATTCTGTTAGTAGGAATAATGGTTTTTGTTTTCTATCAATTCAATGCCTCCCCCCTACATTTTAATCCTGCAGCAGAAGCCGATGTTTTACAATCGGAATATGCTTCAGAATATCAAGTATTGCAAGCTGAAAAACAAGAACTGGATGATCTGCTAATTACAAAGCAACTGGCATATTCACGTTCGGAAAGTACTTCTGAAAAAGAAGTTCTGGCTTCTGAAATAAAAACCTTAAATACTTCCGAAGATAAACTAAGGGCACAATCCAAAGAACTAATCAAAAAAGCTAATCCTGCAGCTGAAACCAATGACAAAGATTATGTATTTGTACATTTTATTTTAAATAACTTGCCAAGGGGATTGATTGGCCTACTGCTTGCAGTAATTTTAAGTGCAGCGATGTCTTCCACGGCTTCAGAACTAAATGCATTAGGTTCTACTACTACGATGGACCTATATGCCCGTAATGTTACCATAAAAAACGACAGGCATTATGTACGTGCTTCCAAATGGTTCACTCTTCTATGGGGTGTCCTTGCAATTTTGGTAGCCTGCGTTGCTAATTTATTTGATAATTTAATTCAATTAGTAAATATTATTGGTTCTATTTTCTATGGAAATGTTTTAGGTATATTCCTACTCGCTTTCTTCATTAAATATGTAAAAAGCAAGTCTGTATTCATAGCTGCTATTATCACTCAGGTAATCATTATCTATGTGTGGTGGATCGACCTAATGCCATATCTCTGGCTGAATTTAGCTGGATGCGCTTTGGTAATGGGAATAGCGGTATTATTACAGGCGACTATATACAAAGGAGAAGAAGATCGTTCTATTGATTAATAAACTGTCAAGAGAATAATTGGTAATCTATGTTTGAAATAGTTGCGAATACTGAGCAGAATTGAGCTTTAAGTATTTGATTTTCAGAAAATTCCTACAATTAAATTAAAAGGAAAAGAATGATTCCATCCATTTTTATTTATCTTCGTAATGCCCAATCTACTCTGTTTATTTACTACTTATAAGGTGTAATGCCTTTTGAATGTTTGCAAATAATGCTATTGGTATTGTTTAAATCATTAGTAGTGAAAAAAATTACGTTTATACTGTTTTTCTTTTTTTTAGGGATTTGCTTCAGCCAACATGCCGGCAATGAGGTTTGTTCTTTACAACCTAAAAATAAAGCCTGGATTCATCAGTTTAAGAATGCAGATGATCTGGATGCACAGATCGATCTGGTAATAAACAAAATTATTTTAGATACTGATTATTTGGGTGAAGATATGGTAATGGCAAGTCTTAGTGATAACAGTGTCTTTAACAAAGTCCCTTGTTCTTTGGTCTGCTCCATTCGCTTTGGATTAATTTATGCGAAGAATAAAGGAATTATACTTGACCTTAAAAAAAATCCCGAATTGGAAGACCTTATCTTCGAATTTACTTCTGAAAATATAAACCGTATCGAACTTAATGAATATCAGGAAAAAGATATCTATAACCCCAGTGCACTCAAACGCTCCGGAGTTGTATTATATACAGACAATAAAGAACTCAGAAAGAAAGTAAGACGTGCGATCAAGAAAGGCATGGATAATAAATCATAACCTTTTTACAGATACTTCTCACAAAAGAAGTTAAGTTAAATAACATTAAAAAAGCCTCGAAAATCGAGGCTTTTTTAATGTTATATGAAGACTACTATTTTGCACCCCACTCTTTTAAAGATTTTTGGTTTAAAGCAATATAATCATCATTACCAGCTGTTTTTGCCAGTTCTAAAGATTTTTGAGCAGCTTTTATTGCTCCTTTCTTGTCCCCTGCTTTTGCATAGATTAACGATTGCTGTCTGTGATACCAGAATGCCGGTTTCTCACGTAATTCAATAGCTTTGTCTATCCATTTTTTGGATTTATTAATGTCTTTACCAGCTTCCATATAATAAACAGCCGCTGCATAATAATCGCCTGCAGAAGGTCCATTCATTGCCTTATCGATACTTGCCGAAACCAATTTATCAGTGCTAAATTTAATTGGAACCCCTACGTACGATTTTTCCCAAAGCATCCCGAGGTTTACAGAATTGTTAGTGACATCATCAAAAGTCATTGTAAAAGATTGGATTTCCATAGGTAAAGGTTGAACCTTTGTTTTAACAACAGCAGCTACCTTAGCATCATCCCATTTCTGAGGAGTTCCCCAGTTATTCGCATCACTGTAAAAGTATACTTCCCAAACTTCAGCATTGGGTTTTGTATAGATAGCGTAGCTTCCTGCCTCTAAAGTCTTCCCTCCTATAGTTACATCATCGCTAAAAGTGATCTTTGTATTTGCATTTGCTCCGGTACGCCACATCTTTCCGTAAGGTACTAATCCACCAAAGATAGTTCTGTCTCGCATAGCTGGCCGGGAGTATTCTAAAGTAACATCCGTTAAGCCAACTTTTTGCTCTATTTTTTGAGAGGGGCTGGCTGCAGGAGTTTCCACTTGTGCATATGCCCCAAGAGAGATTAACGCCACGCAAGCTAAAAGGAATAATTTTTTCATATGTTTAAAGTTTTAAGGTTTTTATAAAGTGTTACGAAGTTACAACAACAACACTTTCTTATTAGTTAACAAAAACTTAAAAAAGGTTTAAGAACTAATAGTACCTTTGCGGTATGAAAAGATTCATCGCTGAAACTATAGGCACCTTTGCTTTGGTCTTTTGTGGTACAGGTGCAATTGTAATAAATGAATATACAAATGGAGCTGTAACACATCCCGGGATTGCCATCACTTTCGGGTTAATTGTCATGGGAATGATCTATGCTTTTGGTGATATTAGCGGTGCACATATCAATCCGGCAGTGACAATTGCATTTGCCTATGCTAAAAAATTTCCTTGGAGAGATGTGCCTCTATATGCATTAGCTCAATTAACAGGCGCTTTTGCTGCAAGTGGGCTATTGCTTTTTCTATTTCCAGAAAGTGAAAACTTAGGAGCTACCCTGCCACAATTGGATATTTTACGGGTTTTTATTTTTGAAATAATCCTTTCCTTTTTTTTAATGGTGGTTATTATAAATGTTTCAACAGGATCCAAAGAAATAGGTGTTATTGCCGGAATTGCCATTGGTGGAGTTGTATTGTTGGAAGCAATGTTTGCCGGACCCATTACCGGGGCTTCTATGAATCCTGCACGATCTATTGCCCCTGCAGTTGTTTCCGGAAATCTTCAGGACCTGTGGCTCTATATTGCAGCACCTGTAATAGGTTGTTTGTTAGCCGTGGTAAGTTGCAAATTGGTAAAAGATGAACAATGTTGTGATAGTAATAATTAACCTCTTAACTGATTTACATAAACAAATGCACTTTTATAATTCTTGAAGCAAGCTGTAAACATATTTTGGTTCCGTAGAGACCTGCGAATCGACGACAATGTAGGTTTTTTTAAAGCTTTACGCGGAAAACTTTCTGTACTGCCCGTTTTTATTTTCGATACTGAAATATTAAACGAGCTTCCTGTAAATGATGCAAGGGTTACCTTCATTTTTGAAGAACTTCAAAAAATGAGGAGAGAGTTTCAGGAATACGGTAGTAGTATTGCTTTATATCATGGTGCGCCAGAAATTATATTTAATCGGATCACCTCAGAATTTAAAGTACAAAATGTTATCACCAATCATGATTATGAACCCTACGCCAAAAACCGAGATACTCAAATAAAAGAATTTCTTTCCGCAAAAGGTATTGGCTTTTATACCTACAAAGATCATGTCCTTTTTGAAAAAGACGAAGTCATTAAGGACGATGGTAAGCCATACGTAGTCTACACACCTTATATGAAAAAATGGAAAGCAAAGTTTAAAAATGAATATACGTTAAGAACTTATAATACTTCACAACATCTACACAATTTATTGAAAAATACCAACCTACCCGATCTTAGTCTGGAGCTTATGGGTTTTCAAAAATCTTCTATTAAAGTCCCCGAATATACTATTAACCCTGCTCTTGTCAGAGAGTATGAGAATATGAGAAATTTTCCTGTAGAGGAAGCTACTTCACGTTTGGGGCCACATTTGCGTTTTGGAACACTGAGTATTCGTAAACTGCTAAAAAATATAGTTTCTGAAAAAAATGAAACCTTTTTACAACAACTCATTTGGCGTGAATTTTTTATACAGATTTTGTGGCACTTCCCAAAAACAGCAAATAATGCCTTCAGAAAAAAATATGATTTTATAAAATGGAGAAATGACGAAACTGAATTTGAAAAATGGAAAAGAGGAAAAACCGGCTATCCTTTAGTTGATGCCGGAATGCGTCAATTGAATACTACCGGTTATATGCATAATAGGGTACGTATGTTGGTCGCCAGTTTCTTATGTAAACATTTATTGATAGACTGGCGGTGGGGAGAAGCATATTTTGCCCAAAAGCTATTGGATTATGAACAGGCAAGTAACGTTGGTAACTGGCAATGGGCTACCGGAAGTGGTGTTGATGCTGCTCCCTATTTTAGAATATTCAACCCAACTACGCAGGCCCATAAATTTGACAAAGAACAGAAGTATATTAAAAAATGGATTAAAGAGTTTGGAACTAAAACATATCCGGATGAAATGGTTGTCCATAGCGAAGCCCGTGAACGTGCCTTAAAAGTCTACAAGGAAGCTATTTATTAAATATTTGTAAGAATTTTCTATATAATTTATTAATATTATCGTTTATTTACATATATTTATCGATGTAATTGAATATAAGGTACTTACATAACCCCCCAAACTTATGCTTATGGAGCCCTACAACAATGAATTTACAAATGGAGAGATTACAGTTACTTTCGAACCAAAGAAATGCATTCATGCAGAGAGGTGTGCAAAAGGACTTTCAGAAGTTTTTAGAACTTCTGTGATTCCCTGGATCGACCTGGAAGGTGCAGATACCCAAAAAATTATTAGTCAGATCAAAAAGTGTCCTTCGGGTGCGCTTAGCTTCTGCTATAACAACGAATTGGTTTCTGTTAAATAAATTTTAATTCAGTCCTTTTTTTGGGAAGTTTTATACAATTTTTCTACTCTTGCAGTGTTAAGTAACGATAACAAACCTAACTCTGAAATAATGAAAAGAAAACTAACATCCCTACTTCCCCTATTCTTTATTGTGCTTACTCTTTCAGCGCAAGAAACCAATACCAACACTTTAGAAGATCAATTTGTTGATGTGATCGACAAATCCAATAATTACCAGGAGTATAAAGTGATCAAAAAATCAAAATTAAATAGCTTACGTAAAAATATCTTAGACTCTGTAGCTGCGTTGGAGACTATAATTGGTGAGACTAAAGCAGAAGTTTTGCAACAAGAAAACCAAATTGCAACTCTTACAAACAATTTGAAAACAACTCAAGGAGATCTAACCACTTCAAAAGAAAAAGAAAATGGCATTGAATTCTTTGGAATATTAACGAACAAGTCTACTTATAACACTATTATGTGGTCAATCATAGGTATTCTTTTGTTGAGCCTGGGATTCTTTATCTATAAATTCAGAAACAGTAATTCGATTACCAGAGCAGCGCGGTTAAAATTGACCGAAACTGAAACTGAATTTGAAAGCCACCGACAAAGAACACTGGAGCAACAACAACAATTGAGAAGAAAGCTTCAGGATGAGATCAATAAAAACAAGAAGCCTCAATAATAAAAACCTGTTCAGAAGGTTTTTTATGGTTCTATTCTAGTGATTTTTGCACCAATGGCCTGCAATCTTTCATCAATATTTTCATAACCTCTATCTATTTGTTCAATATTGTGAATTGTACTGATCCCTTTTGCTGAAAGTGCAGCGATTAGTAGAGATATTCCGGCTCTTATATCCGGGGATACCATAGTGGTCGCTTTAAGAGAAGATTCAAAATTGTGACCTATTACGGTAGCTCTATGCGGGTCACATAAAATTATTTTAGCTCCCATATCAATTAACTTATCCACAAAGAACAAGCGGCTTTCAAACATTTTTTGATGTATTAAGACACTTCCTTTTGCTTGTGTACAAACTACCAAAACAATACTCAATAGATCCGGAGTAAATCCCGGCCACGGAGCATCTGCCACCGTTAAAATGGAGCCATCTATATATCCCTGAATTTCATATTCATCTTGGGAAGGAATATAGATATCATCGCCTCTTTTTTCTAGAGTAATCCCTAATTTTCTAAAAGTATCCGGAATCAAACCCAAATTATCCCAACTCACATCTTTAATGGTGATCTCGCTTTTTGTCATAGCAGCCAAACCAATCCAGCTACCAATTTCAATCATATCCGGTAAAATACGATGCGTGCAGCCACTTAAGTTTTCAACACCTTCTATAATAAGCATATTGGAACCAACTCCACTGATTTTGGCTCCCATGGCATTTAGCATTTTGCATAATTGCTGCAGGTAAGGTTCGCAAGCTGCATTATAAATTGTGGTTGTACCTTTTGCTAAAACAGCTGCCATTACAATATTTGCAGTTCCTGTTACCGAAGCCTGATCAAGTAACATATATGTTCCTTTTAGGCCATCAGGTGCTTCTACACCGTAAAAACGTTCCTCTTTATTATATCTAAATGTAGCTCCTAATTTTATAAATCCTTCGAAATGGGTATCCAGTCTTCGTCGACCAATCTTATCTCCCCCGGGACGAGGAATATATCCCTTTCCGAAGCGCGCTAATAAAGGACCAACGATCATAATTGAGCCCCGTAGAGAACTCCCCTCTTGTTTAAACAATTCAGATTCTAGATAATTCAGCTTCAGGTTATCAGATTTAAAAGAATATTTTCCTTTGCCTAATTTTTTAGTCTTGACACCTAAATTTCCCAGAATCTCTATCAATTTATTAACATCACGAATATCCGGTATGTTTTCAACTATAACTTCTTCCGGAGTCAGTAAAACGGCACATAGAATTTGCAGGGCTTCGTTTTTAGCACCTTGCGGCCGAATTTCACCTTTTAGTTTATGACCACCATCAATTTGAAAAGTTCCCATATTGTGGTTGCTAATATTAGTACCGCTTGCGGTTTCGGTTACTCTTGAAGTTCTTTTTGTTCGAGCTGCTATTGCTGCTAAATCTTTTCTTATTCTTTAAAAGATCATGTGCTTTAGAAAGATCTTCGTTACTATTCTTGAGGTTGATCTTTCCTCCTGAAAGTTCAAATAAATGTTCAAAGATGACAGCATCTTCAACAGTATCTTTGTTCCAATTCAAGAAACATTTTTTCATGTGATTGGCAATGGTTAATACCAACCCGTCTTTCATATCACCATCTTCCCATTTGTTCGCAACATCTATCATTCTTTTTATATTGTTTCCGTAAAAACGATATTTTGGATGGTTTTGAGGATATTCTAAAGGCTCCGGGCGTTCCATTAATTCTTCACGAGAAGGAATATCATAGGGAGAGTCTGCATCCAATTTAAAATCTGAAATAATAAAAAGCTGATCCCACAATTTGTGCTGGAAGTCCGGGACATCACGTAAATGGGGGTTTAAATTTCCCATCACGGCGATAATGCTCTTTGCAATTTTATTGCGTTCTTCCTTGTCTTCAATGGAAACCGCATGGTCTACCATCTTTTGTATATGGCGGCCATATTCAGGAATAATTAAATGCGGTCGTTCTGTGTTGTATTCTAAATTATCTATCAAAATATATTAATTAAAAAAGGAGGTTTGTATTACTGAAGTGATTATATCTCGCAAAATACTAAATTTATAAAGAAATAACTCCTTCAACTTTAGAAACTTCCAGATATTTGTTAATTACAGCATCCGGTGAAGCCATCTTCACTTTTATGGAAACACTTGTATAGGTTCCTTTTGAAGAATCCCGGGTATTAATCACAGCATCCATCTCGTTGAATATAGCTTCAATTTCTGCAATTTTTTCCAACTCGGCCGGAACAATGAATTTATACAGGTACTGAGCCGGCCAGGAAGTATCATCTGTAAGTTGCTGTCTTAGCCGCTCATAGAATTCTTTAGTGTTTTTGTCTTGCTTCATTAGGTATTAATCGATTATAAACGGCGCAAAGATACGCTTTAGGTATCAATAATATTTACGTACTTTGTATAAAATTGTAACGCTTGAAAACAAAAAGAATTGTTATTTCCGGAGGTCCCGGCTCCGGCAAAACCAGTTTAGTGTCTCATTTAGAACAGCAAGGCTATACCTGTATGCATGAAATCTCCCGAGACGTCATCAAAGAAGCTCAAAAAAAAGGTATCGCACAACTATTTTTAGAAAACCCAATACTCTTCAGTAAAAAATTACTGGAGGGCAGGTTGCAACAATTTGAAGATGCTGTTTCATTTAACATTCCGTTTTTGTTCTACGACCGTGGGATGCCGGATGTAACTGCTTATATGGATTATATTCAGTCGCATTATCCTAAAAAATTTTCAGAAACTTGTATGAATAACAGGTATGATACTATTTTTCTATTGCCTCCCTGGAAAGAAATATACAAGCAAGACAATGAACGCTACGAATCTTTTGATGAAGCCGAAAAGATTTATCATTACCTCTTTCAAGGTTACCAAAAATATGGTTACTCGATACATGAGGTTCCTGTGGGTAGCATTGAAGGCAGAAGCGAATATATACTTTCTAATTTGAATAAATAACCTTGGACCAGCCGTTACAAATTCTTGAAAAATACTGGAGTTTTTCTTCCTTTAGGCCTCTCCAGGAAGAAATTATTTCTTCTGTATTGGACGGGAAGGATACTGTAGCACTTTTACCTACAAGTGGTGGAAAATCATTGTGCTTTCAAGTTCCTGCAATAGCCATGGAGGGAATCTGTGTAGTAATTTCTCCATTAGTGGCTTTGATGAACGATCAGGTAAAAAACCTTCAGGAACGCGGCATTAAAGCTTTGAGTATTACCGGCGGAATTTCTTTTAGTGAGCTGCAAATTTTATTGGATAATGCATCTTATGGAAATTATAAATTTTTATACCTCTCTCCAGAACGACTTCAGCAGGAGATCGTTCAAAACGCCATACGACAGATGCATATTAATCTAATTGCTGTAGATGAAGCACATTGTATTTCGCAGTGGGGAAATGATTTTCGTCCGGCATATAAAAACATTTCCATAGTACGAGAACTGCATCCTTTAGTTCCCGTAATTGCACTGACCGCAACCGCAACTCCAGAAGTTTTACAAGACACTATTGCTCAATTAAAATTAGAACTTCCAGCCATTTTTAAAAGTTCTTTTGTGCGTGAAAAACTTTCGTATCAAGTTTATTTTGAAAATGATAAATTATATAGAATCCAACAATTATTAAAGAACAATACAGGTTCGGCAATTATATATGTACGCAGCCGAAGTACTGCTGTAGAAACCTCCAATCACTTAAACAATCTGGGGATTTCAAGTACATTCTACCATGGAGGTATTTCGAAAAGTGATAAAGATCAAAGATTAGAAGCCTGGAAAAGCAATTCGATCACAACCATTGTTGCGACAAATGCATTTGGAATGGGTATTGATCACCCAACCGTACGCTTTGTAATACATACACAGTTACCGGAAAGCTTAGAAAGCTATTTTCAGGAAGCCGGACGTGCCGGACGAGACGGAGATTTTGCAAGTGCAATTGTTTTGTATAATGAGTACGATAAGGTTTTAATTAAAAAACAATTTGTTGATTCACTACCTACTTCCAAAGACTTAAAAAAATTATATCGTACGCTTAGTAATTATTTTCAAATTTCGTACGGTGAAGGTGAATTTACGCAGTTCAATTTTAGTTTTACAGACTTCTGTCAAACCTATCAATTAAACACCTTATTGGCTTATAATGGATTGAATTCACTGGATTGCTTAGGGGTTATTCAGCTCTCAAAAGAATTCGGAAGAAAATCCAAACTACGCTTTTTGGTTTCGTCTGAAGTATTACTTTCCTATTTTGAAAAAGATATCGCACTATCGGTTATAGGAAAGACCATTCTGCGCCTGTATAGTGGAATATTTGATACCCCTGCTTATATTAATTTGGATCTCGTGGCCAAAAAATGTGGGCAACCTATAAAAAAAATTGTTGAGGCTCTTAAAATATTTGAACGCGATGAATTACTGGAACTCACCTTATACGAAACCGACGCTACACTTACATTTTTAGTTCCAAGAGAAGATGATAAGACAATCAACGTTATAGCAAAAGAAGTAGATGGGCTAAATCGGAAAAAAGCAAATCAAGTGGCTTCGGTTTTACAGTATATTGAAAATACGAAAGTGTGTAAGAGTCGCCAGTTAGTGCAGTACTTTGGGGAAACCGAGGGAATACCCTGTGGGATCTGCAGTGTATGTGCAGCTCAAGAAACTACGGCTACTAAAACGGAGGTGAAGTTAATTTCTGAAAAAATCCTTCAGCTATTGGAAGAATGTGAAATGAATTCGCGGGAAATTTCAGAAAGACTTACTTTTACAGAGTCTAAAATTGTATATGTTTTACAACTATTACTGGATTCGGAAAAAGTAAAAACCAATACAAAAAAACAATTTTACAGAAACGAATGAGAGATATACGGATTGTATTTATGGGTACTCCCGACTTTGCCGTTGGTGTATTGAAAAAGCTTGTAGAAGAAAAGAAAAATATTGCAGGAGTGATTACTGCTCCCGACAGGCCGGCCGGACGTGGACGTAAATTAAGGCCTTCCGCAGTAAAAGAGTATGCCATAGCACAAAAGTTAACCGTTCTACAGCCCAAAAATCTAAAAGACAAAGATTTCTTAGAACAATTAAAAGAGTTAAATGCCAATGTACAAATTGTAGTTGCTTTCAGGATGCTTCCAAAAGTAGTTTGGGAAATGCCAGAATATGGTACCTTTAATCTACATGCATCTCTCCTGCCCCAGTATCGTGGTGCAGCACCAATTAATTGGGTAATCATCAACGGAGAGACCAAAACTGGTGTCACTACTTTTTTTATAGATGAAAAGATAGATACCGGTGCAATCATTTTAAGGTCGGAAATTGATATTGAAAAAAATGAAACTGTTGGTACACTGCATGGCAAACTTATGGAGTTGGGTAGTAAATTAGTAATAGAAACTGTTTCTTTAATTGAAAACGGCTCTATAGCCACACAGCCACAACCGGAAGTAGATGATCTAAACGAAGCACCTAAGCTTACTCCAGAGAATACCAGGATTGATTGGGACCAACCTACCGAAAAGATAGATGCCTTTATTAGAGGACTATCACCCTATCCGGTTGCCTGGACGATATTACAAAATGATGAAGACCAATTGAAGACTAAAGTCTATGCTTCTTCTCCTGAAAAAGGGTCACACAAATTAAAACCGGGTAGTATTATTACAACTAAGAAAAATATGAAAGTGGCTGTAAAAGACGGTTACCTATATATTAAGGAAATACAATTACCCGGAAAAAGAAAAATGGTAATTAGCGACCTCTTAAATGGTTATACATTTAGTAAAGATGCAAAAATGTTGTAATCCCTTGCTGCTATTGATTTCTTTAAAAAACGATAAAATGCAGCTTGGTTTATTAACAAACACTCTAAGTTATCAACAAAAACGGGGATTTACCCCGTCATTCCTTGCGCGAACCGATAATCCGATTAAATTTGTAGAGCAATTAATTGAAGTTTAACCAACAATTTAATCTAAACATTAAACTATGAACAAATCAGATTTAATCGACGCAATGGCAGAAGATGCCGGAATCACAAAAGCCGCTGCTAAAAAAGCATTAGAATCTTTCTTGGGTAACGTAGAAGGATCCCTTAAAAAAGGAAACAGAGTATCATTAGTAGGTTTTGGATCTTGGTCAGTTTCTAGAAGAGCTGCAAGAGACGGAAGAAACCCTCAAACAGGAAAAACTATTAAAATCGCTGCTAAAAATGTAGTTAAATTCAAAGCAGGTTCAGATCTGTCAAATAGTGTAAACTAATTTTAGTACATACCGTATTTATTTGACCCTCTTCAATTTGATTGAAGAGGGTTTTTTAATGGTGAAATATTAGTTTAAAAAACAATATGTTGTTTATTATGAAATTAATACTTAGATTTAATTAACTAAAACCCAAAGATGACTTCATTAAAACCGACCAAAGGAGTACTTCTTGTTGCCGAACCATCCATCATTGGTGATGTTTCTTTTAACAGATCTGTTGTATTATTGGCAGAGTATAACGAAAGTGGGTCTGTAGGTTTTATACTCAATAAGCCTCTGGAATATAAATTAAAAGATTTTATTCCGGAAGTTAATTCTAATCTAACGGTTTACAATGGTGGACCTGTTGAACAAGATAATCTTTATTTTATCCACAGAATTCCTGAAATGGTTCCAGACAGTATTGAAATATCCAACGGAATTTATTGGGGTGGTGATTTTAAAGCAATTACGGGACTATTACAGGAAGACGCTCTCAGAGAAGACCAAATACGTTTCTTTTTAGGTTATTCGGGATGGGCTAGTGAACAACTGGAACAAGAGCTTGAAGTAAATAGTTGGGTTGTAGTACCCAATAATTATAAAAATGATATCATTGGAAAATCCTATGATAATTTTTGGAAAGAAAAAATGATCGAATTTGGCGGTGACTATGTAATATGGTCAAATGCCCCAGAAAACCCGATCTACAACTAACCCAGACGGGCCTTTACATTTAATTTTCCCAGCAATTCTTTTGTAACTGTGTTTGTATATTCTTTTTTTCTATAATTGGTTACAGGTTGAATCCCTATAATTGTATTGGTGATAAATAGTTCATCGGCTTTTTGAAGCTCGAATGGAGATACCGAAGTTTCTTCCAGTACATAGTCCGGAAGTTGTCCAATAATTGCAATTAACTGTTTTCTTAAGATTCCGTTTAAACAGCCATCTTCGATAGGCGGTGTTTTAATTTTATAGCCATTCACCAAAAATATATTCCCGTTAAGAGCTTCAACAACCTGTTTGTTCTCATTAAGTAACAGACAGTTATCATAACTATTTTCTTTTGCAAAAATACTACCCAAAATATTGATCGTTCTGCTTGTGGTCTTTAAGGTGGAAAGTAAGCCGGAATTTATGAAATGATCTTTAAACAACTCAATAGTGTATGGCTCTTCATTTAAAGTGTAAAATGGGGTATTGAGTGTTTCGCAAGTGATCAAATACTCAATATCATTGGTTTCCGGTGTGTATTTTCCACCCGTTTTTCGCCATACCAAAAGCTTTACCCTAAAAGAATGTACAGTTTCATTATAAGCAGCAATTGTTTTATGGATTTCTTCTTCTAGAAATTCAGGAGTAAAGTTCATAGGTATTTCCATTCGTAAAATACGCATGGATGCCATCAACCTAAAATAATGGTCTTCCCAAAAGAGGATCTTTCCGGCAGATACCTTTATGGTTTCAAAAACCGCATCTGCATATTGCAATCCCCTATTTTCAGAAAGAAGAAGTGTTTTGGGAGTTGTACTGATTTTTCCGTTGAAATTGAGCATAAATAAACCGTCTCATTTTAGTGAGACGGCGCAAAGATACTATAAATTGATTCGATATTTAGGTGGAACCTAAGATCTGTTTCAGGTTAGAAACCATATTTTCCCACAGCATTTTTCCTTCTTCAACTTCATCTTCTTCGGCAAAGTCTGTCACCATTAAAGACACGTCCTTGGTGATCTCATCTACCTGGATACGCATTTCAAAGTAGTAGTCGGTGTCTTCATCTTCCACCCATTTGAATTTGATTCGTTCCTGATTTTTCTTTCCTAGAAGTCTCGCTTTTTCTTCACTTCCTTCCCATATAAAGGTGAAATATTCGCCTCGGGAATTCACATTATCTGCATACCATTCGCTCATCCCACTGGGGGTAGAAATGTATTGATACAAAAGAGAAGGAGACACCTGTATTGGAAACTCCATCTCATATTTTATTTTATCCTCCATAATTTGTTTGCTGAAGCCCAATATATATATTTTAATTTTAAACTGTAAAAGAAACCGTAAATTTTTTTATAGAAATTTATGCTTAAAAAAGTGTATCTAATCTTTGCGCTACATTATTTTGTTTCTATCTTTGCCTCCGCAAAATACGGCGAGGTAGCTCAGGTGGTTAGAGCGTCGGATTCATAACCCGGAGGTCAGGAGTTCAAGTCTCCTTCTCGCTACAGGAACTCCCCTAAAAAAGGGGAGTTTTTTTATGGAGGAATTTGTTACATATGTTCTTTATTCTAAAAAGTATGACAAAATTTATATAGGCTATTCTTCCAATCTAATTCAGCGTTTTTACTCTCATAACCAATTTGCCTCTAAAGGATATACCATTAGGTATCGCCCATGGATAGTTGCAGAAGTTGAGTTTCACATTTCCAAAGCAGATGCCCTGAAGCGAGAAAAATTCTTAAAATCAGGAATAGGAAGAAGGTACATTCATGAAATAATTTTGTCTCAATTTACATAGTCGGATTCATATCCGCCTGAGGCGGACTAGAGTTCAAGTCTCCTTCTCGCTACAGGAACTCCCCTAAAAAAGGGGAGTTTTTTTATGGAGGAATTTGTTACATATGTTCTTTATTCTAAAAAGTATGACAAAATTTATATAGGTTATTCTTCCAATCTAATTCAGCGTTTTTACTCTCATAACCAATTTGCTTCTAAAGGATATACCATTGGTTAATGTTAATTAGCCCCTCAACTATAGAAGCTTGAGAGGCTTTTTATTCAAAAACTATATCTTAATAAAATAGATATAGCTACAGCTTTACGAACTTATGTATATATTTCCTACTATCCTGAAAAGTCATCTCCATGAAATATATCCCGGATTTCAAAAATGAAACGTTAATTGGAGTTCCTTCATTGGTTTTTATTTTGAGAGCATCTTTTCCCAGTATAGAAAATATCCGTACTTCTTCAATAGGTAATTCTTTGGAGGATACGTTAAGATCATTCCCTACTGGATTTGGATAAAGAGTTATCTGTTCTTTATCAAACGAATCAGTGGATAGAATATAATTACCATGTACGGCAGTATTTCCTTCCGGGGTTGTGATAATTAATGTTTTGCTATTATTGGATCCATCTATTATTTCATAGTCATAAGTTCTGTTTTGCATGAAATCACCCGCTAAAACAGTACCTAAATACTGTCCCTCAAGTTCACAATAAGGGAAACAATCACCTAGGGTCACACTGGGAGACTGTACTGTAAAAGTATCCGTATCAATAATGACTGGTCCCAGAGAGTCGAAAAAGTAATTGAAATGTATAATCCCATTTACTTGATAACCATTTGAGGTCTCAAAAAAATCAATCCCCGGATGATAATCAGGGTCCCCTCCTGTTGGCTGGGAAACATTATACGTTATTCCATCTATAATCATATAGTGTAGTGTCCAATTATTGTCTATCAACTCTTGCTGGGCTGAACTCTGGATGGAAAGTATTAAAACCAGAGTAAGGAGTATAATTCTTTTCATAGCACATTTTTTTATTATATTAAAATACAAAATAATTTTGTTATATTTTGAAAAATAGACACTTATAATCAAAAAAACTCTGGCAAGAAGTAGCAAATTTATGTCTGTTATCTTTTAAACCAAACGGATAGTAATTGGATTCTTCAATGATAATTCCATTCATAAAACCTAACTCGATCACACTAAAGTAAAACGCCAAGTCCGTATTTTAATTTACTAAATGCTTCAAAATAATGTATTTTTGCCGTCTGATTCTAAATTAGATAAAATACGTATGGCAGGAATGGAACTAATGGCACCGGCTGGGAATTTTGAATCCCTTCAAGCAGCAATAGATAACGGAGCAGATTCTGTGTATTTTGGTGTAGATCAACTAAATATGCGGGCAAGGGCCAGTATAAATTTTACTATTGCAGACCTACCTGAAATAGTACGTCGTTGTAATGAAAAAAATGTAAGGACCTACCTAACCCTTAACACGATCATTTATGATCATGACCTGTCCATTATAAAAACTTTGTTGGATGCCGGGAAAGTAGCCGGAATAACTGCGGTAATTGCCATGGACCAGGCAGTAATAGCATACGCAAGGCAGATACAGATGGAGGTTCATATTTCCACACAAATAAACATAACCAATATTGAAACGGTAAAATTCTATGCGCTTTTTGCAGACACGATGGTTATGAGCAGGGAATTAAGTTTGCGGCAGGTAAAGAAGATCTGTGAGCAAATAGAGCGCGAACAAATTACAGGGCCTTCAGGGAATCTGGTAGAAATTGAGGTCTTTGGGCATGGAGCACTATGTATGGCTGTATCCGGGAAATGTTATTTGAGTTTGCATTCACATAACTCATCTGCAAACAGAGGTGCCTGCAAGCAAAACTGCAGAAAAAAGTATACTGTTACCGACCAGGAAACCGGCTTTGAAATTGAATTGGATAATGAATATATGATGTCTCCAAAAGACCTGTGCACACTGGATTTTTTGGATCAGGTAATAGACACAGGTGCAAAAGTATTAAAAATTGAAGGCAGAGGAAGAGCACCGGAATATGTAGCCAAAGTGATAAAAACATATCGTGATGCTATAGACGCCTGTAATGAGGGTAATTACACTCAGGAAAAGGTAACTGCCTGGATGAATGAGTTGGAAAAAGTATACAACAGAGGTTTCTGGAGTGGTTATTATTTGGGGCAAAAGCTTGGAGAATGGAGTGATGGTTCCGGATCCAAAGCCACTCAGAAGAAAGTATATGTTGGTAAAGGAGTGCACTTTTTTCCAAAGCCCAGTATCGCAGAATTTAAAATTGAGGCCTATGATATTAAATTGGGAGATACTCTTTTAATTACCGGGCCAACTACAGGAGTTGAAGAAATGAAGTTAACCGAAATGATGGTAAATGATGAACGGAACGACATTGCAAAAAAAGGAGATTCCTGTACTATACCTACAAATTTCAGAACGCGACCTTCAGACAAACTTTACAAAATTGTTAAGGAATAATGGTAGTTGTAACATTGCAACGCAAAAAGTGTATAGGCTGTAATTATTGTGTGGAAGTGGCTCCCGGTCAATTTCAAATGTCGAAGAAAGACGGAAAAACTGTACTGTTACATGCCAAAGATAAAAAAGGATTCTATACTTTAAAATCGTTAGACAATACCATTTACGATGAATGCCTTCTTGCAGAAAAAGCCTGTCCGGTAAAAATAATAAGCACAAAAATGATCTAATAGAGAAAAGGCCGGCTAAAAAATGTCTCCAAGCCGGCCTTTCTTACAAAGTTGCTATTCCATAACTTTTGGTTAGTTTATGTAACTCTATACTTACACTATAATGTTCCTCGCCTTCTTTGTTCAGCTTCGATCGATTCAAACAAAGCTTTAAAGTTTCCTTTTCCAAAGGATTGTGCTCCTTTTCTTTGAATAATTTCAAAAAATAAAGTAGGCCTGTCCGTTAATGGTTTGGTGAATATCTGCAACAAATAGCCTTCATCATCTCTATCGACCATAATGCCGTGTTGTTTTAGAACAGCCATATCTTCAGCAATCTCTCCTACTCTATCCTCTACAGTATCATAATACTCTCCCGGAACATACAAGAATTCTACTCCGCGTTTTTTCATTTCTGAAACGGTTAATACAATATCGTCTGTAGCTACTGCAATATGTTGACATCCTGCTCCTCTGTAGAAATCTACATATTCTTCAATTTGAGATTTCTTTTTTCCTTTTGCCGGTTCGTTAATTGGAAACTTAATTCTTCCATTACCATTGGTCATTACCTTACTCATCAAAGCGGTATATTCTGTAGAGATATCCTTATCGTCAAATGAGATTAATTGTGCAAATCCCATAACTTCGCGATAAAACTTACTCCAAACGTCCATTTGCCCCCAATCTACGTTACCTACCATATGGTCAATATATTTTAGACCGCAGGGTTTTGGATTGTAATGTGATTCCCATTTCTCAAATTTGGGCATAAAGACTCCATGATAGTTTTTGCGTTCTACAAAAATGTGTACTGTATCTCCATATGTATGAATACCGGCACGTACTATTTCTCCATCTTCATCTTTTTCTACTCTCGGTTCAAAATACGATCGGGCTCCTCTTTTAATGGTTTCTTCCCAGGACTTACGTGCATCTTCCACCCAAAGTGCTATTACTTTTACACCATCACCATGTTTTGTTATATGTTCAAATATTTCTGTGTTTTCAGTGTTAGGCATAGGTGTAGTAAAGACCAGTCTAATTTTATCCTGAACCACCACATATGAGGTTCTGTCTTTCATCCCTGTTTCCAATCCGGCATATGCCAGTGATTGGAATCCAAGAGCTGTTTTATAGAAATGAGCTGCCTGCTTGGCATTACCCACATAATATTCTACATAATCTGTTCCCATTATAGGTAAAAAGTCTTCTGCTTCAGGGAATATTTTCTCTAAGCTGTAATTATAATTTTCTATATTTTTTAAATCAGTCATTTTTTAAGTTTTTAGTGGAATATTTATTCTTTTTTCCAAGATTTGTAATAGTCATCTACCTGAAGGTTCATTGCTTCTTCAGTAATCATAATTGGATTGAAAGGGTCTATCATAACAGCAAGTTCTTCAGTTGCTTTCTTACCAATACTCCGTTCAATTGCACCCGGATGTGGTCCGTGCGGAATTCCCCCAGGATGTAAAGTGATCTGTCCTTTTTGGATGTTATTTCTACTCATAAAATCTCCGTCAACATAGTATAGTAGTTCTTCAGAATCTATATTACTGTGATGGTAAGGAGCCGGTATGGCTTCCGGATGGTAATCATATAGTCTCGGGACAAAAGAGCAAACCACAAATCCTGCTGCTTCCCATTGCTGATGAATTGGAGGTGGTAAATGCACACGACCTGTAATAGGCTCAAAATCAAAAATCGAAAAAGCGAATGGGTAATTAAATCCGTCCCAACCAACTACATCGAATGGATGGTTGGAATAAGTATATTCCCAAAGTACATCTTGTTTTTTTGATATGATTTTAAATGCTCCTTTTTCGTTATACGTCTTCAGGTCTTGGGGTAGCCTAAAATCCCGCTCACAAAAGGGAGAGTGCTCTAAAAACTGCCCGTAATTGTTTCGATAACGATTTGGTGACTCAATAGGGCTGGATGATTCAATAAGCAAGATTCTATTGTTCTCATCAGAAAAGTCTATTTGATAAGTAGTCCCTCTGGGGATAATTAAATAATCTCCATATTTAAAGGGGATTTCTCCATACATGGTTTTTAGAACTCCCGAACCTTCATGAATGAATAACATTTCGTCAGCATCACTATTTCTGTAAAAATAGTTCTGGTCAAATATTACAGGAGTTGCCAACCCTATCTTTAGGTCGTTATTTGTAAAGAGTATTTTTCTGCTTTCTAGAAATTCTTCCCCTTTTGGTAAAGAAAACCCTTGAAAACTCATTGCCTTCATGTTTTTATCGATTGCAATTTTAGGCGCAACATCTTTTCCTCTTTTTACTTCTGAAACTACTGTGGGAGGGTATATATGATAAATAAGTGAAGACATTCCTACAAAACCTGCTGTTCCAAATAGTTCTTCCTGATACAGCCCCCCTTTTGGATTTTTAAATGTAGTATGTCTTTTATGTGGGATAGTACCCAATGAATGATATCTAGGCATAAACTGTGTATTAATAAGTTATTAAATAGAATGATTGAACGGTAAGAATAGTAAAGACTACTCCGGATCTCTCTTAATAAGAAAGTGCAAATAGATAAGAAGATATGTCCATATGGAATTCACAACACGAATAAAAATAATTTGAATAAGAAAAAGTATGACAAATGTCATGTTATTGCCAACTATCATTTTAGCTTTGGAAATATCGCAGTGCAGATCGACCTTTAATAATTGAGCTTACAGTACCAAAATAGATGTCTTATTCTAAAATCCGGAAAAGATGCATTAAAGGATACAGGATTCTACTGTAGCGGCTCCTTTTTTGTTTAATTTAGCTGTGTGCTCTTTGAGAAGTTTATTCCCTATTTTGTTTATTTTTTTTATCGGGAGCTTTTTCCACATATCTATATCTGACACATAACTACTATTAAATAACGTATTAGATAAATTCTTAATTACTAAATAATTAGCATAAGCATGTGCATTTGTTTTATCGTTCTTAGCGTTTGTAATGAATTTTTTAATTATTTTCACAGAAGACGTTTTAGCCAAAGCGAGCTCTGTTAATTTGGCCCTATATTCAAGATCTGCCTGTTTAAGTTTAGGATAGGTTTTTATATCGGCAAAATGTTGTCCTTCGTGGGCTACATAACTTATTTTAAAATTCTCACTGGAAAGATCATATGCATCTTCAACACAATAGAGCTTATCAGGTAAGGTCCACCCTCCACTATAGCTATCGCCAAAAGTTGTATAATGTGACCATCCATTTGAAACAAAGTTTTTCATAAAGACCACAGGTACTTTGATCTCGGTTTCCGGTAGCTCAATATCATAAACTTCTTCTTTTTCATCTTTCCATAAATATAAATCGAAAAGATGGCCTGTTTTACCCATAACTATCCCATGAAATCCATTAGCTTCAAGGAATTCCTTAAACAATGAAAAATAATTCTGTTCTATTTTGTCCATACTTTGGGTTAAATTATATTCTCTTTTCAGAAAAGCCAGCATCTCATCAAAGAACAGTTTATCTGCAAGTTCCGGGTCAACTTTTTCTATTAATATGGATCTCCAATAATTCTGAAACCTTTTAAACATATCAATCATTAGAGAGTTGCTGGTATTATATTCAAAATTTTCTGCATTAGTGATAAATCTATCGTAATACTTTTGCTTAATCTCTTGCTGGTCTTTAGTTAAATACTCATCATTTGAAGTGTCCAGAATAGAAAAGACCTCATCCATTTCCCCTCTTAGTGCATAGGGATAAATTGTATCAAAATTTGTGCTGTCAATAACTTTAAGAAGCTTGTCTTCATCTTGACTATAGGATAAACACGACAGGAGTACAATTAAAAAAGAGATATTTTTCATTTTTTTAAAGTTATGCTACAAATCAACGTATATCACTTCAAAAAAAATTGTACGGAACTAACTTTTTGTAATTTCAATATAATCTGAGGGAGTAATATTAAATGCTTCCTTAAAGCGTCTAATGAAATGGCTCTGGTCGTAAAAACCAGATTCTAACGCTACAGAAGTAAGGCTTTTGTTTGAATGATGAATTAGATCGATCGCTTTACTAAGCCTGTTACGAATAAGAAACTCTCCAAAAGTATACCCTGTTAATTCTTTAAACTTCCTTACAAAGTATATAGGGTGTAGATGTAATGTATTTGATACCTGGTCGATTGTATATTTTAGTTCGGGATTAAACTGTACTTCTTCTTTTATTTTATTAATCCACTGTGTGCGTTCTGTTCTGTCACTAACCTTTCCTCTGCTTAATAACAAATATGTATTTTCTTCTATAATTAAGTTCAATAATTCTTTTGAAAAGTTTCGCTTATAGGCTAAAAACATTCTTATTACTTCAAGGCTGTTATGTTCAAACTTAATATAGTCACCGTTTGTGTTTTTAATTTTATCTGTAAAGATATTCTTCTTTATTTCAAGGTTGAAACATAAGCTTTGTGAAGGCCCAATTTCATTTTTATGTTCATAACCACTTGGCCTGAATAATGACGCCCCCGGAATAATGCTATGATCAGTTATCATTGATTCTTCATTATAAAAACCACGTAATAATAAACTGATATATGGATGTTCATGTTCATGTTTTGGTACATCCAGATTTTGGTCATGCTCTGTGATAGAAAGAATATACCCGTCTAAAACTTGAGAAGTTAAGGTTTCTCCGGTAAATGTTCCTGCTTTTAGTATATGTTTATTCATATTTGTCTATCACTATGGCACATAAATGTAATAAAAGAATTCCCTAAAAGAAGGACTTTCCAAATTCTATGATGTTACAATGACATAAAATAATTTAGACAACTATCTATTGTATAACTGGTTTTAGATAAAAAGAATTACAATAATAAAAAAACAAAAAAGGTTTTAGATAAACTCAAGTAGCCGTGTTACAAGGTCCAGATAAAATTTAGCGTTACTACTCTTTCAATATTTCTCTTAAACCATCAAAACCAAGTGTCTGCTGCTCCCCGCTTTTCATATTTTTGAGGGTAAAGGTTTGAGAGTTCATTTCATTTTCTCCGGCAAGAACAGTGAAAGGAATAGTACGTTTGTCCGCATACCCCATCTGCTTGCCTGTTTTTGTGGCATCAGGGTATAGTTCTGCAGCAATACCTTCCTCTCGGAGTTTTGTAATGGCTTGCATAGCGTAGAAAGCTTCTTTTTCTCCAAAGTTGATAAACAATACCTTGGTGTTTTCTGAAACTGTGTCAGGAAACAGGTTTAATTCTTCCAAGACCAGGTAAATTCTGTCCAGACCAAAAGAAATTCCAACACCGCTTACATCTTTTAAACCAAAGATGCCCGTTAGGTCATCGTAGCGGCCACCACCACCAATACTACCCATATTCACCTCTTTTGGTGCTGAAACTTCAAAAATAGCTCCGGTATAGTAGTTCAATCCCCGGGCAAGTGTTACATCAATTTCTAGGAAAGCGGTCTGCAAACCTAATTCTGAAATAGTATTAATTATAAACTCTAATTCCGAAACACCTTTCAACCCGGTTTCTGAAGAAGCCAACAATTCTTTTAGTAATAAAAGTTTTTCTGAAGCAGTTCCTTTGGCTTCAAACAAGGGCTGTACTTTTTCAATCGCACTTTCTGAAATTCCCTTGGATAACATTTCAGTTTTTACACCTTCTTCACCTATTTTATCCAGTTTATCCAATGCAACCGTAAAATCGATCAGCTTATCTTCGGCACCAATCACTTCAGCAATACCACTTAGAACCTTGCGATTATTAAGTTTGATAATGGTTCCTTTTAAATTCAGTTTTGAAAAAACAGCATCATACAATTGCACCAACTCTATTTCCTGCCATAGTGATCTACTACCTACCACATCCGCATCGCATTGATAGAATTCCCGGAAACGTCCCTTTTGAGGACGGTCCGCCCGCCAGACCGGCTGCATCTGGTAACGCTTAAAAGGGAGTGTGATATCATTCTGGTTTTGTACTACGTAGCGTGCAAATGGTACTGTGAGATCATAGCGAAGGGCTTTTCCAGATATCTTAGCTGTTAATTTTCGACTATCTTTTTCAGTATATGTCGTATCGTCCACCTTCCGAAGAAAATCCCCACTATTTAATATCTTAAAAATAAGGCGATCCCCTTCTTCCCCATATTTCCCCATAAGTGTCTCACTATTTTCAAATGAAGGGGTTTCAATAGGCTGAAAACCGTAGGTGGTAAAACAACTTTTTATGACATTCATAATGTAGTTACGTTTTACAACTTCGGTGGGAGAAAAATCTCTCGTTCCTTTAGGTATGGAAGGTTTTTGTGCCATAATTTTTCGTGTTGTGCAAATATCTTAAATTATTGGGGAAATTGTAACTTTATGATCAGATTATAGTCTAACGATAAACCGCACACCCAAAAACTATGTTTTCACTCTTTAGGGAAAATGTTCGCATCGCACTGGATTCTATTAAAAGTCAATTACTTAGAACTATCCTGACCATTGTTATTATTGGAATTGGTATCTGGGCACTTGTAGGTATTCTGAGTGCAGTAAAAGCATTGGAAAATACTATTTCCAGTGATTTTGCCTCTATGGGAGCCAACACCTTTAATATTCAGCGGTATGAGTTTGAAGTAAACCGTCACGGAGGAGAAAGGGAAAAGGTAAATCCTATTATCAGCTATGATAATATTCGGGAGTTCATTGATGTATATAATTATCCTTTTACCCAAACATCGGTTTCGTTTAGAGGAACCAATAGAGCCGAAATAAAATTTGAAAACGAAAAAACAGACCCTGAGATACAGGTGTATGGTGTGAATGAAAATTACCTTCAGAACACCGGAACAAAAATAGACCGCGGGCGGGAGTTCAATATTTTTGATATTGAAAATAGCAATAAAGTATGCTTAATCGGCTCGGATTTCCTGAAAAGTATCTTTAAAAATGATGATCCTTTAAACAAAACGATTAGTGTTCGAGGGGTAAAGTTCAAAGTGGTTGGCATTCTTGAGTCAAAAGGGGCCACCTTCGGAAACAACCAGGACCTAAAGGTACTTATCCCAATACAGGTAGCACGAAGTATCTTTACCAATCCAAATATAAACTACACCATTAGTGTGATGGTAGATAATAAAGAAATGATGCAAGGGGCCCAGGATGCTGCCATTGTTTCTTTTAGAAATGTTCGCGGCCTAAGCCCCATAGAAGATAACAACTTTGGACTGGAACGCAGTGATGACCTTATCAACAGAATTAGTGAAATTACCGGTGTATTGGAAATTGCTGCCTGGATTATTAGTATTATTACCATTTTAGGTTCTTCCATTGCCTTAATGAATATCATGCTGGTATCGGTCACCGAGCGAACCCGTGAAATTGGTGTGCGAAAAGCAATGGGCGCAAAACGTTCTACTATTTCCACACAGTTCTTTATGGAAACGATCGTGATAGGTCAGTTTGGAAGTATTCTGGGAATCTTACTGGGTGTTCTTACCGGTTTCGGATTTGCAAAGTTTTTTGAATTTGACTTTACATTACCCTGGAGTGCCATGTTATGGGCAACCCTGATCACCTTTTTGGTAGCTGTAATTGCAGGTTCTTATCCTGCCTCTAAGGCAGCGAAACTCGATCCCATTGAAAGTTTACGATACGAGTAGTTAGGACGGATCCAGAATATTTTCAAAGAATCGGTACAATTCTCCTTTTGTAATGACTGAACCTTGTTGGATTAAACCAAAAATATCTGCATTTTTGTCTCCCGAATAGTCTTTTGACGCACGTAAGAATTCTACCTCATCTGAAGCAAAATTTTCCTGTAACCATTTGTAACCTTGAGAAGTAGTAATATCTTTTGATGTATTAGTTATTTTTACAACGATCAATTGCATACCGGCATCTCCAAGTTTAAATAGAAATAATTGCTGTGGAGAAATATTTTCAAGATAACCTGCTTTCTCTAAAACACCTTCCCAAATAAGGTCGCTAAATACATCCAATTCCTGTTCAGCCACTTCAGGTTGTTCGGCTTTAATCTTTGACCACTCTTCTCCTGTTATAGATTGGGCAGCTAAAAAGTTTATGAATTCGGGGTGCAATTCGTCCAGTTGTTCTTTTGTGAGTCTTATGTATTTCATTATTCAGTAAAAAGAAACCCCGACGTTGCCGGGGTTTTACTTATTATTTTAATGCAAGTTTACTTTTTTGCTTCAGCAACCACATCGAATGTGAGATTTGAGATCACATCTCTATGAAAACGAATCGTTGCTTCATATTGCCCGGTACGTTTTACACTACCACCTGCAATAGAAATAAATTTCTTCTCTATAGAAACATCTTCTTTTACAAGTGCTTCAGCAAGGTCAGCATTAGTGACAGATCCAAATAATTTGTCTCCTTCACCGGCTTTTGCAGAAATTTTGATCTCTAATCCGTTTAACTTGTCTGCTTCTTTTTGAGCATCCTCAATAACTTTCTTTTCTTTAAAGGCACGTTGCTTTAAAGTTTCAGCCAAAACTTTTTTTGCAGAAGGGGTAGCCAATATAGCATGTCCTCTTGGAATTAAAAAGTTTCTTCCGTAACCGTTCTTTACAGTGACAACGTCATCTGCAAAACCTAAGTTCTCTACGTCTTTCTTTAATATAAGTTCCATAATCCTATCTGCTTTTTATTTTAATAAATCGGCTACATAAGGCATTAACGCCAGGTGACGTGCTCTCTTAACAGCTACTGCCACTTTACGCTGGTATTTCAAAGATGTACCTGTTAACCTTCTAGGTAGAATCTTGCCTTGTTCGTTTACAAACTTCAGTAAAAAATCCGGGTCTTTATAATCTACATACTTAATGCCAGATTTTTTAAAACGACAGTATTTTTTGTTCTTAGTAGTCTCTATATTAAGCGGAGTTAAATATCTAATTTCTCCGTCTTTTTTTCCTTTTGCTTGTTGTTGTAAAGTTGACATGATTTATGCAGTTTTTTTGTTATCGCGAATTCTTCTTCTTTCTGCCCAGGCAATTGCGTGCTTATCCAGGGCAACAGTAAGATAACGCATAATGCGTTCATCTCTTCTAAACTCAACTTCCATGTCGTTTATAGCTTCACCGGTAACGGTGTACTCAAACAAGTGGTAGAATCCACTTTTTTTGTGTTGAATTGCGTAGGCTAGTTTTTTTAGCCCCCAATCTTCTTTCGATATCATCTTAGCACCTTTAGAAACAAGAATATCTTCGTATTTCTTAACTGTTTCCTTTATCTGTTCTTCAGATAAAACGGGATTTAAGATGAAAACAGTTTCGTAATGATTCATAAAAAATCTGTATTAAAATTAAATTCAAACTCTGGCACTTTGCCAAGAGCGTGCAAAAATACTATTTTAATTCTAATATTCAAACCCTATTTTTACATCTTTCAAAACATAGATTTTTTCCTACAGAAAATGATGAAGTGCATAATTTTCACGACAAATGTTAAAAAAACTTGTCATTCATCGATTTTTTACTTATAATTGCTATATTATAAAAACAATCTACTTGTGGAGAAACCGATACTTAAATGTGCGATTGTAGATGATTCTACGTTACAGCGTCTTTCTATCGTTAAACTAATAGAGAATCACCCTTCTCTGGATTTGGTAGCAGAATACAACAATGCTATTGAAGCCAAAATGGGATTAGCAACTACCGAGATTGATCTTATTTTTTTAGATATTGAAATGCCCATCCTTTCAGGTTTTGATCTATTGGATGACCTAACTCACAAACCACAGATCATTTTTGTTACCGGAAAAACAAAATATGCCTTTAAAGCTTTCGATTATGATGCTGTTGATTATTTGCGTAAACCTATCTCAAAAGAACGCTTTTTAAATGCTGTACACAAAGCAATTACCAATTACAAACTGAAAAACGATGATGGTTTTGATGAAGAAGACTTCATTTTTGTAAAAAGTAATCTTAAAAAACGTAAAGTATTTTTAAATGAACTTCGCTATATTGAAGCTTTAGGTGATTATGTAAAGCTGGTAACTGAGCACGATGCTCTGGTTGTTCTTTCTACCATGAAGGCTTTTGAATCATTACTTCCAAGTGACCGGTTTTTGCGAATTCACAAGTCCTATATTGTAAATCTGGACAAAGTGGAACGCTATAACAGTAAAGTGATCGAACTGGATCAGGAACAATTACCACTAAGTCGAAACCGTAAAGCAGACTTGGTAGAAGCTCTTGCTGCAACAATGCGCTCTTAATAATTATCTACATCTATAGTAAGCCGTACCGTAGAAAATTCTTTTATAGCATTAAAACTTCTATTTACACCGTAAATAAAATCCTTTGTTTTCGATACGGAAAGCTTTTTAGGGATCTTCACCAGTATATTAGAAATGTATTGATTTCTGATACGGGCAACCGGTGGTGCTTCCGGGCCTAACACATATTCTTCCAGCTTTAACTGTAATGCCTGCCCAAACCAAACAGCTGCTTTTTGCATTTTTTGCTGGTTCTTATCCCTGAATGTAATTTTTATAATACGATAAAATGGTGGGTACTTGTACTGGTATCGCTCTTCTACCTGCTGTTTGTACATTCCTTCAAAATCATTCACACTCACTTGCTGAAGAATTTGATGATACGGATTGAAGGTTTGTATTAAAACCTTGCCACGCTTTTGCGTACGACCTGCCCTTCCCGAAACTTGTTGCAATAACTGAAAACAACGTTCATGGGCCCTAAAATCAGGAAAGTTTAAAAGGTTATCGGCATTCATTACTCCAACAAGGCTTACATTTCTAAAATCCAGACCTTTCGCCAGCATCTGTGTTCCTACCAGAATGTCAATTTCCTGATTTTCCAAACCATCGATCAATTTAGCATACGCATGTTTCCCTTTGGTGGTATCCTGATCCATTCTTGCAATACGATGGTCCGGAAAGAATTCTTTAACTTCCATTTCTATCTGCTCGGTACCAAACCCCTTATTATCTAATGTTTCGCTTCCACACGCCATGCAAGACTGTAGCATCATCATATGATACCCGCAATAATGACAACGCAGTTCATTTTTGTATTGGTGATAGGTTAAACTTACATCACAATTTGGGCATTGTGGTGAAATACCACAAGTAGTACACTCCACTACAGGTGAAAAACCTCTTCTATTCTGAAATAGAATTACCTGCTCATTATTTGTTAATGCTTCGGTCATTTCTGCCAGGAGTCTATCACTAAAATGGCCTGTCATCTGTTTTTTCTGGTGCTTCTCCTTGATGTCTACCAATTCAATTTCAGGCATCAGAACATCTCCAAAACGCTTCTTTAAAGTAATGATCCCGTATTTATGTGACCTGGCATTATGATAACTTTCCAAAGCAGGTGTAGCAGAACCTAATAGCGTCTTTGCTTTATGGAGATTCCCCAGAACAACAGCACTATCCCTTCCATGATAACGTGGCGCAGGACTGTATTGTTTAAAAGAAGGCTCATGCTCTTCGTCTACAATGATCAATCCCAGATTTTCAAATGGGAGGAATAACGAAGACCGCGCACCAATCACAATCTGTGCTTTGGGCTTATTTTCCAAAACATTGTTCCACACCTCCACGCGTTCATTGGTTGAATATTTTGAATGGTATACCGAAACTTTTTCACCAAAATAGTTTTGAAGTCGGCTGATCAATTGTGTTGTCAGTGCAATTTCCGGCAACATATACAGAACTTGTTTCCCGGTCTCAATAATTTCTGAAATGAGACGAACATAGATTTCTGTCTTACCACTGGAAGTAACCCCATGCAACAAGGTCACATCATATGTTTCGAATGAAGTGGTGATCTCATTGAAAGCTAACTGCTGTGCTTCGTTGAGTTCTTTTATATCTGAAGCCGCCTCTCCTGTGTATTCAATCCGGTCTTTCCGGATAAAGTATGCTTCCAGAATTCCTTTATCTATCAATGTTTTTAATACTGCTGAAGTTGCTTCACTCTTTTTCTGAAGTGTTATTGAATCAACCGGGGATCGTTCTTGTGAAGACAACATAAACAGGGTCATTAGTAACTGTCGTTGTTTCGGAGCTCTGGACAAAGTATCTAGCAGTGTGCGAAGACTATCTTCCTGAGTATATTGTGCTGCAAGTTTTATGTAACGTTTTAGTTTTGGTGTGTACTGTTCAAAAACTTCTTCCTGCACTTGTATTATTCCTCTTTGAAGCAATTTCTGAAGCACTCGTACTACATTCTTTCGGTCCAGGATCGACCTAATATCATTAATATGTAATGAGGACTGATGTTGTAATGCCTCAAAAACCAGGAACTCTTCATCGGTGAAGCTCGATTCATCTACATTTTTTTCCGAAGCTAACATAACAATTGTTTCACTCTCCAGTAAAAAAGCGCCTGGTAACGCAGCTCTAATCACTTCACCCAACGTACACATATAATAGGAAGCCATCCATTCCCAGTGCTTCAATTGCAAAGGTGTAATCAAAGGCGTTTCATCCAGGATCTGGTCAATAGATTTTGTTTCGTAAGCAGGTGGTGCAACATTGTGAACCTGATAGACGATCCCAGTGTAGATTTTAGTTTTTCCAAAAGGCACCGCCACTCGCATTCCTTGTTGTAAAAAAGCAGCTTCGTCTTTATTTACACTGTAAGTGAATGCCTGTTTTAAAGGGATGGGAAGGATTACATCTATAAAATACACCTGCTGAAAAAAATTAGGCTGCCCGATATTTCGGACAGCCTAAAGATAGTATTTATATATATTTTGTTATTTACCCAGCATCGCTTTTTTAAGCTTACTGTCAACCGGATCATTTCCTAACCAAATCCCGAATAGTGCTTTTTTAAATTTCATTCCCGAAATCGTCCCCAGCTCTTTTCCATTCTTATAGGCAACAACTCCTTTCCCTGATTGATAAGTAATATCAAACGTATCATCCTCTACGATCTCATCACTGAAAAAGCTAATGAATTCATTTATTTCTGAAGAAAGTGAAGATGTATCTCCATTCATGGAAGCATCAAAACCATCACGTACAGCTTCGCTCATAGCATCGCTAGACACAAACCCTGAAGTAATTACCAACTTTATTGCCATTGTTTTATCGGCATTTATAATGCCTTTTGCATCGTTTGACTTTGATGCCAGATATAATCCTCCGGAGTATAATTTCAATACAATCGCTTTTTTACGAATTCCGGCTCCGTTCAAGGCGAGCTCTTCGCTGCCAAAATTCACAGTGTTGGGCAGGGTAACACTACCTACCTGTGTTTGTGCTACAGATATGTTTACAGTCACCATTGCAATAATAAGGAGTACTAGATTTTTCATTAGATAGTAAGTTATAAATTAATATTATGTATTAGCATTTATCTTTTAATCGTTGCAGGGAAATATTCAACTCAAATCCCAGCAATAACAGGTTTGCATTGATCCAAATATATAACATCATGATCAAAAGTGCACCAATAGAGCCATACAACTCGTTGTAATTTGAAAAATTATTTATATAAATACCAAACAAATAAGTGGTTGCTATAAATAATAATGTTGTAACTAATGCTCCAATAGAAAAGAACTTTGATTCTTTTCCTTCTTTAGTACCATAATAATAGAGTGTTGCTATTATTATATAGACCATAACAACAAAGACCGAAAGCTGTAAAGCCGAAATCCAAAACAAGTCATTTTGTATGTATTCATTCCCTTTTAAGCTATTAATAGCATACTCACCATACAATATAACTCCTACCGTAATTAACAACAACAATGCCAAAAAGACGGATACTACCAAAGCTATTAGATACTGTTTAAAAAAGGAACGGTTAATGGTTACGTGAAAAGAATATTCAAAACCGCTAAAAATAGCATTCACACCATTAGCAGCCAGAAATAAGGATAGAAAAAATACAAAGGATAGAAACCCTCCCTCTCTGGGGTTTACTGCAATATCTGCAATTGTGGGGTAAAAGAATTCGGCCGTTTGAGGTGGAAGTAACTCCTCTACAAATATCAGAAACCGGGTTTGAAACCCTTCTACCGGTATTAAGGGTATCAGGTTAAGTATAAAGATAAGAAAAGGAAACAGCGCTACAAAAAAGCTATATGCAATAGAACTGGCTCGGGAAGAAAAAGTTCCTTTTATAATACCTGTTCCGTACATTTCCAATAAATCGAAAAGGGAGAGCCCTTTAAAGCCGGGTAATTTGATCTTTCTACTGAACTTTACCAGATTTCGTACAATAGGAATATTGGTATTATTTTCTTCAACCTCCTCTGCCATTAAACAGCTTTTAAACTTAGGTCCATATTGTAAACAGAATGTGTCAAAGCGCCACTGGAAATATAATCCACACCGCATTCAGCATATTTTCTTACTGTGTCCAGAGTAATTCCGCCACTGGACTCTGTAAGGCAGGTATCACCAATTAATGCAACCGCTTTTCGGGTATCTTCGTAATTAAAATTATCAATCAAAATACGGTATACGCCTTTGTTCTTTAAAATCTCTTCAATTTCCTGAAGGTTTCTGGCCTCTACGATAATTTTCAGATTAAGGCTATGGTCCTTTAAGTATTCACGGGTTGTCTCGATTGCTTTTGTTATGCTTCCGCAAAAATCAATGTGATTGTCTTTCAGCATGATCATGTCATATAATGCAAAACGGTGGTTCTCCCCTCCTCCAATTTTTACCGCCCATTTTTCCAAGGCACGAATTCCTGGAGTAGTCTTCCGGGTATCAAGGATCTTAGTTCCGGTCCCTTCCAATAATTTCACATATTCGTTGGTCTTGGTCGCAATGGCACTCATTCTTTGCATTGCATTGAGGACCAGACGCTCACTTTTTAAAATTGACTGTGATAGTCCTGAAACATAAAAACAAATATCTCCGTGTTTTACAGGTGTTCCATCTTCTATCTTAATGTCCATCTTCAATCCGGGGTCTACATATTCAAATACCTGACGTGCAAAATCAACCCCTGCTATAATACCTTCATCTTTTACCAATAATTTTGCCTTTCCGGTAGCATCTTCGGAAATACATGCCAAAGAACTGTGGTCACCGGCTCCTACATCTTCTCTAATAGCATTGGATATAATGCGGTCTATTTCCTTATTGAATTGTTTCTTTGAGATCATGAGGTTCAATTTTAAGCTAAAATAATCTAAAAAGTTTGAAGACCGAAGGCTAAAGCGATAAGTCAACTAACTTTATCTTTGTATTTTTAAATTCTGAATAAAAACCAAATGAAGATCACCCTTTTTGCTATTGGAAAAACTGATAACAAATCACTCAAATCGCTTACCGAAGAATATATAAAACGACTGGGGTTCTATGTCCCTTTTTCCTTTGAGATCATTCCGGACATCAAAAACTCAAAGAATCGCTCCGAAACACAGCAAAAACAGGCTGAAGGTGAAGAGATACTGAAACGTATAGCTCCAAGTGATACGTTAATACTCCTCGACGAAAAAGGGAAATCCTTTAGTTCTTTAGAATTTAGTGGATTCTTACAGAAAAAAATGAATAGCGGACTTAAAAACCTGGTCTTTGTAATTGGTGGCCCCTACGGTTTTAGTGATGCGGTTTATCAACGTGCCAATGGAAAGATTTCACTCTCTGCCATGACCTTTTCCCACCAGATGGTACGATTATTCTTCGCAGAACAACTTTATCGTGCTTTTACCATCTTACGGAACGAGCCTTATCATCATCACTAAATTTTTGAAACGATCAACTTCAACGCACAGGTAAAGCTTTTCATTTTTCTATGTGCTCCGTATTTCCGGTCCCACTCACCTGAATTTAGATCATCAGCAAGTCTTTTCACCAAAGCATCTTCCAGTCCGGCAGGCAGAAACCCCCATGCAGACTGATTTGTTCTTACTTTTTTCTGTAAAAATGCCTCGGGCCTTCCATAAAAAGCTTCCTGGAATCCATCAATACAATCAAACGGTACCGGAATTGATATAATTTCGCAATTCCCTCCCAACGAATTTATAATGAGTTCAATTTTAGGATACCTCTGTTTTTCAATTGCTATCAGTTCGGGAAAATAATCTGCGTTCCAGAAATCATCCAGACAGTCCGGATCAAATGTCATGATAATCGCTTTTTGTTTTGTAACCCGTTTTAGTTCTTTTAGCCCTTTTTCTATATTCGGCCAATGATGAACCGTCACCATTGCCATGGAAGCATCAAAAGAATGGTCATCAAAAGGAAGTGACGCTGCTGTTGCGTTTATAGCCGGTATCTTGTTTTGTTGTAATCGCTGTTTCCGCATTTCTGCAGAAGGTTCCACTGCTGTCACATATTTATCTTCCGGTTCATATGAACCTGCCCCCGCTCCAACATTGAGTATCGTTTTCATGCCTTCAAGTTCCCTGAAAACATAAGCTGCAATCCTGGGGTCGGTCTGGCGATACCCGGAATATTGCTGCCCGAATTTGTCGTAATCAAATGCCGGATCGTGGATTGTTGTCATAAGTATTTCTATAGCATGTTAAGCGAATTTAGAATAAAATCTTGTTACTATCATTATTATTACTGGTTCATCCACCAACAATCGATCCCATCGGTAAGCATATGCAGTAATAAGCCCAGAGCAATGATACGAGTCTTTTTAAAGAAAAATAGCACAAAGTATACAGCTATCGCTATATAGGTATGTAAAGGGTGGAAATTGATACTGCAACGATTTGGAGAAAATACAGGGTCTGCAAAAAGATGATCCACATCTACCAGCATGGTTGCCAACATTACGAGCCACGCTTTTTTCCAGTGTTGCCTAAAGAAGAGCCAGGCGATAAGCCCAGGAAATAGAAAATGAAGTGAATAGTGAATAAAGACCTGTAGCATTTAATTTTGTTCTATTTTCATATTCTGAAGTGTAGCTTTCTTCCTTAATAAATAGTTCTTTTCTGCCTCATTTTGAACAACACTCAGGGCAAGATCGAGGCAGGAAATCGCTTTCCTATATTCCCTTTTCTCTTTGTAGAACTCTACCTGAACTCCATAATAAAGATAGGCTCTTTGCCCCAGGTCTACAGGCTGGATATCTATAAGTAATTGGCTGGCAGCTTCAAAATCTTTTAATTGTAGTTGGACAATTGCCATATGCAATGCTGTGATAGCCGAAGGTTGTATTTGATAAAGGTTTTTATACCACAAAAGAATCTTGTTCCATTGCGTATCTTTAAAAGAGGGAGCACTTAAATGTTCTGCTGCTATTGCAGCTTCATAGTGATAATATGAAAATTGATTGCTTGCCGTAGCTTTATTCATAGCTTCATTCCCCAAATACATTAGAGGAAAATGCCATTTGGAGCGATCCTGGTTTTTGAGATCTATAATTTCTCCTTTTGAATTTATTTTACTGTCCAGGCGTGCAGCATGAAAACACATAAGTGCAAATAAAGCGTAACCGTTCTCTGAGCGAGTGAGTTTATTTTTTAAGATCATTTGGCAAAGCCGCATCGCTTCGCCACAGAGTTCTTTTCTTATGAGTATGTCTGTTCTGTTAGAGTGGAATCCTTCATTAAATATCAGGTATAGTACTTCATGTACACTTGTTATTCTCTCATATAGTTCTTTATCTACAGGTATTGCAAATAAAATATTTTTGGCCTTAATCGTTTTACGTGCACGACTTAATCTCTTTTTAATGGTTTCTTCTTTAGCTAGCAATGCTGAAGCAATCTCTTTGCTACTAAATCCCGAAATTGTTTTTAAAGAAAAGGCGATTCTGTCTGCCTGAGACAATAAAGGGTGGCATGCCGTAAAGATCATACGTAATTGACTGTCCTCTATTTCATTTTCCAGAAAGAGGTCATTCATATTCATTGCCTCATGGCTTGCTGTAATTTTAGGAATTCTTTTCCGTTCAGCATTCAGTTTACGGAATATATCTATGACTCTATTTTTTGCAGCTTTTGTAAGCCAGGCTTCGGGGTTTTCGGGAGGGTTATTTTTCCATGAAAGAGTTGCTTTAATAAAAGTATCCTGAACAGCATCTTCTATAGTTTCGAGATGTGCCAATCCAAATATTCTTGTTAAAACAGAGACCATCTTTCCATAATGATGCCGGAAAAGATGGTCTATTAATTTTTGTTCCATTATTTATCAAATACCATGATCTCACGTATCTCTACAGTTCCTCCCAGGTCATAATCCGGAAAATCCTGAGCAACTTCTTCAACTTCGTCAAAATCTTTCGCTTCAATAATGTAATAACCGCCTACAATTTCCTTTACTTCTGCAGAAGCCATATCTGTAACGGTACGTTCTTTGCCGATAATACGTCTCACATCTGAATGCAATGCATTACCACTTCTTAAGATTCCGGCTTTTTCCATTTTTTCACTCCAGGCAAACCATTTACCCATTCTGCCTTGCAGTTCTTCCGGTGAAAGCCCAAGTGCAGCATAATCTGCCCCAATAAAGATCATCATAAATTCTTTCATAATTTTAGTTTTAAATTAAACAATATACACTTATAGAACGAAGCTGAAATGATAAAGGGGGACAATCATATTCAAAATTTATTTTTGACTAAAGTTAACGAAAAAAGAGAAAGCTTAAAGTTTTGACAACCTTCTTATAAAGGCATCAATAATTTAGATCTAAAAGCTTGTTTTGAAGAATAATCACTTCTTATCCCTGTTCAATACCCGGTACTCTTCGTAGCATTCGCTGATAGCATCCAGTATTTGCAGGTCGTTCGCAGTATTTATAAAGTCTTTTGAGTAGTTACACTTATTGAGTATCTCATCTATATCTACGCGTTCCAATTGCAATACCGCCATGAGGGTTTCCCGATCGAACTTACTTTGCAGCAGGTTTCTAATCTCGTCATCTTCCTTCATTTTACGCAATTTTCGCATCTGTTTCGGCCGTTTGCCAAAAACATTATAGAGAAAATCCGCCGGATTAAAAATAGCACTCAGCACTTTATTGACAGCACCGGGCTGCTGGTTCCCTCCTTCGTAACCTGTATTGACTCCGCTAATCCGATAACGGTAATTATCATAAATAGGGATCGTTTTTGCATCTACTTCAACATAACCTGTCAATTGCACCGGACGTACGACCACTTCTTCCAAAGCGATACCCAGTTCGGTCATTTTGATCTTGATCTCTCCAAACTTCATCCAGTCATTGGTTACCCGTACTCTAATCGATTTAAAGCCCAGGTAACTAAAATAGAGCGTATCGTTTACAATAGCTCGAATCTCGAAATCTCCTTCTTTATCGGTTGTAGCCCCAACAACACTATTCAGGTTCACAATATTCACATTTTCCAATGGAACATCATTAGCATCATTGAGCACCTTTCCTTTAATTAAAGGAGGTTGTACAAGGGATTCTTGTGACCAGGCGGTCACCGAAACGATCAATAGTAAAAATAACAGTAGGTTTTTCATAGCAACTTATATGGCATAAAAATACATAATATAGACGTTAATTTCATGCCAAAGTTTAACCTGAACCAAAATTTATTTAATTTCTACGACGACGTTTTCCTCCTGTTCCACTATTTTGAGGTTTTTCGCTTCTTCTACGGCTTTTACCTGCAAATTTTGGACGATCGTCTCCAGACCCGCTACTGCGTTTTTTGAAGCCTCCTTTATCACTTCCGCTTTTGCCTTTAAAACCTCCACGGCCTCTGTCACGACCTCCGCGGCCTCTGTCACGATCTCCTCTTCCTCTTCCACCGCCTCTTCCGCGACCTCCTCTGTCTTTAGATATCTCTATGGAAATATTTCTTCCGTCAAGTTTAAAGTCATTAAAAACACCCATCACCAGTTCCTGGTGTTTGGTATCTGTATTAAAGAATGAGAAACTGTCCTTTACGTCAACTTTATAAACATCGTCTTTCCCTAATTCTAATAGGTCACGTAAGAAATCCTTTAAACTCATCCAGTCAAAATCATCCTTCCCACCAATGTTTATGAAATAACGCACTGTATCTTTATGATCACTCTCTGAATAATCTACACTACCACCAGAAGCATTAAGGTCCTTTGCATTCTTGTAGTAATTATAGAAACGTGTAAACTCTACCGAGAATACTTTTTTGATCAATTCTTCTTTACTGAAATCGGTAAGTACTTCATTGATGTTAGGCAAGTACATATCGATCTCGTGATTGATCTCTGTATTCTTAATACTATTCGCTAAATGAAATAATTGTACTTCACAGATCTCCATTCCACCCGGAATGTCTTTCTTTTCAAATTTCTTCTGAATCTTTTTCTCTATTGAACCAATCTTTCTTACTTCACTTTTAGAAACGATCACCATGGAAACTCCACTCTTGCCGGCACGTCCTGTACGGCCACTACGGTGGGTATAGGTTTCAATTTCATCGGGTAACTGATAGTTGATAACGTGAGTAATATCATCTACGTCGATCCCCCGGGCCGCAACATCTGTTGCTACTAACATTTGTATCTGACGGTTTCTGAAAGATTTCATCACAATATCTCGCTGATTCTGACTTAAATCTCCATGTAAAGCACCGGCACTATAACCGTCTGTAATGAGTTGCTCGGCTACTTTTTGTGTATCTCGTTTTGTACGGCAAAATATCACCGAAAAGATATCTGGATTCGCATCTGCCAATCGCTTTAGTGCCAAATAACGATCACGGGCATTCACCAAATAGTATTCGTGAGACACACTATCTGTACTCACATTTCTAGAACCTACTGTAATTTCAATAGGTTTGTGCATAAATTTTTTGGCGATCGAAGCTACTTCTTTTGGCATGGTGGCACTAAACAGCCATGTGCTTTTATCTTTTGGAGAATGTGAAAGTATTTCGGTAATATCTTCATAGAATCCCATATTCAGCATCTCATCGGCTTCGTCAAGGACACAGTATTCAATTTTAGAGATATCGATCATTCTGCGACCGATCATATCTTTCATTCGTCCCGGTGTGGCTACAATGATCTGTGCACCTTTTTTAACCTGTTTGGCTTGATCTGTAATACTTGCTCCTCCATAAATAGCTACTACATTCAAGCCCTTTATATACTTTCCATAGTTTACTAATTCATTCGTGATCTGCATACACAACTCACGTGTAGGCGACAGTATCAAGCCTTGTGTGGTGCGACTATCCGCGTCAATCTTTTGTAACATCGGAAATCCGAATGCTGCAGTTTTTCCGGTGCCGGTTTGTGCCAGAGAAACAATATCGGTTTCTTCCTGTAAAAGGATTGGAATTGCTTTTTCTTGTACTTCCGAAGGGGTTTCAAAACCCATATCGGTAATGGCCTGAAGTAAATTCTCGTCTAGGCCTAACGATTTAAATGTAGACATATGATTTTCTAAAAGTTTATTTGTACTTACTGAAGCAAACACGACAAATAAACCTTATCACTTCTTGCAGTACTACCTCACCCTGAGGATTTTCAAGCGGCAAAGATACTCTTTATATTCAGTTAGGAGTTGTTTTGGGAGTTTTTTATGAATTGCCGGAAAGGTATAATCATTCTGAAAGGTACACAATCAATTGCCTCATTGCTTTTCCACGGTGCCCTATCTCGCTTTTTTGAAGGAGTGTCATTTCTGCAAAGGTTTCAGTAAAGCCCTTGGGTTGAAAAACCGGATCATACCCAAATCCTTTTTCGCCGCGTAGTGTTTCTGTGATCTCTCCTTCACAAATCCCTGTAAATAAATTAGTGATGCCGTTTAAGGTAAGGGCGATCGTAGTTTTAAAGCGGGCAGTTCGGTCTTCTTTTCCTTTTAGGTTAAAAAGCAACTTGTTGATATTGGCTTCCGCATTATTTCCCGGTCCGGCATAGCGTGCGCTATACACTCCGGGTTCATTGTTCAGGGCCACAACTTCCAGGCCTGTATCATCTGCAAAACAATCATAACCGTAATGTTCTTTTACATAGGAAGCCTTTAAGGCTGCATTGCCTTCGATTGTATCTGCTGTTTCGGGAATGTCTTCATGACAACCAATATCTGTAAGGCTGAGCAGCTCCAAATGAGAAGGTAGTAAAGCTTTTACTTCTTTGAATTTATTTTGATTGTGGGTCGCAAAGACGAGTTGCATACTTACTAGTTAGAATACAACCCAATCCGGTTCCCTTCGGTATCTTTTAGTACTGCCATGTAACCGTGTTCCGGTGAGATCATTGTTTTTTCCTGTAGAATATTTCCCCCGGCACTCGTCACTCTGTCCAATTCGGTTTGTACATCTTCAGAATTAAAATATACCAATGTCCCTTCCTGGCTGGGTATGTAGCTTTCCTGTTGTATCAAAGCACCTTCTGCTCCCGGTGCTTCTCCCGCACTGGGAAACCAGCCCATTAGTATGCCTTGGAAATCCTGTACTGTGATCTCTATGGCAAATACTTCTTCGTAAAATTTTTTGGCTCGGTCCATATCATTTACAGGAATCTCGAACCAGGCCACCATATTTTGTTTCATATTATTAATGTCTTAATTAGTTTTCCAGTACTTTTTTTAATGTATCCAACCCTTCTTCAAAATCTTTTCCAACTGCCTTATCCATATTGAAGAACATCATCATCACATTCATTGGAACCTTGTGAGTGCCATAAAATCCCCAAACGACTTTAGTTCCACCTCCATCTTCATGGGTTTCCATATATGCATTACTTTCACTTTTCCAAGGTTTTAGAAAACGTAAAGCAGTATCTATTCTTTTATTTTCGTCCAAAGCTAAAACCTCTTGTTCTCCATGGCCTACATTTTTGTGGTCACTTTCCCATCGCGAAATAAATCCTATGGTACCATCTTCTCCGGTAAAAGTTTGTTTCATTCCCGGGTCCCTTTTTTTCCAGGGTGACCAATGGTCCTGATTTTTGATATGCATGAGGTATTGATAGACTTCCGATACGGGTTTATTAACTGTAATGCTTCTATGTACATTGTACTTCTTTGGAGCCACAAGTACCAGAATGATCAAAAGGGCCAAAATTGCTAAAAGAATGTAAAGAAATATCATATTGGTAAGGTTTAAATTAGGTTTATAAATCTACAAATTTTTCTCTTTGTTATAACGTTCGATGATCTCTGCTGAACTTTTAATGGTTTTTTGTGTCCAGATCATTTCTATTTCCAGCTTTTCTGTTTCAGAAAGTTGCCAGTCTACTTCGGTATCTTTCAATTTGGTGACCACATGCTGAAGAATGATCGCCACAGAAACCGAAATATTCAAACTCTCCGTAAAACCATACATTGGAATTTTTAAAAAAGTATCTGCTTGTTGCATGACCACATCACTCAATCCGTCATTTTCTTTTCCGAAGAAAAAAGCACTCTTTTTTGTGACATCAAAGTCCTGTAGCAAAGAAGAATCATTATGAGGTGTAGTTGCTATAATCTGATAATCCTTCTCTTTCATGACCGAAATACAATCATTAATAGTATCATAGCGATGCAAGTCGACCCATTTTTGTGCGCCCATCGCTATTTCTTTGTCTATTCTTTTACTTTCCAATTCTTCCACAACATGCAGGTCCTGTATACCAAAAATATCACAGGTACGCATTACGGCACTGGTATTATGCAACTGGTAGACATCTTCGGTTACAACAGTAAAATGTCGTGTGCGCTGAGATAATACTTTTTTGAAAAGATCTTTGCGGCGTTCAGTAAGTAATGATTGTAAATATTCAAAAAGTTGTAAATCCAATGGAAATAAGTAATTTTAAAACGAAGATAAAAAATTACTAATAATGAAGATCGCAGTTCTTACCGGAGCGGGAATGAGTGCCGAAAGCGGACTTAAAACCTTTCGTGACAGCAACGGCCTGTGGGAAGGGCATGATGTGATGAAAGTAGCTTCTCCACAAGGTTTTGCAAATGATCCGGCTTTGGTTCTGGATTTTTACAATCAGCGCCGCAGGCAATTGCTGCAGGTAGCGCCTAATGTGGCACATATTGCTTTGTCTGAGCTTGAAAAAGAACATGAGGTGGTTATTATTACCCAGAATGTAGACGACCTGCATGAACGTGCCGGGAGTAACCATGTGGTTCATCTACATGGAGAATTATTAAAAGTACGCAGTACGTTTGATGAAAGTCTGGTTATGGATTGGAGAAATGACCTCAACGTAGGAGATCTTTGTGAATACAAACATCAATTACGTCCACATATTGTTTGGTTTGGCGAGGCAGTTCCTATGATGGATACAGCTATTCAATTGATTTCGGAAACCGATGCTGTTTTAATCGTAGGCACATCAATGCAGGTCTATCCGGCAGCCGGTTTGATACAATATGCTCCATTGCGTGCTCCAGTATATTTTGTAGACCCCAATCCGTCAATATCTTCTTCGGAAAGAATCACTGTTTTTGCTGAAAAAGCAACCACAGGAGTTCCAAAAGCGATTACCGCTATAAAGACCATTTGATATGAATTCCGCCTTATTTCAGAAAATAAATTATGACAAAGCCTATAGAAAGAATAGATACGGAGCTGCGGTATGGATATTGGAACATCCTGAAAGTATTCCGGAGCTATTGAAGTATTGCTTTAAGAATGATGATGACATATCTTATAAAGCCAATTGGTCTTTGGAATTTGTATGTTTGGAAAATTTGGAATTACTCTATCCTCATTTCGATTTTTTCTTCAAAAACCTGCCTGGCGCATATAAACATCAATCTGTACGACCTCTATCACATATCTGTGAAATGATCTGCACTCAATATTATAAGAAAAAAGATCCTTTGTTGCTCAAAACACTAAATACAACACATAAAGAAATTATGGTCGAACGCTCCTTTGACTGGCTTATTACCGACCAAAAAATTGCCTGTCAGGCACGTGCAATGCTTTGTTTGTATTATTTAGGGGCAGAATTTGACTGGATCCATGAAGAATTGGTTCAAATATTAGAACGAAATATTCCTTCAGGAAGTGCTGGTTACAAATCCAGAGGTAAAAAGATCCTGAGTAAAATTAAGAGGTAAATCTTCGAAAGCTATGCTTTATTCTTCTTGTGATAAATAGTATCTTTGCACTTTCAAAATTTCTAGTATGGCTACCAACGCATTACAGGCTATTTCACCTATAGACGGCAGATATGCCTCCAAAACTGCATCGCTTATTCCTTTCTTCTCTGAAGAAGCCCTCATACGGTATCGTGTTCAGGTAGAGATTGAGTATTTTATTGCTTTGACAGAGCTTCCGTTACCCCAGTTAGCAGATTTTGATAAGAGCTTGTTTTCGGAGCTAAGGAATTTGTATTTGGAGTTTTCCGTACAGGATGCTCTCCATATAAAGGATATCGAAAAAGTAACTAATCACGATGTAAAAGCAGTAGAGTATTTCATTAAAGAAAAGTTTGATGTCCTGGGACTTCAGCAATACAAAGAATTCATACATTTCGGTCTCACCTCTCAGGATATTAATAATACAGCTATTCCTCTTTCGCTCAGAGACGCTATCAATGAAGTATACGTGCCTCAACTATTTGCAGTAAAAGACAAACTAAAGGAACTGGCCACTGAGTGGGCAAATATACCTATGCTTGCCAGAACACACGGGCAACCGGCTTCCCCAACTCGTCTGGGGAAAGAAATAGAAGTTTTTGTTGTACGTCTGGAAGAGCAATTTGACCTGTTAAATGATATAAAAAGCGGGGCGAAATTTGGAGGTGCCAGTGGAAATTTCAATGCGCATAAGGTTGCATATCCTGCTATAGACTGGAAAGCATTTGGAACACAATTTGTGCAAGGAAAGTTAGGGTTACACCATTCTTTCCCTACTACACAGATCGAGCATTATGACCATATGGCTGCTTTATTTGACAGTCTGAAACGCATCAATACAATCTTGATTGATCTTGATCGTGATATCTGGGCATATGTTTCTATGGATTATTTTAAACAGAAGATCAAAAAAGGGGAAATAGGCTCCTCTGCGATGCCACATAAAGTGAATCCCATCGATTTTGAAAACAGTGAAGGAAATCTGGGAATCGCCAATGCTATATTTGAACATCTGTCCGCAAAACTTCCTGTAAGTCGTTTACAGCGAGATTTAACAGATAGCACTGTACTGCGAAACATAGGTGTTCCCATTGGACATACCATTATTGCATTTCAGTCTACACTAAAAGGATTGAATAAATTATTACTGAATGAATCCAAATTTGCGGAAGACCTTGAAAATAACTGGGCGGTAGTTGCGGAGGCCATACAGACTATTTTGCGTAGGGAAGCATATCCAAATGCATATGAAGCCCTTAAAGGGTTGACTCGTACAAATGCTGCTATTACACAAAAATCTATTGCAGATTTTATTGAAACTCTGGACGTTTCGGAAGTAATAAAAGATGAAATGCAAAAGATAACTCCTTCAAATTATACAGGAATATAGTGTATTGATATTTCCAGAAAACAAAAAAGACTCCAAAATGGAGTCTTTTTTTTGTTTTTAAATATCATTAACTAAAAACTACCGGAACCCATATCAAACAGGTCACCTATACTTTTCAACCTAGAAGCATCAATATCACCTCTATCAATAGAGTTCATTAGCTTTAGTATTTCATCAGGGCGCATATTATCTCCTAATAAGCGAAATACAGCAAATCCTCTTTCACTATCACTTGCAAATACGATCAACTCATCAATAGCATCTTCTTCACCTAAATATTTTAAGGTAGCTCCTTTGGTATTGGATCCCATTTTCATAAGTGTTTTGTATTTCTCTTGCTTAATGATCTCTTTCACTTTGGTTTTTTCAGCTTCATACTCAGCTGTATTACCGTTTTTTATTGGATAGGCCACCACGTTTATTTTCTTTACCGTGTTTAGGACATCCATCTCTTCTTTTGAAAAGTTTGCACTTTCACTTTGTAAAAGGCTTGTTGCAAGGTCTACCTTGACAAAGTTATTATCATCCTGCTTGTCTACTAAATATCGTTGCAGGGATTGCTCATTACTACACCCGTATAAAGCAAGGGCAGCAAGGGCTAACGCAGTTATATACTTTAAGAGTACCATAGTTATGATTTTTTCTTTTCAATATTCTTTAGTTGCTCACTACCAGGAACCTTAAGGTCGTGTGTAAGCTTAGAGATCTTCTTTAGGTCAATGTTTCCGGTAATGCTCATAATTACGGTCATCTCCTTACCATCTACATCTCCTTTAAGATGCATTAATAATTCGCTCACAAAGTTTTCATTCTTCCCTTCTTTAGAGTAAAACTTTATGTTTTTACCATCATCCTTTACGCGCATTAATTCGCTTAAGTCTTTGGTTTTTCCAACATAATTTGCCACAGCACTATTCATTCGCTGGGCAACCTCAGGGTTTTCTGTAGTATACACCTTAATATTATCAAGATTGTTTACCAGCTCCATATATTCCTGAGCTTCAGGGTCATCCGATTCCAAATCTATTTTGCTCAATAACTTGAACATATTTTTGGTAACTATCACCGAGCTTACATCTTTTTCGTCTTCAAAAGAGTCAAAGGTTTGAGCAGATGTAACCATTGGTGCGAATATGATTGCTATTAAAATTGCTAACTTTTTCATGTGTCTGTATTTAAGATTATTTTAAAATTTTGTTTTTACTATTTGTGAATTGATTGATATGTGATATTGTTGACGTTCCTTTAGAAAATTCATTTAAATGCGCTATACTGGAAGTGCCTTTATTAAGGTTTTCAGAAAGCAATAGCATTGTCTCCTTTGCTTTTTCAAAAGCAGCTATCGCCTCTTTTTCTTCTTGCGTCAATTGAGGCTGTGAGAACATAAAACTTCCAATAGTTACACCAACTACTAACATTGCTGCTATACCATACCACCACTGATTTAATTGAAATGATGTTTGTGGTAGCACAACTTCCTGTTTTGAAACTTCTTCACTTGCGCGTTCCAGGCCCACAAAAAGTGGTTGGTACATTGCCAGATGCGGTGCTACGTCATTCTCCGTAAAATAATTACGAAGGGTGGCTTCCTCATCAAGTGTAGTGTTACCTTCAAAATAGGTCTCTAATAGGGTTTCTATATTAGCTAACTCCATAATTGTACTGTTTTATTAATTGTTCTCTTACTGTTTTCCGGGCGCGTGATAATGCTACGCGAACCGCTGTTTCATTGCTTTCTAGCATCTCGGCAATTTCAGCGAACTCAAATTGCTCAACATCCCGAAGCTGAAGGATCATCCTTTGTTGTTCCGGCAGGGTTTCCATTATCTTAAAAACCAAACTAACTCCATCATTTGCTTCAACAGCTTTCTCAATATTCTCAGAATTCTGATAATTGCTGTGTACAATTTTCAAATTACCTGCTTGTTTCGATTTTAGTCGGTCCAAACAATAATTCTTCGTCATTGTAATGGCAAATGCTTCGGGATTCTTATAGTTTTTAATTTTTTGTTTCCCATTCCATAATTTCAAAAAAACTTCCTGAACGGCATCTTCAGCTTCTTCACTAGATACAAGGAGCCTCTTAGCAAGCCTGTAAAGCTTATCTTTAAAAGGTAATACGGTTGTTAAGAACTCCTTTTGTTTCATTAGTCTGGTGGTTAGTGAACTTGCAATTGCTATGCCGTTCTTTAATTACGACGAGGTACTCAAAATTTTGTTACAATTTAGTTGATGTTTTACAATAATGTATATACTTTAGGGGTTTACAAGTTATGTTCCGTTTAAAAAATATTATGAAAAAGAACCTTCTCCTACTACTTTTAGCCATTTCAATTACATTTACCTCTTGTTTTGAAGACAGAGATGACAACCTGCAAGTTGCATCTACAGTAGATATTCAAAATTTCATATACCGCGCTCTTAATTTCTTTTATTTATACAAAGCAGATACTCCCGAACTTGCTAATGATGCATTTGCAAACCAAAGTGAACTGGATACCTTTTTAAATACGTTTGATTCTCCCGAAACTTTATTTGATTTTTTAATATCATCCCAGGATCGTTTCAGCATATTGGTAGATAATTATATTCAACTGGAAAATGAGTTAAATGGCATCACCCTTAATAACGGGATGGAATATGGTGTAGTACTTTATCCTGATGGAAGTGGAAACGTTTTTGGATATGTTCGCTATGTGATCCCTAATACAAGTGCTGCTTCGGAAGGACTACAGCGAGGTATTATATTCAATACGATTGATGGCCAGCAAATTACAGAAAATAATTTCAATGAGCTTTTTGCTCCTAACAGCTATACTATTGGGCTTGCTACTTACGATGGACAGTCAGTAACTCCTACAGGAGAGTCAGTTACACTCTCTAAAGCAGAAGTCACCGAAAATCCTGTTCACATTGCTAAGACCCTAACAGTAAGTGGACAAAAGATCGGTTACTTAATGTACAATGCTTTTACCGCGGACTTCAATCAACAATTGAATGCAGCTTTCGGGCAGTTTCAGGCAGACGGAATCACTGACCTTATTTTGGATCTACGTTATAATGGTGGCGGTTCAGTACGTACAGCACAAGACCTGTCCAGCATGATCACCGGGCAATTTGCTGGTGACCTTTTTTATACTGAAATATGGAATGAAGATCGGCAGGATGAATATGCGAACCCGGGAGTCTTTAATACTAGTCTAAGTACAGGCGAAGCTATTAACAGCCTGAATTTAACCAGAGTATATATTCTTACTACGAGTAGATCTGCTTCAGCCAGTGAATTGGTCATTAACGGATTAAACCCGTACATTCAAGTGATACAAGTTGGTGGAACGACCACAGGGAAATTTCAAGCATCCTTTTTATTATATGATGCTCCTGCTCCCGGGTTTAGTAGAAGTCAGGCCAATCCAGGTCATACATATGCGATGCTTCCTCTTGTATTTAAAACAGCAAATGCAACAGGAAATACAGATTTTGTAAATGGGCTTACTCCGGCAATAGAACTAAATGAAGATTACAGCAACCTTGGCGTATTAGGTGATACGAATGAGCCTTTCCTTGCTGCAGCTTTAAATGATATTATTCCTGCTCCTGTTCCATTGCGAAACAACTTTAATGTACTGGAAGAGATTTCGGAAAGTAAAGCTTCTTCACTTCTTTATCAATTAATGGTAGTCGAAAAATAGTTTTTGTATCCTTTTGAATCAAAAAAAAGGATGACAAGTATCTTTAATGATACTTGTCATCCCAATAATTACTAATAAGGCAGCCTAAAACTCTAAAGTAAAACCTCCCCTAATATTTCGTCCGCGGGTTTGGTATCTATACAATTCCTCATACTCTTCGTTCAACAGATTGCTCACATTTGCAAATAGAGTAAGATTTTTTAGAATCTTCGTGGAAGCAGAAATATCTACCAACCCATAGCTGTCAAGAGTTATAGCCTCACTTTCAAAGGTTTCAGGGTTAAAAAAGGAATCTTCACGTTCACTGTTGTATTGATAGTTAACTCCTACAAATGACTTCGAATTAATTTGATATCCTATGGATGCATTCGCCTTATGTTCTGGAATACGCAATGTAAATCTTTCATCTGCCTGGGTATTCGTATAATTAGCGGTAACATTTACTTTCTTACCAAACTTTTTTGAAATTTCCACTTCTACTCCACTGGCATCAAATGTATCTGAAATGTTTTGATACTGAAAAATAAACAGGTCAGGATCCACTGTAACAAAGTCTACAAAATTTTCTTCATTTCTGGTAAAATACAAAGCACTTATACTGAAGTTGTTTCCTGAAGAAAAGGCTAAACCTCCTTCAATACTAGTATTTTCTTCAGGCTGTAATGCTTCGTTTCCGTATAGTGGATCATATAATTGAAATAGTGACGGAGTAATGTAGGCGGTACTATACGAACCCAAAATCTTTAAAGTATTCCTTCCAAAATCAAATCCATACGAAGGATTTATATTGTACACCAAGTGTGAATCGTATACACTATGAACATTCATTCGTGCCCCTGCATTTATATTCAGCCCAAAATCTGAAATATAAACCAGGTTTATGTAAGGGTCAACATAATTAAATTTTGCAGTGTCTTCATTTACAGCTTCTACAAAATCAGTTTCTCCAAATGGTACGGTATACGAATTAAAGCTACTTGTGTTAAAGTTTACTCCTAACAATACACTTATTTTCTTTGTAAAGCTATGGTTTAAATAGGCATCTATTGTATGTGATTTCGAATCATATTTAGCTGGGAAAGAAGATTCGAATTCGCGTTCTATCCAAGTCTGGCTATCGTTAAAGACAAAAGTGCCTTTATTGTATTTCCACTCAAAATGTCCACCTCGTTTTAGCTGTTTTGAGATGGATCTGTTTTCAGCATCAATGTATCCAAAATCATCGTAATCAGCTTCAAAGCTATCAAAGCTAAAAAATTGGCTTATCTTAATCTTTTTTGAAATTTGATAGCCTAAGTTGATACGCCCATCGAATCGGTTAAATACATCTTCATTAAAACGTTCTTCTCCTTCCGGAGCAGCAATGGCAGATAAACCGTTGACAAAACGATTACTAAAACTTGCGTTATAGAAGAATCTATTTAGTGTTCCATTCAAAGAAGCAAAGTTGGTGAATTCTTCTATAGTATTCGCACTATCATTCTCTTCGGCTGCACTGTTAGTTCCCAAAGTAGATGTAAAAGTTGCAGCAATTGGTTTTTCCGAAGCTTTCTTTGTAGTAATACTAATTACTGCTGTGGATGCACCACTTCCATACATAACACTGGAAGCTCCTTTGATAATTTCTATGCTCTCAATAGATGCCGTTGGAATCAGCCGCAAATCATAATCGTTGGAGATTTGTGAAGGATCATTTAATTGAACCCCATCTACCATGATCACTACCTGACGATTTCTACCTCCCCGAACATAATAACCAAGGTTTTGACCGTCATTGCTTCGGCTTCCGTTAATCTCTATCCCGGAAACTTCATTCACCAATTGTGCTACAGACTTCCCTTTACTGTTCTCAAGGGTTTCCGCAGTGATTTTTGTTATTACTTTTCCACTATTTTTTTTTGCTAATGGAACTTTTGTAATAACTGTCACCGAATCTAACTGCTCGATGTTTTCATTTTCCTGAGCAACAGTAAATCCTGTTACACAGAAACATAATAATGCTAGTACTTGTTTTTTCATTTTAAAAAATTTAAAACGGAAAAAGTAAGAAGAGTTTAAATGCTCTAAGGCACTCAATGTATCTTCCCAAACCTTTATCCCGAAAGTTTGACAATAGTGAAAATGGCAGGTCTCCTGGCTCGCCTGTGTACAACCTTCCCGCTTGCGCAGTGGTTTTTGAAGTTTTGTACGATCCGCCAAAGGCGGACGGCTTACAGTTGCGGGTACAGCTTCGGTTTTTAACCGAATTCCCTTTTAAGAAAAGATCTTTCTGATCTTTTCACCAAAATTCAAAGCGAAAATAAGGTTTTAAATTGATAGCTAAGCAAACAAATTCCATTATTTTTGAGGATGCAAAAATTCTCAGTACTCATAAGTTTTCTAATTCTATTCACTTCTTGTAAAGAAATCCAAAAGTCACCTTCTATTGTTAAGAAGAGTGATCAAAGAACTATAGTTAACTATGCTAAAGGGTTTGAGATCAATCATTTTGAAGGTTACAAGACCATTACTTTAAAAGACCCATGGCCGGGAGCTAAAGATACTTTTACATATGCTTTGCTTGAAAAAGGCAATAGCCTGAATACTTCAGAAAAATTTGATGCTGTCGTAGAAGTTCCTGTTTCTAATATCGTGGTAACTTCAACAACACATATCCCATCTTTAGAAATGCTAGGTGTTTCGGATGCTTTGATAGGCTTTCCCAACTTAGGTTATATTTCTTCTGAAACTACACGGAAAATGATTGATGAAGGTGCTATAAAAGAGCTTGGTAAAAATGAAGATATCAACACCGAAGTACTTATTGACCTATCTCCGGATGTTGTGGTCACTTTTGCCGTTGAAGGAAATAATAAAGCAGTATCGACTATTCAAAAAACTGGAATTCCGGTAATGTATAATTCGGATTGGACCGAAGTTTCTCCTTTAGGAAAAGCAGAATGGATTAAATTTTTTGGGGCTCTTTTCAATAAAGGAAAAGAAGCTGACAGTATTTTTAAAAATATTGAAACGGAATACCTCTTAGCTACAGAAATAGCTTCGAAAATTTCTAAAAAACCAACCGTTTTAAGTGGCGCAATGTATCGTGATGTCTGGTATTTACCACAAGGAGGTAGTTGGGCTGCTCAGTTCATTGCCGATGCCGGTGGTGACTATTTGTGGAAAGATAGCGAAGGTACCGGTAGCCTTTCTTTAAACCTGGAAGCAGTATTGGAAAAAGGAAAAACTGTAGATTTTTGGATAGGACCCGGACGTTTTACAAGTTTTCAACAGTTGGAAGATACGCATAATGTCTACAAGGAGTTTGACGCTTTTAAAAATGAGAATGTTTACAGCTTTACTACAAAAAAAGGAGCTACAGGAGGTGTGATCTATTATGAATTGGCACCTAATCGTCCTGATCTGGTTTTAAAAGATATTATTAGGATTTTACATCCCGACCTGCTTCCTGATCATGAATTATTTTTTTTCACTAAACTTGAATAGTGGAAAGAGCCTTAATATATCGTGGTTATTTTATAATGCTAATCATTCTGTTAATAGTAACATTCTTGATCAATATAAGCTTGGGGTCTGTTTCCATACCTATAGATGAAGTGATCTCCGGTCTGTTTGGAGGTACTACTTCCAAAGAATCCTGGCAATACATTCTTATCGATTACAGGCTGCCTAAAGCGATCACTGCTGTTCTCACAGGCAGTGGATTGGCCGTTTCCGGTTTGTTAATGCAAACAATGTTTCGCAATCCACTGGCAGGACCTTTTGTTTTGGGGTTGAGTAGTGGTGCAAGCTTAGGTGTCGCGGTCTTAATTTTAGGCGCAAGCGCTTTAGGAGGTTTTTTCGGAGGGCTTTTAGCAAGTCAATGGAGCCTGGTGATTGCTTCGGCAATAGGAACTTTTCTGGTGCTACTGGCAGTTTTGGCTGTGACTTTTAAAATTAAAGATACCATGGCGATCCTTATAATCGGGTTGATGTTTGGAAGTGTTACTGCAGCTGTAGTTGCTGTACTTTCTTATTTCAGTAATGCGGAACAGTTACAACAATACATTTTTTGGAGTTTTGGGAGTCTTGGGAACCAATCATGGAATAGCATTTTAATTTTGAGCATTTGTTGTTTCGCCGGATTGTTACTGAGTTTTCTGAGTAGCAAATCGCTAAATGCTTTGTTGTTAGGAGAGAATTATGCAAAAAGCATGGGCCTTCGTATTAAGAGAACCACTTTTCTAATAATAATTGCTACCAGCATTTTAGCAGGAAGCATTACTGCATTTGCTGGCCCCATTGCTTTTGTAGGACTGGCGGTGCCACATCTTACACGGCAGGTTTTTACCACTTCTAATCATTTGGTATTGTTGCCGGCCGTCTTGCTTTTTGGAAGTATTTTAATGCTCATTTGCGATACTTTAGCACAACTGCCGTTCGTTGAATATACACTGCCAATAAATGCCATTACATCGCTTGTAGGGGCGCCGGTGGTAATTTGGTTATTAGTGCGAAAACGTAAATTGTTATTTTAATGGCTTCGGAAGGAAAACATATTATTTTAGAAGCCAAAGACCTGGCGATAGGCTATTTCAGTAAAAGAAAAGTAACAACTGTTTCAGAAAAAATCAATTTTTCAGTACATAAAGGCGAACTTGTAGGTTTGGTAGGCGCTAACGGTATAGGAAAATCTACTTTGTTACGCACACTTGCCTGTATGCAATTGAAAATTGCCGGAGAAATATTCCTGAAAGACAAGCCCCTCTCTTCCTATTCAACCTTACAATTGGCAAACCAGTTAAGTGTTGTTTTAACTGAAGCACCGGCTTCGAAGAATTTAACTGTTCTGGAATTAGTCTCCTTGGGAAGGCAACCGTATACCAATTGGATGGGTAGTCTGTCTTTAACAGATAAAAAAGCTATACAATTTGCATTGCAGTCCACCGAAACCGAATCCCTCGCCCGGAGAAAATGCTTTGAATTAAGTGACGGCCAATTACAACGTGTATATATAGCAAGAGCCCTGGCACAGGATACTCCGTTAATAATTTTGGATGAACCCACAACACATCTGGACTTATATCATCGTGCTTATGTGTTGAAGCTATTGAAAAAGCTAGCTGTTAAAACCAAGAAGTCAATTTTATTTTCTACTCACGAAATTGATCTGGCGATACAATTAAGTGATAAAATGCTTGTGATGGCCCCGGAAGAAACCTATTTTGATCAACCCTGCAACTTGATCGAAGCTGGCCGGTTTGATGCACTCTTTCCAAAAGAAACAATAGCATTCAATGCAAAAACAGGTCGATTCAGTATTAAGAAATGAGTGTAGTTAAAATTTCGGTACAAGCCGAAAAGTATAATCAACGAATTACATCTGACCTATAAAAAACAGTATGCATAAACAGATGAAATAAGTATATTTACAGGAAACTAATATTCTCATGAGCGAAACCTTTCTTTTTTTACTTCTGGCTGCTATTTGCCTGCTAATTGGAGCTTTTATAGGCAATTTGTTTGCTCGTTTAAAATTTAAAGGGGAAACAAGTAAGTTGGAAACAAAACTGGAGCAACAAAATGAGGTAGAAGAAAAACTGAATGAACAATTTGAAAAAGTATTACAAGAACGTGAGGTAATTAGAAAAGAAAAAGACTTTTTAAACCTGGAACTTGCCAAGCGAAATGCAGACTTTGAAAATCTGGAACAAAAAAACCGTGAGCAGAAGGAAGAAGTAGAAAAGTTACAGGAAAAGTTTACTAAAGAGTTTGAAAATCTTGCTAATAAGATACTTGAATCTAAGTCAGAAAAATTTACAAAACAGAATAAAGAAAATCTGGATGGTATCTTAAAACCACTTCAGGAGAAGATCGATAAATTTGAGAAGAAGGTAGAAGATACTCATAAAGAAAGTATAGACCGTCATGCTATGCTCAGACAACAGATTATTGGTTTAAAAGAGCTCAACGAGCAAATGAGCAAGGAGGCCATAAACCTGACCAAAGCCTTAAAAGGTGATAGTAAAACACAGGGTAATTGGGGGGAATTAGTGTTGGAACGTGTCCTGGAAAAGAGTGGCCTGGAAAAAGACCGGGAGTATTTTGTGCAAAGCAGCTTTACAACAGATGAAGGAAAACGTGTTCTGCCAGATGTCGTTTTACATCTTCCGGACAATAAAAAGATGATCATTGATTCAAAAGTATCATTGGTTGCCTACGAACGTTTTATAAATGAAGATGATAAAGACGACCGGGAACAGTTTTTAAAAGAACATATCTCTTCTTTAAAAAAGCATATTGAACAGCTTAGTGATAAAAATTATCAGGATATCTACAAAATTGAAAGCCCGGACTTTGTATTACTTTTTGTTCCTATTGAACCTGCTTTCGCCATTGCAGTGAATCAAGACAGTAATTTATATAATTGGGCATTTGAAAAGAACATTGTCATTGTTACCCCTACTACCCTTTTGGCGACATTACGAACCATTGACAGTATGTGGAACAATGAAAAACAGCAACAAAATGCTTTGGAAATTGCTACACAAGCCGGTGCTTTATATGACTCATTTACCAATCTTACCGATGAGCTCATTAAAGTTGGCAAGCAAATAGGAACCGTACAGGGGAGTTATGAAAGTGCGATGAAAAAACTTACCGGAAAAGGAAACCTGATAAGAAGAGTGGAACGTCTTAAAAAACTTGGCGCTAAAGCCAGTAAAAATATTGACGAAAAATTATTGAAACGTGCCGAAGAAGAGGAAGGTTAAATTTATGAACGAATAATTTTTAGAAGAATGAAAAAAATATTATTCATCATCTTAGGGAGCCTTTTAGGGCTATACCTGCTTTATTTCACTTTTGTATATTTTGTACCGTATAGTGAAGGTACTCGCTCCGGAGAGCTTATAAAATTTAGCCATAAAGGTGTTATTGCAAAAACCTGGGAAGGAGAAATAAGTCAGGGAATAAGCGGTGCTCAGATCTTTCAGTTTTCTGTTCTGGACAAAGAGAAAGAAGTGATCGAAAAACTAAAGGAATATCAAGGCAGATATGTAAAGCTATCTTATATGGAACGTTTTGGTACTTTTTTCTTCTGGGGGGATACCAATTATTTTATAACAGATGTTAAAGAAGAACCGTCACCTCATTATAACAGAAATTAAAAAAAGCCCGCTCGATAGCGGGCTTTTTAATGATTATTTTTTAATGAGTTTTTGGATTTGTTTTGTATTGCCGGCATTCAGTTCTACCAGATAAATTCCTGTAGGCCTGTTACGCAGGTCTATTTCAAAAGAAAGTGCATTTACTTTAACTTCTTCAATAAGAGCTCCTAATACACTATATAGCCTATAGCTGTCAATTTTATCTTTAGCAGTAACTAAAGCAAAATCTTTTGCAGGATTAGGGAATAATTTCAAAGAAGACAATGCATTTTCGTTAAGTCCGAGTACTGTATCTGATATATTAATGTTATCCAAATGCAAAGTAGCTGCGATTGCATCAGCAGGAAACGAAGGATCCGGGTTATGAAGGATTCGTATCTCCTTAACATCGGCAAGTGTTTCTTCTATCGTATTTGAACCGTCATCGACTATAAAATCTACTGCAACAAGAGAAAGTAAATAGGAATTCCAATCACTGGAACCGGGTACGGTAACAAAGTCTGTTGTAACGATCTCTGTATCGTCACTTCCTCCTTTTATCCCAACACGCAAAAATAGATCATCACTGGTAGGTGTTTTAGCTTCAAATTCAATAGACAGAATTCCGGCAGCTGTATAATCGCCTGTTATATCGGCTCCAATATTGAAAACTGCCAATTTACTCCCTGCTCCATTACCTCCTGCACTTACTTCTTCTAAGAAATTATTTACATTGGTAGGTGGGTTGGGAGAGCCTGGCCCATTGGACCAACCTTGTGTGGTTCCGTCATTAAAATCATTTAAATGCGGATTAGTGATCTGACTTACTGCCGTGCCCGTAAAAAGTGCAAAGCAAACTAAAGAAAATAATAGTTTTTTCATGATTTCTTGAGATTGGTTAATAATCTATGTTATTTGTTGGGGAATTATATAAAACTAAAATACCCTGCTTAGATTAAATCCGAAAAAGAAGTCTCCATCTCCCCAGTCTCCTTCTCCTCTAACTATATAACCTTCTTCGAACATAGCCTGTGCATTGGTAAAATGCATTTGGAAAACGTGCCCACCTGTTTCCAGGTCAAAACCAATAGAAAGCGGGTTTTTGTAGACCGAATTATCGTTTCTGTTTAAATGAATGCCATAATCCACATTGATGCTCCATCGGGTTGTAAGTTTATATCTTCCTCCTACACCCACAGCAAATTGATCGTTCTCTTCGTCATAAGTAAAAACGTTTTCATCGTCGAGAACCACCGTGCTTCGTGTGGCTACATTTTCGTGTATATGAGTAGGTGCTATTAAAATTGAAAAATCTTCGGATACCTTTCTAGAAATAAGAACTTGTGTTGTATATACCAGCCGGTCACTAAACTCAAAATTATTAAAGAGTTCCTCTTCTAATGCTGTGTTTATAGTAACCAGATTGTACCCTACAATGGTAACCGGAAAACCTTCATTCTCTTGATTGACAAGCCTGTATTTGGCATGAAACCCATATTTTTTCTGAAATGAACTTCTGGCAACTCCAACATTTAACCATTCATTTACACCATAGATAAATTTTATTTGAGTAACCGCATTATCAAGCCCAAAGAAATCATCAATTCCATTTTTTACTGTTCCAAATCTATGTGACACTACTAAATAAAGGTCTTTTTTATTGGCGAGTTTGGTCGATTCAAAATTTACAACTTTTAAGCCTTTAAATGCAGCCGTAACAGTTTCATCAATGGTAACGTCTTTTTCAAGGTCATCTAAAAGGTCATCTTGAGCAAAGGTTAAAGCTGGGAATAGCAATAGAAAAAAGATAAAGTTCTTCATAAGTTTAGTTATTTAATAATACTAGATTGGTCCAGTTTTACAACTTCAAAAAGATCATCATAACCAATACAACGGCCCTTAATTTTAATTTCTTGATTATCCTTTAATCCGGTAAGGCCTTCATCAAAGTTACAATGTACACTATTGTTTATTGTAACCGCCATTTCTTCTATTTGAGAAACTGTTCCGGTTACTGTAATTGTATTGTTTAGTATTGATGTAGCAGCTCCATCCTTAAACTTTTGTAACAGATCTTCTGCAGTAATTTCTATGACTGAATCTTCCGTTTTAATATCACGATGGTCCTGGTACAAATAATTGTATGTAAAATATGCACCTATTAGCAACAAGATTATAACCCAAAAAAACAGTCTTCTCTTTTTCATAATCAATTAAAAATTAATCTGTAAGTGAAAAGTTAGCCGAAACCATAACTTCTTCTGCAATTTTATTACTTACTATTTTTGGTATCTTGATATTAAAATCTCCCGGGTTCAATACAAAATTTGTACTTACCAATAAAACTCCGTCTTGTAATTGTAATTGCAAAGGAACCTCAACAGCTTTAGTTTCTCCATGCATTGTCACTGCTCCCGAAATAATAAACTCTTTTTTACTTTCGGTCAATGAAGAAGCATCAAAATCTTTGATCTTACCCTTAAAGGTAGCTTTAGGAAATTTTGAAGACTCAACATAATTTTCATTGAAATGTTCTTCCATCAATGCAACTTTAAACCGGAACCCTTTTATAAGAGCCAATGCTGCAAAATCTCCTGTATCAACATTTAAAATTGCACTTACATTTGTGTTCTTAGCTTTTACTTCTTCAAATGAAGGGACCGAAGCTTCAAAATTTATCTCCCCGGTTTTAGTGCTATACTTTTGAGCAGTAATTGTTGTCGTAAAGCAAAAAAGTACGAGATATAAGATAATTTGTCTTTTCATAGCAAAGCGTATTAATTCTCCAAAAGTCCGTCAGTATTCCATTGTTTTATTAAATCAATTGTTTCCTGCGGTAAACGTGGCCCGCCAAAAGGCATAAGTCCGGGGTCGTTTTCACTACGGCTTATACGCTCCAGTAGTCCTCTGTTTAAAACTGCTTCTTTTACATTATCATAAGTTATTAGAGGCATAGGAGCTCCATTTTGAGGAGGGTCATTATGGCAAGCACTGCAAATATTATCAAATGTTGCCCTTACATCCTGAAATGTCACCAAATCCGGAATATTTTGCCCTACAGGCTCAAGATCATCAATAGTATTTGTTGTACATCCATATAAAAATGTTATAATGATAAGAGGAAATATGTTTAAAATTTTCATCTTCACTTTATTTAAAATGACTACTGTCTTTTATAACAAGAGCTTCCTCTTTCTATAGAGCAGTGACAAAGGTTGTTTCTTTAAAAATACGACTTTTAAATTTATCTTTTTATTAATTGAAGGGTTGTTTCTAAATCTCCTGAAGTAACCGTTACAAAATACATTCCTGTTTTCAGGTAAGACATTTGCAATTGAGTATACGTTCCTGTTCCGGCTCCTTCTCCTACTTTTCTTCCCGAAACATCGTAGATCTTAAACGTATCGAGTTGATACAATGAAGCAATGGTAAGTTGGTCTTCCACCGGATTTGGGAAGATCTGAACATTTTTGGCAAACTTATCTTCTACAGAAAGCACAGGAATTACTGTAATCGTTCCAAACATAGTTCCCGCATGTACATCGCACTGGTATGGGTTAGTCCCTTCCATAGTAAACGTATAAGAGAATTCTGTTCCCAATCCGGTAAGAATACCACTATCAAATGTTTCCTGACTTCCACCTTGATTGGTAACACTATGTGGTAAAGCATCTCCCCATGTCCAATGCATGGTATCTCCAACTTCAATTGTAAAACTTGCAGCAGCTCCGTTAACCCCTATTGTCCAATCAAGGTCAAAAGTTTGTTGTGCAGAAGCAACTGATACTGAAAGTGCAAAAATAAAAAGAGTAAATTTTTTCATAACGTTGTTTTTAAATTATTAAACATTTTAAATTCCAATAGGAACTTTTATATAAAACAACTGAAAACCTTTTTTACCCTACTTATTTAGTATACTAAGATTTTTTATGTCTTTTTAAACATTACTTTTTCCTGGCTAAAATCATAAGCAGCTCTTAGCCAAGGTAGCATTTGCGACCATTCTGAAGCCGTATAGGTTCTTTTGGCATATACTTTCTTGGTAGTATACTTTAGAACTCCATTTTCAATTTTAACATTGCTTATGAACGAACCTGTGCTATTGGATTCATTTCTTTGAAGTTTGTCCAAGCCTACCACCTCATAGCCTTCGGGGATTGCAATTTCAACTTCGTATTCAAAGGTTTTGGCGTAATTTAAATAAACACCCAGATCCCTATCCTCTTCATCATCTTCTATTTGGATTTGTCCACCAATAAACTTTCCAACTTCTATTAAAAAATTAGCGCCTGCCTTTTTAACAAATTCATCTTGTATAGTGAAGTTATCATTTATCGATAATGCTTCGTTTGAGTATCGTGCAGAATTTTCAACAGTATATGTATAATCTTTAATGTTAACTTCAAAATTAGAACTGACAACTTTCTCGAGATCTTTCTCTTTTTCTTCTTTATAGCTAACCATTAAAGCTTCCATTTTTTGCTGTGCACTGACATCACTTTTTCCTTGTCGCTTACGGCAATTATAAAAATGTTTGGTATTGTAATGCTCAAATTCTTCATCAAGAAAATCTCCAAAAAAGAGCCGTCTTGCAAGTTCTTTTGTCTTAAAATGCCCTGTATATTTCAAGTTTCTACGAATACTAAGTGTTTTAAAATCATTCTGAAATTCGATATTGATTTTCTCAACAGATTTATTTTCTTCAGTAGAAGTTACAGGCAATAGATCAAAAGTAACTTCGTCCAGTTTTCTATTTTTTTCAACACTCATTTTATACACTTTTGTCCCTTCTAAATTTTCTGGAAAAAAGTCTGCCTGTACATGAGGCGAAATGTTAAAAAAGTACAATGGGTCTGCAAAGTTAAAGCGTAGGCCATAGGATACATTGGAACGTAACAACAGATCCTCAATAGGGCCATTATAATCTGCCGTTGCAACAATGACATCATAATCAATACCCAATTGTTTTGCCAAACCAGCCATATAGTTTACAAATCTGCCTTCACTTAATACAACATAGTCTATATCACAGGGTACAGCATAATAACGTATTTGGTTGTCACGTGCCAAATACAGCTCAATAAAACGATTTAAACTCATATGGCGAATGTAATAGAGTCCCTGGACCATTTGTTCACGCTTATTTGTTATCCCTTTTTCTTCCAAATAGCGTATTACATCTTTTACAGTACTCTTACTATCTATATCAAAACGTTCTCCGTAATACTCAATAATTTCTTCTTTAGTGACACCTGTCTTTCTTTCGGCATCATTTTCTGAAAGAAATACACTGGCAGCTGCTTCATTTTTGGCTTTTAAAGCAAAGGTCACCTGAAATTTCAATGCCGGTAATTCGGTTAGTGGATAAAACCATCTTGGAAAATCACTTTTTTCAATATCCGAAGCTTCCAGACTGAAACGCCGCGTAGATTTTTTACCGGTTTCTATTTCTTTGATCTGTGGAGCACCGTTATATGACTCCATATTCAAAAAATAATCATTTTCTACAGTAACGTCCAACTTCCTGTATAAAATAGGGTATTTGGTGCTCAGTATTTTTTCTTCAGGTTCATAAATATGTGTTCCTGAAAAACTACGCAGATAATCATCTTCATAGATAAATATATCTATAATATCACCTACTTCAAGATTGGGGATCGCCACCTTATTTTCTTCATCTTGAGTAACTGTTTCCGCATCTATATCGAGAATGACTTCCTCTCCATTGGGTTTAATAACCTTAATCCCAATAATGGTTTCTTCCTGGTAAAAATTGATGAACCCTGCCCCTACCTGCTTGTTTTTTTCAAAAGAAAATTCAGAAAAATTATCAACAGAAGCCTTATCATGTAGCTTGACACGCTGATGGAAATAGGATGGGTTATACATTTTTTTACCATTATTGGTATACTCAAAGTTCTCTTCTCTATAAAGAATAACTGCACTTTCATTCTTCCATTTTTCAGGAATAGCAACAACATTCTTCTTTGGATCCTGTGACTCCCAAAACTGATTTCGAAGTTCAATTTCTTTCTTAGACTGTGCTGTAATTGAAGTAACAATGCATATAATGAAAAGCAGAGCGAGGTAATGTTTTATCATAATGCGGTGATGGTTTTCTATATTAATCTTTTGTAAGTGTAATTTGCTGATTCAAATTTTCTTTTAATGCTTCAAAACCTACGTTCCATACATTAAAATCTTCTTTTTTGATCAACCTCTTTTTGAAATTGATATCTTTTTTATATGCAATTGTAGTTCCACTTTGCTGATAACTCACAGTAATATCAATCAGGTCGTTATTTACTGATATATTCTCTGGCATTTCAACACTATATCCTTCAGGGATCTTTAACTTTACTTCAGTTATGATCCTCTCTTTGATCTGAAACATATAATCCGATTTTCGCTCTTCAAAGATCCAACCGGAAGCTGTCTTCACCGGGTCAATATCTATATATAGGTCTCCGTCAAAACTTGAAACTGCATTTTCAATAGCAACATCATACGAAACAGTTAAGTCATGATCTCTGTTTTCTTCATCAAAAGGAATAATTTCTGTTACATTATAGTTTGAATTCCCCGAAGCTAAATAGTTTGAAAGTACTTCAACTTGATTATCCTTTCCAAAACTGGTAAATGCATTCTGAAACGCAACGCGGGACTCACCTCCATAATGCCTGTTAGCAGTCCCAACCATTGTTTCGTCTTCAATTTTAAGATCGTAACTCGTTTTGTCAATATTAGCATCCCCTTTTGCAGCGGGAACAGTCAATATTTTAAATCCATCTTTATCCTGCAACAAGGCCTGTTTGTCCTGAATTCGGGTAGCATACTCCCCAAATCGGTTATATTTTTCGGTTCCGTCTAAAAAGATAGATTCTCCATTCAAGATTACTGAACAGATCATATGGTTATCAACAGATAAGGAAGGAATAGAATAATCATACGCCAAACGGTCCGTTCCTATCCATACCAAGCGTGAATCGAAACCTGCCTCTTCCAACATAGACTTGGTCAAGATTGCCATTCCTTTGCAGTCTCCGTAACGTTTGGTAAACACATTTTGTGGGCTATCCGGTTTAAATCCTGCTATTCCATCTTCAAAAGCAATGTACCGGATGTTATCCTGCACCCAATAAAAAATATTTTTTATTTTTTCTTCGTCTGTGGTTGTTCCTTCAATAAGCTCTTTTACTTTAGGTGCATATACAGAAGCGTCTATTTCGACACTCTTAACCAAACTATTGTACCATCCATATAAGTCATCTACTTTACTGAAAAGTGTTTTTGTGGTATTTCCATCATGATAAGATTTTGCAATAAAGAGAACATGAGGGTATGTATACGAAGGTCCGGGAGTATTACTTTCATTAGACTGTGAGGCAATATCATTAAACTCGTAGGTGATCGTTTTTTTATCTTTTTCTTTTGTTACCGATTTTTTAATATCATAGCCGTCAAAATTAAATTCCTTAATCTCCAGATCTAACCAGTTTGGAACATTTATAATAAGCTTACCCTCCAATATCCTGAATTGATCTGTAAAATATTCATTTGTAAAATACTTTACATCCTTATATTTCTTTTCGGTGATTACTTCTACCTTATAGCCCAATAAGGGAAAAGTAAGATTCGCAAATTTCACACGATAGTCTGTATGAAAAAGGTCCTGACTCTGTAAATGTTCATCATAAATTCTGGAAGAGCCTCCTGTTAAATCACGTCCCCGGTGGTCTTTTAAACGAAACACTTCTACTTCAGATTCAGAATCATAATATACCGGATATTGTAACCTTGAATTTGAACTAATATTAAGAAGTGCTATGTTTTGTTGCTTGACGGTTTCTACAAAACCTTCTCGCTTGTTTCGGTTGAATGAAATAGTTACTTTTTTTGAAAGTGCTACTATATCTTCTTCTTCATAGCTCTTCTTTAAATTTTTAGCATGCTCAATATTTTCGGGAGTCGGGTCGGACTTTCTTTGAGCAATGGCAGAAAAACTAATAAGTCCTACGAAAAATACCAGGAGTAATCGATTCATTCAGGAAAAATGTGTTTCATCGTAAATATAGAAATATTATTTACTTAAATACATTTTTCTTCGTGAATATAAATCGTAAAACTCATCATCTTTAAGGCTGTCTATAAACAAAATGCTTTCACCGGTACTTTTCATTTCGGGTCCTAATTGTTTATTCACATTAGGGAATTTGTTAAAGCTAAATACTGGTTGCTTAATGGCATATCCTTCCAATTGTGGATTAAAGTTGAAATCGGTTACTTTATTATGTCCCAACATTACTTTGGTTGCATAATTTACGTAGGGTTCTTTATACGCTTTGGAAATAAAAGGTACCGTACGAGAAGCTCTGGGGTTAGCTTCTATGATATATACCATATCATCTTTTATGGCAAACTGAATATTGATAAGCCCTACGGTCTTCAATGCCCTTGCAATCTTCACGGTATGGTCCTTAATTTGTTGCATTATAAACTCTCCCAGGTTAAAAGGCGGTAAAGTAGCATTTGAATCTCCGGAATGTATCCCACAAGGTTCAATATGCTCCATAATACCTATAATGTAGACATTTTCGCCATCACAAATTGCATCGGCTTCAGCTTCAATAGCTCCATCCAAATAATGATCCAGCAGTAATTTATTATTAGGGATTTTACGAAGCAGATCCACTACATGTTCTTCCAGTTCTTTCTTATTAATGACAATTTTCATTCCCTGACCTCCCAGAACATAAGAAGGTCTAATTAACAATGGAAAATCCAACTGATCTGCCAATGCCAAAGCTTCTTCGGTGGTTTCTGCAACTCCAAATTCAGGGTAAGGGATATCATTGTCTTTCAGTAATGCAGAAAAACTTCCGCGATCCTCTGCCAGATCAAGTGATTGATAACTGGTGCCTAATACTTTAATTCCGTAACGGTCTAGCTTCTCAGCAAGTTTTAGAGCTGTTTGCCCTCCCAGCTGAACAATAACGCCTTCGGGCTTTTCATGACGAATAATATCGTAAATATGTTCCCAGAATACAGGTTCAAAATATAATTTGTCAGCAACGTCAAAATCTGTGGAAACGGTTTCCGGGTTGCAGTTGATCATAATGGTTTCATAACCAACTTCGTTTGCTGCCAGTACACCGTGAACACAGCAGTAATCAAATTCGATCCCCTGCCCGATCCGGTTAGGACCTGACCCTAGAACAATAATCTTCTTCTTATCAGTCACTAAGCTATCATTTTCAGAATAAGGTGTACCGTTTGCAGTTTCCATTTCATTTTCAAAGGTCGAATAATAGTAAGGTGTTTCAGCCTTAAATTCCGCAGCACAAGTATCCACTAACTTATAGACACGCTGAATATGCATTTCTTCCCGTTTCTTATAGACCTGACTTTCCAGACACTTGAGCATATGGGCGATTTGACGGTCCCCATATCCTTTTTGTTTTGCTTCCAATAATAATTCCCGGGGAATTGTATCAAGTGTGTATTGGGAAATTTCCCGTTCGAGCATATAAAGCTCTTCATATTGCCTAAGAAACCACATATCTATTTTTGTGATTTCATGGATCCGGCTTAGTGGAATCCCCATTTGAATTGCATCATAGATAACAAACACACGATCCCAACTTGCATATTTCAGTTTGCTAAGAATCTGTTCATAATCTGTATAACTTTTCCCATCGGCTCCAAGCCCGTTTCGTTTAATTTCCAGCGATTGCGTAGCCTTATGTAGTGCTTCCTGGAACGAACGTCCTATTCCCATTACTTCTCCTACTGACTTCATTTGGAGGCCTAACGTTCGTTCTGAACCCTCGAACTTATCAAAATTCCATCGTGGAATCTTTACAATTACATAATCCAGTGTAGGTTCAAATAGTGCTGAAGTTGATTTTGTTATTTGGTTGTCCAATTCATCCAAATGGTAGCCTATTGCCAACTTGGTAGCTATTTTTGCAATAGGATAACCTGTTGCTTTTGAAGCCAGTGCGGAAGAACGTGACACACGCGGGTTAATTTCAATAGCAATTATATCTTCCTTTTCATCCGGACTTACAGCAAATTGCACATTACATCCCCCGGCAAAGTCTCCAATACTTCGCATCATTTTAATAGCCAGGTCACGCATTCTCTGGTAGCAGGTATCACTAAGTGTCATCGCAGGTGCAACTGTAATAGAATCCCCTGTATGGATTCCCATTGGATCCATATTTTCTATGGCACAAATAATTACGACGTTATCATTGCTATCCCGAAGAAGTTCTAATTCATATTCCTTCCATCCAAGTAATGCTTTGTCAATTAAAACTTCATGTATGGGAGATGCTTCAAGTCCCCGGGTTAATAATTCATCGAATTCTCCTTCTGTATGAACAAAAGAAGCACCGGTTCCTCCTAGTGTGAAAGATGGCCGGATCACTAAAGGAAAACCAAATTCCTGTGCTATTTCTTTTCCTGTTAAATAAGAGTTTGCAATTTTAGCAGGGGCTACCGGTATGCCAATTTTTGTCATTAGACCTTTAAACTGGTCGCGGTCTTCGGTAATGTTTATCGCTGCAATATCAACTCCAATAATTTCTACATCAAAATCATTCCAAATACCCTTTTCATCAGCTTCAATACAAAGGTTCAATGCGGTCTGGCCTCCCATTGTAGGCAGAACAGCATCAATTTGTGGATGCTCTTTCAATATTTTTATGATCGATTTTGTGGTAAGTGGCAACAAATAGACGTGATCCGCCATAGAAGGGTCGGTCATAATCGTTGCAGGGTTAGAATTAATAAGAATAGTTTCAATTCCATCTTCACGGAGCGATCGCAGTGATTGCGACCCGGAATAATCAAATTCACATGCCTGGCCAATGATAATAGGACCGGAACCAATAATTAAAACGGATTTTAGATTTGAGTTTTTTGGCATTTGTACAGTTACTTTTTTAGTGCGTTAAAATTACGATACGACAGGGTATAAAAAAAAGGTGTTGCTTTTAAAACAACACCTTTTTATTTATAACTTATCAACATTATTTTTTGTGACGAGTTTCAGAAGACACAGAAAGTTTCTTTCGGCCTTTCGCTCTACGTGCAGCCAATACTTTTCTACCGTTTACAGATGCCATACGCTCTCTAAAACCGTGTTTGTTTCTTCTCTTTCTTTTTGATGGCTGAAATGTTCTTTTCATTGTAAATTAGGTTAAAACTTCTGAAAAACTATACTTATTAGACCTTCTCTGAAAGTCGGGTGCAAATATACAATCATTTTTTACTTTCACAAACGTTAAACATAAAATATTTTTGAATGTTTTTACTACCTTTGACGCCCTATAAAAACCGAAGTTATGTTCAATAAAAATATAAAGCTTGTTTTAGCCATAATAGTAATGGCAGTAGCCGTCTGGCAGTTTGTAGAAGGGAATATTGGGAATGGTATCATGTACGTCCTGCTATCGCTCATATTTGTTTTTCTATATTTTAAGAATGAACTCATTTTATTGGCGTTTTTAAGACTTCGGAAACAAGACTTTCCAGGCGCAAAAAAATGGTTGGATAAGATCCGTAACCCTGAAGCAGCTTTGGTGACTAAACAACAGGGGTATTATAACTACCTTAATGGCCTAATGGTTTCACAGACCAATATCAACGAAGCCGAAAAATATTTCAAAAAAGCCGTAAGCCTTGGTTTATCAATGGATGCAGACATGGCTATGGCAAAATTGAATCTGGCGGGCATCGCAATGACCAAAAACCGAAAAAGAGAAGCCGAAATATTACTTTCCGAAGCCAAGAAGCTCGATAAACACAATATGATGGACGAACAAATCAAGATGATGAAGGAACAAATGAAACGTGCCGGACAGCCCAGACAACAGTACGGAGGCGGACGTACCGGGCGTGGTGGGCGGATGAGATAAGCATTTTGTTCAGAATCAATCAATTAAAATTATATTATAGGTAATTTTTTACGAATTTTCCCCTTCGTATCTGCTAAAATTTTTATTTTTACTCCAACCAATCACCAAACTGCGTATGGGTAAATTTTTACTTATTCTCTTCATGGTTACCTGCTTTTCTGCTCTTTCCCAAAAACCTGAGCCTAAAGATCTATTTTCACAAGCGGTTGGAAAAAACATCCGGAAATATCGAGTAGAATCCAGGCATGCATATAGAACCAAAGATGAAGAGCGTGCGCAATTCTTATTTGATTCTCTTATACAGAATGTAATTAATGGTACACACCTTGATAATTTTAAGGTTAGAAAGTTCTCCGGCAGAAAAATTGAACTCTATAAATTTGAAAAGCCCATATATTTAATTACCTACGCTTCCTGGTGTGTTCCGGGTATTGGAGAAATACCTGCTCTCAATGAGATTGCAGATGATAACTACAATGAAATAGACTTTGTTGTCCTATTTTGGGGTTCTAAAAAGAAAATTAGAAAATTCAAGAAAAAGTATTCAAAAAGAATCCATGTACTTTATATAGATGAAAGAGAAAATAGAAATGATTTTGCCATAAGGTCCATGAAACACAGTGTAGGCTTCCCTACTTCGTTCCTTATAAAAAAGGATAAAAAAATACTGGATGTGCGTAGAAATCATTTTGATCAATATGATCAAGACTATTCAGCTTCTTTCAATGCGAACTACCAAAGCTTTATGAGTGGTGTCTCTGCGTTAAAAAAAGAACTATTAATCATTAATAAAGAAGTTGAACCTAACTTCTAAAATACACTACATTGCAAGTTAGCTATTGCCCCAATGTATAATATCCCTTTTCAGGAATTTCAATAAAATATTCTTTACCGGAAGCATTCTTCAGATAGGTATCACGTAACCAGGGATTATGTATTTTTAATACTTTGTAACTAATTTCAAAGTGTTTGGCAAAATCGGCAAAATCTGTTACCGCCGTATCAACTTTCACTTTATAGGTAGGTATATTCTTGTACAGGTCCTTATCCCTAAAATTAAAGCCATATTTCTTAGGATTCGATAAAATTTCTTTAAAGGCCAGAATTCTAAATACATAACGACTGGTCTCATCATTCAATAACAAGTTGTAATAATTTTTGTTCGCTTTTTGGCGTTTAATCTGCTTACTTACACCCCCATTTCCTGCATTATACGCAGCAGCAGCTAATGTCCAGCTCCCAAAGCGCTCTTTGGAGCTTTTGAGGTACTCTGCCGCTACCCGGGTTGCCATTTCCAAATTGTAGCGCTCATCCACATAATCATTTATTTCTAGCCCGTATTCTCTCCCTGTACCTTTCAGAAAATGCCAAAAACCTGCAGCTCCGGCCGGAGAACGATTATTTTGCAATCCACTTTCTGCAACTGCCAAGTATTTAAAATCATCCGGTAATCCATGTTTTTCAAGCAAAGGTTCTATGATTGGAAAATATTTGTGTGCACGTTTAAATATGAGCAACCCGTTAGACTGCCAATATGTGTTCACCAGGAGTTCCCTGTCCATACGCTCTCTAATATCGGGGTTATCCAACGGAACGGGTTCCCCTGCAAAGTCCATAGATTCCGGTAATGGTAATGCATATACATTATAATCGTTGATTATTTTTTTCTCCATGGTTTCATCGGAAGGGGCTTCTTGTACGGCGTTTATACACAAACTACCTACCCCAATAAGTACCGTAACCAATCCTATTTTTGATAAAACACTCATAACATTAAATTTTCATTAAAGATAAAAAAATACGGCCGCTATCTGTTAAGCCTTACGTAAATTATTTTCCTATTATTTTTATTATTTCTTCAGAAAGCCTCTTTCCTTTATTTAATATCATGATATGGGTACCGTCTTTTATAATTTTACAATTTTCAATTTGTTTGATAGGAAATACAACATCTTTACTTCCATGAATGTGTACCACGCCCTTTACAGGAGTTTTTCGATCCCAGCAAACCATATTCTTTATTGCCCAATCTAAATATTGCTTATCTCTAACATTTAAATATTCCTGATAAACCTTTAACTTTTTTTCGGTTTTAGGTCCAATTGCAAATTTGGTAAGGTCCTCGGCACTTAATACCAGACTGGTAGGAATTAATTTATAAAAAAATGTCTTTCGGGCAAATTTTATACGCTTTGGCAGCTCATCCATCGTCTTAACACTGGATACTATTATGAGTTCTTTCAATTTTAAAAATTGACTCATCTCCTGCACAACTACACCACCAAAAGATACCCCAATTAAAACACTATCTTCCTCTTTTACGAGGGTTGCCATTCGCTTTGCATAGGCTCTCAGGGATTCTTTTTTCTCCGGTATCAACCATTGCAAAATATGAATGGTATAACGTTCTTCCGGTAAGGTTATATTTCTAAATATCTCTGCTCCTGCAGCCATTCCCGGAACAAAATATACATGTGTTTTTTTATTAGTCATAAGGCTTTAACAAGAGAAATAAGGTTCGCCCAAAGATTATTCGTAAATTTACAAAATAAAGATACTATTATCTAGTTCTAATTGGGGATATATTAATGAAGAAGATACTACATCCGGCAGCTACCAGAGGGAACGCAGATTACGGCTGGCTAAAAGCAAACTACTCCTTCAGTTTTGCAAATTATTTTAATCCGGACCGACTGCAATTTGGGGTGCTATGTGTTTTAAATGATGATGATATTGCACCTGCCATGGGATTTGGAAGACATCCTCACGACAATATGGAAATTGTAACGATCCCTCTATCCGGAGCCCTTAAGCATAAGGATTCTTTAGGACACGAAGGCGTGATACGGTCCGGAGACATTCAGGTAATGAGTGCAGGAAGTGGTGTTGAGCACAGTGAGGCAAATGCAAGTACAACCAAACCTGTAAAACTTTTCCAGATTTGGGTACTTCCGGAAACTGAAAATGTATCTCCCCGTTACGATCAAAAACAAATAGCTCCATTAATGATTCCCAATAGTTTTAGCACAGTGGTAAAACCTAAATCTGAAGCTGTTAATGGAGATTTATGGATCCATCAACAAGCCTATTTCAATATTGGTGAATTTTCTGAAAAAACTGAAACAACATATACTTTACACAATAAAAATCACGGTGCCTATGTTTTTGTAATTAACGGAACCATTTTTGTTGATAATGAAACACTTAGTAGTAGAGATGCTATAGCCATCTGGGACACTCAAAAAGTTGATGTCACTGCTGAGAAAGATAGTAAGGTATTGTTAATTGAAGTCCCTATGAATTAATTAAAATTAACTCCCATGATTGAAGATGTGCAAATAACCGACAACGAATTTTTGAGACAATTTGAACTTGAGGTGGGCGATAATATGGCACGTATCGAGTATGCCCTCCAAGATCGAAAAATATTTCTTACTAAGTATGATATGCCACAGGATATGGAAGATCAGGGCTTCCGTGATATTTTTATAAAAGCTGTTTTTGAAGAGGTAAAAAGTCGTGGTATCAGCCTTGTTCCTACCAGTCCGGAAATTGCAGGTTTCATGCGTAAGAACCGGAGAGTTTATAAAGACCTTCTGCCTGTTGGAATAAGCATTTAGACAAAGGCCTTTTCTTCCACAAAATTAAAACGCACCAATCCATCCTCATCTATTTCCGTGAGTTCTACAGTATGCAATGTATTTATTAGCTCCGGGTTCCAAGGTGCTTTTACTTTTATATAGTTTTCGGTAAAACCATGGATATAACCCTGCTTATTTTCGCTTTCAAATAATACGGCTCGGATGCTTCCTAACTGACTCTCATAAAATGCGCGTCGCTTTTTCACAGAAAGCCCTCGTAACATTTTGCTTCTTTTATTCCTTACGTTTTTAGGCACAACCCCCTCCATTGTTGCTGCAGGAGTATTATCTCTTTCAGAATACGTAAATACATGCAGATAAGAGATATCCAATTCATTTAAAAAATGGTATGTCTTCAAAAAATGTTCTTCGGTTTCACCCGGAAAACCTACAATCACATCTACACCAATACACGCATGTGGTAATACTTCGCGTATTTTGGCTACTCGGTCAACATATAATTCACTCATATATCGACGGCGCATTAATTTAAGAATGTCATTACTTCCGCTTTGTAACGGTATGTGGAAATGCGGTACAAATGTTTTTGAGTGCGAAACAAATTCAATGGTTTCGTTTTTCAGTAAATTTGGTTCGATAGAAGAAATTCGTAAGCGCTCTATTCCGGAAACTTCATCCAACGCTTTTACCAATTCTAAAAAAGTGTGCTCATGTTTTTTATTGCCAAATTCTCCTTTACCGTAATCTCCAATATTTACACCGGTTAAAACAATTTCCTTAATATCTTGTTTAGAAATCTCTTCAGCATTCTTTAACACATTTTGAAGGGTATCACTACGGGAAATTCCGCGTGCCAAAGGAATCGTACAATAGGTACATTTGTAATCACAACCATCTTGTACTTTTAAAAATGCGCGGGTACGGTCTCCAATAGAATAGGAACCTACATAGAAATCGGCATCTTCAATTTCACACGAATGAATCTCACCAAAATCATTCTTTGAAAGGTCATTGAGATAATCTGTGATCTTAAATTTTTCGGTAGCTCCCAATACCAGGTCAACACCATGAACGGCTGCTAAATCTTTTGGCTTTAGTTGAGCATAGCAACCCACCGCGATTACAAATGCCTCATTGTTAGCTTTCTGAGCCTGCTTTACAATGGTTTTAAAACGTTTATCTGCATTTTCGGTTACACTACAGGTATTGATCACATAGATATCTGCTTTTTCAGAGAAATCCACACGGTCAAAGCCTTCGTCCGAAAAACTTCGAGCAATCGTAGAAGTCTCACTAAAATTGAGCTTACAACCTAAGGTATAAAATGCGACTTTTTTTGTAGCGTTCATTCTTGTATTTTTGACAAACGTGGGCGCAAAAATACGAACTAAATCTGGTTTCCGAAAACGAATGATACACCTCTTTCAAAAACTAACCTATACACTTTCAATAGGTTATGCTATTATTTTAATTGCTGCATGCACCAATGACACCGATTCTAATCGCGACCACCTGGTATTTCGCTACAATGAACACGGTAACATTAGCTCTCTGGACCCGGCTTTTGCCAGGAATCCGCAAAATATATGGCCCGCTAATCAATTGTTCAACGGCCTGGTACAATTGGACGATTCCCTTAATATTCAGCCGGATATTGCAAAACATTGGATAGTAGATGATTCTACGTATACCTATACATTCTATTTACGGAACAATGTTCCTTTTCATAAAAATAAGGCCTTCGGAAATGACATGACGCGAAATGTCGTGGCTTCCGATTTTGTGTACAGCTTTGACCGCCTTACAGACGAAAAAGTTGCCTCTCCCGGAAGTTGGGTTATGAGTGCCGTGGATTACTATAGGGCAGAAAATGACACTACATTTGTAATTCAGTTAAAAAAACCTTTTCCTGCTTTTTTAGGATTGCTGTCCATGCGATACTGTTCTGTAGTCCCAAAAGAAGCGGTGGAATTCTATGGAAATGTATTCAGAAGAAATCCGGTAGGTACTGGTCCTTTTCAGTTTAAACTATGGGAAGAAAATGTAAAACTTGTACTTCGGAAAAACCCACTTTATTTTGAAACAGATGCAAAAGGTGAGCAACTTCCATACCTGGAAGCGGTAGCCATTACCTTTTTACCGGATAAGCAAAGTGAGTTCCTACAGTTTGTACAAGGTAAATTAGACTTTTTAAATAGCCTGGACAACTCTTATAAAGATGAGATCTTAACTACAAAGGGAGAGCTACAGGAAAGCTATCAGGAAGACTTTTATCTTATAAAAGGTCCTTTTTTAAATACAGAATATCTGGGATTCTTTATGGAAGCTAATTCACCAGAAATTAAATCGCAAGCCCTGCGAAAGGCTGTTAATTATGGTTTTGACCGAAACAAAATGGTAACCTACCTCCGCAACGGAGTAGGAATTCCGGCTGTACACGGGTTTATCCCAAAGGGACTTCCCGGTTTTACGAATATTGAAGGGTATACCTATAATCCTGATAAAGCCCGTGAATATCTCTCACAATACAAAACTGAAACTGCTGATGATAAACCACAAATTACCATTGGTACCAATAGCCAGTATCTCGATCTTTGTGAATACATTCAACGTGAACTTGAAAAGATTGGCATTAAAGTGACTGTAGATGTGATGCCTCCTTCTACGCTGCGCCAAATGAAATCCAGTGGAGAGTTGGATATCTTTAGAGCCAGCTGGATTGCTGATTATCCGGATGCCGAAAATTACCTTTCACTTTTTTATAGTCCCAACTTTACTCCCAACGGACCTAATTATACCCACTTTAAAAATGAGGTATTTGATAGTTTGTATGTGAAAGCACTCTCTGTATCTAATGTTGAGGAACGTAAACTGTTGTATACCCAAATGGATTCCATCATAATTTCTGAAGCACCTGTGGTTCCTCTCTATTATGATATGGCGGTGCGCTTTGTAAATAAAAAAGTAAGCGGTTTGGGAATCAACCCACAGAATTTCCTGATTTTGAAGAGGGTAAAAAAAGAAAAATGATGTCATTCTGAGCAAAGTGAAGAATCTTTCTAATAGATTTCTCATTACATTCAAAATGACATAACAATGTAACATTTCCATTCAATTATACGACAAATAAAGAAACCCTTTTCTATGAGCTTTGGTGGTATACAAGGGATGATTCAATCCTTACGGAACAATAAAAATCAATTATCAAAACGCGATAAGTATTTTGAGAAAGATTTAAATTCCAGTTATGGAGCTTATGGAAAGTTGGAAGACCATAAAAAAATGTCTTCCTATGAATTTAAAGTCTTCCAGAAAAAATTAAAAGAAAATGAACGACGCAGACAACGAAGAGTATTTATCACTTTTGGTAGTGTGATGCTGGTAATTATATCTGTTTTAGTCTACTTTTTATTCTTTGCTTAACTTCTACGCCATTGTGTTGTTTCTTCAAAAACATGCTCCAATATTTTGGCATCGGTTTCGGTAAACTCAATACCTCGTCTTGCCATCACTACTTTGGCAACTTCAAACGCCTTATTGGTTTTGTAAGTCGTTGTTCCAGCACTACCTCCCCAGCTAAAACTAGGAATAAAGTTACGTGGAAAACCGCTTCCGAAGATATTCGCGCTCACTCCAACCACCGTTCCTGTGTTGAACATAGTATTGATACCACATTTACTATGATCGCCCATCATTAAGCCACAAAATTGCAGTCCGGTACGGGCAAAACCTTCTGTCTCATAATCCCACAAACGAACTTCGGCATAGTTGTTCTTTAAATTGGAATTGTTGGTATCGGCTCCCAGATTGCACCATTCGCCTAATACCGAATTACCTAAAAATCCATCGTGCCCTTTGTTTGAATACCCAAAGATCACCGAATTGTTTACCTCTCCTCCTACCTTGCTATAAGGTCCCACAGTGGTTCCTCCATAGATCTTTGCGCTCATTTTAACAGTGGCTCCTTCACATAAAGCAAACGGGCCACGAATCATACAACCTTCCATAATCTCAGCATCTTTACCAATGTAAATGGGTCCATCGGTAGCATTTAAAGAACATAGTGGGAGTTTAGCTCCTTCTTCAATAAAGATGTTCTCCTTATTGAAAACAGGAGTCATTTCGGGGATAGGCCGGGAAGTTCTTCCTTTAGTAATGAGTTCAAAATCACGTTTAATGGCTTCATGATTCTTCGAAAAGATATCCCATGTATGTTCAATACGTAAAACGTCATCTTGTGAATACTGAATTACTTCATACGTATCAAAATCAACTTCTTGTCCTTCGCTTGTAAAGAAAGCAATGGGTTCGTCTTCCAGAAAGAGTGCTTGATTTTCAGAAAGTTCTTTTATCAGATTTGCCATGTTTTCTGAAGGGATAAAAGAAGCATTTATCAGGATATTCTTTTCCAACTCGACCATAGGGAACTTTTCAGCTAAATGATCTTCCGTCACGGTTGTTGTGGCAAACCCTAACAGTTTTTCCCATTTCTCCCGAATCGTTAAAATCCCCACGCGTAGATCTGCTACAGGGCGAGTAAAGGTAAAAGGGAGCAATTGATTGCGAACGTTTCCGTCGAAAAGAATATAATTCATAAAATAGGATCAGAATTTAATACCAAAACTAAACAAAAAAGCCTTCGATTTCTCGAAGGCTTGTAAAATATTGTAAACGTACTCTTATTCTTCTTCTTTGACAGCTTTTGTCTCTTTCTTGAATTTTGAGTATTTGTTCTTGAATTTATCAATACGTCCGGCAGTATCAATCAATTTAGATTTACCGGTATAGTATGGGTGCGAAGATCTTGAAATTTCTAACTTCACTAAAGGATACTCAACACCATCAACTTCAATATTTTCTTTAGTTTCTGCAGTAGATTTAGTTAAAAATACATCGTCATTAGACATGTCTTTAAAAGCAACTAATCTATAATTTTCAGGATGGATACCTTGTTTCATTTTATAATCTTTTAAATCCTTCTCAATTTTGAGTGTGCAAATTTAAGGAATAATACTAAATGAGCAACAAAATTGTTTACTTTTTTATTTGAAAACTAAAAAGGGAGGTAATGTAACGTTTTGCTATCTTTGTTTACTAACAAACCGAACCAAAAAACATCATCACATGGAAACAAAAAAAGCATCTGTTAAAAAAATTGCCCTGAACTACGGGCTTATGTTAGCGCTGGGGACCATTGTAGTATCTGTTATAGTGTATGTAATGGGAATGCATCTGGAACAGCCCTGGTGGCAGTCTCTGCTTAATTTCGTAATTATGACGACTGCAATTGTATATGGACTCAAAGCTTTTAAGAAAGACGGCGATGGATTCTTAACATTGGGAGAAGCTTTAAAGACCGGACTTGCCATATCTTTAATAGCCGGAATCATAGGATCTATATTCACATTCCTTTTTGTAACTGTAATCGAACCTGATTTTGTAACACAAATGCTGGAGGTAACACGTGAAAAAATGATCGAAGATAACCCTCAAATGACCGAAGAACAATTGGAAATGGCCATTGGTATGACCGAAAAATTCATGAGTCCATGGATTATGACAGCCTTTGGTATAATTGCCAGTTTATTTTTTGGCTTTATCATTTCTCTTATTGCCGGTTTAATTATGAAACAAAACCGACCACAAAATTATTAGAAAACATAATTAATGAACCTATCTATTGTAATTCCGCTTCTCAACGAAGAAGAATCAATTAAAGAGTTATACCATTGGATTGCAAAGGTGATGCAGTCCAATGGTTTTTTATATGAGTTAATCTTTATTGATGACGGAAGTACAGATGGTTCATGGAATATCATTAAACAACTTACCAAAGAACACAGCGAAGTTAAAGCGATTCGCTTCTTAAAGAATTTTGGAAAATCTCAGGCATTACATGCTGGATTTGCAAAAGCTGAAGGTGATGTGGTGATTACTATGGATGCAGACCTGCAAGACAATCCCGAAGAAATCCCGGAACTTTATAAAATGGTCTCTGAAAATGATTATGATCTGGTCTCCGGATGGAAAAAGAAGCGATACGACTCTGTGGTTTCAAAAAATTTACCTTCCAAATTGTTCAATTTTGCAGCCCGAAAGACCTCTGGAGTAAAATTACACGACTTTAATTGTGGTCTGAAGGCTTATAAAAAAGATGTGATTAAAGCAATTGAGGTGACCGGGGAAATGCACCGTTACATCCCGGTTCTGGCAAAAAATGCCGGTTTTAGTGTTATTGGCGAAAAAGTAGTATTACATCAAGCCCGAAAATATGGTACAACCAAATTCGGTGCAGAACGATTTGTCCGTGGCTTTCTGGACCTTATCACTATTTGGTTTCTCTCTCGTTTCGCAAAACGCCCGATGCATTTATTTGGTGCCTGGGGAGCCTTTACCCTCTTTGTTGGTTTCTGTTTCGCATTGTATTTGGGTATCGACAAACTTTTCATTAATCCCAGTGGGAGGCTCATTACCGAAAGACCCCAATTTTATATAGCCCTTACAGCAATGATCCTTGGTACACAGCTATTTCTTGCCGGGTTTTTAGGAGAACTGTTGCTACGAACAAAAAAGGATGCCAAAAATTACATCGTTAAAGAAGAGCAAAACTTCAGGCAATAACCGCTAAGTTTCATTATTTTTGCAGTCTAATTACACAGAATGATTTACGTAGATCCAGAGATTTTAGAGCGCGTCAACCGATGGCTCACTCCTGTTTTTGACAAAAATACTCAGCACACCATTAAAGAAATGATTGCCTACGACCCCGAGGGCCTGGAAGATAGTTTCTATAAGAATCTAGAGTTTGGAACCGGCGGAATGCGTGGTATTATGGGAGTTGGTGACAATCGTATTAATGAATATACATTGGGGAAAAATACCCAGGGACTTTCCAATTATTTAAAACAACAATACCCGGATCAAGACATTAGAGTAGCGATTGCATACGACTGTCGCCATAATAGTAAATCTTTGGCAAAAGTGGTCGCCAGTGTGTTCTCTGCAAACGGAATTAAGGTTTATTTGTTCTCTGACCTACGCCCTACTCCGGAGCTTTCTTTTGCGGTAAAATATTTAAATTGTCAATGCGGAATTGTTTTGACCGCTTCGCATAATCCACCCGAATATAACGGTTATAAAGTATATTGGGAAGATGGAGGACAACTGGTCCCGCCTCAGGATAGTGAAATTATTGCTGAAATAAATTCATTGGATTACAATGATATTAATTTTGAACCTAACGAGACTTTAATACAATTAATTGATGCCGAAATTGACGAAGCTTTTGCTGAAGCTTCTTTGCAAAATGGAAGTTTTGATACTACTCAAGAAGCTAAGAACAATTTAAAGATCGTTTTTACTTCCTTACACGGAACATCCATTACCATGATCCCGAAGGTATTGGAGAAAGCAGGATATAAAAATGTGATCATTGTGGAAGCTCAAGCCACACCCGATGGTAATTTTCCCACTGTAGCATCTCCCAATCCCGAAGAACCCGAAGCACTGAAAATGGCAATGGAAATTGCCGAAAAAGAAAATGCAGATATTGTAATCGGCACAGATCCGGATTGTGACCGCTTGGGAATCGCCGTAAGAGATACACAAGGAAAAATGACTATTCTAAATGGAAATCAGGCCATGATCATCAAAACCTATTTTTTATTGGACCAATGGCAAAAAGCCGGGAAATTGAATGGTAATCAGTTTGTAGCGAGTACTATTGTTTCAACACCTATGGTCCGTAAGATCTCAGCAAAATTTAAAGTTGATTACAAAGAAGGGCTAACCGGATTTAAATGGATCGCTAAAATGGTCAAAGACTTCCCTCAACAGGAATTTATTGGAGGAGGAGAGGAAAGTTTTGGGTATATGGTTGGAGATTTTGTACGTGATAAAGATGCTGTAACAGCTACTCTACTGGCTTGCGAGATCGCAGCACAAAAAAAACAATCCGGTTCCGGGGTATTTCAATACCTACAGGAGATTTATAGCGAAACCGGATATTATAAAGAGCATTTGGTCTCATTGGTAAAAAAAGGAAAAAAAGGAGCTGCAGAAATTCAGGAAATAATGGCGAAATTTCGATCAGATCCCTTTATTGAAATTGCCGGAAGTAAAGTGATCCGGATAGAAGACTATCAAACCGGGATAGCGAACAATATGGTTACAGGAGCTTCAGAAGTAATTGATATTCCAAAATCAAATGTACTTATATATTACACTGAAGATGGCAGTAAGATTGCAGCCAGGCCCAGTGGAACTGAGCCAAAGATCAAATTTTATATAAGTGTTCATTTGCCTTTCGAGGATGAAAAAGCACTTCAGCAAAAGATAGACGCTATCTTAGTATCCTTAAATATTAGCTAGTGAAGTACTTCAAAAAAATATTAAAATACGCACGTCCTTACAAGGGATATGCCTGGATGAACATTGTTTCAAATATATTTTATGCGCTGTTTGGAACATTGGCAATGATATCGCTATTTCCGATGTTGTCTGTGTTATTTGATAATACAAAGCGTTTAGATGTAAAACCTGTATGGGATGGTATCACTAACGCCAAAGAGTATATAGAAAATTACCTTAATTATTTTGTTACTCAAAAAGCAAATGAAGGCACGGATGATGTCCTAATCTTTATGGTAATTCTGGTGATAGCAATGTTCTTGCTTAAAAATTTATTTGGCTACCTGGCTATGTTCTTTATTACATTCTTACGCAATGGTGTGCTAAAAGATCTCCGAAATGATTTATATAAAAAGACCGTAGACCTTCCGGTTTCTTTTTATTCTGAAAAACGCAAAGGAGATACCATAGCACGTATTACGAGTGATGTGCTGGAAATACAACATTCGTTTCTTTCTATTTTGGAATTGATCGTTCGGGAACCGTTAACAATCCTTTTTGCAATTATAGCCATGTTGATCATAAGTGCTAAACTGACCATTTTTGTCTTTATTTTTATTCCTATATCCGGCTTTATTATTTCCAGAATTGGAAAAAGCCTTAAAAAGCATAGTGATAAAGTTCAGAAAGAGCAAGGCTTTTTTCTTTCAATCTTAGAAGAGACCTTAGGTGGCCTCAAAATTATAAAAGGGTTCAATGCTGAAAACATATTTAATAACAGGTTTAAAGAATCAACTTCACGGTTTTTTAGCTTCTCCAATTCACTTTTAAATAGACAAAACCTTGCTTCACCAATGAGTGAGTTCTTAGGCATTGTTGTAATAGCTATTTTACTATGGTACGGAGGGCAAATGGTGCTTGTTGAGAAATCACTTCAGCCTGAATTATTTATAGTATATATGGGGCTGGCATATCAAATATTAACTCCTGCAAAAGCCATTAGTAAAGCCAGTTACGGAGTAAAAAAAGGAAATGCAGCCGCAGAACGTGTTTTAGAAATCTTAGAAACCGAGTCTGCTATTCGTGATACGCCCAATGCTATCGAAAAACAAGGTTTTGAGCAACAAATTGATATTAATGGTATTTCATTTAAATATGAAGATGAGTGGGTACTACAGGATTTTTCATTAAAAGTACCTAAAGGCCATACTGTAGCGTTGGTAGGACAAAGCGGAAGTGGGAAAAGTACCATTGCCAATCTTATTACCCGTTTTTATGATGTAAATAAAGGCTCTATAGCAATTGATGGCCATGACATTAAAAAGATCACACAGCACTCATTAAGAAATTTACTTGGCCTGGTGACTCAGGATTCCATTCTCTTTAATGACACCGTAAAAGGAAATTTATTGGTAGCCAAGGAATCTGCAAGTGATGAGGAGATCGTAGACGCTCTTAAAGTGGCAAATGCATGGGAATTTGTCCAGAACCTGCCACAAGGTATCAATACTAATATTGGGGATAGTGGTAATAAACTCAGTGGTGGCCAAAAACAGCGATTGAGTATTGCCCGTGCAGTACTTAAAAACCCACCTATAATGGTTTTGGATGAAGCTACTTCTGCTTTGGATACCGAAAGCGAGCGGTTGGTACAGGAAGCTTTAGAGAATATGATGAAAAATCGTACTTCTATTGTTATAGCGCATAGGCTCTCTACTATTCAGAATGCCGATACCATTGTCGTCCTTTCACAAGGAAAGATCGTAGAGCAGGGAAAACACAAAGAGTTACTTGACAAAAAAGGTGCTTATTACAATCTTGTAGAAATGCAGTCATTGGCATAAAAAAAGAAAAGAGCGATTTGGGGCACCGCTCTTTTGCTTTTTTGTTATCGCATTTGGGGCACGCGATAACATTCTTTTACATAAGTATGGTTCAAATATATATTTAACTTTTCAATTGACCAAATAAAATTTACCTTTTATCTTAAAAATTTAGCACTTTATCGATTTTTTATTATCAAATGTTAATGAAATTCCTACAAGTTAAATGTCATTTCTTTTTAAAAAAAGAGCATAAAAAAAACGGACCAGCCCCCGCTTAGGTCCGTTTAATGCGTTCTTATTACAGTTGGGGCTAATAATAAAGAACATATACATAAGAAGTATGGTATAAAAGTAGTAAAAAAATTCCTACAAAAAAATTATTTTTACACTTAATCAATAAAAAATGTATTTCGTCGATGTTTTGTTGCTTTTTTTAAAATTAAATTGGAAAAAATACAGCTCACATTAAACCATTTCAATTTAAATTAGTCATACTTTCAAAGAAAATAAATCTTAGTGGTTGAAGAAAAATCTTTAGTAAGCGCATTACAATCGCAGCTACACAAGGAAACAGCTTTTAGAGAGTTAGTATCTCTTTACAAAGAACGCTTGTATTGGCATGTTCGTAAAATAGTTTTGGACCATGATGATGCAGATGATGTACTACAGAATGTTTTTATTAAAGTTTTCAAAAATATTGATTCGTTTAAAGGAGATAGCAAATTGTACACCTGGATGTACCGCATCGCAACTAACGAGTCCATTACTTTTATCAATAAAAAAGCAAAAAGGGCAAATATCTCATCAGAAGAAGTAAAAGAAAATTTAATTTCAGGCCTAGAAAGTGATGTCTATTTTGAGGGAAGTACCATCCAATTAAAGTTGCAAAAAGCAATTGCTACTCTCCCAAGGAAACAGCAATTAATTTTTAATATGAAATATTTTGATGATATTACCTACGAAGATCTTTCAAAGATACTGGAAACTTCAATCGGTGGTTTAAAAAGTAGTTATCATATAGCAGTTAAAAAGATTACAGCACATCTAAAAGAAAATGAAACCTTTTAAAGAAATTAGAGTCAAAAGATCGAAATGAAAGACGATAAAAAAAAATATGAACATGGTTTTACCACTCCGAATGACTATTTCGAAAGTTTTGAAGAGCACTTATTTGCAAAACTAAATAGTGATTCTCTTCCGGGAAAATCCGGTTTCAAGGTTCCGGATAATTATTTTGAGCAATTGGAAGAAAACGTAATGCAACAGGTAAGTGCTTTAGGTGAAAAACCTAAAGTAAGGACATTATTTACTGCCAAATATATTACTTATGCAGCAGCAATTGCAGCCAGTGTAGTATTAATTGTATCTATTGTAAACAATAATAGTTCCCCTATTGGAAGTATGGATGATATAGAGATTACTTCTATTTCAGAATATATAGACGATGGAAATATAGATATTGATACTTACGATATAGTTGCACTTTTAGAAGAAAATGAAATCGTGAATATGGATACAGAATCTCAGCTTTTTTCTGAAGAAGCCCTTGAAGAATATCTGTTGGAAACCTTAGATGAATCAACATTATTAATAGAATAAAAATGAAAAAAATACTCCTATTGGTCTTTTTTATTGGCGCAACTGTTATTGCACAGGAAGGAAACAGACATGAAAAAATAAAAGCACTGAAAATAGCTCATTTAACTGAAGCTCTAAATTTGTCTGCTGATGAAGCTGAAAAATTCTGGCCCATCTATAATGCCCATGAAGAAAAGATGGACAAACTAAGAAAAATGCGACGAGATGATATGCATATGCTTTTTAAAAATGGAGGTATTGATTTATTAAGTGATGAAGAAGCTAATGCACTTATAGACAAATTTATAGATATAAGAACAAAGGAGTTAAAATATGATTCAGATTTAATGAAAAACCTGAGAAATGTGATCTCTCCCAAAAAGATCATTAAGCTTAAAAAAGCCGAAGAAGATTTTAAAAGACAATTGCTTAGGCAAATTCGTCAGCACCGGGGAAAAAGATAGAGGTTGGTTTTTTTAATAAGTTGTCCGTTTTAAAAAGAAACGGCAATTCAAAAAAAGGAGTATAAAAGCTCCTTTTTTATTCACTAAATATCAATTTAGATATTTTATGCTGCCCGCTTGCAAAAGCAAGTGTATCGTTCACAAATTCAATTGCATAAAAGCCTTCTTCCGAAAGTTCTTTCCAGCTTTCACCCTGGTCATTACTATATGAAATTCCCGGTGATCCCACAGCAATAATACCATTTCCTTTTGTGTTTGGTACAAATCGTACCGAAGAACGATATCCCGGTCCCTTTCCATTGCTCAACAAATCCCAGGTCTTCCCTCCATCTTTGGTAATGGCTTTATTGCCTTCATTAAAGTCTTTATGCTCCCAATCACCACCAAATATAACACCCACAGATTCATTGTAAAAATCTACACTGTAAATACCGGTCATAGCTTTTCCCTGAATTATTGGAGTACTGAAAACTTCCCAGGTATTTCCTTTATCAGGAGAATGAAAAACACGTGCCCTTTTCCCTCCGGATACGATCCAAACATGGTCATTATATAAAGCGATATTAGAATTACTTGCTGCAAAAGCTGCTTCCCCTTTTTCAGTTTTTGGAAGTAGATCACAAGATAATTTTTTCCATGTATTTCCTCCATCATTGGTCATTATTACAGACAGGCAGTCCTCCGTCGGGTCTCCCATGGCAATACCTTCTTTTTCATTCCAAAAAGCCATAGCGTCGTAAAAGACTGCTTCTCCTTCTTCTACATATACCTCTTCAATTTGAGTAGCTTCAGTGCCATCAAAACCAATTTTATACAAAACACCAGGATTTGCCACACTTAACACAAAAACAGAATTTTTAGTGGTAGCAATAGCTCTAAAATGCAATAAAGAATCATTGTATTTTATAGTTGCCAACTTTGGAGTTGTACCATCGATAAGCCCTACTCTACCAGCATTAGCTGCAAACCACACCATATTTTCAGTAACAGGTGCAATAGCTCTAATACTCAGACTATCAGTAAATACAGTTTCTATTTTTACTGTTGTAAACTCTTTTGTAGCATCGTTTCCACAAGAAAAGAAAAGAGACGTAGCAATTAAAAGGAAGAAGGTTCGCATCTTAAAAAATTTTGTCAAAAGTAATCAAAACTATTCATTGTGATTGTAATACCTTTGCAGACCAATTTAATAAACAGATGAAACTACATCGTAATTTAGTATTCGCAACCATAGATTCGCTTCACATGATATTTAATGAAAAGAAGCCAGCTGATAAAGTTCTTAAGAATACTTTAAAACGGGACAAGAGATGGGGCGCACGTGATCGTGGTTTTATTGCTGAAACTACTTATGATATTGTACGTTGGAAACGATTATATGCAGAAATTGCTGAAGTAAAAGAGCCCTTTGATCGTCCAAACCTGTTTAGATTGTTCACTATTTGGGCCACACTAAAAGGAATTAAATTACCGGATTGGAAACAGTTGGAGAATACTCCTGTCAGACGTATAAAAGGAAAGTTCGATGAACTTTCAAAAATTAGAAGATACCGCGAATCTATTCCGGATTGGTTGGATGAATTAGGTGAAAAGGAATTGGGTAAAAAATGGGATCAGGAAATCAATGCATTAAATCAATTAGCAGATGTTGTTCTGCGGGTAAATCCTTTAAAAGCGACATTAAGGCAAGTCCAAAACGAGTTATCCGACCTCGAAATTGAAACCGAATCTATTAAAGGCCTTCCTCATGCCCTAAAACTAAAAGAGCGTACAAATGTATTTACCTCTGAGGCTTTTAAAAAAGGATGGTTTGAAGTGCAGGATGCATCTTCACAATTAGTTGCACAATTGCTGGACCCACAACCCGGGATGAGAGTAATAGATGCTTGTGCAGGAGCAGGTGGAAAGAGCTTACACATTGCTTCTCTAATGGAAAACAAGGGGCAGGTAGTTGCTTTAGATATTTATGAAAACAAATTAATTGAACTAAAACGAAGGGCCAAACGCAATGGAGCCCACAATATCGAAACCAGATTGATCGATTCTACCAAAGTAATTAAGAAGTTAATTGAAAAGGGAGATAAGGTACTAATTGATGCTCCTTGTTCTGGTTTAGGGGTTCTAAAACGTAATCCGGATACAAAATGGAAAACAAGCCCCGACTTTCTTGAAAAAGTAAAAAAGACACAATCAGAGTTATTGGATTCCTATTCGCGTATGGTGAAACCCGGGGGGCAACTGGTTTATGCAACTTGCTCTATATTACCTTCAGAAAACGATAAACAGGTAAAAGCATTTTTAAAGCGGGATTCCGGAAAAGGCTTCAGCTTGGTAAAAGATAAAAAGGTTTGGGCAAGCGAGTTTGGTTTTGACGGGTTCTATATGGCATTGCTTCAAAAAGAAAAGGCATAAAAAAGAGAGGAGGATCATCTACTCTTTTTGAAGTATATATCTTAAAAATTAATTACCTTTGTCCTTTAAAAAATTCACTCAAACTCTACAAGGATGATTCACTTTTTTGGAGACGTAAAAAACACTGTTTTTGCTGTCCAAACCGCTAGCGAACTTTCAGACAAAAACATCGAAAAATTACAGTGGTTATTTGGTAACCAACCTAAGATAAAGAAATCCGCACTGGCGGATTTTTTTGTCGGCCCACGTGCTGCAATGATAAGCCCATGGAGTACAAATGCCGTAGAGATTACCCAAAATATGGGAATTGAGGACATTATCCGAATTGAAGAGTTTTATCATGTGAATGAAGCGTTTACCGACTTCGACCCTATGTTGTCGCAAAAATACGCATCACTCGATCAGGATATATACACCATTGATATTAAGCCGGAGCCAATTAAGGAGATTCATGATATTGCAGCATACAACCAAGAAGAAGGTTTGGCTTTAAATCCTGAAGAAATTAATTATCTGGAGGATCTTTCAAAAAAAATAAACCGAAAGTTAACCGATAGTGAAGTATTTGGTTTTAGCCAGGTGAATAGTGAACACTGTCGTCATAAGATCTTTAATGGTACGTTTGAAATTGATGGAAAAGAAATGCCTTCTTCATTATTCAAACTTATTAAAAGAACATCTCAGGAAAATCCAAATGATATTGTTTCTGCTTATAAGGACAATGTTGCATTTGTTAAAGGCCCAAAAGCTATTCAATTTGCACCAAAAAGCCCCGATAAGCCGGATTTTTATCAGGAAACTGAATTTGAAAGTGTTATTTCTCTTAAAGCCGAAACACATAATTTCCCTACAACAGTGGAGCCCTTTAATGGTGCTGCAACAGGCAGTGGAGGAGAAATTCGTGATCGCCTTGCAGGTGGAAAAGGCTCCTTACCTTTGGCGGGAACAGCTGTTTATATGACATCCTACTCAAGATTGGAAGAAAACCGTCCATGGGAAAAAGCAATGAACGAACGTGAATGGTTGTATCAAACCCCACTGGACATTTTAATAAAAGCAAGTAACGGAGCTTCCGATTTTGGAAATAAATTTGGACAACCTTTAATAACAGGATCAGTACTTACTTTTGAACACAAAGAAGAAGCTAGAAAACTTGGATTTGACAAAGTGATCATGCTTGCAGGAGGAATTGGTTATGGAAAGGCAGACCAGGCCATAAAAGATACACCCTACACTGGCGACAAAATAGTAATTTTAGGAGGTGAAAATTATCGAATAGGTATGGGTGGCGCTGCAGTATCTTCTGCCGATACAGGAGAATTTTCCAGTGGAATTGAACTGAATGCCATACAGCGTTCTAACCCCGAAATGCAGAAACGTGCTGCAAATGCAGTACGCGGAATGGTAGAAAGTGAAGAAAATCCAATTGTTTCCATACACGATCATGGAGCTGGTGGCCACCTCAACTGTTTAAGTGAGTTGATAGAAGAGACAGGTGGTAAGATCGATCTCGATAAACTCCCGGTAGGAGACCCAACACTTTCTGCTAAAGAACTAATTGGAAACGAATCACAAGAACGCATGGGTCTGGTGATTGGTGATGAGAATATAGAAAAATTAAAACGTGTTGCAGACCGTGAACGTTCTCCCATGTATGAAGTAGGCGAAGTTACCGGTGACAATCGATTCTGTTTTGAGAGCAGTAGTACAGGTGAAAAACCAATGGATTTTGAACTGGCCGATATGTTTGGGAGTTCTCCACAAACCATATTAAAAGATCAGACAGTAACAAGAAATTATACAAATCCAAATTACAATACTTCTAAGATCAAAGAGTATCTCGTTCAGGTACTTCAACTGGAAGCTGTTGCCTGTAAAGATTGGCTCACCAATAAAGTAGACCGTTGTGTGACGGGCCGTGTGGCCAAACAACAATGTGCAGGCCCTTTACAATTGCCGCTAAACAATTGCGGAGTAATGGCATTGGATTATCTTGGCAAAGAAGGAGTTGCAACTTCTATTGGACATTCTCCCGTGAGTGCTTTGGTAGATCCCGTTGCAGGCTCCAGAAATTCTATCACTGAAGCCTTGACAAATATAGTTTGGGCTCCTTTGGACAAAGGCCTGAAAAGTGTATCACTTTCAGCAAACTGGATGTGGCCTTGTAATAATGAAGGAGAAGACGCCCGTTTGTATGAAGCTGTGCAAGGTGTGAGTGATTTTGCTATTGATCTGGGTATAAACGTGCCAACAGGAAAGGATTCTCTCTCAATGAAGCAGAAATACAAAAATGAAGAAGTAATCTCTCCCGGAACAGTGATTATTTCGGCAGCTGGGCATTGTTCTGATGTTAAAAAGGTTGTTGAACCTGTATTACAGAAAAATGGTGGAAGCATCTATTATATCAATATCTCACAGGATGATTTTAAACTGGGAGGCTCTTCTTTTGGACAAATTCTGAATGCCGTTGGAAAAGAGGTTCCTAACGTAAAAAGTGCCGGATACGTAAAAACTGTTTTTAATACAATTCAGCAATTAATCTCTGAAGAGCAAATTCTGGCAGGTCATGATGTAGCTTCAGGAGGGTTGATTACTACCCTTTTGGAAATGTGCTTTGCAGATAGAGACTTGGGAGCTTCCATGGACCTTTCAGAGTTGGGAGAAGACATGGTAAAGGTTTTGTTTTCTGAAAATTGTGCTGTGGTACTACAAGCTTCAGAAGACACAGTTATGGAGCATATTCTTTCAGAAAAAAATATTGATTTTGTAAAACTGGGAAAGGTTACCGAAACTGAAACGCTTCAACTAAAACACAATGAAGCAATTTTAGATCTCAACATTCCTGAAATGCGAGATGCCTGGTACAAGACATCATTTTTACTGGACCAAAAACAAAGCAGAGTTCAAAAAGCAAAAGAGCGCTTCAACAACTATAAAAATCAACCACTACAATTTACATTTCCCAAACATTTTACCGGAGAATTACCACAAATTGATGATAGTAAACCTCGTATAAAAGCAGCTATTATTCGGGAAAAGGGGAGCAATAGTGAACGTGAAATGGCATACGCAATGTATCTGGCTGGTTTTGATGTAAAAGATGTACATATGACCGATCTTATCGAAGGGCGTGAAACACTTGAAGATATTCGTTTTATAGCTGCCGTAGGTGGTTTCTCCAATAGCGATGTATTGGGAAGCGCTAAGGGTTGGGCAGGTGCCTTCTTGTACAATGAAAAAGCAAACAAAGCCTTAAAAGATTTCTTTGCAAAAGACAACACGCTTTCACTGGGAGTTTGCAATGGTTGCCAGTTGTTCATTGAATTGGGGTTACTTACTCCGGAACACGATGAGAAACCAAAAATGTTGCACAACGAGACCGGTAAATTTGAATGTAATTTTACTTCGGTGTTCATCCGGGAAAATAATTCGGTGATGTTATCAACACTAGCCGGAAGTACATTAGGTATTTGGGCTGCTCATGGTGAAGGAAAGTTTAGCTTTCCTAAGTCTGAAGAGAACTACAACATAGTAGGCAAATATGGCTATGATGCATTCCCTGCAAATCCTAATGGCAGTGACTTTAATACGGCAATGATGACCGACGCGACCGGAAGGCATTTGGTAATGATGCCACATTTGGAACGTTCAAACTTTCCATGGAATTGGGCGCATTACCCAAAAGACAGGAGCGATGAAGCTTCTCCATGGCTGGAAGCGTTTGTAAATGCACAAAAATGGCTTAAAAAAAACTGAGACAATATGTTAGCATCTCTAACGTTTTGAGACCAAGAGAAAAAATTAAATAAACAACCGCTATGAAAAAACTACTACTCCTTATCTTCTTATGTGCTACTATTGGCATAAGTCAAGAATCCCAGGAAACCTACCAACGTGCAAAAATTCACTATTCTTCTCCAAATGACCTTCAAAGATTGGAGAGCTTGGGTGTCCCTGTTGAACATGGAACACATAAGAAAGGATACTTTCTGATTTCCGATTTTTCTGTTACTGAAATTGCAGTTGCCAGAACTGCCGGTTTTACGGTAGATATCCTTATTGAAGACTCAAAAGAATATTTCCTTCAACAAAACAGATCTCCTTCGCCTCCACAGAGAAATCTAACCTGTAGTGGAGCCGGTATTACCGATTACCAAACTCCTGCTAATTTTGAATTGGGGAGTATGGGAGGCTATTTAACTTATCAGGAGCTTCTAGATGAACTGGACGAAATGCAATCACTATATCCAAATTTAATAACCCAAAAAGCCAATATTGGTAGTTTCCTGACCGAAGGTACTCCGGACAACTCTGTTACTCCTTCCATAGGGTCAAATGGTATCCAATGGGTTAAAATAAGTGACAATCCAAATACTGCAGAGGCAGAACCGCAAATACTATATACCGCAATACACCACGCTCGTGAACCTGCGAGTCTTTCACAATTGGTTTTTTATATGTGGTATCTGCTGGAGAATTATGATTCAGATCCTGAAATACAAAGTATTTTAGATAATACCGAACTCTATTTTGTGCCTGTTATTAATCCGGACGGCTATTTATATAACGAGAAAACCGATCCTAACGGAGGTGGTTTCTGGCGTAAGAACCGTAAGAACAGTCATGGTACAGATTTAAATCGAAATTACGACTATTACATTAATGGGGACCCTAATAATGGTATTTGGGGTGGTGCCGGGACTTCAAATGATCCTAATAGCAATGTATATCATGGTCCTGCACCTTTTTCTGAAGTAGAGAGCCAGGCTATTAAATGGTTTGTAGAACAACACGATTTTGTAATGGCCTTTAACAATCATACCTCGGGTGATCTGCTATTATATCCTTTTGGTTATATAGATAATGCTCCTACTCCCGAAAATGATCTGTATGTAGGAATTTCTGAAGAATTGGTTTCTCAGAATGGATTTAACAATATCCTCTCTTCTGAGCTGTACCCAGCTGCAGGAGACAGTGATGATTTTATGTATGGAACTGTTGGTACTCACGATAAGATCTATGCATTTACTCCGGAAATTGGGCCAAGTTTCTGGCCTCCGTCTAACCAAATTATTGGTATTTGTAAAGGAATGATGTACCACAATATCACTGCTGCAAAAATGGTGAATAACTATGCCAGACTAAAAGATACTGCGCCACTTTTTGTAGGTAACAATGTAGTTGCAGATGCCACTTTTGACATTAAAAGATTAGGGGTTGCAGGTTCCGGAGACTTTACGGTAAGTGTAAATGCAGTGTCTGCAAATATCACATCCGTAGGTAGTCCTGTGAGCTTTTCAAACATGAATGTATTAGATGAAGATAATGGTACCATTCAATATACACTTGCTACAGGTACTACAGCCGGAGATGCTATTACTTATGAATTGATAATTAATAACGGAAGTTTCGACACTTCAATTACGGTAGAAAAATTTGCAGGAAGCTTAGTTGCCGTTTTTGAAGATAATGGTGATAGTGCAACAGATAATTTCAATAACAATGGTTGGGGTAATACAATAGCAACCTTTGTTTCGCCTTCAAGCTCGATCACAGATTCTCCCGGAACTTTATATTCCGGTAATGCTAATGAAACCATTACACTTAGTAATTCTATAGATCTAACTAATGCTAAAGGTGCTAATGCTACCTTTTATGCAAAGTGGGATATTGAAAATAATTACGATTATACACAATTTGAAGTATCCATAAATGGAGGTAGTACCTGGATTCCTCAATGTGGAAAATATACTAACGAAGGAAGTTCCAATAATAATAGTCAACCAACAGGAGAGCCTTTATATGATGGATCTCAAACCGATTGGGTATTGGAAGAAATAAACCTTAGCGATTATTTAGGGGAAACGATCTTAGTTCGTTTTCAATTCCGTTCGGATGGTGGAATGGAACTGGATGGTTTCTACTTTGATGACCTAACGATCAATATTGTAGATGATGGAAATTTAGGTGCAGATGATGTTTCAGAAAAACAATTTGGTATCTATCCGAATCCGGTAAAGGACCTATTGAACATTACTACTCCATTAAGTAATTATGCTATTGAAGTATATACACTACAAGGTCAATTAGTTGCAAACACTAAAAACAATTCAGGTTCAATGACCTTTGACTACAGTAGTTATGCATCTGGTATCTATTTGATGAAGTTAACTTCTGAAAATACTTCACAGACATTTAAAATTGTAAAACAATAGGTATTAAATGTCTAAAATACATTTTGAACCACGGCAATTGCCGTGGTTTTTTATTTCAGAAAAACTAAATAATTTTTCATAATTTGCATATTCACAATACTACGAATTATGACAGACCCGAAAAGACTTTTTGACTTCCCATACTATCAATTAGAAAAATACCCACTTGAAAAATCACTTGTAAGTAAAGTGAATGGAGAATGGGTCGCTACTTCCACTCAGAAATATATTGATAAAGCTAATGCAATTAGCCGTGGCTTACTGCGATTAGGAGTACAACCCAATGATAAAGTAGCTATTATTTCAATGACCAATCGTACCGAATGGAATATCTGCGATATAGGCATCTTACAAACCGGAGCTCAGGATGTACCCATATACCCTACTGTTAGTGAAGAAGACTACGAATATGTCTTAAACCATAGTGAATCTGTATATTGCTTTGTTTCCTGTAGTGAGGTATATGCTAAAATCAAAAAAATAAAAGATAATGTACCTTCTTTAAAAGGTATTTATTCTTTCGATGAACTGGAAAACTGCGCTAATTGGAATGAAGTATTGAAATTAGGAGAGGACGAAAGTAATCAAGAAGAATTGGAAAGCCGTAAAGCAGCCGTAAAGGAAGACGATCTGGCTACGCTTATATATACTTCCGGAACTACCGGAAGGCCGAAAGGTGTTATGCTTTCACATAAGAATATTGCCAGTAATGCGGTACATAGTGAAGAACGGCTTCCTATTGAATTTGGAACTTCCAAAGCGTTAAGCTTTTTGCCCGTATGTCATATCTATGAGCGAATGTTATTGTATATGTATCAATACTGCGGTGTGAGTATCCATTTTGCTGAAAGCTTAGAGACCATTAGTGATAACTTAAAAGAAATAAAACCCGAAGTTATGACTGCTGTTCCTCGTTTACTGGAAAAGGTCTATGACAAGATTATCGCCAAAGGTTCCGACCTCACCGGAATAAAGAAAAAATTATTCTTCTGGGCAGTGGAACTAGGGCTACAATGGGAGCCCTATGGTCAAAATGGTTGGTGGTATGAAACCAAATTAAAACTGGCCCGTAAACTTATCTTTAGTAAATGGCAAGAAGCGTTGGGAGGTAACCTGAAAGCAATTGCTTCTGGTAGTGCGGCATTACAGCCACGTTTGGCAAGAGTATTCAATTCGGCAGGAATTCCTGTAATGGAAGGCTATGGTCTAACTGAAACTTCACCGGTATTAACTGTAAATGATATGCGAAACGGTGGTTTTAAAATTGGTACTGTTGGAAAACCCCTATCAAATACTGAAATAAAAATTGCCGAAGACGGAGAAATCCTGGCAAAAGGTCCGCAAGTAATGCAAGGCTATTATAAAGATCCTGAAAAGACAAGTGAAGTTTTAAAGGATGGCTACTTCCATACCGGGGATATAGGAGAGGTCGATGCTGATGGTTTTTTGAAAATTACAGACCGTAAAAAAGAAATGTTCAAGACCAGTGGCGGTAAATATGTCGCTCCGCAACTCTTGGAAAATGCTATGAAGCAATCGCGTTTTATTGAGCAGATCATGGTTGTAGGTGATGGTGAGAAGATGCCCGCAGCGCTCATACAACCTAACTGGGAATTCATAGCAGATTGGAATGAGCGTAAAGGAAAAAAACTATCTAGTGATCCAAGAGAGTTAGTAAATGATGAAACTTTAATAAAACGTATTCAAAAAGAAGTGGATAAGTTCAATGAACGCTTCGGTAAATGGGAAAAGATCAAAAAATTTGAACTGACTCCGGACGTTTGGGGCATAGAAAGTGGTCACCTCACTCCTACCATGAAAATGAAACGGAAAGTGATCAAAGAGAAATACATACATCTTTATAATAAGATCTACGAACACGAATCTTAATCAACCTATCTTCCTTTTTTAAAAGAAAAGTAAGTAAAAAGAGAAACATTAAAAAAAGACCTTTTCCTCAAAAATAAATTCTAAACTTAAAAATATCCTTTAGCAATAATTTTTCATTTTACTATGCATGCATAATAAATTTTCGTATCTTTGATATTCTAATCTTCCAAGATGAAGGAAAAGACAATCGATTATGTATTGCGTGCCACCTGGATGGGGGTGCAAAAAATGTACAACGAAGAAGCCAGTAAAAAAGGGAGTACTATGGCTACCGGCTTTGCTCTTATTAGTATCGACCCGGAAAAAGGCACCTCTTCCACTGCCCTAGGCCCAAAAATGGGAATGGAGGCTACCAGCCTTTCGCGTACCCTAAAATCTATGGAAGAAAAAGGGTTGATCGAACGTAAACCTAATCCGTTAGACGGCCGTGGTGTTATCATACATCTAACTCCTTTTGGTCTGGAAATGCGGGAGTTTTCTAAAAATGTGGTGCTTCGTTTTGATGAAGCAGTTAAAGAAACTGTTAGTATAGATGATTTAGAAACATTTAAAAATGTTGCACATACCATTTTAGAACTCATCAACAGTAAAAAGATATATATATCTGAAAATAATATACTATAAAATGTCAAAAAGAAGAATTAATAAAGTTGCCGTCATTGGCTCAGGGATCATGGGAAGTGGTATTGCTTGTCATTTTGCCAATATAGGCGTAGAAGTATTGCTACTGGACATTGTCCCTCGCGAATTAAATGACAAAGAAAAAGCCAAAGAACTTACCCTGAAAGATAAAGTTGTGCGTAACCGTTTGGTAAATGACGCATTAACTACTGCTATCAAATCGAGGCCGGCTCCTCTATATCACAATAGTTTTGCCAGCCGGATCACTACCGGAAACCTGGAAGATGATATTTCAAAAGTTGCGGCTGTGGATTGGATCATCGAGGTAGTTGTTGAACGTTTAGACATCAAACAACAAGTTTTTGAAAACTTAGAGAAACACAGAACTCCCGGAACATTAATTACTTCAAATACTTCAGGAATCCCCATTCAATTTATGAACGAAGGGCGAAGTGATGATTTTCAGGAACACTTCTGTGGAACACATTTCTTTAACCCTCCCCGCTATCTGAAGTTATTTGAGATCATTCCGGGACCTAAAACCAAGCCTGAAGTTTTGGATTTCTTAAATGGGTATGGTGAAAAATTCCTTGGAAAGACTTCTGTTATTGCAAAAGATACACCTGCTTTCATTGGAAATCGTATTGGGATCTTCGGAATTCAAAGTTTATTTCATTTGGTAAAAGAAATGGGGTTGACCGTTGAAGAGGTTGATAAATTAACAGGCCCTGTTATCGGACGGCCTAAATCTGCAACCTTCAGAACGGTAGATGTAGTTGGTCTGGATACATTGGTCCACGTAGCCAACGGTATCTATGAAAACTGCCCTAATGATGAAGAACACGAGATTTTTAAACTACCTGCCTTTATAAATACCCTAATGGAGAACAAATGGTTGGGAAGCAAAAGCGGGCAAGGTTTCTACAAAAAAATTAAAGGAGATGACGGACGAAGTGAGATCTTAGGGTTAGACCTGAAAACACTTGAATACCGAAAAGGCAAAAAAGCTTCCTTCTCTACTCTGGAGCTAACAAAAAGTATTGATAAGGTTATAGATCGATTTAAAGTACTGGTTAGCGGAAAAGACAAAGCCGGAGAATTCTATAGAAAAAGCTTTGGAAGTATGTTTGCCTATGTATCCAAGCGTATTCCTGAAATCTCAGATGAACTGTATAAGATTGATGATGCAATGAAAGCCGGATTTGGCTGGGAAAATGGCCCTTACGAGATCTGGGATGCCGTTGGAGTAAAAGAAGGAATTCAGCTAATAAAAGAGTTGGGGAAAGAACCTGCTCCATGGGTGAATGAAATGTTGGATGCCGGTATTAATACATTTTATACTGTAAAAGAAGGTGCTACCTATTATTATGATATTCCAAAAAAACAATATCTAAAAGTACCCGGGCAAGATGCATTCATTATTTTAAACAACATTCGTGAATCGAATGAAGTATTCAAAAACAGTGGTGTTGTTATTGAGGACCTTGGCGATGGCATCTTAAATGTAGATTTCCAAAGTAAAATGAACAGTATTGGAGGTGATGTACTGGCTGGATTAAATAAAGCAATTGATATTGCTGAAAAAGATTTTGACGGATTAGTAGTTGGTAATCAAGGAGCCAACTTCTCTGTAGGTGCTAACATAGGAATGATCTTTATGATGGCTGTGGAGCAGGAGTATGATGAATTGAATGCTGCTGTAAAATACTTTCAGGATAGCTGTATGCGCTTGCGCTACTCCTCTATCCCAACAGTAGTTGCTCCTCACGGAATGACCCTGGGAGGTGGTTGTGAAATGACCTTACATGCTGATAAAGTAGTAGCTGCTGCCGAAAGTTATATTGGCCTTGTGGAATTTGGTGTTGGAGTAATTCCCGGTGGTGGTGGTTCTAAGGAAATGACACTACGTGCCAGTGACACCTTCCAAAAAAACGACGTAGAGCTAAACAGACTTCAGGAATATTTTTTAACGATTGGAATGGCAAAAGTTTCAACTTCAGCGTATGAAGCCTTTGATACAGGCATTCTTCGGAAAGGAAAAGACATTGTTATTGTCAATAAAGACCGGCAAATAGCAGCTGCAAAAGCAGTAGCCAGAATGATGGCAGATCGAGGTTATACAAAACCTGTGAAACGAAAAGATGTAAAAGTATTAGGAAAACAAGCTTTAGGTATGTTCTTAGTAGGAACCGACTCTATGGAAGCTGCACATTACATTAGTGAACACGACAAAAAAATCGCAAATAAATTAGCTTATGTAATGGCAGGTGGAGATTTATCAGAACCTAGCCTGGTCAGCGAACAATACCTTCTGGACCTTGAAAGAGAAGCATTTTTAAGTTTATGTGGAGAACGCAAGACACTGGAAAGATTACAACATATGATCCAGAAAGGAAAACCACTTCGTAACTAAGTTACGAAGAGTAATGAGGTAACTGAAACCTAATTACTCAATACTAAAATCTAATTACTCAACACTAAACAGATGAAAACAGCATATATAGTAAAAGCATATAGAACAGCAGTAGGGAAAGCACCTCGTGGAGTATTCCGTTTTAAGAGGCCGGATGAGTTGGCTGCTGAAACCATTCAGCACATGATGAATGAACTACCTCAGCTAGAGAAGACCCGTATCGATGATGTAATAGTAGGGAACGCAATGCCTGAAGCCGAGCAAGGCCTCAATATGGCACGTTTAATCTCCTTAATGGGGCTTAAAATTGAAGATGTTCCGGGAGTAACTGTAAATCGTTATTGTGCCTCAGGAGTAGAAACCATTGCGATTGCTACTGCGAAAATCCAAAGTGGAATGGCAGATTGTATTATTGCAGGAGGGGCGGAAAGTATGAGTTATATCCCCATGGGAGGTTACAAGCCTACCCCCGATTATAAAATTGCAAAAGAAGGTCACGAAGATTACTACTGGGGAATGGGGCTTACTGCAGAAGCAGTTGCCAATCAGTTTAACGTATCCCGCGAAGATCAGGATGAATTTGCGTACAACAGTCATATGAAAGCCCTTAAGGCACAAGCTGAAGATCGTTTTCAGGATCAGATCATCCCTATTGAAGTAGAACACACTTTTGTAAATAAAGCCGGAAAAAAGGAAACAAAGAATTACACAGTAACAAAAGACGAAGGGCCGCGAAAGGGAACCAATAAAGAAGCTTTGGCGAAACTCCGTCCTGTATTTGCAGCCAACGGAAGTGTTACTGCCGGAAACTCTTCACAAATGAGTGATGGTGCTGCCTTTGTACTGATCATGAGTGAAGAAATGGTGAAAGAGCTAAATCTGGAGCCTATTGCGCGTATGGTCAACTTTGCTGCAGCAGGAGTCGAACCACGCATTATGGGGATTGGACCTGTAAAAGCAATTCCAAAAGCACTAAAACAAGCCGGTATGAAACAGGATCAAATAGATCTGATCGAATTGAACGAAGCATTCGCTTCACAATCACTGGCGGTAATTCGTGAATTGAACTTGAATCAGGATATCGTTAATGTAAATGGTGGAGCCATAGCATTAGGCCACCCTTTGGGATGTACCGGAGCAAAATTATCTGTGCAATTATTTGACGAAATGCGTAAGCGAGATATGAAAGGTAAATACGGGATGGTCACCATGTGTGTAGGTACGGGCCAAGGTGCTGCAGGAATTTATGAATTTTTGAATTAGAAGTTAGAGCCAAGAAACTTGAATCTTGATTCTCAAAATAGAAATACTATGAATACAGAAACAAATAACAAAGACATACTTAGAGGCGGCCAGTTTTTGGTAAAAGAAACTGCATGCGAAGATATATTTACTCCGGAAGACTTTTCCGAAGAACAAAAAATGATGAAAGAAGCTGTAATGGAATTCAACGACCGGGAGATCATTCCTTACAGAGATCGTTTTGAAAAAAAGGATTATGCATTTACAGAAGAAGTAATGCGTAAAGCCGGTGAACTTGGATTTTTAAGCGTAGCAGTACCTGAAGCCTACGGTGGCTTGGGAATGGGTTTTGTGTCTACCCTACTCACTTGTGATTATATTTCCAGTGGAACAGGATCCTTTAGCACGGCATTTGGTGCTCATACAGGAATTGGAACCTTACCAATTACTCTATATGGAACCGAAGAACAAAAACAAAAATACGTCTCTAAATTAGCATCCGGAGAATGGTTTGGTGCTTATTGCCTAACAGAACCTGGAGCAGGAAGTGATGCCAATAGTGGTAAAACAAAAGCGGTACTTAGTGAAGATGGTACTCATTATAAGATAAGTGGACAAAAAATGTGGATTTCCAATGCAGGGTTTTGTAGTTTGTTTATCGTTTTTGCGCGTATAGAAGATGACAAGAATATTACAGGATTTATTGTTGAAAACGACCCAAGCAACGGAATCACTTTAGGTGAAGAGGAACACAAATTAGGAATTCGCGCTTCATCTACCCGCCAGGTATTCTTTAATGACACTATAGTTCCTGTTGAAAATATGTTATCCACTCGTGGTAATGGATTTAAAATTGCAATGAATGCGTTGAATGTAGGTAGAATTAAATTAGCAGGCGCTTGTTTAGACTCACAAAGACGTGTTACTACAGGGGCTACCCAATATGCAATAGAACGTAAACAATTCAACACTCCAATTGCCGAGTTTGGAGCCATTAAATCCAAAATTGCCGAAATGGCAATGAATGCATATGTAGGAGAATCTGCTACTTATCGTGCAGCAAAGAATATTGAGGACCGTATCGCAATTAGAATTAGCGAAGGCAATACACATCAGGAAGCTGAATTAAAGGGTGTCGAAGAATATGCTATTGAATGTTCTATCCTGAAAGTTGCTGTTTCTGAAGACATTCAGAACTGTGCAGATGAAGGAATTCAGATTTTTGGAGGAATGGGATTCTCTGAAGATACCCCAATGGAAGCAGCCTGGAGAGACGCACGAATCGCAAGAATATATGAAGGAACCAACGAAATAAACCGGATGCTATGCGTTGGAATGCTGGTAAAGAAAGCTATGAAAGGACATGTGGACCTTTTAGGCCCGGCTACAGCAGTAGGGAAAGAACTCATGGGAATTCCTTCTTTTGAAACTCCGGATTATTCAGCGGTACTTTCCGAAGAAAAAGCAATGGTCGCAAAATTAAAAAAAGTGTTCTTAATGGTAGCAGGTGCTGCAGTACAAAAATTTGGACCGGAACTTGAAGAACACCAGCAAATGTTATTGGCTGCATCTAATATATTAATCGAAATCTATATGGCAGAAAGTGCAATTCTTAGAACCGAAAAGAATGCAAAGCGTTTTGGTGAAGATACTCAGAAAGAACAGATTGCCATGTCCAAATTGTATCTATACCATGCGATAGACATTATCGACACTAAGGCAAAAGAAGCTATCATTTCCTTTGCTGAAGGAGACGAACAGCGTATGATGCTTATGGGACTAAAACGTTTTACCAAGTACCAAAATATGCCCAATATAGTTGGGATGCGTAATACGATTGCTGAAAAAGTTATAGCGGAGAAGAAGTATCCGTTTTAAGAGTCAATTTTTTTAAGATTGAAAATTGGTTAGTTAGTTAGTTGAAAAGCCACCTCGTAACGAGGTGGCTTTTGTTTTTAAAACTTGGCTTAAACTTTGCTATATTTAAATCAAAATTATTACCATGCTACAAAGACTAACTTATATATTTTGTATACTAAGTACTTCACTCCTGGCCCAATCCAATACAGATGTATTCGTTATGGATATTGCTACTTCTGAAAACGGGCTGGAAATAACAAACTTTAAAAATATTTCAAACAATCCGGGATATGATAGTCAACCCTCATTTGCTTTTGGATTGATTCTGTATGCAGGAACCGAAGAGGATCAAACCGATATCCGGGCGTGGCAAATAAAAGCAGGCACTACAGAGACTGTAAATCAAAAGACCTCCGGAGGAGAATATTCTCCCCAACTGGCTGCAGATGGCGTTGGGTTTACCGCTGTCCGTCTGGACACTACAGGACTACAAAGGCTTTATTACTATGATAATAAAGGAAAATCACATCTATTGATAAAAGATCTGCAAGTTGCTTATTATACCTTCTATGATAAGAAAACTTTGGTGTCGTCCGTTCTTTCAGGTGATCAACTTGACCTTGTTATAACAGACCTGCCTACACAAGCGAATGATACTATTTTAAAAGGTTCCGGAAGGTCTATCCACAAAATACCGGATACCGATGCTGTGAGTTATACTGCTCTAAATGAAGAAGGTAATTATGACGTTTATCAAATTGACATGAAAAGCAGAGAGAGCTATTTTATTACCGAATTGCCAATCGGAATACAAGATTATGCCTGGTTAAATGATTCACAAATGATTTTGGGAAGCGGAACAAAACTTTTTATATATGATACGCTGGGAAATGCTAAATGGGAAAAGGTCGCAGATCTTTCAGAATATAAAATAAAAGATATCACTCGCCTGGCTGCCAGTCAACTTTTTAATAAATTGGCCATAGTGGCCGAACCACACAGTAATTAATTGACTTTCTAAGATCATGTAGAAAAATGTTCTTTAACAAGAACTAATAATAAATCTTTCGTTATTTTTATTGCAAACAATTGGACAATGAAGATTTGTATTTCTACTTTCGGTTTATTTTTTACAGTAATTTCATTTGCGCAAACCGATGCACGAATCTATGATATCATCAATGCCGTTTCAGCAGAAAGAATTGAAGCCGATATTACCAAACTTGTTGGTTTCGGTACCCGCCACACACTTAGCGACACCCTTTCGCAAACCAGGGGGATAGGTGCAGCCCGAAGGTGGATCAAATCTGAGTTCGATGCAATTTCAAAAGATTGTAATGGATGCCTTGATGTATTTTATCAGAAGGATCTGGTTAAAAAAGGGGAGAACAAGCGTATTGTAAAAGATGTTTGGGTCGTGAATGTAGTGGCTGTTCAAAAAGGAACCAAATACCCCAACCGCTATATAGTGATGAGTGGAGATATTGATTCGCGCGTGAGTGATCCTAACAATTTCACTTCAGACTCGCCCGGAGCGAACGATAATGCCAGCGGAATGGCAGGTGCTATTGAAGCGGCACGAGTCCTTTCCAAATATACTTTTGAAAGTAGTATCATATATGTAGGCTTGAGTGGTGAAGAGCAGGGTCTGTTTGGAGGTAAAGGTTTAGCTCAATATGCCAAGGACAAGGGTTGGGAAATTATTGGTGTTTTAAACAATGATATGATCGGAAACATTAAAGGTGTGAATGGCGTCGTTAGTAATCGTGATTTTAGAATATTTTCTGAACCTGTGCCTCCTACCGAAACAGAACAACAAAGAAGATCCCGCCGTTTTTATGGTGGCGAAGTGGATGGCATATCTCGCCAGTTGGCACGTTATGTGTATAAAACTACAAAAACCTATATGCCGGAAATGAATCCCACACTCATATATCGCTTAGACCGCTTTGGGCGTGGCGGGCACCATCGTCCGTTCAATGATGCAGGATTTCCGGGTATTCGAATCATGGAATCCCATGAAAATTATACACAACAGCATCAGGACATTCGTATGGAAAACGGTATTGAATATGGAGATAAGTTAAAATTTGTAAATTTTGAATATGCTAGAAAATTAACTGCTGTAAATGCCATTAATATGGCCAGTATCGCCTGGGCTCCTCCTACTCCTGAAAATTTAGCTATTGGAGGAATCGTAGAACCTTCGGTAAAATTAAAATGGGATAAGGTAAATGGCGCTGTAGGATACAAGATCTACTGGCGTGATACAACATCCCCAACATGGGATCATAGCCGTTTTGTAGGTGACATTTCGGAATATACATTGGAAGGTATCGTAATTGACAACTATCTCTTTGGAGTAGCTGCTGTTGGTGCAAAAGGCCATGAAAGTGTTGTTGTGTTTCCCAGTAAAATTTTTAGATGATGAAATTACCGTTAATACATTAAAGTAATGAAAAACCTTATAACTCTATTTACCATTGCTCTGCTGAGCATCTCTGCTTTTTCTCAAAACTTCACCCGTCAAGATACGCTTCGGGGAAGCATAACTCCAGAACGAGCCTGGTGGAATATCACTTATTACAATTTGGCGGTTGAAGTACAACCGGATAAAAGATTTATTCAAGGGAGTAACATTATAACATATACTGTTTTAGAAGAAAATGATGTCATGCAGATCGACCTTCAGGAACCTATGAAGATCGATAGAATTCTTCAGGGTGAAAAAGAACTGAAATTTACTTCGGAAGGAAATGCTCATTTTGTTCAACTTAAGGAAACACAAAAAAAAGGACGTGAATATGAATTGACCATTTATTTTTCCGGACACCCCAGAGAAGCACGCAATGCACCGTGGGACGGTGGTTTTTCATGGAGAAAGGACAGCAACGGAAAACACTTTATCGCTACATCAAATCAAGGGATCGGGGCCAGTATTTGGTGGCCTAATAAAGACCACGCTTACGATGAACCTGAGAATGGAACCCACCTTGCCATAACTGCTCCAAAAGACCTGATAGCTGTTGGTAACGGAAGGCTAAAAAGTAAAGAAGACCATGGTACTACCAGAACCTGGCATTGGGAAGTAGTAAACCCCATTAATAATTATGGAATAAATATAAATATTGGTGATTACGTACATTTTGGAGAAAAATATGAAGGACTGAAGGGTGAATTGGATATGGACTATTGGGTGCTTAGAGAAAATGAAAAAAAAGCAAAAAAACAATTTACTCAGGTGCCTATGATGATGCGCGCTTTTGAACATTGGTTTGGCCCGTACCCATTTTATGAAGATAGTTTTAAGCTTGTTGAAGTTCCTTATTTAGGAATGGAACACCAAAGTAGTGTTACCTACGGTAATGCATACGAAAATGGATATTTAGGAAGAGATTTATCTGGTTCGGGCTGGGGTTTAAAATTTGATTTTATTATAATTCATGAAGCCGGACATGAGTGGTTTGCCAATAACATTACATATATAGATGTGGCAGATATGTGGATTCATGAAGGTTTTACAGCCTATTCGGAAAATTTGTATTTGGATTATCATTTTGGCAGCGAGGCTTCGTCAGATTATGTATTGGGTACTCGCAGGTTGATACAAAATGACCGCCCTTTAATTGGCGTCTACAATGTTCATAATGAAGGTAGTAGTGATATGTATTACAAAGGAGCAAATATTTTGCACACCTTGCGACAGTTGGTAGAAGATGATGAAAAATGGAGAGCAATGCTTCAGGGGTTAAACAAAGAATTTTACCATAAAACTGTTTCAAGTAAACAAGTTGAAGACTATTTGAGTGAACAGAAAGGTATAGATCTAAGTCAGTTCTGGGATCAATATTTACGTACTACAATGGTTCCTTTAGTAGAATATAAAGTAGAGGGTAATCAATTACAGTTTCGGTATAAAAATATCATCGAAAACTTTGATATGCCAGTAATAGCTATTGTAAATGGAAAAGAGGAATGGATTTTTCCTTCTTCAGAATGGAAAACAAAAGAATTTCCTTCTACCATTGAAAGTGTAGACGTTAAAAAAGATTTCTATGTAGAGTCGAAAGAAATACGTAGTTAAATGAACACGGAAAAGCCGGAACTTTTTTTTCCTCGCGATATAGAATGGCGTGAATGGCTGCATATAAATCACCAAAGTCATCCACAGGGTGTTTATCTCATTTTTTACAAACTCGAATTAAAAACCCCCACGATGCGTTGGGAAGAGGCGGTAAAAGTGGCACTTTGTTATGGTTGGATCGATAGTACCGTGAAAAGTTTAGGTAACGGTAAACGAAAACAATACTTTTGCCCCCGTAGTCCTAAAAGTACCTGGAGTGCGCTCAACAAATCTTATATCAAGGAGTTAGAACCAGAAGGGTTTATTCATGAAAGTGGATGGAAAATCATTGAGCTTGCTAAAGAAACAGGGACATGGTCTGCTATGGATGATGTGGAAAATTTGGTTATTCCACCTGAATTGAAAAAAGCATTTAAAGCAAATCCTAAGGCGTATAAAAACTATCAAAGTTTTGCGCCCGGGTATCGTAAAGGGTTCTTGAGTTGGCTATATCAAGCAAAACGGAAGGAAACCCGTGAAAAAAGAATTATAGAGATTATCAGACTTTGTAAGGCAAATATAAAAATGCGTCAATAATATCTTTTCTAAAAGTGCTATATTTAAACCTCTAAAAAAACCGATCAAAATGCGAATCCTCTTATCATTGCTAGTAATAGCCTGTACGTTATCGTTACAAGCACAAAAAAAGAAGAATAAAAAAGATAAAAAAGAAGACACCAAATGGAGCGTTGCTGCTCCCGGGGATGATTTTAACTACAAGACCCACAGTTTTACCACTAATGAAGGTACATGGATGAATCTTGATGTGAGTCCGGACGGACAAACAATTGTATTTGATATGTTAGGGGATATTTATACAGTACCCGTATCCGGTGGAAAAGCAAAAGCCATTCGTACCGGGATTCCGTTTGAGATCCAACCGCGTTTTAGTCCGGATGGTACAAAAATATCCTTTACAAGTGATGCAGGAGGAGGTGATAATATTTGGGTGATGAATGCAGATGGAAGTGATGTAAAACAAATTACCAAAGAGGATTTCAGATTACTCAACAATGCTGTTTGGATGCCGGATGGAAATTACCTAGTGGCCCGAAAACACTTTTCTTCCAGAAGAAGTTTAGGTGCCGGAGAAATGTGGCAATACCATATAACTGGTGGTAGTGGTTTGCAACTAACAAAGCGTAAAAACGATCAACAGGATGTAAATGAACCTTTCGTTTCGCGAGATGGGAAATATTTGTATTACAGCGAAGACATGTATCCCGGTGGATTTTTTCAATACAATAAGGATCCCAACAAACAAATTTATGCAATCAAAAGATATGATTTGGAAACCGGTGAAACCAAAACCATAACCGGTGGCCCGGGAGGTGCTGCACGACCTGTAGTTTCTCCTGACGGTAAAAAATTAGCTTTTGTAAAACGTGTCCGCACCAAAACCGTATTGTATATCCACGATCTGGAAACAGGAGAAGAACGCCCAATATTTGATCAATTGAATAAAGACCAACAGGAAGCCTGGGCAATTTTTGGGGTATATCCAAATTTTAACTGGATGCCCAATAGCACAGAACTTATTTTTTGGAGCGGTGGGAAAATCAATAAAATAAATACAAATTCTCTGGAAGTGAGTGACATACCATTTACTGCTGATGTAAAAATTGATCTTGCAAAAACCGTACATTTTAATACCCCGATCGAAACCGATAGTTTTTCTCCAAAAATGATCAGGCAAACAGTTACATCTCCTAACGGAAAAATTATTATCTTTCAGGCGCTTGGGTATCTTTGGAAAAAAGAGTTACCAAACGGAAAGCCAACAAGACTAACTAACGGCACCGATTTTGAGTTTGAACCGGAATTCTCCCCGAATGGAAACGATATTGTTTTCGTTACCTGGAACGATCTTGAGAAAGGTGCCATCTTTAAAGTACCTGTTTCAGGCGGAACTCCTGTAAAACTTACTTCAGCAAAAGGAATTTATCGTACTCCTTCTTTTTCTCCAAATGGAAATGCTATTGTTTTCAGAAAAGAAGACGGAAATACTGATCAGGGTTTTACACATACCAAAAATGCAGGAATATATACTATGAATGCATCCGGAGGTAATGAAGAAAAAGTTACCGATGATGGTCAATACCCTATCTTCAGTAATGATGGAAAAAGAATTTTCCTACAAACCGGAGGAGTTTATTTTGGAGACCTGACAAAAAAATTGATCAGCGTCAATTTAAAAGGAAATGATGAAAAGGAACACGTCTCTTCAAAATATGCAAATCGCTTAGTCCCCAGTCCTGACAATAAATGGATCGCTTTCTCCAACTTACACAAAGCGTTTGTAGCGCCGTTGGTGATGAGTGGTAAAGCTATCGATCTGGATAATAAATCTAACTACGTTCCGGTTTCACAGATCGCAAAGGATGCAGGAATAAGCCTACATTGGTCTCCGGACAGTAAAAAGGTGATGTGGACCTTGGGTGATGAATATTTTAGCAATGAGCTTAAAAATCGCTTCACCTTTTTGCCAGGTTCTCCTACTGAAGTCCCTGATATGACTACCGAAGGAATAAAAATAGGGCTTACAGCAACTGTCGATAAGCCTTCAGGAAGAATTGCCTTTACCAATGCCAGAATCATCACCATGGATGGGAATACTGTTTTTGAAGATGGGAACATTGTTATTAACGGCAACAAAATTGAAAGTATTGGGGAAGCTTCAAAAACACCCGTTCCGTCTGATGCTAAAGTATATCCAGCTAATGGAAAAACGATCATTCCCGGCTTAGTAGATGCACATGCTCATATAGGTGCATTTAGAAGCGGCCTGACTGTTCAGCAGAACTGGCAATTTCTTGCAAATCTGGCATTTGGAGTAACTACGGCGCACGATCCATCTGCAAATACAGAAACAGTGTTTTCACTTTCAGAATTACAAAAAAGTGGTGGTTTAACAGGGCCACGCCTCTACTCTACCGGGTTCATACTGTATGGAGCCGATGGTGATTTTAAAGCATTGATTAATAGTCTTGATGATGCAAGAAGTAATATTAGGCGTACCAAGGCCTTTGGTGCTCTAAGTGTAAAAAGTTACAATCAACCACGTCGTGAACAGCGGCAACAAGTATTACAGGCAGCACGTGAGTTAGGTATCAATGTTGTGCCGGAAGGTGGCTCAACATTCTATCACAATATCACTATGGTGATCGATGGACATACCGGGATAGAACATAACATTCCTGTCGCTCCGGTCTACAAAGATATACTGGAGATTTGGGGAAAAAGCGGAACCGGTTACACCCCTACTTTAGTTGTAAATTATGGAGGTTTAAGTGGAGAGTACTATTACTACCAACGGGACAATGTCTGGGAAAATGAAAAGCTACTGAGGTTCACTCCCCGGTCAATTATCGACAGTCGTTCACGTCACCGTACCATGGTTCCGGTAGAAGAATATGATAATGGTCACGTAAAGGTTTCCCGTGCTGTAAAAAGTCTGGCTGATGCAGGTGTAAAAGTGAATATGGGAGCGCATGGACAGCTACAAGGTTTAGGTGCACATTGGGAAACTTGGATGCTGGCTGCGGGTGGAATGACAAATATGGAAGCTTTAAAAGCAGCTACTATCAATGCAGCTAACTATATAGGTGCCGGAAATGATATAGGTTCCCTAAAAAAAGGAAAGCTGGCAGATCTGGTGGTTCTTTCTGAAAATCCTTTGGAGAGTATTGAAAACACACAAGCTATAGATATGGTAATGGCAAACGGACGCTTATATGATGCTGCCACCATGAATGAAATAGGAAATTATTCCGAAGAACGCAAACCATTTTACTGGGAGCAAAATAATTACAATCAGGCATTTCCATGGCATGAAGAAACACAGAGCTTCATGTACGGTGGTTGTGGTTGTCACATAGGACATAATTAATGTGATATGCATCTTGCACAGTTTAACATTGCAGAAGCTATTGCCCCCATTGACAGCCCTGTCATGGCAGATTTCGTTAACAATACGGAACGTATTAATGCTTTAGCAGATAAGAGCCCGGGGTTTGTTTGGCGTTTTACGGCTAATGAAAGTGATAATCCCTATTCGGTACAGGCCTTCGATTCAGAATTCATTTTAGTGAATATGAGTATTTGGAAAAGCTGGGAAAGCTTGTTCGATTTTGTTTACAAGTCGGACCACGCAGAGATCTTTAAACGGAAAAAGGAATGGTTCCACAAAATGCCAAAAATGTATATGGTTTTGTGGTATGTGGAAGAAGGTCACATTCCAACACTGGAAGAAGCTAAAGAACGCTTGGAATACCTTCAGAAAAAAGGAGAAAGTGCGTATGCCTTTACTTTCAAGAGTAAATACCAATGGAATGGCGTTTTATGACCTACCGAAAGAAGAACGTGTAAAAAAAGTTGCAGAGATACAGTTTCAACTTCAGGAAGCTGTTAAAAATACTGATGAAGATACATTCCTTGATCATTTTTCAGATGAAGATCTCTACATCCGGAAAGCTGCATATTTAGGGGTTGGAAGGGTTTACAATAGTGAAGTAACCCTACGAGAACCTATACTTTTACTACTTCAGAAATTAGTATCGGAAAAGGATGAACACGTTCGTCAGACGGTTGTGAATACTGCCGGTGAAATAGGCATGTTCCAATTTCAAAAAGTTTCAAAGATATTTGATAAGGCATTATTTGATGTGCATCACAAAGTGAGGAATGCCGTTATTGGATCACTCAAAAAAATGAGTCAAAAAAACCCGGGACCTTCCCTTGAATGGGCAAAGCAATTCTTAACACATCCCGATAAAGAGATCCGCAGACAGGTATGCCACGGAATTGAGCTAAGAGGGCGCACGCATCCGGAAGAGATCCTGCCTCTGCTAAAAGTGCTTCAGTATGAAGAAACCAAACGGGTTCGAAATACCCTTATCCACGTTTTGGGGCAAATAAGCTATAAAAAAGGATGCCTTCCTAAAGTGGTCGCTGCATTAAAGACCTGGGAAAATAAGATGCTGGTAAATGATGCAATTGATGAAATAGTAGATGTTCACAGTGAAAAAAGATATGTGAATTTCTCTGCCTTATCCCAACAGCAGGTAATTAATTATATTTCAGAACATTTGAATTCTAGTAAATGAAATCCATCTATTTATTTTTCTCATCAACTATTTCATTTAATTTCTGCAATACTGTTTAACTAAAAATACATGTCACATAACGAAAAACAATATTTATTGACATTAAAAACCCTTTTAATTTAGTGGCAAAATCACAAAATTTGTATCTTTAAGATTATAAACATAAAATTTACAAAAATGGTTAGAGCAAAATATCAAAGTGTTTTGGATTTAGGAGAAAAATTGAACATCCAAAATGGTGATGTTAAAGAAGAAAACGGACAATTAAAAGTGTGGGGGGTTGCTGCCACGCCTTACGATAAAAATATTCTTTGGGATGAGATCAAACGTGTAGGTGGTGATAATCCTAGTGATATCATGGCAGATATTACAGTTGCAGATGAATCTATTTATGCACGTCATACAGTTGCAAGTGGTGAATCTTTAAGTAAAATTGCCAAGCATTATTACAAAGATCCTATGAAATACAATTCAATTTTTGAAGCGAATAGAAATATCCTGAACAATCCGGATATGATCCATCCCGGACAGGAATTGGTTATTCCTAATCTATAGTTCAAAATAAAATAGTAATTTAAAACTGCCTTTCAAGGCAGTTTTTTTATGGCTGAAATTTTTTCTGAAATATCGATCTGGTTATTACTAACACTCTTTGTTCTGGGAGCTGCAGCATTTACTCTTTCTACAATTAGTGGTGGTGGTGGCGCTTTAATACAAATTCCTGTATTGAATTTTTTAATTGGAACCTCACAAACTGCTCCGGTAATTAACTTAGGAACAATGATTAGCCGTCCATCACGTATCATTTTGTTTTGGAAACATATTGTCTGGAAAGTCTTTTGGTATTATGTTCCTGCTGCTATATTGGGCGCAGTTCTGGCTGGCTGGCTCTTTACTGAAGTTAAGATACTGTGGATACAAATTCTGGTAGGACTCTTCTTAATAAGTACATTCTTTCAATATCGCTTTGGAAAAAAAGAGCGTTCTTTTCCGGTGAAGTTCTGGTATTTTATTCCTTTAGGATTTATTATTTCAGTCATTGGAACCTTTACCGGTGGAATGGGACCTATCCTAAATCCATTTTTATTAAATGCCGGAATTGAAAAAGAAGAGCTCATAGGGACCAAAGCAGCACAAGCATTCTTTCTTGGAATTGCTCAAGTAGGCAGCTATACATTCTTTGGATTACTTACCAAAGAACTCTGGGTATATGGAATTGCTATTGGCCTGGGTGCCACTTTGGGAAACATTATTGGCAGACAACTGCTTAAACTAATGAGCAAACGCTCTTTCAGGCAGTGGGTAATTGCAATAATGGTAATAAGCGGATTCGTTCTGTTAGTTAAAGCGCTTCTTTCTTAACATTTTATAAGTATATCTTCTACTAACATTTTAGTAACTTTAAAAATTCAAATGATTTTTTTCAAAAAACCAATCAATCAATAAAACGATGAAAAAAACAATACTCTTTGCATTGCTATGCATTGCAACAACACTTTCCGCACAACAATTTTCAATGGACATGCTTAAAGATATGAAGCCCCGGAATATAGGCCCCGGAGGAATGTCCGGACGGGTTACAGCCATTGATGTTGTGATCAACAACCCAGATATAATGTATGTGGGGACTGCTTCCGGTGGGCTCTGGAAATCAACCAGTGGTGGAGTTAAATGGAAGCCTATTTTCGATAACGAAGCAACTGCTTCAATTGGTGCAGTTGCTGTTCAGCAATCAAATCCATCCGTACTATGGGTAGGCACCGGAGAAGGTAATCCAAGAAATAGCTTAAATGGAGGCTATGGAATCTATAGATCCTTAGATGCCGGGAAAACCTGGACTTTAATGGGTCTGGAGAAAACTCGCCATATTCACCGCGTAATTATTGATCCTACTGACCCAAATACCATATATGTAGGTGCTATTGGTTCACCTTGGGGTGAACATCCTGAGCGTGGTGTTTATAAAACTACTGACGGCGGTAAAACCTGGAATAAGATTCTGTTCGCAAATAATAAGACCGGCGCTGCAGATATCGTAATGGACCCAAGCAATCCAAATAAGTTGATCGTTGCATTATGGGAACATAAAAGGGATCCATGGTTCTTTACCTCTGGAGGAGAAGGTTCAGGAATTTTCATCACACATGACGGAGGAGTAACTTGGGAAGAAAGGACCGATAAAGATGGCCTGCCTAAAGGCGAACTAGGAAGGATAGGAATTGCCATTGCAAGAAACAAACCAAATATTGTGTATGCATTGGTAGAAGCTAAAAAGAATGCTTTGTATAAAAGTGAAGACGGTGGGTTTACATGGAAAAAGATCAACGATAAGAATGATATTGGCAATCGCCCATTTTACTATTCTGAAATTTACGTAGACCCCGAAAATGAGAACAGAGTGTATTCAATTTATACATATGTAAATGTTTCTGAAGATGGTGGAAAGAATTTCCATCTATTAATGCCTGCTTATGGTGTTACCAATGGAGTACATCCGGACCATCATGCCTGGTGGATGCACCCAACGGACGGTAGCTTTATGATCGATGGAAACGACGGCGGCTTGAATATTACTCATGACGGTGGTAAAAGCTGGCGTTTTGTTGGTAATCTCCCGGTGGCTCAATTCTATCATATTAACGTAGACAATGAATTTCCATACAATGTGTATGGCGGGATGCAGGACAATGGTAGCTGGAGGGGGCCTGCCTATGTTTGGAAAGCACAGGGTATTCGTAATGATTACTGGCAGGAAATTTCTTTTGGAGATGGCTTTGATGTTGTCCCGGATAAAGACGACAGCCGTTATGGATGGAGTATGAGCCAGCAAGGCTATGTAAGCCGATACGATTGGATAACCGGAAATAATTATACCGTAAGACCTACGCACCCTGACCCAGAAGTAAGGCTTCGTTTTAACTGGAATTCTGCCATCAATATTGACCCATTCAATAACAATATTATTTACTTTGGAAGTCAGTTTGTACATAAGAGTACAGACAAAGGGCTGACATGGAATGTGATCTCTCCGGACCTTACTTCTAACGACCCTGAAAAGCAAAAGCAAAGTGAAAGTGGTGGTTTGACAATGGATGCTACAGGTGCTGAAAATTACACTACTATACTTGTGATCGAACCTTCTCCTTTAGAGCAAAATATGTTGTGGGTAGCCACAGATGACGGAAGAGTACATTATACTCAAAATGGTGGGCAAAACTGGAATGATGTTACAAAGAATCTTGTTGGATTACCCTCGGGTAGCTGGATCACTCAGGTAAAAGCTTCCAATAAAAATAAAGGTGAGGCTTTACTGGTTGCCAACGATTACCGAAGATTTAATTATACTCCTTACGCCTATAGGACCATCGACTATGGAAAAACCTGGAAACGTATTGTAGACAGCAATGATGCTATTAGTTATGCCTTAAGTATTGTAGAGGACCCTATAGAAAAGAATCTACTGTTTTTAGGTACGGATGACGGGCTGTATATTTCTATTGATGCCGGAAATTCATGGACGAAATGGACCAATGGTTTTCCTACCGTTTCGGTAAAAGACCTGGTGATCCAGCCACGTGAACATGATCTGGTGATTGGCACCTTTGGACGGGCTGCATGGGTATTGGATGATATTCGTCCACTACGGGAAATAGCAAAGAACCGGTCCGTTTTAGCTTCAGAATTAGCAGTTTTCAACCCTCCAACGGTTTATCAGGCTGCTTACCAGCAACCAACCGGAAGCCGTTTTGGAGGAGATGCCCTGTATAACGGTGAGAATAGAGACTACGGTGCGCATATTACCTATTATTTTCAGAAAAAGGAAACTGAAGAAGAAAGTGATACTGATGAAGAAAAAGAAGATACGGATACTTCCGAAGAAAAAGGAAAACCCAGTAAAGATTCCATTTATATGAAAGTCTATAATGGTAATCAATTGATACGTACACTTAAAGAAAAGCTTCCGGACAGTACCGGGATCTACAGATGGACCTGGTCTCTGGACGAAGCCGGAGTGGACAGACCTTCACGTGAAATCCGTAAACGTGAAGAGGAACCGGGCGGTACAGATGTAAAGCCGGGAACCTATAAAGTTGAACTACAGTATATGGATAAAACAGCTACTACCAGTGTTACGGTAGAAAGTGACCCAAGGTTGCAAATTTCACAAAAGGCCATTGATGAAAGTTATACTACTTCCAAAAAGCTGGAAACACTTACCCAACTTGCTGCCGATGCAGTAAAACAACTGGTAGAGAGTAAAAATACCGCTGAAGATTTCAGTAAGAAAATGAAAAAGAAAGATGATGAAAAATACAAAGAGGAGATAAAAATAAGCAAAGAAATTGTAAAGAAAGTAGATTCGCTTGTTGCTTTATATCTGGGTAAAGAAGACAAACGGCAAGGTATTACACGCAACCCTGAAGTGAATGTCATGCAACGCATAGGTACAGCAAACTGGTATAGTGGCAGCCGTCCTAACGGAATGACAAAGACCGAAGAAACTTTGGTACAACATGCTCAAGACCAACTGGATGATGCCTTAGAGCAAACCAATGAATTCTTTACTACCCAATGGAGTGAATATCGGTCTAATATGGAAGAAGTGGACCTCTCTCCTTTTAAAGAAATAAAGACGTTTAAGACAAATTAAAGTAGCAGGATCAATTGGTGCAAGTTTTTAAACTTTTGGCGACTTAACCAAAGCTAATGATACAATAGCTCTTATGAATATTCAAAAAATCTCTTTTAAGAACAATGACGGGCAAAATCTCTCCGGAAGGTTAGAATTGCCTGTAAACCGCCATCCTCATAATTTTGCGCTCTTCGCCCATTGCTTTACATGTAATAAAAATCTGTCGGCAGTCAGAAACATCAGCAGGGCATTAACCTCAGCCGGGATAGGTGTTTTACGTTTTGATTTTACCGGCCTTGGTGAAAGTGAAGGTGATTTTGAAGACACTAATTTTTCGGGAAATGTTGAAGACCTTATTGCTGCTTCCAATTACCTGAAAGAAAACTATGAATCCCCTTCCCTGCTCATTGGGCATTCTTTAGGAGGTGCCGCAGTGATCTTTGCTGCTTCAGAAATTGCTTCGGTCAAAGCAATTGCAACCATAGGTGCTCCCAGTAATCCGGAGCACGTACAGCATTTGTTAAAGAGCAATCTATCTGAAATTCAGGAAAAGGGATTAGCGGAAGTCAATCTGGGCGGAAGAAATTTCACGATCAAAAAACAGTTCTTAGAGGACCTGGAAAAGAAATCCCTGCCTGAGGTTGCTAAAAATCTTCGGAAATCATTACTGATCCTACATTCGCCTCAAGATGCTACCGTAGGAATTAAAAATGCCGAAGAGATCTACATTGCAGCACACCATCCCAAAAGTTTTGTATCATTGGATGGTGCAGACCATTTACTTAGTCAAAAAAAGGATTCGCTCTATACCGGAAAAGTAATTGCCGAATGGGCCTCCCGCTACCTGGATATTCCTGAAAGCTCTAAAATTCGAAGTAATCACGAGGTGGCAGCGAGCCTGGATGAAGAGAACGGATTTACAACCCAGATGAAATTGGGAAATCACTATATGATGGCTGATGAGCCGGAACATGTTGGTGGTAATGACTTTGGCCCCAATCCGTATGAGTTTGTTTCGGCGGGTCTGGCAGCCTGTACTGCCATGACCATTCAAATGTATGTAAGGAGAAAGCAATGGGACCTTAAAAATGTGGAAGTACATATCGATTATGGTAAGGATTATGCTCAGGATTGTGAAAATTGTGAGCAGGATTCGGCTAAGATCGACACGTTTACTCGGGAAATAAAACTGGAAGGTGACCTGGACGAAAAACAGATCGCACGTATCCTGCAAATAGCTGACAAGTGCCCGGTACACAAAACACTGCATACGGAGACACAGGTGATCACAAAGCTTGTTTAAAAAAGCCGGATTCTTTTTTTGGATTACGACGGAATCGCATTACCTTTAATAACCTCTAATATCTAATCACTAAAAAGAGTACTATGAAAAAATTAGCAGTATGTATTGCAACAATAGCGCTTGTAGCTTTTGTAAGTTGTAAAGACACTAAAAAAGAGACACAAACAGAAAAAATAACCGAAGTAGAAACCACTGAAGAAACGACCGAAAAGGTTACCCCAACCGTAAAAGAGGTCCATTTCGAGCTGGAATCTAAAAGTGAAAGTACTGCTGTTGGTAAAGTCACTTTTAAAGAAGTTGATGGAATGGTCACTTTAGAAGCCCACATGACTGGCCTGACCCCGGGTATACACGCAATCCACATCCATGAAAAAGCAGATTGTTCTTCACCGGATGGTAAATCTACCGGAGGGCACTGGAATCCTACCTTTACACAACATGGCAAATGGGGCGCTGCTGAAGGTTACCACAAGGGAGATATTGGAAATTTTGAAGCTGATGAAGCAGGTAACGGGACCATCACTATGCAAACAGATGAATGGTGTATAGGTTGTGGCGATCCCAATAAAGACATTTTGGAGAAAGCCATTATTGTACATGAAGGTGCGGACGATTTTGTAACCCAACCTACTGGTGCTGCCGGTGGAAGAGTAAGCTGTGGTGGGATTATAGAATAAGAGTTCTAAGAATTAGTAATTATTGCTAATGTACATAGACAGCAAATAAAAATTGTAATCATGAATATGGGTTTAGAAAAAAATAAAAAAATTGCTGTCGCATTTTACAAAATGGCATACGAAGGAAACCCTGCCAAGGCAGTAGCGCTATATGTTGGAAATGAATACATTCAACACAACCCTTTGGTGGGTGATGGAAAACAACCATTTATTGATTATTTTGAAAGAATGGCAAGGGAATATACTGATAAAAGTATTGAGTTTGTAAGAGCGGTGGCAGAAGGCAATCTGGTTGCTCTTCATACCCATCAAAAATGGCCTGGAAATGAGGAATATGTTACTATGGATTTCTTCAGGTTTGATGAAAATGGAAAAATCGTAGAACACTGGGATGCCATGCAACAAATTCCTGAAGAATCTGCAAATGGCAATACAATGTACTAATGCCAAAGTATCTGTTCCTTTTTATTACATTCGTTCAGTCTTAAAATAATTCTTCATATAGGTTAACGGCACTAAAAATATCTAAGCAAAATGAAAGAACAGATCAGAATGTATTTCAGTAGATATGTAGATTTTAGTGATACTGAAATAGATGAGATCTACTCTAAGCTAGCAGTAAGAACTTTTCTGAAAAAGGAATTTCTCTTAAAAGAAAACGCCATTTGTAAATGCAATTATTTCATTTTAAAGGGGGTAATCCGTTCTTTTTATATCGATGACAAAGGGAATGAGAAGATTACACAGTTTGCAATTGATAATTGGTGGGTAACAAATATGGAAAGTTTTGTCAAAGAAACACCTTCTACTCAGTATTTACAGGCTATTGAAGAAACAACTGTTCTTTACATATCCAAAGAAGCACTAGAAAGACTTTATGCAGAACATCCAAAACTCGAACGATCATTCAGGATTATTACCGAGAATATGTTAATTGCCAATCTTCGTAAGAGTGATGTTTTTCTTCAAATGAAAAGTAAAGAACGATACACACATTTTGTTGAAAATCAGCCGGATTTCGTTCAAAGAGTGCCACAATATATGATCGCTTCTTACCTCGAGATCACTCCGGAATATCTAAGTGAATTGAGGAAAGGCATCAGATAATCTGCTTTCTTAAGATATCTTAATTTTTGATTTGTTCACAGGCTATACATTTGTTACATATTTAAAAACTAAACTATGGAGCGAATTACAAATAAAGATATTCCCGGAGGAATGTTTGAAAATTTAAGGGTCATTGAAGATACTATAGTCAATTCTTCTTTAGAACGAAAATTGGTAGAAATGATTAGGTTGAGAACTGCTCAAAAAAATGGTTGCGCCTATTGTGTAGATATGCACTATAAAGAATTAAAGCATATAGGAGAGACTGAATTACGTTTATCTTCTTTATGTGTATGGGAAGAAACGCCATATTTTTCTGAAAAAGAAAGAACTGTACTCTATTTTACCGATACACTTACCAGATTGGATCGTGGACCAGTTCCTAATCAGATGTATACGTCTTTATTAGAATTCTTTTCTAAAGAAGAAATTTGTTATTTAACATTGACCATCTCTCAAAGCAACACCTGGAATAGGTTGATGAAAGTTTTTGGATTCACTCCGGGAAATTATGAAGTACAACATTAACACTATTACTCATCATGTATAAAAAAATAATAAAACTCTTTTTAAGGCTTGCAATTTCTGTCGGTTTTTTGTCAGCAGTCGCTGATAGGTTTGGAATGTGGAGTCCGGAAGTTTCTGTTTGGGGAAACTGGGCCCGTTTTCTGGAATCTACCAAACTAATAAACCCCTGGTTTCCAGATTCTATAATAGTTCCAATCGGAGTAATTGTAACAGCCGCTGAAATAATTTTCGCATTGTGTTTGATTGTTGGATTTAAAACAGAATTCTTTGCAAAGTTAAGCGGATATCTTGTGTTAGTTTTTGCTTTGTCTATGACGTTTTCAACAGGAATAAAGGGTGTTTTTGATTTTTCGGTATTAAGTGTAGCTGCCGGAGCATTCGCATTAAGTTTAATGAAAGAAAAGTATTGGGAACTGGATAGTTTGTTTTCTACTAAAGAGAGTTAGAAGAGTCACCAAGCGTTAATTCTATATTTCTGTTCTTTTCTACTATATTTGTTTTTCATTGAAAATAAATCTGTATATCTACTACTTTATTATCTACAAGATCGTGAGAGGTAATTAAAAAAGGTTACGAACATCTTATATATGGAAAATTCATATCAAATTGCAAATCGTTTCAGAGAAGTGCTTTTAAATGGTACATGGATAGCCAATACTAATTATAAACATCAATTATCCGGTGTTAGTTGGAAACAGGCAATACATAAAGTTGGGGAGTTGAACACTATTGCTGCCCTTACCTATCATATTAATTATTACTTAGCCGGTATTTTGAATGTTTTTGATGGAGGCCCTCTTGAAATTAGGGATGCATATAGTTTTAATGCCCCGGAGATTCGGTCAAAAGAAGATTGGGAAAGTTTACTGAACGAGATGTGGGCCAATGCTAAAAAATTCGCGGACCATGTTGAACATATGCCGGATCAAAAATTGGATGATTTTTTTGTAGATGAGAAATACGGGAATTACCGGAGAAACATCGAAGGAGTTATTGAACACAGCTATTATCATTTGGGGCAGATATCCTTAATCAAAAAAATGATAGGAAAATAGGGAAAAGACAATGCAAGATTATATTGATCTAGCCAAAAGGAATGGAGTTACTCTTTTAGATAAGGGTAAATGTCAATTCTGTGGCGCAGATACGAAAAGAGGTATTCACGAATGCTTAGAAATTTTTAATATTGGGTTTCAGAATATTAACTTTTCTGATAGTGCAAATCATATATATAGATTTCTGATTGTTGACGCTCATACATTACAACACCCTGAAATACATGGTAGATGGAGTAATCATTTTCATCTATCCAGACTGCATTTAGTTTTTAATTACGATGTTAACTGGACCTATGAACTATCTCCAAAACTAAGTAATCACCTAAATAAGTATAAAACTAATAAACAAGAAGAGTATCTAACTCCTCCAAAAGTTCTTGAAAGAGGTGAAATTACAACAACAGACATTATAGAACTATCCGGTAGTGAAACAGAATGTAAGAAATTGATTGAAGATTGGGCACTGGAAGTTTATAAAACATGGAACCATCATCATTCTGTAGTAGATAAAATAGCTAAGGGTTTTTAAATATTTAATCCTTCGAAGCCTTCCGTTGCGAGATTTTACAAAAGGTCTTTTACTGTAATGCTATTTGTTTAAATTTCAAACTAAATGAACAACGGGTTCCCCTCTTTTTGCTAACTTCGTGTCAGCGTAATGAAGTAATACACAAGTTCGTCATTGATAAGCTAAAAAGCATCTCAGTATCATAAAATCTTCAAAAATGAATGTACACCCATGGCATAATGTGAGTATTGGAAAAAATGCTCCGGAAACAGTAACAGGAATCATAGAGATCCCAAAAAACTGCAGGGCAAAATATGAGTTGGATAAGGATTCGGGAATGTTGATCCTGGACAGAGTTTTATACTCTTCCATAAATTATCCTGCGAACTACGGCTTCATTCCTCAAACATTCTGTGATGACGGAGACCCACTCGATATTTTAGTGGTGTCACAAATAGATATTGTACCTATGTGTTTGGTAGAAGCTAAGGTCATTGGCGTGATGCGAATGCTTGACGGTGGGGAGATGGACGATAAGATCATAGCAGTTGCCGCTAATGATATGAGTGTAAATCATATTAGTGATATTTCTGAATTACCTCCTCATTCCGTAAAAGAGTTACGGAGTTTTTTTGAGGATTATAAGAAATTGGAAAACAAATCTGTTGTCGTTGAAGAATTTCAAGGAAAGCAGGTTGCTATGGAAGTGATTCAACAAAGTATCATTGACTATACTAATAAATTCAGAAATGAATAAAAAAATAGGCCTAAAGGAAGCAATGTCCATTGGGATCGGAGGAATGGTTGGAGGTGGTATCTTTGCCGTTCTGGGTCTGGCAGTGTCATTAGCTCAGGGAGGTACTCCTATTGCCTTTTTATTTGCCGGAATTGTAGCATTGATCACCTCATACAGCTATGTAAAATTATCTCTTGCTTATCCGGACAGAGGAGGCACCGTGAAGTTTATCAATCAAGGCTTTGGAAAGGGTGTATTTAGTGGCAGTATGAATAATCTCCTATGGATAAGCTATATTATCATGCTGGCATTATACGCTTCGGCTTTTGGGTCATATGCTCCCAACCTTTATGAAGTTACAGGAAATAGAACAATAGATTTTCATATATATGCCAGTGCTATTATTGTTTTGGCAACTGCTATTAATTATTACAGTATTAAAGTGGTTGGCGCAATAGAATCCTATGCGGTCATCATTAAACTACTGATATTACTGTCCTTTATCGTCCTTGGTCTGTATGGACTTTCCGGAAATGAAAACTTAAGCCAGTTAGCCATTGAAAATTGGGAGTCTCCTTTAAGTTTATTAACCGGTGGGATGGTCATTTTTGTAGCCTATGAAGGTTTTGAGTTAATTGCAAATGCTACTCCGGATATTGAACAACCAAAAAAGAATATACCAAAGGCATACTATTATTCGGTACTGTTCGTAATCTTTTTGTATGTTATTATTGCTATTATAACTGTAGGCTCTTTACCTTTCAAAGTGATTGCGACAGCACAAGACTACGTCTTGGCAGAAGCTGCTAAACCGTTATTAGGAAAAATTGGTTTTTCAATTATTACCGTTGCTGCTTTAATTTCTACCTTTTCAGCGATCAATGCTTCTTTGTATGGAGGCAGTAAGGTGAGTTATGAGATATCTGAAGATGATGAACTTCCACACGAATTAACAAGCAAGCTTTGGAATCAGCCGATAGGTTTATTGATTACAGCAATTGCAACATTGGTATTGGCAAATACACTTAATCTTGAAAGTATATCGACTTCAGGGAGTGTAGGTTTTCTACTCCTATTTGCTGTCGTGAATTTTACAGGGTATCGATTATCAAAAACTATCAATGGAAACAGATTAATTCCATTAGCCGGGTTTATTTTATGTTCGATAGCTTTGGTAGCACTATTGGTTCAGCAATATTCTTCCAACAAAATGGGGGTTGTTATTGCTGTTTCAATTGTACTGGGCTGTTTTATAATGGAAGCTGTATACAAGCGTACCCGAAAAACATAATGATTTAGTTAAAAGAAACTATTGAAAGCTATAGTAGTTACAAAATATGGGACTCTAAAAGGTCTTCAACTAAAAGAGATAACAAAGCCCAAGATCTTATTCAAGATAATTACTTTTTACTAACTTAGTACCCAACACTACAATCAAAATGATAGTTGATGTCTACAAAATGCTTACAAAGGACCCGAAGTTCAATAAGGTCATTGGGAACGACTGTGTATTTCTGGAGTTTAACTGTCCGTTGGATGTTGAGAACTTTCAACTTTTTACAGAATCTCACTTGATCACCTATGTGATTAGTGGGAAGAAAGATTGGATCGCCCCTGATAAAAAATGTCAACTGACTGCCGGCGATGCCATATTTGCCCGAAAAGGGGTATACACCACAAAACAATACTTTGAAGTAGACTATTGTGTTCTGCTGTTCTTTTTAAACGATGCCTTTATTCAGAATTTTGTTCAGGAGAACCAATTCTCTGGAAGTTTAAAAACGTCCACAGGTGATTTTGAAAGCCTGTATGAGATCCATACAGACGAATCCTTTGTAACATTAACGCAAAGTATTTTCCATTATCTGAGCCAGTCTCAGAAGATTCCTCAAAACCTGGTAGAAATAAAGTTCAAGGAATTGCTCTATACTATTGTACTGAACCCAAGAAATCGGCAGTTACTTGAATTCTTTCAATCCATACACCTATCTGCCAAAAGTGATATTGAAGATACTATGCTGAAAAATTTTCAATTCGACCTGAAACTTGAAGAATTTGCCAAATTATGTGGTAGAAGCTTGTCCAGCTTTAAGAGGGATTTCAAAAATCATTTTAGCAGTACTCCTTCCAAGTGGCTTTTAAAAAAAAGGCTGGAGTATGCAAAAACCCTTCTTTTAGGTTCCGACCTGTCTATAAACGAGGTATGTTATGAAAGTGGCTTTAAGAATCCGTCACATTTTATAAGGGCATTCAAAAGTGAATATACGCTTCCTCCTAACCGGTTTAAGGCTTCCCAACTTAATGCTTAGCTTTTCTTATTCTGAAATGTAATACTCATGGACTGCTGAGTCTATTTTTTGGACTTTTAAGTAAACTCCTACCCTTCTCTTTATCAGATATTTGCATCGTATAATCATAAAACCAATAGCAATGATACTCAATAAAGTAACTACTGCCAATAGAAAAATTGTTTCTGAAAATCTATTCTCCGGAAAACAAATTTGGACGCATAAGTCCTTTTTTAGTGCAACTAAGCAATTCTTCTTGCAAAATTTATTCTTTTCAAAAGAAGATTTTTCACTCACCAATAATGACATTAAAATTGATGCTTTCGAATTAGACGAATTTCTTTATACCAACGGGAACTGCCTGGATTAAAAACAACTAAAAAATGGAAACTACAACTATAAAACAAGATCACAAGGTGATCATAGAATCCCTGAAGCGATCATTTAAAGAACGTGCCGTACAAAGTGACGAGCAAGGAACTTTTGTAAAGGAAAACTACAATGACCTGAAAGAGCACCGACTTTTCTCAGCTCTGATCCCTGAAGAACTGGGAGGATCAGGGATGGACTATAAGGAGATGTGCCAACTATTAAAGACCATTGCACAATACTGTGGTTCAACCGCTCTGGCCTTTTCCATGCATCAGCATTTGGTTGCAGCAGCTGTCTGGAAGTACAAACACAAGAAGATTGGTGAGGCCACACTACGGAAAATAGCCGAAAAGCAACTGGTCCTTGTAAGCACAGGCGCAAGGGACTGGCTGGGTTCTAATGGAGAGATGACACGTACGGAAAGTGGTTATCTGCTTTCGGCCAGAAAACATTTTGCAAGCCAATCAATAGCAGGAGATATTGCTATTACAAGTGCTCCCTTTTTAAATGAAAATAACGAATGGAAAGTGCTGCACTTCCCTGTACCATTAAACGCAGAGGGAGTCTCTATTATGGATGATTGGAATGTTATGGGAATGCGGGGAACCGGTTCTCACGGAATTGCCTTTGACAATGTCTTTGTACCGGAAAGTACCATTGCACTGGAACGAGACAGAGATGAGTTCCATCCTGTCTGGAATGTGGTCTTAACAGTTGCTATGCCCCTTATCATGTCTGTTTATGTAGGTATTGCCGAACGTGCTATGGAGATCGCAATAGCCAAAGGGAAAAATTACGGGCGCAATCAGGAACACATGAAATATAGTATTGGTAAGCTGAATAATAAATTGGTTGCTGCCCAATCACAATGGAAAGCTATGTATACATTGACCAACAACTTTAATTTTTCAATAGATAAAGACAATACAATACTTATGCTAAGCCTTAAGACTAACGTGGCTGAAGCTTGTAAGCAAACGGTTAGTGATGCAATGGAAACTATAGGCGGGCAGAGTTTCTATAAAAAGAACGAGCTTGAACGATTATTCAGAGACGTGCAGGCTGCTTCCTTCCACCCACTCCCCAGATGGAATCAATATGCATTTACCGGAGAGCGGTTGTTGAGTGAGTAACTCTATATACAAAATATAAATACTTACGGTTCAAGTTTTTTACTTGAACCGTAGTCTTTGTATACTATTGTTAAAGTAAATATGAAAACATTGTTTTGTCATTTTTTACAAATAATTAAGATTCCTTTTTACTACCTTAGTTCCTATACTGCTAACCATCTACAATAACCTTACTAAAGATAAAAACTATATATGAAATTAATCACATTAGGAATATTAGCTCTCTTTTTGGTTAGTTGTGGTAAAGAAAAACCACTTAATGGGGAAGAAGTTCTCAATCTGTCTATACAAAAACACGATCCTGCCAGTTCCTGGGATAAGGCTATACTTAGGATACACATTCAGGAACCAAGGCTCTCTAACCCCTATCGGTATTCAATTTTAAATTTAGACAACTCAAATAATTCTTTTGAGCTATCCAGAAATCGGGACCAATACATTTCTAAACATATTGTTGAAAGCAATGGGAATAGTTTTGTACTCTTAAACAAAGAAAAAGATATTGATACAGCTCTAATCAGAAAATACAGATTGGACCCCAAAAGAAACAGTGACTATAAAAAGTTCTATCAACAAATGTATGGCTTGCCCATGTCCCTGGCCAATTCTGTAGAAAAGATAAGCAATCCGGTTCACACAGTCTTCAATGAAGAAGAATGTTATAAAGTTGAAGTTGAACTAAAAGAAGATGTCATTTCAAAATATTGGAACATATTTATCTCAAGATCAAACAATACATTAAAAGGTATTGAAATAGTCTTTCCTGATGATCCGGATAAAGGTGAAAGGTTGTACTTTGAAGGAAGCATACTAATTAACGAAATAGAAATTCCAAGAATCAGACATTGGCATGAATTTAAAGATGATAGTTATTCCGGGACAGATATCATTGTAAAAGAATTAACCCAATAAATATCAAAGTAAGTAATATGAATACCACGAACACAATTGCCAAAATATCCCTTTTCTTTTTATTCCTTTTTTCATTTGCATCTTGTGATAATACTCAAGAGGTGGAAATTTCCAAAGCAGAAGAGAAAGCTAAAATCCTTGAGCTACATAATCTTCAAAGAGAGTATCATTTCAATAAAATGGCTGAAGAATTTGTTTCTATGCTCTCTTCAGAACATATCTCCGTTAACAGAGGAGAAATAAAGAACCTCACAAAAGAAAGTAATATCAAACGATTAAACGGGTATTTCAACGCTGTAGAGTTTGAAAAGTGGGATGATATCGACCCTCCTGTCATTAGATTTTCAGATGACCTCACAATGGCATATACCATTGTTCACAAAGATGTGACAGTAACCTATTTAAATGAAAATGAAGAAATGGTAAGGGAAAAAACAGATTTTTCATGGGTAGCCATTTATAGAAAGCATGAAGCCGAATGGAAAATTGACTGTGTAGCTTCGACAAACAAACCCAGTATTGCAACTGTCATTGATAAATAAGTCGAATCATAAAGTGAACATTCAAGAGTTAAAAAAGAATGATGTTGGCCAATTGACCGATCTGCAACCGGAAGGCTGGCGTGATATAGTACCTATATTTGACTTCTACACTAAAGCTACTTTCTGTTTTCCTTTAAAGGCGATCATAGACCATAAGATCGTAGGGATTGGAGCAGCAATTGTGCATAATGATGTTGGTTGGCTGGCACACATCATTGTACATACCAATTATAGAAATCTGGGTGTTGGGAGATTGATCACGCAAACGTTAGTGGATATTCTAAAAAATAAAACAGATACTATTCACCTAATAACAACTGAACTGGGAGAACCGGTCTATAAGAAAATTGGTTTTCAAACAGAAGCAGAGTATTTGTTCTTTAAGGAAATAAAAATAGGTTCTACAGAAGCAGTATCCAATGCTATTTATTTATACACCAGTAGTTTAAAAGAACAAATAACAGAATTGGATAAACTGGTTTCAAAAGAAGACAGATTTTTTCGTATAGAAGAGTATCTGGAAAGAAGTTATGTGTATCTGAAAGGCAATAAGGTTAAAGGCCTTTACGTACCCCTATTTGGAGAAGGTTTGATTATTGCAACTACAGATTCAGCAGGAATAGAACTTATGAAATTAAGACTGATGACACATGAAAATGCCGCTTTTCCTTCAGATAATTTAACAGCCATAGCCTTTATGCAAAAGCATCATTACAAAGCATTCAAAACTGCTAAACGAATGCGATTAGGAAAGAAAAGAGTTGTATTGACTTCAAATATCTATAACCGAATTGGTGGGGATATAGGTTAACTATCTCATTGATGAAAAATTGCAATTGAATCTATAAAAAAAGTATGTTTTATTTTTTTAGTTAGGATTCCTTACTATATTTGTATTGCAATAATGCATTAACTTAAATTTTATCAAATGAGTAAATCAGTTTTTTATCACGCCGGGTGCCCTGTATGTGTAAGTGCAGAGCACGACATCGTAAATTTAGCAGGAGCAGAAAATGTCGAAATTGTAAATATTGGAGAAGACAGATCTCGTATATCAGAAGCAGAGCATGCAGGTGTAAAATCCGTGCCTGCTATGGTAACTCCTAATGGCAATGTACTTCATATCAATTTTGGAGCTTCTATGGAAGATGTAAAAGGTTAAATTTTTAATTTATTTAATTAGGATTACTAACTTTGCCTGTCGGGTAAATTTCGGCAGGCATTTTTAATTATGAGTAAAAGTATTTTTGATCCAGGTCACCAAGAAGATGATATTTCAAGTAAGATCATTGTAGGCCTTGAGCGTATTTCGGAAGCTTTTAAAGCTTTACTTTGGGAAAAAGCTACATCATTAGGGCTAAGCCCTATTCAAATTCAAATACTAATTTTCATTGCGTATCACAAGAATGAATATTGTAATGTCAGTCATCTGGCCAAAGAATTCAATATAACAAAACCAACCATAAGTGATGCCGTTCGGGCACTGGATAAAAAAGGACACATAAAAAAAGACTTCTCTTCTACCGATAGCCGTAGTTACTCTATTCTTTTATCTAATTCAGGTAAAAAGATCGTTGCCGAAACCGAGAATTTTGCCGATCCTTTAAAAAACCAGATCGAGAATATTGAGCAAACAGATCTGGAAAGTATGTTTGGCACGTTGAGTAAATTGATCTATCAATTAAACCGCAATGGTATTTTAACGATCCAACGAACCTGCTACGGTTGTAAGTTTTACGATCAAAACGAGAACACAGACTATTGCAACCTGCTTAAAAAAGAACTGTTGAATTCTGATATACGGTTGGATTGTCCAGAATTTGAAGAGAAACCGGCTGTAAACAATTTATGATCTTAGTAAAAAGTGAAAAGACTTGAAAGACTTACTGCACTCCTAACCTTTTTGCAATCAAAAAGATTTACTGGCATTAAAGAGATCAAAGAGAAGTTTCAAATTAGTGAGCGTACCATCTATAGAGATATTAAATCGTTAGATGAAGCAGGAGTTCCTGTTTCTTTTGAAAAAGACAAAGGGTATTTTATATTGGACAGGCACTACCTACCTCCTATGGCTTTTACACTGGAAGAAGCGAAATCATTCATTTTTGTTGAGCAATTGGCCAGGAAATATATTGACGAAGAAATATTTCAGGATTTTTCGAGTGCCTTAGAAAAAATAAGAAACAAATTAAAGAACTATCAATTGGAAGGTTTGGAAACCATAGAACCTAATGTTAAAGCATATATTGATCCCCGTTATACTCCAAAATACTTAAAACTGATTGAACAGGCTTGTAGTGCCGGAAGAGTATTGGTTATAAAGTATAAAGACATAAGGGGCAACCTAACCAAAAGAACCATTGAACCCATTGGAATAACATTTTACAGTCAGGTATGGCACATTATTGCTTTTTGCAGGTTGAGAAATGATTACAGGGACTTTTCCCTTTCCAGGATCATTGAAGCTGAAATCACTTCTGAATGTATTCAGGAAAAAAGATTGAGTTTGTCCGAGTATATTCAAAAATTGCAAAAAGAAGAAATTGACTGACATAGGGCTGTCAGTAGCTCCCATTAATTTTGTATCTACAAAACCGGTACAAAATGAAAAAGTATAAAAATTGTCAAAGCTGCGGAATGCCCTTAAAAAAAGACCCTAAAGGAGGAGCAACCAATAGCGATGGAACTATTAGTACGATGTATTGCAGCCATTGTTATGAAGATGGAAAATTCAAACAACCCAATATAGCTGTTAAACAGATGCAGGATTTTGTAAAATGGAAAATGAAAGAATTAGGGTTTCCCGGGTTTCTTAGTGGTTTTTTCACAAAACGAATTCCGAAACTAGAAAGATGGAAAAATCAATGAGTATACTAGAGAGGTTAGCATCTGCTCTGGAAAGGAAAGATGAAATTCCCAATCTGGAACTGGCAAGAGAAATTGTCGAATCCTCCAACAAAAAAGCAGCTAAAGAATTGGTAAACAATTTGAGTGCTAAAAATAGAGCTATCCAAAATGATTGTATAAAAGTATTGTATGAGGTTGGACATCTTAAACCTAATCTTATAGCCGGATATTCATCTGTTTTTTTGACACTGTTAACTCATAAGAACAATCGGCTACAATGGGGTGCTATGACAGCCCTTAACTATATATCAACCGCAAAACCAAACGAAATTTATAATGCACTACCACAAATTCTGGATGCAGTTGACAAAGGCTCTGTTATTACTAGAGATAATGCTGTAAACATTTTAATAAACCTTGCTGCCATACCTCAATTTTCAAAAGATGTTTTCAATTTATTGATCGAGTTGTTATTAAAGAGCCCAGTTAATCAATTACCCATGTACGCAGAGAGAATAGCACCAACTGTAACTACTCAAAATGAAAAACTCTTTATATCTACACTGCAATTAAAGCTTAATGATATTGAAAAAGAAAGCTCACGAAAGCGCATTGAAAAAGTGATCAAAAAGCTGGTAACTAAAAGCAAGTCCAAATAATGGCCGAATTATTAAAAAACATTTACAGTAAAGAATTCTTTGCAAAATTCATTCGATCCCTTCAAAAAATTGAACCTAACTTCAATGATCTATCATTTTTAGAGCACATATATGATGCTGAGTGGGAAGACAAAGAACTAAAACAAAGAATGAGGCACATATCAATTACGCTGAAAGCCCACTTGTCTGAAGATTTTGAGAAAAATACCGAAACAATCTTACGCCTCATTCCTCAATTATTAAAAGAAGGCTTTAAGCCAGACAATCTTGAATTTATTTTTTTACCTGATTTCATAGAGCTATTTGGCATTGCACACTACAAAACTGCTATCAAAGCTTTCGAAGAAATCACAAAATTTGTGAGTTGCGAGTTTGCTGTTCGTCCTTTCATTATCGCATATGAAAAAGAAATGATCGCACAAATGCTACTGTGGTCAAAACACGAACATTCGGGAGTCAGGAGGCTTTCAACAGAAGGCTGCAGACCAAGACTGCCCTGGGCAATGGCTTTACCGGCTTTAAAGAAAGACCCTTCTCCAATAATACCTATTCTTGAAAATTTAAAAAAAGATCCTTCAGAATCTGTTCGAAGAAGTGTTGCAAATAACTTAAATGACATTTCTAAAGACAATCCGGCTATTGTTATTGGTTTGGTAAAAAAATGGAAAGGTGTAACTCAGGAAACCGACTGGCTCATAAAACACGGAGGTAGAACTCTTTTAAAAGAAGGAAATCCGGAAGTAATGCAATTGTTTGGCTTTGGCTCCGTTGATAAAATTAAAATTGATGGATTTAAGATCCTTACGCCTTCTGTTAAAATAGGTGATCCGCTAGAATTTACATTTAAAATTATAAACACAGCAGATTCAAAATCAAAAATACGTCTGGAGTATGGACTTTATTATCAAAAAGCTAATGGTACTTTATCCAGGAAAGTATTTAAGATAAGTGAAAAAGTATATGCTGAGAACTCTACAACAACGATTAACCGAAAGCAGCCTTTTAAAATTATAACTACACGGAAACTTCATGTTGGCAAACACCAATTATCTATTATAATGAACGGAAATGAGTTTAAAAAAATAGATTTCGTGCTTGTTGAGTGATGAAAAATATTTGGCAGGCCTGAAAATTTGTTATTGATAATGGTAAAATAATCAAGTATCTTGCTTGTGTTATACAAAAAACTGCCAATCAAATTTAGCTAATGAACCAAATTGAAAAAATAGTCAAAGAACTGGACCTGAAACCTCATCCGGAAGGAGGGTATTTTAAAGAAACCTATAGAAGTAAAGGTGAAATTAAGGAAGATAGCCTTCATTCAGGTTATGGTGGAAAGAGAAATTATTCGACCTGCATTTATTTTTTATTGACTTCGGAAACTTTTTCTGCTTTTCACAAGATCAAACAGGATGAAATCTGGCATTTTTATGCAGGCTCCCCTATTCAACTTCATACCATTTCTGAAACTGGAAATCACTATGAATTTATCATTGGTACTGATTTTACTTCCGGGCAAACTCCGCAATTAGTTGTACCCGGTGATCATTGGTTTGCTGCAACGGTCGTCAATGACAATAATTACGCTTTAGTAGGTTGTACTGTAGCTCCCGGTTTTGATTTTAGCGATTTTATACTTGCAGACAGAGAAGAATTAATTCATAAATTCCCTCAGCATCAACAAATAATAACCCAATTGACCCGCCTTTAAAAAGTTACTGTCAAAAATAATAGAAAAATGGGTAGAATACATTTATTCGAACTTGAAGACCAAAAATGGTTTCCGGCATTCTTAAGAAATTATGGAACAGATTTCCTGCAATTCCTCTCCAATAAAGCAAAAATATACAAACCCGTTGTTTCTCTTATTGAAGAAGGGCTGAAAAAAAGTAGAACAAACCAAATTATTGATCTGGGCTCTGGTGGCGGTGGTGGATTAATATGGTTAAACTCTGAACTAAAAAAGAACAATCCAGATCTAAGAATACTTTTGACAGATTATTTCCCTAATATTCCGGCATTTGAATACACAAAAATGAAATCTGATAATTTCGAATTCATAGAAAGGTCAATTGACGCAAAAGATGTTCCTAAGAATTTAATCGGGTTTAGAACCATGTTTTTGTCCTTTCATCATTTTAGACCTGTAGATGCAAAGCAGATTTTGCAGAATGCAGTAAATTCTGGTGCTCCCATAGGCATTTTTGAAGCTCAGGAAAGAAGTATTCCAAGTTTAATTGCTATGTTCTTTTCGCCATTAACCGTTCTCTTTACAACTCCTTTTATTCGACCTTTTAAAATTGGAAGAATTATTTTCACATACCTGATCCCAATAGTTCCGTTATTTGTTTGGTGGGATGGAATGGTCTCCTCTCTTAGGACCTATTCGGTTAAAGAAATGAATACACTTATTGAGAGTCTGGAGCATACAAAAGATTTTAATTGGGAAACAGGTAAAATAAAATCAGGACCAGGCGTTATATTATACTTGATCGGAATTAAAAAACAATAAAAGTATGAGTGGTAAGTATTATAAAACAAAAGAATCGGTTGAAGAATATATCAATTTAGCAAAAGATGTTAACGGCAGGGAATTAATTGAGAAGCTCAAGAAGTTCTTACCTTCCAATGCACTATTACTTGAAATTGGTTCGGGGCCCGGGACAGATTGGAATATCCTGAATGATACTTACACAGTTGTAGGTTCAGATAATTCTACTGAGTTTCTGGACCATTTGACCACCAACAATCCTGATGGAGATTTTTTTGAATTGGATGCCACTACATTAGATACTGATAAAAGGTTTGATGGAATTTATTCAAATAAGGTGTTACACCACCTAAAGGATGAAGAACTGGAAGCTTCAGTGAAAAGGCAATATGATATTTTGAATTCAAATGGCATTATTTGCCATTCTTTTTGGAAGGGTGAAGGTTCGGAAATATTCAAAGGCCTGTTTGTTAATTATCATTCTGAAACTGCCCTAAATGACATCTTTAAAAACTATTTTGAAATCCTGATGATTGAACTTTATAAAGAATTTGAGGAAGGAGATTCTCTTTTATTGATCGGGAAGAAGAAATAAGAAAGCAAAAAGCCCGCCCCCAAGAAGTTCCCGGAGACAGACTTTTGAATTAGGTGTACATTTAGTGTTTCTTTTTAGGGACATTAAAGAGTATTATTAATGTTTACTTTATGTTTCACTAAAACAACATCTATAAAGTATACAGATACATAGACAAAAACCCTACCAAAATAATCCTAAAAGTCTATTAAATTTTAAAAATCCTGTTTTTCCTAATAAACACGGGGGTTTTAAAAAGAGAAAAAAATGGAAGAACTATAGTTTTTCTATTTTCTTTATTAAGACAGGGCCTAATTCAAATGAAGCATTCAATAGTTCAGTCTTAAGGGGTGTTACTTTCTTATCCATTCCATTTGCTTTATATACAAGTGCTGTATGGTATTGTGCCATAGGCTCAAATGTTTTCCCTACTACATAGGTTTCAATGGTCTTTAATGCTTCTTTCTCCTTTCCGGCCTTTAATTGTGCATATGCAAGCAAATGATACGTTTCAGGAGTTGCACGATTCGTTACTTCTTTTTCAGCCAGGAGAAGTGCTTTTTCAGGGTTGGTTTCGGCATAGATCTCAATAAGATAGGTATTGTACATATCTCCATAGGCTGAAGCTTCCGTAGCAGCTATAAATTTATTAATATACAATTCAGCTTGCGAAGGTTCTTCATTGTAATCAGCCATTTCCGCTTTCAGTAAATAGTAATCGGGTACTGTATGATGGACCATCACAGAGTCCAGAATTCTGTTCGCTTCGGCTGTATTTTTTTCAGCAGCATAAACGATCCACGCAATTCCCTTTTTGGCATAGGAATTATCGGATTCTATTTGCAATGTTCTTAGATATTGTTGATACGCATTATTGATGTTGCCTGCATGCCCGTAAAAGTCTCCTAAGTTACTATAGGTCCAAACTTTTAATGCTTTATTACCGCTTGATTCTGCTATTGTCTTAGCTTTTTCCATATATTTTATTGCCGAATCAAGATCTCCCTTGTGGTCACTCCACTTTGCCAAACGAATCAAATAATTATAGTCGCTGTTATTCTTTATTTTTCCAAGAAAGATATCGGCTTTTTGATAATCTCCAAGTTCCATATAAACATCAAATAGCATCATTTCTGTTGCACGTTTATTAGAAATTCCGCCGTAACTCTCTTCCAGAATAACTTTTGCTTCCTTAAAACGATGCTGTGCTATATAGGTTCTTGCCAAAGCTCGTGCATAACTATCTTTATTGTTTGCAGAGATCTGCATTGCTTTTTGGTAAAATCTCCCGGCTTTTTTAAGATTTTCTACATCTCCTGTAGTTTCAAAAATAGTAGTGTAGGCAGCTGCTAAAGGACCTAGCTCTCCTACTCCGGAAGTATCGGGTTTTATACGGCGATTCCAAAAGTCTATTTCTGAAAGTGCGGTTGTATAGCTTTCCCTGTTTGAAGTATGTAAAAAACTATTGTAATCCCGGACATTTGTTATCTGTTCGTAAGCCTGTTCTTTGCAGGAAAAACAAACCAGAATCACCAAATATAAAAACAACAACCTCATACGTATTCATTATAAAAAAGAAAAGGGCAATAAATTGCCCTTTTCAACTAAATTATTGGATGGGTGGATTAGGTGTTTCCAAATATGGAAATGGCAATGTAAAGTCACGGTCACCGGAATCTACCCCATCACTGGTTAATTGTGGCGTACCATTATTCCCGTCAAAACGGGTTCCGGTGGTTCCTCCAAACATAAGTGTTAGTGAAATATCAATTACATCGTCTGCCAGATTTCTACCGGTTAATATATTAGTACCATCATAATAAGTAGTTGTCCCGTCCGGAGCTACCTGCAAAGCATCAAATTGTGCTAATACTGTTGTAAAGGTAGCAGCATCCAGCCCTAAGATATTGGTTTCATAATCGAGAGTTGCGGGATCTATTCCTAAAGCTACAGCATATACATCGTGATAGGTTTCCAAAGTTGTTTCAAAGGTAGCCTGGAAAGAAGCCCGGTCTGAAACGATACTTGTATTAAAGTTGTTTTTTACATTATCACTTCCACTAAACACAGTATTTATGCCTGGTCTGCCCGTAATATCCTCCTGAACATAAGTTCCTCTGAAATCAATATCCGAAAGGCACGGGTCACAAGCAGTACCTCCACAATCTACACCATCTTCATCTCCATTCTGTATTCCATCATCGCAAGCTATCTGTTCGATTACATTTCCGTTATCATCATCATCAACACACTGTACAAACAAAAGTGAAGTACAGATAGTGATGAATAAAATTCTTAATTTATATGTTGTCATTTTTTTCATTTTTTAGAGATTGATTATTGCTTTCTTTTTGCTGAAACCCATACATTATATGCCGGAGGCAGTCCATTGATTCCTACGGTGCCACCCACGTGCGGAGGTGCAGTTCCCAACATAGAATTTGGAACTTCAACCACAATAGCCAGTACATTAAGGTCTACGAAGAAATCTTGTGCTTCTCCAGAAGATAAAAAACCTTCCGGTGCCACAGTACCCGATGCTACCTGATTAAAGCGGTTAAAGTCAAAATAGAAAGCATCTCTTCGAGGGCCTGCAAAAAAGACCATTCCGTCGTTACTGCTTGTTTGTACATCTTCACTTGTAGATATTTTCACGCTATTACGCCCTATAGAAGTTTCTACTACACTACTTAAACCGGTCTCTGTAGGAGCAACAGGCCCAAAAAAGTACATAGAATCTCCTCTTTTAATAGCTTGTATTACTAAATCTTCAACAAAATCCCCTGTATTATCAATATTGAATTCTACCAAAACGTCTTCGTCAAATTGAGCATTATCGGTAACAGTACCCGGTGTTAAAAGGCCCTGCATGGTTGCAATGAATACGGTTTTATTGGGGTCATCACCTTCAAACGCATAGAAATCAGCAATATCGGTGGTAGTACCGACAATGTCCGGCGCATCAATGTGATCTGCAGCAATTAAAAATACAGAGAGCATAGCTAACCCTATGCCTCCAATTGCTACAAAAAGTTTTGTTTTTTTCATAATTGAAGTTCTTTTAATTAATTAATTTTACTTGTTCATATTCATTAATGACGAAAATACTAGGTTGATTTTTTAAAAACAGCTAATTTTTTGTTAATACAAATTTACAATTAAAAAACTGATACAAAGTTACCAAAACTAATGAACCCGTCTGCTACCGATTGGATACCAAAATTTTTAAATGGTTTTGAGAAAACTAAACTCATTGACCATTTTAAAGATGATACTCATTTTTATAAAGCCTTAAAAAAAACCGGCTTTATATATGGTGTTTCTGTAGACGCTGTTTTAGATGAATCTATTAGCACCTTAAAGCTTACTAAAGAAGAATATACAAAGATCAATCTTTTTCATGCACTACTTTACAGTTATTTTAAGTATAACAGTTCAGCAGATTTTGAAGATGCCATTAGATCCATAAACGAGTTCTACAAAAAAATAGAGAAAGGAAAAACTACCTTTATAAAAAAGTTATCTCTTTCACATAATTCAACTCAAGAACTGGAAAATATATTGTCTGCACGATTACAGGAGACCAACTCCAGCCTCAAAAAAAATAATGCTTCACTACTTACCTATGCTCTTCTTTACATTGATGTACTCGTTTTTACCAGGTGGTTGTCTATTCGCAAAAACATAAAAAAATATGCAAAAGACATGGAAAGTATTGTTATTACTTCCTGTTTTCTGGCATTAAAAGCAAAAAAGAAGAAAAATAAATACGACAACCTGCTTATTGAATTGTTTGAATCTTCTTCAGAATATTTAATTGAGTCTTCTTCTGAAAACAAAACGATTACTTTAGAAAGTTTAACATTGCTTCATAGTCAAAGTCACCTGGGGAAAAAATACATACTGGACATTTGTACCATAGCGGTATGGGATGACCATCAAATGGATATAGCAGAATTTCGGTTTTTGCAACAATTAACCCGTTTTCTCCCTTTATCTGAAAATGAACTTACCGAAAGCTTGACCAGCCTAAGTAAGTTTTCTGAAAAACACACGGAAACCATTAAACTTTTTGAATATTCCAATCCTGTAAAACTGTTTTATAAGCAATCTTCAGCTACCGTGAAGCTTCTGGTTTTACGCAATAAGAACCGGTTGATAAAAGAACTTGAAGAAAGTGGAGAATTATTGGTATTGTTGTCACAATCTACGCTTCGAGACTTGAGTAAAGATGAAAAGAACAAGGTAAAACAACAGCTGTTGGATATTTGTAAAACAATACCTTCCCTTACTATTTTCTTACTTCCGGGAGGAACTATTTTGTTACCTTTATTGGTAAAATTTATTCCAAAACTACTACCTTCAGCTTTTAATGAAAATAAAATAGAAAAAGGTAAATAAGTGCTATTCCAACCAAACTTTAAAGTTCCTAACGCGTTCACGCGCTACAATTACTTCCTGTTCTTTATAGCTTTTTAGTTTTAGTTGTAAACGTGAATTGGTATAAGAGATGATATCCTTTATGGCATTGATGTTCACATAAAATTTCCGGTTAATACGAAAAAAGGTTTGTGGCTCCAATTCTTCTTCAAGTTGTTCCAAAGTAGTATCCAACAAATAGTCCCTTCCATCTACGGTATGAGCGTACGTTCCTTTGTTCTCTGAATAAAAACACTCAATCTCGTCTATCGGGATCATTTTAATATGCTGGCCTATCCTTGTCGTGAAACGTTTTTTGTATTCGCGTTCTACAGGATTAACAAGTAGTTTTCTTATATCATCAAAATTTAGTTGCAGATTTTGTGACTGTGGCTTTAATTCGCAATATTTCTTTACGGCAATTCCTAATTCCTCTTCATCAATAGGTTTCAGTAAATAATCAATGCTGTTTAGTTTAAAAGCCTGAAGCGCATACTCGTCGAAAGCAGTTGTAAAAATGATGGAACTTTTTACTTCTATGGTATCAAATATTTCGAAAGAAAGCCCATCACTCAATTGAATGTCTAAAAAGATAAGGTCGGGATGCTCATTATTTGAGAACCAATCTATTGCTTCACTAACGCTATGAAGCATCTGGTTTGCAGGTACATCTAATTTTTCCAACATTCGTTGTAGCCTTCTTGCAGACGGCTTCTCATCTTCAATAATGAGTACATTCATGTCGTTGTTCTTCATGACCATCTGTTGTTTCTTTTTATCTCTTCCTCCTCCTTTTCCATATATTCATTGATTTTGCGTTCTTCCCAGTTCTTAAAGAAACCAAACTTATATTGAAAAACATACAAGCCATGAAAAGTTAATCCAATTCCCCAAAAGAAAGGAGTAATAAATAGTGACCAAGTCGGGTCTTTCATGCCAAAAATTCCATTTTGAAATAACCCAATACGCAATAATATCAATAGCGTGTTTATTATCAGATAAACTGTTAAATGTGAATAAAACCCTTTAATTTCTTTTATTCTCTTCTTTGCACGTTCGTATTTTCTTTTTTCCAGATCTTCCATAATAAATTGTTTAACTCCAACGATTCCCTGAAGGCTGATCGTTGTCTTTTTCCATAAACTCTTTGATCTTTCGCTCTTCCCAATCCTTATTCATATAAGGTAGCCACCTGAAGGCTTTAAATGCATGAATGACTATTCCTATTCCCCAACCAAAGGCGGCCCATAAAAACCATGGGTAACGCAATTCATTGGTATAATAGTTTAAAGCAGCCAGAAAGCCGATAAAAATGATGTAGAACATCAGACTAGTGTAAAACTTTTTGATACAAATTACACGCTCTTTGGCTCGCAAATACTTGTTTTCTTTATTGAAATCTTTCATCACTAAATATCTTTAAATTCGTCCTTTTCCATTATTTCTTTTAGTTTTCTTTCTTCCCAGTTTTTACCTAAAAAGGGATTGTAATTGAAAACTTCCATAGCATGCCCAATAACACCAAACCCCCATCCGGCGATAGGAAAAATAGCCCAGGGAAAACTTGTTGACCTATAGTTTAAATAGATAAATACCGGGATCATAATCAAGTAAATGGCGAAATGGATATAAAAGCCTTTTAGCTCTTCTACCTGCTTTTTAGCACGTTCGTATTTTTTTTCTGATATATAAGTTTCTTGTGTTTGCATGACTCTTGTTTCTTTTGTGAGCATTGGTATGGCAATGCTAAATTCTTTTTCATTTTGTTGAATTGTTACCGGCCTGTCTGTTAGCAGGTGGTACCGTTGTCTAATGTTCAATAGCCCTACTCCACTACTCTCTTTTACTACTTGTTTAGGTTGGATATTGTTCTTTATAACCAGGTTTCCTTCTTCTTCAAAAATAGTGATGTGTAACTTTTTTGAAGGAGTAACCTGATTGTGTTTTACCGCGTTTTCCAACAATAACTGAAGTGCCAACGGGACTACTTTAGCCTCGGTATTGGAAATGTTTTCAGAAATGGTAAAAACAATACTGTCCTCAAAGCGCATTTTTATAAGTGACATATATAGTTGAGCAAACTTTAACTCTTCAGCAACGGTCACTAATTCCTTATTCTTCTGTTCCAAAACATACCTATACACCTTTGAGAGTGTCGTGGTAAATTTTGTAGCGGCATCCGGATTTTCTTCAATCAGGCTGGTGAGCACATTTAAGCTGTTAAACAAAAAATGTGGGTCCAATTGGTTCTTTAGTGCATCGAACTTTGCAGATGCGGTACCTGCTATGATCTTCTGCTCTTTTACTTTGCGTTCCTGAGTATACCTGTAATAATAGAATGCGTAAAAAATGGTTGTTATTACTGCCGAAATAATAAAGGAAACATAATAATACTGTAATTTTTCTCCTGAAATAAATTCTGAAAAAGTTTCTCCGGCTATCACAACCTGCGTGATAAAACGAAGGAAAAACAAACAGGTTATTGTAATTATAATGGCGCCAAAGACTCCTTTAGAAAGGTTATTGATCTTAAAAAGTTTTCCTTTATAGCGTCTTAAAAGATATATTATATAGAGAGCATTGGCCATGTACAGAACAACCGAATATAACTGGTTGTAAACAAAAATTATGAGTAGCTCTTTCCCGTCGGTGTATCTTACCCCGTTAAGGTATTGGATAATCCCAATTACAATGAAGATAAGTATACCTACAAAAAAAGCTTTGCCAACTTCTCTAATGAATAATCTCATTTCTTATTTACATGTTTTTTCTGATAGTGCTTTTGCACGACTCTCTCCATAACTAGGATGAAATTCGCTCTCTGGTTTAAAGGTACTAAAAAGTTCAATCGCTCTTTGTATGTCTTTACAATATGGATCTAACGGTTGCCCAAAGAATTTTGCTGAACCCATATCCCATTCCGCCTTTCCAAACACAACATGTGGGTTGTCCGGTGCTAACTGAAGTGCCTGTTGGTATAACTGAGCTACCTTAGGAGAATACTTCATTCCGTATTGCTGGCCATCGTATGCTACCCATGCTGTATGCCATAATGCATCCAAAACCAGAATTTCCGCATTATCTTTTGAGATTCCCTTAGCATTATTAATATACTCTTTTGCTTTGCCAAGCTGGGCTGTAAGTTTAGTTTCATCCTTTTCTCCAAAACTGTAAACTACATTGATCTGAGCAATGTAATATGGAGGCAACCAGTTTTCGGGGTCTGCAGTGGCGATTCGTTCAAATAGATTAGCTGCTTCCCAATGTTTCTCTGCTTCCCATAGCTCAAAAGCTTTTTGCATTCCTTCTTCGTATTTAGTTTGGCTAAACCCGGTAAAAGATACAAGCGCAACGATAAGTAGTATTAAATTTTTCATAATTTCTAAATTAATTATTTGTGATTAATATTGATTAAAGGTTGATTTCAAAACTTGCTTTTTCTCCTTGTTTCACTTCAAATTTGGCATCTTCCCATTTGGGAGGGCCAAAATTAGACGGAGCATTGTTTGAAGTCCCATAAGGCTCTCTGGGTATCATTCCCATGAACATATTCAGTTTACCATTGCTGTCTTCATCATGGTAACATGAAATGGCGTATACGCCATCCGGAACTCCAGTAAAAGTAACAGTAGCGGTTCCTTCTTCAATTTTTGAAGCTATTGTTTTATATTCCTTATCCAGAAAATTGCTTTCTTCATCATAAAGCCCTACTTGCACAGAGCCTTTGTTGTGGTCAAAGCCTGTCATAGTTACTTCAATGGTATTCTGTGCATGTAAAAAGACAGTTGTAAAAAGTAGTGTTAAATAAGTAAGTACAGTTTGCATGATTGTTTGTTTTAAATTACAGGACAAATATCTTTTAGAACTGGCGCTAATTAAAAAGTGAGTTACCCAATTGTAGATTTTTAAGGATGAGTTGTTGTTTAATATTAAAAGTTAGAGATTGGAGGTATTGACATGGAAGCTAAACGCATAAACTACTTCTGTCTTCTGTCTTCTGGCCTCTATCTTCTAACTTCTAACCTCCAGCTACTACAATTTATCCAATTGATTGTCGGTACCATCATCGCTAATAGTCCAAAAGAATCCAATAAAAAAGAACTGGTCTGCAGCGGGCCTTAGTGGCCTACGACTAAAGTTTCCGCCGGCATCCGGTACACTTGCATATTGATATCCATTAATATTCTTAAAGGCAAATGCATTATTTACCGAAAAGTATAAGATCTTCTGCTGTGAAATCAGATATGCCCAATTAAAACTGGTACTATTATAGTTTTTTGTTTTTTCCTGAAGAAATCCGGGTTCGTTAGGATTGGTATATGTACGTCCACTACCATATTGATGGCTAAAGCCTATCTGACTCTTCCAATCTTCGATCCAGAACTTTCCAACAACCGAAATATTATGGGTACTGGCAAAAGAAGGTGTTGCAGCTACAGGAAAATTTTGGTATTTGCGTTCTGTATCCAGAAATGAATAACTCACCCAGTAATCAACATTTTTAATACTTTCATTGTCTCTCCAAAAAATATCTATTCCTTGCGCATATCCGTTCCCATCATTACTAAAGTTGCTGTCAATGCTTGCAAACTCTGTATCAAATAGCAACAAGTCATTGTATTCTTTTCGGTAAGCTTCAGCTCTGAAAATACGGTTGTTTGCAGTGTACTGGTAGTTTAAAATATAATGCTGTGTGTTTTGTGCCTTTAAATCATTGTCGAATTTCAAAGCGTCGCTATTGGGTTGCTGAAAGAAATCTCCATACGCCAGTGACAACTGACTATTCTTTCCAGTTTTATAAGCAACCGAAACTCTAGGTGAAACAGTTACCTCATCGAACAATTCACTATACTCACCTCGAAGCCCTAATTTTACAGCAAATTTTTTCGAAAAAATCACATCGGTTTCCGCAAAGACAGCCGTAATATTATTCTGAAAACCATAGGTTTCAGAAATAGATTCATTATTAAAATCCTCATTGAAATCGGTTATAAATTGTTCTGCTCCAAAGCTTAATTTTACACGGTTACTAAAGCGTTTGCGAAACTTCAATTTAAAATGTGCCGAGTTCTCCGTATTATCAATATTGCTTTCTTCAATTCCAAGGTCTGTCTTTGAAATAGTAAGACTCCCTCCTCCAAATAGTTTCCAACTGTCTCCCAAAGTACCACTGTAGCTGGCATTGGTGTAGAAGTTATTATTTTTCAGTTTAAAATCTAATCCTTCGGGAAGATCAATATCTTCTTGCGTTAATTCAAAATCTGTTGCATCAAAAGCAGCATACATTTTAAACAATCCATTTTCAAGTTTGTGCCTGTAAACAGCTTCTCCTGCATAGGCTTCAAAAGGTTTTTCCCAATCATTTCTATCCGGAAATACAGCAATATACGGTGCTAAGTTGATGTATGTAGCGTTTACACTTAAAGAACCTTTTTCCCACTTTTGGGTATTTCCTAATGCTCCACCAACACTCATGATGCCTATATCTGTTTTTTCCTGGTCTGGTTCATCAATGGTGTTGAGCAGTAAAACCGATGATAATGCCTGTCCGTATTCTGCAGAATAACCCCCGGTCGAAAATGTAATTCCGTCAAACAAAAAAGGGCTGTAGCGCCCTCGTGTTGGTATATTATTGGTAGAAGGTGTGTAAGGGGAAAAAACGCGTATTCCATCAATAAATATCTGTGTTTCTCCTGCATCACCTCCGCGTACAAAAAGTCGCCCGTCCTCAGATACAGTCGTTGTTCCGGGAAGAGTTTGTAAAGCCCCTACAAAATCTCCCAACGCACTTGCAGTAGTAACCACATCCAGAGGTTTTAGTACCGAAACCTTACTATTGTCACTGGCTTCAAAGGTTCCGGCAGAGATCACTACCGTATCCAATGAGTTTACATCCTCTCGTAATTTTATAGTGAGATCACGCATTTGGGACACATCTGTTGTCATCATATAGGTTTCAAAGGAGAGAAATGAAACTACAAGGGTTTGTGTTCCTGTTTCGGTAGTTTCAAAAGAAAAATTTCCATCGCTACCTGTAGAAACTCCATCATAAGTACCTTCCAAATACACATTGGCCCCAAGAATAGGTGTCCCGTTATTTTCTGTTACTTTTCCTGAAATAACTGTTTGACAAAAAGCAACAGAAGACAACATACTTCCTAAAATTGTCATTACTGTAATTATAACTAATTGTGTTTTTGATGTTTTCATAAGTACCATTGGTTTAGTTTTTACCATGCAAAAGTGCTGCTACTTAATTTTTTTTCAGAAAAAATAAAACCGAATTGTAACTTTAAAGGGGTGAATTGTCAAAAATGCACAAACAAATAAAATAAGGTATCTTTAATGCAATAATTTATCTAATGAAAAGAATACCTACTCTTCAATTATATAAAATCAATAAAAATGACTGACTCTCAGAAAATTGACGCATATATTGAGAAGCATTCTCAATGGAAATCACAACTTGAAATACTACGGGATATCTTTCAAAGAACTGAATTAAAAGAAGAGGTAAAATGGGGTGCTCCTTCTTATACCCTAAACGGAAAACTGATCATCGGGATGGCAGGTTTCAAAAATCATTATGCCATTTGGTTCCACCAGGGTGTGTTTTTAAAAGATACTCACAAAAAACTAACGAATGCACAGGAAGGTGTCACCAAAGCTTTAAGGCAATGGCGTTTTGAAAAAACTGATACCATTGACCCGGAGATTGTTTTACAATACGTTCAGGAAGCCATAGAAAACTGTATTGCCGGAAAAGAAATAAAACCCGTTCGAAAAAAAGGACTTGCAATTCCTCCTTTGCTTAAAGAATCCCTAAGTAAAAATGTGAAATTTGCTGAAGCTTTTAATGGTTTAACACCCGGTAAACAACGGGAATATGCAGACTATATTTCTGAAGCCAAAAGAGAAGCTACCAAAACATCCAGATTAGAAAAAATAATACCAATGATACTGAATGGCAGTGGTTTATATGATAAATATAAAAACTGCTAACGCTACATGAAATTTGTAAAAGATAGGCGATTTTTATTTTATGCAAGGCGAGCTCTTTGGATATTTATTGCTTGGGGAGTAATTTCCAATTTTATATTTTTTTACGATTATATTACACTAATAAGCCACAATGCCCTTACTACAGATTACGATTTTAAATCTTCCTTTACAGCATACCTAATTGTAAATATCTGTGCCTCTTTGATTGGGGGGCTCTTTACCGTTAACCTTATGGAATATTGGTTGCGTACTTATGCCATCTGGAAGGCACTACTACTAATTATCGTTGTTTATACTATAGTAGCACTATTTGTAGGCTCTATTGGGAGCTTGTACATAAATGGCCAGGAAATGGAACTGCCTATGTTTCATCCGGAAGTATTTGAAGAGTTATTCTTTTTCTTCGGAAAGGCAATTTTCTTAAAAAATTATATTGTTTGGCTCATTATTGTACTTGCAACGCTTATAGTATTAATGGTAAATGATAAATATGGGCCCGGTGTTTTTCCCGATTACCTTAGAGGAAAGTATTTCAGGCCAAAAAAGGAACGTCGTATTTTCATGTTTGCAGATATTAAAAACGCTACAGGAATTGCCGAAGCTCTTGGAGAAGAGAAGTATTTTAATTTCCTGAAGGATTTCTTTAAATACATTGCACCTGCTATTTCGCAAACCAGAGGAGAAGTATATCAATATGTAGGTGATGAAGTTGTAGTCTCCTGGAAAGTTAAAAAAGGATTGGACAATGGAAATGCAATTCATTGTTTTTATGAAATGAAAGAACTCCTTAAAAAAAAACATCTCTATTTTTTAAATACGTACAATGCTGTACCGGATTTTAAAGTAGGTTATCATTTTGGCTCAGTCATGGTTGGTGAGTTAGGACAAATAAAAAGAGAAATTGCATTTTCCGGGGATGTATTGAATACTACCTCCCGTATTCAAGCCAAATGTAACGAAATGGGTGTGGAAATTTTAGCTTCAAAAGAATTTGCAACTGCTGCATATAAGCTTCCAAAAGGGGTTACAATACAGGATGTTGGCAAAGAAAAATTGAGAGGAAAGGCAAACGAAATTGAATTAGTTACTTACAATAGGAATGGTATTTGATAGTTTTACCAAAGAAAACATTAATACTATTCTTATGAAAACAGATCGCTACACCAAAACCATCCTTACGATTATTGCCGTTTGCCTTACAATCAATCTCGTTAAAGAATTAAATATTGTTCCGTCCGTTTATGCTTCAGAAACTAAAAATACTATTGAAACCTCAACAGAATACAGATTGGTTCCTCTAAATGAAAATAATACTATGGATGTTCGTATTGTGGATATTAACACCTACGATGAGCTTAACGTAAATCTAAAAAGTGTTGATACGTACGATGAGGTAAAAGTTAACATTAAGAGTATAGATACCAGTGACGAACTTGATATCAATATTGATGAGATAGGTGGCAGTTGGGTAACCAATGGAGGCCCTTTACGTGTGAAAATTGAATAATTTATTTTCGGTTATTCTTAAAAGGCCTTATGATAAGTCTTGCAGCCCGGTCGTAATTTATATAGTTATAGGTCCAGTTAAAAAAAGTGACCACTCTATTTCTAAAACCCACTAAAAACCAAAGATGCACAAACATCCAAAGGAACCAGGCAAAAGCACCTCCAAAGCGCCATTTTTTCAAGTCTACAACCGCTTTATTTCTACCAATAGTCGCCATCGTTCCTTTATCATAATATTTGAAAGGTAACATCTCTTTTCCTGAAAACATTCGTTTCAGGTTTTTACCCAAACGTTTTCCTTGTTGAATAGCCGGTTGTGCTACTTGTGGATGGCCTTTCGGGTAATCTACGGTTTCCATTAATGCAATATCTCCCAAAGCGAAAATGTTTTCAAGGCCTTCAATTCTATTGAAGTGATTCACTTTATAGCGATTGACTTTTTCCAACAAGCCTTTACCTTCTATTCCCCTTACAGGAGCCCCGGTAACACCTGCTGTCCAGATAAAGGTAGCTGCTTTAAATTCTTTTTGGTCAGAAGTTCTTACTGTTACACCATCATAATCGGTTACCAAAGTATTTAAATGCACTTTTACTCCAAGTTTTTGTAAAGACTTCAATGCTTTTTTTGAAGATTGATAGCTCATAGGCCCTAAAACTCTATCACCTCCTTCTATTAGGTGAACACACATATCCTCTTCTCCTAAATTAGGATAGTCATTCTCGAGAATACCTTTTCTAAACTCTGCCAAAGCTCCGGCCAATTCAACTCCAGTGGGGCCTGCCCCTGCAATAACAAAGTTAAGCAACTGTTTCTGCTCATCCGCTTCATCAGTAATATCTGCAGCTTCAATATTTTGAAGGACAAGACTTCGGATATTCAACGCCTGCGGAACAGTTTTCATAGGCATACTATTTGCTTGAATAGCAGCATTTCCAAAAAAATTGGTGCGTGTTCCGGTAGCAATCACCAAATAATCAAAAGACAAGCTTCCAATTGAGGTTTCAATCTTTTTTTCTTCTGTATTGATATAGTTTACTTCAGCTAACCGGAAATGAAAGTTTTTATTTTTTCTGAATATTTTCCGAAGCGGATAAGCAATAGAATCCGGCTCTAGCCCTGCCGTTGAAACTTGGTACAATAAAGGTTGAAATGTATGGTAATTATGTCTATCGAAGAGTACAATTTGTACCTTTACTTTTTTAAGTTGCCTGATAAGTGAAATACCTGCAAAACCACCACCAATAATAACAATACGAGGTAACCGGGTTTCGGGAATGTTCATGAAGTTTTTATTATAATACAAAGGTACTATTTGTACCAATAATCATCTATAAATTCTTTAAATTTTAAGAATTTTGTAACAAAGAAGATCGTCGTAACACTAATGCAGTAACCAACAAAGGACCATTGACCAAAGAACTGGAACATAGTTTTGTAACCCAACTGGAAGAGAATCAAAACATTGTGCACAAAATTTGCAGATTGTACACTAATGATAGTGACGCGCACAATGATTTATTTCAGGAAATTACCATCCAATTATGGCGGGCATTTCCAAAATTCAGAGGGGATTCAAAATTTAGTACCTGGATGTATCGAGTTGCTTTAAATACTGCGATCACCTTGTATAGAAAATCTAAGCGTTCTATAAAAACACAGGATTTTGAAGGTGTCAGTTTTAAAATTACAGCAGAAGATTATGATGATACGGTTGAAGAGCAACTAAAGTTAATGTACAGCGCTGTAAAGAATTTAAATGACATCGACAAAGCATTGGTCTTCTTGTATCTGGAAGATAAAAACTATAAAGAAATTTCGCAAACACTTGGTATTACTGAAGTGAATGCGCGTGTAAAGATGAATAGAATTAAAGAAAAATTACGAACAATATTAAATCCGTAATCCCTATGGATGAGCTAGAATTATTAAAAAAACAATGGCAAGAGAGGGAACAGGATCTCCCCAAGTTGTCGTATCAGGAAATATACAGCATGCTACTTAAAAAATCATCTTCTATTGTGAAGTGGATCTTTTTTATAAGCATTGCCGAGATTGTTTTTTGGACCATTTTGGCTTTCCTGGTACCCGAATCCAGTAAAGAAATTAACAACGGTATTGGTTTAAAAACAACTTTTATAATTGTCAATATTATAAACTATATTGTTTTTGCAGTATTCATATTTCTTTTTTATAAAAATTACCGCACTATTAAAGTAACTGATTCCATAAAAGGACTCATGGGTAATATTTTAAAAACTCGTAGAACAGTTAAATACTTTGTAATATATAATGTTGGTGCCTCTATATTATTGCTTATTGGAGTTAACTTGTATTACTATACCAAGAAAGAACAATTGTATTTATTAATGCAGAAAAATTTTGAAGGGTATGCATCGATACCTCCTGAAAGTTTTACTTCTATCTTTTTTGTAAGTCAACTCATTGGAGGTGTTATAATGATAGGTTTGTTACTTATTTTCTATCGTTTGATATACGGGATTTTATTGAGAAGGCTAAAAAGGAATTACAAAGAATTAAAGAAGATCGAAGTATGATCAATAGCGCCATTGGCGTTGTTTGTTTAATTCTTCTTCACTTAAAATCTCCTCTTTAGGAATTACTTTTAAAAATGAAGGGTGTTGTTCAATGGCGTATTCAAGTTTTTTTACAATATCCTCGACCTTTTCATTTTCATAATCAATTTCTAAAGGTTTTTTAATTTCCATAGATTGCAGAATTCCCCTTTTCTTAATTCGCAACCCCTTCTTATCAAAAGACCTTCGAAATCCATCTATAACAATAGGAACTACAATAGGTTTATTTTTTTTGATGATATGTGCTGTCCCACGCCTTATAGGTTTCCAAGGCTTGGTGGTACCTTGTGGAAAGGTAATTAACCAGCCATCATCTAAGGCTTTCGAAATACTACTTACATCGCTCATTTTTACTTGCCTGTTTACTTCTTTTCCTTCGGCACGCCATGTTCTGTCAATACTAACAGAACCTGCATACGCCAAAATTTTTGGCAATAATCCGGATTGCATGGTTTCCCGTGCAGCTACAAAATAAACATTGAGTTTGGGGTTCCAGAGGTATCCTATGTTTTTAATGTTGTCTTCCCTGCCACTTAAACTGGCATTGAACACATGAAACATGGCAACTACATCTGCGAAATATGTTTGATGATTTGAAACAAAGAGCACGTTGGTGTCCGGTAGTGCTTTTAAGATTTCACTGCCCTCAATTTCAAGTTTGTTAAAGCCTTTAAATCGGCGGTGTGTTAACGCTCCTAAAATTCTGATCAACCAACGTTTTAAAAATAATATATGCCCAAATGGATTCTTTTTAAAAAGCCCCATAAATTGTCTTCTAAATATAAAATAGACAGTTACTCAAAAATAACCGAGCTGCAAAGATACTAAAAATACACCTTTAGAGTAGTTGTTTGAGCAATTCCCGTACTTCACTTAACATCATTGCTGTAGCACCCCAAACAACATGGCCGTTCAACATAAAAGCAGGTACATCAATGTCTGTGGCATAAGAAGTTGTCAACTTTTTTGAAATCAATATTTTATCATCCATAAAATGGGTGAGTGGCACTTCGATCAATGCTTCGACCTCATCTTCCTGTGGGATAAATTGTGGCGTTTTTGAAGTAACTCCCAAATAGGGTTGTACAAAAAAGTTACTCGGTGGGATGTAAATTTCGGTAAGTTCTTTTAATACAGAAATCGTTTGTGAAGGGACTCCTACTTCTTCTTCTGTTTCTCGCAAAGCGGCCTCTTGTAACGAAGTATCTCCCGGCTCCAGCTTTCCACCAGGGAAACCAACTTGGGCAGAATGTACTCCTTTATATGTCTTGCGAAGTATTAATATTAAGTGGGTTTCAAAATTTTGGGAGGGATAAAATAGCGCCATTACTCCGGCTTTTTTTGCCGTTTGCTTTTCTTTAGCAATTTTTTTCAATTCTAATAAACGTTCAATGGGAGCCATTTTTAGTTGTGTGGCTTCGCCCGGAAGTTCCAATTTTGTTACTTTTACAATCTGTTTTTCAAAATATTGAAATTGCATTTATGAAGTATTTACTATGGTTCGGGTTTGCTTTTGTAGGGTTATTAATTAGTTGTGAAGATACTAAAAAGGGTTCCGAAGTAAAAACCGAGGCCGTTACTAAGCAAGAAAAAGATTCAATTATCGTTAAAAACACTTCCGAAGTAAAGAAAGCTGAAACTACAGACAACAGCTATCCGAAGATCACTAACAAAAATGTGGTTGCGTTTTTAACCGAATATGGTATCAATAACCCTGAAACCAAAGTACAAATTACGACCAATCACGGAAAGATTACTATTGAGCTTTATAAAGATACTCCTTTACACCGCGCTAATTTCGTGTATTTGGTAAAACAGCACTATTTTGATGACACCTATTTTCACAGAGTAGTCAAAAACTTTATTATCCAAGGAGGAAACAGTGATGATGTGTCTACGCCTAGAAAACGCAATAAAATAGGTAAAAGCTATCTGCTTCCTGCCGAGATCATTCCGGGGCGAAACCATACTTATGGTACAGTAAGCGGTGCAAAAGAATATCGTGAAAACCCGGATAAGAAGTCGGCTCCCTTTGAGTTTTTTATCTTTTTAGGGCCGCAAACTTCCACCCGGCATCTTAATGGCAATTATACTATTTTTGGAAGGGTGACCAAAGGAATGGATATTGTGGAAAAGATCGCTAATCTTCCGGCAGATGAAGGTGACTGGCCATTACAGAATGTATATATTACTGAGGTTACTCTTCTGTAAGCTCCTTTTTATTATATATAGAAGGAAGTGACAATTTAAAATATACTGCCAACAATCTGATCGTGATTACAATAGACCCGGAAATGATAACGACAAAATCTTCTGTCAAAGAGGTCTTCAGCAATAAAAAGTAGGCAAATCCACCTACAATACAGGCAGTTGCATAGATCTCCTTTCTAAAGATAATAGGAATTTCATTACACAATATATCCCGGATCACCCCTCCAAAACAAGCAGACATTGTCCCTAAAGCAACGCAAATAAGTGGCGGAAAACCTGCTGCAATGCCTTTCTCTACCCCTACAATGGTGTATAGAGCGATTCCAATAGTATCAAATAGAAATAATGATTTACGGATATAACCCAACTTCTTTCTGAAAATGATCGCGAATATAGCTGCACCAATAATCACATATACAAAAGTGAGGTTTCGCATCCACGTTATATCTGCATCAATTAAAACATCTCTAAGTGTTCCCCCTCCTACTGCAGTCACAAAAGCAATAATAAAAATACCGAACGGGTCCATACGTTTTTTTAACGCTGTAAGCACCCCCGAAATGGAAAACGAAATAGTTCCTAAAATATCTATAATTAAAAAAAGGCTCACATGTTTTGAGTATAATAGTTATAGTCTTTAATTACCTTATCAACAAATTTGATAGGAGTTTCTTCTATGGTAATGTCCATTACTTTTGAAATTCTCTCAGAAAGTTTCAAAATAACATTGTGGTTTCCATTGTATTTTGCTTCCGTAAAAACATTTTTAATCGTCTGCATTTCATGGTCGGTAAAAACTGTTACCTGTGGATATTTTGGTTTATAGTCCTCCGGAATATCCATTAATAGTGTTTGTGCAAAGCTAACAGTTTTCTTTTCGGTAATAACTGTAGTGGTCGCGGCAATATCACCCAATCTTTGCCCTTTTCCATTAAATAGAATAGTAACCAAAGCTAAGGCTCCACTGGTGAAACTAATATCTATGAGACGTAGCAGCCATCGTATAAAAAAGTTTGAAAAAGCTGGCTTGGAGCCATCTAATTTTACCACCCGAAGCTTCATAACAGCTTTTCCAGGGCTGCGGCCATCCCAAAAAGTTTCCCATAATAAATGGTATAAGAATATTGGGAGGCTAATCGTCATCACTATTATAAAAAGAATATCATCCTCTAAATATTCAAACACACCTATCATAAAAATCAGAACAATAATGTAAATAGCAATAATTATCGAATCAATAAGGTAAGCGAGAATACGGTCACCCACTCCAGCTACATTTTGAGCAATGTTTACATTTTGAGCAGTTTCTATTTGAAAATTATCCATTAAATCTGTTACTTTGAGGCTAAACAATTGCTGTACGATGCGCGAAGCTGCCTTTGCGAAACAAAATAAAGATAAATGGTTAAGATTTGAAAATGTTCTAAGGAATAATGTTCAAATACACCCCGATGAGCTTAGTGCATTATATGTTGAGATCACAGACCATTTAAGTTATGCCCAGACCTTTTACCCTAAAAGCAATACATTGCGCTATCTAAATGGGCTCTCTGTACTGGCGCATCAAAAAATTTACAAGACCAAAAGAGAATCCCGTTCCCGTTTTATTACGTTTTACAGCCGGGAGTTTCCTTTATTTTTTTCTCAATACCATAAGCAGTTGTTAATAGCTTTTATCACATTTGTGCTATTTTCTGCAATTGGAGCATATTCGGCTGCAACAGACGGTAACTTTGTTCGCCTAATTTTAGGAGATGGTTATGTGAACATGACATTGGACAATATTGAGAAAGGAGATCCCATGGCAGTATACAAGGAAATGGGGGAAATGAATATGTTTTTAGGAATTACCATCAATAACATAAGAGTTGCCCTTTTCGCTTTCTCTTTTGGAATATTTTTAAGCTTAGGTACCTTGTTTATCTTAATGCGAAACGCCATTATGGTAGGTTCTTTTCAATATTTCTTCTATGACCAGGGATTGTTGTGGGAATCTGCACGGACGATCTGGATTCATGGAACTATCGAAATATCCGTAATTATTATTGCAGGATGTGCCGGATTGGTTTTGGGAAATAGTATTTTGTTTCCTGGAACTTACACGCGCTTGCAATCTTTTGTAAAAGGAGCCAAAGACGGAGTCAAAATTCTGTTGAGTACCATTCCTTTCTTTATCATTGCCGGATTTCTGGAAGGTTTTGTGACCCGGCATACCGAAATGCCGGACTGGTTAGCCATCCTCATCATTGGCGGTTCTCTTTATTTAATACTATTTTACTACGTTATCTATCCTATAAAACTAAAAAAGAAACATGAACGAAAAAGTACAATTTAAGCAGCAGCGCGAATTAGGAGGTATTTTAACTGATACCTTTAAATTTTTAAGACTGAACGGAAAGCAACTCTTTGGACTCATCTTTAGAATTGCCGGCCCGGCATTACTGATATTGGTATTTGCTTATGTGTATTATATGCAAACTGTATTTGGAAGCATGGGTGGTTTTGGAGTTACCAATACCGTAGAAGATTTTACAGGCGGATTCTTTTTAGCAATGTTAGTCCTTATAATTTCGGCTATGGCATATTACGCATTACTATACGGCACCGTGCTGCATTCCATAAGATCTTATGTAAAAAATAACGGAAATATCATCAAAGAAGAAGTCACTGCCGGTGTAAGGCAAAGCTTCTGGAGCCTCTTAGGGTTAAGTATTCTGGTAGGATTGATGGTAGGTTTCGGGATTGTTTTTTGTGTTATTCCGGGAATCTATTTAGCCGTTCCTTTAGCACTCACCTATTCCATACATATTTTTGAAAAACGAGATGTCACAGATAGTATTAGTTATAGTTTTAAGCTAATCAAAAATGAATGGTGGATCACCTTTGCCACCTTTTTAGTGATAGTAATACTATATTACATTATTTTGATGATTTTCCAGGTACCCCAGTATATCTACTTCTTTATTAAAGGGTTCGCCATAGCCGAAACCCTTTCGGCAGATCCTGCCGAAATGTTTGACTGGGTATATATGGCACTAAGTTCCATTGGTATCATTGCACAATATCTTTTACAAACTATTCTTGTAATTACTACAGCGCTTATTTATTACAACTTAAACGAAAAGAAAAACTTTACCGGAACTATGGAAACCATAGAATCCATAGGTGACCGGGAACAGTAAACATATGTACAAAGGAATCTTTTTAATGATACTTATTTTCTGTTTTTCTGAAGGAAAAGCACAGGATTCCCTTACCGTTTCCGAAGAAAAAATAATACAGTACGATACCAATAGTGAAATAGTTCCTTTGGAGCTTAATAAAGAAAAAATTGAAAATTTTAAAAAAGAGGATGCTTTTGATTATACCGAAATTGAACCCGATGAAGATAATTGGTGGGAACAATTTAAAAGATGGCTAAGCGGACTATGGTATAAATTCTGGGAATGGCTGCTTCCCGACTATGCAAGTAGCCCATTTTGGCTATTTATAGTAAAAGCAATGCCTTACCTCATTATAATAGGAATCATAATATTTGTTATTTGGCTGTTCTATCGTCTAAACCCGGGAGCGAAAATCCTGAAGTCTCAGGAAACACCGGATGTGTTCTTCACCGAAGAAGAAGAGATCATCAAAACCAAAGACATCAAAAAGCTCATTCAAAAAGCATTGGAGAACAAAGATTATCGTCTGGCTGTCCGGTATTATTATTTATTGATCCTGAAAAAATTAAGTAATGCCCATATCATCGAATACGAATTTGATAAAACCAATACCGATTATATTGCTGAAATTACTTCAGAAAAAATTAATGGCGAATTCAGAAAAGCAACAACGCTCTATGACTATATCTGGTACGGAAGCTTTGCAGTTACCGAAACCGATTACAACATAGCACAAAACACTTTTAATAGGCTGGAACATCAAATCCCTGAAGTAATTGACTAAATTTCAAAAAATAGCACTGTTTGGATTACTACTCATGGTAGCTGCTTTAGTGTATCTGGAAGCAACCAAGCCTCAACCCGTAAATTGGTTTCCGAGTTATAACAGTGACGATAAAATTCCCTTGGGTACTTACGTCTTACACAACCTTCTGGAAGATAACTTTAAAGAAAAGCTTATAAATATCTCGCAACCACCTTTCGAAGAATTACGAGATACACTCCTAAGCGGCACCTACCTTTTTATCAATAATAAACTTGTCTTTGACGAATCTGAGTTTGATCACTTATATAAATGGGTAGAAAGAGGAAATACTGTTTTTGTTTCGGCAAACCATCACAGTGAAGCTTTATTAGATACATTTCACCTAAAAATGGGAAGTGCATGGCTTCCTAACAGAATAGGAACAGAACCTATGCTGAATCTCAAAAATAAAAGATTGACTGCAAAAGAACCTTATCATATAAAAAGAGATTTTTTAGTACGTTATTTCAGTGAGATTGACACACTTTCTCAAACTGTTTTAGGAGTTTCTCAAGCCTATAATGATACGCTAAAAATTACAGAGCCATTAATCAATTTTATAAAAGCTCCCATAGGAAGTGGTGCTTTTTATATACACAACCAACCCGAAATTTTTTCAAATTACTTTTTGCTTTCAGAAGAAAATATAAACCATACTCAAAATGTATTATCATATATAAACAATGGAAGTGAAATATTCTGGGATAAACATTACAAAGCCGGAAAACGTGTTAACATATCTCCTTTGTACATTCTTTTTAATAATAAGTACCTCAAATGGGCCTATTATTTTGTACTAACAGGTATTCTATTGTTTGTTTTATTTGAAGGCAAACGAAAACAGCGAAGTATTCCTGTTATAAAACCCCTTACCAATAAAACCTACGAATACACACGTACCATTTCCGGAATGTATCTCGATAAAAGGGATAGCCATGAAATTGCTAAAAAACAGATTGTCTTGTTCTTTGAATTTATCCGTACTCGTTTACGTATCCCAACGGAGCATAGCAACAGTCGCTTTTTTACTGCCGTAGCCGCCAGAAGTGGAAATACACTTGAAGACACTAAAAAACTGTTTACTTTTATAGAAAAAGTACAACATCAACATACTACAAGCCAAGAAGAATTATTAAAACTGAATAGAGAAATTACAACCTATAAAAAGAAACTCGATGGAAAATCCTGAAGCTCAAAACGAAGAATTACATTTTAATAATCGCATTCCATTAGACGAATTAAAAACTGCTATTGAAGCGATCAAGGCGCAATTAGGTAAAATAATTATTGGTCAGAATGATTTTATAGAACTATTAATTGTAAGTCTTTTAGCAAGAGGGCATGTATTAATTGAAGGTGTTCCCGGTATTGCAAAAACCATTACTGCAAAGTTATTTGCCAAAACTTTAAAAACCGATTTTAACCGAATTCAATTTACACCAGACCTAATGCCAAGTGATGTGTTGGGAACTTCTGTGTTGAATATGAAAACTTCAGAATTCGAATTCAAAAAAGGGCCTATTTTCTCAAACATTGTGTTGATAGATGAGATCAATCGTGCCCCGGCAAAAACTCAAGCAGCTCTATTTGAAGTGATGGAAGAGCGCCAGATTACTATGGATGGTCACAAATATACCATGGAATATCCTTTTATGGTACTCGCCACGCAAAACCCTATCGAACAGGAAGGAACCTATGCTCTACCTGAAGCACAACTGGACCGCTTCCTTTTTAAAATTAAAGTGGGATACCCAACCTTGGAAAACGAAGTGACCATCTTAAAGACACATCACGACCGCAAGTCAGACATACCACAAGATCAAATAGAAGGAGTGCTTACACCCGATGCCTTAAAAAAGTTTCGGGCACAGGTGCAAGACATTCTCATTGAAGATAAAATCTTCAGTTACATAGCACAAATTGTAGATAAAACCAGAAATCATCAGCACTTATATTTAGGAGGTTCACCACGAGCATCCTTATCTATTATGAACGCTTCAAAAGCTTTTGCTGCCATTAACGGCCGTGATTTTGTAACTCCGGACGATGTAAAACGGTCTTTAGCTCCGGTATTGCGTCACCGCATCATTCTGTCTCCGGAACGTGAAATGGAGGGAATGACACCGGAAACTGTTATTGATATTATTGCTCAATCCATAGAAATTCCCCGATAAGTGATCAAATTCATCAAATCCTTATACTTCACACCGCGTTTTTTCTATGTGTTGGCGGCCTTTTCGGTACTATTGTTAGTATCGTATTGGTTTACTTTCTTATACGGAATTATATGGGTTTTGGTTTTGGGATTTGCCCTTTTTATACTTTTTGAATTGAGCATGCTCTACAGCACCAATAGTGTAAAAGGAGAGCGTATTTTACCCGAAAAATTTTCTAATAGCGATGAAAATGAAGTATTGGTACAGTTTACCAATACCTACGCCTTTAAAACCGAAATAGCTATTATAGATGAGTTACCTGTACAATTTCAGAAAAGGGATTTCTTCAGAAAAATTAGTATTCCCGGAAAAAACCGAAATACGTTTCAATATGTTGTCCGCCCTGTAGAACGTGGTGAATATGTATTTGGAAATCTTAATTGTTATGCTTCAACAATCATAGGCATGACACGAAGGCGTTATACTTTTAATAATGAGCAAATGGTGAAAGTGTATCCATCGTTCATTCAAATGAAAAAGTATGACTTTCTAGCTATTGATAACCGATTGTCTTATATAGGCCTGAAAAAAATACGCCGTATAGGGCACACAATGGAGTTTGAGCAAATCAAAGAATATGTAATGGGAGATGATGTACGAACTATTAACTGGAAATCTACAGCAAAACACGCACAGTTAATGGTTAATCAATATCAGGATGAGAAAATGCAGCCGGTATTCTCTATTATTGATACGAGTCGCGTGATGAAAATGCCTTTCAATGGTTTGAAATTGGTAGATTTTGCCATTAACAGTTCATTGGCCTTTTCTAATATTGCTTTAAAGAAAGGCGACAAAGTTGGCCTTGTAGATTTCTCGAATAAAATAGGGAGTTTTCTTCCTCCACAATCCAAAAAAGCATACCTCAATACTATTCTTGATACATTGTATAATGTCGATACAAAGTTTTTAGATTCTGATTTTGGGGCTTTACAATCTTTAGTGAAAAGAAGAATTACGCATAGAAGTCTACTATTGTTATATACTAATTTTGAGCATATTTCGTCCCTACATCGCCAAATGCCGTATTTGCAGGCTATCGCAAAAAAGCATGTATTGGTGGTAATCTTTTTTGAAAATACCGAGCTAAAAAGTTTAAGTGAAACTGAAGCCACAACTATCCCTGAGATCTTCGACAAAACCATTGCGCAGCAATTTGAGTTTGACAAAAAACTAATGGTACGCGAGCTTCAACAACGTGGAATACAAACTGTACTTACCGCTCCTGAAGACCTTACGGTAAATACTATCAACAAATATCTTGAAATAAAGGCAAAAGGTCTTTTATAGTCAAAAACTTAATTTTATATAAAAACAATAAGTTTTATCGATGATAAATTGTATTTTTGTAGTAAACCCTACAAGATGACAATTACACAATTAAAGTACGTAATGGCGGTGGCTGAGCATCAAAACTTCACAAAAGCTGCCAAAAAAACTTTTGTAACCCAGCCTACCCTGAGCATGCAAATACAAAAGCTGGAAGAAGAGTTGGATATACAGATATTTGACAGAAGCAAAAAACCAATTGAACTTACATCCGTGGGTAAAAAAATTGTAAGTCAGGCGCGTAATATTGTCAATGAAGCAGAACGTATGCAAGATGTGGTAGACCAGGAGAAAGGATTTGTGGGCGGTGAATTTAAACTTGGGATCATTCCAACAATTATGCCTACACTGCTGCCTATGTTCTTAAAAGCATTTACCAACAAATACCCTAAAATTCAATTAAAGATTGAAGAATTAACCACAGACGAGATCATTAACAAAATAAACGACGGGCATTTGGATGCTGCTATCGCTGCTACTCCGCTTAGTCATGATAAAATCAAGGAGCGTGTTTTATATTATGAGCCCTTTGTAGGTTATATTCCTGAAAGCCATCGTCTTTTTTCAAAGAACAAAATAGATAGTAAGGATCTGGATCTGGACGATATCCTTTTACTTGAAGACGGACATTGTTTTAGAGATGGAGTTATTAATCTATGTAAAGCTTCCAAACAAAATGGTGGAGAGACATTTCAATTGGAAAGCGGAAGTTTCGAAACATTGATCAAATTGTCTAACGAAGGCCTTGGAATGACACTACTACCCTATTTACATACGTTGGACATCTCTGAGGAGCAAAACAAGTTTTTACATTATTTTAATGAGCCTTCTCCTGCCCGTGAAGTAAGTATTATTTATAGCAAAAGTGAATTAAAAATGCAGATCATTAATGCATTATTTAACGTAATTTCCGGAGTAATAAGAGGAGCTATTGCCTTTCAGGATGTAAAAATTATAAGCCCAGTTAAATAAGAAATCTGAAAATCCCTTCATTTTAACTAAAAGCAATTTCAATATCACGATTTGTGCTTTGTTTTCCGGATTATGGGCTTAGGAGAAACTGGCCTTTTATTCTTTGCCGGACGTGGCCCTAGTTCGGAAAGTGGCTTTTCCTGATCTTTTGGTTTTACTTGCTTTTTCATAATTATACTGTAGTTATTATAATTTTAAATTCAAATAAAAGGGTATTTATTATTTCAGTAAATACCCTTTCGTTCAAACTAAACTACAAAACTATATTTAATCCAGCGCATCTTCAACGTCATCTGCTACATCTTCTACAGCATCTTCAACTTTCTCTCCGGTAGATTTTTCCCGGCAACTTGATACGGAAGTTAAAAATGCGACTAGTAATACTGATAAAATTATTTTTTTCATTTTAAAGAGTTTAAAAAGTTAAAGTTTCTTCTTTCCAAATATGAGCGATATGACTAATAGCACCAGAAAAATAAAGAATAAAATTTTGGCGATACTTGCGGCACCTTCAGCGATTCCTCCAAATCCAAAGATTGCTGCAATTATCGCAAGAATAATAAATATAACAGTCCAACGTAACATACTATAGATTTTAAATGTTCATACTAAACTTGATCTCACAAAGATGGTATTTCTAATGTTAAAATCTTAACGGTAAAGAAAAGAATATTAACTCAATTGCTATTCTCTCAACTATTTTTTCTAAATCTATTTATAATTCAACATATTATAAGACATTCAGGTATAAAACATTATATACATAGAATTCCTAGATTACAGAATATATTCTTCAAGCAGGGTATGATTAAAATCTATTTTTTATTTTTAAGAGAACAGAATTCAATCAAAGAAAACAGTATCTTTGATATTAATTTTTATGGATACTCCTATTAAAATCTCACCAACGCTAATTTGCATTCCTGATATTAGTGGATTTACTGAGTTCATGAGTAAAACTGAAATTGAACTGAGTGCTAAAGTTATATCGTCTCTCTTAAATAAGGTAATCTATTCCAACAAAATTGGTCTAAAAGTTTCTGAAATTGAAGGTGATGCCATTTTGTTTTACAGAACGGGCCCGTTACCACCTTTCAAAGTACTTGTTGACCAATGCAGGTTTTTTTATACTGAATTTTACAAACAACTTAAAAAGCTTTATACAAACCTTAAACATGAGGAAGATGGAGACAATATACCTGAAATTCTGGGTCTTAAAATCATCCTTCATTATGGAACGGAGGTGAGTTCAGTTCCTATAGGCAAGAATATAAAATTAATGGGAGGAGACATTATTTTAGCACACCGGCTTTTAAAAAACAAAGTTCCTTACGAAGAATATATTTTACTATCTGAAAACCTTCTGGCTGAATACAAGGACACTGAGATTGAGCATAATTTTGGGTGGGGAACTCTCTATGAAAAAGATACTGCATACAAGCATATTGGGGAAATGAGTTATAGCTACATTAATCTTAAGCCATTAGTAAATTAAAACATCTGTTCTTTATCGCTACAATTATACCACCTACTTTTCAACTGTGTTTTGGGCTTACTACAAAAGTTGGACAGTTTTTTAAGGATTATACTATATGATTAATTTATTGATAAAATTCTTGTCTTTAATTCATATTGCTTTTCAGGATGTAAAAATTATAAGTTCTGACAAATAACAAAAAAACTGATTACCTGAAATGTAAATATGGTAATAAAAAGAAAACTGCTTCAGTTTGGGCAATACTGAAGCAGTTAACATGTACACCAAAACATGCTGTCTGGCACGTAGAAAAACCAGTGGTTAAGTTCGAAATGGGAAAATGTTTCTTTTTAGTGACATCAATTATTCGATGATGTTTACTTTATGTTTCATTTTATAAATACTTATACTAATTCTTCTCGAATGTCAAAAAATCGGTTCCTCCATTTCCTCCGCTAACATCAATAAGTTCGATCTTGTTGGCTGTCACCGATATAATGTCCCAATCATCATTCAAGTCTTCAAAATCACTTGTATTCGGAACAGAAAAGAAAATATTAAAATCGTCGTCATCAGTTGAATTACCATCATCATCGGATGAATTTGAAGAGTCGTCTGTGACTGACCATGTACCTGTTACTGTAGTACTACCCTTTGTGGCCAAAAGGCTTCCGTCCGAGTTAAATGTGAAATCATATCCATTAAAATCACTTGTTTCGTCCTGATCCGTATCAAAAAAGTAAGTGATTTTCCAGGTCCCTGTTTGGGCAATACTCGTTACCTGATCTGCACTTGTCTGATTTACGTTGTTATTATTGGAATCATCTTCCGAACAAGAAACTAATAGTAATGTGCAAAAAGCGATCCCTGTTATTTTCTTAACTATATTTTTCATAATCATTTAATTTTTTAAAGAGGTTATTTATTTTTAAAGTTTTTGTAATACAAGAGTATCGGTTCCACCGCCACCGCCACTTACATCCTGTAAAGTTACCTGAGTCGCACTCGCTGATAATACATCCCAATCATCATTGAATTCATCAAATGGGAAATCAATTCCAAAATCCAACAACAGTTTATTGCCTGCACTCAACACTTCCCATGTACCATTATTGGTAGTACTACCATTAATTGCGGTGACAGTTCCGTTAGCTGCATCAAAATCTATATTATATCCGGCATAATCTCCTGTTTCATCATCACCATCGTCTAAATAAGAGGCAACTATCCACGTTCCATCATCTAAGAAGTCCTCAAGGTCTGTTCCGCCACCGCCAGAAAACGGATCACGACCAAAGGTGAGAAAGTCTGTAGAACCATTACCTCCGCTAACATCCTTAAGGCGGATGATCTCATTGGTTACTTCAAGAACATCCCAGTCTTCGGCTAATTCATCCAGAGGAATTGTTGTTCCAAAGTTTAGGTTCAACTCCAAATCAGTTTCATCTCCTGTAGATGTTGACCATATACCATCGACAGTACCATTATCATCTGTTGCTGTTGCAGTATTATCACTTGCAAAATTAAATAAGTAGTCTGCAAAATCAGCTGTTTCGTCTGTGTCATCAAAGTAATAATTTATGTACCAATTTCCATCTGTGAGAGCTGCAACAAGTACTGAATCATCGATTACATCACCGTCAGAAATACAGTCACTTTCAAATCTCAAGCGATCATCACCAATCCTCAGGTCCACTTTACTCTCCCCTGGTTGTTGCTCAATTTCATGAAGCATCCAGTCATCATTAAAATCAGGCAATCCCGGTATATCAATAGTAACTGTAATCTCATTTCCTCCACCGGTACTGGACCAGGTACCGTCTATGGTGTTTCCTGAGAAATCAACTGTAAGTGTACCAGCAGCATCAAAATTGAATAAGTATCCTACATAAATATCTTCAAGATCATTGTCATTTCGTTCCAGCTTATCCACCATCCAATCATCACACCCAGTTAGCAGGTCTTCCAGTTGTTGTGTGGTACATCCATCACAATCATCATCATTAGGATCATTATCATCATCTTCATCACAGGCATCGATTGCACTTAAAATTACACTCTCAAGCTCAGTAAAGTTGTCTATTTGCACAGTAGTTCCATCCCAAAGGATAACTGTTATCGGGAAATTAAAGGTTACAATTGTATTCTCATCAATATCTTCCAGAAACTCAAATAACTCTTCATCATTATTAATAACAACGGTTTCTATCAACTCGTTACTCTCGTTGAAAATAGAAGCTGTAATTGGGTACTGAATATCGATACATTCTATATCATCATCACCATCACTCTGGTCCGGGCATTGGAACGCAGCAGCATTCAACTCGGACTGATTATTAATTACTACTTCCGAATAGTCATCCAAAATAATAGTAATTGGAAAATTAATTTCCAAAGTATCTACATCATCGGTAAATTCGTCAAAGATATCTTCAACTAAATTAATATCATCTTCATTTTCAATAACTACTTCAATACCATTTGCAATTACGGTAACCGGTAGTTTAATATCAAAACAACTGGCTCCATCTAAAATATTGTCATAAGAACCATCATTGGCAGACGTTCGTATTAGTAAATTAGCAATTGTGGAGTTTACTCCTAATATCTCATTGTCCGGTGCTTCAATAATCTCCATATTTTCCTGTCTACAGGAAAGAAGAGATATGGAAAGCAACATAAGTAAGCCAAGTTTTTTAATAATAGATTTCATAGGGTGTTTTTTAAATTAATCTTGTTTACTACTAAAACACCTAACATTGATAAATCCCTGAAAATTTTATTTTTTTATTCCTTACTTTAGTAGAGAAAAATAGATATACTTATTGGAAAAACTTCATTCTAATATTTGTGATAAAAAGATATTCTCTAATGTGTATGAGAAGTATTCTCAGGATGTCCATGATTTTTTATATTATAAATATGGAGAAGCTTTGGGACCAAATGATAAGATGCAGGAAGCTTTCATTAAACTTTGGGAAAACTGTAAAAAGGTAAGCTCATTACAATCTGCTAAATCGTTCTTGTTCACGGTAGCCAATAATATGATGTTGAACGAAATTAAACACCAAAAGGTTGTGCTTAGGCACCGTAAAATTAAACCTAAGGATTATACCAATGAAGACCCGGAGTTTCTTCTTGAAAAAGAACAGTTTCTGGAACAATATCAAAAAGCGCTGGCTAGTTTAACCGAAGAACAGCGGATTGTGTTCACTTTAAGTAAAATTGAAGGAAAAAAGTATAAAGAAATAGCCGAAATGCTTAATATTTCTGTTAAAGCTGTGGAATATAGGGTTCTATCGGCTTTTAAAGCGCTAAAAAGCAAGTTAAAAGGATTTAAGATAAAATGATCAGGGGATTTACTTTCTGAATTGTTATATACATAAGAAGATACTTATGGACAAAGATTACTTGATACAAAAATGGCTGGCCAATGATTTAACTGAAAATGAACAAAAAGCATTTGAGTCATTGGAAGACCATGATTTACATATAAGGATTATTGAAGATGCACATTATTTTAAGGCATCTCATTTTTCTAAGGCAGATGATTTTAAAGCATTGGAAGAACGTTTGGATGACAAGACTCCAGTTAAAAGATTAAACTGGGTATACCCCTTAATGCGCATTGCAGGTGTCTTTATTATTGGTATAGGAATTTACTTTTTGTTCTTTTTCAACTCACTTACCCATATAGAGACTCTTGTCTCTGAGAAAACCACCATAGAACTTCCTGACGCTTCAAGTGTTACCTTAAATGCACTTTCTAAAATTAGTTATAGTGAAGGTGAATGGAATGAAAACCGTGAAGTACATTTAGAGGGAGAGGCTTTCTTTAAAGTAGCTAAAGGCCAAATTTTTGATGTTATTACTTCTCAAGGAACAGTTTCTGTGCTTGGCACACAATTCAACGTTCAGCAACGAAAAAATTATTTCGAAGTAATGTGTTATGAAGGAATTGTTCGGGTTAGCACTAATGATACCATTAAGGAATTGTTGGCCGGAGATACCTTTAGACTATACGATGGTATCCTCTCTTTCAGTAACACTTCCTATACTACACCTCAATGGACTTTAAATATGAGCACCTTTAAATCGGTTCCTTTTGTAGCGGTATTGAAGGAACTAGAGCGTCAATATAATATCAAAGTCCTGTACGATGGTGAGAAAACAAATCGTTTGTTTACCGGAGGATTTGTTCAGGACAATCTCGAAAACGCCCTGAATTCGATTTCAGAACCCTTAGAATTGACTTATGAAATAGAATCGAATCAAGTGCGTTTAGAGGACCGTGGGGATTAAGGCAAGCCACATACTATTTATACTATTATTCTCATGGAGCTTTGGCACCCTTTGGGCGCAGGATTTAAATGAAGAAAAATCACTGTATGAGATATTATCTACTCTGGAACAAAAACACAACTACAAATTCAACTATTTAGAAGAAACAATCTCTAATATAGATATAGTTCCACCAGATGATTCTTTGTCTATTGAGGAAGTAATTGATTATTTGCAGGATAAAACGAAATTGATTTTTAATTTTTTGGATAACAATTTTATTTCCATCAAAAAGAAAAATGAACTATTACTTTGTGGGTACCTCAAAGACAAGGACACACAACAGCCTCTTATATCTGCTACTATTCAAGGAGCAGGAAAATCAACAATAAGTGATGAGAACGGTTATTTTGAAATTCCGGCAACAACTGAGGACGAAATTATAGTCATCCGGTTTTTGGGATACAGAACCCTTACCAGACCCTTTAAATTCTTTAATACAAGCACTTGCATTCCAATTTATATGATCATCCAAGAAGAGACGTTGTCTCAGGTTATCCTTTCCAATTATTTAGTAGAAGGAATTAATAAACTCAATACCGGAGAACTTGAAGTTGATTTTGAGAAATTCAATATTCTCCCCGGGCTTATTGATACAGATGTATTGCATACCGTGCAGGCATTTCCAGGTATTCAAAGCGTTAATGAAACAGTGTCCAATATTAATATTCGTGGTGGAACCCATGATCAAAACCTAATCCTTTGGGACGATATTAAAATGTATCAATCCGGACATTTCTTTGGACTTATTTCAGTTTTTAATCCACAGATCACCAATAAGGTCTCTCTAAAGAAAAATGGCACCAGTGCCGATTATTCAGATGGTGTTTCCGGAACAATCGCTATGCATACGGACGAAAGTATAAGCTCCATGTTTAATGGGAATGTAAGTGTTAATCTTATAGATGCAGGTGCCTTTCTGGATACTCCAATAGGAAAAAAATCTTCTGTTGAAGTTGCTGCCCGTAAATCGCTTAATGGCCTGTTTGTGACACCTACATATGATGCATACTTTAGTAGAATTGCCCAGGATACCGAACTGGTGAACAATGAAATGGCTATTGCCAACACAGATCAGGAATTTGATTTCTATGATACTTCACTGCGATGGTTATATCGTCCCAGTGAAAAAGATTTTATCCGGCTTAATTTCATTAATATTAATAACAAACTGGTCTTCAATGAAAATGCCTTTGTTAATAATGAAGAAACATCTCGGGAAAGCAGTGTAAGTCAGAATAGTATTGCGGGGGGTATCTTTTATCAAAGAAACTGGACTGAAAAATTCCAAACAACGCTTCAGCTATATGAAACCGATTATAAGCTCAAGGCTATCAATGCTAACTTACTTCAATCACAGCGATTTTTACAAGAAAATATTGTTTCTGAAACCGGGGCCAAAGTAAAGTCAAGTTACAAGATAAATAACTTGTTTCTTTATCATCTTGGATATCAATTTCTTGAAACTGAAGTAACAAACCTGGATGATATTGATGTTCCGCTTATCCGAACTTTGATCTCTGAAGTGGTGAGATCTCATAGTGGTTTTACTCAAATTGATTATCGGTCAGTAGATAAAAATACATCGCTAAATGCCGGATTTCGATACAATTATCTGGATAAATTCAAGAAAAGTGTATTTGAACCACGTCTGAGCCTGCATCATCGATTTTTTGAACATTTTAGTATAGAACTTTCCGGAGAATTCAAACATCAGATCACCTCACAGGTGATTAACTTTCAGAATGACTTTTTGGGAGTGGAAAAAAGGCGGTGGCAGCTTTCCAATGATGAAGATATTCCTGTTATAACTAGCAAACAAGCCTCTATTGCTTTCAACTACAATCAAAAGGGGTTGTTACTAAGTGCAGAAGGATATTATAAAAATGTGGATGGAATTACAACACAAAGTCAGGGTTTTCAAAACCAGTATGAATTTATTAAAACAGATGGTGAATATCGGGTATTTGGTGCAGACTTTCTCCTTAGAAAAAGGTTTACGAACTTCAATGTATGGTTAAGTTACTCTTTTATGGATAATCAATATACTTTTGAAGATCTACCCGAACAGAATTTTCCAAGTAATTTGGACATTACTCAAACCGTTACCTTTGGTGCCACCTATCGTTACAAAGGATTTAAGTTTTCTTCGGGTTTTAACTGGCGTACCGGCAAACCCACGACAATGCCTGTTGAGAACAATGAAATTGTAAATAACGAGATAAACTATAACTCTGCAAACTCTTCTGTATTAGAGGATTATTTTAGAATAGATGCTTCTACACTATATGAATTTGAATTGGGAGGACTAGATGCCAATGTTGGTATTTCTGTCTTGAATATTACCGATCAGGAAAATGAAATAAGTAATTATTACAGAATTAACGAAGGAGGAGCTTCCGAAGAATTTGTCCAAAACGCTCTGGGGATAACTCTAAATGCATTAATGAGGCTATATTTTTAAGGTAAAAGCAACTTTGTGTTTTAAAAAAAGGTAATAATTAAAAAACCCGCTTTCGCGGGTTTTTTGTTATGGATTTAAATAAATTAAACATTGATTTAATTGGGGGTTCTGTTTAATAAGAGCAAACGCTCTGTACAATGTAATTCCCGGAGTAATAAAAAGGGCCATTGCTTTTCAGGATGTAAAAAATGTAAGTCCTACCAAATAACAAAAACCAACTTCTCTAAATGTAAATGCTGTGATGAAAAATTCATAGCTAATTATGGTTAATTTGTTAAAAAAGCAAGCATTTCATCGAAAAAAATGTTGAAATGTACTACCCTACCATATTCTATAAAATCCTTAAGAATTATTTTAGTTTCGATTTCAATTATCTCATAATACTCCCCACAGATTATGTTAAAAATTGAATATGCAAATTATTAGTCTGAATCAGCAGAACAAAGACTTTAAACAAGAAGTATGTACTAACAAACCAATTTAGAAAATTATGAAACTAAACTATTCACTCATTTTTTTATTGTTTTTAGGTTTTACCTATTCTCAAGCTCAAACAGGACAACCCCTAACTCTGGAGGAGCAGGATTGTCAACCTGTCAGGAACCCAGCAATACCTCATTGTGACAATCTACATAGTGGTTCCATTGATCAAGCCTACCTTGATACGTTTGAGCCAGTAGTGTTCAATATATACTTCTGGGCTATTAACAGATCTGATGGCTCTACACATAACGTTATGGTTGAAGATGATTTCTTATGGGCGGTGGCACAGCTTAATATTGAATATAATAAGTTCAATGTGTTCTTTAAATACAGAGGCTTCAACAATGAAGATTTTAACTCTGATATTATGTACGAAGACCAATTAATTACAGGGATTTATAATTATGCTACTCAGAATGGATATGTAGAACCTAATTCTTATAATGTATACTTACCCAAAACTCTTGCGGGTGGCGGTGGGCAAGCTCCAGTAGGTTATAGCACGTATTTTGGTGTTAGAAATGGCCCAAATTTTTATCAAAGTTCTACTAAAACATTAATCCATGAAATGGGGCATACGTTCTATTTACGCCATACTTATCTAGATTACAATGATCCTGATGATTGTGAGCATGTTATTAGAAACCCAGGAGATCCTAATTTTAATGCCCTAACCAATGGAGATTGTACCTTGGATACTGCTGCACAACCAGGGTTTGTATTTTCTGGGAATGATCAAAATATTGATTTATCCAGTTGTACATTTTTGCCAGGTTTTTATGATTGCCAAGGTAATGAATATGAAATAGAAGAAAGCGACATTACGTGGATGGCATATGGTACGGGTGATTGTGGTAATAAATTTACCATAGGCCAAAAAATACGAATGCGAGAGACTATACAGATAGACCAAAATGGAGTCTATGCTCAGGCAGAAACAACAGTAGCCTCCCTTTATGAACCTTATAAAGGAGAATATTATTATGCAGGCCCTACTCAATCAAATCACATTCCATTATTTCAACCCGGTTTTGATTATGAATTTGTTGAGTGCGATTGTTATTGCCCAGCACCAAGTGATTATGGCGATACTAGTTTTAATTATACAACAAATATCCTTCTTGATATAGATAAAGAAGAGGAAGATTACTCCAGTATTGTCCATCCCAATCATGCGGCTATCCGAATAGTGCACGATGACCCAATTTTTCTACCCCAACCAAGAAAATGTTATAATAATTGGAACAGAGCCCCAAATGGAGGAACGATAACAAAATTTGAAGATGGGGTTTTTAACACCAATGTTACTATAACTCCTCAAGACTCTACTACGATTAATAATCAGAATTTAATTAATGATTTGCAGCAAGGTCTCTATAAAATAGAGAAAAATTATGATGATGGTTCTATACAAGAAACCATTATAATTAAAGAAAATGAATAGCCTATAAATTAACACAAGTCCTTTGAAAGAATACTCAGAGGACTTGTATGTATAATAAATATCAATGAAACAAATACTTAAAAATACGGTATCCCTTTTTTTTCTATTCTTTTTTACAACTATTACAGGTCAAATTACACTTATCCCTGACTCTGATTTTGAAGAAGCATTAATTGATTTTGGAATAGATAGTGATGGAATTATTAACGGACAAATACTTACCAGTGATGTAGAGAATGTAACACACCTAGAGATAAGCGCAACCTATAGTGTAAAAACCCTTATTGGGATAGAGGATTTTGCAAACCTCACGCATTTTACTTTTTATGCTCGCTATCACCAAGGTTTATTAGATTTAAGCAATAATACCAGTCTTATAGAGGTATATATAGTCTGGGGAGATCTGCTTAATGAAATAGACATCTCTAACAGTCCCAACCTGAGATATTTAAACTTACAACAAAATTCATTAACAAGTTTAGATGTTACTAATAGCCCTAATTTAGAAGAATTATATGTAGGCAATCCTTCTTTTGACACACCACCATTTAACAATTTAAGTGTTATAGATGTATCACAAAACCCTAACCTTAAAATTCTTGATGTTGGTCTTAATTTTAATTTGAGTAACTTAGATGTAAGCCACAACCCTTTGCTTGAAAAATTATATGTTCCAAGCTGTAATTTATCTACTCTAGACCTTAGTCACAACCCAAACTTAGAAATAGTTTATTTGGGAATTCAATTTGATGAACTTATAGAGGATCCCTCCAATCCTTTGCTTACAGAAATAGACCTGAGTAATAATGTGCAACTAAGAGCACTTTTTATGGATTTAACAACCATTACACAACTTGATCTTTCCCAAAATAGGCACTTAGAATGGTTACAATGCCAAACAACCAGTTTGGAGTCTGTTAATTTAAAAAATGAAAATAATGAGATTTTAGATATTCATGTATATAATAGTCCAACATTACAATGCATCCAGGTAGATGATGCTGTAGCTGCTAATAATAATGAATATCCATATTCAGAATGGTATACAGAACATCCTGTTACATTTACTGAAGATTGTTTTTTAGGCACTGAAGACTTAGTGATGGACAGCTTTGTGTTTTATCCCAACCCTGTAGAAAATTACATACATATTGTCGGGAATGATTATCCAATAGAAGCCATAGAAGTTTATACCATAAACGGGGAAAAGATAGAAGTTCATATTTTAATAGAAAACAATCTATTAAATCTCTCTAAATTGCAAAATGGGGTATATTTTATAAAGGTTAGGACAAATAAAGGTGCTTTAATTAAAAAAATAATCAAAATATGAGAAATTTAAAATAGTAAAGGTTTTGATCAGGAAAGTTATTTACTCCTGCGGTAGTAAACTAGAAAATCCTTTAGTTAATCAATTGTAAAATAATATAGGGAGCTAATTAAAAAACCCGCTTTTGCGGGTTTTTGTTATGGATTTAAATAAATTAAACATTGATTTAATTGTGGGTTCTGCTTAATAAGAGCATCGATCCAGATTTTGAGCTCCTCTATTTCATAGGGAAGCAATCGTTTCATTGCCTTTTTCAACTCTTTACAGAACAAATTTACATCAAAGCTAACCTTTGCAAGTACAGCTTTGGTGTAATCAAACATTGCTCTAGCCATAGTTCAACTGAATTAAATGTTAGTTAGGTAATTTTAAACAATAGGCAGAAAATTTTATATTAAACTGTTCTAAATATAACAAAAAAAACGATTGAAAATTTCTTTGTTAATAAAAATATTGTGTTAAAATCTGTTATCTCCGTCCAGTAAATCTCCCAAACCACCTAAAATACTGCCTTCTCCTTTATCTTTTCCTCCTCCTTTTGGTGCAGAAGCCCAAACCCGTTTTGCTAATCTGCTAAAGGGTAATGATTGAACATATACAGTTCCCGGCCCCGTAAGTGTTGCAAAAAACAGTCCTTCACCTCCAAATAGGGTATTTTTGATCCCTCCCACAAATTCTATATCATAATTCACGGTATGGTCAAAACCAATAATACAGCCTGTATCAATTTTCAATTTTTCTCCGGGGGCCAGTTCTTTAACTGCTGTGGTTCCTCCGGCATGTACAAATGCCATTCCGTAGCCTTCCAGCTTTTGCATGATAAAACCTTCGCCTCCAAATAAACCACGTCCCAATTTGCGTGAGAATTCAATGCCAATGGAAACCCCTTTAGCAGCACAAAGGAACGCATCTTTCTGGCAGATAAATTTTCCATTGAACTTTTCCAGGTCAACAGCAATTATCTTTCCGGGATAAGGAGAAGCAAAACTTACTCTTCTTTTTCCAGGTACTGTATTATAAAAGGCAGTCATAAATAAGCTCTCTCCTGTCAGCAAACGCTTTCCTGCGCCAAATATCTTACCCACTACTCCCGTATCCTTTGCAGAACCGTCGCCAAAAATAGTTTCCATTTTAATCCCATCGTCCATCATCATAAAGCTTCCGGCTTCGGCAACAACGCCTTCATCGGGGTCCAACTCTACTTCAACATATTGCATTTCTTCTCCGTAGATCGTATAGTCTATTTCATGTGCTTTCATATTAAATTTTTTAAGTTCAATTAATGAGTTAATGAATCGTAGATTTTGTTACAATGTATTTTTAAAAATTTTATTCATTTCTGTGAAGAGGCATTACTTTTTAACTTAACTGTCCATTCAAATTCAAATCTGGAAACAATATCACCATTAGTATCTTTCCCTTCTGCTTTCATCCAACAGGTATATCCTTCTCCTGTAGAAATTGTTTTACCAATAGCATTTTTGATTAGTTCTCCATCATTACAGGTAAATGTGATCCTCCCCTTTGCTTTCTTTAAAAAAGCCCCTTTATTGTTTGCAACCAGCATCGAAATGTTTTGATGACTTTCCTTGATATAGGACATTACAATGGCTCCCGTACTTAACTCTGCAGCCATCCCTTGTACTGCCCAAAACATAGATCTAAATGGGTTTTGATTGATCCACCGGTGCTTTACGGTTGTTACACAACTCTTTTCATTAATAGATTTTAACCGTACACCGCAAAAATATGCGGAAGGCAACTTAAAGAACAGAAACATATTGATTTGCCTTGGTTTTAATAGCATTTTAAAGATTTTAGGCTAAGATATTACAATTATTTTATAGATTTAAAATGTTAAAATATTGTTAAATTTTAGTACTATGCGTAACATAATACCTTCTTTTAGACATATATTTGCATAAGAAATTAATAAACAATGGACACTACCGTATCAGAAAATCAAAAAAACTTAGGTGCTTTCATTCACCTTTCTACATTTTTAAAGTATTTCTTTCCTTTTGCAAACTTTTTTGCTCCACTACTATTATGGACCCTTAATAAGGAAAAGGAATTTATTGATGACCATGGTAAGCAGGCGATTAATTTTCAGTTAAGTATACTATTATATACTTTAATTGTAGGGTTGATCTGTTTGCCCTTTTTTATCATATTCGCTGCAGACTTTGTATCTCTTGTAGATGCTATTGAACATACCACACATAATATTAGATATTCAGAAATTAAGAACCTTAGTGGGTATGTAGTACTATTTTGCTTAGCTGCACTCTTGCTATTCGGAATATTTGTATTAGAACTCTATGCTGTTGTATCAGCAACCGTAAGGGCGGCAAAAGGAGAATTATACAATTACCCTTTGAGTATCCCTTTTATAAAAACAACCATTCAAAATCAATCAGAAGATGAGCACACTAGTTAGTATCTTATTGGCGGTAGTAATGAATACACTATCCGGAGGAAATATCGAGAATAAATCAAAAGATATTTCAAAAATAGAGATCCACCACTGTAAGGAGGATAGTTTACAAACTTTTGACTCTTATTACATCATCAAAAACGAACAGTTATTTCACAAAAAGTAAAAAGAACCAAATGAAAATCGAAAACACAAAAGCGCAAATGCGAAAAGGGGTTCTGGAATATTGTATCCTTTCCATTCTAAAGGATGGTGAAGCATATACAAGTGATATTCTGGATACCTTAAAAGACGCAAAAATGCTTGTAGTGGAAGGAACAATCTATCCGTTGTTAACCAGGCTTAAGAATGCGGGGTTACTAACTTATCGCTGGGAAGAATCAACCAGTGGACCACCACGTAAGTATTATGATCTTACCGAAACCGGTAAAATATTTTTAAAAGAATTAAACACTACCTGGAGCGAACTGCAACGGGCCGTTAATAAAGTAACTAGCGAAAAAACTAAAAAATGAACAAGACAGTAAATATAAATTTAGCAGGCACATTTTTCCACATAGATGAAAATGCTTTTGGAAAATTACAACGCTATTTTGAAGCGATAAAAAAATCCCTATCTGATCCTCAAGGAAGTGATGAGATATTGCGAGATATTGAAGCTCGCGTTGCTGAACTTTTCACTGAAAAAATTGAAAGTAGTTCGCATGTGGTAACATTGAAGGAAGTAGATGAGGTCATTACAGTAATGGGACAACCTGAAGATTATATGGTAGATGAAGAGATCTTTGAAGATGCTCCTCTCAGGCCAAAAGCCAGAACATCTTCACACAAACAACTTTTTAGAGATATAGATAATAAATTCATTGCCGGTGTATCTTCGGGATTAGGACATTATCTGGGTCTTGACGCTATATGGGTTCGTTTGCTTTGGATTTTACTCACCGTATTTTCAAGTGGTATCTTTATAGTATTTTACATCATCTTTTGGATTTTGGTACCGGCAGCTGAAAGTACATCAGACAAACTAAAAATGTCCGGTGAAGCTGTCAATATATCTAATATCGAAAAAAAACTGAAAGAACAACTTGAAAATGCCACAGAGAAAGTAAAAAATGTTGACTATGACAAGTACGGAAAAAAGGTAAAAAAAGGAACTTCGGGTTTTTTTGACACTATTGGAAGTATTATTCTTACTATCCTTAAAATATTTGTGAAATTCTTTGGGATCATTTTAATTATTGTATCACTTTCAACCTTAATAGGACTGGTAGTAGGACTATTTACTTTTGGTTCGATAGACCTCTGGGGTACGGGAGAAGTAATGGATTATATCTCATTGGTAGATACAAGTAATGCTCCTCTTTGGCTTGTTTCATTACTAACTTTATTTGCAGTAGGAATTCCATTTTTTGTTCTTTTCATCTTAGGTTTAAAATTGTTAATAGATAACCTAAAATCTATTGGAACTCCCGCTAAGATAACTTTACTGGTCCTATGGTTCTTATCTATTGTAGGCTTGGGCATCTTGGGACTAAGACAAGCCACAGAACAGGCTTATAACGGTGAAGAGGTCCAGGAAACTGCTCTTCCAGTAAGAGTTGGAGATACTCTGCGTATCGCTATGGTTGCCAATGATCAATATGAATATAATGTAAGAAGAAATGGTGGCGTAGAGATTAAGTATGATGAAAATGACGAGAAAATTATCTATTCCAATGATATCCGTTTAATTGTACGTTCCACACGCGACTCTGTTGGGAAAATAGTTGTTGAAAAAACTGCCGAAGGGAAAAGCCTTTTGGAGGCAAAAAAACGCGCTGAGGCTATTGATTATAATTTTTCAATAGACAGGAACGCCCTCTTGCTTGATGGTTATTTTTTAACAGAAATGGAAAACAAATACAGAAACCAGGAAGTAGAAATTGTAGTGTATCTTCCAGTAGGGACTATTCTATATGCTGAAGAGAACACTTATTCATTTCACAGAAGCTATTCTCATTACAGAGACATATTGGATAATGGAGACGAGTCTCATTACCTTAGAATTCTTGAAAATAAAACCGAATGCCTGGATTGTCCGTATGAAAAAAGTGAATCGTGGGAGTCAAACTCCAATAGCGAAAGTGACAACTGGGAAGAGGAATTGAAAAAAGAATTCACAGACGAAATCAATGATGATGTCATTATTATTGATGAAAACGGTAATAAAATTGTCAATGAAGCGGAAAAAGAAGATACTTTAAAAATAAAAAATAATCTATAAAAACTATTAAAATGAAATCAATCAAAGTTTTAATTGCATTAGTCGTAGCTACTACAATCACATCCTGCCATTTTGATATTAACTTTGGTCAGGTTGATGGAAACGGAAATGTAGTAACTGAAGAAAGATATGTATCAAACGGTTTCGACCAGGTAAAAGGAAGCGCAGGTATCGATGTGTTTTTAACCCAGGGAACTGAAGAAAAGGTAGTTGTAGAAGCAGATGAAAACCTGATGGATATCATTGAAACCGAAATAGTCAATGGCAGACTAACTATTGGCACTTCAAATAACAAAAGCATAGGAAGATGCAAAGCCAGAAAAGTACATGTTACCTACGTAAGCTTGAACAGTATTGCTGCAAGCAGTGGCGCAGATGTTATAGCAAACTCTGTAGTAAAAAATGAAACAATTACACTGGACGCAAGTAGTGGTGCCGATTTAGAAGTAGAAGTTTTAGCCAAAGAAGTGTATGTAGAAACCAGTAGTGGTGCCGATATTAAAGTCTCCGGAAAAGCATCAAAATTAATAGCGGATGCTTCCAGCGGAAGTGATCTTAATGCAAAAAATCTTACGGTAATAACATGTAATGCTGAAGCTTCCAGCGGTGCCGATGTTACCGTAAATGTAAAAGAGAGTCTTAAAGCCAGCGCATCTAGTGGTGGCGATATAAACTACTATGGGGATCCTGCAGCGGTTACCAATAACGGAAGCCGATCAGGAAGTGTACGCAAAATGTAATCATCATTTATTTGCATAGCCAACCCTTAAAACTCCAAAGTTTTTCCATGGCTTTGGAGTTTTTTTATACTAACCAATCATTTAAGATTATGAAAAAGATAACACTGTTATTCCTATTCTTTTGCTGTGCATTATTTGCACAAGTAGCTGAAGATTCGGAATTATATAAAACTCTTAAAGCAAAAGACAGTTTGCTTTTTAAAGTAAGCTTTAATACTTGTGATCTGTCCCCACTTGAAGTGTTACTGGCAGATGATCTTGAGTTCTATCATGATATATCCGGTATAACAAATTCTAAAGACCAATTTATAGACGTTATGAAGAACGGTCTATGTAAATCTGATGAATTTGTTTCCAGAAGAGTATTGATAGATGGGAGCCTGAAAGTATTTCCTCTTTACAACAACGGAAAACTATACGGAGCTGTTCAAAACGGAGTGCATCAGTTTTTTGAAAAACCAAAAGGGAAACCTGAAAATACTGGAAGTATTGCAAAATTTACACATTTATGGCTTTTAATAGACGGCGAATGGAAAATTTCAAAGGTACTAAGCTACGACCATAGGCTGCCAAGTCATTAAAAAGGGTTACTTTTTTTACAAATTTCTTGATACTGAATATCGTAGACTTTTCAATTTCTAAAAATAAACACTTACCGCCAATTGATTCTCTAAAATTTTAGTTATAAATCTGAATAAGTAAAAAATATAGTTTCTTTTAACACGTTACTAATAAACAAAAACTCCTCAATGAAAAATGCACTGATAGTACTTACTGTGCTATTTTTAATTGCCTGTAATTCTTTTGACACGAATACTAATTCAGCTAGCCCTAATGCAAATATTTTAACAGACCTACCAAAAGGAAGCTGGAAAACTTCTTACTTTTTTAAAGATAGTGCAGACAGAACCAATACCTATTCAGGTTTTACTTTCAATTTTGGTCATAATGGGACTATTACTGTTTCCGGCAATGGTATTAATGAATCCGGGACCTGGGCCTATAAAGACGGTATTGTAAATTCTTCGGGTAAGGATTCTATTGAACATAACGAAGAACTTGTATTGATTTTTTCGGAGGCAAGCTTTTTCCGTGAGCTTTCAGATAATTGGCAGATCACTTTGGTTAGTCCTACTAAAACTGAACTTTTCAACCAAAACAATGGAAATGATCACATGCAATTTTTAACTTTCAGTAAAGAATAATAAAAAATCCGAAGCTTCAAACTTCGGATTTTTATATTGGAATATCGTTGTATTAAGCTGTTATTTCAGACTCAACAGTAGCCAAGTATCTTTCAGCATCTAAAGCTGCCATACAACCTGTACCGGCGGCTGTTACTGCTTGGCGATATTCTTTATCCTGTACATCTCCACTCGCGAAAACTCCTGGTTTGTTAGTCTTTGTACTCTTGCCTTCGGTAATTAAATACCCCGTATCGTCCATTTCCAGTTGTCCTTTGAAGATATCTGTGTTTGGTTTGTGACCAATAGCTATAAACAATCCGGTAATGGCAATTTCTTCTTTTTCTCCTGTAATATTATTTTTCATCCTGAGCCCTTCAACCACCATATCACCTAAAACTTCATCGATCTCGGTATTATACCGAAGGTCTATGTTTTCAGTAGATGTAACCCTGTGTTGCATTGCTTTAGATGCTTTCATGTGGTCCTTTCTTACTAACATTGTTACTTTATTACAAATATTGGCAAGATAAGTAGCCTCCTCGGCTGCAGTATCACCACCTCCAACTATAGCGACATCCTGTCCTTTATAGAAAAAACCATCGCATACCGCGCAAGCAGATACACCACCACCTCGTAAGCGCTGCTCACTTGGCAAACCTAAATATTTAGCTGTAGCACCAGTAGAGATAATAACGGTTTCAGCTTCGATTTGGGTAGTGTTATCTACAGTAATTTTATGGATTCCTCCTCTTTCATTACTAAAATCTACGGCTGTCACCATCCCAATACGTACTTCCGTACCAAACCGTTCGGCTTGTTGTTGAAGTTGAACCATCATAGTTGGGCCGTCAACTCCCTCAGGATACCCAGGGAAATTATCGACTTCTGTTGTAGTTGTTAATTGTCCGCCAGGCTCCATTCCAGTATACATCACAGGTTTTAGATCTGCTCTTGCAGCATAAATAGCTGCTGTATACCCTGCTGGGCCCGAACCAATAATTAGGCATTTTATTCTTTCAATAGTATTAGACATAATAATTTTCTTCAAAATATTTTCAGAATGTAAAAGTAGTAACTTTAGTAAGAAACTTACACTAAAAGTTATTAAGAATATTTATTTGTTTATTAAGATTTGCGATTGTACTTTTTTGGAAAAAAGCGGCCTGTAGTTTCTTTGTAGTTTTTGTAGTCTGAAAAATTCTTTATCAAAAACTTTTCTTCATAATTGGTTTTAAAATACAATGCGACTACTAATACAATTGAAATTAAAAGTTTTATAATAGATAATATGTAAAAAGAGTACGAAAACATTGCTATAATAATCCCCAGATAAATAGGATGGCGCACATATCCATATATACCATTGGAAATTAAACCAGCTTTCTGTTTTGGGTTAGAAAAAGGAGCAATATTTTCATTAATATTTAAAATGCCTAAAAGAATTATAAGGAATCCTATTACTACCAAACCTAATAATATATAACGTATCCATTGAGAAAGTATAAGGTCAATCTTATCTTCCCAGGCTATAAAAAACATCGCAAAAAGCAGGAACTGTATAAGTAGGTATAGAATGTCTTTCTTCACGGCAAGCAAATCTAATATTCTGTAAAAAATTCTGGGGAGACCCCAAATTTAAATCAAATTATACTTATACAAAAAATAATTACGATTTTAACAATAGGAGTATTTATAGGGGTTATTTTATCTAAAATCAAAAAGTGATTTGCAATGCAAATCACTTTTTGGTTAAGTCGGGATGACAGGAAGAACCTTGTCACCGTAAGAAGTTATATATCAGTGTTTTACACTGTTATTTCAAATTTGCACACCTCTTTGCACTCAAAATGCAAGTAAGATGAAATAAATGATATTCTTTCAAAGTAAATATACGAATTTTGTCTCACTTTGAATTCAAATGATCGGTTAGATTGGATAATAAATGTTTCAATATAGCACCGATAAAGTAATTCAAGCCCTTATAATGAAAACGGAACCGATATTGGATATATACAGGAACTTTTGGGGCATAATAGCCCTAAAACGACCATGATATACACCCATGTTAGCAGTACAAGTTTAGATAGAATAAAACCTCATTTGATGATTTTTAACTTTAAAATAAAAAATGCCTGAAAAGATAATTCCAGCAAAATATCGTCAAGTTTAAAAAATTGAACGATATTTAAAGGTGAGCAGCCGAAAAACAGGCACTGTTTTATAGCCGAGAACCGTTAGCTGTCATTTAAACAAATGAACAAATGAAAATAAATAAAATTGGTGTCAACAACCTTTTCGGTGTATTTCAACACTCAATTAAAATAAATAATGACATTGGAATAACTATAATTATTGGAGAAAATGGATTAGGAAAAACCGTTATGCTTGAAATGATTGAAGCATTTTTTAAAGGTCATTATCTCTATTTCACGAATGTAACATTCGATGAAATGATATTTGAATTTGAAGATAAAATCACTTGGGTACTTACTAAAGAGGACAAAAATGAGGAGCTTCCAATGTTAAGCCTTACTCAAATAAATAAGAATGGTACAGAATTTAATCCGATTAAATTATTTGAATTCGGCAAAGACCATTTAGAGATGTTAGCCCGAAGGATAAGTAGAAATTCTCCTTATTTAAGAAGAGTACATCCAAAATATTGGGAAGACAGAAGAACAGGAGAAAGAGTTCATATTGAAGAGTTAATATATAAGTATGGAGATAGACACCAATTAGAATTAAACTATAATGATGAAGAAAAACCAAAATGGTTTCTTGATAAATACGAAAAAATTAATGTTAGTCTGATTGAGACTCAAAGATTAATTTCTACAGAAAAACGCGAAGAAAAAAATCAAGAAAAGACTGTAGAAAAATATGCTAAAGAATTAAGCAGAATCATTAAGAACTATCTTACTGAATCTACGGAACTATCTTCCAAGTTAGATAGAACTTATCCAAATAGATTAATTGATCGTCTTAAAAATTCAACAAATATTTCAAAGGAGTTTTTAAATGAAGAATTGAAGAGGTTGGAGGAAAAAAGAGAAACTCTTGATGTTGCAGGCTTAATTGAGATTGAAAAGGATTCAAACCTTTTAGATATAGAAAACCCTGGAAATGAAATTATTGACGTATTAATGTTGTACGTTGAGGATAGCTTTGAAAAAATAAAAATATTTGATACAGTTTCAAAAAAAATAGAAATTCTTTTAGATATTATTAATAAACGATTTAAGCATAAAAAATTAATAATAGACAAAGAAGAAGGGTTTCTATTCAAATCAACAATAATAATAGATAACGATAATAATTTCCAAACTATTAATGTAAATCAATTATCGTCTGGTGAACAAAATGAATTAGTTCTTTTCTACTCTTTATTATTTAAAACTAAAAAAGATTCGCTAATCTTAATAGATGAACCTGAAGTTTCTCTTCATATATCTTGGCAAAATTCTTTCATTCAAGATTTAAAGGAAATTACTAAATTAAATAATCTTGACGTCCTTATTGCTACACATTCCCCTGATATTATTTCAAATAACTGGGATTTAAAAGTGGAATTAAAAGGTTTAGAATAATGGAAGAGCACATTACACCTGAAAGAACTGCTAATGCCATTATGCAAGACAAAAATTTCAAAGGACACTATTTGTTAGTAGAAGGCAATAAAGATGTGAAATTGTATGGGAAGTTTGTCAATAATCAGAATTTTAGAATCAAACCAGCTTTTGGAAATGAAAAAGTTAAGTCTATTTTATCAATTTTAGAAGAAAGGGGTTTTGATAGAAGAATCGGAATTATTGATTCTGATTTTAATAAAATATTAGACACTCAAATAGAAATTGACGGCTTATTTATAACTGATGATCACGATATTGAAGTTATGATTATCAAAACAAGGGCTTTAGAAAATGTAATAAGAATTTTTTGTAGTAATTCGAAAATCAAAAAATTCGAAAAAGATAATAATACTACAATTCGAGATTCCCTAATGAATATCGGAAAGGAAATAGGTTATTTGAAATTAGCAAATAAAATTCACGACTTGGGATTAGTATTCAAACCAAAAAGCGTCGAAGGAAATACTATAAAATATGCAAATTTCACTTGTGATAAAACATTAAAATTTTTAGGAGACGATAAATTGATAGATACAATCATGAATTATTCTAGACAAAAAAGCTCTTCAATGAAGAATAAAAATAACATTGTGATGACATACAATGAAATTAAAGGTGATGATTTTGATTTAAATCAGCTTGTAAACGGTCACGATTTATCTAATTTATTGTATTTATTAATGAAAAAAGCGTTGAAAAGCAGAAATAAAATGTTGGTTAATAATAATAGTGTTGAGGATAGTTTAATCTTGTCATATGAATATGATTATTTCAAAGAGACTGAGATATACTCTAGCTTGAAAGAATGGGCTGATGAAAAAAATATAGAATTATTTAACTAATCAAAAACGCCAGCTAATCGAGTGGACGGGTCTCCCATAAATGAGGGACACTGTCCCGCAAAGTGTATAAGTTAAAAATAGTAGAGGTTTGAATTTTATTTCCCTTTCCTTAAGGTATCGGTAATTACCCTTATGGAAAAAACAACGTCCTGTATATCCTTTCTGGAGAAAGTATGTTCCTCTATATAGAACAACATCTCGATGCCCAGATCCAAATGTCGTGCCAGTTCCTCCGGGGAACCATAGGTATCGGTGATCGATTCGGACAGATATTCCGTTTGCTCCTTGTTCAACATCCGGTCATGGATAAGTACTATCAAATCTATTTAACGGGATCCTTGGCGTGTCCATGGTTTTCCGTTACGTTGTTGGTAAGTACGGCCAGCATAAGCAATAGTATATCGCGCCTTTCCGAACAGGGTAGTTTTTGTACCGTTTTGTAGATCAATTCTATATCATTAAGTGTTTTGGCTAACATGGTATCTGTTTTTTTCTTGGTTTCCCCGCTAAAATTTGTTTCTTTCATGTCTCTTTTTTTTAATCGTTATTTGGCCGATCTGCCTATATTGGACAGGAGCAAAAGAAAATCGGCGGCACCGATATCGAACGGAAATTCCCCGATTCCCCAGATTTTTTTGAACAGCTTTTTTGTTTTTTCCTCCCCGTGTTCCTTAAGGAATAGTTCAAGACGGTTCAGACAGATGTCCGATGGCCTTTCTATTTTTTCCATGATGCCGGAAAGCACGTTTATTTGCAGCATTACCGCCTCCGGCGTTACAGGATGTTCGTTTTGACCTTGCATAGCTATTAAAGTTTGGGTTCGTCCGGTATTTATATGGCATGCCCTTCCGTCCCCTCAAAGTGGGGCGGTATTGTAAGCAGAGTATACCTAATGTACGGATACAGGTAGGCGTGTAACTCAACTTACCGCATTAGAGGTACTGGTATACCCACCACGAATAAGAGAGCCCACGCCTAGGTCGTGAGCCAATCTACTTATCCTCTCGTGGTTTTGAAAATTACCAGTTTTCTAATGCGAGATTCAAAGCAATTGCTTCAATACTTTCTATACGAAGAATTGCAAATATATATTATCGGTTACAAATATATGAAAAATTTCAAAGTGCGAGCTACAAACCGCACTTTTTTCCATTTCATTGCGGTTTTTTGTTCGGTGATGAATTACAACAAAGCCATATATGACTACATAACTTATCTTTGGGAAGAATCCAGTCTCTCAAAAAGAAAATTTGCCATTAACCACAATATAGAAGAGAGTACTTTGAGAGATATAATTAATGGTAAAGATTACCAAATTTCTCTGCCTACTATTTATAAGATATGTGAATCAAGGTCAATTTCCCTTTTTAATTTTTTTGAAGAAATTGAAACGTGGAATAAGTCCAATAAAAGATAAAAAGCTTTACTTAATAGTATTGACTTTGACATCTTTTAAGGAATAATCTGCCTGTTTATTAGGTTCCGCTAGCAGATAATTCAAGATGTGTCTTTGTTGCCACAAAGACATCTTGTTTTGCTCCCGATGGTTGCAAGGAAAAAAATTCCTTTGTCCGTTATCCGAACCAACACGGATATGAAAAAGCGAGCGAAACGAAAGTTTCGTGCTGCAAGCCCAAATCCTTACCAGTTCTTTATCCTTTCTTTTTGCGAGGCGGACATTTTATTATCGATCATCAAGTTTCCTTTTAAGCGAAGCCAGTCCGGTTGCGTTTATTTCAATTTTATAGTAGGGCTTTCCAAACCTCGGTTCCACTCTTTCGATCCTCTCCAAGGTTTCCCGAAATTTTTTAAGATTACTAAGATGCCTCTGCCTCAATTTATTGTATTCGCCCTTGGGAACGGTATTCTCCTTCTCGTTCCATTCTTCTTTGGTAAGCTTTACAAACTTCTTTTCGATCCGTAGGGGTTCTTGCTCTTCTTCCAACTTCTCCCCAAAAAGGGATAGCAACATTGCGGTGGTAGGTTTTGTCTGGTTCTTCTCTATGTCCTTGATAATGGCAATTACGGCATCGATACGCTTACGGGTCTTTTCTTCCTCTTTTCCTATTTGGGACGCAAACCGGCTAAAGGGGGAAATGCCGTGCCATTCAAAAAAATCCATGATGGTTTCCATAGTCTCGGAATAGGATCCGGTGATTTTCCTTGAAAACCTCCTATACCTTTTTATGGTTCTTCGGTGTAGCCGTATGGTTCCAAATCCGTCCATTTTGTCCTCTTTTGTTGCCTGATTGTTACAATTTAAGTCCCTGTTTACAGGGGTTGTGAGATCGATTGTTACAATTTGGGCGATCATCGTTATTCTTGATATGTTCGTAACATATTGATTATCAATATTTTAATCCGATAATTTAATACGTAGCGTCGCCTTGGCGCGCTACCCTCTTGCTTTACAAATCTTATCCGCTACGCTACTAAAATTTGTAAACCTAAAAAAGGGATGCAAATTCACAAAACATAAGTATTGCACCCTATCCGATTTTTGCTTGACGTTTATCTACCGGAACACTACAAAAACCGGACAGGAACCATGTGCAAGGTCAGCTATGGTATGATTTGGGGAGCGAACTTTGCTCTGCTCCGCTCGACTCTTGTTCCCTTTGCTGGTAATGGTCTATTAAAAGGTTCATGTCCTCCCCTACTTTCTTTTGCAGTACCCTTGCATAGATCTGGGTGGTGGACAATTTGGTATGTCCCAATAGTTTGGATACCGTTTCTATAGGCACCCCATTGGATAGGGTTACTGTAGTGGCAAAGGTGTGCCTTGCGGAATGAAATGTAATATGTTTATGGATACCGCAAACCTTTATTATTTCCTTTAGGTATTTATTGGTCTTTTGGTTGCTGAGCACCGGAAGTAGTTTTTCGGAAACTTTACTTTCTTGTCCGTACTTCTCCACGATCTCTTTTGCTTTCGGAAGCAAAGGTATTTTTACCGTTTCATTGGTCTTTTCCCTTTTGGTATGGAGCCAATGGTTGCCATCTATACCGATCAACAATTGGGTAGGCACCAATTCTTTTACATCGATATAGGATAGTCCTGTATAACAGCTAAAAAGAAATACGTCCTTTACCCGTTCGTAGGTTTCGCTTGTAAAGGTGGTATCGGTAATCAGATCCAATTCCCTTTGTGTTAGATAATTTCGTTCGTTTTTTACAAAATTGAGTTTATAGTTCCGAAAGGGGTCTTTGTCCAACCATTCCAATTTTACGGCTAGATTGGTCATTTTCATCAACCGTTCCAAATGTTTCATCGTCCCGTTGTTGGAACAGGTTCTTCTGGCCTTCTTGGGTCTGTAGGTTCTGATGTATTGTTCATAATCTACAATAAATCTATAGTTCAATTGCTTTAGGAAAATATCGTTCACTTTCTTTTTATCTTTTAAAAACTGTTTCAGGTAGTTTTCTGTGGAATAATAGTTTTTCATCGTTCCCTGCTTTAAGGTAGTATGCATATTGGTATTATGATAGGCTACCAGTTCCATAAGGGTCTTATGCTGTTCGTCCTCGCCCAGATAACGTAGTTTGATGGCGTTGGCGGTAATCATCTTACGTTCCAAGTGCAATTGCTTGTAGGAGTTGAATATCCCCCCGTAAACTTGTTCCAGATAACTATTGAGTCTTTCGATGCCGGGAGTGTTTCCTTTGGCCCTTCCCCTTAAAACATCCCAATTGCACACCGGAATATCCCGTTTTAGACTAATTTCCGCTCGTTGTTGGTCGGCCGTGATCCGGATATAGATATCCAGTTTTTTAGGATCGTTCCGTTTTTTTCGGGTAAAGAAGATTACCGCTAATGTACTGTCTGTCCGCATGTTGTACGTCTTTTTTGTTAAACAATGAATACTTGTAAAGACTACATTTAGATCGCCTCATTGCTACTTAAAAGTACAACAAACACCATACCGGATTGCACACCTGATTGCACACCTAAAAGATGGTATTATTTGATATCGTATGATTACAGAAAAAATGAAAAGCACTGATAATCATAAGATTAACAGTGCTTTGATATCCACTATATAGTGGTTCGTCGGGATGACAGGATTTGAACCTGCGACCACACGGCCCCCAGCCGTGTACGCTAACCGGACTGCGCCACATCCCGAAATTAGAATTGCAAAAATAATCAAATTTAAAAGGATACAAACAAGTTTTGATTTATTATTCTAATGCTAGAGAAGTAAAATCAATTAAAGGATGACATATTTCAATTAGTTTAGAAAAAGATATTGATTTAAACAGCTTGCCAAAAAAATAATAGCATTAATAGAAACCGTTTTTCCTAAAGCAAAATTGTATCTATTGACATTAATGTTTTTTGTCTTCTCTTTCTTTGAACTCCCAAAACACATTAATAATTTTCCAATTCCCTTCTTGTTTTAAAAGATGAATATATTCGGTCCATCTAACTTTTGGATATCCAGTCCTCAGGCTTGCACTGGCCATATTACCATAGACAGTAATATTTTCTACAACATTATATTGATGTTCTACTTCAAATTTTTGTTTCGTTAGCATAAGTTTTTTTAATTTCTCAGGAGGAAAATCATCACTTAACGTACCATCTGGATTTAATCCTCTTTTAGCAAGTCTTGGATGTAATGATTCATTCATTATATCAAAGTTGTTTTCAAAGAAATTTTCTATGTAGTTTAAAATAGTTTTTTCTATTGCAGCGTCTTCTATTGTTTTCAACTGAGCGTGAGAAGTAACTGCAGAAAATAATGCGATAATAATGATAAATACTTTTTTCATTGATGTTATATTTTGTAGTTATTTAATAATGCTTACACTATTATAACTTAGACTGAGAGTTATTGTCGCATTAATTAGTTACTTTATTTATATTTAATAAAAAAGATTTTTTTTGAGACAAATTAACATTCTCTAAGTTATAGTTATAGAGGTTAATACGAACATCATTTTTTTGCAAGAAATAGATTTAATTATAGGATGTCAACAAAACAGCTATATAGCTCAAATGCAAGTTTATGAGCAATATAAGGATATGTTATATAATACTAGTTGGAGAATTTTAAAGGATGATTATAATGCTCAAGATGCAGTTCATGATACATTTATAAAGGGCTTTAAAAATATTGACCAGCTAAAAGGAGATAAAAACTTAGGAGCTTGGTTAAAGCGTATTGTAATTAATCGATCCTTAGATATTATTAAAAGAGAGAATAGAATTATTAGAATAGATGACGTTGATAATAGTTTTAGAGAAGAGCAAGTTGAACCAGCTAGCATAGAAGTAAGTAAACCTATAACAGCAATAGAAATTATTAAGTATTTAGATAAGCTCAAAGAAAAATATCGAATAGTATTGACGTTATATTTAATTGAAAATTATACACATAAAGAAATTGCAGATTTTTTGAACATAAATGAAAGTACGGTTAGAAATCAATATGCAAGAGGGAAAGAACAATTGCAGAAAATAATTAAAGCAGACGTAACATTATGAAATTGGAAGATATTATAAATGAAAATAGAAATGATTTTGATTATAAAAAATTATCAGATACTAGTAGAAATGATTTTGAGAAAGTTTTGAAAAAGGAATTACATACTAAATCAAAGACAATTAAAAATATTCCAAATACCATAAAAATAGCTGCTAGTATAATATTGCTAGTTGGGGCTTATACTTTTGGAAGATATCACAATAGTATTAATTTTTCAAATGATATGGTTGAAATTGAAACAGAGAACCTTAAAACAAAAAAAATTGCAATGTTGTCTTTAATAAGCAGTAGTTCACCACATAATAGAATTGAAGGAATAAATTATGCAAATGAACTGTCAATCCCCGATAAAACCATATTAAATGCGCTTATAGAACGTTTATTTTATGATCAAAACACAAATGTTCGTTTTGCAGCATTACGTGGATTAGAAAATCATGTAACTATAGATTTAGTAAAAGAAGCATTAATAAAATCCTTAAGCATAGAGGAAGATTCTAGAATTCAAGTGACTATAATTAATCTTCTAGTAAATATTAATGAAAAAAGAATAATTAAACCAATTCAAAATATTTTAGAAAACGAAAATGTAGACCCAAGTGTAAAAGAGCATATTAAAGACATATTACAGCAATTAATATAATAGAAAATGAAATTTCACAAAATCACAATAATATTTATGCTCTTATCCCATTCCTTAGTAGCACAAACAGAGAAATCTATAGAAGACCTTGTTAAATCTATGGAAGGTTATGAATGGGTGATAATTGAATCTTATGAAACAATTATATTAGAGGCTAACAAATCGTATAATTTAATTATCCCTGGTTATAATGAATTGGAAGAAGACCTAAAGTTTACTGAAAATACAAGTATTAATAGCCAAGGTTATTATGTCTATAAAAAAGGAAATAATCTTATAGTTAAAGATTATAGAAAAAGAGGGAGAAATACAAAGATCTTTTTACCAAAAAATCAAAAGATTAAAGTAAAGAGTTTAGGGCTACAAAATATTAGCCTAACCAATTTCAATGGAAATATTGAAGCTGAAGCCTTAAATTCAGGGGATATAACCTTAATAGATTGTACTGGATCAAATATTATAAATGCAAACAAAGGAAATATTAGAATCTACTTTGAAAATGTTAAACAAAAATCCCCAATATCAGCTATATGTTATTCTGGAGATATTACCATTACGCTTCCCAAAGATGCGTTTGCAAATATTGACTTAGAAACTGGAACAAAAAAAATACAAACAGAATTTAAAATAACAGGGAAACATGTAAATATTATTGGGGAAAAAATAATAGGTATCATAAATAAAGGTGGCCCTAAAATTTCGCTTAACACAACTTTTGGGAATATTATACTAAAAGCATCAGAAAAATAAACATCTTTTTTAGTACATATGTTTCAAAGAGTTTAAGTTTTTGTAACAATGAATAATATTAAGAAAAGCTTATGAAAATCCGAATTCAAATTTTACTGGTATTTTGCCTCTGTTCTTTAAATATATATGCGCAATCTAAAGGAGAAAAGATAAGCTCTCTGTTAAAGATGTATCATACATACAACCAATTTAGCGGTACTGTAATTGTTGCAAATGATAAAGAGATAATATATGAAGATGCCATAGGCTTGGCAAATAGAGAATGGAATATCCCTCATAAATTAGAGAGTAAATTTGTTATTGGATCTTTATCAAAACAATTTATTGCTGCTTTAGCATTAGTCTATAATCAAGAAGGTAAGATAGATTTAAATATTCCCATAATTAAATATATTCCTGAATTACCAAATAGTGATATTTTAAAAAGTGTCACCATTCATCATTTGCTTTCAAGCACATCTGGTATACCTCATTACAATGCTTGGGATGATTTTTTAGGAAATAAAGATCGGTTAATTTACTCTAAAAAAGATCTTTTGGAAATGTTTAAAGATGTAGAGCTGGAATTTGAACCTGGGTCCAGGCATAGATATAGTAGTCTAGGATATTTGATTTTAGGTTATATTTTAGAAAATGTTGGAGGAAATGATTTAACTACTTTATTATCTAATAAAATTTTCACTCCTTGTAAAATGTCAAGCACGTTGTTGCCAAAAAGCAACGAAATTATACCTTTAAGAGTCAATTCATATAGATATAATTATAGTACAGCTCGTTATGATAATGCAAATTACAGAGATCCAAGTACTACATTTTCAGCAGGAGGCATTATATCAACAGCATCAGATTTATTAACCTGGGATAGGGTTTTAAATGGAAACACAATTCTTTCTGATGCTTCAAAACAACTATTGTTTAATCCAGTTGATAGAAACTATGCGTATGGGTGGAGAACACTACTAAGAGGAAGCAATCAAGATATGCAGGTTCAGTGGCATGCAGGAATGTCAACCGGCTATAAATCTATAATGGTTAGATTACCAGAAACGGGATATAGTATAATCCTTTTAAGCAATATTAGAGATATGCCACATATGGAGATTACTAATCAGATAATCAATATATTATTTGATAGAGAAGTTACATATCCTAAAAAATCATTACTAAAAAAATTACTTAAAGAAATTGTAAGCTCAGATATTTATAAAGCAATTGATTTGTATCACAATACAAAAGAAAATCATTTTAACGAATACTCTTTTTCTGAAACAGAATTATTAATCTTAGGAATGGAACTGAATTCTGAGAAAATGTTTAATGAAGCCATTGAAATTTTAAAATTAAACCTGAAAGAAAATACAGGTTATAGAATAAATAACTTTCTTCTTTTAGGACAAAACTATGAAGCTGTTGGTAAATCCAAAGAAGCTATTTTAAATTATGAAGAAGCATTAAAAATTGATGCAACAAATAGTCAAGCTAATGAGAGGCTGAAAGTTTTAAGACAGAATTAATTTTTAGTTAGAAAACAAAAAAACCTATAATAATTTAGCAGAAGAGATTATTGTTTAGATATTATATCTTTTTTCTAATGGGTTATATTAAAATCAACTCTTAGGCATTGTAAAAACTGAATCGTCTATAATAGGGTTCCATTCAACTGCTGTCGTTTCCAATATTTGAAATGTGTCTTTTCCGTATTTCATTGTTACGGTAAATGGATATGAATAACCATCAACAGTTTTATAATTTGTCATATAAGATGACATCGTTTTCCCTTTATCGGGTCCAGAAATAACTTCTGATTCAGTAAAAACAGGTAAATACTTTTCGACATCTATATAGAGATACAAGATGTTTTCGACCTCCTTACCTTCATTCCATTGAGGGCGTTTCGTTAGTTTTATTTTGTAAGTATCTATTTCATTGATCTTCTCTATACCTACATAATCTACATTAAACCCATTTTCTTTCCAATTATGTCCAGGATATGGAAAATCATACATTAGTAATTTTGTGTTTTTAGATGTATCCGGATCCTTTTCTTCAGGTTCCATTTGTTGATTTGAACCCCAAGCTATATTGCCGTCAAAGGCAATTGAGACGTAATTCATGCCACTAACTTGAAGTGAGGTAATCTGTTTTCCATCTTTTTTCATAATTCTTTCAAAAGGAAGTTCCATTCCGCCTTGAGATATCAATTTGGCAGTACCTGTTATTTTAAAGGATTCTATTTCATCCCATTCTTTTTGTCCTCCACTGAGTTCTGTGTATTTAGCCATTATGGTTTCAGCATTTTGAGCTATTATAAAATTTATACTTAAAAAAAGTAATGCGCTAAAAGCAATTGTTCTTTTCATACTATTATTTTTTTGTTTATTATTTATTTCCAATATTTTAATTTTCAAAATGAATAAACATTTTATCAAAATTTAGTATCATTTTATCAAATTTTGATATTAGATCCTGGCCAATATTTCCAAAAGAATATTGATCTGAATCCTTAATTAATTTTGGTATGAGGCTTACAGAATCTAGAACAACCCGATTGCCATTAATCATGGGTTCGAAAACAACACTATACCCTTCAACTTCTATATTTCCCCCGGCACCACCAAATCTTATTTTAGTTTTGGGATACGTACTTAAAATTTCATCCTTCTTTAAATCATAATATGATTTGTAAAGCATTGTATTATCTGCTCCGGTATCAAACGTAAAGTACATCTCATTATCATATTTGTCCTTCAAATTCACTATAGGTGTTAGGTATTCTATCGCTAGGTTTACTTCTTTTTCGAGTTTACTTTCCTTAGGAACATAAATACTATCCTCTTTTAAAAAGTGTACTTCTCTCATAGCGGAAATTACAGGATAACCTAATATGCCTTTTATTTGATAGTCAATTTGGGGTATATATAATGCTTCGTCTGGAAATATTAGAAAAACTACATTTTCAAAAAACATGTTTTCGATTGTAAGGTTTGCAGCTACTCCAATTTTAGATTTAACGCGCGCTCCTGTTATTGTATTTACACTAACTTCCACTTCTATAATATCCAAACTCATTTTTTTGGCCTGTGATTCAATAATTGTGGAAATATTTGCCCCGGTATCAAAAATAAAAGGGTACTCTTGATCGTTGGATTTTACATTAAGATTTTTTAGCCCAGCCTTGTCTTTTACTAATTTAATAAAGGAATCGTCCTTAAATTCTATAATTTGTTTTGGGTAATTAGCTATCGCTTTCCAAATTATTCCATTATTTTTTGTGCTTTGCAGTTCATCATGGGTAATAACATCTTTGTACTTAGTGATAAGTATATTGGTAACTTCATTAGCATTCTTATAATCGAATAATTTTACAGAATTAGACAGTTTTATATTTAGCAGATCTTTTTTCTCCGTTTGGGTCAAACTGTCTTCATATTTATTGAAAAGAATATCTATTGCTTCGTTAGAATCTTTTAGTTTATTAAAAAGATTATCTACTGTAGCTTTTATTCTTAAATACTGAAAGTCATTAAACTGTTCTTTATGAGTATTAAAAATGTGTTTAGATTTAAAGTAAGACTTAACAGTAATAAGAGAATCTATTCTTTTTATAATTTTATCTTGAGATCCAGATGATTGAGATTGACATCCTGTAAGAAACAGAGCAAAGATTACAATACATATTATTTTTTTCATCACTGAATGTTTTCAGCAATAATATCAAGTTTATGAATTGTAAATGTTATTCTGCTTGAAGTCGAACAAAATATTTTAATCTTTTGGGAAATTTCGCTCACGATATTGTTTTGCAGTAATTCCGGTATTCTTTTTAAAAGCTGTATTGAATGATGACCTTGAATTAAAACCGACCTCATACATAATCTCATAAATCTTATAGTCCTTATACTCTATATTTGCCAGCATTTTTTTGGCATCCTCAATCCTATAAGTATTAATAAATTCGAAAAAGTTTTTATCAAAGTTTTCATTTATGATCTGTGACAAGCTTTTTGGATGTGTTTTTAATTCTACCGAGAGAGAATTCAAAGTAATGGACTCCTCCAAATAAAGTTTTTTGACATACATTAGGTCTTTTAATTTATCTGCTAAAAGCCTGCTGTCACTTTTGCTTAAAACTGAATCTCTATATTTTTCAATCTTACGAATATCACTTTGCTTTTTATAAATGTAGTATGCTTTTAAAATTTTTAAAAAAAGGCTTCGTGTCATTAGAAATAGACAACCTAACAATATTGCAATAAATGAAAACCTAAATTGCATTTTAGGTGTTGTAAAAAACATTTCAATTAATACTGTAATAAAGACAAACAATATAACTAGTAGAAAACTAAATTTGTTCAACCATTTCTCTGATATATTGTTTTTAGTATTTCTATTCCTTAGAACTATTATTTTTTTTGAAGCCAAAACATTAATTGATTTAAATAAATAAATACCAAAATGCGCCAATACAAAACATATTAAATAATAGAAAAAAAAATTATTAAAAACATTTAATAAGATCAAGACCATTACTGCTAAACCAGGAGCTAAATGATAAAAGTGTTCTCTCAAAAAAAGACTCTTACTTTTGATAGTGCCGGTTATAAAAAAAAATAGAAAAGGTCCAAAAACGAGGCCGGTTGCAGGAATCAGATTAGGAAATGAAATACTTGAGAATATTAGTAAATAACTATTTAAGATCACAAAAATAGATAACGAAATTAGAACGAGAATATATTTATTTTTATAAGCTAGCCATCTAAAAAAAAACAAATAAAAAAAGCCTAAGAGAATTAACAAAAACATTGAAATTTTTACAAGATCAAATTCTCCATTAAATTCATAAGTTTCCATAAATCACTAAATACTTAATTAGTTGTGTACAATCCTAAGCCAAATAGGTAGATTACTGTAAATTTAAAATAGTCTTTTTTCCTCAATCTGTTAATTGTAAGTAAATATTTGTACATCAAAGCTAAATGTTTTGAATGTTGTAGTTGTAGTCTTTCAAGAAGTTAAACAAAGTCATTGAATTTAAATGTATAAAGCATTTAATGAGGTAAGCAGATCAGCATAAGGGATTTATCAAACCATGTTTTATGATGACCAAAAAATGCAAAACCTTGTAAATCATATAGTTTACAAGGTTTTAAACAACGATAATAAAAAAACTTACTGAATATTTATATCTTTTTTATCGATTTTAACTTGAATGATCAGTTATAATGTACCAGCCATTTTCATCTTTCTTCATAATGACTGAAAACCACCCACTATTAATACTCTCTCTATTTGAAAATTTTAAGTTAAATCTTCCTGTTACAAAGTATAATTTACCTGAAAGTTTTCTAAAATTGAAATTATCAAAAGTAAGAGTTCCCATTTTACCTTTAGGAAAATACTTTTTATAATTGGAAAGGATTTTATCATAACCAAATGTTACACCTCCTTTAGACACTGTTTGAATAGGCTCTGTTTTGGAATAAGCCTGCATATAACACTCTATATCATTATTATTCCAGCATTCTTCTTGCATCTTGAAATTTTCAAGTATACTTTTTTTATCTAATTTATCTAAATCACTTTGTGCGGTTATATTTACACCTAACAAACTCACAAATACTAATAATAGGCTTTTCTTCATTTTTTAATTTACCAGATTGTTATTATTTCTTCTCTGCGCATATTACTTCCTTTTGGAATATTAAACGCCTTAATAAATTCTTCAAAATTGGATAGTGCTCCATTTGCTCTATAAAACCCTGGTGAATGCGTATCAGTTTTTATTCGGTTTTCCAGTGTCTCGTCTCTAAATTTAATTCGCCACATTTTTGCATAGGCTATAAAAAAGCGTTGTTCATCTGAAAGTCCATTAATTACTTTTCTACCATTCTTTGCTTGGTTCATTTTCATAGCCTCAAAAGCAATAGCTAATCCTCCTAAATCTCCAATATTTTCGCCTAATGTTAGTTTTCCATTTATTGGAATTGAATCCAAAACTTTATATTCATTATACTGTTCTTCTATTTTTTTAGCTTTAGCTTCAAACTTTTTCCTATCCTCTTTGGTCCACCATGATTTTAAATTTCCGTCAGCATCGTAAAGACTTCCATTATCATCAAAGCCGTGAGAGATCTCATGCCCTATTACTACTCCTATAGAGCCATAGTTTGTAGCGTCATCTGTATTATAATCAAAGAAAGGCGGATTTAGTATTCCTGCAGGAAAGACAATTTCATTTCTAGTTGGAGAGTAGTAAGCATTAACTGTAGGTGGAGTCATACTCCAATCGTTAGGATCAATTTCTTTACCTATTTTATTAATCTCTCTTAAAAAATCGAATTCAGTTAATCGAACAACATTTCCAAAATAATCATTAGGTAAAATATCTACTGTAGAATAGTCCAGCCACTTGTCTGGATAACCAATTTTCACACCCATTTTATCTAACTTGTAGCTGGCTTGTTTTTTTGTTTCTTCAGACATCCAATCATATCGTCTTATGCGTTCGTGCAAAGCTTTCTTGAGATTATTTATTAACCCAATCATTTTTTCCTTATTTTTTTTTGGAAAATATTCTTTCACAAACAGCTTGCCTAAAGGTTGCCCTAAATTACTGTTTACTGAATTTTGTGCTATTTGCCACCGTGGGAGCTGTTCTTGTGTGCCTTGCAATGTTTTTCCATAAAAGTCAAAACTTCTATCTCGCATATCTTTACTAAGCAATCCCGTGAATGCTCTTATAACTTTCCATTGCATGTAGGCTTTCCAATCTTCAATCGAAAAATCGTTAAGCATCCTATCAAACATAGCCAAAAATTCAGGTTGAGAGACTAAAGTATAATTTACTGATTTTTTTATGCCTACATTTTCAAAGTATGACTCCCAATCAATGTTAAATGTTAGTTTATTTAATTCTTCAAGGCTTTTTTTGTTATAGCTCCTTTCTGAATCTCTACCCTGAACAGGTGTTCTTTGGATTCGAGCCATTAACGTTTCCATTTCAAAGATTTTTTCGGCTATTGCCCTTTCATTTCCAGTATATAGTTTTGAAAGCTTAAACGAGTCTTCAATAAAATCAATATACTTAGCACGAAACTCTATATATTGCTTTTTGTCTTCTAAATAATAGGCTCTATTTCCTAAACTCAATCCAGATTGATTTATTCTTAAAGCATAAACCGTACTATTTTTAGCATCTACTGAAGCATAAATACTTATTGGAGCCTGAACACCTTTAGTATATAATTGCGCAGTTAGCTTTAAGTAATCTTCAATAGTGCTTATTTTATTTATGTCATCAAAATAAGACTGCAATGGATTTAAACTTTTTGCTTCAATAGTAAGAGAATCCATGCAACTTGTATACAGATCGGCTACTAATTGCTCTGTAGTCCCCTTTGTATAACTCTTTTTATTTTTTGAGAGTTTTTCAAAAATCCCTTTTATACGGTCTTGATTTTCAAAATACACTTCGTGAAAGCTTCCCCAAGAGCCATAGGCAGCAGGTATTTCTGTGTCTTGCATCCACTTACTGTTTACATATGAATAAAAATCATTATAAATAAGGGCTTTATCCTGTGAGAAAATTGACAGCGACAATAATCCTAATAGAAAGGAAAAAAATATTTGTTTTTTCATAATAGATTATATTAATTTTTAAATGCAAGCCGAACTGCTTCCGCAGCATTTAAAACCGCTCCAGTTTTACTTAATGAACTAAAGGGAACCGATTTCCCATCAGATGGTCTTGACACATCCAAATTGATTCTTGTAGCCGAATTAAGGATAATATTTTTTACCTCGTTTGCTGATAATTTCGGAAAATAGCTGCGTATTAAAGCTGCAACACCAGACACTAACGGTGTTGCCATGCTTGTGCCATTGTACCTTGAATAGTTGTTGTTTGGTGTTGTAGAATATATTTGGTATCCAGGAGCAAAAATATCTATGTGTTCCTTACTGAAATTTGAAAAATATGCCACAAATTGTTCATTGTATGTATTAGTAACAGCTCCTACTTCAATCATGTTTTTTACCTTCTTGGAAGAAAATAATCCTGGGTTTTCAATTATTTTATTTGGAAAGTTATTGGTTGAATTTACCTCTTTAGCATCATTCCCTGCTGAATGTATTAATAATACATCTTTCTTTTGTGCATATTTTATGGCATCGTCTACCACTTTTTTGTTCCATGAAAACGATTTGCCAAAACTCATATTAACAACCTTTGCTCCATTATCTACAGCATAGCGTATTGCATTGGCAACATCTTTATCTCTCTCATCTCCATTAGGTACAGTTCTTATTGGCATAATTCTAACGGTATTAACAACTCCATTCATTCCTTTACCATTATCCCTTTTCGCAGCAATTATTCCAGCTACATGAGTACCATGAGATGGATCTGGTCCCAGTACGTCATTACAACCGTAGTACTGTTCTTTTTGATTATTGTAGTTATCCTTTATAATTTGTCTGGCATCAAGCTCTGGGTTATAATAAGAGTCTAATTGAGATTTATAATACTCTATGCGTTGTTTAAAGGATTCATTTAACGCAGTCAAATTTCCATTTTGATTTGCTTTAAAATAGTTGACTATAAGGTCTTTTGAATTCTTCAACCCTTCACGTACAAAATAGTTTTCAATTGTTTTTAAATCAATTGTTTTTCCATCTAAATCACCTTCTATTTCTAATACCCCTTGATATTCTAATTTGCTTCGAAAGTAACTTCTTAAGACTCTTTCTCTTCCTTCAGAATAAGCTTTCAACGCATTTGTTAACGTATTTCTATCACCATCAAACTTATTAGGGTTAGCAAAAATCCTAGTTTCTTCAAGTGTTTCTCTATTTACATTATTTCCTTCCTTACTACACAAAAAACTCCAACCATTGATATCATCTATATAACCATTATTATCATCATCAATATTGTTATTAGGAATTTCATCTTCATTGATCCATATAATATCATTCAGATCTTCATGGTTTATATCAATACCACTATCTATAACTGCCACAATTATTGTTTGGGGTGTTTTTCCTTTTAGCAAATTATAAGCTTCTTGAGTAGAAATGCCTTTTATAGGACTATTGGTGCTTTCGTGCTGCCAATCTATTGGTATTTCTTGGCCAAAGCACTTAAATAAGCTCAATAAAGTCAAAATCAATAGTGTGTATCGTTTTATATCCATAAAAGTTAGTATCCTTAAGTAAAGGACTAAACTACACTATACATTATTTTGAAAATTGTAAAAATGAGACATCTATAAAGCTTTATGATAATTTTAACGGATTGTTTTCCTTCGGAAATTTTTAAAAAAATCCACTTTGTCAATTTGAGCAAGACAAAGTCCCGTTTGGATAAATAAAGACAAGATTGGAATTACTGAAAGGTCGAAGTTTTTGATTGGGTATTTTTCCAAAGAGTATTTTATGTTAATCCCAAACAAACTTCCAAGAGCCATCTTCTTGTCGTTTCCAAACAGAATGAAATATACCTTTACTATCAGCCGTATTTCCTATGGAATCTAAATAGGTAAATGTGTAATACCCATAAGTGTAACCTAAATCACCAGATTTAGAGACATCTACAAAATCTGGTTTCCAAGCTAAGCCTTTTGAGGTTTGTAGTTTCATAAATTTAGCTATGTTTTCTTTTCCCTTAATTAATTGATTCCCTCGCATTAAAACGGCACTATCATCAGCATAGGCTAAAAAGGCTTTGTTCATACCTTGTTCTTTTGCCATTTTAGCAAAAGCGGTTTCAGTATCTACTATTTCCTGTTTCCATTTATCAATGGTATTATTATCTTTTTCGTTTGTGCAAGAAAATAATAGTGTTGCAAGTAATATATAGTACGTAAATAACCTCATTATTTTTAAATTTTAGTGATTAGGGTTCCATTGTGGTTTGATTTCGTTTCCTTTTTCATCAAAGGAAATGACACTTTTCAGCTCTGTTCTGTTTTTATATTGGTATTCAAAGCGTGCTATACCAATCTGTTCATTATTAACCAGTTCTTCATTTTGGTCTAAATACTTTCGTTCTATGATTCTTCCTTGCTCATCAAAAAACACTTCTTCTATGGCATAACCGTTCCAGTTATTAGCTATTTTACCTTTTAAATTGTAAAAAGACGAACGTACGGGTCGGTTTTCGTTATCAAATTCTACTCGTAACTCATGAACTTGATTTACGCCAAAACCAATAGGCTTTCCTTCTTTATCAAAATAGGTGCTCGATTTTAAGTATTTACCATCAGAAGTGTACGATGATTTTAAAACCCCCAAACCACTTCGCGAATTTGTTGGTTGGTTTAGGATATCTCTTAAAACCCTTTCTATCTCATTTCCATACGAATCGAATTTGTATATAATTTTATGTACTCCCCAATTTGAGTTTTGAGGCTTGTTGTTTTCATCAATAAAAATGGCTTCTTCTTCCAAAAAATACTGTGAAGGCTTGTATATAATTTTAGCGAGGTTTGTCATTCCTTTTATAGGGTTGCCATCTATATCAAAGTTTGCCCATTCTATAAATCTGCCATCAGTATCATAATTAATTCGAGTACTTACAACTCCTGAATCGTCTGCAGTAGGTTGTTTTCCATCCAAACTAAGGTTGGTCATTTCTGTGAGCATGTTGTTTTCCTCAAAAGTAAACTTTGTAATCATGTATTGAAATTCTGGACGATTTCTCACCAATTCACCTTTTAGATTATACCTTGATTCTATAACAATTCCATTTGGTTCTTTCGACCAGTTATACGTTGCTATTCCAAAATCATTTTCTATTGGTTCTCCATTTAATCCATAAAAAGTTAAAGTTGTTCTTTCACCTTTATCATTATGGACAATTCTAGTTTCATAAACATCTCCTGAAACCAACGTTCGATTTCCAAATTCGTTAAAAAATGTGCGAACTTCGAGACTGTCTTTATAATCAATCTTAATTCTTGGAGCCCTTACAAAACGATCATTAAATGCTATTAACTCATTATTAAGCACATATCTAAATTCAATTAATTGCCCTAATTCATCATAATTGAACTCGAAATGTTTTAGATTATTAGTTTCTTCTTTGGAAACATAACTAGCTCCCTTTATGTCTGAATAAGGTGTTTCCCTAAATATAATACTCATAGAATATTTAGTACTCATACTATCCTTCACTTCATTATGGCAAGATGATAGGATAATATTCATTATAATTATTAAAAAAAGCTGTAGCCTCAATTTCATATTATATTAGTTTTTAAATTCTTCTAAATTGAATTTAGTTACATATAGATCCAATCCACCATCAAACTCCTGTGGATTAGGTGAATTCCGTGTAGAAGTAAAAAATTGATATAAAGGTCTGTAACACCAAAACCATTTGGATCATCTTTTCTTGCAAAAATCATAAACGACTCATCTGATGATACCCAAGCATCAGATTCCAATAAATTTGAATTGTGTATTGTTATTAAAGAATACTTTTAGAATCTTTATTAAACTCTAAAAGTAAATTGTCCATAAATAAAAGAATAGTAAAAAAGAGACAGTAACCGTTAAAGTATGTTAAGACAAAAAAATATTTGTTTGTATGGTCCTATCCAGACCAAAATAATCTTTAGGTATCATTCCTGTAAACTGTTTAACTTCTTTTATAAAATGTGCTTGATCATAAAAGCCGTTATCTATAGCAACAGAAGACAGTTTAAAAGCTATAGGATTTTTAGGAATTTTTAGAGCGTGAAAGATTCTCACTATTCTACAATATTTCTTTGGTGTTAAGCCTAGTTTACTTAAAAACTTTCTCTCTATTGTTTTTTTTGAAATATTTATAGACTCAGACAATTGTTCAATATTGATGTTTCCTTTATGAGCTATTATTTTTGCAATAAAAAAATCAAACACTTTATCTTTGTCTTTATTTAACTGAACCAATTTATCGTTAAAAAAACTTTCAATAAGTTTTATTTGTAAGTTTACTTCTTTGCAGTTAAAAAGGGATTCTTCTAGATATAAAATTTCTTTTCCAAAAATATCCTCGGGTATTAAAGATTCATCAATCGTTTCATTAAGATCAATATTAGTAAACGGATACAGACTGTACGGCTTAAACCTAACAGATAGTAAGACATCTCCATTTAATCCAACTAGTTGAGGTTTAGTTTTAAGCCCACATAAATGTGATTTGACAGTACAAATAGCTTTATTATTTTGTTTAGCTTTTCTTTCAATTAAATTTGATGTAAAAACTAATTCAACAGTATTATCTGGAACAACTAAAAAGTCACTTTTACCCTCATTTACAAACGAGCTGTGGCTATCTTTCCAAACACAGTCTATAAAAGAATCTAAACCATTATAAATCTTAAACTCCTTATATGAGTTACTCATATTGTCAATTTCTTAAAAACTGAAGTGTAAGACAAATCAGGCATTCTATTGTTACTTAATTTTATGTTAAATATTAATTGTAAAAAATTAAATAACGACTACGATAGACTGTTTGTGCTTTTTTACGATCTTTTTTGAAGTAAATGGATGCATTTTAGTTTGTCTTGATAGAAAATCTGATTTATTTATACTGCCAAATAAAACAAATACCTTCTAGAACATCAATAAAACCACAAACCCTTGTAAATCGTATGATTTACAAGGGTTTAGTTTTCTATGGTATTCATTTTAGTCGGGGTGGCAGGATTCGAACCTGCGACCTCCTGCTCCCAAAGCAGGCGCGATAACCGGGCTACGCTACACCCCGTATTCATTTAAAAACCGAGAGGCTCCTCTTTTTTTAATCTTTCTCTCTAACTTCATTGCCTCAGATCGATCTTTAGTATTAAAAGACCATATCAAACTCCATGGACTTCCCTTTTTTGTAAATTTTTCTCTTCCTGAATTATGTCTAACTAACCTATCTTCTATACTCTGGGTATGTCCTACATAATACTTTTTTAAAGAACTACTATACAAAATATATACATACATTCCGTTCAGCTATATTTTGTCTGCGACCTTCCCGCCATGGCGGGACGCGATAACCGGACTACGCTACACCCCGTATTCATTTAAAAACCGAGAGGCTCCTCTTTTTTAATCTTTCTCTCTAACTTCATTGCGTCAGATCGATCTTTAGTATTAAAAGACCATATCAAACTCCATGGACTTCCCTTTTTTGTAAATTTTTCTCTTCCTGAATTATGTCGAACTAACCTATCTTCTATACTTTGGGTATGTCCTACATAATGCTTTTTTAAAGAACTACTATATAAAATATATACGTACATCCATTTAGCATATTTTGTCAGCGACCTTCCCGCCATGGCGGGACACGATAACCGGGCTACGCTACACCCCGAAATGGCTATCAATAACAGACGGCAAAAGTAAACAAATTAGCCGTTTCAACAAGTCACAATCGTATTATTTAAACAAAAAAACACCCTATTAAAAAAATAGGGTGCCAAGTCCAACAAAAACCAAACTACTTCTTGATAATTCTTCCACCGAATAACTTTTTATTTTCATTATATAACGAATAAAAATAGTTTCCGCTTGTAAAAGTTGAAACATCTATATCCGTCTTCAGATGCAAGTTCGAAGTACTTATACCAGAGATTTCCACAACAATTTTACCATTCACATCCCGAATAATGATATCTAAATCTGAATAACTGTCACTAAGGTCAGCCTCTATCCAAAATTTTTCCTCCACCGGGTTCGGATAGGTTTTCACATTATATAGGTTCTGGTTATTTTCATCTACCGAGAATAAGTTATTCAATCCGCTTATCAATCGAATAATCTGAGGATTGATGAGGGTACCGCTCAATGGAACTGCACAATTTACATAAAGAGCATTCCCGTCATCTGTAACAGCAATTCCATTGGGTGTAGAAAATGTGGCTGATGTGGCATCACCATCATCGTTCCCACGAATCCCGGTCCCTGCTAAAACCTTCATCTCCAGATCATTTAAATTTAAATAATAAATCTGCTGACCCGCATAACTGGCAATATATAAGTTCCTGGTATTGGGGTCGTAATCAATATGGCCATTCCCCGAATTCGTATTCCCGATAACCGATGGATTTCCTGCAGGATCAATTTTAACTATATTGGTATTTGAAAAATTGGACACATATAAATTGTCATTTTCATCTACGGTTATTCCGTTTGGACAGGCAAACATGTTACCGGAAGCAAATAGTGTCGAAACACCCCCGGGTGTGACTTTTCTAATAGTACCATCTCCACAATTACAAACATAGAAGTTATCGCTACTATCAAAAACAATTCCCACAGGCGATACTATTCCGGTGTCGGTGACAAAAGTTCGTACACCACCAACAATCTTAAAAATCGCATTGTCTCTAATATCAGATTGAAACAAAATACCATTACTGTCAAAATCATTTCCGGAGGCACCAATAAAACCCGTTGAAAACTGTGTCAAAACTAAACCTGTATCTAATTTCATTACATGGTTTGGAAGGCCATCGGGGTCTGCAATTCCCAGAAAATCTCCAAAATCTCCAATGTAAAGATTTCCGTTATCGTCCAATGATAATCCTCCACTACCTTTGAAATCAGAGGTAATGGTACTAACCGTCACCTGAGCATATAGAGAAGCACTAAGAACAAATAGAATAATAAATAGTAGTTTTTTCATAGCTATTGATAGTTTTAAAGTTTATCATGCTAAGAAAATTTAATAAATACTACACCTTGTTATTCCTTATAGAGGTTTACATACAAATTGGTAAGTTATCATCGGAAGACGAAACTTTACTCAACCGGATCTCCCTTAGATTTATATTCGGTAGGAGTGACTCCTGTGTGCTTTTTGAAGGTTTTGTAAAAAGAAACCCTATTGTTAAAACCACTGGAATATATCACATCTGTAATATTTAATTCTTTATCGTTATTCAATAGATTTTTTGATTCTTCTATTCTATAAGTATTTATGAAGTCGAAAAAATTAGTATCAAAATGCTCGTTAATTATTTGGGAAGTATGATGTCTTGATAGATTTAATTTCTCTGCTAAGTCATCCAGTCTTAGTTCGCTATTTAAATATGGTTTCTCGGAATTCATAACATGAACTAGTCTGGTTTTTAATTCAAGAGAATGATCCGGAGTGAGACCCGTATTGCGGTATTTTCGAAATTTCAACACATCTTCCATAGGTAAGCCATCAAACACATCCGGTTGCACAAATCCAAAATAAGATACCATCCCAATAAAGAAAATCAAGGTGTACGTAATGAAGTAATCATGACCTGTCGAAATGAGTCCTAACCGAGAAAGTACAAAGTAAGAAGTCATGGCGATTACATAACAGGAAAAAGCCCCGAGTAACCATTTTAACCATTTCGCTTTATTGTGACCTAACCGCCCATTAGTAAAAGTAACATAAGTAAGTATGGTATAAAAAAACAAAATTAATATAACTCCAATAAAATGATAATTAATATATAGAACATATTCGCTTAAAGCACCATTTCCTAGTATTTTGAGTTTTTCCGAAGGGCTTAAAATAAAAAACGGGGTAAACAGGCCAATTGCAATGCCTATTGGTATTAAATGAACCAGATCTTTTAACCCAAACTTCTTACGTCCCACTACCCTTCTTGTATATAGGTAAATAAGCGGAGGATATGATAACCATAACAATAACAGTAATCCAAATAAATTCACATACTTTAAGGTGAACAACAGTTTGGACCAATACAAAACATTATATCCAATATTAAAGGAAAACAACAAAAGATAGACTCCCAAAATTGCATTGGCGGTCTTGTCTCCTTTCTTTTTTAAAAAGAAGAAAAAGGCGAGTATGAATGCCTGAAAAGCAAAAAACAAAAAAATTATTTCCCAAAAATTCACGGAGCAATTTTAACAAAGTCGTCACTAAATATAGAACAATCTGTTAAATTTTGACAGTTCGCAACGTCAATTATTTATAAGTCTCCCTTTATTTCTGTTCAATTTTGTACCTTTTTCTGAAAATGTTATTGTTATGAAAAACCTCTTAGCCCTGCTTTGTATTTTTTCAACCATTATTGGTTGTGCGCAAAAGAAAAAAGATGATATAGCTATAAAAACTGAAGTAAGGCCTTATACTATTAAAATGGTAGTCGATGACCTTTCCAATCCGTGGGGTATGACATGGCTACCCGATGGAAGTATGCTTATCACCGAAAAAAAAGGAGAACTAATTCATTTTAAGAATGGAAACAAGATCAAGATCCAAAATCTACCCAAGATCTATCAACGTGGACAGGGCGGATTATTGGATATTGAATTGCACCCAGATTATATGGAAAATGGATGGATCTATATTACCTATTCATCTTCAGAAGGAGAAGGAAGTGGTGGAAACACTACCCTAATTAGATGCAAACTGAAAGGAAATACATTGACAAATATTGAAAAGCTTTACAAAGCTAATCCCAATACCAGCCGGGGGCAGCATTTTGGTTCCCGAATTGAATTTGACAACAACGGGTATGTATATTTCTCTATTGGAGATAGAGGTGATCGCGACGTAAATCCACAAGATATTACCCGTGACGGAGGTAAGATATATAGATTAAACGATGATGGGAGTATTCCAGAAGATAATCCCTTTGTGAACGATCCAAAAGCAAAACAAGCGATCTTTACCTATGGAAACAGAAATCCACAAGGAATGGTAAAACATCCTGAAACAGGAAAAATATGGATTCATGAGCATGGCCCAAAAGGCGGGGATGAAATCAATATTGTTAAGAAAGGAGCTAATTATGGTTGGCCGGTTGTCTCTTACGGTGTTAACTATAGTGGTACAAAATTTACCGAAGAAACATCTCGACCGGGGATGGAACATCCCGTTTATTATTGGACACCATCTATAGCTCCATGTGGAATGGCTTTTGTCACCGGTGACAAATACCCGGATTGGAAAGGGCATCTACTTGTAGGTTCCCTGAAGTTTAACTATGTAGAACTTGTAAAACTAAATGGTGAAAAAGTTATTGATCGTGAAAAAATTGCTGAAGATGTAGGCCGTGTCCGCAATGTAAAAATGGGTCCTGACGGCTACATTTACATAGCAGTTGAAGGACAAGGTATCGTCAAAGTTATTCCTAAATAAGATAAAAAAAGACCGCTAAAAAATAGCGGCCTCTTCAAGGGTATTAATCAAAACTACTTAGAAACTAATGACGGATTCAAAAACGATTCCATCAAATTTACCCTCATTAAAAATGTTTCCAACATCAAAACCGTCATATGTTTGACTAACATATTCAAGTTTAGCCAATACATTTTTGGTTAAAAAGTAACCTGCACCAACATTAAATCTGTCAATAGTAACATCATTACCGGTTCCTCTTTCTTCACCACTGGCATTATTATATCGACCACCTAAGTAAAAATTCTCTTTACTTCCAAATCTGTAAAGTACCTCGACTAAATATTGCGTCCAATCGCGAGCATCAATTTCTCCGGCACTTTTACCGGTAGACATCTCATACATTCCAAAAACTTCCAATCCTTGATATTTAATAAATGGGTTGATCATGATTGCATTAAGTTCATATTCGAATCCCGGATTATATCTACCAGATTTGAAATTAGACTTTGCTGAAGCTTCTTCATCTTCTAATACCAAATAGTATCTGGACCCTGCTCTATCACCATCATAAAGATAGGTGCCTTTAGCTTGTGCTGTATTATAAACAGAACCTGTTATCCTTACTCTCAAATCTTCATTTACCTGTTTATCATATCCTAATTTAGCAACAAAGGAAGGTGATGTTGTATCCGGATTGGTAACTGCTTGATTGAGCTTACCATTTGTCATCCCAACCATACCTAACCATCCATTGGTTTGTACATAAACTTCTAATCCAACTTCAGTAGTAAATGCATCTATAATCGTATTACCTACAAATGGATTGTAAATAGCCTGAGAGTTATCAGATCTTCTAAAGTGAGTGTCTCCGTAATTGATTTCCATATGACCAATTTTCACTGTAGCAACCTTCATTATATCACTTAGTAATCCTTCTTCGATAAAATTTAAATTATCTACCTGAAAATACCCTCCCTTTACATAAGGTTCCGGGTGGTGTCTTGAAGAAAGATAGGTACGTAAATGCATTCGTAAACCGTCTCCTAAAGCAACATCCAAATCTAAGTTTGCAGTAGCTAAGTTGAAATTATTACCAATTTCAATTAGTGGTAGCTCTTCCTTATTATTATCCGGGTTATAACCGTTAGAGTGATCTAAGGCTTGAAACTGTAATGTAGAAGAACCTCCAATACGAACTTTTATACCTTCAAAAGCTTTGATTACAGCAGTGTCTTTTGGTGCCTCAAAGACATTAATACCTTCTTTACTTGGTTCCCTAAAATTGTTTAAGCTCCGTTTATTTTGGCCGTAAGATGTTAATACTCCCAATAATAAACTCAATACGAGTATTTTTTTTAATAAATGTTTCATAGTTGTAAATAGTTTAAATTAAATTCGATTGTTATATCATTTCCTGTTTTTATTGTTCCTAATAGTGCTACTGGTGGCTCTACATCGAAATCTGACATTTTTAGTGCTTTTTCACCTTTAATACTAATTTTATCACCCTTTACAATTATAGCTACTAATATGTCAACCCGCTTAGTTTTTCCTGCTATGTCCAATGTTCCATTCAGTTTGGCAGTATAGGTACTGGCAGTAGTACTGCGTTTTATTTCTCTCAACTCATTAAACTGATAATAGATATCTGGATTTTCTTCAAATTTTAGTGCTTTGTAACATTTTTTATTCATTATTCTATTACCGCTTTCAAAGCTTTCTACTCTTATTTTTAAATGTATTTTCTTTACATCCGGATTTTCATTGTTTGTGTTATCAATTACTAAATCACCATCAAAAGTGTCAGAAATCATTTCCCAATCATGTAAAGAAGAAGTTCCTTTAATTATGAACTTAGAGTTACTTTTATCTAAATTATAATCAGATAAAGAAAAGTTTGCTTTTGAATTATTTAAGTCTAAATCTGATTGTTGAGAAAATGAATCAATAGAGTTAAATACTATAAAGAAGCAGAAGAATGCACAAAGAATTTTCATAATTACAGTTTATAGTTTATGTAACTTTTACTACAAAGTTATTGCTGAAAATTATTTTTAACTATGATAAGAATCATAGAAAAAAAATTGATTTTATGACGCTTGTCATTGTTTAAATCATCCCAATTAAGTAGCTCTTTTTCAAATATTTAAATGGGGAACAAAAAACAAATATTAATAGGAAGAACTCTTTTATATTTATACTATTATAAGCCTAATATTTCTAATTTCTCAAGAAATTACACAGGCATAAAATAACGCTATCTATTATTGAAGAAATATCAAAATAAAATAACCTATAATGAAGAAGTTGTAACAATAACGAAAAAATAGCTAGCCATAAACCTCAAAATGGGAAATCTCACTACATTTGTCAAAACCTTAATATCTATGCTTATAATTGGTATCGCAGGAGGAACCGGAAGTGGAAAAACCACCGTAGTTCAGCAGATCATCGAAGAACTTCCTAAAGGTGAAGTATGTGTTATCTCACAAGATTCCTACTACAAAGACACTAGTCATTTATCTTTTGAAGACCGTGTAAAGATCAATTTCGACCATCCCCAAGCTATCGATTTTCATTTGTTGGTAGAACATTTAGAAGAACTTCGCAAAGGAAATTCTTTTGAGCAACCGGTATATTCTTTTGTAGATCATAACCGTACCAAAGAAACCATAACTATTTACCCAAAAAAGGTAATTATTGTAGAAGGGATTTTAATCCTTACCAATCCCGAAATCCGGGAAATGTTCAATATAAAAGTATACGTTCATGCAGATAGTGATGAACGACTCATAAGAAGACTGAAGAGGGATATCGCAGAACGTGGCAGAGATCTGGAAGAAGTATTGAATCGTTATCAGACAACTCTAAAACCAATGCATCAGCAATTTATAGAACCCACAAAAGAATTTGCAGACATTATCATACCAACTAATAGATATAATACGGTTGCCGTGGATCTAATAAGAACTATAATTCATCAAAAATTAGGATAGAAACATCGTGTCATTTTCAGAAATCATAAAGAATAAATGGGTTAAAAGACTAGGGACAACTTACGTTGTTATTCTAGCGCTATTTATAATCTGGATGTTTTTTTTTGACACAAATTCATTCTTAATTCATAAAGAGCTGAATGATGATATAAAAGCTTTAGAAGAAAACAAAGAATTCTACGAAGAAGAAATAAAAAAAGACAAAGCTTTTATTGAAAAAATGAAAGATAGCAATGAAGTAGAGAAGTTTGCCCGGGAAAAATATTTCCTCAAAAAGGAAAATGAAGATATTTTTATCATAGAACACGAAGACAGCCTGAAAAAAAAGAAAAAGGATGAGTGAGTTTTTATTTGATGAATTCAATACTGTTTCCGCCAAGCAATGGAAGCAAAAAATACAGGTAGATCTAAAAGGAGCTGATTATAATGACTCTTTGATCTGGCAAAGTAACGAAGGCATCCATGTAAAGCCATTTTATCATTTAGACAATTTTAAAGATGAATTCCCTCCTGTTCCGGGACATCCCGATTCATGGTGTATAAACCAATCTGTTTTTGTGGATGATGAGAACATTGCTAATATGCTCGCCATAGATGCAATAGCACGTGGTGCCGAAACCATTACCTTCATTGCTGAAAAGGAATTCAGTATTGACACTCTTTTTAAAGACTTTCCCTTTTCGGCAACTATAATTTACTTTAACTTTAAATTTCTTTCCGAAGATTTTATTGTAAAACTGAAACAACTTTTAGCTTCTAAAAGTGCTTTGGTATTTTACAATATAGATCTGATAGGTAATCTGGCACGAACCGGAAATTGGTTTCAGAACCGGAAACAGGATCATGAGGTTCTGGAGAATATCATTCTGAAAAATACTGACGAAAATTGGCTAAGCATAGATGCCACCCTATACCAAAACGCGGGAGCTAATATCGTTCAACAACTCGCCTATGCTTTGGCACATGTTAATGAATATTTAAACCATTTTCAGAAACAAAAAGACCTGAAGATAACATTTCATCTGTCAATAGGTTCTAATTATTTTTTTGAAATTTCAAAAATCAGAGCCTTGCGTAAATTATATGCAGTGCTGGCAAAAGAATACAATTTTTCGGAAAATTGTCACATTGTAGCAACACCTTCAAAACGTAACAAAACGCTTTATGATTATAATGTGAATATGCTACGAACTACTACTGAATGTATGAGTGCAATATTGGGAGGAGCCAATACCGTTAGCAATCTACCTTATGATGCCATATACCATAAAAGCAATGAATTTGGAGAACGAGTTTCTCGCAACCAGTTACTAATTCTGAAAGCAGAAAGTTACTTTGATGCAACGGGAAATCCTGCAGACGGGACTTATTATATAGAAAACCTTACAGCTGAATTAGCTGATAAAGCACTCCAGATTTTCAAAGAAATAGAAACCGGAGGAGGGTTTCTTCAGCAATTAAAAGAAGGAACCATTCAACGTAAAATAGCAGAGAGTGCCCAAAAAGAGCAACAGCAATTTGACAATGGAGAATTGATTTTAGTAGGGACAAATAAATACACAAATGCGGATAACCGTATGAAAGAAAATCTCGAATTATTTCCCTTCCTGAAAACAAAAAACAGAAAAACAATCATACAACCTGTTATCGAAAGAAGACTTTCCGAAAAGCCTGAACAAGAACGTTTAAACAATGAATAAAATTAAGAAACTTATTTCGATCTTATTTATAGTTTTGTTTACTATTAGTTGTAGTGAAACAATAGAATATAAGTACCAGAAAAAAGAACAAGTAGTAGATTGTCCGGGAGTTGACAGCAAACTTATACATGAAGCTCTGTACAGCTTTGAAAACGATATAGGATCATTCTACAATAATGAAAACTATAGCCCAAACAGTATCATATTTCTTGAATACGGGTATGCAAACTTCATTTTTCCGGGAGCCATGGGTAATGCCGATTACAAAAATATTGTTTCACCACATACCATAAAATTAATAGAAGAATTAAAGAAAGAAAGTCAGTTATGGGATAAAAATTCAGGAGAAAGCAATCTTAACTATAATAGCGAATTTGTGCAGTGCCTGATCTCAAAAATAGAAGATGGAGACATAAAGATCAAATTAGAGAATTTGTCTAATGTAAATTCCCTCTCTCCAAAAATAATGGCAGAAATATACCGTGTAAACAGTCGTAATACACTACAAGACAAGCATTTTGCCATGTTTATTACCTTGGATACTTATTACCAATACCTATTGGATATAGATTTTCCGAAACCAGCAGAAAATGAGTAGAAAAAATATACAACATATGTCTTTGCCAGCATCGGATAACCTTTTGAGGAAAAACTCGGGGGACTCCCAAACATTTTCAACAGCTGAAGATATTGATGTAAAGAAAAAGTATGCTGCAAAAGATATTGAAACCCTAAAGCATCTCAACTTTGCTGCCGGTATTGCACCTTATCTACGCGGACCCTATTCTACCATGTATGTTCGGAGACCTTGGACAATTAGACAATATGCCGGGTTTTCTACTGCCGAGGATAGCAATGCCTTCTATCGCAGAAATCTTGCCGGAGGACAAAAAGGGTTGTCAGTAGCCTTTGATCTTGCAACACATCGTGGGTATGATAGTGACCACGAACGTGTGGTAGGCGATGTAGGAAAAGCCGGAGTAGCGATTGATAGTGTAGAGGACATGAAGATCTTGTTCGATCAGATTCCACTAGACAAAATGAGTGTATCAATGACCATGAATGGTGCGGTGTTGCCCATTATGGCTTTCTATATTGCTGCAGCCGAAGAGCAAGACATTTCACCCGAAGCATTAGCAGGAACTATCCAAAATGATATTTTAAAGGAGTTCATGGTACGAAATACGTATATCTACCCCCCCACTCCTTCCATGAAGATCATCAGTGATATTTTTGAATTTACTTCCAAGAACATGCCTAAGTTCAATTCTATTTCAATTTCCGGGTACCATATGCAGGAAGCCGGTGCTACCTGTGATATTGAATTAGCATACACACTTGCCGATGGATTGGAATACATACGTACCGGAATTGCTACAGGAATGGATATTGATACTTTCGCCCCTCGCCTTTCCTTCTTTTGGGCAATAGGAATGAATCACTTTATGGAAATTGCCAAAATGAGAGCTGCAAGAATGTTATGGGCTAAATTGGTAAAACAATTCAATCCTAAAAACCAAAAATCACTTGCACTACGAACACATTCTCAAACAAGTGGCTGGAGTTTAACAGAACAAGACCCGTTCAATAATGTGGCTCGAACATGTATCGAAGCTGCTGCTGCAGTCTTTGGAGGTACTCAATCCCTGCATACCAATGCTCTGGACGAAGCTATTGCCTTACCAACAGATTTTTCTGCACGTATTGCCAGAAATACACAGCTCTATCTTCAGGAAGAAACAAGAATTACAAAAACAGTAGACCCATGGGCAGGAAGTTATTATGTTGAAAATCTAACGAACGATATTGCAGAAAAAGCTTGGAAACTTATTCAGGAAGTAGAAGAACTGGGGGGTATGACCAAAGCTATTGAAGCGGGAATACCCAAGCTGCGTATTGAAGAAGCTGCAGCGCGAAAACAAGCACGTATTGATAGCGGTCAGGATATTATTGTTGGTGTGAACAAATATCGCCTGGAACAGGAAGACCCACTTCAAATTCTGGATGTTGACAATCAAAAAGTACGTTTGGCACAAATTGAACGCTTAAACCAAATCAAAGCAACACGTGATACTCTAAAAGTTAAGGAAGCACTTTCAAAATTAACGCAATGTGCCAAGACAGGTAAAGGAAATTTATTAGCTTTAGCTATTGAAGCGGCAAGGGAAAGAACAACTCTGGGCGAGATTAGTGATGCTCTTGAAGTAGAATTTGGACGTTATAAAGCACAAATAAAATCATTTAGCGGCGTGTATAGTAAAGAAATTAAAAAGGATCCCTCGTTCGAAAAAGCGAGACAAATGGCAGATCAATTTGCGGAACTGGAAGGGCGCCGTCCGCGTATTATGATCGCAAAAATGGGGCAAGATGGTCATGATCGTGGTGCAAAAGTAGTAGCTACCGGATATGCCGATGTTGGATTTGATGTAGATATCGGACCCCTGTTCCAGACACCTGCGGAAGCAGCCAAGCAAGCAATTGAAAATGATGTCCATGTCTTGGGAGTTTCTTCTCTGGCAGCTGGACACAAAACATTGGTTCCACAAGTTATTGAAGAATTAAAAAATTACGGCCGGGAAGATATCATGGTAATTGTAGGAGGTGTGATTCCCACACAAGATTATGACTTCTTATTTGATGCCGGAGCAGTTGCTGTTTATGGCCCGGGGACTAAAATAAGTGAAGCAGCAATTGAAATGCTTCAGATTTTGATAGATTCTGTCGCCGAATGATAGATTATATTATTACTTCCGAAAGACTGGGCCTGCGAAACTGGCAGCCTTCAGATATTGCTCCGTTTATTGAAATGGGAAAAGATGAAGCGGTCATGCAACACTTTCCGAAGTTATTATCTGAAGAAGAGTCCAAAAACCTCATCAAAAGGTTACAACTTCATTTTGAAAAATATGGTTATTGCTATTTTGCTGTTGATCTCCTGGAAACTTCAGAATTTATAGGTTTTACAGGACTTGCAAACCAGACATGGGAAAGTGAATATACACCTGCCGTTGATATAGGCTGGCGATTAAAGCGATCTGCCTGGGGTAAAGGATACGCCACAGAGGCTGCTAAAGCTTCTCTGGATGCTGCTTTTTCCAGATTTGGATTAAAGGAAGTAGTCGCTTTTGCAACCAATACAAATCTGGCTTCAGAAAATGTGATGAAAAAAATAGGAATGAAATTTATAGGTACCGTACAGCATCCGTCAATCATTAATGATACCCGATTTAAGCACTGCATGGTATACCGAACAATGAATTCTTAAAAAAATACTGTGCATGCATAATAATTAATTGAGTTTCGTTACTTTTATAACTCCAATTTAATAAAGACGTATAATGAATTATTCAGAAAAAATGTTGCGCGATGATGCGTTAAAAGGAAAGACCATTGTTGTGACAGGCGGTGGCAGTGGATTAGGAAAGTCTATGAGCACTTACTTTCTGGAGTTGGGTGCCAATGTAGTTATTACTTCCAGAAATATAGAAAAACTACAAACTGTTAAAGTAGAATTGGAGGCTCAGACCGGAGGAAAAATACTTCCGGTACAATGTGATGTACGTCATTATGACCAGGTAGAAGCTATGGTGGAATCATCCATTAAAGAATTTGGGAGTGTAGATGTATTACTCAATAATGCAGCGGGAAATTTTATCTCCCCTACCGAAAGACTTTCAGCAAACGCTTTCGATACTATCATAGATATTGTTTTAAAAGGTACTAAAAACTGCACATTGGCCTATGGAAAATACTGGATCGATAAAAAAGAAACCAATAAAGTAGTATTAAATATAGTAACAACCTACGCCTGGACGGGTTCTGCTTATGTAGTGCCAAGTGCTACAGCAAAAGCCGGAGTATTGGCAATGACACGTTCTTTGGCTGTAGAATGGGCAAAATACGGTATGCGTTTTAATGCTATTGCACCCGGCCCCTTCCCTACTAAAGGTGCTTGGGACAGGTTATTGCCGGGAGACCTAAAAGAAAAGTTTGATCTGGCCAAAAAGGTTCCGTTAAAACGAGTGGGTGATCATCAGGAATTGGCAAATCTCGCCGCATATTTGGTGTCCGATTTTTCTTCTTATCTTAATGGTGAAGTAGTTACAATTGATGGCGGTGAGTGGTTAAAAGGTGCCGGGCAAATGAATCTTCTCGAAGATGTCCCGGAAGAAATGTGGGACATGCTGGAAATGATGATCCGGTCTAAAAAAAATAAATCCTAGGACAGTTTCTAATAAGTTGCGCTTTCATTTTTTCTTTTTTGCAAATGCTCATCCATTTCACGATCGTAAATATAAACGAATAGCACAGCCATCATATCCCTAAAACCATCTGAAGGATTATCTGTCACTAAAATAAGTTTGTATTGATGATCTGCTTTTAGCGGTATTCCCTTAGTACTGGAATAGACAGGCACATGTTTTAAGCCTATCTTATCTTCATAATTTTCACAATTAAAAGTATAAACAGGCTCTCCTTTTGTTACATCGAACAATGTAAAAGCTTGAGCATGGGGATGTAAATGTGCTGCCATTGCGTGGATAGTTGTGTCTTCTTTCAAGTTAAATTGATAAGTAACATCAAACTCATAATGATGGTTACCTTCCGGTAACACCCAGTGGGCAGCAAGCCAAGTGCCGTCTTCGTCAACATATGAATGGTTTTTTAGATCGATAGGCGTGCAAAGGTTAGGATCCTTCTTTTCATTGGGGTCATAAGGATTGTCCCTGTCATAATCCTGTAGCAATACCAAAGCCTTTGGGACTAGCGGTTTCAAGTGTTTATCACCTTCTTCCAATTTAAACTCAATGAGATGTTTTACCTTGAAAAAGGCATCTTCGATATTGTGGTTGAGCGTTCTTGAGGCGACTATAAACTTATCCCCTGCTGCTATGGGAAATCCAAAACCTTCAGGGAAATTCAGTTCGTTAATACCATTCGATAAAGTCCCAAGCCTGGGATACTGCTTATTGATTCTCTTTGGCATATTCAGATTTTTATAATGAATTGGATCAAAAAAATCAATATTGGTATGACATAAAAAATCATTGTTATGCTTGTTGGTACCTTCTCTAAAAACTTCGGCTTTAAATCCGGTGATCCATTTGCTTTTTGAAGAATCTGGATTCACATTGATATTAAGAATAGCCTGTGGGCCGTCCATTGACTGGTAAATGTTATCCACTAAAAGATCCGGAGATTCCAGCTTAAGCGTCTCCTCGTTTCTGAAAATTTCCCAACTGTGGTCTATAATACGGAAACCATGGAGTAACCTGGTTTTAACAATAGCCTTATGCCTGTTGGACAAATTATAATACCAGATGGAACCGACTGCTATTCCTATAAAAAATAACAATACCAACGTCCTTAACTTAACTATTTTTTTAAACATCACGGTTTTATGATTCATCGCTAAGATACAAATTGCAACTTGTTCTTTTTAAGATTTATGTCCTGAACGTGGGTTTATACCTGAAAATCCTTAGCAGTTCTTCAAATTGGATATTCTCCACAAGTAGAAAATGTTTACTTCCTGTTAACAAAATTCATTTTCTATCCGCATAATTAGTTGTATTTTTATGGCTAAAATTTGTAAGAATTTGATGGGTAAAATAATTGCTATTGCAAACCAAAAGGGAGGTGTGGGTAAAACCACAACTTCAGTAAATTTAGCGGCTTCCTTAGGCGTTTTAGAAAAAAAAATACTTTTGATTGATGCAGACCCCCAGGCCAATGCAACTTCAGGCTTAGGCATTGATGTAGAAAGTGTTGAAAAAGGAACCTATCAGCTTTTGGAACATACGGTATCTGCAAAAGAAACCATCGTACCTACAAATTCACCTAATCTGGACCTCATCCCATCCCATATAGACCTGGTAGCTATCGAGATAGAATTGGTAGATAAGGAGAATCGTGAATATATGCTTAAAAGTGCAATTGAAAGCCTTAGAGCTAACTACGATTTTATATTGATAGACTGTGCACCATCACTTGGTTTGTTAACATTAAATGCCCTTACAGCAGCAGATAGCGTCATGATTCCCATTCAATGTGAATACTTTGCCCTGGAAGGCCTTGGAAAACTACTAAATACTATTAAAAGTGTTCAGAAGATACATAACGAAAACCTTGATATTGAAGGTTTATTGCTAACCATGTACGATTCGCGTTTACGCCTTTCAAATCAGGTAGTTGAAGAAGTAAAAAAACACTTTGACGAAATGGTTTTTAAAACAATCATTCAGCGAAATGTACGTTTAAGTGAAGCGCCCAGTTATGGGGAAAGCATTATTAGTTACGATGCAGGTAGTAAAGGTGCCAATAATTACTTAAGTTTAGCACAGGAATTAATTGAGAAAAACCGGTAATCCTAATGGCAAAAGCAACAAAAAAACAAGCATTGGGAAGAGGTCTTTCCGCTTTATTGAAAGATCCTTCTAACGATATTACATCTGCAAATGATAAGAATGCGGACAAAGTGGTGGGGAATATTGTTGAATTGGAGCTTAACGCTATTGAAGTAAATCCTTTTCAACCCCGAACCAGTTTCAATGAAGAATCTTTACGTGAATTAGCTTCGTCTATCAAAGAACTGGGGGTGATCCAGCCCATTACCGTACGCAAATTAGATTTCAATAAATATCAATTAGTAAGTGGGGAACGTCGTTTCCGTGCTTCAAAATTAATTGGTTTAGAAACGATCCCTGCATACATTCGTATTGCCAACGATCAGGAGTCATTGGAAATGGCACTGGTTGAAAATATTCAGCGTCAGGATTTAGATCCAATTGAAATTGCACTTTCATACCAACGGCTTATTGAAGAAATTGAAGTTACCCAGGAAGAATTAAGTGACCGGGTAGGTAAAAATCGGTCAACCATTGCCAATTACCTGCGTTTACTGAAGTTAGATCCCATCATTCAAACGGGAATGCGTGATGGTTTTATAACTATGGGGCATGGCAGGGCTTTAATAAATATTGAAGATACTAATGAACAGTTGAATATTTATGAAAAGATCCTAACCCAAAAACTTTCGGTACGGGACACCGAAGCCTTGGTTCGAAAACTCAAATCTCCAACTAATAGTCAAGCACCCAAAAAAAGGGCTTTACCCTCTTTTGCAACTGATGCTAAAAAAGAGCTTGCCAGCTTATTTGACAGCAAAGTAGATGTAAAAGTTTCAAATTCCGGGAAAGGACAATTGGTAGTACCCTTTAAGAACAAGGAAGACTTACAACGTATCCTGAAGCTCATAAAAAGTGAAAAGTAGGCTTTTATATATCTTAATTTTAATTCCGGCACTCTCTTTATTTGCCCAAACCACAGATTCACTTTCCGTTAAAAACGACCGCGTATTAGTAGTGAAAGATAGTCTTTCGGCAAAAGAAGCCTATAATCCTCTGGCTCCTTCTACAGCCGCCTTTTACTCCGCCGTATTACCCGGTCTCGGGCAGGCTTACAATAAAAAATACTGGAAGATACCTATCATTTATGCAGGGATGACCACAGGAGTCTACTTTTATTTAGAAAACGATAAAGATTATGACCGTTTTCGGGATGCTTATAAACGACGCCTGGCCGGATTTGATGACGATGAATTTCAAGGCATTTCCACAGATCGTTTGATCGATGCCCAAAAAAGCGCTCAGAAAAATAAAGATATAAGCATTATAGTCGCTCTGGCATTTTATTTGGTAAATATCGTTGACGCGAATGTAGATGCACATTTAAGGCAATTCAATGTTAGTGATGACCTTTCATTGCAGCCCAATTTTGATATGAATCCTATTAACGCACAAGCTAATTATGGTTTGTCACTCAAGTACAATCTAAAATGAAACTAGCTCTTTTGGGATACGGAAAAATGGGTAAGACCATAGAACGTCTTGCTATTGAAAAAGGGCATAGTATTGTGTTTAAAAGTACGGCGAGTACCACGAAAGGAGATCTTGAAGATGCAGATGCTGCTATAGAATTTTCAACTCCCGAAGCTGCCGTAAAGAATATTTCCAACTGTTTGGACAAAGGGATTCCGGTTGTATCAGGGACTACAGGATGGTTATCACATTATAAAGAAATCATAAATAAATGTGAAGCCTGTAACGGAAGCTTTATTTATGCGTCCAATTTTTCCGTTGGTGTAAATTTATTTTTTAACCTTAATGAATATGCAGCAAAATTACTAAGACATTGGAAGGAATATAATGTTACCATTAAAGAATTTCACCATACGCAAAAGAAAGATGCACCAAGTGGAACAGCAATTTCATTAGCTGAAGGAATTATAGAGCATTCCAATAAAAAAGATTGGAAATTGAATGATGCACATGAAGATGAAATTGAAATTACGGCACAGCGTGTCGATGATGTAAAAGGAACACATCTTGTTTCATATACGTCACAGATCGATACCATATCATTGAAACATGTAGCACATTCCAGAGATGGGTTTGCCATAGGAGCAATTCTGGCAGCAGAATGGCTTCAGCATAAAAAAGGAGTATATTCGATGCGAGATGTACTTCAGATCACATAAAAATTAAAATGCTGAAACAATTCAGTATAAAAAATTAGATTATGAGTTTTACAGGTTGGTTACTATTTATTCTTATCATTCAGCTGATCCATTTTATGGGTACCTGGAAGTTGTATGCCATAGCAGGGAGAAAGGCCTGGGAAGCAGCCGTTCCCATATACAATTCTATTGTATTAATGAAAATTATCAACCGCCCCTGGTGGTGGACTATCTTGCTCTTTGTCCCTATTGTAAACCTCATTATGTTTCCGGTGATCTGGGTTGAAACACTTCGGAGTTTTGGAAGAAATAGTACTACAGACACTGTTTTGGGAGTAATTACTCTAGGACTTTATATTTTTTACATTAACTATACACAAGATGTAACATATATAAAAGAAAGAGACTTAAAACCAAGAACATCCACCGGAGAATGGGTAAGCTCAATTTTGTTTGCAGTAGTGGCAGCTACCATTGTACATACGTACTTCATGCAGCCCTTTACTATTCCAACTTCTTCTTTGGAAAAGACCTTACTAGTTGGTGATTTTCTATTTGTAAGTAAATATCATTACGGTGCACGGACACCAATGACACCAATCGCCTTTCCGATGGTGCACGATACTATTCCGGTAATAAAAACAAAATCGTACCTGCCAAAACCACAAATACCCTACTTTCGCTTTCCCGGATTTCAGGATATAGAACGAAATGATATTGTTGTTTTTAGTTGGCCAGTAGATAATTTTATAGACATAGGGCCTCCTCCCAAAGGCTATGCTTACAAGCCAATTGATAAAAAATCAAACTATGTAAAACGTTGTGTGGGCCTTCCGGGAGACTCTTTGGAAGTGCGTGACGGCTATGTATATATTAATGGTAAACAAAACGAATTACCGGACAGGGCCAAGCTTCAGTTTGGCTATGCATTTGCGACTTCAAAATCATTAAATCCACAGTTTGCCATAGAGCAATATAATATTACCGATCTATATCCCATGGATCAAAACTATCGGACTTTTCAAGCACATATGACCGATGCCGAATATGAAAAGTTTAAAAATTATCCGAATCTTGATACTATCATTAAAACTACGGCAAAAAAGGGAGAGCGTAATCCCGGTACCTTTCCGCAAGATTCTCAATTTTCCTGGAATACCGATTTCTTTGGCCCAATCTATATCCCAAAAGCCGGTGCCAGTGTAGCTATTACACCCGAAAGCATTTCTTTATACAAAAGGATCATAGAAGTGTATGAAGGCAGTGAAATTGGGCTAGACAATAAAATTACCCAATCCGGAACCCAAGTCTTACTAAACGGTTCTCCAATTACCGAATATACTTTTAAAATGGATTACTACTGGATGATGGGTGATAACCGAAGTAATTCTCAAGATGCTCGTATGTGGGGCTATGTTCCATTTAATCACGTAGTGGGGAAACCCGTGTTTGTATGGATGAGCTGGGATAGCAATGCAAAAGGCCTCGCCAATAAAATTCGTTGGGAACGTTTATTTACTACAGTAGGCGGAAGTGGACAACCGGTATCATATTTTAAATACTTCTTAATGGTACTTGGAGCCTGGTTTGTTTTTAATTTCTTTAGAAAAAAGAGAAAGGCTAAAAAATAAACGTATCAACACAAAACGTTTATGAAAAAGATCCTTCTTCATCCAACCTATTTTCCTTCCATTGCTCAAATGGTAAGTGTGGTAAATGCGGATGAAGTAATTTTTGAAGTAGAGGATAATTACCAAAAACAGACTTATAGAAACAGAGCCTACATTGCCCATTCCAATGGAAAGCTCTTGTTGAATGTGCCCATCAAACATTCCAAAGACGGTACACGGCAAAAAACAAAAAATGTGATTGTGGAAAATGACTTTAACTGGCAGTCACAACATTGGAAGTCTTTACAAACTGCATATCGGACTTCCCCTTTTTTTGAATTTTATGAAGACGAATTAGAACCCTTATTTACAAAACCGGTAAAAGGCCTGTTACACCATAACCTTACCATTTATGAAGTTCTTTGTGATTTAATAGGAATTGAGGTTGTTTTTTCAAAAACGGAAACATTTGAGAGCAGCCCTATCATTACTGACCTTCGCTTTATGGTGGAAGCAAAAAAAGAAAAAAAATACAATTTATCGCCTTACACTCAGGTATTAGAGACGCATCATGATTTTTTATCCAATCTTTCGGTACTGGATCTTTTATTTAATGAAGGGCCTAATACACTATTTTATCTGGAGTCGCAACAAATCAATCTTCAGCTTTAGCTCCCCACCCTAAAGTTGCGGTCACCGGATAGTGATCCGAAAAAGATTTCTTTACCGTGTCAAACATTAAGACGTCAAACATTTCAGAAGTTAGAATATAATCAATACGCATAGGGTACCCGTCAAATTTATAAGTAGTTCCAATTCCGGAACCACGTGCAATAAAAGCATCGGTCATATTTTCTTGTAGCTTTCTATATACATACGAAAAAGGTGTGTTATTAAAGTCCCCGCTAACAATCACAGGATATGGCGAAATTGCTTTATGATCCAAAATAGCATTGGTCTGTTTTTCTTGCATTACAAAAGCGCGGGACATTCTCTTACGTAACCTGTCTTTATTCCCTTCTTGCAAATAACCAACCGTTGGTAAAATTCCCAGCGATTGTAAATGCAAATTATATACCCGAAGTGTGTCTTTTCCTTTTACAACATCAGCATATAAGGTATTGTTATGTGAATCTGCAAAATCAAAAGCTCCGGTTTTTGCAAAAGGATATTTTGAAAAAATAGCATGCCCTAATTTATTATTACCATCTTTAAAATGAATAAATTGAAAAGGATATAAGGAAAAATCAAAGTTACTGTCCCTATAATATTCCTGGATACAAACAATATCCGGATGTTCCTTCTCCAATATTTCTGAAATAGTTTCTGAAACATCTGTAGACGGTTCTTTTTCGTATGCATTGAACAATCGGACATTATAACTCAAAATACTTAATGTATTGGTATATTTTGAAGGGTCTCCCTCCGAAGAGATTTCAAAAAAAGGATTAAAGTGAAAATAGGCAATAAATAACACGGAAAGTGACACTAAAGCTTTTCGTTTCAACCGAAACAACCAATAGGCAGCAAATAGTATATTAAGTAATAGTAACGGAGAAACTGCAAGGCTTAATAATGAAAGTGTTGGAAAGGTTTTGGGGGGTAAATAGGGCAAAATAAAGGAAACCAATAGCAGAAACGCTGCTATGGAGTTACCCCAAAAAATAAGTTTATAAAAAAGCCCCTTTTTTTTTGAACGCATTTGGTTAGTCTTCTTTTCCTGCCTTGAACAGAAAATCTTTTTCAGCTTTTGTAAGACTATCATACCCACTTTTCCCTATTTTATCTAAAATAGCGTCTACTTTCTTTTGGTTGTTAGTCTTTTCGTTATTATTCTTAGAACGAACAGAATCCTTACGTGTTGTACGATGTACTTTTTTAAATGGTTTTTTTGTGCGAGGAGTGAATATACCTTCAAACCAATCTAAAATATTTTCAAACCAGCGGCCTATATCATTTCCTTTTGCTAATTGCATTGCATATAGATAACCAAATACAGCACCTCCTAAATGAGCCAAGAGTCCTCCGGCATTCCCAGAAGTAGGTAATTGAATCAAGTCCTTCAACACAAAAAAGACTCCGATATGCCATAGCTTAACGGTAAAAAAGAAAATCCTTACAGCTGTGTTAGGTGTATATGCTGCAATAAATACAACAATGGCTGTTACTGCTGCCGAAGCTCCTAATAAATAACCTCGTTCGTTGGAGAAAACAGGAAACAAATTATACGAAAGTACATATAACAAGCCTCCGCAGATGGCTCCTAATAAATAGATGGTTAAAAACCTTTTAGGAGTAAATAAATTGAGAACAAAACCGCCAAACCAATAAAGCCAAAGCATATTCCAGAAAAGATGCCAAAAACCAAAATGCAGAAAACCATAGGTTAGAAATGCCCAGGGTTGGGTGATAAATTCAGTAAAAGAATCCGGCAATACAAACCAACTGGTTAGTTGTGCAACCGGGATGTTAAAAAAGAATGCAAAAAGATTTACCAGCAGAAAAACAGCAAGATTAATTACAATTAATTTTACTACTATTCCTGCAGTTTTAAATTGATATGATAAACTATTAGCTGCCATCTCTAATTCCAACGATGATTATCAAAACTGTTCTTTTTCCAATAGTAGGCCATAATAAATCCAAATAGTGCCCCTCCAATATGCGCCCAATTTGCAATATTCTGCCCAAATAGTGAAAACCCTGTGATCCCGGAAAATAAATCCAACACTATTAATGCAGGAATAAAATACTTAGCTTTAATGGGTATTGGTAAAAAGATAAGCATCAATTTCACATTTGGGTACATCAATCCAAAAGCAACCAGTACTCCGTAAATAGCTCCCGATGCACCTACAGCACTTGTAATATAGGTCCTTATCATATCCTCGATATTAGAAGTATCCATTCCATTAGGCACATTAACACTGTATTGACCTGAAGAAAGAATCTGGCCCTCTGCTGAATTTAATAACTCAAAAATTTGTGTTTCATTAAGCCCTGCCTGTACCAAATCTGAAAAACCCGCATGAAAATGATAATAACCAACCAAAGTATGTATTAGAACAGCACCTAATCCGGCTGAAAAATAAAAGAATAAAAACTTATTCCGGCCCCACTGTGCTTCTAAAGGCGAACCAAACATATACAGCGCAAACATATTAAATAATATATGCATGAAGCTATTGCTGTCATGCATGAACATATGCGTGATAGGTTGCCAGATCTGAAAATTTGGATTTTCGAAATAATACAAGGAAAATAATCTGTACGCTGCTTCACCAGATAGCATGGAACCAGCATAGACCAAAACGTTAACAATGATTAATATTTTAACTGTTTCTGTAATTCTTCCCATCTACATAAATTTTTTATCAAAGTCGGTTACATCAAACGTAACTAAAATTGGTTTGTTGTAGGGCGACATACTTGGTTCTTTGCATGCAAACAATTGATTGATCAAATGTTCACGTTCCACTTTGTTTAAAGTTGTTCCGGTTTTTATTGCCATACTCTTTGCCATAGACTTTGCCAGAAGGTCATTTTGGCTAAATCCGGCCTCCGGAACTTCCTCATTAATATCACTTATTAAAGATTCCAAAACATTTTCTACATGGCTTTCAATAATAGATACGGGAATACCACTAATTTCTACCTGCTCATCTTTTAATGCAGAAAAAACAAAACCGGTGTGCTCTAATTGTTCTCTTACTTTTTCTAATACTTTGATATCTGGTTTGGTAAAATGTAGTTGTAATGGAAACAGTAATTGTTGACTTACAGCTTCTTGTACCGTAATATTTTTAAGTAATTCTTCATATAAGATACGTTGATGAGCCAAATGCTGGTGAATTACCATCATCCCACTCTTTATAGGGCTCATAATGTATTTATTTTGAAGCTGAAAGGTAATTTGCCTAGCTTCTTCATTTTCGTTGTTAAAAAGACTTCCGGTCACTTCTTCACTTTCAAACTCAATGTTCTCCACAGACGTAACTTCCCCGGTATCTTGTTTTAAGCCTACATAGAGAGATTCCCATGATGCATCTTTCTCACGTTTATACGAAGTATTTCCAATACCCTTCTTTGCGTCTTTCTGAAAAGGATTAAAATCTCTGTCCACCTCGATCGTAGGAGCTACCGGTGATTTCTTACTGTATTCATAAGGAGTATCGAAGCCGGAATCTTTATTAAAATCGAGAACGGGAGCAATACTAAATTGCCCCAGACTATGCTTAATTGTAGCCCGAAGCATTGCATAGATGGCATGTTCATCATCAAACTTGATTTCGGTTTTGGTAGGATGGATATTGATATCGATGGATTTTGTATCCACTTCAAGGAATAAAAAATACCCTGGTTGTGTACCTTCTTTTATCAATCCCTCGAACGCGGCATTAACTCCATGGTGTAAATATGGACTTTTAATAAAGCGGTCGTTCACAAAAAAGAACTGCTCACCTCTGCTTTTTTTAGCAAATTGAGGTTTTAATACGAACCCGTTTACTTTAACGATCTCTGTTTCTTCTGCTACCGGAACTAACTTTTCATTGGTTTTGGTTCCAAAGATATTTACAATTCGTTGCCGTAAATTACTGGAAAGTAAATTAAAGACATCACTCCCGTTGTGGAGCATAACAAATGTGATCTGTGGGTGTGCTAATGCCACACGATGAAATTCATCAATAATATGGCGTGTTTCCACAGGATTACTCTTCAAAAAATTACGCCGAGCAGGAATATTATAAAACAGGTTTTTTACTAAAATAGTCGTGCCCTTAGGTACAACAGCTACATCTTGTGAAGTAACTTCACTTCCCTCGATTGTGATCTTTGTACCAACCTCCGTTTCCCCGGTTTTGGTTTTTAACTCAACATGAGCAATAGCTGCAATAGATGCCAGTGCTTCACCTCGAAAGCCTTTGGTATGGATATTAAAAAGGTCTTCTGCAGATTTGATCTTTGAAGTTGCATGACGTTCAAAGCACAAACGGGCATCGGTTGCACTCATTCCAATACCATTATCAGTAACTTGTATAAGTGTTTTCCCGGCATCTTTAATTACCAAAGTGATAGTGGTAGCTTTTGCATCGATGGCATTTTCCAACAATTCCTTTACTACAGAAGCAGGACGTTGTACGACCTCTCCGGCTGCTATTTGATTGGCAACATGATCTGGTAAAAGCTGAATAATATCAGTCATTATAACTTCTGAAAAAATATAGATAAATCGAAATCGATTATGTACAGAAATAATAAAACTAAAATTGCAATAATGAAAATGAGCCTTCGGTTTGCACTTCTGTTTTTAGAATGGCGTAAATCTTCCCAGGCATTTCTAAACTTTCCTTTTAGTCCGGGATTACTGCCAACAGTAGTTCGAAATTCATCAAATCTATGTTTAATCTCAAAGGGGCTTCCTTCTCCTTCGTTTTTGTAATAACGCGGATTATAACTAAATTTTTTGTTTTTGCGTGTTTTTAAAATTCCCATACAAGTCGTTTTCAAATGTACTCAAAATACAGCAGTTTTTGAAGTAGTTTGTTATGCTTTCTTATCAACAATTATCGTTCCGAAGAAAAAGAAATCAGAAAAATTTAAAACTTAGCCTCTTTGCCTAGTTGTGCCATTTTAATGGCAGCTATAGCAGCTTCGGTACCTTTATTACCGTGTTTTCCTCCGCTACGGTCTATAGCTTGTTGCAGATTATTATCGGTTAACACACAAAAGATGACCGGGATATTATTTTGAATGTTTAGGTCTTTAATTCCTTGGGAAACAGCTTCACAGACATAATCAAAATGTTTGGTTTCCCCTTGTATCACACTACCAATAGCAATAATGACATCCAGCATATCGTAGCTCTGCTGCATTTGTTTACAACCATATACCAATTCAAAACTACCGGGAACATTCCATCGAACTATATTTTCACTAATTGCTCCGCAATCTTTCAAAGCATTAAAAGCGCCCTGAAACATACCTTCTGTGACATCATAGTTCCATTCTGAAACAACAATCCCAAACCGAAAGTCTTTCGCGTTTGGGATTGTGGCTTTATCGTAAACAGATAAATTTTTATTTTCAGTAGCCATTACTTATTCATTGCTTCTGTTTGGCCTACATATAATTGTGCTTTGGCAGCTTCAGGAGAACCCGAGAAATCATCGGTGATCTTCTTGAAATGCTTTAATGCTACTTCTGTCTTACCCAGATTCATAGCTGTAATACCGGCTTTCAGTAAAAAACGAGGAGCAGATACTTCATTATCACTTAAAGTAACTGCTTTTTCATAATATGCCAAAGCATCACCTTCTTGCCCCAATTGTACAAAAGCATCACCTATAGCTCCTTTTGCCAGAGGCCCTAACATTGCATCTTTACTTTTAAAATCATCCAAACGATCAATTGCGTTCTGGTATTCGCCAATATTCATAAATGCCATTCCGGCATAATAGTTAGCAAGATTGCCGGCTTTGGTACCGCCGTAATTATCAATAATATCCAGGAAACCGTATTTACCTTCACCTCCGTTTAAAGAGAGGTTATACAATGAATCTTTAGTTGTAGATGTTAGAGCTTGCTCAAAATATTGTTGTGCCGGGAACATTTCGTTCATAGCTTCGCTTTCCTTTGGTTCCTGAATAAATTGCTGGTATCCCAGATATCCAAGTACACAAACTGCCACAGCCCCTACGAATATTAAAATATACTTTTGGTTTTTCTCTACCCAGGCTTCGGTTCTCGAAGCACCTTCATCCAGTGTATTAAATACTTCTGCCGTTGTACTATTCTCTTCTATTTGAGATTGTCTCTCAGCTTTATTTTTCGGTCTACCGCCTCTTTTCTTGTAGGTTGCCATAATTTTATTTGTTGAAGCGCAAAAATAAAATATTTATTAGAATTTTAAAGGGAAAAGATTCCTTATTTTTCAATAATTTGCAGGCTCGTTTCCAGTATTTTTTCTGAAATGATCTAAAAACTTTAAAAATAGATAAGTTTCTCATTATTATGTTTTTACAATCACTGTCTCTACTTAATTACAAAAACTTTGAATCTGAATCATTTACATTCGATCCAAAAATCAATTGTTTTGTAGGTTATAATGGTGTTGGAAAGACAAATGCACTGGACGCAATCTATCATCTATCATTTGGAAAAAGCTATTTCAACCCAATCACCAGCCAGAATATAAAACATGGAGAAGACTTTTTTGTGATCGAAGGGGTTTACAAGAAAAATGACAGAGATGAAAAAGTAATTGTAAGTGCCAAGCGTGGGCAAAAAAAGATCATAAAACGCAACGGCAAACCCTATGAAAAATTTAGCGAGCATATAGGCTTTTTACCCTTGGTCATTATTTCTCCTGCAGACCGCGACCTTATTATTGAGGGAAGTGAAACACGGCGAAAATTTATGGATGGGGTTATTTCTCAAGGAGATTCTGAGTACTTACAGAAATTAATTGCATATAATAAGGTCCTTGTGCAACGTAATTCACTATTGAAGTATTTTGCCGTCAATAATACCTTTAACCAAGATACTCTGGACATTTACAATGAACAGCTACATTCTTTTGGCTTGGTAGTTTTTGAAAAAAGAACCGCTTTTCTGGAAAAATTTGTACCTATCTTTCTGAAACGGTATCAATCCATAAGTAATAGTAATGAAAAGGTAAGCTTAGCATATAAAAGCCAACTGCAGGAAAAAGAACTATTGTCACTCTTAGAAGAAAATATTACGAAAGATAAATTTACACAGTATACCAACTATGGAATTCATAAGGACGACCTGTACTTTGAAATTGAAGGGCATCCTATTAAAAAATTTGGATCTCAAGGGCAACAAAAATCGTATTTGATCGCTTTAAAATTAGCACAATTCGATTTTATTAAAGAACAAAGTAAAGTAACTCCCATTTTGCTGCTGGATGATATTTTTGATAAGCTGGATGAGCAACGGGTAGCACAGCTCATTGCCTTAGTTGACAATGAGAGTTTTGGGCAATTGTTTATTAGTGACACACATGGTGACCGTACAGAAGAAGTGGTGAAAAAAGTCCATCAAACATATAAAATGTTTCCATTATGAGAGTTATTGCTTTTTTATCTTTATTTGTTTTGATCTCCTGTGGAAGACAAGATCCAGCAGTTCAAATTGAAAAATTAAACGGGTATTGGGAAATAGAAAGTGTGATAATGCCGGACGGTACTAAGAGGGATTTTGGTATTAGTACTACTATAGATTTTATTGAAGTGATTGGTGATAGTGGTATACGTAAAAAAGTAACTCCAAAACTGGATGGTAGTTTTCTGGTAAACAATTCGGCAAAGAAGTTTACTCTAAAAATTGAAGAAGATAGCCTTAGAATGTATTACGAAACTCCTTTTGATAGCTGGAAAGAGACCATCTTGATAGTAGAAGACAGCCTGCTAAAAGTAAAGAACAGAGACCAAAAAATTTATAGCTACAAAAGATTCAGTGCATTTAATTTTAACTAAAGTTCCATGGCAAAAAGAGATGGTGAAAATACAATTGGTGACGTACTCAAGAACTTCATTGAAAAAAATGAGCTTCAAAAGGGTCTGGATAAAATTTCGGTGAAAGAGGCCTGGCATACTGTTCTGGGAGATGCTATTGCCAAATATACAACCAATGTAACTTTGGATCGTGATACGCTTTATGTACAATTAAGTTCTTCTGTATTACGGGAAGAACTAAGCTATGGAAAAGAAAAGATTATCCGGCTCCTCAATGAAGAACTAGGAAAAGAACTCGTCAAAAAATTAATACTGCGTTAATAAAAAAGCCACTCGCTCAAAGCGAATGGCTTTTTATACATATTTTCAATATCTCTTAAAACATCTCTCTTCCCGAAAAATGAAAAGCTCCTTCGATAGCAGCATTTTCATCACTGTCACTACCATGAACAGCATTCTCACCTATAGAAGCAGCATATAATTTTCTAATAGTACCTTCGGCAGCTTCGGCAGGATTGGTAGCACCAATCAAAGTACGAAAATCTTCAACAGCATTGTCTTTTTCAAGAATAGCAGCTACAATTGGCCCACGGGTCATATATTCAACCAATTCACCAAAAAACGGTCGTTCTTTATGAATTTCATAAAATTTCTTTGCATCTGCAGTTGTCATTTGGGTTAGCTTCATGGCTACGATTCTAAAACCGGAAGCTGTAATTTTTTCAAGAATCGCACCAATATGTCCTTTTTCAACACTATCGGGCTTTAACATTGTAAACGTTCTATTTGTTCTCATAGGGTTTTTAAATTTTGGGCAAAAATACGCTTTTAGATGTCAAAAACAAGGTGTTAACCATAGTTTAATATTGTTGCTCAAATTCTCCTAAAATCTTATTCTCCCTACCTCGTATTTTCATCATTACTTTCTTTTTATCGAAATCAAACTGTAAGACTCCAAAATTAAGGTCTTTTACCAATTTACCTATGCGATACCTATTAGGATCATCCGGACTATCCGGATAGGTATGTGTCAACCCACTTGTTGTAAAATCTATCAGTTTGTAGTTTAGCTCCGGAACCGTTGCCACAGAAAATTCGGCTGAATGTCTGTCTCCACTTACAAATATTATATTTTTTGCTTTGGCACTTTCCAATATTCGGTACATTTTTGACACTTCAGAAGGGTGATTTGCCCATTTTTCCCATCCGTGCTCGTCTGCTAAAAACTGAATACTACTAACAATAATAGTAAAGTCAGTACTATCATCCTGTAGTTCGTTTTCAAGCCATTCCCATTGAGTTACGCCTAGAATACTTCCTCCTTCGTTTTCATTCCACGGGTCATAACGCCTTCCTTCTACTATACTTTTATGTAGAGAGTCGCGAAAAAAGCGAGTGTCTAAAAGTATTACCTTTATCCCTCCCTTATCTGTAAGGTATTTTCTTGAATAATAAATTCCTTTTTGTTTTCTTAAAGGGTCATTTTCAGGGACTTTCAGAAAATCCAGAAATAATTGTTGTGCTTCTTCCTTTTTTTCCCATTCTGCTCCTGCATCATTTTTCCCATAGTCATGATCATCCCAGGTACCAATGACAGTTGTCGATTCTGCTAACAAGCTATAATCCGGATTTGCAAGGACTTTATTGTAATCTGACCTCATTTTCTCCATATCGTCCGTATCTGCATAAATATTATCTCCTCCCCAGATAAACAGGTCGGGGTTATTTTCTAAAATTGGTTTCCACAGGGGCTGTTCCCGGTCTTGATCATTACAACTGGCAAATACAATTGTGAAGTCACTTTTTTCTTCGGAAGATACTGTCGTTTCTATAGTGGTTTCCGGGAGTGCTTCCTTTTTACTTTGCTTACAAGAAACTACAATTACTAACGCAATAAATAAAACAATGTTTTTCATTTAAATGTATGTTAAGGCACTCCAAAAGTAAGTAATCAAATATTACTTAAAAATTAATAAATCGTATCTTCGCCTCCTATGAATTCAGAAACCACAGCAATAGTTAAGAAACTACTCAATTCGCCTAAAAATATCGTGGTAACAGGGCACAAAAACCCCGATGGCGATGCAGTGGGTTCCTGTCTGGGAATGGCTTTCTTTCTAAATAGCCTTGGGCACAAGGCCAATGTGATCATGCCTAATGACTTTCCGGATTTTTTAAAATGGATCCCCGGATGTTCTGAAATTGTAGTTCACGAGCAGAATGTTGAAAAAAGCCTGGAATTAATTAATGCTGCTGATATCATTTTCACATTGGATTTTAATAGCCTTAACAGAACAGGAGAGCTTCAGAAATATCTCGAAGAAAGTGATGCAGATTTTGTAATGATAGATCATCATCAGGCACCGGATGACTATGCTGCAGTAATGTACAGTGATGTTACTATGAGTTCTACCTCAGAAATGGTATACCATTTTATGAATGCTTTGGATAAACTAGAAGTACTTTCTGTTGAAATTGCCACTCAATTATATACCGGAATAATGACAGATACAGGTTCTTTCAGGTTCCCGGCTACTACAGCAACTACACACAGGGTGATTGCGCATTTAATTGAAGTTGGTGCCAATGGTACTGCTATTCATCAAAAAGTGTATGATACCAATAGTCCGAACCGTATGAAATTATTGGGAGTAGCCCTTAAAAACCTAAATATCCTGCCGGAATATCATACTGCGTATATTTCCCTTACACAAAAAGAATTGGATACTAGCAATTTTAAAAAGGGAGATACCGAAGGATTTGTAAACTATGCTCTTTCGGTAAATAATGTTAAGCTCGCTGTCATTTTTATTGAAAACAGGCAGGAAAATATTGTGAAAATATCATTTAGGAGCAAAGGAGATTTTTCAGTAAATGATTTTGCAAGAAATCACTATAATGGTGGTGGTCATATTAATGCTGCAGGAGGAAGAAGTTCGAAATCACTCTCTGAAACAATTACTGAATTTATTAGTATCTTGCCTAGCTATAAAAAAGAACTATCTCATGTTTCGTAATATATCTTATCTCCTTATATTCGTTGTGATAGCTGTTTCCTGTAAGAGTCCTGAAGCAAGAAGACCTTTACAGAGAACTTCAGGTACATTTATTAAAGAATCTGCAGAACGAAACAAAAAGATTTATCAAAAAGAAGAAGCAAGCATTACCGAACTAATGAATTCAAACCCACAGAATGATTATATCGCTTCAGAAAACGGGTTTTGGTATTATTATAATATAAAAGATACTCTCATTACACAAATGCCGGTATTTGGTGACGAGGTAACATTTACATACAATGTTAAAGACTTAAATGGTAAAACTATTATTTCGGAAGTAGAGAACGGTTTACAAGCCTATAAAGTAGACCAAAGTAATCAAGAGTTGATCTCAGGAATAAGGGATGGTATTAAATTAATGAAAGAAGGAGAACAAGTAACATTTCTTTTCCCATCCTATAAAGCATATGGGTACTACGGTATTGAAAACAAACTGGGAACAAATATTCCAATTCAAAGTACAGTAACTTTAAAATCAATAGAACAATCACAAGAAAATTAATTAGAACTATGAGAAAACCAACACTGTTATTTTTATTATTATTATCCTTGTCATTTGTCGCTTGCGAAGACAAATATCCAGATTTGGGAGATGGGATTTATGCAGAATTTATCACTAATAAAGGAACATTTGTAGCAAAACTATACAATGAGGCAACTCCATTAACAGTTTCCAACTTTGTTGCCCTTGCAGAAGGTAATAATACATTGGTAGATTCTACATACAAAGGGAAAAAGTTTTTTAACGGACTTACATTTCATCGTGTTATAAAAGACTTCATGATCCAGGGAGGTGACCCAAAAGGAGATGGTAGTGGAAATCCGGGTTACCGTTTTCCAGATGAGTTTGTAGATAGCCTAAAGCATAGTAAAAAAGGGCTGTTGTCTATGGCAAACTCCGGGCCCGGAACTAATGGAAGTCAGTTTTTTGTTACCTTAAAAGAAACTCCCTGGTTAGACGGTAAGCATACCGTTTTTGGAGAAGTCGTATTGGGCCAGGAAATTGTAGATTCCATTGGTGTAGTAGAAACTACAAAACCAGGTGATAAGCCAGTTGATGCTGTTATTATGCAAGAGGTGAATATCATTAATAAAGGAGATTCAAAACTAAGCTCTTTTACTGAAGAGATGGAAAAGATCGAAACAGAAAAGAAAGAAAGAGAAGAACGTGTAAGTAAAGTTGCTGCAGACCAAGCTATTGAATTTAGTGCCTTAGCTGAAAAAGCAGAAGAACTGCCTTCAGGATTAAAGATATACTGGAACCACAAAGGAAAAGGAATGAGACCAGCCGAAGGAAGCAAAGTGAGAATGAACTATGCCGGTTATTTCCCTAACGGTAAACTATTCGATTCAAACATAGTGGAAGTTGCCGAAAAATATGAAACTGTAAATTCGGCAGGATTGGCAGCAGGCCAATACACTCCGGTTGGAACAGATTATAGTAAAGATGCCCGATTGATACCAGGCTTTAGAGAAGGATTATTGCAGATGAGCCTTGGAGATAAAATAACATTGTTTATCCCATCTCATTTAGGATATGGTGAACGAGGTTATCCACCGGCAATTCCACCTAACAGTGATCTAGTATTCGAATTGCAATTAGTTGATATAGTTGAGTAAGTAAAGTCTATAAACAAAAAAGCCGCTTGAAATTCAAGCGGCTTTTTTTAATCTTTATTTTTTTGGAATATTCTTTAATATTTCCAACACAAACTCCCAATATTTCTGAGTGGAAGAAATACTGGCCCGTTCGTCCGGAGAATGAGCTCCTTTAATCGTTGGCCCAAAAGAGATCATATCCATTTCCGGGTAATTTTGCCCCAATATTCCACACTCCAAACCTGCATGGCAAGCAGCTACATTTGCCTTTTTGCCGTTCATTTTTGTGTAAATTGAATCTAAAACTTCCAGGATCGGGCTATCCATGTTGGGAGCCCAACCCGGATAAGCCCCTGAAAAGGTGACATCACAACCCCCCATTTCAAAAACAGCTTTCAATGTATTTGCCATATCCTCTTTTGAGGATTCTACAGAAGAACGTGTTAGACACTCAATTTTTATATTTCCGTTCGCCACCGCAACCTTAGCAATATTGTTAGAAGTTTCCACTAAATCCTCAATAGCAGGGCTCATTCTGTACACTCCATTATGAGCTCCATACACTGAATTAACAAACAGGATTTGATCTTTAGCATTCATTATTTTTTCTGAAGAAACAGAAGTCTTTTCAACTGTAATCGTGAAATCAGGTTCCAGTAATTTATATTCAGTAGAAATTTCTGCAGCTATCTTCTTTATTTCTGAAAGAAATTCATCTTCATTAGCAGAAGGTACAACAATGGTAGCTACACTCTCTCTTGGAATTGCATTCCTAAGGCTTCCTCCATGTAATTCTGCAATATGCATAATATCTTTGGTTGCATATAACAGACGATTCATCATTTTATTTGCATTCCCTAACCCTTTTATAATATCCATTCCGCTGTGTCCACCCTGGAGTCCTTTTACTGTTATCGTATATACTTCGGAATTTGCAGGAGTATCCATTTGCATATAGTTTCGGGTAGCAGTAACATCGACACCTCCTGCACAACCTACTCCAATTTCATCATCTTCTTCAGTGTCCAGATTAAGTAAAATATCACCTTGTAAAACACCTCCCTTTAAGCCCATTGCTCCTGTCATCCCTGTTTCTTCGTCGATAGTAAATAAAGCCTCTAAAGCCGGGTGTGCAATGGTTTCACTCTGCAAAATTGCCATAATTGTTGCTACACCCAATCCGTTATCGGCACCCAGTGTAGTACCTTTGGCCCTTACCCAATCATTATCAATATACATCTCGATTCCCTGCGTATCAAAATTGAAATCGGTATCGTTGTTCTTTTGATGGACCATATCGAGATGCGACTGCATTACAACAGCTTTTCGGTCTTCCATTCCCTCTGTAGCAGGCTTGCGGATGATTACGTTTCCAACTTCATCTTCAATGGTTTCCAATCCCAGGCGTTGCCCAAAATCTTTCATAAAAGCAATGACACGCTCTTCCTTTTTTGAAGGTCTGGGTACTGCATTTAAATCGGCAAAATTATTCCAAATGACTTTAGGCTCAAGGTTTCTTATAACTTCGTTCATTTTAATTTTTTTTCTGAGTCACAAAATTACTGTTTTAACACACGTATAAAAATTATGTGGTAAAAGATTTCTTTGTAAGTTTGAGATATGCAAAGAAGAACCCGTCTCATCCTCACCTTTTTATTACCATTTCAAGTTATTGTTTTACAGATTCTGAAACATTTTCCCGAATTTGTAGAAACCTATTACAGTCGGGGCATATACCCCGTATTATCTAAAATATCACGTTATCTCTTTGGATGGATCCCTTTTTCATTAGGCGATATTTTCTACCTACTCATCGCGATTTTGGCATTGCGCTGGTTGTATAAAAATTTCTATCGTTTATGGAGACAGCCAGTTTGGTTTTTTGTAGATATAACTGCAACGCTTTCTATAGTTTATTTTATGTTCAACCTCCTTTGGGGTTTTAATTATTATCGTGTTCCACTGCATACATCTCTCAATTTACAAAACGATTATACAACGGAAGAACTTATAAGGACTACCGAGAGGCTTATTTTAAAATCCAATGAAATGCATCGCCAATTAGGCTATGCAGATTCTATAAAAATTGACCTTCCTTACACTCAAAAAGAAATTTTTAATAAATCTATTGACGGCTACCGGAATTTAGAAAAAGAGTTTCCAAGTTTAGGATATTCGCCTCGAAGTATTAAAAAAAGCGGCTGGAGTCTAGGACTAACCTATATGGGATATAGTGGTTATTACAATCCTTTTTCCGGAGAAGCTCAAGTCAACAATCTGATTAAAACCTACAAGTTTCCAGTAGTAAGTTGTCATGAAGAAGCACATCAAATAGGCTATGCCCGTGAAAATGAAGCAAATTTCATTGCTACATTGGCAACCCTTCATAACGAAGACCCTTACATACAATACTCTGGGTATATTTTTGCACTGCGTTATTGTGTCAATGAAATTGCACGAAGAGATATAGATAAATACCATGAGATCATAGAAACGGTGAATCCCGGAATACTAAAAAGCTATAAGGAAATGCGCGATTTTTGGGCAAGCTACCAAAACCCCTTTGAAACATTGTCCAAGAGCTTTTGGGATCAATTTTTGAAAGCGAACAATCAGTCCAAAGGAATTATGAGTTACAGTTATATGGTTGCTTTAGTAGTTAACTACTTTGAAGACAAACCTTTTTAAGTGTTAAACCCTCCTACTCTTTTTGCTAACTTATTTTGCATCCCTATCTTTAAAATTCTTTTTTAAATACTGATAACCAAATGAAAAAAATTACAAGTATTCTCTTGCTTCTTTTTTGTACCGGACTTGCCATGGGACAGGATTATTTCCCTAAGAACGATGGTGTAAAAGAAAAGAACAATAATTATACTGCGTTTACAAATGCAGTATTGTATGTCACACCATCTCAGGTGGTCAAAAAAGGCACCTTATTGATCCAGAATGGAAAGGTAATAGCGTCTGGAAAATCTGTGAACATTCCACAAAACGCGATCGTTATCGACTTAGAAGGAAAGCATATCTATCCTTCCTTTATTGATCCTTATACCGGATTTGGAATAGAAAAGCCGGAGCCTGCAGAAGGTCAAGGGCGTTCTCCTCAATACGAATCCACCCGTGAAGGGTTTTATTGGAATGATCACATCATGCCTGAAAATGAAGGAATTAGTAAGTTTAAATACGATAAAAAAGTTGCAGATGAATACCGCAAAATAGGTTTTGGTGTTCTAAACACTCATATTATGGATGGTATCGCGCGAGGTACCGGAGTGTTGGTAGCTTTAAATGATGAAGGTGGTGATGCCAGCCGTATCATAGAAGATGCATCCGGACAATATTATTCTTTCTCAAAAAGTGTCGCCAGCCGTCAGTCATATCCCGGTTCTTTGATGGGTGCAATGGCGTTGCTTCGCCAAATGTATTATGATGCAGATTGGTATGCTAAAGGAAATGTAACCACCAAAGATCGTTCTTTAGAGGCATTGATAGAAAACCGGAACCTTACCTCTTTCATTGAAGCAGGTAACAAAGGTAACAACCTAAGAGCAGATAAAATTGGTGACCTATTCAATATTAACTATGTAATTGTAGGTGGTGGTGATGAATATGAAATGATCGATCATATTAAAGCAACCAACGCAAGATATATTATTCCAATTAATTTTCCCGAAGCTTTTGATGTAAGCGACCCTTATATGGCCAATTATATTTCTTTGGAAGATATGCGTGCCTGGAATCAAGAACCCACGAACCCAAAAGTACTTTCCGATAATGGGATTACCTTTTCCCTGACGACACATGACTTAAAAAAGCCTTCAGAATTCAAAGGAAATCTAATGAAGGCTATTACCTATGGTTTGGATAAGACTAAAGCTTTGGAGGCTCTAACTACCATCCCTGCACAATTATTAGGTGAAAGTGATAAGATTGGATCATTACAACCTGGGCGCTATGCCAATTTTTTGATCACTTCCGGGGCTATTTTCGATAAGGAGACAACTCTTTACGAAAACTGGGTACAAGGAAATAAAAATGTAATTAACGATAAGGATCAAAAAGATATTCGAGGAAGTTATACGTTTTCTGCCGGTGGAAAAAATTATGATTTAATACTATCCGGTGAAGTAGCAAAACCAAAAATTGAAATAAAAGCAGGTGAAGTAAAATATCCTGCTAAGATCGAATATGAAAAGAACTGGGTAACACTTTCCTTTACTGATGAAGCTACCAAAGATGTATATCGGTCTACAGCTATAGTTCCAAAAGACGGAAACAACTTTTCAGGGAAAATAGTCCTGCCAAATGGATCGGAAAGTAGTTTTATGGCAACAAGAAAGGGAGATGCTCCTTCTAAAGGAAGTACCAAAAAAGAAAACACAGAAGCTAAAGAACCGGAGGTTGTACCTGTAACCTATCCTAACATTGGTTATGGTTTTAGTACAAAACCGCGTCAGCAAGATATGTTGTTTAAAAATGCAACGGTGTGGACCAGTGAAGATGCCGGTATATTAAATAATACAGATGTGCTAGTTAAAAACGGAAAGATCTCAAAAATTGGAAAAAACCTTTCTGCCGGTGGAGCAAAAGTCATAGATGCTACAGGAAAGCACCTCACCGCAGGAATTGTTGATGAGCATTCACATATAGCAGCTTTGTCAATTAACGAAGGCGGTCACAATTCTTCCGCAGAAGTGAGTATTGAAGACGTAGTTGACCCTGAAGATATAAACATCTACAGGAATCTCGCCGGAGGTGTAACATCAATACAGATCTTACATGGTTCAGCGAATCCTATTGGTGGGCGGTCAGCTATTATAAAACTGAAATGGGGAGAAGAAGCGGACAACCTGATCTATGAAAACAGTCCGAAATTTATCAAATTCGCATTGGGTGAAAATGTAAAACAATCCAATTGGCAAAGTTTTTCCCGTTTTCCGCAAACACGTATGGGTGTTGAACAATTGTTTGTTAATTACTTTAACCGGGCAAAAGAATACGATACAAAAAAGAAGAGTGGACAACCTTATCGATACGATGAAGAAATGGAAGTTCTGGCTGAAATCCTAACAGGTGAACGTTTAATTAGTTGTCACTCATACGTACAAAGCGAGATCAATATGCTAATGAAGGTAGCTGAACGTTTTAATTTCCGGGTAAATACATTTACACATATTCTTGAAGGTTACAAACTGGCAGACAAAATGAAAGCTCATGGTGTAGGAGGTTCTACTTTTAGTGACTGGTGGGCCTATAAGTTCGAAGTAAATGATGCGATTCCGTATAATGCTGCTATAATGAACAGCCAGGGAGTAACGGTTGCTATTAACAGTGACGATGATGAAATGTCCCGGAGATTAAATCAAGAAGCTGCAAAGGGAGTCAAATATGGTGGGATGAGCGAAGAAGAAGCCTGGAAAATGGTTACTATCAATCCTGCTAAATTGCTTCATTTGGACAGCCGGGTAGGAAGTATAAAAGAAGGAAAAGATGCAGATCTGGTATTGTGGACAGACCATCCTCTTTCGGTATATGCAAAAGCAGAAAAAACCATTATTGATGGAAAAGTATATTTTGACATTCAACAGGATAAGGTTAAACGGGAAGCTATTAAAGCAGAGCGCAACAAACTCATGAAAATGATGTTACGTGAAAAAGAAGGTGGCGGAAAAACTCAACCGCCTAAAAAGGAAGATAAGATTCATTTTGAATGTGAAACCATAAACTAGATCGCTATGAAAACATTACAATATTTTATAATCTCAGTAACATTGAGTTTAGGTTTTATCGGGCTTGCACAGCAAACGCCTGCTCCGGCCCAAGAAGAAGCCATTACCATTACAGGAGCTACGGCACATATTGGTAATGGCACTATAATTGAAAACAGCGTTTTGGTTTTTGAAAATGGTAAAATAACTGCTATCGGTGATGCAAATACACCTTCCAAAGGAAGAATAGTCGATGCCAAAAGAAAACATATATATCCGGGTTTTATAGCTCCTGCGAAATCGTTGGGGCTGGTAGAGGTCAATGCTGTACGCGCCAGTAATGATCAGGATGAACTGGGAGATTACATTCCAAATATTCGAAGCATCATTGCATACAATGCCGAAAGTAAAGTAGTAGAAAGTATGCGCCCTAATGGTGTGTTGCTTGGGCAAATAGCACCTAAAGGAGGGCGAATTTCCGGAACGTCTACCATTGTACAGTTTGATGCATGGAATTGGGAAGATGCTGCTATTAAAGTTGATGATGGTGTTCATTTAAATTGGCCAAATACTTTCCGAAGAGGACGTTGGTGGCTTGGAGAGCCTCGCGGATGGAATCCTAATAAAGATTATGCAAAGCAAGTAGACGAATTAATGGTCTTTATTGTAAATGCTAAAGCCTACGGAAAGGCAAACTCCTCTCCTCAAAATGAAGGTTTTAAAAATATGCAGGGGTTATTTAATGGTTCGCAAAAACTGTATATCTATGCACAAGGCGAAAAAGAAATGATAGATGCTGTGACAACCGCTAAAGAAATTGGAATACAAAATGTTGTCGTTGTTGGGGGTTATCAAGCAGATAAGATCATACCTTTTTTGAAGAAGCACAATGTTCCGGTATTAGTTCGTCATACCCATACAGTTCCATATATGGATGATGATGATTATGATTTTCCATACAAACTTCCAAAAATATTAGCAGACGGTGGCTTATTGGTCGCTTTGCAAAATGCTAATACTTCAAATTTTCAAGCCCGTAATATGCCTTTTTATGCCGGACAGTTGGTAGGACAGGGAATGGATAAGGAAACTGCTTTACAGCTAATTACTTCAAATACTGCAAAGATCCTGGGAATTGATGCCGATTACGGAACTCTGGAAACTGGCAAAAGTGCTACTTTATTTGTAAGCGAAGGAGATGCTTTGGATATGCGTACCAACCAACTTATACATGCTTTTATAGATGGGCGTGAGATCTCGTTGGAAACACACCAAACAGAATTATGGAAACGCTATATGGAAAAATATAGCAGGGAATAGAATTAGATTCTCAAAAATAAAAAGCAGCTCAATGAGCTGCTTTTTATATGTAAATCCATTAACCTATTTTTTGATCAATTTTTTAGTAACTGAATTTCCTTCAGAAATAATTTCAACAAAATACATTCCGCTTGTTAAAGTGCTTAGATTTATCGTAATACTTTTGTTTTGGGGTTGTTTTATTTCAGAAAATAATTGCTTTCCTCCAACATTATACAAAGTAACCAGAGTTTCACCCGTTAAAAATTGAGATTGAATTTGTATTTTTTCAGAAACAGGATTAGGATATAATTGCAGATCACTAAAAATTGTTTCGGTAATACCTAAGACCCCATCTGTTTCAATTTCAAAGTTATAGGTTTCAAAATCACATTGATCTTGTAAAGGGGCCATTCGTGTGTATATGATCTGTGGATTTGCTATATTTTGGTAGGTTTCCGGATCTGCTATCACATTAGTATCATTTATTGCATCCTGTGAAGTAATGTAGTATTTAAACTGAAAATTAAATTGATCCTGAGGTCCCAAAGCCTGGGATTCATTCGTGGTAAGGTCGAAAATAGCACTACCGTCCCCATCTCCTTCATTTATAAATATATCATCCGGTTGTTGGTCCAGAAAAGGAATTAAGGGTACAATCAATTCCATTGTAGTAACATCCCATCCTTGCCCGGCTGTACTTTGTAACCTTATAAAGACTACTTGCGGATTAGATTCATTGGTATGTGCTGTAGGATTTGCATATGCATTGATTCCGCTTAATGCATCTCCCGATGTAGGATGATATGTGACCACTACATTGCTTTGTCCGTTGATGACCTGACTTTCCCGAATAGTCATATCAAATATTTCTATTTGATCTCCGGGGTTATTCACATCACATAAGATTATTGGGTCAGGAATTCCTGCCGTAACTTGTCCTTTAACAACAAGTGTTGTAAGTACAGCTACTAAAAAAAGTAGTATTCTTTTCATTATATTTTTTTGGAAAGATACTAATTCTCTTGCGATCTATGTATTATGCAAAAAAACTATTTACAGTCTCCCAAACTCTTAGACGAAACAATATTTGCCTACCTTTTGACCAATTTTTTGATAACCGAATTTCCTTCGGAAGTGAACTTTACAAAATATATCCCGCTAGATAAAGCTGAAATATCTAAAGCAATACTTTTATTTTGAGGCTGCTTTACTTCAGAAAAGAATTGCTTACCACTAACATTATACAAAGTGACTTGGGTCTCACCCGCTAAAAATTGAGATTGAATTACAATGCTATCTGATGCCGGATTGGGGTACAATTGCAGGTCGCTAAAAATGGTTTCAGGAATATTTAAGACTCCATCCGTTTCAATCTCAAAACTGGTAAGTGCATACCCGCCTGTATCTGTATTGGTCAAACGTACATAAATACGCTGTGGATTTGCAATATTTTGGTAGGCTTCCGGGGTAGCAATAGCATTTTGCCCGGTATCCGAATCGGCTAAAGTTATATGATATGTAAATAAAAATATCAACGGATCCTGGCTCCCTAACATTTGAGCTTCAGAGGCAGTTAGGTCAAAAATGGCAAGTCCGTTGTCATCTCCTTCATTTATAAATATATCAACCGGATTTACTACTATAATTGGTGTGCTTCCTATAACTACCAAAGTAAATGATGACAATCTATAACAACCGGATGTTACGTATTCTAAACGTGTCCAAACCGTTTGTCCCGAGCTAACAAATGCCTGGGGTATTGCAATTGGATTTATATTATTTATTGCGTCTGCCTCACTCGTATAAAATGATATTGGTAAAAAATCTGCGGGGTTTTGTACTCCTATTATAAAAGGGGCATTTATGGTAAGGTCAAAAGTTTCAAATCCATTGTCATCACCATCAATTAACTCTATGGTTTCGTTAAAGCCCGGGTCCGGTTCATTCGGAATATTGTATACTACTAATTCTAATTCTACTACTTGAAAACAATTTGTAATGGCACTTTCAGCCCGCGCATATATAGTTTGAGAGTAAGGAGTATTATTTAAATATATACCATCTAATACTAATATCCCTGCTTGAGCATCTGCCAGATTTTCATGATAGGTTATTACGATATTGGGGTCTCCATTTGCTATTTCAGTATCTTTAGTTGTTAAATCAAAAGTTGCAAAACCGTCATTATTATCATCGCAAATTTCCAGAGGAGTTGGTGTAGCTGAGCTAGGAAGGGGTAATACGATAAGATTTAGTGTAGTAGTATCAAAATCTCCATTGGAAATATTTTCAACCCTGGGAAAGACAATTTGAGGATTTATTGTATTAAAATAAGACGTTGCACTTAAAATAGTGTTTATACCATTTTGTGCATCAGCTAGTGTTTCGTGATATGTTACATTATACTCTACCGGGTTTTGACCACCTAAAATTTGAGCTTCAGCCTGAGTTAAATCAAAGATCTCCATTTCATCACCGGGATTGTTCACATCACATTGCTCTAATGGATCTGGCTGATTTGCAACAGCTTGTGCCTGAACATTACTTACAAAGAAAACTAATACGACTACAAGTAATAGATTTTTCATATACTAATCGCTGGATATTTTTTGGAAAGATACTAATTATATACTAATGCTCTTGCTATCTTTGCTTCATGCACAAAACTATTTCCAGCCTTCAAAATCCTTTAGTGAAGCAGGTAGTACAGCTTTCTGAAAAAGCCCGGGAACGAAAAAAAAGCGGGTTGTTTGTAATTGAGGGGCAACGTGAAATACAATTGGCTCTTAAGGGAGGATATATTCTGAAAACAGTATTGTTTTGTCCGGAGATCATTACAGAAGAAGAAATTAAAAGTATCAAAGAACTGGCAAATTCTGAAGCCGAATTTATAGAAACCTCTATTGAAGTCTATCAAAAATTAGCCTATCGTACTACAACCGAAGGGCTTATTGCCATAGCTGAAGCAAAAGACCTGACTGTTAAAAATTTAAAATTTAAAACTAAAAATCCTCTGATACTAGTAGCTGAAGCACCGGAAAAACCCGGAAATATAGGAGCACTGCTTCGCACGGCAGATGCAGCTAAGCTCGACGCTGTCATTATCGCCGACCCAAAAACCGATCTGTATAATCCCAATACCATTCGCAGTAGTGTGGGATGTTTATTTACCAATAGTATCGCTACAGGAACTACAGGTGAGATCATTAACTTTTTAAAAGAAAATAACATCATTATTTACTGTGCCGCCTTACAGGCTTCCATCAATTATCACAATTGTAACTTTAAAGAACCCTCTGCAATCGTAGTTGGTACGGAAGCTACCGGGCTATCTCAGGAATGGTTAGAGAATAGCTCCCAGAATATTATTATTCCTATGCAAGGAGAAATAGATTCCATGAATGTTTCGGTGGCAGCAGGAATCCTTATCTTTGAAGCCAAAAGACAACGAGATTTTTGCTAAAATTATGACCTCACAAGCCCTTTTTTATACCATTATTGGTATTCTACTTTTAAACTTTATTGTAGATAAAATACTCGATTACCTTAATGCACAGCATTTTAACGATCCTATACCTCCTGAATTAGAAGATGTATATGACAGATCAGAATATCAAAAATCACAGTCGTATAAAAAAGAGAACTACCGCTTTGGTTTGCTTACCTCAACGGTCTCTCTAGTCGCAACTTTGGCATTTTTCTTTTTGGATGGCTTTGCCTGGGTAGATGAATGGGTACGTTCTTACAGTGAAAATAATATAGTAATTGCTCTGATGTTCTTTGGAAGTATTCTGTTGGCAAGTGATATTTTAAGTACTCCTTTTAGCTATTATCACACATTTGTGATCGAAGAAAAATTTGGATTCAATAAAACTACCCGAAGAACATTTTTTCTGGACAAATTGAAAGGCTGGGCAATGATGGCAATTGTTGGAGGGTTATTATTGACTGCTATTGTTTGGTTTTATGAATCTACAGGAAGTGATTTCTGGTTATACGCATGGGCGGTTGTAACGGTTTTTGCTGTATTTATGAATTTGTTTTACGCAAGGCTCATCGTACCAATTTTCAACAAACAAACTCCTTTGGAAGCCGGTGAACTTCGATCAAAAATTGAAACTTATGCCAACAAAGTAGGTTTTACTTTGGATAAGATTTTTGTAATCGATGGATCTAAACGAAGTACCAAAGCAAATGCATATTTTTCAGGTTTTGGAAGTGAAAAAAGAGTTACTTTATATGATACACTCATTAACGACCTGGAAGAAGAAGAAATTGTAGCAGTACTGGCACACGAAGTAGGGCATTACAAAAAGAATCATATTATTATTAATCTTGTCGCTTCAGTGCTTACTACCGGATTCACCTTTTGGTTACTTTCCCTGTTGGTTGGAAATCCACTACTTTCTGAAGCCTTAAGTGTATCTCAACCGTCATTTCATATTGGATTGATTGCCTTTGGAGTTTTATATACGCCTATTTCGGAAATAACAGGCTTACTCATGAACTATCTTTCCCGAAAATTTGAATATCAGGCAGATAATTATGCAAAAACAACATTCAGGGCACAACCTTTAATTTCCGGACTGAAAAAGCTCTCTAAAAATAGCTTGAGTAACCTCACACCCCATCCTGCCTATGTGTTTGCCCATTACTCTCATCCTACCCTCTTACAACGTTTTCAAAATTTGAAGAATACGGTGAAATAACATCATTTTACTAAAAATCTAATGCCAGGGATATATCTGAAATAAATTCCCGGTGATCACTGCCAATTTAGCACTTTCTCAAAGGGCATAAAATTTGTTGTTAGTTCCAAAGGTTAATTGTATTTTAGATTTATGACTGAAGCGGTTTTAGAAGAAGAAAAAAAAGAACTTGCCAGACAATACAAGGAGTTACTAAAGGTTAGCTACCGTACACTTTCCGCGAAAGATAAAAAGCTGATTCGTAGTGCTTTCGATGTATCGGTAGACGCGCATAAAGAACAGCGCCGTAAATCTGGCGAGGCGTACGTATTTCACCCTATTGCTGTTGCCAAAATAGTGGCTTCAGAAATTGGCCTGGATGCAACCTCTATTGCCGCTGCATTACTCCACGATGTAGTAGAAGATACTTCCTATACACTTGCCGATATTGAACAGATGTTTGGGGAAACCGTTGCGCGAATTGTAGATGGATTGACCAAGATCTCCAATATTCCATATGAAAAGGATGTCTCCTTACAGGCAGAGAATTTCAGAAAAATGCTGTTGACACTTAATGAGGACATTCGTGTGATCATTATTAAGATTGCCGACCGTTTGCACAATATGCAAACGATGGAGTCGATGCCGGCACACAAGCAGGTAAAAATCGCTTCGGAAACACTGTACATCTATGCACCTATGGCACACAGGATCGGGTTGTATAATATTAAGACCGAACTTGAAGACCTGGGCTTAAAATATACAGAGCCTGAAGTATATGAGGACATACTAAGTAAGATCAAAGATAGTAAAGAGCAACAGGACAAATACATTAAGACTTTTTCAAAAATAATTGAAGATTCGTTAAATGCCGAGAAATTAGATTATCTTATTAAAGGGCGTCCAAAGTCCATCTTCTCCATTCGCAGAAAAATGCTTGCTCAAAATGTTAGCTTTGATGAAGTATATGACAAGTTCGCTGTGCGGATTATATACAAGAGCGACAATCCGGAAAGTGAAAAATTCATTGCCTGGAAAATTTATTCGATTGTAACAGATCATTTTCGTCCTAATCCAATCAGGCTTCGGGACTGGATATCATCTCCAAAATCTACCGGTTATGAAGCTCTTCACATCACCGTTATGGGACCCAAAGGGCGTTGGGTGGAAGTACAGATTAGAAGTGAACGGATGAACGAAATCGCCGAAAAGGGATATGCTGCACACTACAAATACAAAAACGAGGAAAAAGAAGACGGTGGTTTAGACGACTGGTTGAATAAATTACAGGTTACCCTGGAGAATGCAGAAAGCAACGCAGTTGACTTTGTAGAAGAGTTTAAACTCAACCTATATGCCAAAGAGATCTTTGTTTTTTCCCCTAAAGGAGACCTGTATTCTCTTCCCAAAGGTTCTACCGCTTTAGATTTTGCATTTCACATTCACACCGAAGTTGGTTTGCACACGAGAGGTTCAAAAGTAAATGGCAAACTGGTTCCTTTAAGCCATGAGTTAAAAAGTGGGGATCAAGTAGAAATTATCACTTCAGAAAAAGCAAATCCCTCTGCAAACTGGCTCGATTACGCAACTACGGGTCGTGCCCGGTCTAAGATCAAGTCTTCACTTAAAGAAGAACAAAAACAGATAGCGAATGAAGGAAAGGTAATTCTCGCGAGAAAGCTTAAATCACTTAAGATAACCCTGGATGAAAAAACTATTAATCAACTGGTTGTTTATTTTAAACTAAAAACAAGTTTAGATCTGTTTTATCGTGTTGGTGCAGGTATTATTGACAATTCTATGCTAAAGGACTTTGCTGCATCCCGAAGTAATGCCTTTGTTAGTTTCTTTAAGAACAGGATCAGAAAACCGGGAACTCCGGAAGATGTAAATAAAGATGAGATCACACAGAAATTCGATCAATTGGTCTTTGGTAAAGAAGATGAAAAACTTGATTATAAAATGGCCAATTGTTGTAATCCCATTCCCGGAGATGATGTCTTTGGCTTTGTGACTGTAAATGAAGGCATCAAAGTACATAAAAAGAATTGCCCAAATGCTTTACAGCTACGTAGTAATTACAGCTATCGGATTATGCCCGCCAAATGGATAGACTCTACTCAAAGTGACTTCAAAGCAGAATTGTCCATTACCGGGATCGATACCATTGGTTTGGTCAATGAAGTAACTAAAGTTATCTCTGGCAACCTCCATATCAATATGAAAAGTGTTCATTTTGATAGTGATGACGGTGTTTTTAACGGTAAAATTGTCGTCGTTGTAAAAAATAAGGCAATTCTTGATAACCTGGTGAAAAACATTAAAAAAATAAACGGAATTGATAAAGTTACACGATCATAATTGAGTAACTTTGCTGCTTTGTATGAGCTCTAAAACAAATCAAAATAATCAGGCGATCGTTAAAAATGTTTTCACGGGCTTTTTAGAAGAAAGAGGACACCGTAAAACACCGGAACGATATGCAATACTCCAGGAGATCTATGATCATGACGATCATTTTGATATAGAATCTTTATATATCAATATGAAGAATAAGAACTATCGTGTAAGTCGTGCTACGTTATACAACACTATCGAATTATTACTGGAATGTGATTTGGTAAGAAAACATCAATTTGGACAAAACCAGGCACACTACGAAAAATCATATTTCGATAAACAACACGACCACGTAATACTTTCGAACGGAGAAGTGATTGAGTTTTGTGACCCACGCATACAATCCATAAAAAAAACTATCGAAGAAGTCTTCGATATCGAAATTACAAACCATTCTTTGTATTTCTACGGAAATAAAAAAACATCCAACTCTTAAAAAATTATGGCAGTAGACTTACTACTTGGACTACAATGGGGCGACGAAGGAAAAGGGAAAATCGTTGACGTTCTTACCAAAAACTATGATATCATCGCTCGCTTTCAAGGTGGTCCCAATGCCGGGCATACTCTGGAATTTGACGGTATAAAGCACGTTTTACATACTATTCCCAGTGGTATTTTCCACGAAAATGCTGTAAATCTGGTAGGTAATGGTGTTGTGATCGATCCAGTGATCTTCAAAAAAGAATTGGACAATCTTTCAAAGTTTGAAGGAGATTTTACAAAAAAACTCCTTATTTCAAGAAAAGCACATCTCATTTTACCAACACATCGTTTGTTGGACGCAGCTTCCGAAGCATCAAAAGGAAAAGCTAAAATAGGTTCAACCCTTAAAGGGATAGGTCCTACCTATATGGACAAAACCGGAAGAAATGGTATTCGTGTAGGAGATCTGGAAATGAAAAACTGGGGAGAAAAATACAGAGCTTTGGCAAATAAGCATGAAGCAATGATCGATTTTTATGATGTAGACCTGCAATATAATTTAGCAGAGCTGGAAGCCGATTTCTTTGAAGCTGTTGAAGTTTTAAAATCTTTACAATTCATTGACAGTGAAGAATACCTGCATCAAGCTCAAAGATCAAATAAGACCATTTTGGCAGAAGGAGCTCAGGGGTCACTCCTGGACATTGATTTTGGAACCTATCCTTTTGTAACCTCTTCCAACACTACTGCAGCAGGAGCCTGTACAGGATTGGGAGTTGCTCCTGGAAAAATAAAAGAGGTTTTCGGAATCTTTAAAGCTTATACCACCCGTGTAGGTAGTGGGCCCTTCCCTACCGAATTATTTGACAGTTATGGTGAAACTATGGGACGCATTGGAAATGAGTTTGGAGCTACTACCGGCCGCCCAAGGCGTTGTGGGTGGTTAGATCTGGTGGCATTAAAATATGCGGTACAGGTAAATGGCGTTACACAGTTGATGATGATGAAAGGGGATGTCCTGAGTGGTTTTGATAAACTGAAAGTGTGTACTGCCTACAATTATAAAGGAGAAACTATTAAGCATCTGCCTTATAATATTGAAGCTGAAAATGTAACACCAATTTATGCCGAAATGGAAGGTTGGAAAGATGACCTGACCAAAATGACCGATGTTTCTCAATTTCCAAAAGCATTGAACGCTTATATTGACTATTTGGAAAAAGAACTGGAAGTTCCTATTAAAATTGTATCAGTAGGGCCGGATAGAACACAGACCATTCATAGGTAACACTTTACCTTTGGTAGTTGACGTTAGTATTGTAATAAATAGCATTCTGTATTGAAATTATCAAAGAACATATTCTTTATACCTTTATTTTTCTTTGGAATTGTGCTTCACGCTCAAGAAGAAAATGATAAAACCATTGTTTCGGTACAATCCGGATATCTGGAAAAAAAACCGGAATTTCCCGACGCCGTAATTTATACAAAAGACAATACCGGGCAAGTCTATATAGTACACGAAGGAGTGGAAATGTGGTGTGATCAGGCCTTTGTATATTTAAAAGATAACTTTGTAAAAGCCTATGGAACTGTTCGAATTACACAAGGAGATACCGTTTCTATGAACAGCAAATATGCTGAGTATAATGGAAATACCCAGTTTGCATTTGCCAGTGGAGACGTCGTATTGACCGAGCCTAAAACCACGCTTCGCACAGATACCCTTTATTTTGACCGGATTAAACAACAGGCTTACTACCGTACAGGAGGAACCGTTAGAGATACAGCTAGTACACTTACCAGTCGTATTGGCAGATATTATGCAGAAACAAAGAAGTACCAGTTCCTTTCTAACGTAAAGATTAAAAACCCAAAATATACCGTAAACAGTGAACAACTGGATTTTTATTCTGAGAGTGGTGGTGCTTATTTGTATGGCGAATCTACTATTGTAAGCGAAACCAGTACGGTTTATTGTGAGCGTGGTTATTATGATACTCGTAACGATACCGGATATTTCGTGAAGAACTCCCGCGTAGACTACAGTAATCGTATCTTGTATGGTGACAGTATCTATTTTGACCGAAACAAGAGCTTTGCCTCTGCTACCAACAATATAAAAGTATTGGATACGGTAAATAAAAGTATTATTCGGGGCCATTACGCCGAGGTGTTTCGCGAAAAGGATTCTGTATTTATTACCAAGAGAGCAGTAGCGGTAACACTTAGAGATAACGACTCCATATATGTACATGCAGACACACTTCGGGTTACGGGAAAACCTGAAAATCGTATTATTAAAGGATTTTATCGAGCCCGTTTGTTCAAAAAAGGGCTTGCAGGGGAGCAACCTACAAGTGGAAAATGTGATTCTATTTATGTAGATCAGAAAAAGGGAATTACCAAATTGCTGCGAAATCCGGTGTTGTGGAGTGGTGAGAACCAAATGACTGGAGATACCATTCATATTCTATCCAATACCAAAACGGAAAAACTGGATACATTAAAAGTATTCAACAATGCTTTTTTGATACAAAAAGACAGTGCCGGTTACAATCAGGTTTCGGGAGAAAGACTCATTGGACTGTTCACCAATAATGAACTGGATACCATAAACATTATCAAAAATGCACAAGTAATTTATTTTCCCCGAAACGACAAGCAAGAATTGATTGGGATCAATAATACGGTTTCCAGTTCCATTCAGATGTATCTGGAAGAGCAGCAAATCACTGGGATTAGGTTTGTAAAACAGGCTAAGGGAAAAATATATCCGCTTTCAGAATTTCCTGAAAATGCACGCCTCCTGCCGGGCTTTGATTGGCGAGGCGAAGAACGTTTATATAAAATGAATGACCTCTTTAAAGGAAAACCTGCACCTGTATTACCCAAAATAAAGGGAATTCCATTGCCTGAAGACGAGGGAGAGTTCTTTGAAGACATTCCGGAGGACGAACTCAATATTCCTGAAGCTTCCAAGCTAAAGCCAAAAAACTTTCAAAACGACCCGGACGCACCCAAACCCAAGACCCGTGATCCGGAAAAAGACGGGAATGAAGGTGGTAAAAAATAATATACGTTTGTGAAAAAGGATTTCTTTACATATCAGGCTCAAACGACACCACACCCACTTGCAATGGAAATCTCTCATGCAAAAGGAAGTCATATCTACGATATGAAAGGGCACAAATATTTAGACTTTGTAGCAGGTGTATCCGCCTGTACTTTGGGCCATTGCCATCCACGGGTTATTGAAGCTGTAAAAAAACAACTGGATAGTTATCTACATGTGATGGTGTACGGTGAATATATTCAAGCTCCGGCTGTGCAACTCTCTAAGTTACTTGCAGAGAACTTACCTACACCTCTGGAAACTACGTATTTAGTGAATAGCGGTACCGAAGCCATTGAAGGCGCTATAAAATTAGCACGTCGCGTAACCGGAAAAAAAGAGATCATATATGCACATCATGCATATCACGGAAATACCATGGGAGCACTAAGTATTATGGGGTTTGAAGAACGAAAAAAACCTTTTGAGCCACTTCTCCCCAATTGTCACCCAATCCAGTATAATAATGAAGAAGACCTCAATAAAATAACCTCAGAAACTGCTGCTATTGTTCTTGAAACCATTCAAGGAGGTGCTGGATTCATTTTTCCTAAAGACAATTACCTGAAAAAAGTCAAAAAAAGGTGTGATGAAACCGGTACATTATTGATTCTCGATGAAATTCAACCGGGATTTGGACGTACAGGAAAACTTTTCGGATTTGAACATTTCGATATTGTTCCGGATATTTTGGTTATGGGTAAAGGAATGGGTGGAGGTTTACCCATTGGAGCGTTTACAGCTTCAAAAGATTATATGGACTTACTAAAGGATAACCCTAAACTTGGCCATATTACCACTTTCGGAGGGAATCCGGTGATCGCTTCTGCCGCTTTGGCAACGCTAAAAGAAATCATTGAAACCGATTTGATACCTCAAACCCTTCAAAAAGAAAAATTATTCAGGGAATTGCTTACACATAAGCTTATCAAAGAAATTCGTGGTAAAGGGTTAATGTTGGCTTTACTTGTAGAATCTCCGGAAATTGCTTCCGAAATAATTTTAGCCTGTAAAGAACGTGGATTGATCCTTTTTTGGCTTCTGTTTGAGCCAAAAGCAATTCGTATTACACCTCCTCTAACCGTCACAGAAGCTGAAATTAAAGAAGGTTGTGCCATATTGACGGATGTGCTGGATGGTATTCAGAAAAAGATAAATTAATTTACTACATTGAAATTCAGCAAAATAAGTTCTAAAAATTCTGTTAATAATCCTGTTAACAACAATAACGGCATAACTATTGAATTCTATATTACATTACTATCTTTAAAATAGAAGAAACAGTTAAACCGCTGCGTATGCAATTGAGCCCTAACGAGCATAACAACTTCTCACTTACCCGATTTGAATCCATGCTAAAGACTAATAGTGTCCTCTTTTTTGACTCCGAAGAGTTCGAAGAGATCATCCACTATTATCTTGAGAACGGAAAGATCGCCCTTGCAAAGAAAGCTACAAAACTTGGGCTGGAGCAGCATCCTACTTCCACTAATTTGAAATTGTTTAGAGTGGAAATGTATATTTTCGAAAATCAGTTAGACACTGCTGAAGAATTATTGGATGAATTACATGTTTTAGAACAGTCCAATGAAGAGATATATATTCAAAAAGCGAATATCTACTCTCGCCGTGATAAACATAAAGAAGCAATTTTATTATTAGAAAAAGCCTTAGAGATCACCAATGATCAGGCAGATGTACTCTCACTACTTGGAATGGAATATCTTTTCATGGAAGATTTTGAAAATGCCAAATATAATTTTATGAAGTGTTTGGAACAGGATGAAGAAGATTATTCTGCTTTATATAACATAATTTACTGTTTTGATTATTTGGAACAACATGAAGCTGCCATTGATTATTTGAATGATTTTCTGAATAAAAATCCATATTGTGAAGTTGCCTGGCATCAGGTTGGAAAACAATATTTTACGCTAAAAGAATACAAAAAAGCATTAGCGGCATTCGATTTTGCCATCATAAGTGACGAAAGCTTTATAGGTGCTTATCTGGAAAAGGGGAAGGTTTTAGAGCGTATGAAGATGTATAACGAAGCTATCGAAAGTTATACCATTACTTTAGGCCTGGACGACCCAACTTCTTTCGCTTTGTTGCGAATAGGTAAATGTTATGAAAAGCTAGGTGATAACGAATTGGCACTTCAGTTCTATACAAAATGTGTAGAAGAAGATGCTTTGTTGGATAAGGGATGGATTGCAATTACCGATTTTTACTTTAAAAAGAAAAACTATCAGAAAGCATTCTACTACATAGATAAGGCAATCAATATTGATAGTGAAAATGTGCTCTATTGGAAACGATATGCAAAAATAAGTAATCGCTTAAGCAAATATGAAGAAGCTGAACACGGTTTCCGAAGATCTATAGAACTGGGTAATTATGAACTGGAAACCTGGATCTCCCGCAGTGATATCTTAATTCGCTTAGGTGAATATGAAGCTGCTGTCAATAATTTATTGCAGGCAATGGAATTTTATCCTGAAAATGCTGAAATAGAATTCCGTTTGTCGGGATTGTTCTATTATCTCAATGAAGATAATAAGGGAGAATTTCACTTAAAGAACGCTTTAATTCATGACCCTGAATATATTATTATCATAGAAGAATTATTCCCAACAGTTTATAACAGGAACAACGTAAAAGAAATTATAAAAATTCATCAAAATCCTTCACTTTAATTTGTGTATTTTTGAGGCTTATATTTAGAGTATATGCCTTCCCGAAATTTTTCTCAATATCTTGTCATTACCCTGAAGGGTTTAGCAATGGGTGCTGCAGATGCGGTTCCCGGAGTATCCGGAGGTACTATTGCTTTTATATCAGGAATCTATGAAGAACTGGTTACAACAATTAGCAATGTTAACCTTTCACTTGTCAAAACAATTCGTAAGGATGGTTTTACTGCCTTTTGGAAACAACTCAACGGAAATTTCTTAACGGCACTATTATTAGGTATTATTATTAGCTATGTATCGTTTATGCGATTGGCAAAATACCTGATTGAAAATCATCCTATTCTAATATGGGCCTTCTTTTTTGGTTTGATCGTAGTAAGTATTTACTATGTAGGGAAGCAAATTTCCAAATGGTCCTTAGGAACCATCATGGCTATTTTAATTGGAACCGTAACAGCGTATTTCATTACCACACTTCCTTCCTTAGGTACTAATGAAAATTCTTTTTACTTATTTTTTGCAGGGGCAATTGCTATTTGTGCTATGATATTACCGGGAATTTCAGGCTCTTTTATTTTAGTGATCCTTGGTGCCTATAAAACTTTAAGTGATGCTATCGCAGATCTGGATTTTAAAAAATTATCGCTCTTTATTCTGGGAGCTGTTATAGGTTTGTTGAGTTTTAGCAGGGTTTTAAAATGGCTTTTCAAAAATTATAAGAATCCAACCCTGGCATTGCTTACCGGTTTTATTATTGGTTCTTTAAATAAAGTGTGGCCCTGGAAAGAAACCATTTCGGTTTTTTCTAAAGAAGAAGGAAAGATCATTGATTTTTCAACTGTTTCAGATGTTGGCACTCTTTCAGTATTACAAAAAAATACCCAGGATTTCGAAACCTATAAAACTGCCTTAGAAAAAAGTGTAAGTCCGTTTTACTACTCAGAGATCAATACATCAAATGACCCACAATTGTTCTATGCACTTCTTTTTATGGCTATTGGCTTCTTGAGCATATTTGTTTTGGAACGAATTGCAGTAACCAAAAAGAATACCTAATGTACGAAGAGCGTTCTTTTGGAGATAAGGTCTGGTTGGTTCTAAAAGGGTTAGCAATGGGTGCTGCAAATAAGGTTCCCGGAGTATCGGGTGGAGTAGTTGCCTTCGTTGCGGGGTTTTATGAAGAATTTATTTATTCGCTACAAAAAATAAACAGAAAAGCTTTTGCATTATTATTCGACGGAAGATTTAAAAGTTTTTTCCAATATATCAACGGCCGTTTTTTAGGACTCCTCACTTTAGGGATGATTATTAGTTACTTTAGTGTTTCTAAGCTATTGGACTATTTGCTAGTGCATTATGAATTGTATGTATGGAGTGCGTTCTTTGGGATGATCATTGGTTCTATCTATTTTATTGCCAAAGATTTTGGCGATTGGAACCGTAAATATCTCGCTTATCTTATATGCGGGATCATTGCGGGTGTAAGTATTAGTTTCTTAGAACCTGCCAAAGAGAACAGTAACCTCTTTTTTGTTTTTTTCTGTGGAATTATAGGTGTTTCGGGAATGACATTACCGGGCCTTTCCGGTTCTTTTATCCTGATACTATTAGGTAACTATGTATTGCTTTTGGTGGATTCGGTAAATGCATTGTATAATACAGTTGCAGATCTGTTTCGGTTTGATCTAAGTTTTGTAGATGATATAGGTCGTATCGAATTATTGAAAGTACTTGTGGTCTTTGCATTGGGGTCGTTGGCAGGATTAGTATCCTTGTCACACCTTTTGGCTTATGTGCTAAAGCGTTTCAAAAAGGCCACCTATGCAGTCATTATAGGTTTTATAGCAGGTTCTTTGGGTGTTGTCTGGCCATGGAAAGAAAAATTGGTGGAATATGATGCCCTGGGAAATATTAGATACGATGCAAACGGCCGTGAAATTATTAATGGATATGATCGTTTCTTGCCATCAGAATTTTCGTTCGAAACCATTTTGGCAATTTTGTTTATCATTGTAGGTATCATAATAGTGTTAAGTTTAGACTGGTACCAAAAAGCAAGAAACCACCAACATGGCTAGATATGGTTTGATAGGAAAAAAAATTGACTATTCTTTTTCAAAAACTTTTTTTTCAGTAAAATTTGAACAAGAAAACAGGCAGGACTCGTATCACAACTTTGATATTCCTTGTATCGAAGAACTTCCGGAAATCATTGCCAAAAACAAAGATCTGAAAGGGCTCAATGTTACTATTCCTTACAAAGAAACCGTAATTCCTTTATTAGACAGGGTCGATAAGGAAGCTCAAAAAATTGGAGCGGTAAATACCATAAAAATTCAACGGGACGGGAGGCTTATTGGCTATAATACAGATCATTATGGCTTTGCAAAAGCATTAGCAAATCTATTCCCAGTCAAAGAAAAAACCGCCTTGATTTTAGGAAGTGGTGGTGCTGCAAAAGCAATTGCATATGTTTTGGATGCAATGCAATTTGATTATAAGATAGTATCCAGAGAAAACAGCGAAACAACTATATCTTATGAAGACCTCACCCAAGGAGTAATTACATCGCATTGCCTTATCATTAACTGTACTCCGCTGGGCACTTTCCCTAATATCCAGGAATGCCCGGATATTCCATACAAATACCTAACAAAAGATCACATCTTGTTTGATCTTATTTACAATCCCCGTGAAACCGAATTTTTAAAAAGAGGATTCGCAAAAGGGGCACGAGTTAGTAACGGTTTAAAAATGCTGGAATATCAGGCAAAAAAGTCCTGGAAAATCTGGAAATCATAAATTTCTTTTAAAAAAAACCAAAAAAGCGTTGTATCCTTTGCTGTTTGCGCAGTTGTTAGTATCTTGAACAACTAAGATTAACGAACCTAAACATTGAAAGATATGTCTGACGAAAAATTGCCAAAAGAAAAAAGTATTCCCGATGATCAAGAGATAATTGATGATGGTGTAAAAAATGGTTCTGAAGCAATAGAAAATGAAGAAAGTATTGCTTCTGAAATTAATGAAGAAGTAGACATCCCTGATGAAAAATCTACTTTAGAAGATTCTGCAGATACTAAACCTGAAAAGGCAACACCTTCTGCTCCTGTAGCAGACGAACTTGCTGTGAAAAAAAATGAAGAAGAATCAGAGGTCGAGGAAGAATCAGAAGTTGAAGAAGAACAAGAAGTAGCATCCTCTGACGACGAAGAGGAAGAACATACTGAAGAGGAAGAACAGAAAGATTATCATTCCCTTAGCAAAGAAGAATTAATTTCAGAATTTAAGAAACTACTTAAAAATAAGCCCATTCAGGAAATAAAGAATGAGGTTGAAGAAATTAAAACTGAATTTAATGCCAAATTTGCCGAAGAACTGGAGCATCAAAAAGAGAAGTTTCTTGCCAATGGAGGTAATATTATAGATTTCCACTACACTACTCCCCTAAAAAAGGAATTCAATTCGGTATACTTTGACTTCAAAGAAAAAAGAAATAATTACTACAAAGACCTAAAGAAAGACCTTCAGGCAAATCTTAGCAAGCGCCTTGAACTAATTGAAGAATTAAAAAGCCTTTTAAATGCAGAAGAGAACATAAATTCTACTTACAAGCATTTCAAAGATATTCAGGAACGGTGGCATTTAGCCGGGCCTATACCACGTGATAAATACAATATAGTATGGAACACATACCACCACCATGTAGAGAATTTTTATGATTTTTTACACCTCAACAGAGAATTTCGTGATCTGGATTTTAAGCATAACCTGGAACAAAAAATTAAAATAATAGGACGTGCCGAAGAACTTGCGCAGGAAGAAGACATAAATAAGGCATTCAGAGAATTGCAGATGCTTCATAAAATGTGGAAGGAAGAAATTGGGCCGGTCGCAAAAGAATATCGTGAAGAGGTTTGGGAAAAATTTAGTGCCTCAACAAAAGTTATTCATGACAAACGTCATGAATTATTAAAGGAAAGAGAGAAAGAGTTTGAAGTTAATTACGAAAAGAAAAAGCAACTTATTGAAGAAATAAATCAGGTTTCCGCAACCACAAAGCCAAGTCACCAGTCCTGGCAAAATGCTATTAAAAAAGTACAGGAATTACGGGATAATTATTTTGAGGTGGGAAAGGTACCACGATCTAAAAATAAAGAGATCTGGACTTCTTTCAAGGAAATTACACGTATTTTCAATCGAGAAAAAAATGAGTTCTATAAAAATCAGAAAAAAGAACAATACACAAATCTCGAAAAGAAACTCGAACTAATTAAAATAGCTGAAGAAAATAAAGACAGTGACGATTTTGAAGTCGTAACTCCTTTAATGAAAAAAATTCAGAATGACTGGAAAAAGATTGGTCATGTTCCCCGTAAAGACAGTGATAAAATTTGGAAACAGTTTAAAAATGCTTGCAACCATTATTTTAATCAGCTTCACGAACAAAAAAATGAAGCAAACAAGGAAGAGCTTGCTCATTATGACGCCAAAACGCAACTATTGGATACAATTACCTCTTTTGAGATAACAGGTGATCATAAAGCTGACCTTGAAAAGATTAAAACACAGATCGCTACTTGGAAAGAAATTGGTAAAGTACCTTATCACAAACGTAATATTGAGCGCAAATTCAACAAGACCTTAGATACTCTTTTTGGTAAGTTAGATCTCGACAAAAAGGAAATTGAGCTTATTAAATTTGAAAATAAATTGAGCTCAATGGTATCACAGGAAGATGACAGGAAATTACAGAACGAGCAATTCTTTATCTCTAAAAAGATTGGAGAAACAAAAGATGAGATCAGACAACTGGAAAATAATCTGGGCTTTTTCCAGAATTCAAAAAGTGATAACCCACTGGTAAAGGAAGTACATCAAAACATTGCTAAGCATAAAGAGCAGTTGGAAGTTTGGAAAGCAAAACTTTCAAAAATCAAATCTCTACGATAAAATAACCCCTATGGTATCATGTATTCTGTGCCATAGTGATGAAACTAAATTTATTGGATCTTTCCAGGATATTACTTATTACCAATGTAGTAATTGTAAATCTATTTACAAGAACCCGATAGTTTTTTTGTCTCCTGAAGCTGAAAAGGAACGTTATTTACTACATCAAAATGATGTTGGTAATATTCAATATCAAAAATTTGTATCTCCTATCATAGAAGGTGTCCTGAAGCATTTTACTTCTAAAAGCAAGGGTCTTGATTTTGGTGCAGGAACCGGCCCCGTCATTGCAAAGCTACTTTCAGAAAAGGGGTATCATATACATTTATACGACCCTTTTTTCTACCCGGACAGGTCTGTTTTAAAAAATGAATATGATTTTATTGTTTGCTGTGAAGTCATCGAACATTTTCACGATCCTCTCAAAGAATTTCAATTACTGTACAAACTATTAAAACCCGGTGGAAAACTATTTTGTATGACCGAATTACTTCCGGAACCGGGAAGATTTGAAGCGTGGTACTATAAAAAAGATCCCACACATGTCATTTTCTATTCTGAAGAAAACCTGAATTGGATCAAAAGAAGTTGTTCTTTTTCTAAAGTAAGTATTGAAGGTAGATTGGTCGTTTTTTCGAAGTAATTAAAACTACAGTTGTTTTGCTTCTTCCCAGTAAACATCCATTTCAGCTAAAGTCATTTCTTTCATGCTCTTTCCCAGTTCTTTTGCCTTATTTTCCAAATACTGAAAACGTTTGATGAACTTTTTGTTTGTTCGCTCCAAAGCATTTTCGGGATCAACTTTTAAAAAGCGGGCATAGTTTATCATTGAAAAAAGCACATCACCAAATTCTAATTCTATCTTTGCTTGATTGCCAACACTTACTTCATATTGAAGTTCTTGCAATTCTTCTTCTAATTTTTCAAAGACCTGTTGAGGCTCTTCCCAATCAAACCCCACTCCAGCGACTTTATCTTGTATTCTATTAGCCTTTACCAGAGCCGGCAATGATTTTGGAACTCCTTCCAAAACACTTTTTTTACCTTCCTTTAACTTTAAGTTTTCCCAATTTTGTTTTACTTCCTCTTCATTAGCAACATCAACATCTCCATAAATATGAGGGTGGCGTGAAATAAGTTTTTCACATATATCGTTTGTAACATCTGCAATGTCAAAATCATTTGTTTCGCTTCCAATCTTAGCGTAAAAAACAATATGAAGTAAGAGGTCTCCCAATTCATTCTTAACTTCCTGTAAATCATTTTCCAGGATGGCATCACCTAATTCATACGTCTCTTCAATTGTAAGATGGCGTAGTGATAACATGGTTTGTTTTTTGTCCCAGGGGCACTGCTCTCGCAGTTCCTCCATAATGGTAAGCAAGCGGTCAAAGGCTTTTAGTTGGTCTTCTCTGGAATTCATATAACAAAGCTACTATAAAAGCTTTTCTGAAATAAGGAGAGTTATTAAAAAGGATTAACAAAACCCGGCGATCCTTAAAAAGGATTGCCGGGTTTATATAGTAGAATATTATAACTGTTTATTTTTTCCTTGCAACCGTACTTTTTCCAGTTCCGCCCTTCTTTGCTGAAGAAGCTTTAGGCGCATCAAATTTAGAATTTGTTGCAGGATGGGTTGTTTTTATCATATCTTCTTTTTGCTTGGCAAGTTCAGTATTTTCTTTATCATCGCTCTCTTCTTCAGGTTCGGAAAAATCTGTCATGCCACTTTTTAAAAGTAAATTATACCACTGTATCACTTTTTTGATATCACTGACATACACACGGTCTTCGTCATAATCCGGAAGTACTCCAAAGAAATATTCTTCCAATTCATCTTTGGAAGATTTATGGCTAATGGCTTCACCTCCATTTTCTTTTTCTGCGATCTTACTAAAGACTTCCCGTAACGGAACTTCTTCAGTAAGGGTATAAATAGCAATTTCACTAAGTAAACTCACATTGTGACGGGCACTTACACTAATTCTTTTTCCGTCAAGTAATGACTCTGCCAAAAAACCACTACGTGTTTGGCTTTTTAATTCGTATAAACCGGGTTTTCCGGTAATTGATAAGATTTTTTCTAAACTCATAGGTCAATCCTTTTTAAGGAGTGCAAATATCTTTTGTTTGGTTTATAAATCCAAAGGTCTTACCGTTTCTTTTTCGCAAGCGGAAAACGCATACGATAATTTACATCGATCTTTCCTTTTGAAATATTGGTAAGCTTGCTTTTTATTAAACGTTTTTTAATTGGAGATAGTTTATCTGTAAATAAAACACCTTCAATATGATCGTATTCATGCTGAATGATCCTTGCTACGATTCCTTCAAAAGTTTCTGTATACTTTTTGAAGTTTTCATCATAAAATTCCATAGTAACTTTTGGTTGGCGAAAAACATCTTCATTGATATCCGGAATGCTTAAACAGCCTTCATTAAATGCCCATTCATCTCCTTCTTCTTCAATTATCTGTGCATTAATAAATACTTTTTTAAAAGTGGAAACAAATTCTCGCTCCTCTTCAGTAAGGTCTTCATCATCTTCAAAAGGTGTCGCATCTACAATGAATAAGCGAATAGGAAGTCCAATTTGTGGGGCAGCCAGGCCAATACCACGAGCACCATACATAGTCTCAAACATATTCTCAATAAGCTCATCCAGCTTAGGATATTCTTTACTGATGTTTTTCCCCTTTTTCCGTAATACCGGGTCGCCATAGGCGAAAATTGGTAATATCATATCAATTTATTTGTTATGAAGATAATCTTGTAGGATTATCGTTGCACTGATCTCATCGACCAATGCTTTATTTTGCCGTTGTTTCTTTTTCAGGCCACTATCAATCATAGTTTGAAAGGCAATTTTACTTGTAAAACGTTCATCAATTCGTTTTATAATAAGTTTTGGAAATAGTTCTGCCAACTTAACTAAAAACTTCTGAATGTGTTCCTCTACACCACTATGTGTACCATCTTTTTGCCTGGGCTCACCTACTAATACCAATTCTACCCCTTCCGAAGTCACATAATCCTTCAGAAAAGGTAATAATTTATTGGTTTCTACCGTAGTCAAACCCGAAGCAATTAATTGCAGTTCGTCTGTTACAGCAATACCGGTACGTTTAGTACCGTAATCTATGGCAAGTATCCGTCCCATTCAGGGAGCAAAAATAATAGTTTACAAAATAGTATACTAAAAATGTATGCTTTATTAAAAGGGACATTTATCTTTGTTAAAATTTATTCTGAAAAATGACCCATTTACAACAACTTATTGAAAATGCATGGGACGATCGATCCCTTTTACAGAATCCGGAAATTATTGCAGCCATAAGAGAAGTGGTCCGTTTATGTGATGAAGGAGAACTGCGATGCGCCCAGCCAACTGAGAATGGCTGGCAGGTAAATGAATGGGTGAAGAAAGCGGTAGTTCTGTATTTTCCAATTCAAAAAATGGAAATGATGGAAGTAGGTATTTTTGAATATCACGATAAAATTCCGTTGAAACGAGGGTATGAAGCAAAAGGCATTCGGGTAGTTCCTCATGCTGTAGCACGTCACGGTGCTTATATTTCCAAAGGTGTGATCATGATGCCCAGCTATGTGAATATTGGTGCATATGTAGATGAAGGAACCATGGTAGACACCTGGGCGACAGTAGGTAGTTGTGCCCAAATAGGTAAGAATGTTCATCTAAGTGGCGGTGTTGGAATTGGTGGTGTTCTGGAACCTTTACAAGCGGCACCGGTTATCATAGAAGACAATGCTTTTATAGGGTCCCGGTCTATTGTCGTGGAAGGAGTACGTGTTGAGACCGAAGCAGTACTTGGTGCTAATGTGGTATTGACAGCTTCTACCAAGATCATTGATGTAACCGGAGATACCCCAAAAGAAATGAAAGGAATAGTTCCGGCACGTTCGGTAGTGATCCCGGGAAGTTATACCAAACAATTTCCTGCGGGAGAATACCAGGTTTCATGTGCCTTGATCATTGGGCAACGCAAAGAAAGCACTAACAAAAAGACCTCTTTGAATGATGCGCTTCGTGAATATGATGTCGCTGTTTAAATTAGTATATGAAGATCCTTGTAATACAGCATAAAATGATTGGCGATGTACTTACAACCTCCCTTCTGTTTGAAGTATTACACTCACATTTTCCAAATACACAGCTAGATTACCTTATCAATTCAAGTACAAAACCGGTAGTTGAAAACCATCCTTTTATTAGTAATTTATTATTATTCACCCCGGAAATTCAGGCCTCCAAAAAAGAACTTCGTGCTTTCAGAAAAAAAATAAAAGATGAAAGATATGATGTCGTTATCGATGTATATGCAAAACTTGGCAGTGCTATTCTTTCAAAGATCTCAGGTGCCAAAAAAAGAATTTCATACCGCAAATGGTATACAAGGCACAAATATACGCATACTTTTACGCCAAAGACTGTTTCAGAACTAAATGAAGGGCTAGCGATAGAGAACAGAATCATGCTGTTAGAACCCCTTATCGAAAGTATAGTGACAATTCCCAAGCCTAGGATCTACCTGCAAGAAGAAGAATTTCAAAAGGCGCAACAATTATTGGAAGCGCATCAAATAGATCTTGGAAAACCGCTTTATATGATCGGGGTTATGGGAAGTGCCGAAAACAAGACCTATCCACTCTCTTATATGGCGAAACTTTTAGATTTTATCGTATCGGAAACGGAAGCACAATTACTCTTTAATTACATCCCAAAACAACAAACTGAAGCCGATATGCTATACAATATGTGTTCAGAAACAACCAAAGAGAATATCTATAAAGATATCTATGGAAGTGACCTTCGTGAATTTTTGGCGCTTACTAAACATTGTGATGCATTAATTGGTAATGAAGGAGGGGCTGTGAATATGGCAAAAGCCTTGGATATTCCTACCTTCTCTATTTTTTCTACCTGGATATTAAAAGAAGCCTGGAACAGTTATGAGGAATCCGGAAGAAATACTTCAGTACATTTAAAGGATTTTCATCCGGAATTGTATACCAAACATCCAAAAAAATATAAAAAACAAGCTTCTGAAATGTACAAACAATTTGCCCCGGATTTTATCATCCCGGTATTAAGAGAATTCCTTTCAAGAATTTCAAATTAATCTTTCTGTATTCCAAATTTGGTATATACTGCTTTTTGCTCTTTCGTAGTCTTTCTAATGGCAGCGTTCTTTTCCTGCATTTCGGGTTTCACATAGCCACGCGCATGATCCAGATGCAGACATATAGCTGTATAACGTAACTGTTTGGCTTTGATTCCCAAATTGAACATACGCTCTCCTAATTCACGATCTTCGCCTCCATATTGCATACGTTCATCAAATCCGTTCACTTTTAAAATGTCTTCCTTCCAACCGGAAGAATTGTGTCCATTCCATGTTGCTTCGGTTGGAGTGATCCAGTTAAGAAACTTTTCTTTTAAGTCTTTAGAGGTAAGTTTATTATTCTTAAATGAAGATTTCAATCCATTACTTTTCAACCAATTGATATTGAAACAGTTTTCATTTTTAATATCCCCTTCTGAAATTTTTTCTGAAATAGACATAGGTAGTTTAAAATACCCTCCCGATAAAAAATAGCCTTTTTCTCTATACTGAAGATGTCTTGCCACAAAATCCTTTCGAGGAATACAATCCCCATCACTAAATAACAGGTAATCTGTAGCGGAAGCTTCAATCGCTTTGTTCAGGATCTTTGTTTTTTGAAAACCGTGGTCTTCATGCCATACATGTACAATTTGCAAGGGAGATTCCTTTTTAAAACGATCGATCAATTCTCTTGTTTCACTAGAAGAGCCATCATCGGCTATAATGACTTCAAAGTTGATTTCGGATTGACTTTCATACCCCCATAGTACTTTTTTTAACCATTCCGGCTGATTATAAGTACTAATGATTACTGAAAGTTTAGGTACTACCATTGTGCAAAAATAACTATTTTTATGAGCGAAATATAACACATGCCAAAACTAAGTGCTTTACTTATTGTATATAATGAAATAAAACATCTTCCGGATGTAATAGATACGCTTTCCTTTGCCGATGAAATTATTGCAGTAGATTCTTTTAGCACAGATGGCACCTACGAAGCTTTACAAAAAGATGACCGCGTAGAAGTATTTCAGAAAAAGTTTGAAGATTATGCTTCTCAACGCAATTATGCGATATCTAAGGCAACTTATAATTGGATATTATTTATAGATGCAGATGAGCGGATTTCTAATGTCCTTCAAGAAGAAATTCAACAAATAATCCGATCCAATAATCCAAAAACTGCTTATTATTTTTATCGACAGTTCATGTTTAATAAAAAACCACTTCGTTTTAGTGGTTTGCAAACAGATAAAATATATCGCCTTTTTCAGAAAGACAAAGCACAATACATCCCATCAAAGCTGGTTCATGAAAATCTGGAAGTAAAAGGCGAAAGTGAGATACTTAAAAATAAATTATTACACTATTTCTATGATGATTACCATACCTACAAAAGCAAAATGATTGCTTACGGTAAACTGAAAGGAAAAGAACTTTATTTAAAAGGTGAACGTTACTCGGTCTTTAAAAGATATTTTAAACCTCTTTATAAGTTTTTAACTCATTATATAGTTCGTCTAGGAATCTTAGATGGAAAAAAGGGGTGGATCATTAGTAAACTAAATGCATTAAGTGTTGCCGAACGCTATAAAGAACTTAAAAGATTACGCGCGTCTTCTCCAGAATAAATACTTTTGTTTTAAGCGAATTTTACGATGGTATTTATGTTGAAATCTTGAAACCAGATCCCACATCAACGTAAAAATCTTAGTATAATCTTCTCCTGTAAGTTTTGCATATTCGTCGCTCATTACTTCTACCATTTCTTTTTTAGGAGTGATCCGGGAAAAGTTCTTTATGCGCTCTTTAAACGATAACGGCTTAAAATCCATACGATTGAGATCTACCAAATAAAAATCATAACCATCTTCGTTCTTTACAATAAGGGTATTTCCCGGAGAATGGTCTTTGAACAAAATATTGTTCTTGTGTAGCTTCCAGGTAAAAGCGGTAAACTGCCGTAAGATATTCTCGTGATCAGGATAATTTGGGTCTTCGACTAGTTCACGGTAAGTCAGGTCATATTCCAGATGCTTACTTATGTAATAGCTGTCTTTTAAACCTATACTATCTGTATTCTCAAAAAAAGCAATAGGCTGAGGTGTTAAAATTCCTTTTTCCAGTAGTGCATTCCCATAGGTATACGAACGCTCTGCTTTTGATTTACGAAAGTACTTATATACAATTTTGTTCAGCAGATTGGGTTGCCTGAAAGATTTTACATTGACCGTCGTTCCTTCAAGGTCAAACAATTTAATAGTATTACGCTCTCCGTCGCCTAAAACTTTTCCTTTAGTCTTAAAGTTCGCTATAATAGCAATAATAGCCGTGATACTATAAGTGAAGTCTTTGTGAACTACTCCGTCCAGAATAACTTCTTCTTTGTATCTGACTTTTTTTAAGCTCTTCATTGAATTAATTATACAATTGCAAAAATACACTTATTAATTTGTATCCATTTATATAAAAAAGATACCTTTATACTTCTGTAAACACGGCTATTTTGAAGCAGATCTTTCTTGAAACACATAATATAAAGAATCCTTTCACCGGCTTTGGTCAATACAATTTTTATTTACTGAAGGGTTTACATCATTGCAATGATCTTGAAATAAAATTTACGGTACACACTCAAAAAAAAGGTTTTCTGAAGACAGAGTTCGGAAACTTTTTCAATTATAAATTCTATATGGGGCTGCGTAGGTACCCATTGCTTCGTATCCGTAAAAAATATGCCCTGTGGCATTCCGTTAATCAAAATACCAAAGTGGAACCTTACTTTGACCTACCTTATGTACTCACCATTCACGATGTAAATTTTATTGAAGAGATCTCCAATGACCTTACACATCCCCGGAACCTTAGGTTCATTGAAAAATTAAACCGTGCCAATGCGATCACCTATATTTCAGAATATGCCAAAACATCAACTCACAAGTATTTTGATGTGCCAAATGTCCCGGAATATGTGATCTATAACGGAAACCCTTCCGAAGCAGCCTTAGATCTTTCAAATTATACACCAGTAAACAACATAAAGGGAAAATATCTTTTTACCATTGGTGATTTCTGGGAGAGGAAGAATTTTCACCTACTGGTACAAATGATGCCTTTTTTAAAGGATTTTAAACTCATTATAGCAGGAAACAATGATAGACCCTATGCCGAGAAAGTACGCTCCGTGATCTCAGAATTAGGCATGGAAGACCGGGTCACACTTGCCGGAAGAATCACCGATGAAGAAAAACAGTACCATTTAAAAAATGCCACTGCTTTTGTATTTCCTTCGTTACGTGAAGGGTTTGGCCTGCCTCCAATTGAAGCCATGAGATTTGGCACCCCTGTATTTCTTGCAAATGCTACGTCCTTACCCGAAATTGGAGGTAAAGCAGCTTTTTATTGGAACAACTTCGAACCGGAAGATATGGCTTTAGAAGTCATTAGAGGGCTTCAGGATTTTGATGCAAACAAAGAAGTATATACTCAAAGATTAGTTGAGCAAGCCGCTTCATTTAATTGGAATACGGCTGCAAAACAGTATCTTGAGGTATATAGATCACTAGTATAAAACCAAAAAAGAGAACTCATGGAATTAATTGCAGGGAAACTGGGCCACACTAAAGAGACTTTTTTATATGCTACGGCAAAAGGACTGGAAAGAGCTTCTTACTATGGAGTAAGAGGATTGATCGTTCTTTATATGGTAGGGGAAACAATTGGCATGACACATGAAAAGGCTCTTAGCTTTTATGGCTGGCTTACTACCGTCTTGCTATTCTCAGAAATAGTAGGCGGGGTTTTGGGAGACCTGCTAATCGGAAACAAAAGAGCAGTCCTTATAGGTGGGACCTTGCAGGCACTGGGTACATTTGCCTTATGCATCCCTTCGACAATCGGGTTATATATTGGGATTGGACTCATTACTATTGGTTCGGGTCTATTCGCACCTAATATCGTAGCACAATTTGGGAAAATATATCTGGATAAGACCAAACTGCTGGATGGTGGTTTTACCATATTTTATACACTAATTAATATTGGTGCTTTTTTAGGAGTTCTGGTAATAGGCCTTCTGGGTGAAAAGAATTTTATATATGGATTCGCTTTTGCAGGAATCATTAGTATAGTTGCCGTCGTACTGCTTTTTTTGACACAAGACAAGCCAATAGACAACAGTATTCATGAAAAAAGTTCTGGTTTTAAAGGAGTCATATATGTTGCTCTGGCCATTATTGTGATAACACTTTTTTGGGGCATTTATGAACTATTTGGAGGAAGCCTGTATTTTATACAGTACGAGCTTTCACAAAACTTCAATATGAATTCATCAAGAAATATACTGCAATCTATTGGTTCCGGGGCCACTATTATCATTGGTATTATAGCTGCTATTCTTTGGTCTTTTCTTTATGCAAGCAGACTTTTAAAATTAGGAATTGGGTTTTTAACCATCGCAATAGCAATGGGTCTGCTACTTCTTATTCCGGAATATCCGGACGGAAGCAGCATTCCTGTTTTTATTATAGCATTATTGTTTATTGGTGCTGCAGAGATCCTTATTGCACCTACCATTAACTCGGTCATTACAAAATATTCGAACCCAAAATATTTAGCTATTATCTTTAGTGTGGCCTTTATACCCATTCGGCTTTTTTATGTCTTATCCGGGTTCATTTCCGAACATACATATGAATATCCCAAACTACCTTTTATCATTGGATGTGTTATCTATACATTATTATTTGTTGCACTGATCATCCTCTTTGTGGTAATGAAAAACACCGGGAAAACCCACCCCGTTAATCAACTGGAGAATAATGAATAATGAAATAAATAAAGCGCTCGAAATATTAAAAAAAGGGGGGCTCATCCTCTACCCTACGGATACTGTTTGGGGAATTGGATGTGATGCTACTAATGCCGATGCAATTGAAAAAGTCTATAAGTTGAAAAAACGAACTGAAAGTAAATCACTTATTTGCCTGGTAAATGACTTTAAAATGCTTAACCAATTTGTAGAAGAGGTACCGGAAGTTGCTTACGATATTTTAAAATATGCGAACAAGCCTACCACGATCATTTACGACGACCCCATTCGCGTTGCGGAAAACCTGATATCCGTCGATAATTCTCTGGCAATTAGAGTGGTACAAGATGATTTTTGCAAACAACTCATCAGGAAATTTTGTAGGCCAATTGTTTCCACTTCCGCAAATATTAGCGGTGAAAAAACACCACTGACCTTTCAAGAAATAAGCCCACAAATTTTGGAAGGCGTGGACTATGTCGTAAATTTGCAACGTACAAAAAAAGCCGGAAAACCTTCAGCGATCATTAAGCTGAAAAATGACGGAACGGTTCACGTAATTCGACATTAAGAAATGCACAAACCCCATAACTTTAAAAACGCATTACAACATCCCGTTTTTAAAACCATTTTACAAGCTGCTTCAAACCTGGAAGTTGAAAGTTTTGTAATTGGTGGTTATGTACGTGATTATATATTAAAGCGTGGTGATGCCAAAGACATAGATGTAGTTGCTGTTGGAAATGGTATTGACCTGGCAAAGGAAGTTTCCCATCTCCTTCCGGGAAAGCCAAAAGTTTCAGTCTTTAAAAATTATGGTACCGCCATGTTAAAAAGTGGTACTATTGAAATAGAATTTGTAGGTGCCCGTAAAGAATCTTACCGTGAAGACAGTCGGAATCCGGCTGTAGAGAATGGGACTTTAGAAGATGACCAGAATCGAAGAGATTTCACCATCAATGCATTAGCGCTAAGTTTGCAAAGCTCTAATTTTGGGGAACTTCTTGACCCTTTTAACGGGATGGAAGACCTAAAAAACAAGATCATCCGCACACCTCTTAATCCGGATGTAACCTATAGTGATGACCCTTTGCGAATGCTAAGGGCCATCCGATTTGCTGCACAATTGGGTTTTAACATTGAAAAAGAGTCCCTACATGCAATCACCCGTAATGCCAAACGTATTGAGATCATTTCCAAAGAGCGTATCGTCGATGAAATACATAAGATTTTGGCAACAGAGACACCTTCAAAAGGTTTTGGATTATTGCATAAAACCGGATTATTGCATTTTATTTTCCCTGAATTGATCGCTTTACAAGGCATAGAAGAAATTGAAGGGCAACGCCATAAAGATAATTTTTGGCACACTCTGGAAGTAGTCGATAATATTTCACAAACAACTCAAAACCTATGGCTTCGCTGGGCGGCTTTACTACATGATATTGGCAAAGCACCTACAAAGAGATTCGATAAAAAAAACGGCTGGACCTTTCACGGGCATGAGTTTGTAGGTTCAAAAATGGTCTACAAGCTTTTTAAAAGATTGAAAATGCCTTTGAACGATAAAATGAAATTTGTTCAAAAAATGGTATTAATGAGTTCCCGCCCTATAGTTTTGGCAACAGATGTTACCGATAGCGCGGTGCGTCGCCTTATTTTTGATGCTGGTGATCATGTGGATGACCTGATGACGCTATGTGAAGCAGATATTACCACTAAAAATCCTAAAAAGTTTAAAAAATACCAAAACAATTTTAAATTAGTACGGGATAAAATTGTGGAAGTGGAAGAACGCGACCATATTCGTAATTTTCAACCTCCGGTAAGTGGTGAAGAGATCATGGAAACCTTTGGATTAAAACCATCTCGTGAAATAGGTATTATAAAAGAAGCTATAAAAGAAGCTATCTTAGAAGGCGAAATTCCGAATGAATATGAAGCTGCCAAAGAATATATGCTGCAGAAAGGAGCCGAACTTAATTTAACACTCGCAAAATAATGTATCGTAAATCCGTTAAAGCCTCATTGATCTTAGTTTATCTGGTAATTATTGCCGGAGCAATGGTGCGTATGACAGGCTCCGGAATGGGCTGTCCGGACTGGCCAAAATGTTTTGGATATTATATTCCCCCAACAGATGCTTCGGTTTTGGAATGGAAACCCGAAAGATATTTTGAAAAAGGGAACGTTATTATCAAAGACAGAACCTTAAAGGTAGCAGCTAGTGACTTTACGACTTCAGAAATATTTAATCCGGATAATTGGCTAGCATATACAAAACACGATTATGCCTCTTTTAATGTCTGGCATACCTGGATAGAATATATCAATCGGTTATTTGGTGCACTATCAGGGCTTGCTATTTTAATAATGGCATTACTTTCCTTCAAAAAATGGAGATTTGAAAAAAGAATTACATTGCTATCATGGCTGGCGGTTGTTTTAATTGTATTTCAGGCATGGTTAGGTGCCATTGTAGTTTATTCGGTTTTAGCGCCTGTTAAAATTACAATTCATATGCTAATGGCATTAGTGATTGTTGCTCTCCTGTTATACTTGCTATACATTTCTAAAGTAGAACGGAAAAACTATAATGTTTCTCAAGGTTATAAAACAGTACTGATATTTGCCATTAGTTGTACTGTGATACAAATAGCTTTGGGAGCTCAGGTGCGGCAATATGTGGACGAGCAGGTAAGCTTGTTAGGATACGAAGCAAAGTCACAGTGGCTTACTAATCCCACATTGGAGTTTTATTTTCACAGGACACTTTCCATATTGATCATCTTTATTCATATTGCACTCTGGTACTTTAACAGAGCGTATAAATATGGTTTTAAATTGATCAACTTCCTGGTCATTTTATTGGTAGCTGAAGTAATTACAGGAATTACAATGTATTATTTTGACTTCCCATTTCTATCTCAGCCCCTGCATCTCGTCTTTGCAGCATTACTTTTCGGGCTTCAATTTTATGTTGTTTTAGAAGCGTTTCAACAAAGAAATGAGTGGAAAAGTTCGTAACTTTGTCGACTAATTTTTAGTGAATGATTTATCGTTTTAGAATAATACTCGATACACATGAAGATGTATTTCGTGATATCGAAATCGAGGCTGCTGCCTCTCTGGAAGATTTCCACAATGCCATTACGCAAGCTTTCGGTTTTGGAGGACAAGAAATGGCTTCTTTCTATACCAGTAATGACTTATGGGAACAAGAAGAAGAGATCGCTTTATTTGATATGAGTGAAGAACCCGGAAGTGTTAGGGTCATGAACGAAACCTTTCTGGAAGATGTAGTTTCAGAAATGGAAACCAAACTCATTTATGTATACGATTTTTTAAATATGTGGACATTCTTAGTCGAATTAGCAGAAATTGCCGAACCGGAAATTGGAATGATCTACCCCAACTTAATGTTCGCGCACGGAGAAATTCCCGAAGAAGCACCCGAAAAAGAATTTGTTGCAGAAGATAGTGACCTTACAGATTTTGAAGACGATTTTGACTCTGAAGATTATGACAGTCTGGATTTTGATGAAAACTGGAACTAATTCACTTTCCCTTTAATTTATTAATACTTAGTACAACCTCAATGATCAACCTATTTACAACACACATTGCCTCGCTATCTATTCACAGAGTTGGAAATAAAAGCCGAAACGAAGCTATATTACTTTCTTCTGAACCCTATAAAATGGATGATGAATTAACACCTCTTTTAAAAGAATTCTTTCTGAAGCCATTCAGGGATAAAGAAGAGAATTACTTTCAGTTTACTCATGAAGCCGATCTGGAATTCAATGAAATTTATGCTATTGCCTCAGAGATTTTTCAGCATCCTGAAACCATTCATGAGCAAAGCAAAAAAATAACAAAACATCTTTTTGATCAATCGATGCATCCACATATAAAAAGTGGGGAAGTCTACATTGCCTATTTGGAGAACATGCAAATTGATAATGAAAAAGTAGACGGAATAGGTATTTTTAAATCTGAACTCAAACAGGAGTTCCTTCAGTTTTCCGAAAAAGAAAACCAACTGGAAGCCTTTTTACAACAAGGTGTAAACCTCAACAAACTGGATAAAGGCTGCCTGATCTTCAACGTAAAAAAAGAGGAAGGCTACAAAGTGCTGTCTGTGGACAGTAATCGTTACGATGCCCGCTATTGGTTAGAAAGCTTTCTGGGCGTAGACACTTTTGAAGATGAAAATTTCTTTACAAAAAAGTATTTAAAATTTTGTCAGGGATTTGCAAAAGATGTGGTTTTTCCTGCTGAAGACAAAAAAGAAGAGGTGCTGTTTATGAACCGTGCCGTAAATCATTTTGCGAAAAACGATACCTTCGAAGAAACTGCCTTTGTAAATGAAGTGATCGATAATCCGGACCTTATCCCGGAATTCAATCACTATAAGACAGAGAAAGCCCCCAAATACAGTATTGAGGACCTCACTACCTTCCCCATTGCCAATACAGCAGTAACTGACGCGAGAAAAAAGATAAAGAATGTGATCAATCTGGATACCAACATCCAGATCAAAATGGATTTCATTAATCCGGAAAGTGCCGAGAAGTTTGTTGAAAAAGGCTGGGATGAGGAAAAACAGATGTATTACTACTTAGTATATTTTAATCAGGAACAAAAAAGTTAATTAATTTGTCATTCCGAACAAATGTGAGGAATCCCTTCATAAAAAGATTCTTCGCTTCGCTCTGAATGACACTTCATGCTGTCAACTCCAAGCTTCCGACTGACAATAATTACAATCCATTGTAACGAATTCTCTTTTGGTTCGTCATACTTTTAACTTTTAACCAAAAAAGATCTTCGTGCAATCCATACTCACTATTAACAACCTCACCAAGAAATTTGGCCCCATTACGGCAGTCAAAGACCTGTCATTTACAATTGAAAAAGGAAACGTCTACGGCATCTTAGGGCCCAACGGGAGTGGTAAATCCACAACATTGGGAATTGTTCTAAATGTTGTAAACAAAACCAACGGAGACTTTCATTGGTTTGACGGTTCCGGGTCCACACATGAAGCCTTAAAGAAAGTAGGTGCCATTATCGAACGCCCTAATTTTTATCCGTATATGACAGCGATCCAGAACCTGGAACTAGTCTGTAAGATCAAAGGGGTCTCTATCAAAAAAGTGGAAGAAAAGCTGGAAATAGTTGGATTGGCAGAACGCAAGAACAGTAAATTCCGGACTTTTTCTTTAGGTATGAAACAACGTCTGGCAATTGCTTCGGCATTACTGAACGATCCTGAAATATTGATTCTTGACGAACCTACAAATGGTTTGGACCCACAAGGTATTCACCAGATTCGGGAGATTATTAAAAAAATCGCTTCAGAAGGAACGACCATCCTTCTGGCTTCTCACCTTCTGGATGAAGTGGAAAAAGTATGTACGCACGTAGTGATCCTCCGTAAAGGGGAAAGCCTCTATACCGGTAGTGTGGACGGGATGAATGCCAGTCACGGATTCTTTATGCTTCAGAGTAGTGATATGAATGCATTGCAATCCATTCTGGAAGGACATCCTACCTTCGGAAATATTAAAAAAGAAGGAGACCTGTTAGTTGCTTATTTAAACGAACCAATGAACAGTTCAGAATTGAACAAATTACTTTTTGATAAAGGCATTACCCTTTCTCATTTAGTAAAACGAAAAGAAAGTCTTGAAGAACAATTCCTTGAACTTACCAAAAAACAAAACTAACACACCATGCTACGATTACTCAATATAGAATTACAAAAAATAAAGTATAACAAATCTGCCAGGGTAATTACCATTGTATATTTTGTACTTATAACCTTCATTGCACTCATCGCTTCTATTGAATTTAATTTTGGGAGCGTCAACTTCAGAGTAGCAGATCAGGGTATTTTTAATTTCCCTTTTATATGGCATTTCAATTCCTTTATGGGAGCTCTTTTAAAGATCTTTCTCGCTATCGTGATCGTCTCCATGATGGCAAACGAATATAGCTATCGTACACTAAAACAAAATCTTATCGATGGTCTCAGTAAGAAAGAGTTTGTACTTTCAAAGTTTCTAACAGTTATTCTATTTGCGACCATATCTACAGTTTTCCTTTTTGTGGTCTCTATGATACTGGGGCTGAGTTTTTCAGATTATAAAGAGATCGGGATCATCTTCAGCGATCTGGAATACCTGCTCGCCTATTTTGTTAAACTCGTAGCATTCTTTTCCTTTTGTTTATTTTTAGGCGTATTGGTGAAACGTTCGGCATTTGCTTTAGGTTTCCTCATTATCTGGGCCATTGCTGAAAAGATATTGTATGGGCTATTGAAATGGAAATTTTTTAAGGACACTAATATAGCCGAAAATGTGATGCAGTTCTTCCCACTGGAATCTATGTCCAACCTTATTACAGAACCTTTTTCAAGATTGGGAGCCGTACAGTCTGCGGCAAGTCAACTGGGAGAAGAATTCACCAAGAGCTATGATGTTCCGGTACTAGGCCTTTTTATTACGCTGGTCTGGACCTTCCTTTTTATTTACTGGTCCTTTTTAATTCTAAAAAGAAGAGACCTGTAGCTCCTTAGTCGTTTTTATTTTTGAATGGATTGCTGAACTAAATATTACGTATATTTAGCAGTCAATCAAGGAGACATGCAGTCCTGTAAAAATTGCTTAGTACTTTTATTAATTTTTTTGCCAGCCTTTATGGTAGCGCAGGAAATAGAGCTATTTAAGCAATTTAACGGCAGGTACGATTATCTTGCCTTTGGAAATACTTTGAATACTGCTGAAAATTCCGGTGGCAACAATCCTTGCGATATCTTAACTGAAAGCAGCGCAGACTTTATCCTCCAGCCGGGACAAACTATCATTGCAGCCTATTTGTATTGGGCCGGTTCCAGCGAATTTGGTGATCTGGAAGTTGAACTAAATGGTATTCCTGTTACTGCCGAAAGAACCTTTGCATACGAGTTGAATCCACTAGCACGTTATTTTGCAGCCTTTGCAGATGTAACCACTATTATACAAAACGGTGGTAATGGAAACTACACCCTTTCGGAATTTGATATCACAGCAGAGATTGCCAGTTATTGTGGTAATCAAACTAATTTTGGAGGTTGGGCGGTAACTGTTGTTTACGAAGATCCAACCCTCTCTTTAAATCAGGTGAACATCTTTGACGGGCTCGAAACCGTCTCTCAAATTAATACCAACCTTACCATTCAACTCAATAATTTGAATGTACTGGATAATATTGGAGCTAAAATTGGCTTTCTTGCCTGGGAAGGAGATGCTTCTTTAAGTGTGAATGAGACTTTACAGATTAACGGCAATATAATAAGTAATCCACCTTTAAATCCGGCAGACAATCAATTCAACGGTACCAATAGCTTTACAGGATCGGACCAGCTCTATAATATGGATATCGATTTTTATAATATCGAGAATAATATTCAACCCGGAGATACCAGTGCCACAATCGACCTTACTTCCAATCAAGATCTGGTGATGATCAACAATGTGATTACAGTTCTCAATACAGAACTCCCAGATGCCACCATAGAGATTGATAACGTTATTGGAGGCACCGAATGCGGCAACAGAGACATAGAAGTAGCTTATACCGTCTATAATGTGAACAGTACAGCCGAGCTTCCAGCCAATACACCCATTGCATTTTACGCCAATGCAACAGTGCTGGGAGTAACAGCAACCACTACTGCCTTGCCTATTGACGGATCTGAAAGTGGAACCATAAACTTATCTATCCCTTCCGGTATTCCGGCCGATTTTCAACTAATAGCTTTCGTAGATGATGGTGGTGCCGGTAACGGAATTGTAAATGAATCCAATGAGGACAACAATCAATTTATACTGGACTTTCACCTGCTGGTATTCCCGGAAACAAAAGGTATTGTTGGATTGGAGCTCTGTGATGTAATTGGTGACGAATTCTTCGACCTTACCCAAGCGACCGCAAGTATCGACCCTATCAATACGATCTCCTATCACGAATCTGAAGACGATGCCACCAACAATGTCAATCCAATTACAAATCCCGAAGCCTATCAGAATCTGGTCAATCCACAAGTGATATGGGTACGGGTTTCCAACCCCGATTGTTTTGTAGTAGAACATTTTAATATTGAAGTGCTGGCATGTGCCTTACCGGATGCTACCATTACCATTGATAATGACCTGAATGCATGCCGCCAACGCGATCTCACTATAGCATATACCGTTTACAATATTGACGCCACAGCTCCCTTACCGCCGGAAACACCCATAGCATTCTATGTGGACGGTCAACTACTGGGGCAATCCGAAACCCGGGAAAGTATTCCTATTGGAGGAAATGAACCCGGAGTGATCGTCATTACCCTCCCCGATACTACGCCCGGTTCTTTCCTGTTGAAGGTTGTGGTAGATGATGACGGAACCGGTAACGGAATCGTTCTGGAATGGAATGACAATAACAATGAATTAGACGTTACCGTCACTTTTGAAAGCATCCCTCCTATCGGTTCACTTCCGGACCTGCTGAAATGTGATGAAGGTTTTGACACTGCTACCTTCGACCTCACAACACAAAACGAAAATATATCTACAGATCCCAACGACGAGATCACTTTCTATACCACTTTTGAAAATGCAGTTGCAGAGGAGAATGCAATCAGTGACCCCGGAGCCTACATGAACGGAGCAGATCCGCAGACCATTTATGTACGTCTGGAAAACGAAATATGCTTTACGGTAGGGGAATTTTTATTGAGAACCGAAAACTGCGCACCCTGGATCCCGGATGGTTTTTCACCAAGCGGTGACGGCATCAATGATGTATTTGAAATAACAGGGCTTCTCAATGTCTATGACAATTTTGAATTGAAGATCTACAGTCGCGAAGGCAACCTGATCCACACAGGCCGAAACGAAGACGGGTTCTGGGATGGTATCGCTACGGAAGGCTTACTATTTACCGGAAATCTGGTACCCGTAGGCACCTATTACTACGCCTTGATTCTTAACGACCCTGAATTTCCCGAACCTTTTTTAGGGTACGTATATATCAATTATTAATTTTTTTGCGTTAGCATATAGTATGCTAACTAAAAAAACCAACTCCAGATCGCTTTGGATACTCATTGTGAGTTCCCTAAGTATAGCTCTGCTATTGGCTTTTTTTAACGGCGGAAGCTTCAGTTCCGGTTGGATGGAAGAAGGAAGCGGTTGGACCGCAGCAATGATAAATGCAGTGGTTATTTTCCTTGGACAATACCTCTTATACGGAGTACTTTTCAGAAAAACACATTTTCCCGGAAAGATCGTATTAAGCATGTTCTTTGGAGTGATCGTAGGTGTAATGGCTATGTTCCTCATCTTCTATACACTTAAATAGCCCTTCCGGAAGGAACTTCATTTGCTTTACAATTTTCATTAATTTTATAGAAACTGAAACCGCATCTATGAAAGAGAACAATGCCTATATTTTAGGAACCGATACCGAAGAATTACACCGCTTAGGAGTACAACATCAGGTTTGGGCAGAAGAAGCGCAACACGGTTGGCGCCTGGCAAGATTCAATATAGGGCAAACCCTGTTGGACCTGGGATGTGGTCCCGGCTTTTGTACTGAAGAATTGGCGTATATCACCGGAACCTCCGGGAAGGTGATCGGTGTGGACAGATCTGAAGTCTATATAGAGCAGCTCAAACGAATAAGCACATTGCATCGCCTGAATATTGAAGCCATCTGTTCCGATTTCGATGAAATGCAACTGGAACCTAACAGCCTGGACGGAATGTATTGCCGCTGGGCACTGGCGTGGCTCTCCAATCCAAAAGACGTATTACAAAAAGTATACAATGCTCTCAAACCGGGAGGTAAAATGGTGATCCATGAATACTATGACTGGTCCACCCACCAGACCGAACCCTATAAGCCCGGTTTGGCGAAAGCCATTGCTGCCGCCTTAAGAAGTTTTAAGGATTCTGAAGGAGAAATAGATATAGGCAGAGAGCTTCCTCGTATATTGGGAGAACTGGGAATGAAAGTTGACAATATCCGGCTGATGTCCAAACTCGCCACGCCGGAGCAGATTACCTGGCAATGGCCCGAGACCTTCTATAAAAGCTACTATCCGCGACTGGTGGCTGTCGGGTACCTTACCGAAGAAGAGTTAAGCAACGCCCTGAGCGATCTGGAAGAACTAAAACACACCCCCGGAGCAACCTTGTGTTGCCCCTTGATGGTAGAAATAATTGCAACAAAATGACAACACGACAAGAATGGACCGCCCACGTCTTTAATCTGGGCATAGACCCGGGGTGGGCACAAAATATCATGACCCGTGTACAGGATACAGAGGTCAGATTGAAGCACTATTGTACCCCGTTGACCGATGCACAACTCTCCTACCGGCCCAACGGTACCTGGAGCATTAAAGAGCATATCGGGCATTTGATAGACCTGGAACCATTGCACCAGGGGCGACTTCAACAATTAGCCGCTTTACAACCCGAGCTTACCGGAGCCGATATGTCCAATGCCAAGACCGAAGCTGCCGACCACAATGCACAAACACTGGAAGCCTTACTGGAAGAATTTCACCGGGTAAGGGCTGCTTTTATAGAAGAATTTAAAACTTTACCCTCAGCCAGTTTACAGCATGCGGCCCAACACCCGCGCCTTAACGTTCCCATGAAACCGGTAGACGTACTCTTTTTTGTTGCAGAGCATGACGACCATCATCTGGCTACGATCCTGGAGAACATTGAGGCTCTATAAACTAATATAAGGTCTTTTATTGTATGCCATTGTTTATAAAACGGGCAAACTTCTTTACAAATTTGTTTTTCAGCTTATTACATTTCCTTTATCTTTGGTACTCTCCCCATCGATCACCGAAGCCTTGGCGTAGGTGATCCTAGCGTAATAAGACAATTTAATACTATCAATAGTATCCCCTAAAATAGGTAGATACTGATGTATTTTACATCAGTATAAACAAGTTAGGCAAAATTAAAAGAAATGACACAAGAAACATTAGATGTATTACAAAAAGTGAATGAATTTTATGATTCAGCTTGGAATAAATTGATAATTGCTACAACTGTCATTTTTGGACTTGTTGGTGTAATAATCCCAATAATTATACAATTAATTCAAAATAAAACATTTCAAAATCAAAGAGAGCTATTAAGAAGAGAAATGGAAGAGGAATTTGAAAAAAAATTCAAAAAATCTATTAAGAAGAGTAATAAAAAATTAAATAAAAAAGCTAATAAAAGTTATTATAGATTGGAAGGAATGAGCTATCATTTACAAGGAAAATCACATTGCGAAACTCAGAGGTACGCTGAAGGTGTTGTTGACTTTTTGAATGCTTCAAAGTTTTATTTAGCTGGAAAAGAATATAATAATCTTTCTATTGTATTAGAAAATATTCTAAAGGCATTAGAGGACACAGATAAACTAAATCTCGATGAACAACTTCAAAAAGCGAATTGGAATTTAGAAGAATATTACGCATTTATGACTAATAATGACCCCAAATTAATAGTCAATAAAAAAGTATTAAAAATCAAAAAAATGCTAAAGGAATTAGAATAACTTTGCCTAACACCGTGTATAATTCATTACTGGTTATAGCCTACTTACGAAAGTCCTCGCGGACTTTCTATCAGTGATTTATTTGCTAACTTTAATGCTTAAACACGCAACGAAATCATACACAAACACGTTGGGCTTAATTAAAAACGAACTAAATGCAAATAACCGAATTACTGAAATTAACCGAATGGTTCTCTGAAAATATTATCGACAATGGAGTTCCAACGAAATACACAGCACTTTATAACCAAATGAATGCTAACATTAGGAGAAATAACAACCAACAACTTGTTCCTTTTGAATCTCAAAAAGAAAGTTTAATTGAATCCATAAAAGGAATAAATTTTCAATCTTTAAGCCTCGAACAGATTAACTTTCTTGAAAAACTTGAGATTACGGAACTTATTGGAGAATCTGGTGTTAGGAAAATTGAGCAAATTCTAAGTGAAAACGCTTTAGATATAGCAACTGCTACAAGTAAAATAAAAGAATCCTCTGATATAATTACCAAAGCACAGAGCACAATTAAAGAACTACAAACTACGCTATACAAATCTTTTGAAATAGAAGAAAGCGAAGAAGTGGAAGATGATAAGGTATTAATGCGAGTTTATTTTCAAAATGATGTGTCCATTGAAAATTTATCTGACTTTAAAAAATTAAGTGCCACTTGGTATGATATAGGTAGAGGAATTGCAATGGCTCAAGACAAAAGTCCAGAAGATTTTAATATAATCGGAGCAAAAAAAGGTTCTATTATTATAGAAATGGCTGTAATTGTTGGACTTGCAACAAGTGTGAGTAAAATTCTACTTGAGTCTCTAAAAGTTGCTGATAGATTTATCAACGTACTTAAACAAGTGGAGGAACTTAAAGGCTTAAAACTTGGGAATAAAAAGATAGCTCTAGAACTGAAAAAAGAAGCTGAAAAAGAGAGAGACGAAGGAAAAGCCACAATTTTGCAAAATGCTATCGCAGACTTAAAATTAAATGCAGAACAAAATGGAGACAAAGTTACTGCTTTGGAAAAGTCAATTACAAAACTAATTTCATTTACCCAAAACGGTGGAATTGTCGACTTTGTGCAACCAAATGAACCTGAAGAAGAAGATGACAATGCAGAAATTAGAGAGGAAATTCAACGATTGAAAACGAATATTGGAGAAATAAGGCTTCTGGAAAATCAAATTAAATTATTAGAAAATAAAGTGAACGGAGAAAATAACTAAGCCCAACATTGTGTATAAGTAATAGCGGCTTAAGTGTAAAATGAAAGTATAAACGTAAAATAAAGGTCAGTTATAAACCGAAAAGTTAATGTGTAAAAATCCCGCTACTTTTCATATACAAGACCGTTAGCTATAAGGTTAACCAGCAATGAAATAGTATTAAATTATGACAATACCGGAATTTACAAACGAAGGAAAATTACCAACAGGAATACACATTTGTTCAGGTGAAGAGTTTATAAATAGATTTTGCTTAAATGAAATTCGTGAAAATTTCGAAAAGCCAATAAGTGATATTTTGGATTACGCAAAAGAAAGAGGAGCCGTTGAAATTTTTATAGGAGGTTCATTTATAACTGCAAATAAAAATCCGAAAGATTTAGATTGTGTTATTGTGTTTAATGAGGATAGATATATTCCTAACAATACAGAAGAAGTTTCTATAAAGGGGTTAAAATTTGATATTCTATTTGCTTCTCTAGAAAGCCCTAATTTAATTGACTCCTACATAAAACTATTCTCAACTTGCAGATACGGTAGCAAAGATGTTGGAGTTATTCAAATTGACCTTTATGCAAATAATAAAACATGGGAAATAAGACATTACCCCAATGACGAAGATTTTGAAATTATAAAAAGAGTTTATAATGACCGTAGTTTAATTGATTTAAAAGAGAAAAAAGGAATATTGGTAAGTATTCACGGACTTTTAAGCCGAGCTGAATGGAATCAGGAAATTGCACCTATCGCTAGTAGCCAAGATTGGATTTTTGCTCCATACACTTACGAAACCAATAAACCTGATTTACTCTTTAGGCCAGGAAAAAGGTCTAAAGTTGTTGACGATTTTAGAGATTGGATATATGACCTACAAGATCGATTTGAAGGAGAAATTTCAATAATTGCTCATTCTTTTGGAACATATATTATTGGTGCATACCTAGAAGGCTTTATTAATGAAGAGTTTCCTCCTGTAACCTTTAATAGTATAATTCTAACGGGCTCAATTTTAAATAAAAATTTTGAATGGGAAAAGTATAGAGGATATAGTGTAGGCTGTGTTTATAATACAATTGCACCTAATGATGAATTTGTTAAATATATGCCTGCAACTGAATTGAAAAGATTCATCGGTATGAGTAATATTTTTGGACAAGCAGGTATTGAAGGGTTTGAAAGTAAAACATCTATGTTAACGCAAAATAGTTTTAAGATATTAAATCATACTAATTCAATAAAAAGAGATGTTATTGAAAGTAAATGGATGCCATTTTTAAACGCTAATAGATATTCATACAGAACAGAAATGATGGAATATTTTAAAAGGAAACATAGTAAATAAAACTCTACAACTAAAAACACAACCCCTATGGCAACACCAAACATCCTGGGATTAAGAACCACCATCTACCATGTAGGTGATCTGGAAAAGGCCAAAGAATGGTACACAAAAGCATTCGCAACTAAGCCTTATTTTGACGAACCTTTCTACGTTGGATTCAATATAGGAGGCTACGAATTGGGGCTGCTCCCCGAAAAGAACCCCACTACCCAAAAAACAGAAAGCGTCCTGACCCTCTGGGGTGTGGAGGATATTCATAAGAGCTACGATTGGTTTCTCGAGGTTGGAGCCACAGAGAATGAAAAACCAAATAGTGTAGGTGGCCCACTCATGGTAGCAAGTGTAAAAGACCCCTGGGGAAATGTGATAGGGTTGATCTATAATCCCGTATTCCAACTGAAATAAAATTAAAAATTGACCTATGCGTCATCTTAATTTGTCTTATTTGTCAATTTTTTAATTACCCTGATTTATAAGCTGAAATAACTATTTAGGCCCCGAAGCCTTTTGAAGTATCCTATTTCTATATTCCGAAGGAGTTACACCTTCCCTTTTTTTAAAGAATCGGTTAAACGAAGATTTTGAATTAAACCCACATTCTGTCCACAGCACATCGATATTAAGATTTTGATAAAAACTGTCTTGCAATTTATCTTTAAATAATTCAAGTCGCAGGTCATTGAGATAATTGGTAACAGAATCTCCATAGACCACATTAATAGCCTGAGATATATACCTGCTATTAGTTACCATTTTCTTTGAAATATCCACTATTCTAAGCTCCGGATTCAAGTACAGCCGTTCTTCACGGATCACCTGGTCTGCCTGTTCAAAAGATGGATTACTCAGCCTGCAACAGATCATCCAAAATAATATGAACCTTCTCACTATCCCAATTGGCTGCTCCAATTTTTTCGATAATGATCTCTCCTTTCTTTGATATAAGATAGGTTGCAGGGATAGTTTGCGTTTTTAAAACTTCAGGAGGGGTTTGTACTTCAATATAGACAGGGAAAGTGTAGCCTTTTTTCTGAAGGAATTTTTGTACTACAGAAGGCTCTTCCGGTGATACAAAGTAAAAATCTACCCGATCACCATAGGTGTCATACAACTTTTGAAGCGAAGGCATTTCAGCAATACAGGGTGGGCACCAGGTAGCCCAGAAGTTTACCAGCACCACTTTACCTTCAGACTGCGATAGATTTTGAGTGTCAGCTTCCAAAGTTCCCAAACGCCAATCATAATCGGTAAGAAGCTGCCTTTCCTCTACGTCAATTTCCGAAGGGCTAAAAGCGATAACCCGCTGTACAAAAACCTGTATGGGCATCCGGGTCTGCGGAATGATCAATAACGCAATAGCTGCGAGAAAAAGTAAATTACCCCAATTTTTCTTCAAAAAAGTTCTCATTGATAAATAGTAGGTATCGTTTTGTAAAGCTAACAATAGAAGCTATAATAATGCTTAAATTTATTCTAAATTTGTTAGCAACTCATAAACCAAAAACATGAATTCAAGAAGAGATTTTGTAAAGAAAACGGCGATTGTTGGAGCCGGAATCACACTGGCACCTCAACTCACCTTTGGAAACGGATTAAACCCCTCTAAAGAAAAATTGAATGTAGGCCTCATTGGAGTTGGGTTAAGAGGGACTAATCACTTGAATAATGTACTGTTGCGGGATGATGTAAATGTAGTTGCCATTTGTGATGTTGATGAGAGGCGAAATGTGATCGCTTTGGAAATGATCAAAAAATTCGGGCAAAAAAAACCAAAGGTCTTTGCTAAGGATGAATACGACTACAAGAACCTTCTGGAACTCCCCGAAGTGGATGCCGTCATTATTTCCACTCCCTGGTTATGGCATGCCCGTATGGCGAAAGATGCTATGCTTGCCGGGAAATACACCGGGCTGGAAGTTTCTGCTGCCAATACTATGGAAGAATGCTGGGACCTCGTGAACCTTCACGAAGAAACAGGTTCGCACTTAATGATCCTCGAAAACGTATGCTACCGCAGGGATATCATGGCAGTGCTCAATATGGTACGTGAAAATGTATTTGGAGAGTTACTCCACTTTAGATGTGGCTACCAACACGACCTTCGTTTTGTGAAATTCAATGATGGCAAGACCGCCTACGGGAAAGGAGTAGAATTTGGTGAAAAAGGAATTTCCGAATCGGCCTGGAGAACCCAACATTCCCTACTCCGCAATGCAGATGTCTACCCCACCCATGGTGTAGGACCTATTGCTACTATGTGTAACATTAACCGGGGAAATAGGTTCGTGTCCATGACCTCTATGGCTTCAAAAGGAGTTGGATTGCATAATTATATTGTAAAACATGGCGGAAAGGATCATCCCAATGCAAAACTAAAATTCAGACAGGGAGATATTATTACTTCCATGATCGAAACTGCTAATGGTGAAACCATTATCGTTACCCACGATTGTAACTCACCACGTCCCTACTCCCTTGGGTTCAGGGTACAGGGAAGTGAAGGCATCTGGGAAGTGGACGGTAACCGAATCTATATAGAAGATAAAGCTGAAAATTCACATCGTTGGGATGAAGCAACCTCATGGTTAGAAAGATATGACCATCCGTTATGGCAAAAATATGGTGAAAAAGCGATGGGCGCAGGTCACGGAGGAATGGATTTCTTTGTGATCCATGCGTTTGTAGAGTCTGCAAAACAAAACATAGCCCCTCCTTTAGATGTGTACGATGCTGCTGCCTGGAGTGCGATCACGCCGCTTTCTGAAGTATCGATCGCCAATAATGGTGAACCTCAGGATTTTCCGGACTTTACACGTGGCAACTGGGTAAAAAGACAGCCTTATAACTGGATAAAAGATACCTATTAGTCCTAGTGATTTCAGAAAATAAAGATCGTATTACCATTGTCGCTCCGGGAAGGGTCTGCCTTTTTGGGGATCATCAGGATTACTTAGGGCTTCCTGTAATCGCCTGTGCCATCAACAAAAAGATTGTACTTACTGCTGAAACAAATTCAGAAAACAAATTCAATATTTTTTTACCGGATATTGAATCACAAAGAATCATTCCAATTTCCGAAACATTTGAGGTCCTGCAACCTCGCGATTACTTTGCTTCTGCCCTTCGCGTAGTAAGGCGTTACGGTTGCTTTCCTTCTAAAGGATACACCATTACCATAAAAGGAGATATTCCGATAAATTCCGGAGTTTCCAGTTCTTCAGCGCTTGTAGTTGCCTGGGTTCATTTTTTACTGAAAGCATTTGGATGTGAGCAACCCATCACTAAAAAACTTATAGGGCAACTCGCTTATGAAGCCGAAGTGTTGGAACATAACGAACCCGGTGGCAAAATGGATCAATATACCAGTAGTATTGGGAGCATTGTGTTTATAGAAACAGGAGTCCCCTTTGCAATCAGAACCATTGGAAATTCATTAGAAGGACTCATTTTAGGAGATTCGGGAGTAGCTAAAAAAACAATTAGTGTTCTTTACAATGCAAAAGAAAATACTTTAAAAGCGATTGCCCATATACAAGAACATATTTCAAATTTTGAGCTGGAAAAAGTAACTGTCAAACAAATAGATATGTTTTCAAGATATATTCCTGAAAAGTTGCAACCTTATTTTTATGCAGCAGTTAAAAATCATGCCATCACTCAGGAAGCTTTATTGGAATTTGAAAAAGAAACTATTGACCTTGAAAAGGTCGGACAACTTATGTCGCAACACCATTCTATTTTAAAGGATATTTTAAAGATAACTGTTCCTGAAATTGATACCATGATAGATGCTGCATTGGCAGCAGGGGCATATGGAGCAAAGATCGTAGGTTCCGGAGGAGGTGGAAGCATTGTTGTGATAGCTCCTGAAGGAAAAGAAGAAGCTATTTGCAATACTATTTTAAATGCTGGAGCCAAAGCGGCATGTCAGGTTACAGTAACGACAGGAACACACAGTAAATAATATGCATGAAAACCTGGTCATATTAGCAGCCGGAGCTTCTTCACGAATGAAGCGGTCTGCCGGCAATTCAACACTTTCCGAAGCAGAAATACAAAACGCCAATTCGCAGAGTAAGGCTCTTATCGGACTGGGAAAAGACAATCGTCCCTTGTTGGATTATCTTTTGCTGAATGCCAAAAAAGCCGGGTACAAGAATATCTTCCTGGTAATAAGCGAACAGGCAGATGCATTTAAAAATCTTTATGGAAATGACTTCAAAGGATTACATATCTCTTATGCAACCCAGTTCATTCCCGAAGGTCATCAAAAACCATTTGGTACTGCCGATGCTTTATTACAGTCTTTAGAGCAGTATCCAAATTTACAGGAGAAAAGTTTTACCGTTTGTAATAGTGATAATTTATATTCGGCAGAAGCTATGGGAGCGCTTCGAAAAACGGAAGCATCTAATGCTTTTATCAGCTATGACAGGGAGGGATTGGATTTCTCTATGGAACGTATCTCGAAATTTGCATTGGCAATTGCAGACACTGAAAATTATTTGACAACTATCATTGAAAAACCTTCTGCTACAGAAGTTTCTAATTATAAAGACAATGACGGAAAATTCAGGGTGAGTATGAATTTATGGAAGCTGAACGGCTCTCAGGTCTTTCCGTATTTAAAAGAGTGTCCTATACATCCGGAAAGAAATGAAAAAGAATTACCCACTGCAGTCCTGAATATGTGTAGTTCGTTTCCCAAAGCAGTAAAAGCTATTCCATTTAAAGAACATGTTCCGGACCTTACTTCAAAAGAGGATATTTCGATTTTAAAAAAATATATAGCCGATCATTTTTAAGCATAAAAAACTCCTGAAGATCAGGAGCTTTTATTATCGGAATGCGCAATATATTAGGCATTATTTTCTTTTTTGATAAGGTTCAAGGCAGATCCTTCACGATACCATTCTATCTGTGACTGGTTATATGTATGATTTACCATAATGATGTCTTTGCTTCCATCCGCATGTACTACTTCGATGGTCAATGGTTTTCCGGGAGCAAAATCAGCAATATCGGTAAAGTTGAACGTATCGTCTTCTTGGATCTTGTCATAATCTGCTTCATTCACAAAGGTAAGTCCCAGCATTCCTTGTTTCTTCAGGTTGGTTTCGTGGATACGGGCAAATGATTTTACCAGTACAGCTGCAACGCCCAGATGGCGTGGTTGCATCGCTGCATGTTCACGGGAAGACCCTTCTCCATAATTATGATCTCCCACAACAATAGTCTTAATTCCGGCAGCTTTGTATTCGCGCTGTACATCCGGTACTCCACCATATTCACCCGTCAATTGATTTTTTACAAAGTTGGTCTTTTTATTATACGCATTTACTGCTCCTATCAATGTATTATTGGCTATGTTGTCCAAATGCCCTCTAAAACGCAACCAGGGACCGGCCATAGAAATATGGTCTGTGGTACACTTTCCAAAAGCTTTGATCAATAGTTTTACACCTTGTAACTCGGCATCTTTAATAGGTTCAAAGGGTGTTAAGAGCTGTAACCTTTCAGAGGCGGGGTTTACTTTCACTTCAATGGCACTTCCATCTGCCACGGGTTCCAGATATCCGGCATCTTCCACTTCAAAGCCTTTTGGCGGTAATTCAATTCCGTGGGGTTCGTCCAGCAGTACTTCCTGACCTTCTTCATTTAAAAGTGTATCATTCATTGGGTCGAAATCCAATCGGCCGGAGATAGCGATAGCTGCTACCATTTCCGGTGAGCCCACAAAAGCATGTGTATTCGGGTTACCATCGGCACGTTTTGAAAAGTTTCGGTTAAAGGAATGAACGATCGTATTTTTTTCGTCACCTTTTCTATCGCTTCTGTCCCACTGCCCAATACAAGGGCCACAGGCATTTGTAAATATGGTAGCTCCCAGATCTTCAAAAATAGACAGCAAGCCGTCTCGCTCTGCAGTATATCGTATCTGTTCAGAGCCAGGATTGATCCCAAAATCACTTTTGGGCTTTAGTTTTTTATCTATTGCCTGTTGTGCGATCGATGCAGCCCGGGTTAGGTCTTCATAAGAAGAATTGGTACAGGAGCCTATGAGTCCCCAATCCACTTTAATGGGCCAGTCATTTGTTTTTGCTTTTTCCCCAAGTTGGCCAACTGGAGTCGCCAGATCCGGAGTAAACGGCCCGTTAAGGTGAGGGCGTAATTCGGAGAGATTGATCTCGATCACCTGATCGAAATAGTTTTCAGGATTTGCATATACTTCATCGTCTCCAGTAAGGTGTTCTCTTATTTTATTTGCTTCATCTGCAATTTCAGCTCTATCGGTTGCTCTAAGGAAACGTTCCATAGAGTCATCATATCCAAATGTGGATGTAGTGGCCCCAATTTCAGCTCCCATATTACAAATAGTGCCTTTTCCGGTACATGACAGGTTTTTAGCTCCGGGTCCGAAATATTCCAGAATTGCTCCTGTTCCTCCTTTTACGGTAAGGATTCCGGCAACTTTTAAAATAACATCTTTAGAAGCCGTCCATCCGTTCAGTTCTCCGGTTAATTTCACTCCTATTAGTTTCGGGAATTTCAATTCCCAGGGCATTCCCGCCATTACATCTACAGCATCTGCACCTCCAACACCTACGGCAACCATCCCTAAACCTCCTGCATTTACAGTATGTGAGTCGGTACCGATCATCATTCCACCGGGAAATGCATAGTTTTCAAGAACTACCTGATGAATGATTCCCGCTCCCGGTTTCCAGAAACCTATTCCATATTTATCTGAAACGGACTCCAGGAAATCAAATACCTCATTACTGGTTTCATTGGCACGCTTTAGATCGGGTACAGCCCCCTGTTTGGCCTGGATCAAGTGATCGCAATGCACTGTTGTAGGTACAGCCACCTTTTGTTTTCCGGCTTGCATGAACTGTAGCAACGCCATTTGCGCTGTTGCATCCTGACAAGCGATTCTATCCGGCGCAAAATCAACATAATCTTTACCACGCGTAAAAGCCTTTGATGGCATTCCGTCCCAAAGGTGATTGTATAAAATCTTTTCGGAAAGCGTTAAAGGTTTTCCTACTATTTCACGTGCTTTATCTACTCTTTCGGCCATTTGTGAGTAGACTTTTTTAATCATATCGATATCGAATGCCATGGTTGTCTTTTTTGATTTTAAGTTCTGCGAAAGTACAAAATAAATCCTAAATTCAAAAATATACAATGAAATACGGTATTCACTGCATATTTTTTGTTAAATATTAAATTTTATTGAATTATATTGATAATAATTAAATTTTTGATATAAATAATTATTAAATTAATAATCAGAATTTTTTAAACCTGTTTCTAAAAAACGGCCTGTCACGAATATCCATCATCGGTTTTTCATACCAACGGTATAAAACATATGCCAACACAATCGTAATTGCAAGGTAGCCTACCGAAAAAAGCCCTTTGTGTAGCCACGTTCCTGATGCTACGGGTAGCTTATACTTCATCAATTGAAGTACGATGGAATAATGCAACAGGTACATGGAATACGAGATGAGGCTGATAAAGGTTATGGAGCTCCGCATCAATTTTGGTGCCTGCTGCATCTCTGAAAAGACCGGAAGTGACATTGCAATACTCAACGAACAAAGTGGCAGATATAACACATTCCAGAAAAAAGAATGAGTTTCGGGAGAAATACGGCCCAACGCAATATAAAAATGAACTGCCATAAACAAGACAATCCCTAATGCAAAAAACGATGCTTTATATTTTGTCCAAAATGAAACTCGTACCTGAGAAATATAGGCTGCCAATACCCCATAGTAAATAGCATCGATCCTATAGAGGGTCACTGCTTTTAGATTTTCGTTCCAATAGTTTAACGAATTGCCTCCTGTTTGGGTATTGTACCAAACCTTGGTAGCTAAAAAGAAACCTATAATAAGTAAAGTAACTATGAAGAAGAGTTTTTTACGTGAGGTTCTTCTCACTAAAAGTATAGACACGTACATTAGCAAAGGCCCCAGGATATACGCAAATTCTTCTACGGGTAAACTCCAGGACTCTGTAAAGAAAATATCCATCCGGTCGGAGGCATTCTGAAGGAAGAAGAAATATCTCCACAGGCTGTCTGGTAGATCTCTACCTAAGTAAAGAGCTACCGCAACATTGACAAGTAAAATTAAATAGTAATTTGGGAGTGTCCGAAACCATCGCCTGATAAGAAAATACCTGAAATGTTTCTCTTTAAATTCAGGGTCGGTAAAAAGCCTGAAGAGTATTCGCCCAATAAGAAATCCACTTAAAACAAAAAAAATCTCCACACCCATGACACCCATGAGGTGAAGAATCTCTACGAAGCTCCCTTCGGCTTCCGGGAAAACCCACAATGCATGCGAGCAAACGACAAACAATATAGCTGCTGCACGCATACTATCCAGGCCAAAGATCCTTTGACCATAATCTATCTTAAAAAAAGATCTGTGTCCCGACATGAAACGAAGGTAATCAAAAACAGAAAGATAGGATTTTATAAGGAAAGAAGGTGCTAATACAAGCTATGAATAATTTCTTCAATACTAAGCCCTTCGGCCTCCGCCTTATAGTTTTTAATTAATCTGTGTCGCAGTATTCCTATTGCTACTTTTTGTACATCTTCGATATCCGGAGAAAATTTGCCGTTAAGTGCCGCATAGGCTTTTGCTCCTAATATCAAATTTTGCGATGCTCTGGGGCCGGCACCCCAATCAATATAGTTTTTAACGATCTCCGGGGCAGCCTGACTTTTTGGACGGGTTTTACCCACCAGGGTAACTGCATATTCCACTACGTTATCGGCCACAGGAATTTTTCGGATAAGGTTTTGGTATTTAATGATCTCTTCGGAAGAAAACAATGGATTTACAATTGCAACATCACCGGAGGTTGTTGTTTTCACTACTTCAACTTCTTCAGAAAAAGAAGGGTAATCCAGATTCACTGCAAACATAAAACGGTCCAATTGTGCTTCGGGTAAAGGATAAGTTCCCTCTTGCTCAATGGGGTTTTGTGTAGCTAAAACAAAATAGGGTAAATCCAGTTTATAATGTTTTCCGGCTATGGTCACAGCTCTTTCCTGCATTGCTTCCAACAAAGCAGCTTGTGTTTTTGGAGGCGTACGGTTGATCTCATCTGCCAAAATTATATTTGCAAAGATGGGCCCTTTTATAAATTTGAATTCCCGGTTCTGGTCCAAAATCTCAGATCCTAAAATATCGCTGGGCATTAGATCCGGAGTAAACTGTATTCTCTTAAATTGAAGTCCTAAGGCTTCAGCAACAGTATTTACCAAAAGTGTTTTTGCTAATCCCGGAACGCCAATTAGTAGTGCATGACCACCCGAGAATATGGACAAAAGTACTTGTTCTACTACTTCATCTTGTCCAACTATTACTTTTTTAATTTCTTGCCGTAGGGCATTATATTTTACTACTAATTGTTCTACTGCTGCTACGTCTGACATAAGTATTTTGTTAATTATTTTTTAACCCAATTGCTGGAAAATTCACAGTCTTGATAATCTTCATTAACACTCACATACGTCTCTTTTATCTTCTTTGCTTGCCATATTCCAATGGTTTTAATCTGTTTTTCCTTGAGTGCAAGTTCTTTAATTTTTTCATAATCTTTAACATAGTCAGACTTATGCTCTTCATATCGATTGGTAACCGTAAGGATTTTGAAGCTGCTTTTTCCTGTGTAATCCCTGTCTGTGTATACTTTTGAAACTTCGTTTTCTTTTAAATTGTATACCTGAGCACTTAAAGTTGGGTCCATCTTTGTAAGGTCAAAATGTGTGTCGCCTGTTACAGGGTTAACCAACTGCCCTCCATTATTTCTTGTTTCTACTTCATCTGAATATCTTCTGGCAGCTTCAGCAAAGGTCATTTCTCCACTTACAATCTTAGCCCGGATTGAATCGACTTTTACTCGAGCCTCATCTATTGTTTTTTGAGAAACTTCAGGAAATAAGATCACATGTCTTACGTCTACCTCCTGCCCCCTGATTTTTTCCACATATAGTATATGATAACCAAAATCGGTCTCAAAAGGCTCACTCACTTCACCTTCCAATAGTGAAAAAACCTGATCTTTAAATTCTTTAGCATAGGGCGAGTTACGTTTAATCCCGGGAATTAGTCCTCCTTTTGCCGCACTCCCATCCTTTGAATATAATACAGCCTTTGTAGCAAAACTTGCACCATTATCTACAACGTCTGCCCGCATTTGACTTAATCTGTCTATTACTCTTTGTTTTGCTTCTTCTGTAATCTCGGGTTCAATTATGATTTGTGCAACTTCCACTTCGGCACTAAATACCGGGCGATCGTCTTCCGGGATAGAGAAGAAAAATTCACGAACCTCTTCCGGGGTAACCTCTACATTTTCAACTACCTTACGTTGCATATCGCTTGCCAGCCTAAGTGTTTTATTTACTTCAAACAGGTCCTTACGCAGTTTTTCGATATCATCTTTTCTATAGTAGCTGGCTACTTTTTCTTCACTTCCTAATTCACTAATCATGTATTGTAACTGCTGTTCTATCTGTTGGTTTATTTCGACATCAGATACCAGTATACTATCTTGTTTTGCATGATGGGCATACAGTTTGTCTTCCAGCAATTTTCCGAATAGTTGACAACGTGTGATCCCGTCTGTGGAAATACCTTGCGCATCAAGCTCCAGGTAACTTTTATCAATATCACTGTCCAAAATCACATAATCACCCACTACCCCGCTTACACCTTCAGCTTTATAACGTTTAAAAGGCACTACTGTATCCTTTTTTTGAAGTACATCCGTTATACTGTTTTCATTGCTTTTTGCCACACCCGTACTATCTACGGTAACCACATCCTGTGCAAAAGTCGATACTGAGGTTATCATTAATAGCGCTAAAAGGAGGCTATTGATTTCTATAGATCTCAAAGTTTTTGTTTTTAATAGCATCTTTAGTAATATCTTTTTCAAGTTTCTTTATGAGTTCCAGCTTTCTTTTATTGAGAATGATCTGCGTTATGGTTGGTTTAACATGAGAAAGTGGTGCAATATCATTCGGGTTTAAAATATCCTGAATTTTCACCAAATATACTCCTAATGAATCTTGTAATTGTGTAAAATTAGATTTTTTTAACACTTGTTCCTCGTTACCATTTATAACGGGTAGTGTATTTACCAGGGCTTCTTTTTTAACCCATATAGAATCATTAAAGTTAAATTCTTTAAACTGAATACCAAGTGTACTCAGATCGGTCTTGTCTTCTTCATTAAAACGGTCAAGCTTTTGTCTCGTAGCAGCTATGTTCGAATAATTATCATCTACAACTATGTACCTAACCTTTAGCAACACATCATTGAGTTTGAAATTATTCTTATTCTGTTCATAAAAATCTGCTAATTCACTTTCTGAAACGGTACTGTCCAATTGCTGTGATACAATAGTGCTTTTATAGGCTTCTGTATACAGGTCGTTCTTATATTCCTGAACAAGTCTGTCATAAGTAGCAAGTTTCTCTTCTGAAAGATTGATCTTTGCTTGATTAATTAGTAGTTGCTGGGTTGCCCAACGGTTAATATAGTTGCTCACAATGAGTGTACTATCTTCTTTTGAAGTGCTTTCGGAAATGAGTTTTTCTATGTCTTCTTTGTATAGATAGGTGTCATTAGCACGTGCAACCGGGATTTTTTCGGTATCCCTTTTAAAATAGTCACAGGAGACAAAAAGAAAAATGCAAAAAAAGAATATAACTATGGTGCGCATTAAGAACTCAATTCTTTGATAACTTTTCTGAGGGCTTTTTTATTGACATCTACTTCGTATTTTTTTCGCAACTCTTTTACCCAATTCTCTTCGAGGTGGTTTTGATAATTGCTCAATACTTTCCCTTTCACTTCGTCTAAGGTCTTTATGCTGGGCTGAATGATTTCTTTTACTTTTACAATAACAAAAGAATCGTCTACAGGATATATTTTTGAAACTCCTTCAACTACTTCAAAATTTTCAGGAAGGTCACTCTGGTCTATCTCAAAAACTCCATTCGAAATGATCACATTTACTTCTTCCTTGGTATTTAATTGACTTTTAATGTCTTCTTCTGTTTTACCTTGTTCTAACAACATACTAACATTTTGGGCCGTTGCATTATTTGTAGCTGAAACTATAATAGCATCAACTCGTTTTTTCCAGACATATTGTTCTTTTCTGGCATCGTAAAACGCTTGCAGACCTATTGAGTCATTCTTTGCTTTACCCCAGATATTTTTATCCATTACGTCAAAAATGAGTAACCCGTCTCGGTACTCAGTAATTATACTGGCATATTCTTCATTTTCAAACTCTAATCTGTCTCTGAAGTAATTCTTTAATTCTAAGGTTTCAAATTCGTCAAACATACCATTAATTAAGCCTTCTTTGGTTTTATAAGCTTTTGTCCTGCGTTGACGTTCGTTAATATATTCTGCAAAATCACTATAATGTAACGCTCTATCTCCAATAGTAAAGATCATTTTGTCTTGTTCTTTAGAGAGTGTATCGTAAACCCATTTTCTTTGCAACACCTCATCTTTTAAATAATCTTTAAAAAAAGACTTATATGCACCGTTGTAGGTATAGCCATATTTGTCTTTGATTTTTTTATTGACCTTGTTGGTCACAATTTTTGAACGGCTTGCATCCTGAACTCTTTGTAACAGATCTTTTTTCTTTTCTTCAAAAGTTGGGATCGTATGTATTTCGTCCAAACGAATAAGATGCCATCCAAAATTTGTTTTTACAGGTTCAGAAACATCTCCGGCAGCTTCAAGTGCGTATGCAGCTTCTTCAAATTCTTCCGATCGCAGGTCTCCTTTACTGAATTTATTGAGTTGCCCTCCACGTTTTCCAGAGCTTTTGTCATCAGAAAACTGTTTTGCCAGGTTTTCAAAAGATTCTCCTTGTTGAATAAGACTATGTAACTCCTTTATACGCTCTTCAGGATCAAACGTTCGTGTAGAGTCTGCTTTGTCCGAGAGCATAATATGGGATACTGTAAGCTCATGCATTCTTTTTCTACGGTCTAGCACCTTAATAATATGATATCCAAACTGTGTTCTTACAATCTCAGAAATCTCTCCAACCGGTGTATTGTACGCTGCTGTTTCAAAAGGATATACCAAAGAAAAAACTGAAAAATAGCCCAGATCACCACCGCGTTCCTTTGCAGAAGGTTCTTCTGAAGTTTCTTTAGCCAGTTTCTCAAAATCTTCTCCTTTTAAAGCTCGTTCCCGTATCTTTTCAATTTTATTATAAGCAGCAAGAGTATCCTGAGGCAGATCATCAAAAGTTGTAAACACCAAAATATGGGACGCATTGATCTCTTCTAAGCCTCGTTGATATGCTTCCATAGCAAGGTCATCATTCACCTTATCTTCATAAAGATAGTTACGGGAAAGTTGTTCCTGATATTTTGAAAATTCCTTTTTGTAATTATTGTCTTCATGTAACTTTTGTTGATATGCCTCAGCAATTTTCAGCTTATAATCTATAAACAGTTCTAAGTAATTTTCAACATTTTTCTGAGAATCATCCTGAACCAATTCGAGGTTTTTCTTATAAACTCTAATAAATTCCGAAGTATAGACAGGAGTCTCATCTATAGTAAGTAAAACATCTTTTTTCTTTTGAGAAATTGCTGAAAATGTAAAAAGAAACAGTAAAAAAAGTGGCGTTAATTTTCTATACATATTTAAAACTTATTTTTGAGATATAAACCTCACAAAAATAACAAAAAGCTGTTGTTACACAAGTTTGTTAACACTAACGTTTTCACAAAATTTATAGTGTATTGTAAAATACGCAGGTTTAAATTATATAGTATAAACATAGGTATAACTAACTTTTATTACAAAGCTAATTAATTCCTCTTTTTGCGAGAATTTTTTATACTATCAATATACCTCTTACGTGCCACTTGTTCAGCGTTACTAATAGAATCATAACGCCTCTGGCTTATCAAATAATTCACGTGTCTTATAGAATCACGTTTCTTGGTATCTATGTTTCTAAGAGAGTCTTTTTTTCGTTTGATAATCTCCTTATACTTTGCACGGAGCAAGGTAACTTTTTTCTCTTCCTTTACCATAGTTTTATATCTAGGGTCGTTAACAGTTCTTTTTATATAATCAGGATGGGAGCGACCATGTAGTATGCGATATAACTTTTCCTTCTTAGTCTCTGGAATATAGAACTCTTTGGTTTTATATTCGGGTAAAAAATCAGGTTCATACGTATAATATGTATCACCATTTTCATCAACCCTTTTAAGCGGTTCTTTTTCAAGATTAGTTTCTTCTAAATACTCGATGATCTTTTTTTCAAATTCAACTTTTGTAAGTTCTTGTGCTGATAGTGTACAGGACACAACTAGGAATACTATTAAAATTTTCATTTTGCCTTTAGTTAGCGTTATTGTGTTCCTCAATAACATTACTAAATAAAAACAGCGTGGAACATCACCTACAGTTCTCACGGTACGACCAAGTACCAATGCACTAATAAGCAACGCCCACGCCTTTAAGACGAAGGGTAACTTACTTGAGTAGTGCATATATTAAAATTGGTCGTTTTTGAAAACTCTACAAGTAAACGCTTCTATATTTAATCAATATTTTATGTCATAATTTTATCATTTTGTACTGTAAATATAGGCATTTACGGTGTTTTTTCGTCAAAATTAAGGTGTAAATTAGTAAAATTTAAAAGTTTTTTGTAATATTGTGTAATACTTTTTGTAATACGTTGAAGTATTAAGTATGAAGCTAAAAAGAAAGATAATAATCAAAGATAGTCCTACTAAGAAACTACTCAAAGAACGTCTTGAGGAAGTCGAGTCAGAGATTGGAAAATTGGAAAAGGAACGTAAAGAGATACAAACTGCTCTTGACGCAATATCCCCTAAAAGGAGGTTTGCTAGACTTTTGTACAGTAAAGATGACCCATTAAAGCAAAAGGCGATTTACTGTCTCCGAAAAGAGGGGATGATTTTATCAATCAATGGAATGTTGGAAATACTTTTTAAAGAGGAGCCAGAATTGAAGGAAGATCTAGAAACTATCAATAACTCATTACGCTTGGCAGTATTTAGGATGGTAAAAAACAAAGAACTAATCCTGTTGGATTTACCTCATGTAAAAACAAACCATTACGCACTAAAGGGTTGGGCAGATGAAAACGGAAATGTTAAAGAGAAATACATATATGATTAATACAAGAAAACCAGTAGCGCGAACTACTGGTTATTCTTATACAAATAGGGGCCGCTCAGGTCGATTGCGAGGTTTTTGACAGCCCATGCAAATCGGTTCAATTCCGATGCGGTCCACTATTTATCATAATGTTAAGGTAAAGATACGAAACTTAAATTTAAGCGCAAATCATCTTTTTCACCTTTTAAATTTAAAATTTCAATATGAAGTTAGTCGTCAGGTAATTTAAAGACATCTTCAAAGAAGGTAAACCCCTTCGGTGGTATAAATTTCGTAATCAATGAAATGCGAAATAAAAAGGTGGCTACCACTATAGATAAAGCTCTTGGGAAAAGGGTTAAACAGGCAACTTATTCTTACAGCGATATATTACTTTATTGGATATATTCAAATTTATGCGGTGCAGAAAGATTGGAAGACACCGTATTTTTAAAATCGCATTTACATAGCATACCGGATTTAGCAAACCCTTCACCAGATAGGGTATCCGGCATATTTCGTTCATTGGCATCACCATTAACCACTTATAAATCGAATAATGACGTAGAGCATGAATTTAACGTAAACAAGCGGTTAAATGGTTTAATGCTTGATATTGCAAAGAAGCTGAACGTTATACATGGCGATACTTTGGACTATGACAACGTAATAATCGAAACCGAAAAGCACGATTCCAAATGGACTTATAAAAAAGTAAAGGGGTATCAGCCTGGGGTTGCGTTCATTGGTAAAACCCCTGTTTACATAGAAGCAAGGAACGGAAACAGCCCAGCATCGTACAAGATGAAACAGACACTCATAAGATGCCTGAACTTACTTTATGATAAAGGTATCGAGGTAAAGTATTTCCGTAGCGATTCCGCTGCATTTCAACAAAGCATTATACGCACACTAGAAAGCAACGAACTTCAATTTTTCATTAGAGCAAATACTACCGACTACTTAAAATCCGAGGTAAAACTCATAACCAACTGGGAAAAGGTGACCGAAAAGGGATTTACATACGAGGTTGGTGAAATGGAGTACTACCCCTTTGTAAATAGTACAAAGGCATACAGGGCAATAGTAAAGAGAATATTAACAAAAGGCAAGTACCATTACTATACAATTCTGACTAATAACAAATCAATGTCCCCTAAAAAGGCATTACACTTCTACAATCAACGTGGGGCAATAGAACGTAATTTTGACGACCTTAAAAATAATTTTAATTGGAAACGCATACCTTTTTCATTCCTAAATGAGAATCTGGTGTTTATGATAGTAAGTGCTATTTCAAGCATCGTATACTCCTATATAATCAATCGGTTCAGTAAGAAGGTAGATTTTGTAAAAAGCACATTCAGGTTAAAGAACTTCATCTTTCACTTTATAACTGTAAGTTCTATTTGGAAAAGTAATCGCCTAAAACTATTCACAAACAAAAACTACCAAAAAATCTTTTCGTTAAGTGTAACCATATAGGGAACGTGCGCTCTTTCGCTAAATAATCACCAATTTTAGTGGATATCCGAACTAATTTTCAATCATAAATGGTTTTCAGAGCTAGAAATAAGCCTTATTTTGTGCATATTATGGTTTAACGACTAGACTTGCGGATTTTACATGTATTCCGGTACATACAAATTATATCAAAAAAATGTAACTTGCAGTAGCTATATATATGAGATAAGCCATACCGAATTTTTGTCTATAAGTTAAGTATTTCTAATGGTCAATAGCATTTTACTAAAAACCTAAAAACTGAAGAGATGAAATATACATCTGAAATCATCATCAACCTGCCTCGTGAAGAAGTCATAAAAAAACTGGACAATCCGGACAATATGAAACACTGGCAACAAGGATTGATCAGTTATGAAATTTTAAGCGGCTCCCCAAAAGCCGAGGGAGCCAGAATGAAACTGGAATACAAAATGGGAAAACGTGATCTGGTACTCACCGAAACCATTCTCAAAAATAAATTTCCAGAAGAGTTTCACGCTACTTACGATACAAAAGGGGTACATAACATTCAGCAAAACTTTTTTCAGGAAGTTGATTCCAATACTACTAAATGGGTTTCCAAAACCGAATTTCAATTTCAGGGTTTTGGAATGAAAATGATGGGTTGGTTAATGCCGGGCGCTTTCAAAAAACAGTCCATGAAGTATTTGCAGGATTTTAAAAATTTTGTAGAAAATGGCACATCTGTAGAAGGTAAATAATGACCGAACGTATTAAAATGATCTGGGACTTTCGTGGTCCCAATGCAGCTCCCATTGCACAACATCACGCCAAACACCTGGAAGAGTTCGCCATAGCTGAAGGCCTGCAAAATACAATTCAGGGAAGTGAACAAATTACCGCTATGCATCACATCGCATATCTGGTAGTGGAAAAGCAACATATGAATACACTGAGAGTGTCCTTAAAGCCAAACAGAGGTCAACTTTATAAAGAAAAATGAAAGATTTTTTTAAAGATAAGTTTCAATACAATTACGACTGTAATCAGCGTATGATCGATACTATTAAATCTAAACCACAAGCATATACAAAAAGAGCGCAGACACTTATTAGTCATACCTTGAACGCACAAAACATCTGGAACAGCCGTATTCTTGGTATCCCCTGCAAACAGGGAGTTTGGGATACCTTCAAAATTGAAGAATTGCAGGAACTTAATAAGGAAAGTCACTTACATAGTCTTAGTATTCTTGAGAACACTGATTTAAATGCTAGTTGTAAGTATCAAAATACCAAAGGGGATTCTTTTAATAGACGCATAGAGGATATCTTATATCATATTATCAACCACAGCAACTATCACAGGGGGCAATTAATGACTGAATTAAAAAGTAATGGGGTCACACCAATAAGTACCGATTTTATCTTCTTTAAAAGGTAGTTGTCACCTCTTATTTATTGTAACATCCTGTTAAAAATTAAATAAATATCAATTTTTTTAGTAGTATTGCAGCCCAATAAAATAATAACAAAACTCATGAAAATCTTTAAAATTCTATTTCTGTTTATCTCTGTAACTGCCTTTGCTCAAACAAAAGTAGGTACTGTTGATGTTGATTTTATACTTTCAAAAATGCCCGAACTTCCGGCAATACAAAAACAAATTGAAGACTACGGAAAAGAACTTGACGTAGAATTCAATAAAAATCTGGAAGCTTACAATGTTTTAGTGAAGGCTTATACGGATGGGGAAGCTGGTTTTACAATCGCTCAAAAGAAGACAAAACAAGATGAGATCCTAAATGCGGAAAATGAATTGAGCAAATTTCAGCAGAATGGTACTAAGCTTATAAATATACGACGTGATGAATTGGTAAGACCTTTATATCAAAAAATAGGTGTTGCTCTGGAAAAGGTTGCTGAAACTGAATCTTTTACACAAGTACTTCAATTAGACACTACTATAGTATATGCTGATAACAATTACGATCTTACTATAAAGGTCCTGAAAGAATTAGGCATTACTGTAGAGGAAGAATAATTTTTATAAAAATATTAGCTGTTGGAAGCACCTGATTATCTGGAATAATTTGGTGCTTCTTTTGTAATGGTAACATCGTGCGGATGACTTTCATGTATTCCCGAAGCCGTAATTTTTATAAACTTTCCGCTTTCTTTTAAAGTATCTATATCTTTAGAACCACAGTAGCCCATTCCGGCCCTCAACCCTCCAATAAATTGTGTCATACTTTCAACCAATTCACCTTTATAAGGCACCCGGCCCACAATGCCTTCCGGCACCAGTTTTTTGATATCGTCTTCCACATCCTGAAAATAACGGTCTTTAGAACCTTGTTTCATTGCTTCTACGGACCCCATCCCTCTATAGGATTTAAACTTACGCCCTTCATAAATAATGGTCTCTCCTGGAGATTCTTTTGTTCCGGCTAACAATGAGCCCAACATAACACTATCTGCCCCTGCTGCAATGGCTTTTGGAATATCTCCGGTATACCTGATACCGCCATCTGCGATAACCGGAACGCCCGTCCCTTTAATAGCTGCTGCTACTTCTAAAACGGCAGAGAATTGTGGAAATCCAACTCCGGCCACTACGCGTGTTGTACAAATAGACCCCGGCCCGATTCCAACTTTTACAGCATCGGCTCCTGCTTCAACCAGGTATTTAGCAGCATCTCCGGTAGCAATATTACCTACTACAACTTCTAGTTCGGGGAATTTTTTCTTTACTTCTTTTAAAACTGAAACCACACCTTTTGTATGTCCGTGTGCCGTATCAATGATCACTGCATCTACTTGTGCATTTACAAGTGCTTTGGTACGTTCTACAGCATCTGGCGTAACTCCCAAAGCTGCTGCTACACGTAATCTTCCAAATTCGTCTTTATTGGCAGTAGGTTTTTGGGTTAATTTTGTAATATCCCGAAACGTGATCAATCCCAGCAAAGTTCCATCCTCAGATACTACAGGTAATTTCTCAATCTTGTTTTTTTGAAGAATGATCTCTGCTTGTTTTAAAGAGGTCCCTTTTGCTACAGTTACTAAATTTTCAGAAGTCATTACCTCACTGAGTTCACGCTCATAATTTTTCTCGAATCGGAGGTCACGATTCGTCACAATACCAATTAGTTTCCCTTCATCATTTGTAATAGGGATTCCTCCAATGCTATACTCCCGCATTGTGCTTTGTGCATCGCCCACTGTAGCAGTTTTTGGTAAGGTAACAGGATCTTGTATCATTCCACTTTCGGCACGCTTCACTTTTCTAACTTCCACTGCTTGTTGTTCAATGGACATATTCTTATGCAATACCCCTATACCTCCTTCGCGTGCCATTGCAATAGCCATAGCACTTTCGGTCACCGTATCCATTGCTGCGGAAACAATAGGAACATTCAATGAAATGTTTCGGGTAAATTTTGTTTTGATAGAAACTTCTCGTGGTAATACTTCAGAATAGGCAGGCACTAAAAGTACGTCATCGTAGGTAAGGCCTTCTCCAAGAATTTTGTTGTTGTGTGCAGTCATTGCAATTAAATTTATATTCCGAAGTACCGGAAAGTGGTTACTATTTAATTGCGTGCAAATATACTACATTTAGTTGAGATTTATTGTTTTTTGAACAACTGTATTAAAACAGCAATGGCACCTATTACAAATACAGTAGTCATAACAATTCCGGAAATCAATACCACATACTTCATCCACAGCATTCCTTTCCACAATAAATAAATACCGCCAAAAGTGAGTATGATAGAAAAGAAAGGTTCTATCATCAAAAAAGCTTTTAATTTTCTGGGTAATGAGGTAATGCTAATCAATCCTCCCAAAAAGAAAAAAATGAAAGAGATAGACAGCACATGTGTATGCAAAATAGTGAGCATCTCACGCTCTCCTTTTTCAAATTTCATCACTTTTGCATTTACTTCTTCTTCATTGCCCAAATAGTTTTCCACCATACCATCCGGAGTAGTAGATTCGGTCTGGCCCACAAATAATAGTCCTGTCATGTAGCCAATACTCAATACAATGACAAAAGCTGCTATAAATAGTTTTACATGTTTCGGAAAAGTATGAATAAGACCGTTTAGTTGCATTACAGAATATTTTGCTTTTGAAGCACAGCGATACTTAGCAACAGGTTATTCATTGCATTGGTCATGGAACGTACAGAAATAGTTGCTCCACTAATAGGTATGATATCCTGATTGTATTTTAGCTCATTTGAAGAGGAAGAAGCTCCATTGAATTGCCGTAGCCAGCGTTTACTTCCAATTTCCCCACCGTATTCTTCACGATATACCAGAACCTTACTTTTGGTAATAATAAAATCCTTGTCAAACAACACCAGGTAATCAAAAGTAGCCGTTTTGCTGGGCGCGTTACCTATATATCCATACCCAAGTAAGTTTCCGTTAGAGGTGATTTTGAAAAGATTTTCGTCTTCAAATTCTGAAACTGTTTTGTCGTTCATATCCTTCGGAATGACAATGGCCTCCTTTTGGAAATTTTCAGTCTCATAAAACTTTGCCATTACTTTATCTGCTTTCTTTTGTATCTTTTCAGGAACAGCAAAAGCAGCACAAAAGATTATAATAACAAAAAAAGAAAACAACTTTTCAATCATAATGCAAAGGTATTTAAATTAAAAACTCTAACAACAAAAAGAGTCAAAACCTCTTGTTGCATAACAAGAGGTTTAAACTAACAAACACTTAATAAAAGGATTAGAACCATACTCCAATCCCAAAGTTCAATCGGTCGTCCACATCGCCTCCTTCTACTTCATTATCTCTAAACTGGTAGTCTCCCTTTACCACAACACCGGGAGCAATATGATAGCTTAATCCCGTAGTAATATCTGTGCGGTTATAGGCATCATTTCGTGCTAAGTCACCATCAGTTTTTGCATGTGTATCATAGCTTTCGTAGCGAGCAAAAGCTACCAGCCTTTGTTTTGCGGATAGTGGCAAAATGTTGTAAGCTCCTTCTATATAGTATCCCTGCAAAGCACTACCCAGGTCTTTCCCTGTTAAATTATTATATGCCTCGGTATCTCCTAATGCTGCGTAAATGAACTGCCCTCTGGCTGAGAATTTTTTAAAGCCATAACGTGCATCAAATCCTACCATCGAAATATCAATATTGGAACCATCCAACATTTCAACGTCATCTTCAGCCTGTGTTTTTCCAAAATAACCGGAAAGCCCCAGTCGCAATCCCGGAAGACCATAATAATCTAATTTTGCTGCAAAAGTAGGGGAATCTACAGTAGACTGGATCGCTTTTTGGCGACCGCCACGAAGTCCGTTACTTCCCTTTAAGAATCCGTCTGCGCCGCCTTCTCCATCTGAAGTAGTTGATTTAAATCCATTAAAAATGTATGCCTGATAACCTAATGAAGCATCAGGAAAACGTCCATTTACACCTACTCCGATTTCTCTCCAGGTAGTTGGTATGATACTGTTATCTACCGCCGGGCGTTCTGTTCCATTAAAGGTAGTTGGTTCGTGAAATTCGTTAACGATCCCCATTGGTACCAACATCAATCCTCCTCTAAGGCTTACATTATCACTAACTACATAATTTACAAAGGCTTGCTCAACAAATACCTCTTCTACATGTTCCAATTCTATTTCGGAAACAAATTGCGTTCTTTCATTGAATTTATATCCTAATAAAAGTACCAATCGTTGAACATCAAGTTCTCCATTGTCTCCTTCCGGCTGGTTATAGGTTATCTCACCATAAGCACCAATGGTAACTGCTTTACCAAAGTTTCCCGAGAGGATACGTTGTGCGGCATTTTGTTGTAGTTGAGGATTGAGTGAAGTTGAATCTTGTGCTGTTTGCGCGAAAGAAAATGCGGCAATAAGCAATGCTGAAAGAGTTAGTAGTTTTTTCATTTGTTCTTATTTAGACTTAATATAAATAATTGAATAATTAAGGTGCAAAATTACTATTGAAAAAACTTTTAAGCAAGCTTATTTAGATTAATTTTAAATAAAAATAAGAAGATTTTTAAAAATTGCTGACAAACAACTAATTAGAAGATACATTTAATTGCCCTTTGTATTGAAGCTTTGCAACGGTAGCCCATTGTAATAATAAAATCTTATCGTTTTCTTCCAGATTTTCATGTACCCAGGTATAAGAGTTTAAAGGCATCTCCCCTTCTTTTACCATTTCAATTACTTCTTCGAGTTTATGATCTTTCTTTTTAATGGAATAGTCTTCCCAGGTAGAAACATTAAAATGTCCTTTACCATGTTTAATATGGCCTTCCAGCCAAAATGAAATAGGAGCTACTTCTGCATACCAGGGATATTCTGTTTGGTTACTATGGCAATCGTAACAATTCTCTTTTAAAATTAAGGCTACCTGCACAGATGGTTTTGTTTCACTTTCAAAGGCAATTACTGTTTCATATCCCTGATTATTTTTATCAGGGCGTATAAATTGTATAACCACTAAGGCAACTAGCGCAAGTATCAAAAAATATCTTATAAACTTTTTCACATTCTATTTTTTAAGGGATTTCAAATATAAAATTACTGCTTTTCTAATATCTGAAGCTGTTTCAGTTTCTTTTGGTTCATATACTTTTAAAACGCCTTTATTTTCCGGTGTTAAAAAAGGAATATCATACCCTTTAAGTAAAAAATCACTAAAAGCTATTTTGTATGTTTTTGTACTTTCAATAGGATTGCCTTCCAATAACCAACCTCCGGAGGAACTTTCTGTTAAATTATATCGTTGTAAATAGGCTCCTGTACCGCTTTTGGATTTACCAAAATCAAGTACTTTAATTAAAAGATCGCCTGTTATATCTACTTTTATGACCTGGCCTCCAAATGGCAATACCCTAAAAATATCTAAGCTTGTCACTTCTCCCTGCAGTACATCATCTAACCGTATGGAGCCTCCATTTACCAATGCTGCATCTGTTTCAACTTCAAAAGATAGAGCCATAGCATGTGTTATTATATCACCAAGGTTTGTTTGTACCCCTCTACTTGCGCTATCGGTCCCGTCCAATGGTGGGCTTGCATAAAAGATCACCTCATTAGGGTCTGCAATCACCTCTTCTATCTTACTTTTCAAAATAGAATTCCATTTGTCTACAATTACAGCTACTTCAGGTTGAGATGCTATTTTCTCATCAATAGGCATTAGATGGGAATCTATTTCCAGATTACCTGTCTTCTTATTATACGTAAGCGTATGAATGTAAATTGTTTTTGCGTTGGCATCTGCTTTTGCAATAATTGCATTCCCGGATGGAACCAACATACTATTATGTTCATGTCCGCCCATAATGAATTGAAGCCCGGAAAAGGATTTTGCCAATATTTTATCCTGCTCAATTTTAATATGGGTTAGGCCGACAACTATATCTGTTGTTTCCTTTAACGTCTTGTAGGCTCTTTCCGCTTCAGTAAAAATATCTCCATAGAACACAAAATCCTGGGGATTGGAAGGAATGGTAACACTAAAAAAGCCTATTTTTATTTCTGTTCCATCCGCATCAGCAAAAGTGAGGGTGTGTGTATTTTTTACAGGAATGTCTGCGAAGGGTTTCTGAATTTTAAATGGCTCGTTTCCTGTTTCGGTTACACGTAACACATTTGCAGAAGTCCATTGAAAGTTAGACTCATCCAACCGTTTCTGAAGTGCCTCTGCTCCTATATCAAATTCATGGTTTCCAAAAGTGACAAGGTCAAATTTCATAGCGTTCATTACTTCTATCATTTGTTTTCCGCGAATGCGTTCTCCTTCGTATTTTATTGTTCCTAATAAAGAAGGATTTAAAAAATCTCCCGCCATAAACATAAAGGTGTTTGGATTTTCACCGGCAATGGAATCTCTTACATGAGCTACTCGTGCCATTCCTCCATACTTACCACCGCTTAAGGGAGCTATTTCGTAGACATCATTTAGCTGAATGAATTTGAAAGTAATGATCCCGTCATCAGCTTTGTTTCCGGAAACAGATTGCTTGGGCTTACAGCTTATAACTAGCAATCCCAAAAGCAATGATATTGTAATAATTTGCTTCATTTTAGTGGTATTTTGTAAAAATCTTTGTAGCCTCATTATGCGAGCTTTCAAAAGACATTGTATTTATATTACTGTCTACTTTTTGAGCCGTAAAATAGCTCAGCATTTTTTCAGTAGGCATATTCCCAGTTAGCTCATCTTTTGCCATTGGGCAACCTCCAAATCCTTGAATCGCACCGTCAAACCTTCTACAACCTGCTTTAAAAGCAGCATCTACCTTTTCATGCCAGGCAGTTGGTGTTGTATGCAAATGTGCTCCAAATTCTATCCCGGGGTACGACGGAATTAAATTTGAAAACAAATAGGTAATTATTTCCGGAGTAGATGTCCCTACCGTATCACTCAACGATAATATTTTAACACCCATGTCCGAAAGTTTCTCGGTCCACTTCCCTACTATTTCCACATTCCACGGATCTCCGTATGGGTTTCCAAAGCCCATTGATAAATAAGCGACTACCTCTTTATTGTTAGCTTCTGCCAAATTCAAAATTTCCTGTAATACATCTATTGACTGTGCTATGGTCTTATGGGTATTACGCATTTGAAAATTTTCAGAAATTGAAAACGGATATCCTAAATATTGAATTTCGGGATGTACAACAGCGTCTTGAGCTCCTCTTACATTTGCAACAATTGCCAGAAGTTTACTCTTAGTGGCAGAAAGGTCCAATTGAGATAACACCGCTGCCGTATCCTGCATTTGCGGTATTGCTTTTGGGGATACAAAGCTTCCAAAGTCTATTGTGTCAAATCCACAACGCAATAGAGATTGTATGTATTGTACTTTTTCTTTGGTAGGAATCCAATCTTTAATGCCTTGCATGGCATCTCTAGGGCATTCTATGAGTTTCACTTTTTGCATTCCCGTAAAGATAGCATTTCTAATGGCATATTGAAGCTACAAAAAACAGTATTCAAAAGAAATTTAGGGAATTAAAATAAACACGGCGATCCCTACAAAAACTAAAATCTGTAGCCACTTTAAACCTACTCCAACTGTTTTGTGTTCGCGTAAATATTTGGAAATACTTCCGGCCAAAAGAGCGATCGTACTAAAGGTCACAAATGAAACCAGCATAAAAGTAATCCCTAAAATAAAAAATTGAAGCGCTGTATTCTCACTTGGATTCCACAAAAATGCCGGAAAGAATGCAAGGAAAAAGATCATCACTTTAGGGTTGACCAAATTCATAATAACGCCTCTTTTAAAAAGTCCTGCATTTGACTTCTTTGGAGCATTATCGCCTATAGAAACCTTAGCATCACTCTTATATACTTTGTGAGCTAAGTACAGTAAATACAAAGCACCAAAAACCTTAATCCCGTAGAAAATACTCTCTGAAGCAGTAATTATTGCCGAAACACCAAAGGCAAGTAATGCGGTATGAACAATACAGCCACTGATAAGTCCTGCTGTAGTTGCAATTCCACTTTTACTACCATTTACAAGTGATTGAGTAAGTACATAAATATTATCCGGCCCCGGCGAAATGGACAATGCCAGAGTTGCCAATGAAAACGAAATAAGTGTTTCTAACATTTTTTAAAAATAGTATTAATTGTGAAGTTTCTGTGATATTTGAAATTTAACTTGCATAAAAAATTGTTATGAAAAAGAATGTATTATCCCTTATTTTAATTGCTTTTATTACAACACTGTTGTATTCACAAAACTCAACTGCTATATACACAATTACTTTTGATAGCAATTGGAGCCAAGCCGCACATCCACATTCCAGTGGTAATTTACCTGCCAATGCACACTGGTCTAAATTAGTAGGTGTTACTCACACCAATGCTGTTACCTTTTTGGAAATGGGACAAACTGCTACTGAAGGAGTGAAAGATATCGCCGAATTAGGCAGTAACACTGTGTTCTTTTCTGAAGTAAACATTGCTATCACTGCAGGAACCGCCAACCAGATCATTGATGGAGATGGATTGCCTACTGCATTGGGGCAAACTATAATTAATGATGTAACAACAACAGATGAATTTCCGTATCTCACACTTGCATCCATGATAGCTCCTAGTCCGGATTGGATGATTGCCGTAAACAGTATTAATCTCTTAGATGGAAATAATGACTGGAAGGATTCGATTATAATTGACCTGTTTCCTTATGATGCGGGAACCGATAGTGGAACAGATTACACTTCTACAAATAGCGAAACAAATCCTAAAGAACCTATTTCAAGTTTGCAGGGAGTAGCTCCTTTTTCTTCCGAAAAGATTGGAACTTTAACAATCACATTGGAAAATATACTAGGTGTTTCTGGTTTTGAAACGGAAAATTCAATTCAGATCTTTCCAAATCCGGCCAGAGAAAATATCACAATTACAACTCGAAGTAATTTAGAAACGGTTGAGGTCTACAATATATTAGGTGAAAAAATAGCTTCAGTTAACAACATTAATAATTCAGAGTTAATAGTTGATATTACTGAATTTGCTTCGGGAGTTTATGTATTACATACTATAGACGAAAATAATAAGGCAACTACAAAAAAAATTATTAAGCTTTAAGTAATGCCTTATTAATATCCCTGATTAGTTTTGGGCCTTCATAAATGAAGCCGGTGTATAGTTGAATTAAGCTTGCTCCGGCTTCAATTTTTTCCAAAGCATCTTCAACGCTATGGATACCTCCAACACCAATAATTGGAAAAGCGTTGTCACTTTTTTCTGAAAGGAAACGGATCACTTCCGTAGCTCTTTTTGTCAAGGGTTTTCCACTTAACCCACCTAATTCTTTCTTGTTTTCTGAGATCAATCCGTCACGGGCTATCGTAGTATTGGTTGCAATTACTCCATCGATCTTAGTTTCTGATACAATATCGATAATATCCAGCAATTGTTCATTGATTAAATCAGGAGCTATTTTTAAAAGAATAGGTTTTCGTTTTAGATTTTCACTATTCTTATCCTGAAGTGTCTGTAATAGATTTGTTAATGGCTCTTTATCCTGAAGTTCTCTTAGATTAGGTGTGTTGGGCGAGCTCACATTTACAACAAAATAATCTACATGATCGAATAATGCTTCAAAACAGATTAGATAGTCATCTACTGCTTTGTCATTGGGTGTAATTTTATTTTTACCAATATTCCCTCCAATAAGAACCTTCTTATTGGTTTTAAGCCTTTCCACAGCTTCCTTTACACCTCCATTATTAAAGCCCATCCGGTTAATTAGAGCTGCATCATTTTTTAAACGAAACAATCGCTTTTTGGGATTGCCAAGTTGTGGCAGCGGTGTTACCGTACCAATTTCTATAAAACCAAAGCCAAAGTTAGAAAGCTCTTTATATAGCCTGGCATCTTTATCAAATCCGGCTGCCAGACCTACAGGATTTGGAAATTTTAAACCAAATAATTCTCGTTCCAGTTTAGGGTTTTCAATTTTATACATACTTCTAAAAAGCCCGCTAAAACCAATTGTGTTTAAAAATCGGATCACCGAAAAAGTGAAATAGTGAATTCTTTCCGGATCAATGAGGAAGAGGATTGGTCTGAGAATTATTTTATACACCTTAATTTATTTGGTTTGTTAATGAAATTATTTCAATGAATTTGTAAAATCAATGATTTTTTGAATTCCTAAAGTGATATTGGGTGCAAAGGTTTCAATAAATTTTAAATTTAAAGGCATATTTCTATTCTTTTGATATTCATTTATAGTTTTTTTCCATTAAAATTGACAAATGCGAGTCGAAAAACATATTTATCCGGTTCAAAATAGAAATCTGTCCTCGGAAGTAATGCCATATTAAATTTTTCTAAAAGATATTTTGCCAATGTTTTGATGTTGCTGTAAAAAAAGTGCTATCTCTTTCCGAAGTTTAGGTAGCCCTAAAATTAGTAAATAGTTATTGTTATCTAAATTCCTGATAAGTTGAACAATTGGATTTGGAATTGGAAAGGGAGATTGTCCAAAGCCAAAATGATATATGGTATTTCCCTGATCTCACAACTTCTTTAGCTTTTGGTTCATCAATAAGGTGGCTGAAGGCTTTAAATTGCTGGTTGAATCATTTATTAAGGCCATAAAACAAAAAGAGGTTGTCTTAATTTTAGACAACCTCTTTAAAAACCAATAGGTCTTTATTATTATTTGATCAATATATTAAGTCTTGCAAACAAGAACCTTCCTCCAACACCAAATTGCTTAGAGCGTCTTGAGTAAATAAATCTTCCGGAAGATCTGAAAGCTTCGTCTGCTTCATCCGGATAAACATCTAAAAGGTTATTCGCGCCTAAAGTAAACTTCAGGCTCTCAGAAAAATTATGAGAAACACTAAGGTCAGTAACAATTTTTCCAGCATATATTCTATCGACTGTTGGATCTGTATTATTGGTTGCTTCTTCAACTTCACCAAAGTAACTGTTTCTTAAATAGAAATTCCAATTGTCGTTAAGACTTAGATTATTTGTGAGAGTTCCCTGTGTGTTTGGCACAGCAGATTCCAGATAGATCCTGCTGGTGGCATCGAAAAATGTATCTGTCAAACCTGCATTGGTAATCGTAGCAGGTATGTTGATGCCTTCAACTGTAGTTTCAGAATACGTAAAAGAAAGAGTATTTGTTAACTTCATATTATCTGATACATTCATATTGTTTTCAACCACAAAATCAATTCCTTTTGTTTGAGTATCGACAGCATTTGTAAAAAATGCAGCCTGGCTGGCATTAGCCTGAGCAAATAGTGCTGCTAATTCTGCATTTCCATTATCATTGAACTGCCCACTTAAAACTACTCTGTCGTCAATATTGACCAGATAGCCATCTACCGTTAGTTTTACTTTCGGACCCGGTATATTGGCCGTGAATCCAGCTGTAAAACCTATGGACGTTTCTTCTTTCAATTCTTCTATCCCTAATATTCTTGCAACACGGGAGGTATTAGGAAAAATACCCACTTCGTTTGGCACTCCATCGACAAATATGGTCGAAGTAGAGTTAAAATGAATTTGATGTAAGGACGGGGCTCTAAAACCGGTTTGGGCTGACCCACGAATGTTTAAATTATCGGATGCCTTCGCCAGGAAAGATACTTTTCCGTTTAGGGTTCCGCCAAAATCAGAGAAATTCTCATATCTTGCTGCAGCTGTAGCTCTGAAACTTTCTGTAAAGTCTGCTTCAACATCTACATACCCGGCTACAGAATTTCTATAAGCGTCCACTTCATTTTCAGGTTTAAAGCCTGGAAAAACCTGAATACCTCCCGGCCGTGTGCTTCCGAAGAAATCTGTTGGAACAACAGAGTCAGGGTCTGTAGGGTCGTGAACATTTCCTTCCATATTATACTGTGCATAAGAAGCTTCCTCACCAGCAGCAATAACATAGTTCTCTACCCTGTATTCGGCACCAAAGGCTATATTCAAACCAGACAATACATCATCATAAAATTTAGAAAAATCCAGATTTGAAGTGTTTTCTCCATAATTAAACCCTCCGGCATCTGCTTCAAAAGGAGTTGAATTTCCTAAAGAGGCATTTAAAGAATTGGCGATTCGATATGTGAAATCATTTTTACCTGTATTATTACTTAGGTCAACATTCCAGTCACCTATCTTACCTTTTATCCCAATGGCCAGCGCTTTGTCTTTAATATTTGTATTGATCTCAGGTAAGAATCCATTTATCCTGGCGGGAGTATAAGCTCTGGACTGATAAGGCAATCTATAAAACCCTGCCGAATTTCCATTTTTAAAACCTAAACCACCAAAAGCATAAACTTTAAGGTTATCACCTACGGGTAACTCAAAGTTTCCAAAAAACTGTCCTCCTCTTAATTCAGATTGCCCAACACGCATGTTGAAATCACTTCGGGTTAATCCTCTGGCAGCAAGCTCTGCTGTGGTATTATCATCTGCCAATAGTCCTTGCAGGTCTTCTTTTGTTGCATCTGTAGGAAGGTTTAACCCTGCCTGATTACCATATAAGATAACATCTTGTACATCATCATCCAATAATAAGCTTAGGTCATATCCATCATTAGCTGCAAATCTTTCAACAGTATTATAAAGATTGAATATTTGGCCTTCCCATTCTATCATTCTATTGGTAGCACCTCTAAAATCAAAATTACCTGTAAAGTTGATGAACCCGCCATCATCTCCAAGAGGCAAACCATAGTTTGCACCTATATTTATTTTTTCGCCATCTACTCCGTCATCCGGATTTTCACTGGTAAAATTCGCTCCTGTTGTAATATTAAGAGCTAGCTCGTTCGTGGCTTTCTTTAAAACAATATTAATCACACCGGCAATTGCGTCAGACCCGTACTGCGCAGCGGCTCCATCTCTTAATATCTCAATGCGCTCAATAGAATTTACCGGTATTGTATTTAAATCGGTTCCTACAGACCCTCTTCCAAAAGTTCCGTTTACATTCACCAAAGCTGTTTTATGACGTCTTTTCCCATTTATTAATACCAATACTTGATCTGGGCCTAATCCTCTAAGAGAAGCAGGAGCGATATGGTCGGTACCATCTGAAATAGTTTGGGTATTGGATGAAAATGAAGGAGCCGCATAATTAAGGATCTCTGTCACCGTAACTTGTGGTGCACTCGCAATAATTTCTTCCATATTCAATACATCAACCGGAACTGCAGAATTTATGGCAGTTCTTCCGGGGTTCCTTGTACCAATTAGAACAATTTCATCCAGAGCAACTCCAGATTTAAGTGATACATCCATAGTGGAGCCACTTACGGGTACCTCCCGGGTTTCATAACCTACATAAGAAAACACTAAAACATCTCCTTGTGTGGCCTCAATAGTATAATTTCCATCAAAATCTGATAATACTCCTCTTGATGTTCCTTTTATAACAATTGATACACCCGGGAGTGGTTCTGAGATATCATCGGTAACAACACCGGACACCTGTGCATTGGCTACAATCATTGTTAATAATGCAATGAAAGTTGTAAAAAAGTTTTTTTGCTTCATAATAGTATTGATTATTTAAATTAATTAAGACGATTTTTAAAGTATACCTTTATTTTGATAAGGGATGGGATAGGATGGTACATCGAAATTACGTTTTCGATAAAAACCCTATATCTTTGGTTATCTACAATGTTCAGCAGTGTGTCTTTGTTAAAAATATGGCGCATAACTTATCTCAAATAAATTTCCTGGAAACAAATATTTTCAAAGTGATACTTTTTGGAAAAAAGTCTAATTAGTAAAGTCATTGAATCGCCCTTTTTTGAAGGGCATCAGAAAGAAGTCAGTAAAACTCTGGAAAATAGTTGCATCTGGTTGTTAACGACCACCAGGTTTTATTTTTCCTGTGAGATCTAAAAGTTGATAGTTTTATTTGTTTGCTTGTTTTCTACAAGGTACATATTTTAAATTTGAGTGTTGTATTCATCCAAAATTGTGTTACATAATTCAGGTTTATTATATCTTTGAAAAAAATAGTATATGATCGATAAACAATACCTCATCAACCGCTTTATAAGTTATGTAACCGTAGATACAGAAAGTGACCCTGAAAGTGATACTACTCCGAGCAGTGCTAAGCAATGGAACCTTGCTAATGCATTAGTGGATGAATTAAAGCGTATTGGACTGCAAGAGGTCACCATAGATGAAAATGCATATATCATGGCGACACTGCCTAGCAATGTGCCCTATGAAGTTCCCGTGATTGGTTTTATATCGCATTTTGATACTACGCCTGACTTTACCGGTGCGAATGTAAATCCGCAGATCATTGAAGATTACGATGGAAGCGACATTGTTTTAAACCAAGAACAGAATATTATTTTATCTCCTGATGATTTTGAAGATCTTTTGCTGTATAAAGGAAAAACATTGATCACTACAGACGGAACAACGCTTTTGGGTGCTGATGACAAAGCAGGTATTGCTGAAATAATTTCAGCAATGGAATATCTTATAAATCATCCGGAAATTAAACACGGGAAAATCCGTATAGGTTTCACTCCCGATGAAGAAATTGGACGTGGTGCTCATAAATTTGATGTGGAGAAGTTTGGTGCAGACTGGGCCTACACTATGGACGGAAGTCAGATTGGTGAGCTGGAGTACGAAAATTTTAATGCGGCAGGTGCAGTTGTTACCATTAAGGGGAAAATTGTACACCCCGGTTATGCTAAAGGAAAGATGATCAATAGCATGTATATTGCTACAGATTATATTAATTCTTTACCCCGTTTAGAAACCCCGGAACATACGGAAGACCGCCAAGGCTTTTTTCACTTACATAGTATTAATGGAGAAGTAGACGGGACAAAGCTTCAGTATATCATTAGAGATCATAACAAGCTACACTTTGAAGCACGAAAAGAAATGATGCTTAAATTGGCTAACGATTTGAACTCTCAGTATGAAAGAGAAGCTATTTCAGTAGAAATAAAGGATCAGTATTTTAATATGCGGGAAAAGATCGAGCCGGTAATGCATATTGTAGAAATTGCCGAAAAAGCTATGAAGCAAGCAGGAATCGAACCTATCATAAAGCCTATTAGAGGAGGTACAGATGGCTCACAGTTAAGTTTCATGGGACTTCCTTGCCCAAATATATTTGCCGGTGGGCATAATTTTCATGGCAGGTATGAATATGTCCCGGTTGAAAGTATGCTTAAAGCAATAGAAGTGATTGTTAACATTGCCCAGGAGGTTGTATCTCAAAAAAAATAAAAGCATTCTTGTTCAGGGCTTTTTTTAAACCTACACTGTTTCATTTTAATATTAAAAATATTCAAATAAAAAACCTTCAGTTTTCACTGAAGGTTTTTTATCGTTTTAGAAAAGTGCAACTATTTTTTTACAGGAGCATTTATCTTTTTTGTCATATCCATGGAGAGTGCAGAGCGTTCAAATTTCATTTTACCGGCTCCGGTCTCTATAATGCAAGTCCCGTCATCGTTTAAATCCAATAACTTTCCATGCATTCCACTTTTAGTAACTACTTTATCTCCTTTTTTCAGGCCTTTATTAAAATCTTTTTCTTGCTTTAACTTTTTTCGCTGTGGTAATACAATGAAAAAAATTATAAAAACAGCAAAAAGTAAAAGAGGTCCAAGGAATTGTTGCATTTCACCACCCATTTCTTATTGGGTTTTTAAGATACCGTTTTGGCCTGTTGCAGCAGCACCTTCAGGAGCATTTACAAAAGCCTTAATCTTGATAGTTTCTTTACCGGCAGCTGTGTTAGTAGTAATTGTTACTGTTTTGCTTACCTGATTTTTCCCACTACCGTTAAACTTTACCAGTAACTCACCTTTATCACCAGGGGCAACAGGTTCTTTTGTATATTCCGGTACTGTACATCCACAACTACTTTTAGCATCTACTATTACTAAAGGAGCATTTCCTGTATTTGTAAATTTGAATACATGTTCCTTTGGGGTGCCTTGATCGATGGTTCCAAAATCAAATTCGGTTTCTTCAAAAGTCATAACAGGAACCTCTCCTGCTTTCGCATCACGTTCTGCAGCAGCTGCAACATTTTCTTCGCTCACTTTGTCTGCAGCATTTTCTTTACATGAAGTAAAGGCAAAGACAGATAATACTGCTACAATTAAGATTGATTTTTTCATAGAATAAAAAATTTTTAAGTTTTAAGCGTCGCTAAAATACTTATTTTTTTGATTTTACGTAAGCCCTCGCCCAATTTTATTTAATTTCTTGGCTTCGGAAAAATCTTTCACCAATTTATCCAGAATCCCATTAATAAACAAGCTACTTTTTGGTGTTGAATATTCTTTCGAAATTTCCAGGTATTCGTTAATGGTAGCCCTCACAGGAATAGAAGGAAAATTCAAAAACTCTGAAATACCCATCTTCAAAATAATCATATCAATCCCGGCAATACGCTCCTTATCCCAGTTAGGGGTTTTACCTTCAATTTCTTTGTTTAGTTTTTCATCGTTCAAAATTACTTTCCGAAGTAATTGCAGCGCATATTCACGGTCTTCTTCATTTTTATACAGATCCGGAATTAATGTAGTACCTATGTTTTTTGCAGAGACCTTAGAAAGTACTTTTACCAAAACGGTATTAACTATAGGAAAGTCATCCAACCAGGTAAGGCGCTTGTCTTCAAGGTATTCATATAATTTTTCATTAGGTGCGATCACTTCTTTATATACCCTGACAATGAATGCCTTATCTTCGTTAAAACTGGTGTCTTTTTTTGAAAGATATTCTTCATACCAGTCCTGCTGAATTAAAGATTTAAAAAGAATACTAACATATTCACCATCTTCCTTCCAGTAATCTAGTTTTTTGTTTTTTATGGCTTTAGAAAGGGAACTGTCTTTCGCTATTAGCTGAAGTAATCTATTATCTACAAACGCTCTGCTAGGGTTTCTTTCCAAGTCTGTAGCCAAATGCTTTTGCTGAGATTTAATAAGGTAGTCCTCTGCATGTTCCTGCATGGCAACCAACAGTTGAAGCATTAATAGATACAAATCATGCATTTGGTCTATACTGTACCATAAGAATTTTTCCTGCTTATCAAGGTCCTGATGCTCTCTTTGATTGAATGCGTAAATGGACTGTAACACTTTTACCCTAATATGTCTTCTTGTGAGCATAGTTATAATATAAAGAACTTTTGTAAAAACAGCGCACAAGTAAATACTTGTGCGCTGTAAAGATACTATTTATCTATAGAAACTAGTTGTTTTTTTTTGCGTCAATTCTAGATTGAGCAATATCCAATGCTGCTTTGTGAGCTGTAACTCCGTCTGTTTCTGCATTTGTAAGAATCTCTAATGTTGTATTATAGATATTCTCTGTCTTACGAATTATCTCCTGACGCCCATAATTCTCTAATTCAGCATAAACATTTATAATTCCACCGGCATTAATTAAAAAGTCTGGAGCGTAGACAATTCCTCTTTCACGAAGCATCATTCCGTGTTTTTGTCCATCTGCCAATTGGTTATTAGCAGCACCTGCAATTACCTTCGCTTGTAACTGATGGATTGTATTGTCATTAACTGTTGCTCCTAAAGCACAGGGTGCATAGATATCCATAGGTTCTGCATACAAATTACTACCGTTGTAGATATCCACACTATATTTATCACGAACTTCTTCCAAACGTTCTTGGTTGATGTCGGCGATATATACTTTAGCTCCTTCATTGGTCAGGTTTTCAACTAAAGCCTCTCCTACATTACCAATACCCTCTACATAAATAACTTTGTCTTCCAGAATATCACTTCCAAAAGTATATTTTGCTGCTGCTTTCATTCCCATAAAAACTCCATAAGCTGTTATTGGGGATGGATTTCCGGCCCCTCCTTTTGCTTCAGAAATACCCGTAACAAAGGGTGTTACAGTACGAACCAGATCCATGTCCTCTGTTTCCATTCCAACATCTTCTGCTGTAATGTATCTTCCGCTTAAGGAGTGTACAAATTCACCAAAACGTTTCATTAACTCAGGTGTCTTCTCTGTCTTGGCATCGCCAATTATTACGGCTTTACCACCACCTAAATTTAATCCGGTGATTGCAGATTTATAGGTCATTCCGCGAGAGAGTCTTAGCACATCATTCAAAGCTTCCCATTCACTATTATATTGCCACATGCGAGTGCCTCCAAGAGCTGGTCCCAAAACCGTATTATGGATTCCGATTATTGCTTTTAATCCTGTATCTTTGTCGTTGCAAAAAACAACTTGTTCATGATTATCGAAAGATAATTGCCCAAATACTGGGTCTATTTTTTGAAGTTCATTTGACTTTACTACTTCACTTATCATAAAAATTTTTGATTTTATAGATTCCTTAAAAAGGACGTGCAAAAGTAGTGGTTTAGTGACATTCCAACAAAGAAATTGTTGTTAAAATAAGAATTTATAATAAATACTATTCCTTTAAATGAAAGAGCTTCAATACCTTAATCGTTATTTTATTAAATATAGAGGAAGACTGCTTTTAGGGCTTTTTATTACTATTATCGCAAGGATTTTTGCATTACTTGCTCCAAAGTTTATTGGAGATTCAGTAACTGTAGTTGAAAAATCGATTAGTGGTGAAATTACAGACATTGCATTAGTAGAATCTGAATTGCTTACAAACATTCTGCTAATATTGGGAACTACGCTTCTCGCCGGTTTCTTTACTTTCTTAATGCGACAAACCTTTATTGTAGTTTCTCGTTATATTGAATATGATCTCAAAAATGAGATCTTTCAGCAATATGAAAGGTTATCCCTCAGTTTTTATAAGCAAAACCGCACAGGAGATTTAATGAACCGCATAAGTGAAGATGTCTCGAAAGTACGTATGTATGTTGGGCCTGCAATCATGTATAGTACTACAACTATTACATTATTTATTGTGGTGATAAGCTATATGTTTTACAAGGCTCCATTACTAACGCTGTATGCTATTGCTCCCCTTCCGGTGTTATCTTTAGCCGTGTACAAGTTGAGTGTGGCTATCCATAAACGCAGTACCATAGTACAACAATACCTATCTAAACTTACTACCTATACTCAGGAGAGTTTTAGTGGAATTTCAGTTATAAAAGCCTACGGAATTGAACCCAGGGTCAATGAAAGTTTTGTAACCCTTTCCGAGACCAGCAAAGAAAAAAATATAGATCTGGTAAAAGTGCAAGCACTTTTTTTTCCTCTAATGATACTGCTTATTGGTGTAAGTAACCTTTTAGTTATCTATATAGGAGGAAATCAATTTATCAATGGTAAAATTGAGGATCTGGGAACTGTTGTCGAATTTTTAATTTATGTAAACATGCTTACCTGGCCGGTTGCAGTTGTAGGCTGGGTAACATCTATGGTACAGCAGGCAGAAGCTTCACAGAAACGTATTAATGAGTTTTTAAAAGAAGAACCCACTATAAAAAATACGATTGCCGAAGCAACGCCCGTCATTGGAAAAATTGAATTCAATAACCTGAGTTATACATATCCCGAAACAAATATCACTGCTTTAAAAGAAGTTTCATTTAGTGTTAATCCAGGAGAGACACTTTCTATTATTGGAAACACAGGATCCGGAAAATCTACTGTTTTAGAATTAATTGGCCGTTTGTATGATGTGGAGAGCGGACAGCTGAACATTGATGGAACTCCTATAAACAAATTAAACCTTAATAGTCTTCGTAGTAGTATTGGCTATGTACCGCAGGATGCCTTTTTATTTAGTGATTCCATTAGTAACAATATTAAATTCGGAAAAGAAAATGCCACTGAAGCCGAAGTCATTGATGCGGCTAAAAATGCAGCAGTACATAAAAACATAGAGGGTTTTAGCAAAGGGTATAATACTATTCTTGGGGAACGTGGTATTACATTAAGTGGTGGTCAAAAGCAAAGAGTTTCTATTGCTCGCGCTATCATTAAAAACCCACAAATTCTATTATTTGATGATTGTCTTTCGGCGGTAGATACCGAAACTGAAGAAGAAATCTTACAGAACCTAAACAAAATCTCGCAGAATAAGACCACAATAATTGTGAGTCACAGAGTCTCATCGGCTAAAAACGCAGATAAAATTATTGTTTTGGAAGAAGGGAAAATTATACAGCAAGGTACTCATAATGAGCTAGTAAACACAGATGGCTACTACAAAGAACTGTATGCAAAACAACTTCTTGAAAAAGAAATATAACGTTTGCTTTGGCATATTTATATTTTTTTTAGATTTTTGGCAAAACCTTAACAAAATTGACAATTATGAGTGATCAGTATATGATGGAGAAAGAAGAAATATTTTCAAAAGTAATGCGTGCCGGAAGACGTACTTATTTTTTTGATGTAAGATCTACCAAAGCTGGAGATTACTACCTGACAATAACCGAAAGTAAAAAATTTACCAACGACGACGGTTCTTACCATTACAAGAAACACAAGATATATCTTTACAAGGAAGACTTTTCTGAATTCCAGAATAATGTAAACGAGATGATACAGTATATCATCGATGAAAAAGGTGAAGAAGTTATTAGTGAACGTCACCAGAAAGATTTTAAAAAGGAAGAGCATCAGAATGCAGAAGCAACTCCGGAAGCTGATGCAAATACAAAAGAGCCTACAGCCTCAGATTTCACAGATGTTGAATTTGATGATATATAGTTAAATCTATATTAAAATTTATATAAGCCGCTTCGATATATCGAAGCGGTTTTTTTATCTTTAAACACTACTCAACCAAACCCTATGAAAAAACTGATATATCTCTCATTTCTATTATTTTCAATTTCTTCTATTGCACAAGACTATAATGTAGACCTAAGTTATTACCTTCCAAAAGATATCAAGTATGATCAAAACATTCCAACACCTAAAAGTATTATTGGGCATGAGGTTGGAGATTGGCATATAACACATGACAAATTAATACAATATTTGTATGCCTTGGCGGAAGCCAGTGATCGTATTACCGTCGAGAACCGCGGAACAACCTTTGAAGGTCGTCCCCTATTGCTTCTAACCATTACTTCTCTTGCCAATCATGCAAATATTGAAAGTATTAGAACAGATCATATAGCCTTAACTGAAGCCAATGCTGCAGCCTTAAATACAGCTTCCATGCCAATTGTAGTATATCAGGGCTATTCTATTCATGGAAATGAACCCAGTGGCTCAAATGCAGCACTTGCCATAGCCTACTATTTAGCAGCTGCCCAAGGCCCTAAAATTGATGAACTATTAAACAACACTGTCATTCTTTTTGATCCCGCCCTTAACCCGGACGGGTTACAGCGTTTTGCCTATTGGGCGAATATACATAAAGGAAAAAACATCAATCCGGACCCCTATGACCGTGAGTACAGCGAGATTTGGCCGGGAGGAAGAACAAACCATTATTGGTTTGATATGAATCGCGACTGGCTGCCTGCACAATTACCGGAAAGTCGTGCTCGTATTTCTACATTTCACCAATGGTATCCCAATATTTTGACAGATCACCACGAAATGGGTACCAATGCAAGCTTTTTCTTTCAACCCGGAATTCCTTCGAGGACGCATCCTTTAACACCAAAGAAAAATCAGGAATTAACCGGCGACATTGCAAAGTTTCATGCCAGAGCATTAGACAAAATAGGTAGTTTTTACTATTCCAAAGAAAGTTTCGATGATTTCTACTACGGAAAAGGTTCTACTTTCCCCGACATTAATGGCAGCATTGGAATTTTGTTCGAGCAGGCCTCTGCCCGTGGACATGCCCAGGAAAGCGATAATGGAATTTTAACCTTTCCCTTTGCTATACGCAATCAATTTACTGCTGCCTTTTCCACTTTAGAAGCTGCTGTAAAAATGCGTAAAGAAATTCTGGATTATCAACGTGAATTTTTTAGTAATGCCCGTAAGGAAGCATCAGGGAGTGGTGCTATTGTATTTGGCGACGAAAAAGATGCTTCAAAAGTGTATCATTTAGCTGAAATTTTAAAACGCCATAAAATTAAATTTCATGAAGTGAAAAGTGACTTTACCAGTAATGGGAAGCATTTCAAAAAAGGATACAGCTACGTTGTTCCGAAGAATCAAAAACAACACAGACTGATAAATGCAATGTTTGAAAAGCGTACAAAGTTTCAGGATAGTTTATTCTACGATGTCAGTGCGTGGACGTTTCCTCTGGCTTTTAATTTAGATTATATTGAAAATGGGGCCATGAGCAATGCGGGTGCCGAAGTAACAGATCTTCAAAAGAAAACCGTTCTTGCACCTGCAAATTCTAACTATGCTTATTTAATGGAATGGCATGACTACTATACCCCAAAAGCGCTTTATCTTATTCTGAAAAAAGGATTACGTGCCAAAGTAGGAATGAAACAATTTTCAATGGACGGAAAAAAGTATGATTATGGTACCATTTTAATTCCGGTGCAAAATCAAAAATTTTCTGCAACCGAACTTTCAGCATTTATAAAAGATGTTGCAGCAAAGGCAAATGTAGTTATCCAAAGTGTTAGTACCGGACTCACTGAAGGAATTGATCTGGGAAGTAACCAGTTTCGTGCTTTAGAGCTTCCAAAAGTAGCTATAATTGTAGGAAGTGGAGTTACTCCTTATGATGCTGGTGAGATCTGGCATTTATTAGACCAGCGATATGATATTCTGGTCACAAAAATTGACACCCGTAATTTTAGTCGTACCGACCTAAGTAGTTATACAGATATTATTTTAACCAATAGCTGGGGGAACAGGTTAGGTAAAAAGGATGCCGAAAAATTAAAAAACTGGGTACAAAACGGAGGTACTTTAATTGGCTATAAAAATGCAGGGAATTGGTTTAACAGTAATGAATTATTAAAAATGGAGTTTAAGACCAAAAAGGATACTGCTCAAAATATTAGTTTTGAACAAAGAAGAGATTACCGGGGAGCACAGGTAATTGGGGGTGCTATCTTTGAAACCAAATTAGACCGGTCACACCCCATAGCTTTTGGATATAAAAACAATACATTGCCAGTATTTAGAAATTCTACAATTTTCTTAAAGCCTGACCATAACAGTTATAACAATCCTATTCAATATACTTCAAACCCACTTTTAAGTGGTTATATTTCGGAACCCAATCTAAAGGAATTACAAAATACTTCAGCGTTTAAAAAAGGGAATCTGGGTAGTGGACAAGTTGTTTATTTTACAGACAACCATAATTTCAGAGCTTTTTGGTATGGCACCAATAAATTACTAATGAATGCTATTTTCTTTGGAGATGAAATGTAAAGATTTAATATTCAAATAATTAACGATTAAAAATATTCCAGAAGATAAAATCAATACTAAGGTTTCAGCAAATAAGTAAGACAATAAATTAAACGATTTATCTTTTATCAAAATATGTCATTTGTCATATTTTGAGATTTTTTTAACCCTTATCTTTCTTCAAATTTTAATGCATGATATATTTCCTTAAAGGAATCTGACATGTATTTTTTAAACATTGATAATGGGTGAACAAAAAGTAGATCGTAGTATCAATAAAGAGGATCGTGCCAAATTTATAGGTTATCTTCTTAAGGATATCAAAGCTCTCGAGGAAATGCTCGAAAAAGGGATTATTGAAGATGATATTGTTCGTATAGGTTCTGAACAGGAATTCTGTTTAGTAACAGAAAACTGGCGTCCTTCGGACAGGGCTGAGGAAATTTTAGCAGCCATCGATGACCCACATTTTACGACAGAATTGGCTCGCTTCAATCTTGAAATAAATCTGGATCCTATAGAATTAAAAGAAGATTGTTTTTCAAAAGTTGAGGAGCAATTAAATACGCTCCTTAAAAAAGGAAAAGAAGTTGCCGAAAAATACAATACTAAAATTGTTTTGACCGGCATCTTACCAACGATCAGTAAAAATGAATTGGAGTTTTATTATATGACACCGCAACCCAGATATTGGGCGTTAAATAGTATGATAAAAGAGTTAAGAGGTGGTGATTTTCAGCTTCATATCAAAGGAGTGGATGATCTGTCCATTAATCATGATTCTGTTATGTTTGAAGCCTGTAATACAAGCTTTCAAATGCATTTACAAATAGTTCCACAAGATTTTATTTCAAGCTATAACTGGGCGCAGGCAATTTCAGGCCCCGTTTTAGGTATTAGTGCCAATTCTCCTCTGCTTTTAGGGCGTGAGTTATGGAATGAGACCCGTATTGCATTGTTTCAACAAAGTATAGATACCCGGCATTCATCATACGCCCTAAAAGACCAACAAGCACGTGTTTCGTTTGGAACCCAATGGGAGTCTGGGTCTGTCGCCGAAATATTTAAAGATGACATTGCACAACACAAGGTTATTTTATCGAAAGAGATCGAAAAAGATTCTTTGGAAGAACTCAAAAATGGAAACATTCCAAAATTAACCGCACTCAACCTCCATAATGGTACTATTTACAAATGGAACCGTCCTTGTTATGGAGTTGGTGGTGGAAAACCTCACGTACGAATTGAAAATCGTTATATAGCCTCCGGCCCTACTACGTTAGATGAAATGGCAACGTTTGCCTTTTGGGTAGGGCTTATGGTAGGACGGCCTAAAAGATTTGATGATATGCCTTCGGTAATGGATTTTAGAGATGCCAAAGATAACTTCATCAAGGCAGCCAGGTCAGGAAAGTATTCAGTGCTAAATTGGATGGGGAAAAACTTTTCAGTAAAAGATCTGATCCTCAAAGAATTGTTACCTATGGCCCGCTCAGGACTTGAAAAAATGAATATTGACCCTATTGACATTGAAAAATATATGGGAATCATTGAAGAACGTGCTTTGGGTATTACCGGCTCACAATGGATGATTACCAATTACCGGAGCTTAAGAAAAACAATGAAAAAGGATGATGCTCTTAGGATTTTAACCAAAGCAATACATGAGAATCAACAAAATGGCAGTGTTTTAAATAATTGGCCAAATCTGAGCAAAGAAAAAGCTATTCTTTCTTCTGCACATTTAGTGGGACACATTATGTCCACTCAATTATTTACTGTTAATGAAAATGATTCGGCCAGTCTCGCCACATCTATAATGGACTGGAAAAATATTCATCATGTTCCGGTAGAGAACCAATCTAAAAAACTGTGCGGATTACTTACCTGGAGTCATATGAAAAAACATCAAAAAAGCGACAACGTCAAAAAAGTGTCAGATATTATGGTAAAAAGTGTTAGCACTGTGGCACCATCTACGTCTATTGATGAAGCAATTGCTATTATGAAAAAAAATGAATATGGGTGTCTTCCTGTTGTTAAAGAAACAGAATTGGTTGGCATTATAACTATTAAAGATGTAATTCCATTTGACAATGGTGAAACTTCAAAGTAAAGTATTAGAACAATCCGTAGAGGTACATAGAATAATTGGTCATATTAAGGGTAGGTCTTCCGGCCCGACTGTAATTTTTGTTGGTGGAATACATGGCAATGAACCTGCAGGTGTATTTGCACTTCATAAAGTTATCACACAACTTCGCGAAAGTAACACGCCTGTTACAGGAAATATCTATGCTATCGCCGGTAATTTAAAAGCCTTAAAAAGAGGAGAACGCTTTCAAAAAGAAGACCTGAACAGGCTTTGGTCCCTTAATGAAGTGAAAAAGTTACACAATGGAGCACTTCTTAATCCTAAGAACCAGGACCGGGAAGAACAGGTAGCCCTCTATAAAAGCTTTAAAGAAATTCTTGAAACAGAAACCGGCCCTTTTTACTTTTTCGACCTGCATACTACCTCCAGTGAAACTATTCCATTTATTACAGTAAACGATAATTTACTCAACAGAAAATTTACAAATCAATATCCTGTTCCTGTTGTTTTGGGTATTGAAGAATATCTTGAAGGTCCATTGCTTAGCTATGTAAATGAATTGGGGTATGTCGCTTTTGGTTTTGAAGGCGGCCAGCATGATGACCAGTCTTCTATTGACAATCATCTCGCTTTCATATATTTAAGCCTTGTTTTTACAGGCGCCATAAAAAAAGATGCTACTGACTTTAATTATCACATTAACACGCTTATTAGAAATAGTTTAGAGGTGCAAGGGTTCTATGAGATATTCAACCATTTTATGATAAGCCGTAAAGATGAATTTTTAATGAAACCGGGCTTCATTAATTTTCAGAAAATAAAAAAAGGGCAAGAGCTTGCGACATGTAATGGGGAAAAAATAATTGCTGTTAAAAACGGAAAAATATTTATGCCTCTGTATCAAGATCAGGGAAGTGATGGTTTTTTTATTATCAGGAGCATTCCAAAATTTTTTCTAAACCTCTCCGCAGTGCTTAGAAAAACACGTTTTGACCATATATTAGCTTTACTGCCGGGGGTGCGATGGAATACTACTAAAAAAGATTCACTCATTGTCAACCTTAAGTGGGCACGCTTTTTCCCGAAAGATTTCTTTCACCTTTTGGGATACAGAAGTAAAATAGTAGACAGAAATCATCTCATTTTCAAAAATCGCGAAGTTGCATCAAAAAGAGAAGATTATAAAGAAACCCACTGGTTTCAGAAAAATTAAAAGCATACGCAACGCTTAAATCTAAAAACCTATCTTTGCCGCTTTTTTAAGCGAAAAATATGTTGCAAAGAACCATTAAGAATTTTACGCAGAATCCTAAAAATGACATTTTATCCGGGCTTACCGTAGCGCTGGCTTTGGTGCCGGAAGCTGTAGCTTTTGCTTTTGTAGCGGGCATCGACCCTTTGGTAGGTTTATATGGTGCTTTTATGATGGGTATTGTTACCGCTCTGTTTGGAGGGCGACCGGGAATGATCTCAGGAGCTACCGGAGCAATGGCCGTTGTGATGGTGCATTTAATTCAAAAAGGAAATGAAGTAGGAAATGCATTAACTACCCCTATCGAAAATTTGGGGCTTCAATGGTTGTTCATTACTTTACTCTTTGTTGGTGGTATTCAAATTTTGGCTGGAGTTTTACGTCTAGGAAAATTTGTACGTTTGATACCACATCCTGTAATGATGGGGTTTGTAAACGGTTTGGCTATTGTTATTTTTCTTTCACAATTAGGCCTTTTTAAAGAAAATGTGGATGGAGTTCAACAGTATATGCAGGGAAGCAATTTGTGGGTCATGTTAGGTCTGGTAGGGCTTACTATGGCAATTATGTTTGGGCTTCCAAAACTTACCAAAAAAATACCGGCTGCATTAACTGCTATTATTGTTGTTGCCTGTATTACTATTTTTGGAGGTGTTGATGTAAGTACTGTTGGTTCTTTTATTAAAGACGGAGGTGGTGAAGGCTTACAAGGTGGATTACCTACTTTTCAAGATCAAATATTTGCATTATTATATACTTTGAAAGGCCATTGGGACCTTATTCTTACCACTGCACTTATATTGGCAGGAGTAGGTCTAATTGAGTCATTGATGACTCTTAACCTGATCGATGAAATGACAGAAACCCGAGGAAGTGGTAATCGTGAATGTGTAGCCCAAGGAGGAGCAAATATTCTTAATGGATTATTTGGAGGAATGGGTGGCTGTGCCATGATTGGGCAGTCCATTATCAATATTAATTCTGGCGGACGAGGTAGGCTCTCCGGGGCTGTAGCTGCAATTGCATTGCTTTGTTTCGTTTTGTTTGGCGCTCCTTTAATTGAACAAATCCCCATAGCAGCGTTAGTTGGTGTAATGTTCATGGTGGTAATAGGTACATTTGCATGGAGTAGTTTTAGGATATTGCATAAAATTCCTCTTTCCGACGCAATCGTTCTAATTGCCGTTTCTGCCATTACTGTATGGCAAGATCTGGCAATAGCTGTAATTTCCGGTGTTATTATGAGTGCATTGGTTTTCGCCTGGAAAAATGCTACGATGATCCGGGCACGAAAGCGAATTAAAGAAGACGGTACAAAAGTATATGAGATCTGGGGGCCTTTGTTCTTTGGGTCTGTGCAAAACTTCAATTCAAAATTTGATTTTAAAACCGATCCTGATACAATTGAAATAGATTTTATTGAATCTAAAGTAAGTGATCATTCCGGGGTTGAAGCACTTCGCAATATTGCCAATAAATATTTGGAGAGCGGGAAAAAAGTAAAACTAACGCATTTAAGCCCGGATTGTAAGACATTGCTGTTGAAATGGGATCCGGAATTTGAGTCGGTGATCGAAGAAGCTGTTGATGACCCCCGTTACTATGTTGTGACAGATATGATGGATAGTGAAGTGTAATTTAAGAAATTCGCAGCCCGTTTGGTGTAGGTTTATTAGGTTGTAATAAGGTGATATCTTTTCCTTGAACTGTACCCAATACGAGGCATTCACTCATAAAAGGGCCTATCTGTTTCTTTGGAAAGTTGATAACCGCTATTACCTGTTTCCCAAACAATTCTTCTTTAGTATATAGTGTTGTTACCTGTGCAGAAGATTTTTTAGTTCCTATTTCTTTTCCAAAGTCAATGAACAGTTGATACGAAGGATTACGTGCTTCGGGAAAATCTTTCACTTCAAGAATAGTTCCTACCCGCATATCTACTCTTTCAAAATCATTCCAAGAAATTTCCATAGAATCTGTGTTTAAGTGTAACCAAGATAGTAAATTTGCGACATATAAATTGCTCACTTACAACTGTAAAATATAAAGAATTATGGCACTAACTCCTTCAAACATGATTTCCTTAGGGACCAAAGCACCGGATTTTACCTTATTGGATACCATTACTTCAAAACCTGTTAGTTTACAGAATATTCGTGGCGAAAAAGGGACTGTAGTAATGTTCATTTGTAATCATTGCCCATTTGTAAAGCATGTGAACGAAGAAATTGTTCGTCTTGCAAATGATTATCGCGTAACGGGCTTTGGTTTTGTTGCCATTAGCAGTAATGATGTTGAAAACTACCCGGAAGACGGTCCTGATAAAATGTGGGAAATGGCCAGAAAACACAACTACAGTTTTCCATATTTATATGATGAAACGCAGGAAATAGCAAAAGCCTATGATGCTGCCTGCACCCCGGATTTTTATTTATTTGATGATGAATTGAAATTGGTTTATCGTGGGCAACTGGACAATTCCCGTCCCGGAAACGGTATTCCTGTAAATGGGAGGGATCTTAGGGAAGCCTTGGATAATATTCTTAATAATCATCCACAGCGAGAAGACCAAAAACCAAGTATTGGGTGTAATATCAAATGGAAATAATTATTTCCACCCTTCTTTAATCAATAAATTTTCAATGTGTGCATAGTGGTGATTACTATGCCATGCGTATATTCCTGTAGCTTCAGCTAAAGAAATATGTTTATTCCCGTCCGGATGAATAAATTCTTTCTGAAATTCTACATAGGTAAGCCCTTTCAGTAAAAAGACCAGTTTAGCGTGAAGTGTTTTTATTGAAACCAATGACATTTCTATAGGCACTGCCTTGTAATCATTTAGCTCTGCCCACTTTTTTTCATTGTACGCCTTGATAATTGGCGTATCTTCTGTCAATGTCCATTTAAAACGTGTATAACTGTTATGGTGGCTGTCATAGATGTGGTGTATCACCTGCTTTACGGTCCAACCGTCAGGACGATAGGGAGTGTTTAATTGTTCTTCGGAAAGAGATGTAACCAAATTGGAAAGCCTGTTTGGAAAATGCTCTAAAATAGAGATCCAGGCTTCTAAGATTTCGTGAGTAATGTTTGATGGGCAATCAAATTTGCCAATTGGGTATTTTAATTTTTCCATATCCATGACATAAAAATACGAAACGCCCCGATTCAACGAGGCGTTTTCAGTTAATATATTTATGGAAATTATTTTACGTCTATCAATTCAACATCAAAAACCAATGTTGCATTAGGAGGGATCACACCACCAGCACCTTGCGCCCCATAGGCCAAATGCGGAGGAATTACAAAACGCGCCTTATCTCCTACCTGCAAAAGTCCAATCCCTTCATCCCAACCTGCAATTACATTTCCCATTCCTAAAGGAAATTCAATGGGGTTGCCTCTTTTGTATGAGTTATCAAATTCACCTCCATCTGCAAACATCCCTTTGTAATGAACTCCTACGGTTTTTCCCTTTTCGGCTTTAGTGCCTTCTCCTTTTTGAATGATCTGATATCTCAAACCACTTTCGGTTGTTTCAAAACCTTCAGAAATTGAAGTCAATAATTCTTCCTGTGCCTTTTTAGCAGCTGCTTCACGTTCGGCTTTAGCTCCGTTAAATTGTCTGAAACTTTCCACAGCATTCCAGCTTTTTGCCACTTCTCCTTCACGAATGATCTCCACTTTTTGCATGGTATCTCCTTGTGCAATACTATCTACCACATCCTGTCCTTCCACAACATGTCCAAAAACAGTATGGTTGTTATCTAACCAGGGAGTTGGGACATGTGTAATAAAGAATTGACTTCCATTGGTTCCTTTTCCTGCATTAGCCATTGACAACACACCAGGCACATCGTGTTTTAGATCCGGATGAAATTCATCATCAAAATTGTAACCCGGGCCACCTGCCCCAGTTCCGTTGGGGTCTCCTCCTTGAATCATAAAATCCGGAATCACTCTGTGAAACGTTAACCCGTCATAATATGGAGTACCCTGAGGCTGTGCCGAATTTTCAAGATCTCCTTCTGCGAGGGCAACAAAGTTACCAACCGTTCCCGGAGTTTTATCATGGGTAAGTTTTATTAAAATTGCACCTTTTTCAGTAGAGAATTTTGCGTATATACCGTCTTGCATATTTCTTTTTTTAAAATGAAGCGCAAAGGTAAGAAAATTAGAATCAAAACTTTATAGTTATAACAAGTGAATATATAAAGTATATATTTGTTTTAGTATATTATATTATACATGATTTGCTAACTTCTTTTAGGTATAATTAAATTGGTAAACTATTAAATATCATGAAACTAAAATCATTGAAAATCAGTTGTTTTTCCTTATTCCTAATCATGTTATTGATTCTCTTCATAAGTTGTAAACATGATAAAGATAAGAGTACTGAAGCTTTAGGATTTGAAAATCCAATTGTAAAAAATGAACTTGGAAATAGAATAGATTCTTTACTAAAAAAAGAGGTTATCAGAGGATTTTCGGGTGCTGTTTTAGTAGCGGTCAAAGAGGATGTAATTTTAAAAAAAGGATATGGATTTACAGATTCTACAAAATCAGTTCCTGTTAAACACAACACAAAATTCTATATCGCTTCTACCACAAAAGGAATTACCGGTGTGGCTGCTATTTTAGCTGAAGAAAATAATATAGTCTCTCTGGATAGTCCTCTAGAAGACTTTTTACAAGATGTAAATCCTCCTTTCTCCAAAATGACTTTGCATAGTATGTTAACTCATACTTCTGGTCTTCGAGCCAATTACAAATCCTTTGGGTCTCTTACTGCTGAAGAAAATATTGCATTGGTCTATGATAATGATGTTTTAGATAATGAGTTCAATTATACAAGTGCCGGCTATTGGTTTACGGGAGCTATAATTGAAAAATTATCCGGGAACACTTATGAAAGTTTTGTAAGAGAAAAACTATTTGACAAACTACAAATGCGAGAAACAAATTTCTGGTTTGAGGTAAATGAAAATGACAATACTGAATTTGCTCAAAAACTTGAAAAATTTCCTCCGGAAGGCAAATCCGCTCCAAACTGGGGATATATTGCAGCTGGTGGAATTATAAGCAACGTAGATGATCTGTATAAATATCAGAACTATGTTTTTAGTGATGATTTTGGCCAGGAAAAAAGAGCAAAACTGTTTGGGCCGCATATAACACTTAACAGCGGGATTGAAATAGGTTATGGTTGGTATAAAACTAAAACAGATAGAGGTACCAGTGAGTATTGGTCCAGAGGTGGAGAATCATTTGGACATAATTCTGCAATACGACATTTCGTTGATGAGGATATTGTTATTATAATAGTAACGAGTTGTGGTGAGCTGGAAGGAGATGAAGTTGAGGCAAATCGTTCCGTAAGCAATAAAATTGAGGAGTTAGTATTTAATTCGCCACCTCACTAATAAATTTGATACGGTACAGTCGAAGCTCTTCCAGATCGTAATCGCCGTCAAACTCATCCATGGCATCTTCAATCTTATCGGTTTCAGCCTCTAAGAAATATTCATGGATCTCTTCTTGTTGGTCTTCATCAAGAATATCATCGATCCAATAGTTGATATTAAGTTTCGTTCCACTATAGACAATAGCCTCCATTTCTTTGATAAAATCCTGCATATCCAAGCCTTTTGCAGAGGCAATATCATCCAAAGGTAATTTTCTATCTACGTTCTGTATGATATATAGTTTAAGGGCACTATTGGTTCCTGTGGATTTTACCACAAAATCATCCGGCCGCATAATATCATTTTCTTCTACGTAATTACTAATAAGTGTTACAAATGATTCCCCATACTTTTTCGCCTTCCCTTCTCCTACTCCATGTACATTGGAAAGTTCTTCTAAAGTTATAGGGTATTTAAGCGCCATATCCTCCAGAGACGGGTCCTGAAAGATTACAAATGGAGGAAGGTCCAGTTTATCTGCAACCTTTTTACGTTCTGTCTTTAACAGCTTAAACAGATTTTCATCTGTTGCACCTCCACCCTTTTGAGCTACAACAATAGTATCATCATTGGCTTCTGTATAGGAATGGTCTTCCGTCATTAAAAATGATGTAGGTGATTTTATAAATTCCCTGCCTCGTTTCGTGAGTTTGATAATTCCGTAAGTCTCAATGTCTTTTTTAAGATATCCCGCTACCAGTAATTGTCGCAACAAGGCCATCCAGAAAGAAGGTTCATTATCCACTCCTACGCCAAAGAAGTCTTGCGTATCAGTACGGTGAGATTTTATTAGGGCATTTACTTTACCCACCAAAACATTCACGACTTCTTTTCCTTTGTACTGTTCATTGGTCTTGTCAACAACATTTAATAAAGTTTCTGCTGCCGCTTTAGCTTCTTTTTTCTTTTTGGGATACCGCATATTATCGTCCATATCACCACCATCACCAGTTTCGTTGTCAAACTCTTCTCCAAAATAATGAAGAATAAATTTTCTTCTGGAGATGGAAGTTTCCGCAAAAGCGACTACCTCCTGAAGTAGTGCGTGCCCTATTTCCTGTTCGGCAACAGGTTTTCCGCTCATAAATTTCTCAAGCTTTTCAATATCCTTATATCCATAAAATGCCAAACAATGCCCTTCTCCCCCATCACGTCCGGCACGTCCGGTTTCCTGATAATAACTTTCTATACTTTTAGGTATGTCATTGTGGATCACAAAGCGAACATCCGGTTTATCAATACCCATCCCAAATGCAATCGTCGCCACAACGACATCTGCATCTTCCATTAAGAACATATCTTGGTGTTTTACCCGTGTCTTAGCATCTAAACCTGCATGATAGGGAACTGCTTTTATTCCATTTACCTGAAGAGTTTGCGCCAATTCTTCTACTCTTTTACGACTTAAACAATAAATAATACCACTTTTGCCTTCATTTTGTTTTACAAAACGAGTAATGTCTGAATCAACATTCTTTGTTTTTGGGCGAATCTCATAATATAAATTAGGACGGTTAAATGATGCTTTAAACGTATTTGCATCCTGAATTCCGAGATTCTTCAAAATATCTTCCTGAACTTTAGGAGTAGCAGTAGCTGTTAGACCAATAATGGGAATATCATCACCAATACGTTTAATAATACTTCGAAGGTTACGGTATTCTGGCCTGAAATCGTGTCCCCATTCACTAATACAGTGCGCTTCATCTATAGCTACAAAAGATATTTTTACTGAATTCAAAAACGTTACGTTCTCTTCCTTTGTGAGTGATTCCGGAGCAACATATAACAATTTTGTGACCCCGTTGGTTATATCACTTTTCACTTTTTTGATTTCAGTTTTATTGAGGGAAGAATTAAGAACGTGGGCAATACCTTCTTCTGAAGAAAGTGCGCGTAAAGCATCTACCTGATTTTTCATCAAAGCAATTAGAGGAGAAACCACAATAGCCGTACCTCCTTTTATTAATGCCGGAAGTTGATAGCAAAGGGATTTACCTCCTCCCGTTGGCATAATTACAAAAGTATTGTTATTATTAAGAACACTTTTAATAACATCTTCCTGAAGCCCCTTAAACCGGGTAAATCCAAAAAATTTCTTGAGTGCTGCGTAAATATCTATTTCAGCCACGCTGCTTATATACTTTTAAATTTATTACAATGCATAAGGTTTTGCTATTATAATTGCGTATACAGGGGAACAATTGTAATTTTGCAACCAATATGGTAAAACTGTATCTATAAAATGTAATGCGAACACTATAAATTTTAATATTTTCTGTTCGCATTCTAAATATACTAATTTCTGAAACAGTTACAAACTATTAAAAGTGTAAAATTTTGAACGAACAAAAGCGTATTATATCGGTAGCAAAAAAAACCATCGAAACAGAAAGTAAAGCTATAATGCACCTTTCTGAATTAGTTAACAATGAGTTTGCCGATGCTGTAAGTTATATATTTCAATCCAAAGGCCGTGTAATAGTTACCGGAATTGGTAAAAGTGCAAACATCGCTACAAAAATAGTGGCCACTTTAAACTCAACAGGAACTCCTTCTATTTTTATGCATGCTGCAGATGCTATTCATGGTGACCTGGGTACTATCCAGGAAAATGATACGGTGATTTGTATATCAAAAAGCGGAAACACTGCCGAAATAAAAGTATTGGTTCCTCTTATTAAAGCCATTGGCAATAAACTAATTGGAATTACTTCAAACAAAGACTCCTTTTTAGGACAACAAGCTGATTATATTCTGAATGCTTATGTTGAAAAAGAAGCCTGTCCCAATAACCTTGCTCCTACCACCAGTACAACTGCACAATTGGTAATTGGTGATGCTTTGGCAATGTGCCTGTTGGAATTACGTGGGTTTTCAAGTAAGGATTTTGCTAAATTTCATCCTGGAGGTTCACTCGGTAAAAAACTATATTTACGGGTAAGTGACCTTACTTCTCTGAATGAAAAACCACAGGTACATCCTAACACCGATGTAAAAAATGTAATCGTTGAGATCTCTGAAAAAATGCTTGGTGTGACTGCTGTAGTCGAAAACAATAAGATTTTAGGTATCATTACCGATGGAGACCTGCGTAGAATGCTTACTCGTGTGGATTCCTTTACCGGACTTACAGCAAAAGATATTATGACGCAAGACCCAAAAATTATTGCTAATGATGCTATGGCAGTTGAGGCAATGGAGTTAATGGATACAAATGGCATTACACAGTTGTTGGCCGAAAATAAAGGAAACTATAGTGGTGTAGTACATATTCATAATCTAACCAAAGAAGGTATTATTTAATGGCAGCAAAAAAAAGGATTTCGGCCGTTGGCAAAGAGATGTCTTTTCTCGACCATCTGGAGGAATTGCGTTGGCACCTCATTCGTTCTACGATCGCAATCGTAATCTTTGGAGGGGTAGCCTTTATTGCCAAGGATTTTATATTTGACGTATTATTATTTGGTCCTAAAAAAGCTGATTTCCCTACTTATAAACTTCTTTGTGCTGCAGCGCGTTTTCTAGGATTTGAAGATAGTTTTTGCTTTACGGAGCTTCCTTTCAGAATACAAAGTAGAACTATGGCCGGACAGTTTTCGGCACATATTTGGACCTCTATTACAGCAGGTTTCATTATAGCATTCCCATATGTCTTATGGGAGTTCTGGCGATTTATAAGCCCGGGTTTACACGACAACGAACGTAAAACCAGCCGTGGTTTTATTATTATAGCTTCGCTATTGTTCTTTATTGGTGTTTTATTTGGTTATTATGTAGTGACCCCTTTATCTATTAACTTTTTGGGAAGTTATCAGGTGAGTGAACAAGTCTTCAATGACTTCGACCTAAGTAGCTATATTTCCTTAGTAAGAGCTTCGGTTATTGCAAGTGGGCTTATTTTTGAGCTACCCATCATCATTTACTTTTTAGCCAAAGTTGGTATTGTTACTCCGGAAATATTAAGAAAGTACCGCAAATTTGCATTGGTTATCGTTTTAATTATTTCAGCAATTATCACTCCACCGGATATTGCAAGCCAGATCATTGTTGCTGTACCTGTGGTCGTTCTATACGAGATAAGTATTTTTATCGCCAAAGGAGTTATTAAAAGACAAAACAAAAAAGCAAAAGCCAATGTCAGATAATATTGTAGAAGGGTTCAATGCCTATCGTTCCAAAATGAATGAAAAGTTATTGGAGGATAATAATAAGATCATCAAACGAATTTTCAATCTGGACACCAATGCTTTTACCGAAGGTGCTTTACCCAAGAAAACAAAAGAGTTATTAGGCTTGGGCAATTCAATGGTATTACGCTGTGATGATTGTGTTCGGTATCATTTAGAAGAATGTCATACACTTGGAGCTTCAAAAGAAGAAGTAATGGAAGCTTTGAGTATTTCACTTTTAATTGGGGGTACAATCGTCATACCCCATTTGCGAAGAGCTTTTGAATATTGGGAAGCATTAGAGAATCAAAAATAATTGTTTTTTCTTCGTGAAATTATATAGTACTTTTAACGTTTACGCTACTGAAACAATCCATTAATGAAACTAAAAGCCGAAAATCTTATAAAATCCTATAAAGGCCGGAAGGTGGTGAAAGGAATTACCGTAGAAGTGAATCAAGGTGAAATTGTTGGACTTTTGGGCCCCAATGGCGCCGGTAAAACTACTTCTTTTTACATGATCGTGGGATTGATAAAACCAAACGGCGGAAGAATTTTTCTGGAAGGTAAAGAGATCACCAATTACCCAATGTACAAACGTGCCCAAAACGGGATTGGATACCTTGCACAGGAAGCTTCGGTATTTAGGAAGTTAAGTGTTGAAGATAATATTCTAAGTGTATTACAATTGACCAAACTTTCCAAAAAAGAGCAGGAAATGAAGATGGAGACCCTTATAGAAGAATTTGGATTAGGGCATATTCGCAAAAACCGAGGTGATCTGTTAAGTGGTGGAGAGCGGCGACGTACGGAAATTGCCCGTGCCCTGGCTACAGATCCTCATTTTATACTTCTTGACGAACCTTTTGCAGGAGTAGATCCAGTGGCTGTTGAAGACATCCAGCGCATTGTAGCTCAATTAAAAAACAAGAACATTGGCATTCTTATTACCGACCACAACGTACAGGAAACCCTTGCCATTACAGACAGAACCTATCTGATGTTTGAAGGCAGTATTTTAAAACACGGTATCCCCGAAGAATTGGCAGCAGACGAGATGGTACGTAAAGTGTATTTGGGACGAAATTTTGAGCTTCGGAAAAAGAAACTGGAATTCTAACCCTCTTTCCCGAAAATTGACAGCAAAATATAGATTAAAATAATAGCAGGTATTGCTATAAATTTCAGTAATACTATGGCAATTAAGCTAAGTATCAAAAATACATAGCGTACCGAGTTGCTCTTAAAATCCCAGGTCTTGAATTTTAAAGCAAAGAGTTTTATTTCGGCATTTAGCAAAATACAACTTACTACAATTACTCCTATCAATATCCATTTGTTAAGAATAATACTTTCTGCCACTTCGGAATACTGAAAATGTAAGATCAATGGTAAACTTAAAATCAGTAAGGCATTTGCCGGAGTAGGCAACCCGATAAAACTATTGGTTTGTCTGGTATCTACATTGAATTTTGCTAATCTATAAGCAGAAGCAACTGCTATAAGTAAACCTATGAATGGAAGAAAACTAAATTTTGCTGCGATCCATTCCATAGATTCGGTATTTTCCGAGAACAATTGAAGGTTTGTTCCTTGAGTAGACAAATTTAACATTTGCACCATTACAATCGCAGGGGCTACTCCACTGGTAATAACATCAGCTAAAGAATCAAATTCCAGTCCCACGTCACTTTGTGCTTTCAGCAATCTAGCAGCAAGGCCGTCAAAAAAATCGAAGAAAATTCCGAAGAAAACAAAAAAAGAAGCTGTAATTAAGTCACCGGAAACAGCAAAAAGAACAGCTACACAGCCGCACAATAAATTGAGGGAAGTAATAATGTTAGGTATTTGTTTTATCATATTATTTGGTCAATACTGTAAAAATAGCAAAGTATTTGCGTCTATAATAGTGAAAACACAATATGTGTATAAAATTATAGTTTAGTATTCAGTAAAATAGTGAGATATTTGTTCAAAATTCGAAGCTTGAAAAAGAAAATATTTTTTGCGTTAACAGTACTGTCCATTACTGCTTCCGCCCAGACCGTTAGAAAGTATTCTAATGAGTTTATGAATATTGGGGTGGATGCTGCTGCTTTTGGAATGGCAAATGCTGTTGTGGCATCTACCAGCGATGTAAATTCGGTCTATTGGAATCCCGCAGGATTGGTACATCTTGAAGAAAAAGAGCTCTCTTTAATGCACGCATCCTATTTTGCAAATATTGCCAATTACGACTATGCCGGTTTTGCAATGCCTCTGGATAGTGAAAGCGCCGTTGGCTTTTCAATTATTCGGTTTGGAGTGGATGATATTCTAAATACTACACAGCTAATTGATGACCAAGGAAACATAGATTACAATCGTATTAGCCTTTTCTCTACTGCCGATTATGGTGTTACATTTTCATATGCGCGTCGTTTGCCTTTGGATGGTTTAAATTTCGGTGTGAATGCGAAAGTAATTAGGCGTGTGATTGGTGATTTTGCTTCTTCCTGGGGTTTTGGATTGGACGCAGCCATTCAATTTGAAAAAGGGGATTGGAAATTTGGCCTGATGGCCCGGGATATTACTACAACTTTCAATGCATGGTCCATTGATGAAGAAAAGTTTGCTGAAATACAAGGTGCTGTAGAAGGTCAAAATCAGGAACTGCCTGAAACTACCGAGATCACTATCCCGAAATTACAAATGGGAGCTTCACGAAAGTTTTTGTTCCATCATGACTTTTCATTGGTGACAGAAGTAGATTTAAACTTCCGTTTTGCCGAAACCAACGATATCATTTCTACTTCTTTTACAAGTATCGACCCTGCTTTAGGTTTTGAATTTGGATATATTGATATGGTCTTTGTTCGGGGTGGGTTGGGTAATTTTCAAAACATTACGCAACTGGATGGTAGTGAATCCGTTGGATTTCAACCTAACATAGGTGTGGGCTTTAAATACAAAGGCATACAAGTGGATTATGCCTTAACAGATATTGGTGATCAAAGTGCTGCTTTGTACAGCAATGTTTTTTCAGTTAAATTAGACTGGAGTATTTTTAGATAATCCATCTATGAGTAAAAACTACATTTTCCTGTTTGTTTTTTTATGTTTTGCTTCCTATTCGGTAAGGGCACAATACTTTTCTCTTTCTGAAGATGCCGAAGTAAGCATCCTCACTATAGGCCCTGGAGCACAGTTATATGACAAATTTGGACACAGTGCTTTCCGAATAAAGGATGACAGCAATGATCTGGATTTAGTTTACAATTATGGAGTATATGACTTCGATACACCTAACTTTTACACCAAATTTGCACGTGGAAAACTATTATACAAATTAGGGGTTAGCTATTACGAACCTTTTTTTGAAAGTTATGTAGCTCAGGATCGTTGGGTTAAAGAGCAGCTGTTAAATCTTACCTATACAGAAAAACTGGATCTTTTTAATTTTTTGGAAAATAATGCCCAACCCGAAAACCAGTATTATACATATGATTTTTTTTATGATAATTGTGCAACAAAAATACGGGATGTTCTCGTTGCAGTTTTGGGTGAAAAGCTAACTTACAAAGATGAGTATATCACTGATGCATATACATTCAGGGAATTAATACAGAAAAATGTATATTGGAATTCCTGGGGAAGTTTAGGAATGGATGTGGCAATAGGTGCTGTTGTAGATAAAAGAGCAACACCATGGGAATACCAGTTTTTACCAGACTATATATTTGAAGCTGCTGCGAATGCTACCATAGAAAAACCAGATGGTGAACAACAAGCTTTGATAAAAGAAACAAAAAACCTTTTTGAAAATACCAAAACCAAAGAAGAACGGAATTTCTTTTTGAGTCCGCTTTTCTTTTTTGGGGTTCTTGGACTTTTAATTCTATTTGTAACGTATAAAGACCACAAAAAGAGCTCCCGGAGTCGCTATTTAGATGCCATCATCTTTTTTGTAACCGGCTTAATTGGTATTTTCCTGTTACTGCTCTGGGTAGCCACAGACCATACCGCAACGGCTAATAATTATAACTTGCTTTGGGTATTCCCTCTCAATATTTTATTTCTGAGTGTTATTGGTAAGAGACATCCTAAGACTTGGATACGCCGATACATTGTTTTTCTTATTTTACTTCTATCGTTGATAGTTATACATTGGTTTACCGGCGTGCAGGTTTTTGCCATAGGTTTTATTCCACTATTGACAGCATTGTTAATTAGATATGTATATGTAATCTATTATTTGAAAAAAGAAGCCTCTACTGCCCCCTAAAAAAGATAATTGTACTTAGTGTTTTTATTACTATACTAATGTCCAGAAACAAACTACGCCGCTTGATGTAATATAGGTCGTATTGCAATTTTTCCAAAGCGTCTTCCTGAGTGCTTCCGTATTTTGCATTTACCTGTGCCCAACCTGTTACTCCGGGTTTTATAAGATGCCGCACTTCATAAAAGGGTATCTTTTCTGAAAGTTGTTTTACAAAAACAGGACGTTCCGGCCTTGGGCCTATTACACTCATATCTCCTTTGATCACATTAATGAACTGGGGAATCTCATCAAATCGTGACCTTCGTAAAAAACGTCCAAATTTGGTTACCCGCATATCTTTTTTATCGGCAAATTGGGCTCCGTATTTTTCAGCATCGGTAACCATGCTTCTAAGCTTATATATCCTGAAATGTTTTCCATTTCTACCTACCCTTACCTGAGTATAGAATAACGGCCCACGGTTTGCAAATAAGTTTCCGACGAGAATAACGGGAAAGATTATTAGTCCAAAAATCAAACCTATCAAAGAAAAGAGAAGATCTAAAATTCTATGAAAAAAAAGGTACAATTTATTCTGGTTACTTCTGCTAAAAGGAAAGTATCTGTAAAAATCTTTATCTACATGCTGTACGGGAACACGCCTCGTTATCTCCTCATACACCTGCCTGTACTCACGTATCACAACTCCATTCTCTAAAAGCATAATCAATTGGTTGTAAAGTGAAATGGTCATTCCGGAAGAATCCGGTGTTGCAACCACAATTTCAGAAATTGAATGTTCCTTTACTGTTTCCGAAACATTTTGTAGCCCGAATTCTAATAATTCTTCATATTGTAATGATGTATAAGCAATTGAATCTGTATTGATAAAACCTATCACTCTATAGTTGGGGTCTGATTTTTGAAGTGATTCAATAATGTTGTCAATATCCCGGGCATTACCAACAAGCAATACTTTTTTAAAAAACCGTGGCGCGGAAATGAGTACGATATATGCATAACGCCAAACAAAAAGTGCAAGATTCACTGAAATATAAAAATAGATGATCTGCAAACGGTTTTCGGGCAACTCCGGAGTAAAGAATGGGGTTAACAGATAAAATAAAACTGTTACCGAAGAAGTAAGAATGATGTTCTGTACCACAATCTCAAACTTACTGGCCTTGTGGAGGTTGTATAATTCGAAAATTGTAGCAAAAATAGTGAGGTATAAGCCTAATACGATGGACCAGACCCAGTGATCTGCATTGATCTTAAAATAATCAAAGTCAAATACTAATCCTACCAAATATAGTAAAGCGAGAACACTTGCGATGTCAAAAAGGCGAAGTAATATTTTACGTTCTGAAATATCAAAATGAATACCTGACATTTATGACTTTGGTTTGTTAAGGATGGTTAAAAATAGGTATTTATTTAGTGGTTTAAAAGTGTATCCCAACTATGTTTCACTTTCTGCCAGTCAAGTTCTTCAGCTTTTTTACGTGCATTTTGAGATAACATAGCTGCCAGATCACCATCAGAGAGTAACATCATAATCTTTTCGGCAAATAATTGTGGGTTATTGGGAGGAACTAATAGCCCGGTTATCTCATCATCGATCAGGTAAGGAACTCCTCCAACATTTGTAGATACCACAGGCAAGCCCAAAGCCATTGCTTCAATAACACTTACGGGGGTATTATCAAAATTTGTGGTATTTATAAAGATATCAAATTCCATAGATAGTTGTATCCATTCTTTTTTATCCAACATTCCGGTAAAGGTTACATCCAGATTTTTTTCTCCGGCAAATTTTCTGCAGGTATTTTGTGTGCCGTCTTTTTCGGGGCCCACCATACACAAACTGATATTGTAGCCCTGTTTGTCCAGAATTTCTAAAGTTTGAAGTGCCAGAAGCGGATTATAAATTTCAGCAAAAGAACGTACCCAGAGTACTTTGGGCCGTATTTCCTTCCGAAGTGAGTAAGAGTAATTACTTATTTCAACAGTATTGGGAATATAGGTAAGATTAGTATATCCCTCTGCTATAAATGCTTCGTACAAATACATTGAAGGAGCAATATTAGTCTTTGCCCCTTTAAAAAGCTTGTTAGACAAATTTTTACTCTTTCTAATACGTTCAGGAAGGTTTCCTCCCCGTAAAATAGGTATGTATTCGATTCGTAATAACCTACATACGTTGGCAACCGCTACAGCATAGAAGAAATTCTGAGTACTATATGTATCTATTAATACTATAGAGACCTTTCGATGATAATTAAAGGTGGTAAATAGCATGTCGAACAACCGTAAAAGTTTATTTTTAACAGACGAAGCCATATAAACCTCATATCCCTCTTGCTTCAAAAAACTTCCAAGAGTTTCTATTGAAGTAACTGTACTACCTTTTTTTGATAGTTTATTTCCTATGTAAAGCAGGCTTTTTTTTCGCATTAAGAATAGAAATTAAACAAAGTCCATAAATAAATGCCGGTGCGGCAATACGCATGGAAGAGTGACTTATTGTAAACAACCAAAACAAGAAAAATGAAAAAAGATATACATTGGACTTATTTTTCATTCTAAATACCAAAGGAGTAAGGACAAGTACAATAATTGCAAAAAAACCAAAAATACCGTGTTCGGACAAAATGCGGCTCACTTCATTATGACTGGCAGCCAGTGTTCCGGTTTGTTCGTAACGATACTCCCGAATTTTACCTACGCCTATTCCGGTAAAAGGACTATTGATAAAAGCATTTAATTCGGTTTCGATCAACTCTGTCCGCCCGGTAGAGATATCTTCCTTTATTCTTCCGGCAGCATCTTGATTAGAGTAGCGTTTGTCTATTAGCCCCAATGTAAAAACAGAAGTGATAAACCAAGTTACAGTAATTACAGCTACAACAAGTGCAATTTTAGGAACCAATATGGTTCTTTCCCTTCTTTCAGATCTTAAAAAATAAACAATGAAAAAAACAAGAGCACATATAGCTGCAGTTAAAACTCCGCCTCTTGAAAAAGTAACAATGGCCCGATAGCTTAATAAGCCTAATAGCCCCAGGTCTATTAAATTAATAAACCTGCTCTTTATCATGAACAATCGAGAGAATAGAATGAACATTCCCAGTCCCAGTACAGTTGCAACCTGATTGGGCCCAAAACCTCCGGAAGCTTCATAATTGGATTGTGTTCCCGTAAGTACATCCCTGATATTTGGAGTATATACATATAAATAGCAGGTCATTGCAATAATGGGGAGTAACACTGCCAGTAATATTCCCTGGAGTCTCTCCGGTGGCATCTTTTTATTATAACAATACAAGGCTGAAATGGCCAAACAAATAGGGCCACTTAAATTGAAACTGACAGCATTTAAAAAATTTGTGTTGTAATTGAGGTTAATAGCCGAAAAAAAAACACCCGGAAGTAAAAAAATTATATAAAAAAAGTAAGGCCAGGATTTACGGGTAAAACCTTTAAAGAACATCCCTAAGAATAAAAATCCTATCACAGCAAATTTTGCAAATTCATAAGAAATCCCGGATCCACCTGTCATCCTGGAAAATACCTCAAAACCTGTTATGTAACCTGCAGCAAGTAATACTTCGTCTTTTTTATTTCCATTTGAAAAAATACGGAATAAAAAATATGCTATAATCCCAAACAGAAATAGTCTAGAAGTAAATTCTGCCAAATAGATCACCATTGCCATAAATACATGGGCAATAATCAATTGAAAATATGTTATTTTTTTTAAAGGTCTAATGGATAACGCTTTTATAATGATCTAATAATAAAGGTAAAATCTTTTTTAGAGAATAATTATTAGTTATATGTTTCTGAAATGCCTCTGCATCAATAATACAACTTCCCTTATTTTTTATATAAAATAACAGAGTATTTGCCAAAGCTTCAGAATCATTTGAAGCAACAGTCTTCCCAAATGTACTAATTACTTTTTCACAATACCCTACATTAGTGGTAACTACTGCAAGTCCTGCAGCTCCATATTCTAAAAGTGCCATAGGCAACCCTTCACTTTCCGATGCCAACACGCCAATACTGGCTCTTTGCAATAATCTTTCAACATTGTCTTTTGCTCCTTCAAAAAATACAGATTGACCTAAATTATGTTCCGACACAAATTTCTTTAACTCTTCAGAATAAGAATCTTCGTAATCTTTACCTATCAAACGGAGTTTCCAATCCGGATACTGTTCATGTACATTTTTAAAAGCATTTAATAAATTCAAATGGTTCTTCGGCACTCTTAAATTCGCCAGGCATACAATTTGTTTTTTACGTTGTTCCGGTTCCGAAGAAAACAAAGACTCATCCACAAAATTAGGAAGGTAGACGACATTTTTAGTTGCCAGGTATTGTTTGCACCACTCTTGCAGATCTTCATTAACAGTAATGATCTTTTTGAAAAAGAACGAACACAGATACAAGACTTTGTTTTTATTTCTGTTAGTGAAAACACGTTTTCCGTGGTGCTCGTGCCAGATAAGTTTAACCTTAGGGCTTGTTATTTTTAATAAGGTTGCAAAAAAGTAGGATGTAGTATGTGCATGTATAATACTAACCTTATGCTGTTTTACAAATCTTCGAAGTCGGAGCAATGCCGGAAGGTCCAAAGTTTTTCTTTTATTCAGAAAAAGATATGATACCCCAGGGCCGACTTTTGATTTTAAGATTCCTTCATTTCTTGTAACACATATACAGGAGTCTTCAATGGTCAAAGACAAAGCATTCGCAAAAGTAACTGCAATACGCTCTGCGCCACCTGCTTCCAATGAATCTATAAGCTGTAAAACCCTCATACTAGTAACTTCTTAATTTCCGCTTCAAAATAATCAATTGTATATTGATGTGACCATTTCTGTGCTCGATCACTTTGTTGCAAAAGTTCTTTTGTATTTTCTAATTTGTTGTACAACTGTTCTATATCGGTTTCTAAAATCCCATTTAGCATGATGCCCCGTTCACCGGAATTTAACATCCAGGGGACACAAGAAATCTGTGTAGCAATAGGAACAACTCCCCAGAACATTGCTTCAGCAACTACTTTGGGCCAACCTTCAGATTTTGAGGGTAAAATCAAAAAATGACTTTGTTGATAGGCTTTTTCTACTATTTCCGAAGTCTGATTTCCGTGTAAAGTAATAGTTTCAAATACATCATGTTGTTGGATATATTCCTCGATTGCTGTTCTTTCACTACCATCACCATACATATCCAATCGACATTTAATACCTTTTTTCTGTAGCCCGTAAATTAATTGTAAAGCATACAAGGGTTGCTTACCCGGAACCAAACTTCCCACAAAAAGAAATCTAAACGGTGGTGAAAAAAAAATTGCAGATAAAATTCCAATTTTACTTTTTGGGTAGGTTGCAGTAAAAAAAGGCTTAATGTTTTTGGTTTGATTTGGCCAATCGCCGTATACAAGGACCTGCATGTTCTTTGTCAGGAAAGTATTGCTAAGAATTCGTTTTTGAAAGCGATAACTTAGGGGTTGTTTTGCATTTGGGTCCCAGTTTCCTGCATATTTTGCAGTTTTGGGTTTCTTCGGAAAAAAAATTTGCATACAACAACCTATCAATCCAATTGTACCCGGGCATCTTAAATGAATATGATCTGCTTTTCGCATCTCATTGAAGATTCTCCATTTGATTACCGGAAGATACCACAATGCTTTTATGGTTTCAGAAAAAGAAGTAAATGAAATCGCCGGAATGGTAGAAATATGTACAGAATCTGAAGCATATGAAGATTGAATATTGGAAATTTCGCCTTTGGACATTGGAGCAACAACCCTTACCTCATCTACGTATTTAGCCCAAATATTCATCTCTCTAACGTAAGGTGAATAGGCATACAAAGTATTGTCTTTTCTATAATGAGGTGTGTGTGTTATGATTGCAAGTTTCATCTGCCGGGTTTGTTAACCAGTAAACTAAGCCAACCTGCGGTTCTGCCCAGGGCTTCGGTAAAAGCTTCTTTCTTTTTATTCGCTGTAATGGTATTACTTAGCCGTATCAAAGTTAAAAGAAAAGATGTTGCGTTCCATTTTAATCGGGCCTTAAATGAAGGTTTTGGATATTTTACACGCCAAACATACCATCCGTTTCGAACGACCATTTTCCCATAAGTATATTTATTGGGTCTTCCGGAACCATCATGATAGTGATATAACTGCGCAGCAGTATTGACATATAGTTTTCCTTTTTTTGAAAGACGAAATGTATAATCCGCATCTTCATATAAGCCATAGCCTTCAAAATATTCAGAGAACTTTTGAGTGCCCAATACCTGCTTTGGGTAGGATGCTACACCTCCCATAAACTGTTCTACCTCGTATACCTTTCCGCTGGGAGGAAGAAAACTTACGCTTCTGCCATGGGCAAAGTCCGGTAGATGAGCCGGGGGCCTGTTGGTGTCCAGTCCCAACTTCTTGCGAAGCACAAATCGTGATCCGTCTTTGCGTATCCAACCATCATACACGAACTGTTTCAGGGAAGGTTTTTCTCCTTCCTTCAAAGGTTTCCAATCGGTTTCATTAATAATATACCCCCCTACTCCAAGTGCTTCAGGATAGGTTTTATACGTAGCTATAAGTGTTTCAAAATAGTGACGAGTTAAAACAATATCATCGTCCAAAAAGCAAACAACATCTATATGTTCCTTCACTTTTTGAATCCCGTAATTTCGTTGTTTGGTGAGCCCTCTGTCTCTATCCGAGACTTTATGATACTCCAGGTTTGAAAAACTCTTTTCCTTTAAAATTATTTCAGTCGCATTGTCTGTTGAACCATCCACAATGACAATTTGATCGGGATATAATGATTGCGCTTCAACCGACAGTAATAATTTTTGTAACGGTTGTGGGCGCATATAGGTACAAACTATAAGTGTAAACTTCATGGCTTCTGTATTTGATGCGCCCAGAAAACACTACTGTTCCATCGTTTCTTCATTTTTTTGAGATACGAAATTGGGTTTTTGGTTGATTGTTGTTTATAGAACTTCAGGAATAATAATACTTTATATCCACGAACTTGCTCTTTGATTCTATGTTTTAATTTAAATAATAAAACCGTTGGTGCCGGTTTGGGTAGATCTTTCTCATTTTCCCAAGGTTTTACAACAGGTTCACGAAATCCACCAATAGGTGCCTTTAAATGTGTTAATGGTATAAAAGGATGGTATAGTACGTCACATCCCTGGTTTCGTAATTGCATACCATAATCCTTGTCCTCACCATAACCAAATTCAAAAAAAGTATCATACATTGTTTGCCGGGCTATAGTAGATGCTACCACACTACAACCTGAACCAAAAGAGCTCCATTGGTGAATTTCCTGAAATGCCTCTTGTTCTCCTTCCATAAGACAACTCAAAGTGATTGCCTTGCAATGGTAAGCAGAAAGAAATGAAAACACATCTGCAATCATTGTTGAAGGAAACCGAATGTCATCATCAGCCATAAAAACCCAAGGTGCTGTAACTTCCTTGAGAGCCATGTTCCTTGCCTGGCAAGCTCCGGTCTTATGAACAAAGCGATGTACAATTTCAAAAGGCCAAGAGGTGGTAGTGAGGTAATCTAATTCTGTATGAGACGAAGTATCCGGATTCTGTTCAATAACAATCACCTTTTTTGGAAGAATAGTCTGTTGTGACAGATCTTTCAGTACATCTTGCAGGTATTTTTTTCGCCCTATGGTTGGAATAATAACATCTATTCCCGTTTCTGAAAAAGGGTTATTGGATACCACAGAAATTGTTTCAAAAACAGGAGAAAAACGAAGTAGTTTTTTATGAAAGAATCCCTTTAAAAAAGAAAACAATGGTACCTTTTTTTCATAGATCCAGAAATTCAAAAGCAACAAAAACATCCAACGCGTCTTGTAATGTTGAAATACAAACCTGAAAAGATCACCTCTATTCTTACTTCTTGGTTTACCAATACTACTAAGAGATGACAAGTCAAGTAATTTTGGCGCCGAATAGCACAACAATCCATGCAGCTGTCCGGATTTGGCTATGGATGTTAAAATATAATCGCTATCACCTTTAACAGGTATTGTTTTAAATACTGCTAAGGCCGAAGCATGAATAGCTCCCACGTCACTACTCATTAACCAAGTTGGATACAGCACGTGCCTTTGTATCTTTATAAAGGGAGAATCTTCTACATAACCAATTGTATTGGGTATGGCATATGTCCCTGTAACACTATAACTTAGCAATATTCTGTTATGGACAAAGTATGAAGGAATAATTTCTTTATTTAAAAAAGAATAGTAGTTAGTATGACACCAAACCAAGATTTCTTCGGGAAATGAGTTCGCTAAGGTAAATAGAACAGGTATCAAAGTCTTTCCTTCTAAATGAGCGTATTCATTAGAAAATACTTTGGTAACAATTCCGTCCGTATGTGTCACTACGATCATTTAGTAATAAGTGATTTGTAAAACGTTATATTTTTTTCTACTATCTGATGAATATCGAACGTATTTTCAATTTTCTTTCTGGCTTTTTTTCCTATTTCAAGTGTTTTTTCGGGGTCATCAAAAAGCTCTGAAATAGTTTCGGTATAATGCACTATTTCGTTTGGATCGATCAAATAACCATTTTCCCTGTGATCTATCAACTCCTGAGCCCAACCATAATTTGTATTTACAACGGCCTTTTGTAATGCCATAGATTCTATGGTAACCATCCCTAATGTTTCTGCCAAAGAAGGAAACACACAAACATGTGCTTTTTTCATGTGATCTTTTACCGTTTCGTAAGGGACTTTTCCTAAATATTTTACTCTTTTCTTTGCTTTTTCTGAAAAAACCTCTTCTACCAGTTTCCATGTAGAAGCTGTACCTGTTTGAAGGTCTGATGCATCACCTCCAATTAGAATAAGCTCGGCGTGGGCATACTCATCAACGAGCTTATTAAACATTTCAGCAAGCTGAAAAACACCTTTCTTTCTAATCACAGTACCAATATTCAATAAACGATAGGGCACAAAACGTTCCGGGTTTTCATTTTCAAAATGATCTAGATTAAGTCCGTAATGTATCGTGGTTACCTTAGAAGGGTTAAGCTGAAACAATTCAGCGCTTTTAATACCGGCATAGGTCGTAGGCGCAATATAAGCTACAGCCTTTTGTACCCCGTTTTTTTCAAAAAAGCGATTCTTCCTTTTTTGTTTTCTACCTTCCAAATGGCAGAAATAGGCATCACTCCCGTGAAAACGTATAACCAACGGAGCTTTTAACCTCATAAATGCAGTTATCCCGGTCCAATCCGGTGCTTCTATGGCATCAATACTCTCTGAAGTAATATATTTATTTACATACTTTTCTATATGTTTTCGGTACAGATAAAATCCCAGCAAAGGATATGTTTTACGTTGTATTAAATGAAACGTAATTCCATTCTCCTCAAAAATTTCATTTTGGGTCTGATTGTATATAAATAAAGAAACTGAAACACCTTTAGCTACCAATCCATTGACCAAATTTTTGATACTTGTCGCAATCCCGGCAGCTTTAGTTACTTTAGGGTGAGGATATTCTGAAGTTAAAAAAGCAAGGTGCATTAGTTTACAATTTTAGATATACGGTTCCATATTCTTTCTGAAGCATGTTGCGGTGGATGTAAATTAATAATTTTAAACCATTCTTTTGCTTCGGCAACAGTCTCCGGAACTCCTGATAGCATTTTTTCAATTTGGCCGGCAATCTCATCGGGATGATCTAACCAAACAATAGCTTGAGAAGAAGGCATAGATCGAAAATGTACATAATCATACAGATACACTCCTTTTTGTGGTAATTGTTCAGGATTAAGATAGTTATAATTCATATATGCACAAGGCTTGTCGTGTGCTACATAGTCAAAGACCATACTGGAGGCAAGATTGATCACCCCTTTGGTATGAGCTATGATGTTTGCCTGTAAATTAAGATCTTCGGCAGTGGGCAAAATAGTGTTCCATCCACCTCCTATCTTTTTCCAAAGTGGGGGAATATCGATCAGCACATCATTATAGTCCTTTAGTACCGTATCATACCTGCCGGAAAAATCAACAGGGCATCTTCTAAAAATGATCTTAAGCTGCGAACCTTTTGTATTTAGTTTCCTTACTGCTTCAGCGACATCTCTTACATATAGTTCATCTTTTGGAGAGGTTGTTATGTCATCACCACTATAACACAAATAGGTAGTATTTGGATCCAAATGGTATTTTTTACAAAAAATATCTCTTGAGAGAATTCTGCTTTGCTCGAAATGAGGTTCAAACTGAGGTGTTCCTGTAATACTCACCTGTTTTGGGTCAATATACCTGTGATAATGCAAAAGCTCGTTTTTCATGAGGTCGCTCCATACAAAATAATGATCTGTTGTAATAACCGTTGTTGCTTTTGGGACATTATCCCATGAAAAAATAAACGACCCTGTTGGAATACCCAGATCCTGCGCTGCTGTCAATGGTCCAATTGCAGTAACCGATCGCTGGCTTGTACAAAACACAAAATCAGGTTGTTCTTTTTTTAAGACTTTTTTACATTCCCGGTAATATACTGTTTTACGTTCCGTAGCTACTATTTTTGCCCGTAAGGTATTCAGGCCTTTTTCTGAAGAATATAACTTACTATAAAAGCGAGTCAATAAGCTTTTTGCTGAAGCCTTTATGCTTTTATAGGAAAGTGGAAATAAATATTCAAAATAGATTGGGTCTTTATCTCTTTCTGAAAACAGTTTGATCTCAATATGCTTTTGGGCATTTTTCAATACATTGGTGTACCAGTGGGCGTTGGGTTTATCGATCTTTATTTCAGAAAATCCAATGTTTTTAATATCAAAAGGGGTAGCATTCCAAAAAATCACTTCATAGCCTTTTTCAATTCCTAAGGAATAAAAGGAAGTATATGCGAAATTGCGAAGACTTACCCCATCCGGAAGTAGTACAAAAATTTTCTTTTTAGGTTTTGTCACGAAATTGTTTTTGGTTGCTCAATTTCCACAATGTTTCATTTTTAAGGGCTTGTAAAAATAAAGAAGCACTGTTCCCTTCTCCAAAGGACTCATTGGTAAATGTTATTGTTTTATTCTTTGCTTCGGCTATAGAATCCAAAATCGATGTTGCTTCATATGTACAATGAACAATGTCTTCATGTAAAGCTCTGTTCTGTTGCCTGCTGCCAATATTTACCGTTGGAATATGATAATAGGGTGCTTCTCTGATTCCTGCACTCGAATTTCCTATCATAAATTCTGCATTTTTCAGTAAAATGAGAAAATATTCGAACCGGATGGATGGAAATATTCTAAAACGATTATTACCTCTTAAACGTTTATAAGCTTCAAAAATAGCATCACTTCCCAAATCATTATTTGGATAGATTACCACATAATTAGTATCGTCTTTTAACAAAGCATCCACAAAATTGGCAGCATTTTTTTTCATTTGTTCAAACTCAGTGGTAACCGGATGGAACATTGCAACTGCGTACTGCTCAAATGGTATTTCGTAATACCGCATTACTTCGGGTAGATTTGGTAAATTCCCGGAAAACATAATATCCACATCAGGAGAGCCTATTTCAAAAATAGATTCGCTTAGTTCGCCCATCTGCTCTAAACGTTTGGCAGCAGAAGTATTAGAAACAAAATGTATATGACTTAGTTTACTGGCAGAATGCCGTATCAATTCGTCTACTGTACCCGAAATTTCCCCCCCTTCAATATGTGCCACTAAAACATTGTTAAGTGCTCCAACAATGGCACCTGCCAGGGTTTCTACTCGGTCTCCATGCACTACTATCAAATGAGGTTTCAATTTGTTCACATAGGTTGAAAAACCTTCAATGGTCCGAGCAAGGCTTAGGTCCATTGTTCCTTGTGGCGTTTGATTATCAAACGTATAGATGTGTTGAAAGCCACTTTTTTCAATTTCCATGACGGTAAAACCATACTTTTGTTGCAGGTGCATGCCGGTGGCAAAAATGTGTGGTTCAAAATCCGAGTCTTCTTCGAGAATGCGAAGGAGTGACTTTATTTTTCCAAAATCGGCACGGGTTCCTGTTAGAAATGCTATTTTCTTCATACGTCTATATCTTCCCAGCTTAGTTGTACATCGATTTCAATATCTCTGGAGGCCTTTTTTCCTAAAATACTATTGAATTTCTCTGCAAGGATCTCTCCTGTTCCCGGACGCTTCACCCAAAGATTTTCTTTAGAGAATTTTTCTCCTTTTCCAATAGACTGGATGGTACATACAGTAGCAAACGCAAAGTCGATAGTAACTTGTTCTTCTTTAGCAGGTTCTTTAGTTCCTCCTCTCATCTGCCAGATCTCTTCGCTTCCATGTATCAAATCTGCACATTCAGCTTCGTCCATACTACACACAATATCAGGTCCGGTTCGTTGCTTATGATCTGTAAAATGACGTTCTAAAATAGAAGCTCCTAAAGCAACTGCTCCAAGACAGGCATGGTTATTAAGCGTATGGTCACTCAAACCAAACACCTTGCCCGGAAATGCTTCATGTAACTCTATCATAGCACCATAACGCACCAAATGTACAGGTGTAGGATATAAATTAGTGGTATGTAAGAGGGCTAGAGGTACCTGGTGTGCATCGAAAATGGAAACCGCTTTTTGAACGCTTTCTATCGTATTCATTCCTGTACTCAAAATCACAGGCTTTCCAAACCCGGCAATATGTTCTAAAAGCGGATAATTATTACATTCTCCCGAGCCAATTTTGTAGGCAGGAACATTCATTTCTTCCAAACGGTTGGCAGCAGCTCTGGAAAAAGGGGTAGAAATAAACAACATTCCTTTTTCTTCTACATATGTTTTTAGGGCTCTTTCATCATTTTCGTTAAGAGCGCAACGCTCCATTATATCGTAAATGGAAACACTTGCATTTCCCGGTATCACCTTTTTGGCAGCGCCACTCATTTCATCTTCTACAATATGTGTCTGGTGCTTTACCACCTCTACTCCTGCTCGATAAGCAGCATCGACCATTTGTTTTGCCACAACCAGAGAGCCTTCATGGTTGATTCCTATCTCGGCAATCACCAAAGGCCTGTAATCTCTTCCAATTTTACGTCCTGCAATATTTATAAAGGGCTCCATAGGTTACGGTTACGTTCTGCAATTTCCAAAAGGAAATTGATTACAATCAAAGCGTGGCAATGCCTGCCTGTTCTGTACCAAATCTATAGCTGAAATTGGCCTCGCTTCAACATTAAACGAAAACTGCACGTGTTCGTTGTTGAGTAATTTTCTTGTCTCATCCGTAAAGGTATGAAAACCGCCGTAAGGATAGCAAAAGGTTTTTGCATGAAATTCACCTGTTACCGATTTCAAAAAAGAAAAGGAGTTCATAATTTCTTCTTTTTGTTCCTGAAGTGATAATTTACTCATAACCGGGTGACTTACCGTGTGACTGCCCAGAACCATTCCTGCATCATACATTGCTTTCAATTCTTTTTCTGAAAGATAAAATTCTTCAAATATTTCTGAAGGAGATGCTTCAAAAAAGTGACGCATTAAAGTTTCAATCACTTCAGTTCTAAATTGGTAATCTATATAATAATTAAGAGTCCGTTTTACCAGATTGGTATGGTCATCATTATTCTGAAGTTGATACGTGGCTTCCCTAAAAGCAGAAACATTTTGATGAGAGAGCATAGCTTCTGAAATAATGCCCTGTAAAACTTCAAAAAGTTGTAGAGAGGGTATCTTACCCAGAAGTAAGTGTATTTTGTGAACATCCAGAAGGGTTCGGAATGTGTACACTCCTGTTGTGATATAGAATATCCCCCACAAATTACGTCTTTGTAAGACCGGTAAAACATATTGAAAGTGGTCTTTAAATCCATCATCAAAAGTAAGTATAACTCCCGGTGATGGTATTCCTGTTTCAATCGCTTTTAAAAAATCTGTTTTTGAAACAAAACCTAATGTTTCTTCAAAATGATCCAGTTGCTTTTCAAAATCATCAATATGCAGATTCTTAAAACTGGGATAGTCCGCATCAAAAGGGCGCACATAATGGTACATAACTGCATTCATTGTAGAACTACTCATGTAATAACGCAGGATTTTGAAGGATAGGCATTGATAGATCCCTAGTTGTTTTATCTTTCAGGTAATTGGTAATCATTCCACTATTAAAATTTTTGTGTAGTTGCTCAACAGATGTTTCGGTAAAATCTGAATTCTTATAATACAGGTGTTGATCGCTTTCTTCTAATTGCGGCATTTGCTCGAGAGTGTCAAACTTTTGAATGATCCGGGCAGTAACTTCTGCCATGTATACCAACAGTCTGTTGCAAATAACATGAAACCCATCTGTTTCGTAGACTTTAGGGCGAATCTGGTGAATTACTTCACCCGTATCGATTCCGGCATCAATCTTCATAAAGGTAACGCCACAAGCTTCCGGTGTTTTATTTACAAAAGGCCAGAAATTGGTACCACTTCCACGATAATAAGGTGACAATCCTAAATGAATATTTACAAATCGATCCGGAAATGCATCAATTAGTTTTGACTTAATAATGGAGGATCCATAGGAAAGGATCACGTCCGGATCCAGGTCGATAATCTGTTCTACATATTCCAATTCATTAATGGCTCCTTTGAAAATAGATATAGGGTTTGAGCTGTCCTTAGAATACTTGCAAAACAGTGAAAAGAAATCTTTCTCGGTCTGAATACGTGTTTGCAAATGCCGGTAACGTAGATCCTCCTCGGTAGAATTCTGAATCTTATAAACAAGGTTTTTTTCCGAAGACTCACAAAAACTTGCTATTACTTCAATACCATCCTGCAATGCGATATACTTTCTGAAAAAAGTATGTCGCAACTCTGATGATGTAAGCAGCACGATTCGCTTCATAATAATTCAGAAAAAAAATTCAATACTGTTTCTGCAACTACAAAATCTAATTCGGTATCAATATCTACATGGTCAAAAGGAGTCTCAGTTACATACGCATAATTATCTTCTGTCAAAATGGTTCCTTTTACAATTGCCCTGCTTTCAGTAATATACAAAAGGCCATTTTCTTTATACATAGGTTCCAGATCCTGACTTCGTTGCCCCATGATATAATTAGACGGTGTAAATATGTTGTTTTTGATAGTTCCAAATTTTTCTTCAAACCGACTTACTGATATAAGGCTTTGTGCATTACTTTCTGAAAATACCCGATATGCTTCGGGTAACAAATTCAAGGGCCGTAACGGATTAGTAGGCTGCAACAGAATCACATTTACAAAGGTTTCCTGAAGGGTTTCTAAAACGTGTTGTAAAGCTGTAATCACAGGTTCTTGATCTCCTGCCAATTCATTGGGTCTCATCACAACTCTAGCATCGTAAGATCGAGCAATAGTAGCAAGTTCTTCATCGTCTGTAGTAACTACGATCGTGTCTATAAGTTCAGGAAAACGTTGGGCATACAATATACTGTGTGCCATGAGAGGGTGTTCACCCAAATGTCTGCTATTCTTTCCCGGAAGCCTTTTAGAGCCTCCCCGGGCAGGTATGATAACTATGTTCTTAGGTTGCGCCAACTGTTGGTTTTATTAGTGTGAACTGTATAGCGTTTTCTGCTTCCGAAACACTGTAAATATAGGGATAGTTCCTATAAAAACTTATAATGTGTAACAGTAGTTTGTCATTAACTTCTTTTAAAGAATAATATGCTGACACCTTTTTACCTACAGTCTTCTTGATCTTGTATTTTAGTGTATCTTTTGCATTATCTTCTACAATTTTAAATGAACTAATTCCCAAAGGCAGGTCTTTCAACATCACAAACAAAAAATGATCGATCTCTTCCACTTTATTGGTTAAAGTGGTCACATCTCCCGTATAGCTAAGTAGATCTTCAGCGTGGGATGAGTTCATCACATTTCCCCATCCATCCGGATTAACATTTGTAACTTTATTTTTCTTTGCATGCTTTAAATGCTGATAATTAAGTCTAACAATTCCTTCTAATTGTAGTTCTCTTGTGAGTTGTGTTCTTTCTTTGTTTCGGTAACCGGGATGCCATTGGTGGAGCATTAAGATCTCTCTGTCATAAAACTCAACTTTAACTCCATTGTTTTTAAGGCGAATGTGAACATCGGTATCTTCAGAACCCCAAAAATGATAGAATTCGTCAAACCCACGAATGGCGTGCAATGTAGGAACTGAGAACATGGTAAGTCCTGTCGCTTCATCTGTACTTGGAAAATCTATGGTATAGGCGTCAAACGCCTGTTCCTTTTGTGATTCGTTTTCAGACAGGAACCCTACTTTAAAATAAATTGCTGTTTCTCTTTTTTGGAGGGAAATGGCTCTTTCGATGAATCCCGGATGAAAGATCATATCGACATCGGCTACAAAACAATACCCTCCTTTTAAATGCTTGATAACACTATTTAACGCTTTGCTTTTATTCCAGGGTTGAAATTGTGTTGGTAGGTATTGATATTCCACAAAATCATACTTTTCTACCAAATTTGCTATAGTATTAGCTATTTCTTCATCGGACCCATAGTCTACAAAGCATACCGTAAAATCCTGAACTGTTTGCCGTTGCAAAGAATCCAAAGACCTTTTGATACGTTCCGTATCCCGGTTTCTATATGGGTAGATGACTGTTAGCATTAATTTTTAAGTTCATTTTCTACTTTACGATAGCAATTTACTACTTGTTCCTGTATTATGGTATAATCCAACTTGTGTTTTAGTTGTTGATTGAATGTAAATGCTTTCTGAATTAAATTTGGTTCACTCAAAGCCGTTTCCAAATGTGTTTGTATCTCTGTTTCATTATCATGATTCTCTATAAGTAATCCATTTTCATAATGATTGATCAATTCTTCTGTGACACCTCCCGGATTGGATTGGATTGGAAAAGCTCCCATAATGACTGCTTCCAGAAGTGTATTGGGCGTCCCGTCACTATTACTATTTCCTATATACACTAACGACCTTCCCATCAGTTCCAACACGGTTTGGTGTGGCAACATATTTTTTTTAGCATATACTTTGTGTATATGTGTTCTTAGGAAATTGTCTTTTTCAATAAATGCTACTACTACTTCATCAGCGCCAAATACGACAAATTCGTATCTATCTAAAGAAAAAGTGGTCTGCTTCAATGCTTTTAAAACCGTTAAGGCCCTGCCTGACCTGCCTTGATATCCTTTGATAAGTATTGTTTTCCTTTTGTCCAGAGGTATCGCATGAGATTCCAGTTCTAAGACAGGAAAACCTCCTCCTCCGGGAAAAGCACCTAAAAACTCTCCTGAAAATCCTAATTCTTTAGCAATGTAGTGATCTCGCTTATTATCTGTGAACAGATAGTCTATTCGAGGCAATACCTTTTCTATGTCTTTACGGTATTCGGGTAGTTCTTTGTAATAATACAGGTCACTTCCCCAAGAGGAATATATCCACCGGATGTTGGGATATTTTTGCATCACGGGAAAAACAGGAACACAACATTTATACAAGACAAAACTATGTACCAAATCAGGTTGGATCTTTTGTAAAAGCCTTTCAAATTCTTTGGATACATCCTTTTCCAGTAATTTATGAATTTTAGGAAGTTTGCTTTTCAGAAAAAACCTGCCTTTTAATCGAGAATATCTGTACCTCCACTGGGTATGCTGTATAACCCAATCCAATTCGTCAATACGGCCTCCGTCCAAAATATCAAACCAATGCACTTCATGCCCGGCATCTTTAAGCTGTGTAGTCCACCTTTTAAAATGGATCGATCGCATGGAGACCATAAGGATTTTCATTTTTTGCTAATTTTAAATACTAAAATTCATATCCAAGTAATTCAATATCTTTTTGATAGAAAGTATCTACTATACTACGCGCTTCTTCGGTATACAACTCATGGTAAGGCCTGGATGCATTATACAGAGGGTTAAAATTTTTAATTAAATAAGGTTTCTTTTTAAGAATAGCAATTATATGCCTAATGTTCCAACGACTGTATACATTCTGTTTCTTTTTGGACTTATTAATATACTCCAAATCCCCTAAGTGTGGCGTTATTTTATTTCTGACCGTTTCAAAATCCTTTTGCAAATTTTCAAAACGCCCCACAAAGTCAACCAATTGGTTGCCTTTTGAATCATATATATATTCTACCTGAGGCTTCACAAAATAGTACCGTTCTCTTTCTAACTTAGGGAGTTCTTTTTTGAGAAAACTTGTAAAGCTTATAACTCTGTGAAAATTAAAATGCTTATACAATGATACTGCACGACTCCAGGGATTGCGTACAAAAGCAAATTTAAAATAGCTGTCAAACTTTTCCTGCGATATGTATGAGAGGCTTACATACTCCTCCGGAGATAAATGTGCCAAAGAAGACGGGCCTTTTTCAGGGTCCTCATTATACGTAAGCAATAATGTGCGGTTCTGGCCATTCACAAATTGAAGGCCAATAGATTTTAAAAAAGAGCTTTCAATACTCATCCCCGCCGTTTTAGGAATGTGAATAAAAATGCATTTATGAGTGTGTGATATCAACTAATAAAATTTTAACGATTTTTATTCAATTCTTTTTTCATGGCAAATTTTAATCTTAGTTTTTTAATGTCTTGCCCAAATGTTTTGAAAAGGTGAAATGGGTTCTTTATAAAAACCTTATACAAAAACGATGTGATGATCCTTCCATAGCCGGGAAATGGTATCTCATTAACTTGATGATAGGCAAGTGTCTCTATCTTCCAACGTTTTATGTTACCATCGGTATTTCTTTCGGCGTAATAGAAATAGGTTTCGTTCACTGCTACAACTTTATATCCTTTAGCAATGACCGCCTTAGACCATGCTTTATCTTCATTAGCAATCAAATCTTCATCAAAAGAGGTTTCTTTCCAAACTTTTTTATTGATAAGCGCACAAGCAGCCATCAATCCATGTTTTCCACCATCAGTAATTACAAAATTTGTGGAAACAGCATATTTGTAATTTTGAAATGAATTAACAAAACGTATACCCGCTATAGCAGGATCTGATTGTATCACTGCTTTTGTATTTTCAAAAAATGAGCTTCCTACAGGTACGGCGTGAGCACTTAACAAAAGTACATAAGGTTGTGTTGTCGCAGCTATTCCCATATTGATAGCCTTTCCATAGGTAAAATCTGAAATAGTAAGTACTTTACAGGAAAAGGAATTAGCAATAGCTACACTATCATCTGTAGACTCATTATCAACCACAATGATCTCCGAAATAACATCAACGTAAACACTCCTTAAGATTTTGAGTGTTTGCTGAAGTGCTTTTCCTTCATTTTTATTTCTAATAACAATGCTAAACATACTTTCGGGTCATAGAAGCTTTAAAGCTACTTAGTATTTTACGAATGTAAGAGATTGAAAAAGAATCTCGATTCCAATTTCTGAAAATCATTTTAAATCCTTTACTATATTCTCTACGCCTTATGTATTGAAATTCTGAATAACTCATCCACGAACCTTCCCACAAATGAATGGCATAAGTATCAGGGACCGCAAATTTCACAAAGTTTTTTGGTAGTGCCATATCTTTTATAAAAGGCAATGGGTAAAAATAATCTTTTGGATACACAGTAATACTATCTTTTATTGTGGTAATTGTATTAAAAGTAAGATTTTCAAAAGGATATAATTTATGAATGGCACGTGTTAAAACTCTAGGAATCGCCAAACGAAAGTATTTTTCAGTTAACGGATGCGCATTATAATAATCAAGTGATTCTCTTATTATTGGATGCTTTGGAACAACACCTATGACGCCACAACTTAGTAGGTCTTCCCGCTCGGCACCTATAAAAAATTGTGTGTACAACAGGTCATCAAAATTTTTCAGCACAAACATATCGGTATCCAGATAGATACCACCAAATTCATGAAGTATATGTAAACGAACATAATCTGAAACAAATGCCCATTTCTTATTCTCATAAGCATAAGCAGCAAAAGGGTGCGAAAGGTCTGTATTCTCTTCGTTCCACAATACAAATTCATAGTCGTTCAAATGTTTTTTCCAGGTGTTGATACAGTCTTGCGCTATAGCAGACATAGGATTGTAACCAAACCAACAGTAATGTATTTTTTTGGGTATCATCTTATCCTTGCTTTTATCGGTAGAGATTCTAAATACTTTTTTAGTTTATAACTTGGTCTTTGTAAGAGGTTACATATAGCAAATACATTATTAATTCTAAAATATACTGGCTTGTTTGCACCTGTAAGTATTTGTTTCAACTCCTTCTTAATGATGTTCTTATTCTCCTGATGTTTATTCCGAAATGCTCTAAACCATAATGCAATGGTCTTTTTATAAAAAAAATCAGCGATCTCTTTGTCTTGTAATTCCAATCCGGCTTTTAATTTGCTTAAGTAAATATATGCGATGGATGTTTGTTCTTCAGAAATATATTGTTCGTCTGTAGACGATTTACTATCAGAATGCCTTCGGTATAAAAACAAGTATTCATCTACTATTTTAAACTTTTCTGTATCGAGCTCATAGAACATCCGCGAAAAAAATTCAGTATCCTGAAATTTTTTGATCTTTGTATCAAAAAGTGCTTTCCCTTCCAAAAAATTCCTTCTAAACAAAACTGAAGGCGTAAAAATATGCAATCGCCAAAGAGCAAAATCTTTATAGATATTTTCAGTATTAATCAATGGAATAGGCTGTTGGTTCTCAAAATTTTCATCCACAAAATAACCGGAGCAAATTGTCAAATCCAATGAAGATTCGAATGCGTTAATTTTTGATTGAATAAAATCTGGAAGCATTAAATCATCACTATCAAACCAGTTAATAAATTCTCCTTTACTTACTTCAAATCCATAATTTCTACAAGCATTTGCACCTTTGGGATGATCTAAAGGGCGTTGAAAATACTGAAATCTGGAGTCTTTTTTGAGGTATGTCTCCAACACCTCAGCGGTTGCGTCGGTACTTCTATCATCAACCACGATACATTCCCAATGTCCATAGCTTTGGCTTATCACAGAATCTAAGGTTTCACCAATAATAGAAGCTCGGTTATAGGTTGGGATAATAATTGAAACTAGAGGGTCCATTAATCTATTCAGGGGTTACTTGCCGTTCTAAAGATACTAATAAGATTTTGCACGATATGCGGTAACAATCTGTATCTGTTTTTTTTTAATTATAAACGAACAATGGTTCCACCGCATCTGAATATTCCTTGAGATTAAAATAAGTAAGTACATCTTTCATTCTGGAAATTTGTTCTTCGGAAAGATTTTCTTTCCAATAGCTTAGTTGTGCTTTACCAGAAACAGGACTTCCTTTTTTTGTGGTAAAGCTCTTTTTTGTCAATTCAATGGTATCCAAGTCACAATCTATATTCCATTCATTAAGTACTCGTTCAATTACCGATCTAGAATCTAATAGTAACGCTTCATAATTTAAAGTGATCCAATCCTTATTGTTTCTGGGGTTATTTAAAGCTACTTGATTGGTAATACACCATGTTGCGGTCAACGCTTCCTCATGTGTAGTTAAGGAAGAAAGAAATTCTTTATGTTGGGTATAGACTTCATTGTAGGGGATATCCGGAATATTAAAATTTTTGAAATTGGCATCCCATGCTCCGTGTTTCAATTGTGAAGAAACTACTGCAAACGGGTGTCGAATTAAATGAATTGGTTTGTTTTCAAAAGAATAATTTTTGGTAAGGTAAGGCAGTAACATATTCCCTCTACAAAACTTGATAATAAAATGCTGTGCTTTTAGTAATTCCTTTGGATTGGTTTCGCTTATCAGCCAATCATTCAATAATCTTCCACTAAATAATTGGTCAAAAACTGCATTGGCTTCAGGCCAGTTTTCATTTTCAGGAATGTATTGCCTCCAACCAAAATTTAGTGTTTTAAATTCCTTAACTTTTAGGTGAAGAGGTTCCCAAATAATGGGTTGTTGTGTAATACTCCTAACAATTTCAGCTAGCCAGGTACTACCTCCCCTTGGGTCACTAAAAATCAAATAATTTTCAAGAGGCTCTACAAAAACATTTCTGGAAATGTAAGACATCCGGGCTTGTTTCAATTTTTTCTCTATTCTCCAATATCCCGGAACCCGAAATGATCTCATTCTAGTGATGTTTAATGTACTAAAATACTAATTATACCTATTGTGTTTACTATTTATCTATCCAAATACAAGTCAATATACTTCTTATTTGTTTTCTGAAGATCGTAATGATCTGCTACATGAATTATAGCAGCAGTACTCATTTTTTTTAATAGCGCTTCATCACACATTAAGTTCTCAATTTTGGTGGCTAAAGCTTCCACGTCTCTATCATGCACCAAAAACCCGGAAGTGCCATCTATTATAGTTTCAGGAAAACCTCCAGACTCAAAACCTACAACAGGTAATCCCATTGCCTGAGCTTCCAACGAAACCACTCCAAATGCTTCTCTTCTTTTGTGGTCATCAATAGTAGAGGTCATTAAAAAAACTGAGTGTTCGTTGAAAATTTCTTTTAGTTGAGTATGATTTTTTGCACCTGCTAACACAACCTGTTGGGTTAGATCCAATTCAGTTATTAGATCTTTCAAATTTTGTTTTTCTGGTCCTTCTCCAATAATAGTATAGCGTATGTTATATCCTTTTTGTTGTAAGATCTTGATGGCTTGAATACCTAAATGTTGTCCTTTTAAAGGAATCAATCTCCCAACTGTAATTACCGCAAATGGTTTGGATTTTGTAACCTTTTCGGAAGTGATCTTAAAATGATCCATGTTTACTCCAATAGGAACTATTTTGATGAGATTTTCCGGGAATCCCTTTACAACTAGGATATTTCTTAAGTACTGTGAATTGACGGTAATATATGAGGCATGAGCTTTATAGTTTGCTATTAATTGTAATAACTCACCTTCTTCCGGAAGAAAATGAGCATCATAGCCATGAAAGGTTACAACCAATTTGGCACGTAAAAACCCTATTTGCTTCAATTCAAATAAAGGAGATACAGCATCAGCAAAATGAACGTGAAAAACTGCGACATCTCTATAGGGTCTATAAAATTGTAAAAAATAACTATAGGAAAGATTAATTTTCCTCTTCAGAAAAACATAACGTATAAAATAATAGAAATGTAAGGGGTGAACTAAATAGCTTAGTGCTTTTCCTAAACGAATCAGTTTATTTTTAGGTACCGAAAGACTTTGTACTTTTTCCAAGAGAGCATACTCTTCTATTAATTCTGATAAGGCAGTACGTTCTTTTTGGTTAATAGAATCAGTAACAATTGCTATCTCAAACCCCTCACGAACCGCCTGTACTATATTGTAGACTACAAAGGTCTCTGAAACTGTTGGGAATGCTTTGGTTTTATATACAATTGTTTTATCCAATAGATAAGTGTTTATAAGCTACTTATTGCGTTCGTAAATGTAAAAATCTGCCATAGAAGTATGATCTGGATTATTGGCATCAAATGGGTATCGGTTCTTTATAGTTTCTTTCAATATCCAGGAATCAGCAATATGTTCGTCTATCCAACGGGTAAACTCTCTAGATTTAACATGAGGAGCAGAATGATCATCATAATTACTGGAGTAAATAATCACATATCGGGTAGATGTACTAAAAAGTCGTTTCATATAACTGTGAAATACCTCATTTTCCACCAAATGATATAGCACATCTAAAGACAAAACTAATTCGGCCTGTGCATCTTTTTGGTCAATAGCATCCATGCTATAGAATTGTTTAGTTGTGTCGCCTTTAAATCGTTCTAAACACAAATCGATAGCTGTTTGAGAAACATCAAAACCTTTGTAACTAGGATATTCTGCCAGACTCAACTGATTGCCATCTCCCATTCCGAATTCAATGACGGTTTCAACATCAAATTTTTTTACAAATGCATTAAGGGTTTCAGCTTTAAAGTCGGCAAGTCGGCCATAACTTCCTGCACCTGAATTGTCATTAGCCCTATAACGTTGCTCCCAATACGACTCTGAGCCTAAAAACTCTTGTTTTTTAGAAGGCCCATACAAGATTCGTTTTACCAAGTGACCCAGCCAGGTCTTCTTTATTTTTTTTTTAAAGGAACTCATACAGTTTAAGGTTTTGGGGCTATTTTTTTCTAACAAATAACGCTGTTAACATTTTTAACCAAAAAGTGATTATTTTACGTGCAAAGGCATGATTTTCCAATCCTTTCAATAAGTTAAACCTGTTAGTGATCAATAATTCATTTTGTTCTTGTAAGTTTTTAGCATCTTCTAAGAATAATGGAAAATGGGTTTCAAGAATCCATTGTTTTTCATCCAGTAGAAGTTGCCGGTGTCTTGGATCACTCGATATACCATTGGTATCATAATTTGAAATAAGAGTATTCATATACTGATAGCTTACATTGTTTTTACAAATAGCACAGACCATCAACTCCCAATCTGAAGCAATCTTCAATGTTTCATTATACATCGAAATTGAATCAAAAAGTGTTTTTTTGATAAACGTAGCCGGGTGTGGCACGTACCCTTTGTAATAAAAATAACTGAAAGACAGTACCTTTGGAAATACAAGCTCCCGTTGAATGCCATTCTTTTCTAATAACAAGTTTCCGTAATAAATTGCTTTTCCGCCGGAAATAAACTTTGAAGCTTTTTCAAGTACATCTGCGTCCACCAATGTATCACCACTATTTAGAAATAATAAGTACTCTCCTTTAGAGGAACGGATGCCTTTATTCATAGCATTATAAATACCGCTATCGGGTTCACTAATTGAATAGGACAATTGTGCTTTATACGTGCTGATAACCTCTTTGCTACTATCCGTACTGTTACCGTCAATCACAATGTGTTCATATTGTTTGTAGGTCTGATTTAAAACACTTTTAATGGTGTTTTGCAAACCTGAAGCATCGTTATAATTTATAGTAATAATTGAGATCAAGCGGTTAATAATTTATAAGGTCTGTAAAAAGGTTTCCTGATATACTTTTTTAATGCCTTCGGCTAAAGAAAGCGTATGTTTCCATCCCAAACTATGAATTAGCGATACGTCTAATAATTTACGGGGTGTACCATCCGGTTTATTGGTATCCCATACCAATTCACCTTTAAAGCCAACTATTTCTTGTATCAATTGGGCCAGGTCTTTAATTGAAATATCATTTCCGGTACCAATATTGACAGAAACGTTTCCTTTATATGTATTCATAAGATGTAAACAAGCTACAGCCAGGTCATCTACGTGTAAAAACTCCCGCTTAGGTGTTCCGGTGCCCCACACCTCTACTGAAGGTAGATCGCTCACTTTCGCTTCGTGAAACTTTCGAAGCAATGCCGGTAATACGTGTGAGTTAGTTAAATCGTAATTATCATTAGGTCCATATAAATTGGTGGGCATCACTGAAATAAAATTACAGCCATATTGCTTATTATAATTTTCACACAACTTTACTCCAGCTATTTTAGCAATAGCATAGGGTTCATTGGTTTCTTCCAATGTTCCGGTAAGTAAATAGGACTCTTTTATAGGCTGGGGTGCTAATTTGGGGTAGATACAGGAAGAGGCTAAAAATAACAACTTTTTTATACCGTGTACATAGCTTTGATGGATCACGTTATTTTGTACCATGAGGTTATCATACAGGAATTCAGCTCGGTAGGTGTTATTCGCTACAATTCCACCCACTTTAGCAGCAGCTAAAAAAACATAATCAGGTTTTTCAGATTCAAAAAAGCAGCGTACCTGTTCTTGTTCTCTAAGGTTAAGTTCTTGAGAACTTCGTAATAATAAATTGGTATAGCCTTCTGCTTTTAATCTTCGTACTAAAGCTGAACCTACCATCCCATTGTGCCCTGCCACATATATTTTAGCGTCTTTCTGCATGCTATTCGTGTCGTTGTAAAGTGTCAAATCCACCGCCTTTCAAAAATTCATCCTTTTTAAATAATTCAAGGTCACTTTGCATCATCTCTTCTACCAAACTTTGTAAATTATATTTGGGTTCCCAGTTCAGATTTTCTTTACATTTGGAAGCATCTCCAATCAATAGATCTACTTCGGTTGGACGATGGTAACGTTCATCTATCTTTATTACTACTGTACCTATTTCCACTTGATATTCAGGATTGTTGCAAGCTGCTACAGTCCCGGTTTCGTCAATGCCTGTTCCTTCAAAATGCAAGCTAATTCCAACTTCCTGAAATGCCAGTTCCACAAAATCACGTACCGTAGTGGTCACACCCGTAGCAATTACATAATCGTCCGGAATGTCCTGCTGTAACATTAACCACATTGCTTCCACATAATCTTTGGCATGGCCCCAATCCCTTTGCGCATCCAGATTTCCTAAATACAAAATATCCTGTAATCCCAGTGCAATTCTACTGGCAGCACGTGTAATCTTTCGGGTAACAAAGGTTTCTCCTCGTAAAGGCGATTCGTGATTGAATAAAATTCCGTTACAGGTAAACATATTATAGGCTTCCCTGTAATTGACCGTGATCCAATAAGCATATAGTTTTGCGACACCATAGGGCGAACGAGGGTAAAATGGTGTTTTTTCGTTTTGTGGTGTTTCTTGCACCAGCCCATACAACTCTGAAGTAGAAGCTTGATATATTTTAGTTTTTTTGGTCAGTCCCAATAAGCGAACTGCTTCCAGAATTCGGAGTGTTCCTAATCCGTCTACATCAGCTGTATACTCTGGTGTTTCAAAGCTTACACGCACATGAGACATAGCTCCCAGATTATAAATCTCATCAGGTTGTGTTTCCTGAATGATACGCGTAATATTCATAGCATCACTTAGATCGCCGTAATGCAAAAAAAGTTTAGCTTTCTTTTCGTGTGGGTCTTCATACAGATGGTCTATACGATTGGTATTAAAAAGAGAGCTTCTGCGCTTGATTCCATGTACCTCATATCCCTTTGTCAGCAACAATTCGGCCAAATAAGCCCCATCTTGTCCAGTGATTCCTGTTATTAATGCTTTCTTCATAAGTGAATACGGTTAAGATCCTATAAAAGTATTGAAATCATTTCACAAATCTTTTGATTCTTTTCTGAATAACTAATCCCATTTTTTTTATAAAATAAAAATATGTTCTTATTTCTCCAAAATTCAAAAACTGTAATTGTTCTTTTCTATATTTCTTTTTTTCTTTTAGGTCATCAGACAAAGCAATAATCTTATTGTAATAGGTAAGTATCTCCTTCCATAAATAAGTATTGTATTTTTTTTTATACTTGGGAATACTGAATAAAAATAAAAATCGTTCAAGAGCTACCTTTAAATTATATGTCGTTGTACTTCCCTGCCAAATCCCACCTGAATGGATACGATAAGCAGACATCACTTTATCAATGTAATGTAGTTCTCCAAAGTCGGTAATTACAAAATCAAGAATAAAATCTGAAACCATCTTCGAAAATATCTCCATTTGATCTTTTAAAGCTTGAGTCCTAAAGACCAAAGATGCAGTTGAATATGTACTATGCAAATCTTTTATTGTTGCTTCTTGATCGTAACTAATTCTATTGGTATTGTTGAAATATTTTTCTTTAATTAGTTTGTTATCCTTATCAACACAAATGGAATTATGAAAACAGCCTACTGCTTCTTGATGTAATTCTAGATATTCAACTTGCTTTTCGAGTTTCAAAGCATCGGTCCAATAATCATCTCCCTCGCACATTGCTGTATATTTTGCTTTGCATTCTCCATAAACTCTTAAAGCATTCTTGGCTGCACCTAAATTTTTATCATTAAGTATGAGTTTTATCTTTTCAGGATATTCCTTATGATATTCTTTCAAAATCTCTACTGTATTATCTGTAGAACAATCATCTCCAATAATAATTGAAAAATTAAAAGAAGTCTTTTGATTTAGTATACTTTCTATAGCTTCTGAAACATACTTTTCGTGATTGTATGTAACCATCCATACTGAAACTAAGGGAAGAGAATTATTTTGCTCCATTTATTTTCCTTTGAAAAAGAGGTAAATTATCCTATTAATCTTTTTGAAATCTGTACCTGCCCAAGGAAGAGCAGCAAACGCATCAAAACAACTAATTACACTATCAATTTCTTTAAAATCTTTATTAATGAATAAGTCTATTAAGTAATTTGTATGATTATTCTCGAAATGTCCTTTACAAACATTATATTCTAATTCTCCCAAAGCTACTTCTAATGAAATAGTAGCCGTTTTTGAAAGCCCTATGCAAAATACTTTTGCCATAATCTGTAAATTAATTAATCTAACCTGAAAAAGATGGTTCTAATTTCATCTCTGCATAACCAAATCCGCTTTTTCCAAAACCATTACCATTATAATAGAGCTGCAACATATTTCCATTTTTAATTACATTAGGGTACGCAATCATTTGACTATCCCAGCCTTCGTTACCAGGTGGTATTACATTCTCTTGTTTTCTTTCCCATTCTATTCCATCCAAGCTTTCTGCATATCCAATTTTGTATGAGGACTTAGTGTTTTTTCTATAGTCAGACGATCCTCTCACAGAAAACCACATCATAAATTTATCATTACTTTTTATTACTGAAGCACTTGCTATACCTCCCTCATGATCAAGCAATGGAACAGCAACTTTCTGCAAGATATCCCACTTTAGACCATCGATAGAAGAAGCAATTTTTATATCGTAAAATGGTTCTTTTTTCCCTTCTATAAATTTCCAGCCTACACAACTTAGATAATAGGCTAAAAAAGATCCATCTTTTTTAATTATATTACATGTTCCTGTAAAATAAGGTTCATGTGGTCCTATACCAATAACAGGTCCCTGGAATTGTTTCTTAAAACTTTTTCCGCCGTCCATGCTTATTGCAAGTCCTATAGAGTTGCTAAAAGGGACTGTTCCTCTCGTGGTCCAGCCTATATAATAAAGGTATTTTTTGTCATCTACATTTACAATACATGCTGGCATAATACCTGAGTCATCAAACATACCTCTTTCACCTAGCTCTAAAATTGGTTTGCTGTGGACATAATTTATTTTTAGAGGATTTTTTACGTCAACTTCAATAAAACTCGTTCTACTTCTCCCCTCAATATCACGAGATGCATAATAAATTCGTAAAGTATCTTCAGATATTTTATCAACAATTGGAACTTGACTGTGGCTTTTATTCCAGTCAAATTTGCCATCCACTTTATAAATACACCCTTTTTTAGTCCAATTATTCTCCATCTTTAAAAAACTTCAAAACTTTTTTTTCCCTCTTTTAACTTTGCAGGATTTCCCATATATAGCCCCCATTCTTCAGTTATAATTGAAGTAAGTGAAGCTCCCATTGCCAAAAGGGTGCCTTTAGCAATATGACATCCATCTCTAATAGTAGCGTTAACCCCAAAAAAACAATTGGGTTCAATAATACAATGACCAGACATAACTACATGGGAAGTGAAAAACACATGATCTTTAATAACTCCATGATGTCCAATATGATTGCCACTCCATAAAATTACATTATTACCAATGGTAGTAAATGGTTGAATTGTATTGTTCTCTAGAATAAAACAGTTTTCGCCAATTTCATTATCAAAGAGTGTTGCTTTAGAACTTATATATGAGATAAACTCGTATCCCTTATCTTTTCCTTCATAATACACTTTCTCCCTTAATCTATTCATGTTTGTACCGATCATTGGTGCAAACAATTTGTAATCATTTGGTGAATACTCTTGATCAATGGTTTCAAAGTCTACAATAGGTAGTCCTTTAAAGTTTTCAGCAGGTTTATACTCTTTATGAACAGTGAATGCCACCACTTGATGTTCAGAATCTGTAGTAAGATAATAATGAGCCAATTCGGCAAGGTCTTTTACTCCAAAAATGATAACTTTAGCCATAACTGTTATTTATATAGATATACCGTATATTCATATAGACCGTAATCATTTTTAATTACAAAATTTCTAGATAGATTCTTTGTCATAAAATCTATTAAAAGATCCGTTGAAAGATGGAAAAGATCTTCTCTTTCCCAATCTACAGCCTTAGACATTACATTAAAAGCTATTCCTTTATTAACTTTACTAAATATGGCAGTAATTATTTTTTTAAAGAACAGCCACATCTCATCAAATGTAAGATCTCTTTTTTCAGTAAATACACCATTCAAGATTGCGTAATCAAAATTTTCAATGATAGACAAATCATCTTCTAATATATCTAAACAATAAAAATCATTATTAGGGAATTTCTTTTTACTCAATGAAATAAATCTTTCGGAAATATCTGCTCCAGAATAACTAATACTTTGATAACGCTTTTCATTTTCTAATATATATTCATAAAGATGGGCTGCCCCGCAACCAAAATCCAATAAGCGAATAGAGCCTTCTTTTTTTATAAGATCAAGCATTACTTGGTATCTAACAGAGGCATCTTCTTCGTTAGGCCAATCCACCCCTTTATGACTATCCCCATGCTTATCAAGGCAGTCCTCGTAATGTTTTGCTATGTTTAAATACTTCTTCGACTTCATAAGCTATTCAATATTATATTGAAGTATTAATTTATTTGTTTGATCAATATTATTAAACATCATTATATCAATGATTGATAACCAAGGTACAAAACTAGCCCCATACTGATGGTATTTAATATTATTCGTAGAAAGAAAGTTTAAGTTTATATCTATTTCATCAAAGCTTTCTTTATCATAAATTGCTCTCCCCCCACTTGCATTTAAATACCCAGATGCATTTTCCTTTTTAGCAATATATTTTAGCCTTTCTTGTTTCTCTAAACCTTGAGAGTCTGAATGAATCTCAGAGCTAAGAGTAAAACATTTTTGGATACCAAGATATTTACTAATAAATTTTACGCTATTTGCTGCTAAATTAGATATAAATTCACTTTCCTCTTGAAGAATAAATTTTTTTAGTGAAGGATAAAATTCATCAAAATAAGGTGCTTTCTTATACGATAATTCAATACGTTTAAGAAATATATTTCTTTCATCAGTATCAAAGTTTATACGAATTTCATTTATTAGTTTGTTTTGACTAATATTTTTACAAGGAATTGTGAAAAGATAGGCTTCATTATTTATTAAAATATTATTTCTATTGATCCATCCTTTTTTAATGAAATTTACATCATCGTAAAAAATAAATTTATCTGCCGCATGAACTAATTGAAAATATCCAATGTATGGAAAAAAATAAGGCTGCATGATTGCTAATTTCATACACTGGATTTTATAATTTCAATTATTTTTTGAGTATCATTTAAAGACATACCATAATACAAAGGAAGACAGAGTACACGTTTAGCAATAGATTCAGCAATAGGCATTTTAATATATTCTAAAAATGGTATCGTATTCAATGCCGGGTAAAAATACCTTCTTGGAAATATTTGTTTTTTTTCTAATTGTTTTTTAACTAGCAATAGAACATCTTCATCTTTGAAAATTATTGGAAAATAGGCATAATTTGTAACAGTTTCTTCTCTCCATTTTAACAATTGAATCTCTTTCAAATTACTAAAAGCGTTGGTATATGTAGTACTAATTTTCTTTCTTTCTGTTTTTATTTCTTCTACATGAGGTAAAACCGCCAATCCCATAGCTGCTTGTAATTCACTCATTTTTCCGTTAATTCCAATTCCATAGAATTTTTCATGTCCTTTGTGTCCAAAATTGTGGTGATAAAATAATGTATCAAATATTGTTTCATTCTTAGTGAAAAGTGCTCCTCCTTCTCCGGTATGAAATAACTTAGTGGCATGAAAGCTACAAGTACTCACATCTCCATAATTAAATATTGATTGTCCTTTATAAGTTACATCAAAACAATGTGCTGCATCATAAATTACCTTTAAGTTGTGTTTTTTAGCAATATCTTCAATTGCTAATATATGACAGGGGTTTCCATAAACATGAGTAGCTAATATGGCTGATGTCTTACTAGTAACCATATCTTCAATCTTTGTTTCATCTATAGTAAGATATTCTGGATGAATATCTACAAAAACAGGAGTACAACCTTCCCAAACAATACTAGAAGTTGTAGCTACATAGCTAAACGGAGTTGTAATTATTTCACCTTCTAGTTTTAAAGCCTTAATAGCAATTTGAATAGGTAAGGTTCCATTGGTTACTGCCAGGATATTAGACACATTTAAGTGTTTCTTCAATTTGTCTTCTAATTCCAAAACTAGATCACCTCTATTGGTAATCCATTGCTTCTCCCAAATTCTATCTAGATATTCAGAATATTCCTCCTTTGGAGGTAGAAATGTTTTAGTTACTGGGATCATACTGATTAACTCGTTTTATTTTCCCAAGGAAAATTATCTCTCTGAGGTTCCTTTTTTAAAAAGTCACATAATCGCTTATAGTCATTTTCTTTAGAAACGTTCATTACAATTAGTTTTTCAGGTTGGCTCCTAAAATACTCTTTTATTGAATTATTATGTCGAATATAAAATGATTTCAGAACCTCTTCATTATAAAGATCATTGTCTGGCGTATTATACAAATATTTATGAGCTTCATAAGCAAAGCCTTCATAACAATATTTTACTCTTTTGAGATCGGCAGCTGTGGGAACATTTATTCCATCTGACCATAGCTTTGAATGAAATCTTTTGAGAGAATTATACCATTGATCCGGGCTATCTCTTTCAGTTAATATAAATTTCGCATTTTTAAAATATTGATCTAAAAACATAAATGTATATGGTAGAGAAAAAGGAATATCTTGAAAAGCTTCTGCACTTCTGCTATGTTTTATTATGCTATCGAAATCTCGTTTGTACCAATTAATAAGAAGTAACTCGCCACTATGCTGATCACCAATTTTATAACCTAATTCTCGTAAAGCTTTTTCAATAGAAGTGGTTCCGGTTTTTCCGGTTCCAATACAAAATACTTTTTGTTGCTTCTTATTAAACATAGTAGTCATTAAAAATATTATAAAGAAACTGCTCCTTCTCCTTGATTAAATGTAGTAAATCCTTTGTATAATAATCTTCTATAGATTTTCCTTTTGGCGTAGATCTATTTTGTTTTTTTGCCTCAAGTATAAATTCAATAGACTTTCTCTTGTAGCCCAAATTCTTCAAAAGAGAATAAAGTTCCTGATTTAAATTGCTTTGGTCCAAAAAATGAACATCATACATATCCTCTTTATACCGATTTGATTCGATGTATTCCTTATCAATATTTTTTAAAACCTCAAAAGGTTGCTTGAAATAAAATAATATAAATTGGCTGGAAGCCGGGCCTATGGGAAGTTTACGATTAACCTCCGGATGTTTTTCTAAAGGGTTATATTCTAGCAAGAGTGATACGTATTCTTTAAAACTTAATTCAGGGTATTTAGGGAATCTTTTTATAAGTTCTACTTCTTCGACCCAAGGAGCAATTTTCCAATCACCATACTCATACGCAGAGATATGTCTTTCAAACAAATTTCGTTTAACGCTTAATATTTTTTTTGTTTTATGTATTTCAGGAATCTGAAAGCAAACACCATGTTCATCATTCTTGTTTTTTCTAAAGGAGGTGGTTTTTATGTTTGGCAGCCAAAGATTCTCAAAGTAAGGTTTCTTTTTTATCCCAATAGTATAAAAAGTTTTATCTAAATAGGAATAATTATAATGTATCTGTTTTAAAACATTTCTCACAAACGTACTTCCAGTCTTCGGAAAGTTAATCATTACAAAGTGGTCTGTAATAATCATATAGATTTAGTTATTGTAATTGAAGGTTGTATGACCCCATTTGTTTTAATAAAAACCTCACTGTTCATGATGTTTCTAATTTCAAAACTTATGATATTATCAATTCTTAATTTTGCAACACCTGCCATATTCTCAATTACTCTTAGCGTAATACTGTAAACTCCACTATTCAATTTGGGGCTTTCAATTTTGAATATAAGTTTTTGTCGTTTATTTTTAATGTTTTCAATGGGTGATTGTGGTAATAACCCAGTACCAGTATTAAAGATTATCAATTCTGAATCATTTAGAAATGACGTTGAGATATCTACTCTTTTGGAAGTCTCTTGCAGCAAAGCAAATTCAACTTCTATTACGATATCATCTGAAGGGCTTAAATAATCCGATCCTTTATTAATACTAATAGAATGAATATTGGCAAAATCATTTCCCTTATTTTCAAACTCTAAATAATCTGTAACTCTTTTTTGCTGATTTTTAGTGTAGAATTTCACTGCTTCTGCTTCATCCCCTCTAAACATGATAAAACCATCCTCAAGAACCATCCCTCTATTACAAAGGCTTTGTACAGAGTCCATATTATGACTTACAAAAAGTACGGTACGTCCTTGCCCATGACTTATGTCTTGCATTTTACCAATGGCCTTTTTTTGAAATTCTTTGTCGCCAACAGCCAATACCTCATCAACAATAAGTATTTCCGGGTCTAGGTGTGCCGCAACAGCAAATGCCAAACGTACCCGCATCCCACTACTATAACGTTTTACCGGAGTATCAATATACATCTCACATCCTGAAAATTCAATAATTTCATCGATCTTACCTCTAACTTCAGCTTTGGTCATCCCTAAAATACCTCCATTCAAAAAAATATTCTCTTTTCCGGTCAATTCAGGGTGAAAGCCTGTTCCTACTTCCAACAGTGATGCAATTCGCCCTTTGGTTTTTATAATTCCAGTGGTAGGGCTGGTTACACGAGAAAGGATTTTTAGCAAAGTAGATTTTCCTGCACCGTTCTTACCAATGATCCCCAGAACTTCTCCTTCTTTTACTTCAAAATTAATATCCTGTAAGGCCCATACATAATCCTGAGTCGCTTTAGCGCTTCGGTCATTCACCGCTCCTACTTTTAAATAGGGATCTTCCTTTCCGCGAATGTTATGCCACAAACGGTTCAGGTCATGAGTCAATGTCCCTGTACCCACTAACCCTAAACGATACTGTTTACTTATATTTTCAGCTTTTAAAATAGTATTCATAGTTAGAGTTGATCATTCATTAAATACCTCCATTTCGTGTTCTCAAGATACCCAAATAATTCATCATAGTTAGCAATCAAATTCTTTAATGGTTCCGGATTTTGTTTCTTCAACTTGGCACTTACAGTATGCGGAGGTAAGTCCAGTCGTTGAAATACCGGCACCATCTCGCCTTGATTGTCTTGCGCTAATGCTTCATAAGTAATCTCCATATAATTAGGCCTGGAACCAAATCGTTCACGTGTTTCATTCTCATAATTGCTTATTTTTTCAAAAACCTCAACACAGGCTTCAGGCTCTAATATCACTTTTTTATCTTTAATCACTTCCTGATTGTTAATGTTTTCAGTCCATTTTTTGGTTTTTTCACCTATTTTTTGTGAAACATAAGCCTTTAGAAGGTTTTCTCTGCGTAGATGTATAATAGAGACATCTTTGTCTTTGTCTATAAAATCCCACACTTCTTTATCATCATCAAAAGGGTGATAATAAAACAGTTTAAAACCAACTTGTCTAATTTTCTTCGGCCTTTTTGCAAACAATTCGCCCCAAACCTGTGCGCAAGATTTTCCATCAAGGTTTTTAAATATCTCGCCTTCAATGTGTATTTCAGGATGTGACCGTAAAAATGCCATTAGCAGCGTTGAACCCGTACGAGATCTGCTAATGATCACAAATTTTTGATAGTTTCTATTTCCGAATAACGTATTGTATAACTTCGATCTTAAGAAAAGTAATTTAGTATAAAGTTGCTTTAAACGCTGCATGAAAAGTTGTTGATTTGAAGCAATACATAACGAGTATGTAAATGCATGTTAAAAATAATCCTTTTAATGCAGAGTTAAAAAATTATTTGAATGGGATATTAGTATTGAAAAATTAAGAGCTATACCTCCGGAAACGCTTTTAACAATCCTTCTTTAATTATTCCAAGGGTTTCTTTTTTGGGAAGTGTTTCAGAAGTATTAAAAAATGATTTTAAGTCTGAAAAAGAAATGGCATCCTCGATCAGCATTCCTGTATAGGGTTTCAGGCCTACAGATAAAAAATAGTCTTCAAACTTTACATTATCTCCGGTAAGCTTGTCTGAAAAACGCACCCATACCGAAGGTATTTCATAAGCATGGGATACAATTACACCGTGTAATGAAGAGCTAATCGTTCTTTCACAACTTAAAATTTCTCTGGTAATAACTTCTATATCATCTCCAATAAGATCGATCACTTTTACTTCGGGCCTATCCAGATACCAAGCCTTTACTCTTGGATAATCTACATAATGTGGAATGATGCCTAATGTATGAGTTTTTTTTATGGTATTGGGCAGATAATAGTCCGGGAGTAATAATGCCGGGTCTCCATAAACTTCCGGGCATCTAAACCCTAACTCCAAAACACGTTCTCTGGTTTTAGGACCTCGCACTGCATAAAAGGTTCCTCCGGAAAACATATCCTTTTTTGTAATGATACCACTCCCCCATACCATTGTTTTTTTTGTAGCATAGCTCAATATGCTCCCAATAGCCAGAAGATGCTTTTGTTGAAAGAAAGCTTTACGTTTCTTAGGGGCATTATAATACCTAACCTTTCGTCGGGAAATCTTTTCTACCAGATATTTAGAAAGTAAATCACCATAGTTTTCGTGTGGTTTCTTTTCAAACAGAATAGAAGACCAGAAAAAAAGACGAATATTATTATTTTTATTCAAGTTTTTTGAATTAATGGTTGTCGTTATAAACTATCTTTAGACCGTATCGATAAAACTTTTTTCCGTTCTGTTGAATATGATCAGGCCTACAAAGAAAACCCCAAGACATACTGCTAAAGTATACAGAAATCCGGACCAACTAAAAGTTCCCGTATCCAACAACATATACCTGAATCCTTCAATAATCTGAGTTAAAGGATTATACACTACAAAATCTACAACAAAAGGAGGAAATTTAGATTTCGCCTCAGATAGCGGGTATGGTACCGCAGACATATACATCAATAAAGATGTGGCAAAACCTACCAGTACATTTAGATCACGGTACTTGGTCGTTAAAGCAGATATGGTCATCCCCAAGCCTAATCCTAATAATGCCATCATGATAATATATACCGGAAAGAGAAACAAATTAGAATTGACCGTAATATTCTGTCCCGCATATACATAGTAGATATAGAAACCTGTAAAAATCAATAATTGAATTCCAAATTTGATCAAGTTAGAAATAGTAATAGACATTGGCATGATCACTCGAGGAAAATACACCTTTCCAAAAATATTTTGATTGCTTTTAAACGTGTTGGAAGTACCTGTAAGACATGACTTAAAGTAATTCCAAGCAGTAATTCCTGCAAGATTAAATAAAAATGGAGGAATTGCTCCGGTTTTAATAGCTCCCAGGTTGTTGAAGACCAAAGTAAAGATCACTGATGTAAATAACGGCTGAATTAAGAACCACAAAGGGCCCAAAATAGTTTGCTTATATACAGTAGTAATATCCCGCTTTACAAAAAGCAACAACAGGTCCCGGTACCTCCAGACTTCTTTAAAATTAATATCAATTAGCTTCCGCTTTGCAGAGATTTCATACAGCCATTTTTCATCCCTACTACTCATACAGTATTAAATTTTTCCCAGGTAATTTTTAGACCATCTGCCACCGAAAATAAAGGTTGATATCTCAATAGATCTCTTGCTTTATCAATATTTGCTAAAGAATCCCGAACATCTCCTTTTCGAGGTGGTCCGTAGTTCGCATTAATTTCTTTTCCTGAAATAGCCTTTAGCTCTTCCCAAAGGATATTTAAACTAATTCGGTCTCCAAAAGCAACATTAAACACTTCATTTACTGCTGCTTCCGAAGCAAAAAAAGCACGTACATTAGCTTGTACGGCATTTTCTACATAAGTGAAATCGCGAGTTTGTTCTCCATCACCATTAATAGTTGGGGGAATGCCTTCTTTTAGCGCTTGCATAAATAAAGGCAATACAGCCGCATAAGCTCCATTAGGGCTTTGTTTAGGGCCAAAAACATTGAAGTAACGTAAACCAATGGTTGGTGTACCGTATGTTTTATAAAACACATCTGCATATAGTTCATTCACAAGTTTTGTTACAGCATACGGAGAAATAGGTTTCCCAATAACATTTTCAACTTTTGGGAGGTTTTTACTATCACCATAAGTAGAACTTGATGCTGCATAGACCATTCTGCGTACTGAGTCACTTTCATTTTGTGCAACCAACATATTTAAAAACCCGGTCACATTTACTTCATTTGAAGTAAAGGGATCATTTATAGAGCGTGGAACCGACCCTAACGCAGCTTGATGCGATACATAATCAATTCCTTCCATTGCCTTTTTGCATGTATTACTATCGCGTATGTCTCCTTCCATAAATTCAAAAGCAGGATGCTCTTTAAATTCTGATAAATTATCTAAAGACCCTGTCACTAAATTATCTAAAACACGCACTTTTTTAGCATCGTATTTCAATAAATAGTCAACCAGATTAGAGCCTATAAATCCGGCACCTCCTGTAACCAGAAAACTATATTTTGAAAGGTCTTGTGTATGATAAGGGTTTTTAAACATTAGAGTCTGCCATCAATTTTTTCCTCCGGAAGGAATGATTTAACATCAAATACCACAGATATGTCTGCTGTAAAATTATCAACTTTAAAATTATTGAATTCCGAATGTGCCACAGTTAAAATAATGGCATCATAATTAGGCTTAAGCTTTGAAACTTCAGAAACTAATTCGATCCCAAATTCGTGCTCTACTTCATCTACATTTGCCCATGGGTCATATACATCAACATTGAGATTGTATTTCTTCAATTCTGAAATAACATCAATTACTTTACTGTTTCTAATATCCGGGCAGTTTTCTTTGAAAGTAATTCCTAAAACGAGTACATTTCCGTTCTTAACTTTTGCTTCCTTTTGGATCATTAATTTTACAACTTCGTGAGCAACATAAGCCCCCATACCGTCATTCATTCGTCTACCGGCAAGAATAATCTCCGGATTGTAGCCTTCTTCCTCTGCTTTTTGTGCTAAATAGTATGGGTCTACACCTATACAGTGCCCTCCTACCAAACCGGGTGTAAATTTTAAAAAATTCCATTTAGTGCCGGCAGCCTCCAATACAGCTTGTGTATCGATATCCAGTAAACGAAAGATCTTTGACAGTTCATTGACAAAAGCAATATTAATATCCCGCTGTGAATTTTCTATCACCTTGGCAGCTTCAGCAACTTTGATGGAAGGTGCCAGATGTGTTCCCGCCGTTATGACGGAAGCATATAAATTATCAATATAGTTAGCAGATTTGGGAGTAGAACCTGAAGTAACTTTTAAAATTTTAGTGACCGTGTGCTCTTTATCTCCGGGATTGATACGTTCGGGAGAATACCCAGCGTAAAAGTCTTCATTAAATTTCAAACCGGACTGAGCTTCCAGGATAGGAACACAAATATCTTCTGTCACGCCCGGATATACTGTAGATTCATAAATAACAATGTCCTCTTTTTTAAGGACACTTCCAACGGTCTCACTGGCTTTTACAAGTGGAGTAAGTACAGGTTGATTATATTTATTTGTAGGTGTAGGAACAGTAACAATGTACACATTTGCTTCAGACAATGCCGAAGGATCTTCTGTAATTTCCAGACCCAATGTCTCCGAAACTGTCAATGATTCCTGTAAAAGTGCTTTAGAAATCTCAAGTGTATGGTCAATCCCTTGATTGAGTTCCTCAACACGTTTTTTATTAATATCAAAACCAATAACTTTATATTTTGGAGCAAATGCGACAGCTAGTGGCAGGCCCACATATCCCAGGCCAATAATAGCAATGGTAGGTTGTTCTTTCATATCATTTTCCGCGAAAGCGGCAATCTTTATTTTTTAAATACTGAAGCAAATAAATAGTATATGTCTTTTCGTAAACTCCAGTTTCTAATATATGTTTTGTTTATCTCAACTTTATCCGGCCAAATTACCAAATCATTGTATTCTTTTGGGTTTGACTGTTGTAACAGCAATGCGTCTTCATTCTTATATTTTAACGTTGCCGGCCCTGTAATTCCCGGGTGTATTGACAAAATAATACGGTCATCTCCTTGTAGCTCATCTGCATATCCGGATACATCCGGCCTTGGCCCTACCCAACTCATATTGCCTATTAACACATTAAACACTTGAGGTAATTCATCTAACTTGGTCCTGCGAATCCAGCTACCAAATTTGGTTTCACTCTGGTGTATCTGGATAGCATCTTCATGATACCTTCCCTTTAAAGAACGTATTTTATACAATGCGAAAGGTTTTCCATATCTACCTATACGCTGTTGTACAAACAAGCCATTTTTAGATGTACTAAAAGTTGCTATTAATAACAGCAAAAATAATGGAATTATAGCAAACGGAAGTACAAGTATCGAAATAGATATATCAAAAATGCGTTTTAATACAAGTTGTTGTCTTGTGAGCATATAATTTGAGATCGTTCTTTCAAAAAATAGCGACCCTACCTTTTCTTTTTCTTAAAAAGACTTTTGAGTTTTTTCATTAATGTCGGTTTTCTATCATCTTCATGATAACCATTTCCATAGTTACCGTAGCCGTAACCATACCCGTAGCCATATCCATAACCATATTTTGCTTTATCTTCAAAGAAGTTAAGGACAAAACTAATATTTGAAACCTCGCCTGTTTTATATTTCTCATTAATAAATGCAAACATGCCCCTTTTTGTATAGTTTTGACGTACCATATAAATGGTGGCATCAGCAAATTTTGATAGCTCTAAAGAGTCTGAAACCAATCCTAAAGGTGGCGAGTCAAGAATAATATATTCATACTCTTTTTTCAATTTTTCGATGAGCCCTTCCATGCGTTCGCTCATCAATAATTCTGAAGGATTTGGTGGAATAGGCCCGGAAGTAATAATATCAAGATCTTCAATCTGGGTTTTTTGAATGATGTCTTTCAGAGAAGAATCGTCAATCAGGTAATTGACAACCCCTCTGGTATTATCAATATTAAAATCTCCAAATATCTTAGGCTTTCTAAGGTCCAGCCCAACCAGTATCGTTTTCTTTTCGCTTAGTGCAAAAACTGAAGCAATATTAATAGAACAAAAGGTTTTCCCTTCGCCACTAACTGAAGAAGTTACAAGTACTGTTTTAGCACCGGATATTCCTTGTTTTTTGTAAATGAACTGTAAACTGGAGCGCAATGCCCTAAAAGATTCAGCAATGGCAGATTTAGGTTTGTCAAGTACCGCAAGGTTATTATTAAGACGACTTTTACCCACTACCCCAAGAATAGGAATCTTTGAAAGTCTTTCAATATCCTTAATACTATGTATTTTAGTATCAAAAAATACACCAAGAAAAGTAATGATAAAAGGAATGATAAATCCAAAGAATCCTGCCAGTAAATAATTTAGCTGTGTGTTTGGACCAACTCTTCCTCCTCCTGTATCTTTAGCAGAATCTATCACCAATACATCACTTACGTTAGCTGCTTTTACCAAGCCGGCTTCACTGCGTTTTGCCAAAAACAAATTATAACTTGCATCACTAAGCCTGTATCTCCTTTCGATTTTTAAAAGCTCTTGCTGTTCTTTTGGAAGTTTTCGTATCTCTCCTTCATATCTTCCAATATCTCTATTGATAGATATCAGTTCTTGTTGTTTCAATTTTTTTGAAGAATCAATATTTTCAAGTAATACCCTTTTTACAGCATCAATTTGACGGTCAATATCTGCAAAAACTGGTGCTCCTTCTTTATAGGAATATTGTAATTTATTACGTTGTTCGGCCAGTGCAACAATACGTCCAACCCCGGAAACAATACTACTCTCTGAAATTCCTGCTACAGAAGGAGCCGGAACTTCCCTATAATCTGACCTACTTACCAGATAATCTTCCAGAATATTATAATAATTGACCTCTCTATTGACTCCTTCTTTACGTAGATCCAATCCATTGAGCTTGTCGTTGATCTCTTTTCCTTCTACATTCAGGTCAAAAATGGAATTTTCGTTTTTAAAATTATTGAGTTCGTTTTCAACATCTATAAGCTCTTTCGATTTTACTGTAAGGCTACTATCTATAAATCGTATGGTCTTGGTCGCAAATAAATTTTTTCGTTCCAATGCATTATCGCTTAATACATTAACAGAGGTATTAAGATAGTCTACCAATTTTGCTTTATTACTACCAATTAATACAAGCCTAAGTACCGAAGAACCTTTAGATTCCGGTTGAACGTTGATATTTAGAAAGCGTTTTACACTATTGTCAAAGTTTATAAAATTGATATAATAGACCTTACCCGGAACTATTTTCAGATCCGGATTGGGAGCAAATGTGGCACTAAAAAAAGGGTGTGTAATTTTATCTCCGAACTTGTACTCTCTTTCAAATTCCTGTTCTTCTATAAAAAGCTTGTTTCGTTCCTTTGTGGAAAAATTTTGAAGACTCACATTTCCTCCGGTAAAAGACGTACTAAGTGAAAAAGTAACCGAATCCTTGAAGACAACACGAAATTCTTTCCCTAAAATTTGAGCTTTGGAAGTATCTACTTCGACAAAAAATGGTGTATAGCCATAGGCATCGACTTTTTGGTATTCACCATCTGTCTTGTAGTCCAGATAGTACTGTAATCGTTCTACCACTTGCTCATTATGAGACCGCGACCTGAGTGTAATAATGGCTGTATTCACTTTGTCTGTAGTACCACCCCAATTAAAGGTAAGACTGGTATTAGTAGTAAAAAAAGGGTTTTGATCGTCCTTTACGGAGATCATATTTTCCATCCTGTAAACAGGCAGTTTACGTACATTTTTATAATAGGCGATCCCAAAGGTAATTCCCAAAGAAATAACAAACAAAGGCCAATAACTTAGCAGTTTAAACAAAAACCCCTTAAAATCAAAGGTGGAGTGGACTTCATTTATTTCAAATTCTTCATTCATCTATAATCGAATAAATAATAGTATTGTAGTGGTCAAAGCAGTTATTACAGTCAATATGGTTGTAAATGATTGTAATCCTGTGGTTCCGGCACCAATAGACTTTTGAGGTAATGGGTTTATTAAGATCAAATCATTGGGCTGCACATAGTAATAAGGAGAATTCATGGCATCAATAGTAGTTAGATCAATATGATGTACTTTTTGTCCTAAAGGATATTGTCTGATTATCACCACATTCTTACGATCTCCTGTAATTCTAATATCACCACTATTGGCAATTGCCTCCATAATACTTACCTGATCCCTATATATGATCTGGGAGCCTGGAGAGCCAATTTCACCATTAATTGTATACCGTATCCCTGCCAGTTTTACAGTAACAAATATGTTTGCTTCCGCTTTAAAATAATCTTTTAACAATCTTTTCTCTATGTCCTGCCGCACTTCTTCCACAGTAAGCCCCAATACAGCTATTTCACCTAAGCTGGGAATACGAATATTTCCGTGCGGATCCACTACAAAACCATCATAATACAGTTTTTCTTCACCCGTAGCATTTGGATTAGCATCATTAATAGGGTTAAATATCCCCACTGTTTCCTGATCCAGTGCTTTTACTCGAATGCTAAGCAGGTCATTTACCTGTAACCTGTAAGGTTCCTGCATTTTCTTTATTGGGATGATACTGTCCACTTTGGCAGGATCTTCCTGCAAATACGTAAGTTGCTCTGTCGAAATACATGAAGAAAAACAAACTGTAATGATTAAAAAGAGTATCAGTAAAGTAGATCTCATAAAAGGCAGGGTTGTTATTGAACAAATATAACGTAACCAAATTAATAATAAAACATATTTTACTCTAAGTGGTTAAAATCTCTTTATTTTGCAAAAAAAGTAAGTGTGAACTATCTGTCTGTCGAAAACATTTCAAAATCATATGGAGAACGTGTTTTATTCCAAAACATTTCCTTTGGAATTAATTCCGGGCAAAAGATAGGTTTTGTCGCTAAAAACGGAACCGGAAAAACATCCTTGCTCAATATTCTTTCCGGTGATGATACTCCAGATGATGGTGAAGTTGTATATCGCAAAAATTTAAAGGTTTCCTTCCTCTCTCAAGAACCCGGTCTTAATGATTCTCTCACGATAGAAGAAACTATTTTTGCTTCAGACAATCCAATTCTTAAAATCATTTCAGATTATGAAAAGGTAATAGAGAACCCTAATGATTCTGAGGTATACCAGGTAGCATTCGACAAAATGGACGCTCACAATGCATGGGATTTTGAAACTCGCTACAAACAAATCCTATTTAAACTGAAACTGGAAGATCTTTCTCAAAAAGTTTCAAACCTAAGTGGAGGACAAAAAAAACGGTTGGCACTTGCCAATGCGCTTCTTACCCAGCCAGATCTACTCGTTATGGATGAACCTACCAACCATTTGGATCTGGAGATGATCGAGTGGCTGGAAAATCTCTTTGCCAAAGAAAACATAACGCTGTTCATGGTAACTCATGACCGCTATTTTCTGGAACGGGTATGTAATGAAATTGTAGAACTGGACGAAGGAAATTTATACAGCTATAAAGGCAACTACACCTATTATCTGGAAAAAAGGGATGCAAGAATTGAAAACCAAGCTTCCGAAACTGCTAAGGCAAAACAACTCTATAAAAAAGAGCTGGAATGGATGCGTCGTCAACCCAAAGCAAGAACTACTAAAAGTAAATCCAGGATCGATGATTTTCATGAAATAAAATCGAGAGCACACCAAAGACGAAATGACCATGAAGTCCAACTGGAGCTAAATATGGAACGTTTAGGTACTAAAGTGGTAGAACTACATACCATTTCAATATCGTTTGATGGAAAACAACTGCTTAACAAGTTTGATTATAATTTCTTACGGGGAGAACGAGTAGGAATTATAGGCAAGAATGGAACGGGAAAATCTACTCTATTAAATATCATTACCGGAGATATACGGCCCAATTCCGGAAAAGTAGTTATTGGAGATACTGTAAAGTTTGGATACTATACTCAAAAAGGAATTCATATAAAAGAAGGCCAGAAGGTAATTGATGTCGTACGGGAATTTGGAGATTATATCCCTTTGAAAAAAGGAAGGCAAATCTCTGCGCAACAATTGTTGGAACGCTTTTTATTTGATCGGAAAAAGCAATACGATTTTGTAGAAAAATTAAGTGGTGGAGAACGAAAACGTCTGTATTTGTGTACTGTACTTATTAAAAATCCTAACTTTTTAATTCTTGATGAGCCAACTAACGACCTCGATATTGTCACATTAAATGTATTGGAAAACTTCTTATTAGATTTTCCCGGTTGTCTGATAGTAGTTTCTCATGACCGTTATTTTATGGATAAAATTGTGGATCATTTATTTGTATTTCAAGGAGCCGGAAATGTTCAGGATTTTCCGGGAAATTATTCCGATTTCAGAGCTTATGAAGGTAGTAATCTTGCTGAAAAGCGATCTGAAGATTCTTCTGAAACCAAAACCAAAAATAGCTGGAAGACCACTAACGATAAAGCCAAACTTAGTTACAATGAGCAAAAAGAATATCAAAAATTAGAAAAAGAAATAGTCAAACTGGAATCTGAAAGAGAAGTCCTTCAAAATAAATTTGCAACCGAAGACTGGAACGGAGAAGAGATCGATAAACAATCCCGAAAGTTACAGGAATTGATTGATACTATAGAGAGTAAAACCGAAAGATGGTTTGAGCTTTCTGCAAAACTGGAGGCATGATTTATCAAGTAAGATCATACCTCAATTTCCTTAAAAAATCTACCAATCAGCATGGAGTGCATTCTCCTTTTGTATACAATTTGGTTACCCGGTGTTTCTACGATAAAACAAATTACCATGAGTACACCATACTAAAAGATTTCAGAAAAGAGCTTCTTCTCTCTTCCAAACGTATTGAGGTAACCAACTTCGGGCAAGGTTCACGGGTTTTTAAATCCAATAAAAGAAAAGTTACTGCTATTGTGAAGAACGCCGGAATCTCTCCAAAAAGGCAGCAGCTACTATTTAGATTGACCAAATATCTAAATGCTCAAAAAGTATTGGAATTAGGAACTTCACTAGGCTTAGCTACAGTGGCGCTATCTTCAGGAAATACTTCTGTAAAAATTACAACAGTAGAAGGCTGCCCAAATACTGCAGAGGTTGCAAAGCATCATTTTGATCTTTTTCAATTAAAGAACATTCAACAATATACTACTACTTTTGAAAATTATTTTTCTGAAAACCCTTCAGAAAATTATGATCTGGTCTATATAGATGGACATCACAATAAAGAAAGTACACTTCAGTACTTTAAGACTTTGCTGAAAAATGTGACAAATGATTCTGTATTCATATTCGACGATATTTATTGGAATCAAAAAATGACCGAAGCCTGGCAGGAAATTATTCGGCATCCTAAAGTAACTGTTAGCATTGATTCTTTTTATTGGGGGCTTGTATTTTTCAGAAAAGAACAACAAAAAGAACATTTTACCATTCGTATGTAACATCGTAGCTCCGCCTGCGTCTTATGGTAAAAATAGTATCTTGCAAAAGATTTAAAACCGACCGTTCCAACTATGAGTTTAGTCATAAAAATTAGAAATATTATTAGAGATTTCCCTTTAGGACAAGAAGTAGTTAAAGTTTTAAAAGGTATTGACCTGGACATAGAACGAGGTGAATATGTTGCTTTAATGGGACCTTCCGGATCCGGAAAATCTACTTTAATGAACCTCTTGGGATGTCTGGATACTCCAACAGCAGGAACGTACGAATTAAACGGAAGTGATGTAAGTAATATGAGCGATGACGAGCTTGCTGAAATACGAAATAAAGAAATTGGTTTTGTATTTCAAACATTTAACCTCTTACCGCGTACCACAGCATTAGAGAACGTTGCCCTGCCTATGATCTATGCAGGTGCTTCAAAATCCCAACGTATAAAACGTGCAGAAGAAGTGTTAAACGATGTAGGATTGTCTGACCGCATGGATCATAAACCCAATCAACTTTCCGGTGGGCAACGACAGCGAGTTGCTGTTGGAAGGGCTCTGGTCAATAAACCTTCTATTATTTTGGCAGATGAGCCAACCGGGAACCTTGACTCTAAGACCTCTCTGGAAATTATGAACCTCTTTGATGATATCCATGCTGCCGGAAATACTGTTATTATTGTTACCCACGAAGAAGAAGTTGCGCAACATGCTCATAGAGTGATAAGGCTACGTGACGGAATGGTGGAGAGTGATACTCGCCTAAAATAAGTATCTTTGAATATGGATTTCTTAGATTTTTCAAACCCGGTTATTCTGGTAGTTGGAGTAATTTTGTTATTGCTTTTGTTATATTTTTGGAATAGGCATAATACAAAGACTCAACGCAAAAGAAGGTCTCGAAGTTTTCGCAGCAATTACTACCAAAAAAAGAAAGAAGCAGAAAATGAAAATTTACACTAAAACTGGTGATAAAGGTACTACGGCACTCTTTGGAGGCACAAGAGTACCTAAACATCATATTCGTATTGAAAGTTATGGTACTGTAGACGAACTCAATTCTTATCTGGGTCTAATCCGCGATCAGGAAATTAGTGCACATTATAAAGATACTCTTATCCGTGTACAGGACAGATTATTCACTTTAGGAGCTATTCTAGCTACAGATCCTGAAAAAACTATTCTTAAAAGCGGAAAAGAACGATTAAATATTCCTAAAATTTCTGAAGCTGATATCACCCGTTTAGAAACCGAAATGGATCTCATGAACGAAGTACTGCCTCCTATGACACACTTTGTTCTTCCCGGAGGGCACACAACGGTGTCATATTGTCACATAGCCCGCTGTGTTTGCCGCCGTGCCGAGCGTTTATCAACTCTTTTACATGAACAAGAACCTATTGATGAACATGTTTTAATGTATTTAAATAGACTTTCTGACTATCTCTTTGTACTGGCACGGAAATTGACTTATGACTTAAAAGCTGAAGAAATTAAATGGATTCCTGAAAAATTATAATCTCTTCAGAAAATTAAATTTTAAAGTATTGTATTTCAGTATTTTACATACGTTCTTAAAAATATTGCAGAAATAATTACGATTTTCCTTGACTTTTTAATCTAAAAAATTATTTTTGCACAAAATTAATACCCTAAGTGTTATGTACTGGACATTAGAATTAGCATCCTATTTAAGTGATGCGCCCTGGCCGGCAACAAAGGATGAACTAATTGATTATGCAATTAGAACCGGAGCTCCTCTGGAAGTAGTTGAAAATCTTCAGGCTATTGAAGATGAAGGAGACTCATACGATTCTATTGAAGAAATTTGGCCGGACTATCCCACAGATGAAGATTATTTGTGGAATGAAGATGAATATTAAAATGATAAATAACAATATATAAAAGTCTCATTATGAGGCTTTTTTTTTGCTTAAAAAGCAAGCCCTTAAAAACTCAAGATCCTTTTGGCAAAGTGGTTTTTTTACAGTTTTTTTGTATGGTAAAAAATAGGTGTTACACCTTTGTACTTTAAGCAATACTTACAACAATAGATCATGGGATTATTAGATAATGTTTTAAAAGTTTTTGTAGGAGATAAATCCAAAAAAGATATCGGTGATATTCAACCCTTTGTTGATGAAGTTAAAAAATATGAAGCAGCACTGGAAAAACTATCCTTAGACGAACTTCGGGCCAAGTCTGATGCCTTCCGGTCAAAAATAAAAGAAGACCAAAAAGAAATACAGGAGCAGATCGACCAACTGGGAAAAGATGCTGAAACGATGGAAGATATCGACCAGAAAGAAGATATCTACAATCAAATTGACGCCTTAAAAAATGATCGCTACGAAGTAGAAAAACGAACGCTTGACGAAATCCTTCCCGAAGCATTTGCTGTAGTTAAAGAAACTGCAAAACGTTTTAAAGATAATGAAATCCTTACCGTTACCGCATCCCCATTTGATCGCGAACTTTCAGGAAAAAAAGAGTATGTTACTCTGGATGGTGAAAAAGCCATTTGGCAAAACTCCTGGGATGCAGCTGGTAAAGAGATCACGTGGGATATGGTACATTACGATGTACAATTGATTGGTGGAGTTGCACTTCATCAGGGAAAAGTAGCGGAAATGCAAACAGGAGAAGGTAAGACTCTAGTCGCTACACTACCTATGTATCTAAACGCATTGGCCGGAAACGGTGTTCACTTAGTAACTGTAAACGACTATTTGGCAAAACGGGATAGTGCATGGATGGCTCCTATTTTTGAATTTCACGGAATGAGTGTTGATTGTATTGACAATCACCGGCCAAACTCCGAAGAACGTAGACAAGCATACAATTCAGATATTACCTATGGAACCAATAACGAATTTGGTTTTGACTACCTGCGCGATAATATGTCGCATGCTCCAACAGATCTGGTACAGCGCCCACATCACTATGCTATTGTAGATGAGGTGGATTCGGTATTGATCGATGATGCACGTACGCCTTTGATCATTTCTGGACCGGTACCACAAGGAGATCGCCACGAGTTCAACGAATTGAAGCCTAAAATCCAGGATATTGTTGAGGTCCAAAGAAAATATTTAACCGGTGTTCTGGCCGAAGCAAAAAAACTTATTAAAGAAGGGGATACCAAAGAGGGTGGTTTCCAGTTGTTGCGTGTCTATCGTGGTTTACCAAAAAATAAAGCATTAATCAAGTTTTTATCAGAAGAAGGAGTAAGACAAGTTCTTCAAAAAACAGAAAACTTTTATATGCAGGATAACAATCGTGAAATGCCAAAGGTAGATGCCGAACTGTATTTTGTGATTGAAGAAAAAAACAATCAGATCGAGTTAACAGATAAAGGAGTGGACTTTCTTTCAGGCGCGGATAATCCGGATTTCTTTGTGATGCCCGAGATTGGTGTAGAGATCGCAAAAATTGAAGAAAAAGGATTAACTCCAGAAGAAGAAGCCGAAGAAAAAGAAGAGCTCTTCAGGGATTTTGGTGTAAAAAGCGAACGTATACATACACTTAACCAGTTACTTAAAGCATATACCTTGTTTGAAAAAGATACCCAGTATGTGGTAATGGAAAACAAAGTAATGATCGTAGATGAGTCAACAGGTCGTATCATGGATGGACGTCGTTATAGTGATGGCTTACACCAGGCGATCGAGGCCAAAGAAAATGTAAAGATAGAAGCTGCAACTCAAACCTTCGCTACTATTACGCTTCAAAACTATTTTAGAATGTATCGCAAGCTTTCGGGAATGACAGGTACTGCTGTAACCGAAGCAGGCGAGCTTTGGGAAATCTATAAATTGGATGTAGTAGAGATTCCTACCAATCGACCCATTGCGCGTCATGACCGGGATGATAAAATTTACAAAACAAAACGGGAAAAATACAATGCAGTTATTGATGAAGTAACCGAACTTTCAAATGCAGGACGCCCTGTATTGATTGGTACTACTTCTGTAGAAATTAGTGAATTGCTAAGCCGTATGTTGAGTATTCGAAATATTCAACACAATGTTCTGAATGCTAAAATGCATAAAAAAGAGGCAGATATCGTTGCCGAAGCCGGAAAAAGTGGAATGGTAACCATTGCAACCAATATGGCAGGACGTGGTACGGACATTAAGCTAAGTGACGAGGTAAAGACAGCAGGAGGTTTAGCAATTGTAGGTACAGAGCGCCATGATTCGCGTCGTGTGGATAGACAGTTACGAGGTCGTAGCGGTCGTCAGGGAGACCCTGGAAGTTCACAGTTCTATGTTTCGTTAGAAGATAATTTGATGCGCCTCTTCGGAAGTGAACGTATCGCCAAAATGATGGACCGTATGGGCTTGAAGGAAGGCGAAGTGATTCAGCATTCTATGATTTCAAAATCTATTGAACGTGCACAGAAAAAAGTAGAAGAGAATAACTTTGGAATTCGTAAGCGATTACTAGAATATGACGATGTAATGAATGCACAGCGTGAAGTAGTATACAAACGTCGTTACCATGCGCTTTTTGGAGAACGTTTACGCGTGGATATTGCAAATATGATCTATGATACTGCTGAAGTAATTACTGATGGTAATAAGGCAGCACAGGATTACAAGAATTTTGAATTTGAATTGATTCGTTATTTTTCTATGAGTTCTCCTGTTTCCAGTGAGGAATTTGAAAAAATGGATGTTCAGGAAATTGCCGGAAAAGTTTATAAATCTGCATATAGTCACTATCAGGAAAAAATGATCCGTAGTGCCGAAACTGCTTTCCCTGTAATTAAAAATGTGTACGAAACACAAAAAGATAAGTATAAGCGTATTTTGGTGCCATTCACAGATGGTATTAAAACACTTAATGTTGCTACCGATCTTGAAAAAGCTTATGAAACAGAAGGAAAACAGTTGGTGCAGGATTTTGAGAAGAACATTAGCCTTGCCATAATAGACGATGCGTGGAAAACACATCTTAGAAAAATGGATGAGTTAAAACAATCTGTACAGCTGGCAGTTCACGAACAAAAAGATCCATTACTTATCTACAAGTTTGAAGCTTTTGAATTGTTTAAAGAGATGATCGAAAAAGTAAATAAGGATGTTATTTCTTTCTTGTTCAAAGGAGAACTTCCACAGGAAAATCAACAACAGATACAAGAAGCTCGTCAGGTAAAGCCCAATGAAAAACTAAACGAACAAAAGGATGAGATTCCAAATATGGATGAACGTGCTGCACAATCTCGTGCTGCAGGGAATACCCAACGTCAACAAGTTACCGAAACTATTGTCCGTGAAAGACCTAAAATAGGACGTAATGAAAGAGTTACCATTAAACATGTGATGAGCGGTGAAAATAAAACCCTAAAATTCAAACAGGCAATTCCTTTATTGGACAAGGGCGAATGGGTACTTATTGACGAATAGAATTTTAAATATCTTTCAAAATAAAACCTCGAAACTTAATTGTTTTCGAGGTTTTTTATTTTTAGTATCTTCGAATAAAGCTATTGATACCTTCTAAAAATGAAGCATATTAAGATTGAATTAAAATGGGCTGTTGTATTTACTATTATGACGCTGGCATGGATGTTACTTGAAAAAACTCTGGGTTGGCATGATGAAGATATAGCAGATCATTACTGGCTTACACTCCTCTTTATACCCTTTGCTATTTTTATGTATGTCTTGGAAATTAGAGAAAAAAGAAGGCGTTTCTATAATAAAAAAATTACCTGGAAACAGGCATTTTTGAGTGGTTTGCTTATGAGTGTTTTTGTTGCTTTACTCTCCCCTTTGGCTCAATACATTACCCACAATTACATCACGCCGGAATATTTTAAAAATGTAATTGATTATTCCGTTACCAATAAATTAATGACGATCGAAGCAGCCAACAACTATTTCAACATCAATAGTTATATACTACAGTCTGTCTTAGGTGCCTTGATTGGTGGAATTACTACTTCTGCAATCGTAGCTATTTTCATGAGAAGGAAATAAGTTATTTATATCGCTTTAAAACATAATGTTTCAGAAAAGGGATTTGTACCAAAAACAATGCTAAAAAACCTAACGCATAGGTAAAGGTTTTGGATGCTTTGAGTTCAGGAAAAGAAAAATTGAAATTCATTTTTTGAGAGATTCCTAAATTTTCAAAAAAAGGATTATTAACTATTGGTAAGAAGTAAATTCCAACGAAACTAATAATTGCCGTTATTGCCAGAATATTCCATGCTCTTCTTGTAATTAAGGGCCTGTACACTTTTGAAGGTACTGTCTTGGCAGCTATAGCTTCCATCACTCTATCTGAAAAGTCTACCGAAGGTTTTGATACTCCGGCTTCTTTGATCATTTTTTGAGTGAACGCTTCGAAATCTTTATATGGCTTTTCCATTACTGTTTGATATTTCAGGCAGCACAAAATGTTTTAGTAAAATAAACAATTTTTTTCTGCTTCGGTATAATTTTATTTTAATATTGTCTTCTGAAAGCTCCGTTATAGAAGCTATTTCCTTTATAGATTGCTCTTCAAAATAATATAGGGTTATAATGGCCGCTTCTGCCTCAGCTAATTTCAATATGGCTTCCTGTATTATTTTTTTTCGTTCTTCATCCTGTAAATATTGCAAAGCATTTTCAATAGATTCAAAATTGCTTTCTGTTATTTCTTCAATTAATTCTGAAATTTGATACTTACTGTTCTTTCTAATGCGGTCCAAAGCTTTTCTGTATGCGATACTGTACAACCAGCTCGAAAATTTAGAATCTCCACGAAAAGTGGATAAAGACTCGAAAGCCTTTATAAATGTATCCTGAGATACCTCTTCTGCTTCCTCCCTGACCTTGACCATTCTGTATACAATAGTGAATACAAAATCCTGATATCGCTCCACTAACACACCATAGGCTCTTGTATCGCCCTGCACCGTTTTATCGATGTAATATTGGTCAGTGTTCCGGTTCATTCTATAGTAAGACGTATTAAAAAATAGATTGGTTACATAAATATCCCCAAAATAATCTAAATAAACTTGTAACCGATCTGAAGATAGCTACGTCTTAATAGCAAACGAACAGTAAAATCAATCTAAAAAATTAAAATTATGGGATCAGAGTTAATTATTATACCAATTATGTTCGGAGTTATCTTCGGAATCTTTTATTTATTTATTTCGGCAAGGAATAAAGAACGGTTGGCCTTAATTGAAAAAGGAGCAGATGCTTCTATATTTTATGGCAGGGATAAAAGAGTGACACCTATGTGGAAGGTCATTGTTATCAATCTTGCTTTATTGCTTATGGGTATAGGTATAGGGATCTTTATTGCAGCAATCATGCATTACAATTTGGGAGTGGATGAAGATGTTGCCTATCCCGGAACTATCTTTTTAATGGCAGGAATTGGTCTTTTTGCCGGATTCTATTTTACCAAAAAATTGAATAACGACGCTTAAAGCCCGTTTGTGTTTAGTTGAAGAAAATCATTTTGGGTAGTTTCTACCTGAAATGATTTTTTTATTGCATTCTTACATTACTATAAGTTGCATCTATAGTAATTTGCTTGTTGGTTGTATTGTCTTTATTAAATCCTTTTACGATAACCTTACCATTCTTTTTTGAGTTATTTAATTGTAATGATTTTGGATAAAGTAATGGAGATTTTTTTCCGGTGAAATTAAATGAAAAAGCCGTTTTAGGTAAGCTTATTTTTGCATCTGTATTTTCTAAAACAATATCTAAACTCTTAAACTCATTTGAAATAGTATTGATTATCAAATTCCCAAAAGATCCCGAAAGCAAAGCACGGTCTATAATATTATTTATAACAACATCACTTGAATTTGCATCCAGATTAATTCTGGTCACATTATTAATACGACAGTTATCTACAAACTTAAGGTCTAATTCACCCTGTTTCCAATTGTTTATCATTACAGGGGCATAGGAAGCATTGATGAGGGTTTCCCCCCCATCAATACTGTTAGCAGATAATGCCGAGTAATTCAAAATTGCTTTTATATTGTAAGCATCTGCCATTTTCACTTCACCATGTCTTACATTGATATCGGTCTTAGTGCCTTTAGGCATTCTTATAATAATGGTTTTCTTGGCTTTTGTATTTCCTTCATAAAGAAGATCACTTTTATCGCTATTAATGATAATATTTCTATTAGGTGAAATGATCACTCGATCTCCTTCAAAATCTTCAAACTGCTCGGCCCATTTTTCCATATCCTTACCAAAGGATTCTCCCCATTCTTCCATCTTTTCACCAAAGGATTCTCCCCATTCTTCCATATAACTACCAAATTCTTCTCCCCATTTCTCCATTTTCTTCTCGAATTCAGGACCAAATTTATCTTCAAATTCTTTTCCAAAATCTTCTCCCCACTCTTCCATCACTTCTGAAAAATCTTCACTCCATTCTTCAACTTTATCCAGCCAGACATCTACTTCTCTAACAGTAGCATTAGCCTTGTATTTTTTATTTAGTTTGTTTACGTACCCTTGTTTGTCTTTTTCATATTCATCTGTATCAAAATTCATAGACCTTCTCCTGTCTATTGTAATGTTCATATTGCCATTACCCGAAGAAATACTAGGTTGATCGTCTCCAAAAGGCCAATTAGGAAAATCTCTAAAATCCGGTACATCAGGAACTACAAAATTGAAATTGAAATTTCCTAATTCTGAAAGACCATACAAACCCTCCAAGCCCTTTAATGCCTCAAGATTCCCTATAGATTCTACTCCACCCCAAAGGCTTCCTGAATTTGAAGTAATTACAACTTTCTTACTGTTACCTAGTACATCAATATCCCAATTTTCGAATATTTCTGTTTTCTCTTTTTCGGTTAATTCTTCCCCGTCTATAAAGGCTTCTACTTCAACATAATTTTTGTTCCATGTTTCAAAAACAACATTGGTATGCGAAGTATTCACAGATACTAACGCATCATTGCCAATTTTAAATGTCTCCTTGTAACTATTTTGAGCTACAAGTACCGGTATACTGAGCAGTAAAGCAAATATTGCAATACTACGCTTCCATATTAATAAATTGCTCATTTTCTAAATTTTTAAGTTCTTTTAATTTGTTTTTAAGTTTGAACAGCAATTCCAAACGTAATTTCAAATTATCTATTAATGCAGTGATGGTTGCTTCAGTAGGGCCTACTTCGTTTAATTCTTTATTAAGTACTGTATATTCAGCATCCAATTCGCTTAATCGTTTCATATAACCATTAATAAGTTCCTTATTATCATCTGTAAGCTCCAGAGAAGCCAATTGAACATTGATTCCGTTTAAATAGAAATTCTCTATTTTTTTAAGATCCGGAGAGATATCGCCCAATGTAATCTGGTTGATATTCTCCTCGTTTTCTGTCTCTGTTTTTGAAGGAGTATCTGCCAGTGAATCTGTAGTATCTGTTGATAGTTGTTGGTATCCAAAATAACCTGCTCCCAAAATTACTATAGCAATGGCCACCACTTTTAACCAATAGAATGAGTTTTGCTTCTTTTGAGTAAAAGCCTTATTTAAGCGTGCTTCAAAACGAGCTTCATGTCCCTGAGGTAAACCGGAAGGTTCCTGCTTGTGTTCCTCCATCATCTTTCTAATATCCTGTACCATATTGCAAATGTTTTAAGTGTTGTTTTAATTGTAATTTTCCACGGTGTAAGTTAGTTCGGGAGGCGCTTTCAGAAATATTCAATATTTCAGAAATTTCCTGGTGGTCATAGCCTTCCAATAAATAAAGTTTCACTACCGTTTTATAATTGCTGGATAATTTATCGATTGCAGAAATTATTTCAGAATGAGTTGTTTCATCAGACACCTGCCAATCGCTGTCATCGTCATTAGTAATACTCATTACTTCATCATTTATGGCATATAATTCCATTTTTCGTGCTTTGATAATATCCAAACACCTATTAATTACTATTCTTTTTAACCAGGCCCCAAAGGTGACGTCCCCTTTGAACTGATCTAGTTTTTGAAACGCTTTAATAAACGCTTCCTGCATTGCGTCTTCTGCCGTCGCAGTGTCCTTTAGATACCGCTGAGCAACAATAAACATCCCTTCACAATAACGCTTATAGAGCGCCATCTGTGCTTTATGGTTGCTTTGTTTGCATTGTTCAACAAGTAAAGAATCGGACAAACTTGATGGTTTTTGGTTGCTGTTCGTGTTAAAGACGACTAAAAAATATAGGTGTTGCAAAAAATTACAATAATTTACTACCTTTAAAATTAACAAACTATAGATATTATGAATAAAGGATTAAAGATTTTTCTTTGGGCTATTGGAATTATTGGCGTTTTGGCCATTCTACTCTTCTTTGTGATAGGGCCCATAATGAAAAAACAAACCAAAAAGCATAGCCCGGAGCAACATATAGAATATAGTAATAACGGTTTAGAACTGAACGTTTTTTATTGCAGTCCGTCTAAAAAAGGAAGAAAGATATTTGGCGAACTCGTTCCTTATGGAGAAGTATGGCGAACCGGTGCTAATGAAGCTTCTACCTTTACTACCAATAAAGACCTTGAAATTGGCGGAAAAAATTTGAAAGCAGGTACATATACATTATGGACGATACCTAACAAAGAAAGCTGGGATGTTATCTTTAACTCCAAAATGTATGATTGGGGAGTTAAAGTTACCGACAGGAAACCTTCCCGAGAACCGGACTACGATGTGCTTGTAACTAAAGCTAATGTATCTCGCAGCATTACCAGTGCAGAAAATTTTAGTATCTCCTTTACCGAAGGTGTAGACAATGTCATTATGGCGTTTGCCTGGGATAACGTTGTGGTACCGGTTGAAATCAATCAAAATTAGGTTATTCGTCCAGCATTAAATTTAGAGTAACTGTAATATTATCACGTGTAGCCTTTGAAAAAGGGCATATTTCATGTGCCTTATTTATTATATATTCACCTGTCTTTACATCTACTCCGGGAATGTAACAATCTAATGTCGCCTCCAAAAAAGCTCCTTCTTCATCTTTACAGAACCCAATGGTAGCAGTTACACTAAAATCCTTTCCAATTTCTAATCTTTTCTTTCGTGCAATAAGTTCTATAGCCCCTCCAAAGCAAGCAGAATAAGCACATCCAAATAATTGTTCCGGATTCACTCCATCTCCGCCATCGCCTCCCATAGCTATAGGTTCAGAAAGATTTAAATCTAATTTTCCATCTTCGGTGATAGCATGACCGTTTCTTCCTCCCACTGTTGTAGAAGCTGCTTCATATAAAGTTTCCATAGTGTTCATTTTATGTTTAATAATTTTCAATATACTATCTAATTATCGTGTATAAAAGTTGATATTCATAAAATTGTTATAAATTTCGACTGTGGCAAAAAAAGAAAAACATAGTAGTGCCTTATCTGAAAAAGAAGGGGTTCAACCTCCAAAATCTGTAAGTGATTCGTCTGCAAAGAAACTCAAAGAGAAAAGGAAGAAAGTTCCTTCTGTTTCTCAGCTGATCACCGGAATCTTAGCAGGTGATAAAACTGCTTTGAGCCGTGCCATTACATTGGTTGAAAGTACTGCCGTCAAGCACCAATCCCAAGCGAGGCAAATCATTGAAGCATGCTTGCCACATGCAAATAAATCTGTGCGCATTGGAATTACTGGAGTTCCGGGTGTTGGGAAAAGTACTTTTATAGAAGCATATGGAAGGCTGCTTGTTTCTGAAAACCATAAAGTAGCGATTCTTGCAGTTGACCCGAGTAGCTCGCTTAGCAAAGGAAGTATATTGGGAGACAAAACACGTATGGAAGAACTCGTAAAAGAACCCAACGCTTTTATACGCCCTTCCGCAAGTGGAGATTCTTTAGGAGGTGTGGCACGTAAAACCCGTGAAACGATCATTCTCTGCGAGGCAGCCGGTTTTGATACCATTATCATCGAAACTGTTGGTGTTGGGCAAAGTGAAACCGCAGTACATTCTATGACCGATTTCTTTTTACTACTTAAGCTGGCTGGAGCAGGTGACGAACTGCAAGGCATAAAACGTGGAATTATCGAAATGGCAGATGCCATTGTGATCAATAAAGCCGATGGTGAAAATGTAAAAGCTGCAAGATTTGCAAAAGCAGAGTTTAACAGGGCACTACATCTCTACCCACCTAAAGATAGTGATTGGGTACCAAAAACAGTGACTTGCAGTGCAGTAAAAAATGAAGGAATCACCGAGGTGCGTGAAATGATTGACCGGTATGTTTCTGAAACCAGATTAAACAGTTATTTTTCAGAAAAAAGAAAACAGCAAAATAAATTTTGGTTATTACAAACCATAGAAGATACTATAAAAAGTGAATTTTTTAATAATCCTGAAGTAAAAAAAGAGTTGAAAAAACAATTAAAGGCTTTAGATACCAATACCACTACCCCATTTGAAGCCGCACATATAATTCTTCAATTAGTAAAATAAAATTTGTTCAAAAAGTATAGTGTAGAAAATTGTACATTGGTTCTATAAACACCTAGAAATTAGCTTTAAACCACTCCACCTGTGCTTCCAGGCCTTCCCTTAAACCGGTTGTTGGGTTATACCCCAATAGTTTTCTCGCTTTATCTATATTGGCTTTAGTACGCGACTGATCTCCGGGCCGAGCCGGTTTATTCTCAATCTGTATTTTCTTCTGAAGTATTTCTTCTACTGTTGCTATTCCCGTAGCTGTAGTATTTTCTTCTTCGGTCCCCAAATTAAATATTTCCCCATTACAAACATTTTTGTGCTCCATCACGCTCACAATCCCATCTACAATATCCTGTACATAGGTAAAACTTCTTAAATGAGCTGCACTACCCTCGTATAAAGGAAATGGCTTGTCATTCAATCCGCAATCTATTAGCCTGGTGTATAACTTATCCGGCCTTTCTCTGGGGCCATAGACCGAATAGAGCCTAAGGGAACAACTTTCCAGCATTCCCCTACGAGAATATGCCAGTACTAATTGTTCTGCCGCTAATTTGGTAACACCATACCAGGAAGCGGGCATAGGAGCTTCATCTTCAGTTAGTGTAGCATGGAGTCCATAGATGGAAGAAGTAGCTATGTTAACAAAAAAAGGTTTAGTGTCGAGGGTATCGATGGCATCTAAGATCCGTTGTGTGCCAAAAAAATTATTACTGAAATAATCTTCAAACAAACTGTCTGTTGAAATCCCGGGTTGTGCGGCAAAATGAAATATGAAATCAATTTCTTCGGTAATTACCTGACTTAAATCATCATTTCGAAGATCGATTTTTTGGACCATTACCCCTTTTTCTGCTAGTGCTTCAGAATTCAATTCCTTTAGGGAAACATCGTAATAGTCAGAAAAATTATCAATAGCCACAACTTTATGCCCCATAGCTGTGAGCCTTTCGGCAGTATGAGATCCTATAAATCCTGCTGCTCCTGTAACTAAAACCTTCATATAAATTGTTTACTACTGCAAATTAACATCTTTTTTACAGTTCTGTTTTAAAATCTGCTCATTGTTGAAAAAAGAAATACTTTTGCAAAAACATTTACCCGTAAAATATGTACGAGTTTACCATTATAGTTCCGGTATATAACGAAGAAGAGAACTTAGAACGTGTTGAAAAAGAATTACTGGCTTATTCCGGAATTGCTACAAAAAAAACTGCTATTCTTTTTGTGAATGATGGGTCAAAAGATAAAAGCCAGGAATTGATTGAAACTATTTGTGATCGCAACGATAACTTTCAGTTTATCAGTTTTAAAGAGAACAGAGGCTTGAGTGCTGCTATAAAAGCAGGTTTTGATCACGTGGAAAGTCCTTTACTGGGGTATATTGATTCTGACCTGCAAACAGCCCCCGAAGACTTTAATTTATTGTTGGAACACATTGATGCTTATGAATTGGTAACAGGAGTACGTGCTAACCGTAAGGACTCTTTTGTGAAAAATATGTCTTCTAAGATCGCGAACGGAATCCGCCGTACATTTACTCATGACGGAATGGATGATACAGGCTGTCCTTTGAAAGTTATTAAAACCGATGCTGCTAAAAGAATTCCAATGTTTAAGGGGTTACATCGATTTTTACCGGCTATGATCTTGCTTCAGAACGGAAAAGTGCTACAGGTTCCCGTACAACATTTTCCACGCATTGCCGGTACCGCTAAATTTGGCCTTTGGAACCGTCTTCTGGGTCCTTTGATGGATTGCTTTGCCTACCTTTGGATGAAGAAAAAATATATCAATTACGAGATTAAAAACAAAGGATGAGCAATTGGCTTATTTACGGAATTGGCTTTTTAGCACAAATCCTCTTTTCGGGGAGATTATTGGTGCAATGGATTCTTTCTGAAAAAAACAAGCGTGTTGTTACACCTTCGTTATTCTGGAAACTGAGCTTATTAGCCTCTTTTTTACTCTTTGTATATGGCTACCTCCGTGATGATTTTGCAATTATGCTTGGTCAATCACTTACATATTTTATTTACATCCGGAATTTACAATTGCAGGGAGAATGGCAAAAATCTCCAAAATGGTTTCAAATCTTTTTGCTAATATTTCCTGTAATTATAGTGATCTATTCTTACAATAATGGGGAATACGATCTACAGCAATTATTTAACAACGAAGACATTCCTTTTTGGTTGTTGTTATTAGGTATTTTCTCTCAAGTGTTATTCACTTTCCGGTTTGTTTACCAATGGATGTATTCTGAAAAAACCAAAACCTCTCAACTTCCGGTTGGTTTCTGGCGTATGAGTGTTTTAGGTGCTTCTCTTATCTTAACGTATGCTATCTTTAGAGAAGACCCGGTTTTATTTGTTGGACATATAGCCGGATTGATTATTTATATTCGCAATATCTTTATTTGGAAAAAACAAGCCAATGAAAGTGCTTAAAAATAATTACATACTGCTATTGATAGTAACATGCATTGTCATTTTCTTCGTGAATCTCGATGCATTGTATGTAAATATTATGGAAGCGCGGAACTTTACAACTGCACGCGAAATGTTGAATGATGGTAATTGGCTGTTGACAACACTTAATGGAGAACCGCGCTATCAAAAACCTCCCCTACCAACTTGGATAACAGCTATTTCGGGAGCAGTCTTCGGACTAAAAAGTTTAATAGCCTTGCGTATTCCGGCTGCATTAGCAGCCTTATTATTAGCATTATTTTCATATAAATTCTCAATAAGGCTTACTACTCATAAAACATATGCTTTTATAGCCACTTTAATTTTAGTGACTTCTTTCTACATAGTTTTTGCTGGGCGTAATGGACAATGGGATATTTTTACACATGCGTTCATGATGGTCTGTATCTACCAACTGTATCGGTTTTTTACTTCCGAAACAAGAAAATATCAATACGCTCTGGTTGCAGCATTGTTTTTTGGGTTTTCCTTTATGAGTAAAGGTCCTGTTTCATTATATGCCCTATTATTACCTTTTCTAATAGCCTTTGGAATTGTTTACAAATACAAGAACTTAAAAGCTAAGCTCCTTCCTTTGTTTTTATTTTTAATCGTTTCCCTCTTACTTTCCGGATGGTGGCATTGGTATACATATACTTTCGACCCTGAAGCAGTAACAGAAATCACCAAAAGAGAAACGAACAACTGGACAGGTTATAATGTACGCCCTTTCTATTACTATTGGAGTTTTTTCACTCAGAGCGGGGTTTGGACCATTCCGGCATTCATCGGGCTATTGTATCCTTATTTGAAGAACAGGGTTTTTAATAAAAAAGCATATCTGTTCACTTTTTTATGGACTGCGATTTCTGTAGTCCTGTTATCCATTATTCCTGAAAAGAAATCACGTTACCTTTTACCTGTGCTTATCCCATTAGCCTTGAACACAGCTTTTTATATTGAATATTTATTCCGTAGGTTCTCTGAATTAAAAGACAAGCGTGAAACAGTTCCTGTTTACTTCAATTTTAGTTTAATTGCCGGTATCGGACTTATATTTCCTGTTGCCGGATATTTTTTTCTGAAAGATGCTCTTACCGGTAAATGGATTTGGTTTATTCTTCTTTCATCGGGCCTTTTTGCAATTGGCTTCTATATGTTTCGAAACCTTTTCAGAAAAAAAATACAACCTGTTTTCTATCTAACAGTCGCTTTTATTGCAACAGTAATATGTTTTGGAATGCCAATGGCAAAAGTGCTAACTGTAAATCCTGAATACAAAGGCCTTTCACAATTAAATTCGTGGCAAAATGAAACGAATCTAATTATATATGAGTTTTCTTTTTTTACTCCGGAACTCATTTGGGACTATGGAGATACTATTGAGGTACTAAAAAAAGAATGTGAAATTACTATTCCTTCCGAAGAAAAGTTTGGTGTTTTAGTGACTGAAGATGAAGCTGTTATTTTTTTAAAGGCATTTGAAGGCTATTCCGTAGAAAAGATTACTCACTATGATATGAATGCCAAAGGTAAGGAAGACCGCTCTCATAAAAACCGCCTATATCGCGATTTGTATTTGGTCAAGAAGGCGGAATGATTTTTTTTCGGCCCCAACTTTGCAATTGGAAAAATACCCATCCTAAGATTCCACCAAAAAACATTCCTGTAATTATATCTAATGGATAATGCACTCCCAAATAGATACGACTGTATGCAATTACAATTGCCCAAAGAAGTAATAAGAATGGTAAATAGCGGTACCATTTCTTAAGTAGTAATCCTAAAAAAACTGCTGCTGCCATAGAACTTGCCGCATGTGCCGAAAAGTATCCGTAACGGCCACATCGTTCTGCGGCAAATCGCATTATTTCTTGCAGGCTTTCAACCTGACAGGGTCGCGGGCGTTGGATTCCGTATTTAAAAAGATTGGCAAGTTGGTCTGTAGCTGTGATCATTAAGGCCGCACTAACGACAATGACAACAGTTGCTTTAATTCCGTAGTGTTTATACACCAGATAGAGTAAAACAATATAAAGCGGTATAGATGACCATTTAGCAGTAACTATTTGCCAAAACCCATCCCAGTTTTCGCTTCCCATTGAGTTGAGGAGCAAAAATAGCTCGGAGTCATATTTCAATAGTTCCTCAATCATCTTCGTAGCGAGAGATCTCCCTGTCGTAAAATTCGGTAGCTTCTCTTATATAATTTTCGGTTTCAGATTCCAGTTCTTTTTGGTCATGATTGTCAAATTCTTCCAACCATTCTACTTCATCATTTTCCAGGTTTATAATAAAACGAGGAAATTCAGTATGAATTACAAAGATTGCCGTAGGGTAGTCTGTATTGTCACCGAGTAAATATTTTGGAAAATCCATGATTTCAGATTATTTGAAAATTAATTAGCCGCGTTTTCTATCAATCTTTTCGAAAGATAATTAAATCTAATGAAAAGCATCACTGCAGATGCAGTAAGTCCTGCAAGTAAACCAATCCAAATACCAGAACTGCCGTAATCACTATACATACTTAAGTAGAATGATATTGGAAATCCTATAAGCCAATAAGCCACAAAGGTAATTAGAGTTGGTATCTTCACATCCTGCATTCCGCGAAGGGCTCCTAAAGTTACTACCTGTATTGCGTCACTAATTTGAAACACTGCAGCGATCAAGAGTAATTTTGAAGCAATTGTAACCACCTGAAAATTATCAACAAAGTTTTCAGTATCATCAAAATCAAGATATAACCTAGGAAGTGCCGTATTAAAGATCATGAAGAATATTGCAAATACAACAGCCATAATAGTTGTTAGTAAGAAAATAGAGAAAGCAATACGCCGTAATTCTTTAAAACGGCTCATCCCTTTTTGATTTCCAACACGTATCATTGCCGCTACACTAAACCCCATTGCTACCATAAAGGTCATCGAAGACAAATTAAGCGCTATTTGATTGGCTGCCTGAGGGTTTTTCCCAAGTATTCCAGAAAGCCATATAGCAGCCGTAAAAATGGCAACTTCAAAAAACATTTGCATAGAAGATGGAAACCCTAAACCAATGACCTTTCTTAGCATTGCTTTAGTTAGCGTAAATAACTTTATATGCAGTACATATTCTCTGGATTTATAGTGCTGCGAAAGCATATACCAAAGGTATCCCACCATAATGAGTCGGGAAGCTAATGTGCCAATAGCCGCACCTACAATACCCAGTTGCGGAAACCCAAACTTTCCAAAAATGAACAGATAATTAAGTATGATATTTACAATATTCGCTGCTATTGTTGCATACATTGGATAACGTGTTAGTGATAGTCCGTCACTAAACTGTTTAAATGCCTGAAAAATAATCAAAGGAATAAGTGATATCGCTACCAGATTTAAATAAGGCATTGCCAGATCTACCACTTCCTGTGGCTGGTTCATTACATGCATTAGAGGTTTTGCCAGCAATACCATTAAAAACAATGCAATCCCAAGTACAATACACAGAAATAGACCATGTTTAAAAGATGATTTACCTGCTTCAAAATTACCTTCTCCATCCGCTTCAGCCACAAGAGGTGTAATTGCCGTGGAGAAACCTATCCCCAACGACATTGCAATAAACATAAAACTATTACCCAGAGATACAGCGGCCAATTCTGCCGTGCCTAACTGCCCTACCATGATGTTATCCACCAAAGCAACCAGAGTATGTCCTAACATCCCTAAAATCACAGGTGTTGCCAACGAAACATTGTACTTAAACTCTTTGGTATAATTTGAAAGCAATAATGTAGTTTTTAATGAAGTGCTAAGGTAAAAAACACTCTCATTTTCGAAGCATAAACTTTTATATATTTAGGTTTTGATTGAAAGCATACCTTTTGATCTTTACCAAAAAAAGCAGTATTTTTATTAAAAGCCGAAACTATGCAATCTAAAGCAACATCTCCGGACCAGTATATTGAAGAACTTCCGGAAGAACGTAAAGAAGTTATGTCCAAACTTCGAAAAATTGTTCTTGATAATCTTCCGGAAGGATTTGAAGAAACCATGAACTACGGAATGCTGGGATATGTGGTTCCTCACTCCAAATATCCAGGCGGATACCACGCTGATCCAAAATTACCCCTTCCGTTTATAAATCTTGCTTCTCAAAAAAATCACATCGGGTTTTACCATATGGGTATTTATAGTGACCCGGAATTATTAGGATGGTTTACAAAAGAATATCCAAAACACGTATCAAATAAATTAGACATGGGTAAGAGTTGTATACGTTTTAATAACATAAACAAAATACCTTATGAGTTATTGGGAGAATTAGTGAGTAAAGTTTCTTCCGATGAGTGGATTAAAACGTATGAAAACGCAATAAAAAACCGTCTGTAAGTTGCTTTACAGACGGCCCATCAACTAACACAAAACCTATTATAATTGGTGCTGCGTATTAAAAGCCTGAGTAAATCAAAATGATTTAACAAAAATCTTCCGTATATAAAGACAAAGTTTGGAAGGAAGAAAAACTCACTACAGACTATCATTTAACTATAAATCAAATTAAGTAATTATTTAATTTAAAAGAGGTAAAGCCTATAATCCCTTACTTTTACCTGAAGAAAATTTACTTTTAATTTACACCCGAAGTGACATAATGTATTGGGATGGAGTTTGGGAAAGGTATTTCTTAAAACTTTTATTGAAGGTTACTTTATTATTGAAACCTACTTCATAAGCAACTTCAATAATACTTAAATTTTTATTGGTATCTTTTTTCAGTATATCTGAAGCTTCTATAATTCTGTACTTGTTGATCAATTCAAAGAAATTTAAATTGAAATGCTCGTTAATGACCTGAGAAGCATTATGCCGCGTAGTATCTAATTTTTCAGCTAAAGCGTCCAGATTAATATTATTGTTTCTATAAATCTTTTCCTCATCCAACAGATAAAGAAGCTTTTCTTTTAGATCTTGAGAATAACTAGGTGTAAGCCCGGATTTTTTGTACTTGAATAATCCTATTGGATCCACTAATTTTACTACTCCTTTAAATATATCCGGTTGTTCGTGTGAAATGTATGCTACATAAAATACCAAACTAACCATTACCAAAATCTGCAAATGTATTAAAGAAGGAAAATTGATGATTTTTGTAATTATTCCGGCATATATAATGTAAGATATAACGTAAGCAACATTGATCGCCATAATATTACGTTGCCATAATAACTTATTTTTGTCTTCTCTTTTCTTAGTAGCTTCGTTGGTCCTGTAAATCTTATAAATTAAATATGCATATACTGCAAGTGATAAGATTTTAATAGTAATTATTGCATATGCTCCCGGTAACAAAAAACCTTCGGTATCAAAAATAACATTGAACTTTTCGTTTGCCGACATTAGGTAGTACGGCATAATATACATTAAGAGTATCAAAGACGGAACCAGATGCAATACATCTCCAAGCCTGAATTTATAATTAAATGTAATTCTTTTAAAATAAAAATAAAGTAACGGGCCGTACAGGAAAGAAAAAGTAGTGGAAATAAAAAGTGTATGAGGCAAATAGTACTGGTAATTGATCACATACAAACTCAAGTGTAAAATAAACAATGAATGGAATAATATAAAAAGGCCTATCAATAGATTGCTTATCCTGTCAGCAGCTTTTTTAAAGTTGAATATGATAAAAATATAGAAGCCTAAAAAACCTGCATATAAATACAATAGCGACAAAAAAGTAATATTTGGAGTATATTGTTCTTTAATGTTTTGATAGGAGTGCGTGTCCTTAATATTAACAAATAGATGATCGTTTAGTATGGTTAAATCTGTGGTAGCACTTATATACTTTAGAATATATTCTGAAGCTATTTCCGGTTCATTTTTTTGTGCAAAATAAATCGCATGAGACTTAAATGCTTCAATAGAATCTTTAGAGGCATTAAGAGCGGCATTCACCTCTGACAAAACAAACTTAATGCTCCCATTTTCATATCTTTCAACTCTAAAATCAGGTAAGCTTGTATCGGCATTATCCTGTGCAGCAACATTAAGAGTGAGTAAAAAGAATAAAATTAGAGCATTCCAAAGATAAATTCTTATTTGAACTTTTCCTTTCACAATGGATGGTTTCTTTTTATTTTAAAGATACAACTTGTTTATTAAATATAGAGTAAATAAGTATCTCCCGATAATAATTTACTAATTGCCGTTAGTTATTTTTAATGTTGCTAACTTACTAAAACGCCAATAGATTTAGCCATTCAGTAAGGTTTTCAAAGAAAAAAGGTTAAAGCTTTCAACTAACAAAGAAAATTAATTTTTTACTTCTGTCACTTCGGTTTTAGTGCCGTATTTATCCATTAAGTAAACTAAACTAGCCATAGCAGCTCCTCCTAATTCCAGTTCTCTCTTGTTAACAGCATCAAAGGTGTCACTAGCTGCATGATGGTGATCAAAATATCGTTGTGAGTCCGGACGTAATCCGGAAAGTACTACACCATCTTCTTTCAGGGGGCCAATATCTGCTCCACTTCCTCCTTTTTCAAAATAATGTATCAAATAGGGCTTAAACAACTGCTCCCAGCTCTTAATTTGTTTGAAGTTGGCATCATCGGTATCAAAAGAAAAGCCACGAGGTGTAAACCCTCCTGCATCACTTTCCAAAGCAAATACGTGTTCTTCTCCTTTTAACTTAGCTATTTCAGCATATTTTCTTCCTCCCCTCAATCCATTTTCTTCGTTCATAAACAATACTACACGAATACTATGCTTGGGTTTATAGTTTATCTTTTTAAATAATCTGAGTACTTCCATTGATTGTACACAACCTGCTCCATCATCGTGAGAACCATCTCCCAAATCCCAGGAGTCTAAATGACCTCCTACAATCATAAATTTGTTAGGGTAGGTAGTACCGGTAATTTCTCCAATTACATTGTAGGATTCTACATCATTAAAGGTTTTACAGTTTTGTTTGAAGTAAAATTTGAGATCGGGTTTTATTTTTAGCACACTACTTAAATATTCCGCACCATTAGTACTTATGGCACATGCAGGTATACGTTGATTTGCAGGAGTGTCTCCATAGGTCATCGATCCTGTATGAGGAAAATCGTCCAAACGCAAACTCATAGAACGTACAACAACCCCTACTGCTCCATATTTAGCAGCCTCCATGGCTCCGGCATACCGTTGGTCCACACAGCCGCCATATGCTTGGAAAGTATTTATTAGGTCAGCTCGCATGGGACGGTTATAGAATACTATTTTACCTTCGATCTGTTCTTTTCCATAACGCGCCAGATCTTCAATACTTTGTACTTCTATTACTTCTGCTTTCAGGCCACCTTCCGGAGTGGCAACAGAACCTCCCAAAGCACAAATATTGGTTGTTGAACTTAGTCCGGGAGCAGTTTCGATATAAGCATACTCAGCAATTCCCCGTGTCCATTTAGGAACCATTACCGGCTGTAGCCATACTTTATCAAGTCCCAGTTCATTCAATATTGTTTCAGTATACTTAACTGCTCTTTCTGCTTCCAGTGACCCTGACAACCTTCCCCCTATTTCATTAGAAAGATGCTCCAGCCATTCATAGCTTTTTCCATTGAGCAAGGCCATATCATAGATATTCCGGATGGTTAACGAATCTTCTGTATTTACTTTCTGTGAGGTTGCTTCAGAAACAATACATATGGAAATTAATATAAAAAGTAGGTTTTTCATTTTGATATAATTATTCATTCTCAAGTTGTTGCTTATATTCCGAAATCTTAGCTTTTACTTCAGAATCTAATTGCGGTTCTTTTATGTCTTCATACTTTTTCAATTCTTCCAATAAAATAGTAGCAACTGCTAAACGTGCTGCCGGTTTATTATCCGCAGGTATATTATACCAGGGAGCATAAGGCTTTGAAGTACGATTCATAATATCTTCGTAACATTTCTGATATTCATCCCATAGTTTTCTTTCATCCAGATCACCGGGAGAAAATTTCCAGTTCTTCTCGGGTTTATTCAGCCTCCGTATCAAACGGTTTTTTTGTTCCCCTTTTGAAAGATTCAAAAAGAATTTAAAAATAAGTGTTCCATTTTGAGCTATGGTTTTCTCAAATGCATTGATCTGTTCAAATCTTTTATCCCAAAATAAATCATCTATATCTTCAACACTGTGAACATTTGGCAAAAATTCTCCCAAAATATAATTAGGATGTACTCTTGTAACCAGCACATTCTCATAATGTGTTCTGTTAAAAACTCCAAACTTTCCTCTTGCTGGCAGTGCAATATAGTGACGCCATAAATAATCGTGTTTACGCTCCAATTCGGTAGGGACCTTAAAACTATGCACTACTACGCCCCGGGCATTAAAATCCTTAAACACTTCCCGTATTAAACTGTCTTTTCCTGAAGTATCCATCCCTTGTAAACATACCAAGACCGCATACTTTCCATGTGCATATAAGGTATCTTGTAACTTTCCAAGTTTTTTGCGGGTACTTTTTAATTCACTTTCCAGTTCCTCTTTTGAAGCTTTCAAGTCAACAATTGTAGGTAATTCAGATATTTTTACTGCTTTAGTAATTTTAAAGTCCAACATGTTTGTTTTTTCCATAACACATTATTTAGTCGCAAACAATTTTACGTCTTCTTCACTAACTTCACTTCCTCCTAAGATAATAAGTCGCTCGATAACATTCCTTAATTCACGAATATTTCCGGTCCAGTCATATTCCTGTAAAAGTTTCAATGCCTTTTTTGAAAATTTCTTTTGCGCGGTTCCATGCTCCGAAGCTATTTTCATAGTAAAATAATCCACCAGTAACGGAATATCTTCACGACGATCATTTAAAGCAGGTACATCAATCAAGATCACTGCTAAACGATGGTATAAATCTTCTCTGAAGTTTCCTTCTTCAATCTCCTTTTTCAGGTCTTTATTGGTAGCTGCAATAACCCGAACATCAACTTTTATATCTCTATCGCTACCTACACGCTGTATTTTGTTTTCCTGTAATGCCCGTAGCACTTTGGCTTGCGCCGAAAGACTCATATCACCAACTTCATCAAGAAAAATGGTACCTCCATTTGCAGCTTCAAATTTTCCTGCGCGGTCTTTATTAGCAGATGTAAAAGCTCCTTTTACATGTCCAAATAACTCACTTTCAATAAGTTCACTTGGAATTGCGGCACAATTCACTTCTATCATAGTTCCTCCGGATCTATCGCTTTTTTGGTGCAACCAGTGGGCTACCAGTTCTTTTCCTGTTCCATTGGGGCCTGTAATAAGTACCCTTGCTTCGGTTGGAGCAACTTTTTCGATCATTTCTTTTATTTGAGTGATCGCAGGAGATTCTCCTATCATTTCGTAGTTTTTACTTACCTTTTTCTTCAAACGGGTATTTTCAACTACTAATTCTTTTCTGTCTAATGCAATGCGTACAGTATTTAAAAGGCGGTTTAGGTCCGGTGGTTTCGATATATAATCAAACGCACCCAAACGCATTGTATTTACGGCTGTATCCAGGTCTCCATGTCCCGAGATCATGACTATTGGAATTTCAGGCTTTATCTTTTTTACGGCTTCCAGTACCTCTACGCCATCCATTTTGGGCATTTTGATATCACACAGCATTAAATCAAAATCTTCTTTTTTTACGAGGTCTATTCCTGCAAGTCCATCTTCTGCTTCGGTAACTTCATAGCTATTGTTTTCTTCAGTAAGTATTTTTACAAGTACTCGGCGAATAGCCGCTTCATCTTCAATAATTAATATTTTTGACATTGTTAAATTTTAAATTTAATTCCACCTCTAAGGTAAAAAGTATTTTCTTCATTAATTTTATATAGACTGTTTCTATCGGTGTCCCTTACTCTTATTTCATTAAAAAAGGTATATCCTCCATAGGTATACAGCAAAAGGTGCTTCGTAAAATAATATTCATATCCTATGCCTCCTAATACTAATGTCATAGATATGTTATCTGCAACCGCCGTTGAATCATCCGGATAGTTCACCAAAAGATCATTTTGAATATTTGAAAAGAAGCCATCCAAGGTTAAAAACCCCTGAAAAGCATTTTTAGTATCTAAATTATATTTAAGGTTCGTTTTAGGGCTTCCTACTGAAAATGACCACTTAGGATGAAACTTTTTGTAATAATTGATAATAGGAATAGGAAACGGCCTTCCGGCATTTGTAGAATACTGTAATCCAATTATCAATCTTTGTGGAGTTTCATACTGATCACCTGTACGGTCCTTAATTAAATAAACAGCTCCCGTGAATCTAAGGTCACCACCCTGAACGTCTCTTTTTTCAAAATTTGAAGCTATCTCAAACCCGGTTTTAGCTCCAAATCTCCAGTCCTTCTTCAATTTAAATGTATAGGCCAGGCTAATTCGGAACATCTGAAACTTTTCCAAATTATCAGTACTAAATGGCACGGGATCCTCAAAATCCAGATCCAGATTTCGATATTCAATTCCCGGAACCAAATAACTACCCTCCCATCCCATTTCTATTGGAAAATTAAAAAAAGTTCGAAAACGGCTTACTGAATTATCTGATTTAGCTTGTGGTATGTAAGTATACTCTATACGTGCCAGATCTGTTGTTTGCGCTAAAAAAATATTAGTAAAACATAAAAAGAAGATACAAGCCAAGAAGTGTTTTTTCATAAATGAATTTCCATGTTAATCCTCTGCCATATTTACAGAACTATCTGTTTTTGACTGATTTGTAAATAAATGCACATCTCGCTGCGGAAATGGAATTGAAATATTATTTTCGCGGAACAACGTGTCAATTCTAAAACGTATTTCACTTTTTATACGAGGGTCAATAAAGCTGTCCGTAATGAAAAAATAAACACTGAAAATAAGGGCCGAATCTCCAAAATCCTCAAACAGAACAAAAGGTTTAGGTTTTTTTAAAACCCCTTTCTGAGCTACAACACTCTCCATAAGTAATTCCTCTACCTTTTTAGTATCGCTGCCATAGGCCACCCCTACCCTTACAAATTCTCGAGTAGTACGATGATTTTGTGTATAATTAAATATTGTGTCTTTAATGAACTTATGATTGGGAATTATAATGATTTTATCATCTCTGGTAAGTGCTCTTGTAGTGCGTAACTTGATATCTATAACACGACCAACCTTTCCATCTACCTCTATAACATCACCTACTAAGAGCGATTTATCAATTATAATGAAGATACCGCCAATAACATCTTGAAAGAGCTCCTGTAATGCAAGTCCTAATCCAACAAGTAAAGCAGCAGAAGCTGCTAAAAAGGGAGTTATGTTTATTCCTGCAAAACTTAGTACTGCAAAAACAACTATGATGTAGACAACATATTTTATAAACTTAAATACACTTATAAATTTAAGTTTATCTGTTTCCTCCATTTTTCGGGTGAAAAATAAGCGGATCCATTTCAACAGAAAACCGGCAATAACAAAGGAAACAATAACAAGTAAGACCAAACCAACAGTGATATGAATTTGGGTCTCACCTTTACCAAAATGAACTCCCCAATTGAGAAACTCTTGTATAGTACCCCAAATATCGTCTTTTACAACATCTGCAATTTTTTCTGTTACCTTTTCTTCCTGCACTTTTGTTTAATACTTAAGCCATTTCATAATCTCTTTATAGCTTGGCTTTTTGCCATACATTAAAATACCAACGCGATATATTTTTGCCGCAAACCAAACAGTCCCGATAAATGTAGCAAATAAAATGACAACTGAAAGAATTTGTTGCCAAACCGGTACTCCAAAAGGAATTCGCATCAACATAACAACGGGAGACGTAAAGGGTATATATGAGAATACTTGAGAAACAGTACCATGAGGATTATCAATGACAGTAAAGAATCCTACATAAACTGCCAAAATCAAAGGCATCAAGACAGGTAACATAAACTGTTGTGTATCTGTTTCACTGTCTACAGCTGCTCCTATTGCCGCATATAATGATGCGTATAAAAGATAGCCGCCAATAAAGAAGAGAATGAACATTATAACAAGATTTGCAATAGGCAGGTTACCTATTTCAAGCATAACATCCTGAAATATATTCTCCATTTCGCCACTCCCGTTTTCCAGCATTTCCTGTTGCGGACTTGGGACTGCAGCAGGATCAATACCAAAAATAGAAGTCACTACAGTACTTAAAACACCTATTAAAACCACCCAGGCCAAAAATTGAGTAATTCCTGCCAATGAAGTTCCAAATATCTTTCCTAATAATAGTTTCATGGGTTTTACCGAAGAAATGATCACTTCTATAATCCGACTTGTTTTTTCTTCAATTACACTTCGCATGATCATATTTCCATAAATGATAATGAACATGAATAGTAAATACCCGGCAGCACCTCCAAAGGCAAGTTTTAACCCTGAGCCTAATTTTGAAGTCTCCTCACCTTTAAAAGTCTCAAGGTTAGCATCTATCTTAATACGAAGTTCTTTGATGGCCTGAGCATCAATTCCCGCCTCAAGAAGTTTTAACGCATTTGCTTTTTCTTCAATAGCTTCCTCAATATTATCCATTACAATAAGCGACGGAGAATCTTCAGAATAGAAGGTAATCGCTTTTGAAAGCCCTTCAATATTCTCAATTTTGGGAATATACAATAAACCGTAATTTTCATTCTCTTGCACAACAGTTTTTGCTTCAGAAAGAGATATCCCTGTAAGCATTTCGTATTGGAGGCTTTGAGAGCTCTCAAACTGATTGATAAACAATCCACTTTCATCCAGAATAGAAACTGTTCTTTCTTTATCGTTGTTAAGCTGTGATAAATAAGCTACTAATGTAAATATCCCAACCATGATCAAAGGGCTTAAAAACGTCATAATGATGAACGATTTGTTACGCACCTTATTTAAATATTCTCTTTTTATAATAAGTGAAAGATGATTCATGCCTTACAATTAATTGTTTTGAACAGTTTCAATAAAAATATCATTTGCCGATGGGATCACCTCCACAAAATGAGTGAGTTGCCCTTGTGTAGTCAAATAACTTACCAGGTCGTTAGCAGAGGCAGTTTCTGAAACTTTAATCTTATACTGAAGTTCGTTATTTATACTTTTAAAAGATGCCGGAAACACTTCAAACCTCTCATGCAATGCGGCAGTTACTTTCTCTTGATCTGAAGTGTGTAAACCAACTTCAAAAGTATTGGATTTATAGGCTCGTTTTATATCGATGAGTTTTCCATCAAGGATCTTATTGGATTCGTGGATAAGTGCTATATGGTCACACATCTCTTCTACAGACTCCATACGGTGAGTAGAAAAGATAACTGTGGCACCATCTTCCCTGAGTTTTAAAATTTCATCTTTTATAAGATTTGCATTGATGGGGTCGAATCCACTAAAAGGTTCATCAAAAATAAGAAGTTTAGGCTGGTGCAATACAGTTACAACAAACTGTATTTTTTGTGCCATCCCTTTAGATAATTCCTGTATCTTTTTATTCCACCAATCGCCTATTTCCAATCTTTCAAACCAATATTTCAAACGTTTCTTTGCTTCTTGTTTTGAAAGGCCCTTTAGTTGTGCAAGGTATAGTGCCTGTTCTCCTACTTTCATAGACTTGTATAAGCCACGTTCTTCCGGCAAATAGCCAATATGTTTAATATGCTCAGGCTCAAGGGGTTCGCTATCCAAGATTACTTTACCGGTATCGGGCATAGTAATTTGATTGATTATACGGATAAATGTAGTCTTACCTGCACCATTGGGTCCTAAAAGTCCAAAAATACTTCCTTTGGGTACTTCAATTGAGATATCGTTTAAAGCTTTATAATTGCCAAAAGATTTGGAAATATTTTGAGCTACTAAGAGTTTTTCCATAGTTAGAAGTAAGATTTTATAATGGTATTGATTTGCATATGAAGCAATATAAGCATTAAGAGTATTTCAAATAGTTTGTAAGCTATTAAAGACGTTTGTTACACTACAATTAAAAAATATCTAATAAAAAACAAAACCCACCCTCAAATAAATGAAGGGTGGGAAAAAAATTGCTATGAAAAAGAAAAATTATCGCCATTAGTTTCAGCGATGTTCAAATATATATAAAATAATTTGAATATTAACTTATATTTAAGAAAACATATCTTTCACTTTTTCAAAAAAGGATTTGTCTTCTTTTTCAGGTTTAGGGTGAAAATGGTCATCACTCATCATTCTTTCAAAAAACTCTTTTTGTTCTTTGCTGAGTGATTTTGGCGTCCAAACATTTATATGCACCAAAAGATCTCCGGTACCATATCCATTTATGCTTGGGATTCCCTTATTTCGTAAGCGCAATATTTTTCCACTTTGAGTTCCGGATTCAATTTTAATACGAACCTTACCGGTTACCGTGTCAATTTCTTTTGAAGTTCCCAAAGCCGCTTCAGAAAAACTTACATACAGATCGTAGTGTAAATTATCTCCTTCACGCTGTAAGGTTGGATGTGGCTTTTCTTCAATTGCAACGAGGAGATCTCCTGCAATTCCTTTACCGGGAGCATCATTTCCTTTTCCTGAAACTTTCAGTTGCATTCCATCTACCACACCGGCCGGTATCTTAATGGAAACCGTCTCTTCGGTAACCAACATACCCTGTGCATCTGCATTGGCAGGTTTTTTATCAATTATTTGTCCGCTTCCGCCACAAGTATTACAGGTTGCTGAAGTTTGCATACGTCCCAAAATAGTATTTTGAATACGTGTTACTTGTCCGTGGCCGTTACAAGTTCCACATGTAGTATATGTGGTTCCTTGAGCAACTTTTTTGCGCTTTACTTTTATCTTCTTTTCAACTCCATTTGCAATTTCTTCCAGTGAAAGCTGTACACGAATACGAAGGTTACTACCTTTAACAGAACGGTGCCCACCGCTTCCAAAACCACCAAAGCCACTAAAGCCTCCTCCGCCAAAAGCACCTCCAAAGATATCTCCAAACTGACTAAAGATATCTTCCATATTCATACCGCCTCCGCCACCAAAGCCTCCACCTTCAAATGCTTGATGGCCAAACTGATCGTAGCGGGCTTTTTTATCGGGATCACTTAGAACTTCATATGCTTCGGCTGCTTTTTTAAACATCTCTTCGGCTTTTGCATCACCCGGGTTTTTATCAGGATGATATTCAATTGCCTTTTTACGATATGCCTTTTTAATTTCTGCTGCCGAAGCACCTTTAGAGATGCCTAATATTTCATAAAAGTCTTGTTTCATATTATTGTCCTATAACTACTTTAGGGTAGCGAATAATTTTTTCGCCTAATGTGTATCCTTTTTCTATCACATCTATAATCTTTCCCTTTAGTTTCTTAGAAGGTGCAGGAATTTGTGTTACAGCTTCGTGGATCTCAGCATCAAAAACATCTCCTTCTTTTGTTCCTATGGGCTCTAAGCCCTTGGCACGAAGAGTTTCTCTAAATTTATTGCTTATCAATTCCACCCCTTTAAACAAATTATCATTTTCAGATTTTTCGATCTCTTTCAACGCTCTATCAAAATCGTCTATGACCGGAAGTAAGGATACCATTACATCCTGACTTGCAGTTTTAAACAATTCGATACGCTCACGACCGGTACGTTTTTTATAATTCTCGAACTCTGCGAAAAGACGTAAATAGCGATCTTTCTCAGTTTCCAGTTCGGTTTGTAACTGCATTATCGGATCTGCTTTTTTGTCTTCTTTTTTAGAAGTAGCCTGCTCTTTCGTTTGTACTTCCTCTTCAATAATTGTTTCTTTAGCTTTATTCTTTTTGCTCATAAATGAGTTTCTTTTCTGTTTTCTCTCAAGGGAGCAAAAGTACTGCCATTTCTTATAAAATGTCAAAATGTCACTACATTATTTTAAGGCAATGATATATCTGTGTAACCCACCGTATGACACGCTGTCAGAGGGATTACGGGAGATAGTACCACTATTGGGCTTAAAAATTTACTCATTGAAAATTAAATTAGCTGTTGAAGGAAGAAAACTTTACCCTCATCATCCTTATAATCAAAATATCTTGCGTGTTTAAATTGCCTATAAAAAAAGTGATAATTCCTGCAACCTTTTGCCATTTTCTGCAACTTAATATGAAAGTCCTTGAGGTTCGTATCAAAACATACGACTTCGTTTTTAAGTATAGCGACATAGAATGATTTAATTCGTTCTTGCATCGGGTAAATTTACAAATAAATATCCAAATATTTGCAAAAATACTTGTATATGCAAATATATGTCCGTATATTTACACTATAAATAACAAGGATATGTGTAACAAAGCCAAAGATTTAAGAGATTTCGATAGTTTATTCGACTTACTGGATTATTTCACGACTGAAGAAGTGTGTCAAGACTACCTTGCTGTACTTCGTTGGAACGGTGCGCCTACATGTCCTTACTGCGAAAGCGACAGAGTAAATGAGTTAAAGGGTAAAAACAAACGTTATAAGTGTTATGGATGTCGTAAGCAGTTTAGTGTAAAAGTTGGTACAATTTTCCATGATACTAAAGTGTCTCTTAGAAAATGGTTTATAGCCATATACCTTGTAACAGCCCATAAAAAAGGTGTTTCATCACATCAGTTAGCTAGAGATTTGAAAATTACACAGAAAAGTGCATGGTTTATTTTACAGCGAATACGTGAAACTTATAAACCTGTTAATGATAAATTTACTAATGAAGTTGAAGTAGATGAAACTTATATAGGAGGTAAAGAAAAGAACAAGCATAAAGTTAAAAGAACGGCTAATACACAAGGAAGAAGCATTAAGACTAAAACTCCTGTACTTGGTATATTAGAGCGTAATGGTAAAGTTTATGCGGTTCCAGTAAAGGATACTCAAACTAATACTCTTATTCCGATTATGAAAAAAAGAGTTGTAAAGGGCGCAAATATCTATACTGATGAATATAGACCATATAGAGGTTTAAAGTATAATTTCAAGCATGATTTCGTTAGACATGGTGCAGATCAATATGTTAGTGGTACAGTACATACAAATAATATCGAAAACTTTTGGTCTTTACTTAAAAGAGGTATCGTAGGTATCTATCATCATGTTTCAGATAAGCATTTGGAAAAGTACTTAAATGAGTTTACCTTTAGATACAACAATAGAAATTTAAGCGAAGGTTCTAAATTTGATGTTGCTATTGCAAATGGAGTAAACAAGCGTTTAGATTACAAAACTCTTATAAATGCCTAAGAAGAAAGAGGATGTTAAACGTCCTAAAGAAGATATTAAAATAGATAAGAAAGAGCCTAAGTTTAAAGAGGTTCTTTCTACTATTATAAAGAAGAAAGTAGATACTACTGAAAAATAGTATATTTGCTAATAAGAAAGCCCTACCGAAGACCAATTTCCTACTTGGAATGTAGGCGGTATCTAAGGCAGGACTTCTAGGAAGACGGGTTGAGTCTATTAAACTCGGTTTAAGAACGGACTTCCCTCCGTTTTAGCTGCTAATGAGACAGTCTTCAACCCCCATCTATAGAATAAGCACCCAATAAGGGTGCTTTGTTTTTAAAACGATATTTCTTTTTGAATTTTTGAATTTTTCAGTTTTTTAAATTGGTGCTTACTTAAAATTCCTCCATCCGAACTCATCCAGGCTTTTTTACCCCAAACCGTGTCTTTCGTGGAATTTCCGAATTTATAGTTAGTTAGTCCTTTAACCTTGTTATTGGCTAGTGCATGTGATATAACAGCAGAAACACGTCTTTGAACTTGCTTTAAGGTCTTATCAGGATAAAGAGGGGCAATAGCTTCGGCAATTTCTATATTATGAACAAATCTGTCACTATCCTTAATAAAGTTAATGACTTGTTCTAGCCAAGTATCTCCTTTAGGAGCTCCCACAGGAATAGCCTTACCTCCTCCATAAAACTTAACATCTCTAAAACTATACTCCTTTTTAGGCTCATTTACTCTTTTAGAAGAAGCAATACCAATTATAGCAGAGAGCGCAGTATTTACTTCTAAAAGCTCTTGCTCTAGTTCTCTTTTACGTTTAATTAAATCTTCTTTAAGGCTCATAATATCAACTTTATTTTGGTTATTTTCAGAATTTACCGTAAATTCGTATACCTTAAAAGGTGGACCGGGTGGGTATCGAACCCACTGTTTTAGAATGACAAGTCCATTAACATCGCCAGACCGGCCCACAATTTTTAAGACAATTTTGAAAATTAAAAAGACCCTCTTGTTCCACCTTGGGGGTTTTTTCTTTTTAAATTCTTTCGCTAATATACGTAAAAAAGATTAGAAAAACGAACTAACAAAACAGATTAATGAACAAACAAAGATTTTGAAGAGTTACGAGCATAAAAAATGAAAATATAAATTCCTTTATATCAATAACTTACGTTGAAATCTAAAAAAGTATTAACATTCTAAATGTTAATAAATTGTGCAAGTAGTCGTAATTCAAAAATTGAGGTAATTTCTATATCTTTGAGTTGTCCCCCTTTATTTATTTACTAAGCATTTTTTTATGAAAATCAAGCATAAGGATAGCGACCATATAATATCGGTGTCTCCAGTAGAATGGTTGAACAGTTATTTAAGATCAGACCATGATAAATACATAAACTACGAGATAGTGGATCCATGCGATGTCTACGAACTGCATAGGATTGATGAAACAACCGGCACTATAAAATTCAGCTTGCTCATTGATAAGGCTCTTTGGGATAAACAATTTAGTAGGGAGCCTAAACGATTTGCTCTAAAACCTTTTCAAAAAGAAAATTTTGATGAATATTTAAGACCTGTAAAGTCAAAAACTAAAAGCTACTTCTTAAAACGTTCACGTAAGCCCAATGCTATTAAGACTAAGCCTGCACCCAACAAAGCAGAAGGCAAATCTATAATTGATAAGGCTTGGAACTTAATCTCAAATAATAAACTTATTACTGGTATCATATTAATAATTATTGCTGCGATTATTAAGGCCAAATCTGTCGCAAGCTGGATTGATAAAATAATTGAAGGTTGGATTAATTAAGCCCTTTCGTATTTAGTTGAGCTTTTATCTCTAAAAATTGGGTTACACAGATATATCATTGCCTATTTTAATATATATTTAAGAAGAAATGATTCGGCTTATAAATATTTTTGTGCCTTTAACCATAAAACAAAAGAATTAATGAAAAGAATTGTATTGAATATTGCTTTAACTGCATTTGTATTTGCAGGAGTTGTTGCTTGTAAAGAAAAAGGAGGTGATGTTACTGTCGGTGAGGTGAAAGAAGTGGCTGAAGCTACTGAAACAGCTGTAAACTATAACATAAATGTGGAAGAGTCACAGATTTTGTGGAAAGGAGAAAAGCCAACCGGATCTCACAATGGTACAATGAAGCTTGCTTCGGGAACACTTGCAGTAGCGGCAGATGGTGTGATTGAAGCCGGAAACTTTTCCATCGATATGAATTCGATTAGCTGTCTTGATCTGGAAGGGGAGTTAAAAGAAAAATTAGAAACACATCTTAAAGGAACCGTAGAAGGCAAAGAAGGTCACTTTTTTAACGTAAACAAATACCCTGAATCTACTTTTGAATTAACGGGTATTTCAGAAAAAGAAGGAAAAACCATCGTTAGCGGAAATCTAACTATTAAAGACAAAACGAATGCTATAGAATTTCCAGCCACCGTTTCAATGGAAGAACATACTTTGAAACTACAAAGTGAGTCTTTTGAAATTGACAGGACTAAATGGGATGTTAATTATGGCTCCAAAACTATTTTTGGTGACCTGGGAGATAAATTTATCGATGATGGTATTGAGTTAACCGTTTCTTTAGTTGCAAAGACATCTTAAGTTAAAATCCAGATTTATAGTTTATGGGGCGGCCAATGGCCGCCCCATATCTTTACAGCAGGTCCTCAAGTGCGCTTTCAATAGTTTTGTACCTAAAATCATACTTTCCCTCTTCAATTTTTTGGGGACTGACCCATTGACCTTCCACTACGATCTCCGCCATTTCTCCTAATATTAATTTTAGCATAAATCCAGGTATATTAGGTAGCCACAAAGGTTTATTGAGATGGTTGGCAATCTGTTTAGTCAAATTTTTATTCGTCACCGGATTGGGTGCTACCGCATTATAAACACCTTTCAATCTGTTTTTTAAAATGTGGTAATAGATCTCTGTAATATCATCAATATGTATCCAGGATTGCCATTGGTTACCGCTTCCCAAAGGAGCTCCCAATCCCATTTTTACAGGTTTTACAATTTTAGGCAATGCCCCTTCTCCTGTAGCTAATACAACACCTGTTCTCACTTTCGAGACTTCTATATCTAAGTTTTTAAACTGATCTGCAGCTGCTTCCCACGCAATCACGACTTCAGCTAAGAAAGTGGTATCAACTTCATTACTCTCTTCGGTATATTGTTCAGTATTTGAATTAGGGTAAATACTAATACCACTGGCAGATATGAAATGTTTCACATCGTGTTCTATGTTTTCAAGTGTTTTAAAAATAAGATCTGCAGTATGTACCCTACTTTCCAGAATTACTTTTTTATAGCTGTTTGTCCAACGTTTGGACACCGTTGCTCCTACCAGGTTTATAATTACAGAAACTCCTTTGAAAGCTTCTTCATCAATTTCATTTTTTTGAGGGTTCCAGTAGAACCCCTTATAAGCAGAAGTAGTTTTTATTTTTTCCTTTCGGGTTGTAAAATAGTGAACTGTGATGCCTTTTTCTATACATTTCTTTGTCAACTTTCTACCTATAAGTCCGGTAGCACCTGTAACTAATATCTTCATATCTAATCTTTAAAAAAAGGCACAAACACCCTATTGATCTGCTTTAACGGCTCTTAACATTTGACGCTTGCCGGGAGGTCCGGGTAACCGTTCAACTTTAAAACCAACACTTTGCATGGCACGACGAACACTACCTTTTGCCGAATAGGTAACCAAAACACCTTCTTTCTTTAAAGCCTTATACATTTTTCTGAAAATCTCTTCTGTCCAAAGATCTGGTTGTACACGTGCTCCAAAAGCATCAAAGTAAATGATGTTGAAGACATCTGTATCTTCTATCTCTGAAAAAAATTGTTTGCGTTTGGTCAATCGAAAATTCGGACTGATCTTCGATGTCATTTCCCATTTGGCCTCGTGAAGCTTCAAGAAATATTTTTCCGAAGCATGGAGCATTTCCGCATAATTAAGCTGTAAAACCTCTGAGGGATCGACCGGATAGGCTTCAATTCCTGTGTAGTTGATCTGAAGGTTTTTTCTTTCGGCTTCCAAAGAAGTGAGAAAAGCATTTAAACCGGTACCAAATCCTATTTCCAGTATTGAAATAGATTCATCATCATTTCCTGAAACAAAATAATGCAGCCCGGTCTTTATGAAGACATGCTGTGCTTCAGCAATGGCACCATGTTTAGAATGGTATTGTTCATTCCACTCCGGTAAATGGATAGTGACAGACCCATCTCCGGTAGTAAGGAATTCCCGCTTCAAAATTTACTGTTTTTCTGGAATAAGGACTCCGGAAGAAACGAAAGAGAGTGTTCTTTTGGGTTCGGTAATAGCCTCTATCTCTTCTTTGGACTTTCCGGCATCTTCAGCATAATGGCGCTGGTCATCGACACTCATCTCTTCTACAAAAGCCATTCCCTCTACTATTACTTCCTGCCCGGCAATATCTTTTGGCATAAAGAAGGCATAATCTTTAAACTTGACCATTGCTTCTTCTTCACCCATATCCATTCGCATCCAGCAGCCTTTACTTTGGCATACTTCTTTTACTTCGGAAGTAAATTTAACCGCAACAGTATCTCCCGCTTTCAGGTTTTTGTATTTCTCTATTATTTCGGTTTTGGAGAGTACTCCTTCATCGTTGATTTCTTCTCCGAAAGATTGATATGCAATTTCCATTTCTTCGGCTTCAACAACAGGGTTTTCTTTCTTTTTTTCTTCATTGCAACTTACCATTATCAGGCTTAATGTTGCTATAAAAAGTATTTTTTTCATTGTAAGTTTTTCAGAATTTAATTGTCTATTAAGATACTGCAATTTTATTAAAATTTTAGGTTTTTTATGCCCTATTTTTTGTATAATTTTGCAATCTAATCCCAGTATATTCATGAACTATATCACCCAAGACAAAATTTCTGTAAAAAGAGCCGAAGCAACCAGAATAAATGAAGTTGATTTTGATAATCTTGTTTTCGGGAAATCTTTTACAGATCATATGTTCGAGTGTGATTTTAAGAACGGTGAATGGCAAAACCCTACCATTAGACCCTATGGACCATTGACCATATCACCTGCTGCAAAGGTGTTTCATTACGGACAGGCTGTTTTTGAAGGAATGAAAGCTTATAAAGATGAAAGTGGAAAGGTATTTCTTTTTCGTCCGGAAGAGAATTTCAAACGTATTAACAGATCTTCTGCTCGTATGGCAATTCCTGAATTTCCAAGGGATCTGTTTTTTGAAGCTTTACACAAGCTTATAGAGCTGGATAGGGACTGGGTAAAACCAGGTGTTGGGAACTCACTTTACATCAGGCCTTTTGCAATGGCTACAGAAGCAGGAGTCTCTGCCTCTCCTTCTAATGAGTATAAGTTTATGATCCTACTCTGTCCTGTGAATGCTTATTATTCCGGAGATGTAAAAGTGGTCATTGCCGAAACATTTAGCCGTTCTGCAGACGGTGGTGTTGGTTATGCAAAAGCAGCCGGAAACTATGGAGCACAGTTCTATCCAACCAATCTGGCACGCGAAAAAGGATTTCAACAGGTAATCTGGACCGATTCTAATGAACATAAGTATCTGGAAGAAGCCGGTACCATGAACGTATTTTTTAGAATAAATGACACTTTGATTACTGCTCCGATCAGTGATAGAATTCTGGATGGGGTCACACGAAAAAGTGTCATAGATCTTGCAAAACGTAACGGTATTCCTGTTGATATACGAAAAATACAGGTTTCAGAACTTCTAACCGCTTCCAATAATGGTACTTTGAAAGAGATTTTTGGCGCCGGTACTGCTGCTGTTATAAGCCCTGTAAGTGCTTTTGGATACCAGGAAAAAATATATGAACTCCCTACCAATGCTGACAGCTATGCTGCCAGATTCAAAAAGGAATTGATGGATATACAATACAATCGTGCTGAGGATCCGTTTGAATGGCGTTACGAGCTTTAGATTTCCTTATTTTTAAATTTAAGATTCTAAGATCGCCTGTATGTCTGGCTTAAAGTAATTGGGGCCTTTTAATACTTTTCCATCTTCTCGATAGATAGGTTTACCGTTTGCACCCAGCTTACTCATATTACTGCGTTGAATTTCATTGAACACTTCTTCTATTTTATCCTGCATACCGTGTTCTATGATCGTTCCACATAAAATATAGAGCATATCTCCCAAAGCATCAGCCACCTCAACCAGGTCGTTATTATTTGCTGCTTCCAGATATTCTTCATTTTCCTCGCGCATGAGTTTGTATCGTAACAGGTTTTTGGCTTCTCCAAGCTCGGCAGTAGGGGTTTCTTTTATTCCTAATCCGAAAGCTTTGTGAAATTCATGTACAGCAGCAATTTTGTTTTTCATAGTTAATCTGATTATGTTCTTGATTCGTTATTTTATTGATTTTCAGATAATTGTTTAATACTCCCAACTTCGTACTTCAAACTTCGCTCTTCCAACTTCATATGTACTCCCATGTTATTCCGAACGATGTGAGGAATCTATAAGATTCTTCGGTTGCTATGCTCCCTCTGAATGACACACCACACTCCCCAACTCCTATTTCATCCATCTTTGACGTAGAAGGAAGGACTTCCAACTTCAAACCCCATACTTCCAGCTTCAAACTTCCAGCCCCAAGCTTCATACCCCAAACCTTATACTTCACACTCCCCTTCAAACTTCAAAATTCTTAGATAATAACAGTATTAAAATACGTAAATTTGCAATCGTAAAACTACAAATTTATGTTTAGTACCAACCAATTAATTTTTGCGATCTGTTTTCTAATAGCTTTTATCATTTTGATGGTATTTAGCTACCGAAGAGATAAAAAACTGCACAAAAAACACTATAAAGGAAGCTTATGGATCTTAATTGGATTTTTGGTTTTTGTAGGGCTGTTGGTTCTTATTAAAGCAATATTAAGGCATTAACAATCATATTTCGTATACAAAAATTAAATTAATAGTTGGTATTTCAATAACAACAACTTAACTTAGTAATCTCCCCTTTATTAAATGATAATAAAATATACCCGGTATTGGGTATGTTCTCCCCTTTTGTTTTAGTATAAAATTGTCTAATCAAATTTTTTAATTATGAAAAATTCACCGGGGCTTATGTTCCTATTTGGCATTATTGCCTTCGCAGTTATCATGATCGTTGTATCAAAGAATAATTTTAGTATGGATAGTGCCGAGTTTTGGTTCTATAGAGTATTAACAGCCTTAGCAGCTGCTTCTATTAGTATTTCCATCCCGGGAATGCTACATGTAAATTACACTTCTGACGGACAGGGTGTAAATATGCTGTCCGATGAAAAACAGAAACCCATTAAAATGACGCTTGCAGAAAAGGAGCCTACCATTACTGCTTCCGGAGCCATTGCGGTTTTTGTATTGGTGTATCTGTTTAATCCGATTGGGTAGTTATGAAAGCAGATATCATTTATAGTAGTGAAGATCATGCGAATGAAGTTTTGGAATACTATGAACAGTTTATATTCCTATATGAATACGTCAACTATGTTGCAGTTGTAAAATCTGAAAACCCAAAACGACCAGGTTACGGACTTGAGATTGGTCTGAGAAATGATTCTATCAACCTTGTTGAAAATTTTTGTGACCATAGGGCTTATTTTGGTGATTTCCCAAAAAATAAAATTCCCGCCTATCTACCAGTCCCATCTGAATATAGAATTGAATTGTTGAAAAACAAAGGATTGTGTCCTTGCAGATATTGTAACAAAATTGAAAACACTAAATCACGCACCAAAAATTATCAAGTACCAATAATCTCTTTACTTACAAACGGTTCAAAAGGGTATGAGGATAATGATTCTGTTGATAGTAAAAAAGAAAAAGTCGTTAAAGAGAATAGAATAGTAAAAGAAAATCTATTTTCGAATTATTATGACAAAACAAAAGACTGGTATGATTATCCATATGGAGCACAACCTATATCTTATATATCAGGGAACCTATCAGGATCAGGCACATTGGGAGGAATATTCAAAATCATGGAATATCCGAATGATCTATTTGGAATTTCTAATTGGCATGTATTGGCTAGCACAGAATTTGGTTTAGGAGATCTGATTGGAAATAGCAATGGTGACAATATTGGTCGTCTTTTTTGGAAAGCGATTGACACTTATAGAGAAGTTGCAATTATCAAATTTAATGAACTAACAGCAAACAGATTAATAAAAACCTATAATCTAGACAAAAAAAAATGGACAATAACAAAACCTAAAATCGGTATGCAAGTTCAAAATTTTGGTTTTGGGACATTTGAATCTGGTGAGTATTTTAAGGAAAGAAAAGGAACTATAAGATCTACAAATACAACCGTTAGAGTAGGTATTAGTGAAGATAATGAAATGAGTAGATTATTTAGAAAGCAAATTCTGATAGATCGAATATCAATTGATGGTGATTCTGGCTCTATTGTTGTAACAAAAATGGATAATCAAACTCATGCCTCAGCATTATTATTTGCAATTGCTTCAGGTTTAGAAATTGACACTGTTGAAAACAACGAGGGAGATTTAAAAAAATACTCCATTGCCAATAATATTAGCTACATTTTTAATCGTCCATTTAGACATAAGCAAGAAGTCCTACACGATATTAATCCTAGTACTAACTTTAAAGTAACCACCTTCTTAAACAAATTCACTCTTAAAAATTTAAAATTATGGCACAAATAATTAGAACTCTAACATACCCTGAAGGGTATTTAGAAAGGTTTCTCATGTATTTTGACAATGAAATTAATTTACATGCAAAACTAACTTGGAACAAAAACTTTGTAACTAAAATAATTTTTAACTTAGAAACCAATCCAAATTCAAAATACATCTATGAAATTTGTGGTTTTGAAAGATGTATCGGGCAAGATGCTGAATACAAAGATTATACTGTAATATACCTATCTAAAAAGGGTACAAATTCTACTCAAACAAAAACTTTAAATATACCTACTGGTAAACTCGATTTAAAAAAAGGAAAGAAACATTACTTTCTATTTAAAGTACATAAAAAAGCATGTAATGAATATGAGTCTTTTGTTTGTCGTTTGGACGGAGGTACGCCAAAAACAAAGGATGGCTCAATAATCATCTCTGGCTAGTGATTAGGCATATTTGGAATATATGTTTTATTTATTCAGCGCTTTTTTTAAGCGCTGAAGGTGTTTTTTGTCAAAATGTAAATTTTAATTCAATTTTAAATGCTTTTAAAGAAAAAAAATTTGAAAAAGTTGTCTACGAGTTAAAAGCAATTGATACTTCGAATATCAACAGCTATGATAAGGCTACTTGGTTCTATTATCTCGCAGATTATTATTTTCGGATAGACAATAATTCTAAAGCATATAGTAGCGCAAAAAACTCAAAATATCTTTTCAACTTACTAAAAGAAGATAGTGACGTTAATGATTGTAATTTACTGATATGGAAAATATTACGACATCAAAATGATCTTAAAATTGATACAAAAGAAATTTTAAATGAAATAAATAGTTATGCAGAGGCCGCAAAAGATTCTCTTACTCTTAGAATGAAAAACCAAGCCATTGCGGAAAGCTTTTTAGACATTGATGATCAAAAGCTAGCATTAGAGTATTTTAGAAAAACCATAAATTTAGATAGGTTGATGAAGGATACTTTAAAAATGGCCTATGGCAGTATTAATATTGGTTCTGTTTATCAAACAACAGAGCCAAAAAATTTGGATTCTTCTTTACATTATACCTTATTAGCTGTGCCTATTCTCAAAAAGTATAAGGATACTCTAAATCTAGCTTATTGCTACAATAATATAGCTGTTAAATACAATCTTCTAAAAGAATACAAAAAGGCAATAAAATATTATAAATTGGCTGACTCTATTCCGCTCAAAGAGAATGTTATCAAAAGCAAAATTATTTTTTATGATAACATTTCGGTCGCCTACAACAACATCAAGGATTATAAAAATGAAGCATTATACTTAAAAAAGTTAAAATCACTAAGAGATAGTATAAATGATATTCAACAAAATATTGATATCGCAAGAATAAAAGAACAGTTTGACAACGAAAAATTGCGGGCGGATAATCTGGAAAGTGAAGCTAAAAGAAGGCAAAATGAAACCATTGCCATTGGCCTTGGAGGCGGCTTATTGGCAGTTGGTATTTTCGCTTTTCTTATCTATAAAAACACCAAGCGGAAGCAACGTATCGCAGAACAAGAACGGGAAATAGAGATTCGGAAAACGGAAAAGATCCTTAAAGAACAGGAACTTACCACAATAGATGCAATGATCTCCGGGCAGGAAAAGGAACGGCAACGCCTGGCTGGTGACCTGCACGATAGTGTAGGTGCTACTTTAGCTGCTGCCAAATTGCAGTTCGGTCATTTACAGGCAAATCACAAGAAAATTGACGATCTTGATGCATTATTTACCAGTACCGAAGAACTGCTCAACCAGGCGTATGATGAAGTTCGTTCCATGGCACATCTTAAGAACAGTGGAGTTATTGCAAAGAATGGGTTGTTGCCTGCTATAGAGAAACTCGCAAAAAATGTCTCAGGGGTCAATAATTTAAAAGTGGATGTCCAGGATTTTGGATTGGATGAACGCCTAGAGAATTCATTGGAAATAGCTATCTTCAGAATTATTCAGGAGTTAGTGACCAATGTAATAAAACATGCAAATGCTTCCGAAGCCAGTATTTCTATTACGCAACATCACGATTCCCTGAGTATTATTGTAGAAGACAATGGAATAGGTTTCGATGCCAAAAAAATTCAGCAGAAGGAAGGCATGGGCCTCTCGGGAATCGAAAGAAGAGTTGAGCATCTGGAAGGAACCATGGAAATAGACTCTACTCCCAAAAAGGGAACCTCTGTTCTAATCGATATACTCTTATGATAACCCTAGCCATAGCCGAAGATCATCAATCCCTCGTAGACGGTATTAATCTGTTGCTGGAATATGAGGAAGACATTTCTATTGTAGGGATGGCAAATGATGGTGAAGCACTTCTGGAAATTGTTAGAAAGAAACAACCCAAAGTTGTACTCACCGATATTAAAATGCCAAAGATCGATGGTATTGCGGCTACCAAACTCATAAAAAAGGAATTCCCGGATACTAAGGTGATTGCGTTTACCATGTTCGATCAGGATGAGGCAGTTTCACAGATGATTGCCGCCGGAGCTTCAGGTTATTTATTAAAAAATTCTGCTTTGGAAGAGGTTTTGCATGCCATACATGCAGTTGTAAAAGGAGAAGAGTTTTTCGATGCTGCATTGGACATTTCATTGATAAAAGATACGGCAGCCACTACTGCTAAAAAGTCCGTCTTGTCCAAAAGTGAACGTGAAATTTTAAACTTGATCGGGCAGGGAAAATCTACAAGTGAAATTGCGGCAGTACGCTTTACAGCAGTCTCTACTGTGGAGAAACACCGTAAGAATATGATCCGAAAACTGGGCCTTTCCGGTAAAGGGGAACTACTTCGCTATGCATTGGAAAGAAAATACGATTTCTAAATAAATTCTCTATAGTCAAACTTTTAAAATACCCTTCACCGGGTATTTTTTTGTGATATGATGTCAGATAGATTTACAAAAATAAATTATCACCATCATGAAAACTATGCATTTCCTTTTACTATCGATCTTATTGTTTCTGTCATCTGCACTTCGAGCACAAATTAGTATTGGTTTTGACCAACCCAGACAAGTTTTAGACTATAAGTCAGGAGAATCTTTTAAAATACCATATACGTTAGAAATTGACGGAAACAAATTCCCATCTGAATCGAATAAAATATCGGTCGAGATAACAACTGACAATGACCAACTGAACTTATTTAAAGTTAGTTCAGATGTATCAATAAGCCAATCGATAACCAAAGATCATTTAGAATTTAAAAGAACTGAAGATCTTCAGGGAAATTTGCAAGGCCTTCTGGATTCAATAATAAAGCATAAAGGAACAATAACACTTACTATTGAATCTCTTTCTGAAAAGCAATTCGATATAGAAAAAGACACAGCAAAAAAAGACATAGTAAAAATTGAATTAAAAAATCATATTCAAACTGTTATTCTAAATACAGAAAAGAAAAATAAATCGGATAAATATAATTTTTTCATAGGAGCCAATTTTAACTTTGGAGAAAAGGTAAAAGTGAAGAGTTTTTATTCGGAAATAGATGTATTTCTTCCGGGACTATTCTTTAAAAATGGAAAGGGAGCATATTGGGGAGGTATTCGTGCAGGAATTTACAGAAATAGCTCAACGACGCTCCAAAAAGATAAAGAAAGAGATGATATTATTTTCCTTGTTGAGGACGAAAACCTTCAAAATGATTCGATTTCATTAATTGCTAAAAGAGTGATCAGGACACCCGAAACAACATCTGAAAATCTGGGCTTTTATGGACAACTATTATTTCGTGTGTTTGAAAATGATACTAAAAAATTTCAAACGTACTTAGCCTTACATACCGAGATCATCCAACGTACAGAAACTACAAAATTCAATTTTAAAGATACTTTGCATATTTCTCAAAACTATATTCCTCGTGATTCGCTATTAGACCCATTCCTGCGAAGACAATTAAGAGAAAGCAAAGAATTTACCGATAAATTGTATAGTTCCTATTTTGGGGTGGGAGCACCTATGAAATATGCAGACAAAAACATTGAAGTATTTCTAAATCCTGTTATAGGCTATGGCGATACCGGAAGAAGAAGTCGTAATGGAACAGGACAGTTTTTTGGCCTTTTTCAATTCTATCTTATGGAACAAAAACACGGAATTAAAATAAGTGGCGAAGTAAGAGAATACTTTTCAGATCAAAATCCACAAATGGTCGTAAATCTATCCAAAACGTTTGATATAGAGTCTTTGTTGGATTCAAACAAAGGAAAGTCAGATTAAATAAAAACCTCCCTGCGTTAGCCACAAGGAGGTTTTTTAATCTCTATCTTAGTTCGTTATAACTTTAACTTCTCGACTGTAGTTAAGTTACTGTGGTTATCAGAGTATTTCAGCATCTGTTCTTCAAAGGTAGCAGGTTGCTTAATACTAAAGCTTTCTATTTCTCCATCATCATTCATATTTGGAATAATTTCCGGGTTTACGAATCCGCCATAGGGAGCCGTAGTAAATTGTTTGTTGCGCTCTAAGACCTCAGCGTGTAATGTTTGGTCTACTTTCACTCCATAACCTTCTACCAAAGCTTCCACGGCAGCGTAATCTCCTTCAGACTTGATACGTTGTGTTTCACGTAATAATTGTCCAAAAAGGTCATGCAATTTATCATAATCATTAATGTTATAATACGTCTTTCCATCACGTGTTACTTTCTCGATCACATTATCTGCCGCTCCTTTTTCAAAAACCCAGGCACTTACCCACTGGCGGTTACGCATATGTGATTGTTCCACATCATCTCCTAAGTTCAATCGGATCAATTGCGTCATTAACCCATTACGGATATAACCATCGTACGCAGCCATTCCCACTTTTTTCCAGTCATCCACCAAACCTAGTTCCTGTAGTTTAGGATTGTATAAATAATATAAGCCTACAAGGTCCGCGCGTCCTTCTTCAAGAGTAGATGCATAGTTCTTCAGCGTTTCTTTAGTTTCTCCTACACCCGGATTTAGTTGCCCGGAAGCATGGCCTATTACTTCGTGTAAAGCAGTATGCAACTTATCCCCTACTTGTCCGTATTTTTCTTCCAGTTCATATTCTTCTTCATCATGAACAAATTCTTTTAAACGTCCCGAGCCCCCTGCATTGTTGTATGCATTTATAATATTCCCCAGAGAAACCGACTTACTTCCCACTGCTGCACGGATCCAGTTAGCATTTGGTAAATTAACTCCAATAGGTGTACTTGGAGATGCATCTCCGGCTTCACCGGCAACATTTACTACTTTATAGGTCACACCTACAACATTTTTCTTTTTGTGCTCTTCCATTAAAGGTGAGTTATCTTCAAACCATTGTGCATTTTCAGATAGTACAGCCATTTTTTCAGACATATCAAAATCCTTAATCTGTACAATATTTTCAAAGGAACCTCTGTATCCCAACGGATCATTATACACTTCAATAAAACTATTGATATAGTCGATGTTACCTTCTGTCGCAGCTGTCCAGGCAACATTATAGTCATCCCATATTTGAAGGTCGCCTGTTTTATAGTACTCGATCAATAATCCAAGTGCATCGCCTTGTGCCTGATTTTCAGCAACGCCTTGCGCCTTTTCAAGCCACTCTACTATTTTATCGATAGCAGGGCCATACAATCCGCCGGATTTGTACACCAATTCTTTAAGTACTCCGTCTTCTTTTACCAACTTAGAGTTCAATCCATATGACAGTGGTTTTTCAGGGTCCGGAGATTTTTTTGCCGCATAAAACGATTCTACATCAGCATTGGTCACATTGGGCCCATAAAAGTTCACGGCAGAAAGTGCTACGTTATCAACACCTTTCGCCCGGTTCACTTTTTTAGCATCTACATCATTGAAAATCACATCGAAAGCTTCTCCTTCCAAAGTTGTACTTGTTTCAGCTAATAGATTTTGAAGATATTCTGAAGAAAATTCCGGTTTTATTTTATCATTAGAATAATGGTGATGGATTCCGTTAGAGAACCAAACACGCTTTAAATAAACTTCAAAATTTTTCCAATCTTCAGATTCTTTATCTCCATTATAAGTTCTGTAAACATTTTCTAAAGCCGTTCGTATGGTAAGATTGTGACGATAGTTTTGATCCCACATAATATCTCTTCCTGCCAAACCTGCCTGGGTAAGATAGTATACCAGCTTTTGTTCTTTAAGTGTTAAACCGTCCCAACTAGGAATTTGATAGCGTAATATCCTTAGATCTGCAAATTGATCTACATTATAATCAAAGTCATTCGTTTCAACTTTAGCAATCTCTTGTGGTTCTTTTTTATTCTTGTCATCTGCACAAGAAAAAAATAGCAATCCACTCATAGCCATGGCTATAAAAAAAGTGTTCTTCATTTTTTAATTTTATTGGTTTTCAACAAATGTAGCAAAATATTAAACGTCAAAATTGATTATCTTAGCACAAATAACCAATAATCACTATTTCAATGAAGATATTAAAATATTTTTTGTTTCTAATTCTTATTATTCTAATTGGCGGAGCTATTTATTTTGGTACTAAAGACGGGAAATTTGATGTAGCTGAAAGTAAAGTGATGGAAGCCCCTGCCGAAGTGATTTACAACAATCTAAAAGATTACAAAAGCTGGCAGGAATGGGGGCCCTGGATGAAACTGGATCCTAACATTCAAATTAATTATGCTGAAAAGACCGAAGGTGAAGGTGCTTCTTATTCCTGGAGCAGTGACCATATGGAGATAGGTAACGGTTCTATGAAAACAGTTAAAGTAATTCTCAACAAAGAATTGGATCAGGAGATTACTTTTAATACACCTATGGGTGATAGTGAAAGTAATGTGTACTGGCGCTTAGAAGAAACCGGAATGCCTGGTCAAACAAAAGTAACCTGGGGGATGAAGGGTGAGCAAAGTTTTATGGAGAAAGTGTTTATGGCCTTTCAAAAGGAAGATATGGAAACCGGAATCGGTAAAATGTTCCAGCAAGGATTAACAAATCTGGATGAGATAGTAAAAGAGCAAATGGAAACGTTTTCTGTAAATGTAGATGGTATTACAGAATATGGAGGCGGTTATTATATGTACAATACTACTGCTTCAAATTTAAGCGATATCGCTACCAAGATGGCTGCAATGTTTGGACAGGTGGTTGGTTATATGCAACAAAACAATTTGATAAGATCGGGAATGCCCTTCACCATTTACAATCAATTGGACGAAGCAAACGGTACTGCTATCTTTTCAACTGCATTACCTGTTAAAGAGAGAGTCATTACACCTTCAGGAAGCCCGGTCATTTGTGGGTTTATGGAACCTGTCACTGCTTTAAAAACAACGCTCAAAGGGAAATATGAAAATCTCTCGAAAGCTTATGAAAAAGCAAAATCTTATATTTCTGAAAATAATTTACAGGTACATCCTACTGCAAAAATGTTTGAAGTATATGTAACAGACCCTGTAGCCGTTCCTAATCCGGCCAACTGGGTCACTGAGGTTTATATTCCTCTTGTAGCACCTCCAACTCCTCAATAATGAAACATCTTTTACTGGTATTTTTAGGTGGCGGTCTAGGTAGTTCTTTACGATTTTGGATTGGCAACTATTTAAATAGTGACAAAACCGGAATTCCATACGGTACGTTTCTCGCTAATATTTTAGGTAGTTTACTTATTGGAATCATATTAGGTTTAGCATTAAAGAATAATACCCTTTCCCAAAATACTATTCTGTTTTTAGCTACCGGTTTTTGTGGTGGTTTTACTACTTTCTCTGCCTTTGCCTATGAAAACCATGTTTTTTTGAAATCAGGTGATTTTATGACATTTGCCTTATACACTATAGGTAGTTTTGTCATTGGTTTTGCTGCAGTCTTTTTTGGAATGTGGTTTGTTAAGTACTTCTAATGGTTTTCTCCAAAATCTTTTACCCCTGCCTCAATACGAACTAACAGGTCATTTTCTTTTGGTGGAATAGGACAAGAATACTTTTTGTTATAGGCACAATACGGATTATATAATTTATTGAAGTCTAGCAGAATGGTATCGCCATCCGGAATTCGTGCATCTAAAAACCTCCCTCCTCCATAAGAACCCTCACCACTCGTTAGGTCTGTAATTGGTAAAAACAAATAGTCAATATACTCCGGGTCTTTGGAAGGTGTTGTACTTTGGTATAATTCCAATTTCAATTTTTTCCCATGCAATGTAAAGTGTGCTTCGCCATATTTTACATATTCCGGAAGACGGTCTGTGGTCGTTGGCATTAAAAAAGGCTTTTCGCCAGGAGTGCGAACAAACTTTGCTGTTACTCTATATTTTAAGTCTATAGGATAAAATTCTAATCCCGAAAAAGTTTTAAAATCCTCAGGTTCCAAAATAGTAGTTTCTTCATTACTAAAATCTTTATTTTCGGAAGCCTGGTACTTCTTAATTTCCTTTATGATCTTTCGGTCACTTTGCGCGTTTGCAAAACTACTTGCGAGTACTATAAGTAAAATGATACATTTTTTCATTTTTATAAATTTTAGTAAATATAACTTTTAAACATAAATTCTTAAGTAGTTGCCAATTCAAAAAAATTATTACATTTGCTTCTTAATTCATTAAAAATGAAAAACAGAACATATATCATTCAACAAACTTGTGTTGTTTCACAGTCGAAACACAGGCGATGTATGTACTATTTATAGAGAAATAAGTTAATTCAATATAAAAACGTCCCGCCTTTGAGCGGGACGTTTTATTTTTATACCAATCCAACCAATGAAAAAAATATACACCAATTACATAAACAACTTCAAAGGACTATCCCGTGAGATCTGGCTGCTTTCTTTGGTGACATTTATTAACCGTGCAGGTGCCATGGTCATCCCTTTTTTATCTCTCTATCTCGTCAATGCAAAAGGGTTTACACTTCCACAGGTAGGATGGATCATGACCAGTTTTGGAGTTGGATCACTGGCAGGAACTTGGATCGGTGGGAAATTGACCGACAGTATTGGTTTTTATAAAGTGATTGTGCTAAGTCTGTTTCTGGGTGGAATCGGATTTATACTCCTTCAATTTATTGAATCCTTTTATGGGTTTTGTATTGGAATCTTTTTGTTGATCTTGGTAGCAGATGCCTATCGCCCTGCCATTTTTGTAGCTGCAGACACTTACAGCAAGCCTGGAAATGTTACCCGCAGTATTACATTGATTCGATTAGCAATCAATTTAGGTTTTTCCATTGGCCCGCTTATAGGAGGAATTATCATTGCTACAATTAGCTATACGTCTTTATTCTGGATCGATGGAGTTTCATGTGTAATTGCTGCAATAGGTTTATTTATTTGGTTAAAACCAAAAAAATCTAAAACTTCCGAACCTGTAGTTAAACATGATAGAAAAGAAGGAGTGCCTCCTTATTTAAATGGGCTGTTTGTACTTTTCATTATCATTATGATTGCTAATGGTACTACATTCGTTCAGTACTTTTCTGTGATGCCATTGTATTATGAGAAGGCTCATTTCCTTACAGAAGATCTTATAGGGTGGCTCATGTTCTTAAATGGAGCAGTAATTGTCGTATTCGAAATGCCCTTAATTGCTTGGTTGGAACGCAGAAAATTATCAAAGACCATGGCTACCTTCTGGGGAATTGTATTTACAGCTTTGAGTTTCGTTGTTCTTAATCTTACCTCGTGGAGCGGTGTTCTTGTTATTGGGATGTTATTAATGACGCTAGGTGAAATGATAGGCTCTCCGTTTTCAAACGCTTTGGCACTGGAAATGGCCCCCAAAGGAAGAAAAGGAAGCTATATGGGGTTGTATAGTATGAGTTTCTCCTTCTCTCACATTATCGGGCACAACGGCGGAATGAATTTAGTTGACAATTTTGGTTTTGATGCTACCTGGTATTATATGTTTATGCTCTTAGTAATTATCGCAATACTTACTTTATGGTTATATCGATTGCTAAAAAAATCACTTAAATTTACTACATACTAATAAAAAATAAATAGATGAAATATTGTATTACTATTCTTATCTGCTTCGGAATGATCTCCTGCGGAAATCCTTCTGCTGAAAAGAAAGTCGTTCATACTACCAAAACTGAAACTATTTCTAAATCATTTCCGAAGTTAGATTCCTCTCGTTATAATGTAGCATTTTTAATTATGGATGGGGTATACAATACAGAACTAACAGCTCCGTATGATATTTTCCAGCATACCATATTCAGAGAGAATATAAAAGCGATGAATGTGTTTACCGTTGCAAACACTGATGATCCGGTTACTTCTTTTGAAGGATTGCGAATGCTTCCGGATTTTAATTATACAAAGGACAGCCTGCCAAAGATCGATATTTTGGTGGTCCCTAGTGCGGAGCATCATCTGGATATCGATCTGGAAGATCAAATTATGCTCGAGTTTGTTCGTAAGGCCAATGAAGAAGCTATGTTTGTCACTTCACATTGCGATGGTGCTTTTGTATTGGCTAAAGCAGGTATTCTGGAAAATATCATCTCCACTACTTTTCCCAGTGATATAAAGGCCATGCGAGAGATGTTCCCAAAACTGGATATTCGAGAAGAAGTACTTTTTGTTCACGATGGAAAATATATCACCTCGGCCGGAGGTGCCAAAAGTTTTGAGGCTGCTTTATATCTATGCGAATATTTATACGGTAAAAAAGTTGCAGAGTCTCTGGCAGGCGGTTTAGTAATAGATTGGGATCTTGAAAAGGTGCCACATTTGATCATTGAAAAATAATATGTTATTTTACTTCTTTAACCTCGTTGTGACTCACTACATGAGATAATACAATTTGTGTTTTGGTTTCTCCATAACTAATTAATTGATCAATAAAAGCTTCCAGATGGTTTTGATTCTTTAAAACCACTTCCATTACAATATTCTCGTTTCCCGTAATACGGTAACAATTAAGTACTTCATCGTATGTTTTTACTTTCTCTAAGAAAGGCTTCAATTTTCCCATAAAAGCACGCAATGTGATAATAGCTTTTAACTGATATCCTATTTCAAAAGGAGACACTATTGTTTTATACCTGTCAATAATTCCGGAGTCTTCCATCTTTTTAATGCGTTCACTCACGGCAGGAGAACTTATTCCTACCTGTCTGCCTATCTCTGCATTAGACTGCCGGGCATTTTTCTGAAGGCATTCCAATATTTTCCAGTTTAGTGAATCAATACTCATTTTAATGATATTTTAACTAAAAAAATTAAAAACTAAAGCTAATATACGTATTTACTTTAAAATCGAAAGTCAAAAATGAAGCGATGTTCTTAAATTTGAGTGTTTTGTAAACCCCCACACCTACTAGTAAAATGATACCACATATTCCACATGGCCTGCCACAATCACCTATCTATAAGAAGGCTATGGAAATTTTCACGCTTTCCCGCCATATTTCCAGTTATATAACTCATGATCTGGCTCCATTGCGTCAAAATGGAAGGGAAGATGATACCATTTATTTTACCGGGGACATTGTGCAACAATCTGTTTCCTTAGCTCCCGAAATCTTAAAAGCAGAAAGTCAGACTTTTTCCGAAGAAAAACACAAATATGCAGCTTCAGTGAACAGGCTTGTCAATTCCTTGTATAAAAACTGTGAACGTTTGGAGCATGTCAATAGCAACGGAAAAGAATTTCTTCCTATTCTCAGAACCGAATTGAAAAAATTTAGAAAGTTACAGCGTACCTGGATGTTGACTTTATAAACTTGTTACTTATTTTCAAGACTTTTCAATAATTGATCAAATTCACATTTTATGTAAGACCTGAAGATGTTATCATAAGGCACAAAAGAACAGCTATTTCCGAACAAGAAATTTTTAGAGTCTCTAAAGTACATCACGTAATATTCTATTTTATTAAGAAATAACATGATGCCACCGTAAATGTAGAAGTTACAAAAAATAAAGAACCAGCATATTTAAACGTTGTTACGGTTTTATCCTTTAATTACCTTTTGATACCTTTTAAGTTCTTCTTTAACCTTAGATACTAACAGAAAAATTCCAATCATATTTGGCACCAGCATTGCAAAAATCATAGCATCACTAAAATCGGTTACAGCTCCCAAAGTAGCCGCAGCTCCTATAACAGTAAAAGTACAAAATAGTAGTTTATATGTATATTCAGTCTTTTTTCCTCTTCCAAAAAGAAAACTCCAGGCTTGGTATCCATAATAGGACCATGATATCATAGATGAAAAAGCAAACAAAATAACAGCAAAGCACAGAACATAAGGAAACCAGGAAATACCACTCTCTAAAGCCGAAGCGGTAAGTAGGACCCCTTCTTCATAGCTTATTTCAATACCTGTTGCTACTTGGCCAGTTATAATAAGTACTAAAGCGGTCATTGTGCATACCACCACAGTATCAATAAAAGGTTCTAATAAAGCGACAAGCCCTTCACTTGCCGGGTATTTGGTCTTCACGGCACTATGCGCTATCGATGCACTTCCAATACCGGCCTCATTGCTAAAGGCTGCTCTTTTAAACCCCTGAATTAATACTCCGACAAAACCTCCTGCAATTCCTTGAGGGCTAAATGCACCATCCCAAATGGATTGGAATGCAGCTGGAATATTACTATAATTTATTCCCAAAATAATCAATACTGCAAGGATATATATTGCTACCATTATGGGAACTATCTTATCGGTTACTTTAGCTATTTTCTTGATGCCCCCAATAATAACAATACCCACAAAGATTGCCATTATTAATCCAAATATCCATCCCTTGCCATAAATGAAACTTGCTTCTGCTCCGGTAACATGTTCAAATAACTGAAATGCCTGATTGACCTGAAACATATTACCTCCTCCAAAAGAGCCTCCCACACACATAATAGCAAAAAGTATCGCTAAAAACTTACCTAGTTTTGGAAGCCCCAGTTCACGCAATCCTTTCTTCAGATAGTACATAGGTCCCCCATAAACGGTTCCCTCAGCGTTAACTTCACGATACTTAACACCCAAAGTACATTCAACAAATTTTGATGACATTCCTAATAACCCTACTAATACCATCCAAAATGTAGCCCCGGGACCTCCAAGTGCTAAGGCTATAGCAACTCCAGCTATATTTCCCAATCCTACTGTAGCTGATATTGCTGCAGTCAAAGCTTGAAAATGACTTACTTCCCCCTCTCCTTCTACTCTTATTGTATCTGGATTATCTCCATCCACACTCAAAACAGAATCTGATACAGAAACATGGCCGTGATCTTCCAAAGAATCATATTTTCCCCGAACTACTTTTAATGCCGTCAAAAATTCTTTAATGTTTATAAATTTAAAGTAGATAGTGAAGTACCCAGCTCCCAAAATAAGTACTATAAGTACCCAAGGGATACCACTAGCTTCAGAAATTGGAATTTCTGCAAATATTCCATCAGTAAACCAACTTGTGGCATTACTGAATTGTTCATTTATACGTTCGTCTAGTGATTGATTGATTGATTGTAAAAAAAGAGACATAGTGATTTGATTTATGAAGCAATTTGCCTCTAAATCAAAAAACATGTATGGTTAATCACTAATGAAAAAATTTAACCAGAATGGTTACCTATATGGTTAAGCATTGTCTTTAACTGTAGCGTATTTAAGAAAATCATTACTCTTGGCAAATTCAATTAATTGTTCTTTTCCTCCTGCCCCGCTTATGTTAAGCATCTTTTTTATTTGATGGATATGTGTTTGAAATCCGTCTAAGCTGATATACATTGCTTCAGCAATTTCTTGATAAGATTTTGTATTTCCAAAGTATAACAGATTACCCAAAACTTCTTTTTGCCTGTCAGAAAGCTCTATTTTATTTGCCTCTTGTAATTGCTTTAATTCTACTTTCATTCCTTTAATCGTCTCTAAATGGCTTTCATTTGCCAACTCGAAATGCTCCAGGCGTTTTTCTAATTCATTATTTTTGATTCTTAGCTCCTGTGCAAGTGTTTGCTGTTGCTCTTTTTCAGAAAGAAATTTCCAACTATACAACAAAATAGAGAACAACAGTATAAATAAAAATTTAAACGAAATTGCGGTAATACTTCCCATCAATGCCCAAAATTCCTGATCTATTATTTGTACTACTCTATCCTGAGGGATAATACGGTGACTTACCGCGATAAGAATCAAGACAAACAATGCAAATGTAGGTAAATACATAAAACGCATCTGACGGGCAGTAAAAGCTTTGTTCAATTCATATAGTAGTGAAATAGCTACTAAAACAGAGATTGGAATATCAATGAGCCAAATGAAATTATTACTTATCTCAGCATTATTATAGGAAGTTGCTACAAATACAAATGCTACCATTCCCAACACACCGGAATAAAGCAAAATAAACTCTTTGGTAGTGAAACGTTCTACCAATCTTACAATAATACTTCTGTTTTGCTGATGCTCTATGGAAGGCAGTGAAAGCAAAATAAACAATGAATTTGCTAAAGAGACAAAAACACCTAAGTAAATAACCACTCTATTTACCGGTTCCCATTGAAAAACAGTGACCAAAATAATATTTGTCAATGCGCCAATTCCCCAAACAAAAATTGCAAGGCCAAACCATTTAATACCTTGTATTGTTTTTTTTCCGGTTCCACTTAACGCTTCTTTAATAAAAATACGTTGAATTATAATTGCAGAAATTAAACAAACAATAGCCGTGACTGTATATTCTATTACAGATAACATGTGATAAAGATATTGAAAAAAAATCCGAAGAGAGGATCCTCCAAAAAGTCATCTTCAAAAAATCACATTTTGAATATATCTCTAGAATTGAAACAAATAGTATATACTACATATTTCTTCGATACTGCCCTCCTACTTCAAACAATGCAGAGGTTATTTGTCCTAAAGAACAAACTTTCGTAGCTTCCATTAATTGTTCAAATATATTTTCGTTGTGAATGGCTGCTTGTTGTATTTTTTCAATAGTGGCTTTAGCTGTATCTTTTTTAGCTTCATGAAGATTCTTTAAAGTATCTATCTGTGCTTGCTTTTCTTCTTCCGTAGCACGAATCACTTCTGCAGGTAGTACCGTTGGCGATCCTTTACTGCTTAAAAAGGTATTTACACCAATAATTGGAAATTCTCCGGTATGTTTTAAAGTTTCATAATACAAACTCTCTTCCTGAATCTTACTGCGCTGATACATGGTTTCCATAGCTCCTAATACACCACCTCGTTCTGTAATACGGTCAAACTCTTCAAGAACAGCAGATTCCACAAGATCTGTTAGTTCTTCAATGATGAAAGAACCCTGAATAGGATTTTCATTTTTTGCCAGTCCCAACTCTTTATTGATGATCAACTGGATCGCCATCGCGCGACGTACACTTTCTTCTGTAGGTGTTGTAATGGCTTCATCGTACGCATTGGTATGTAGAGAGTTGCAATTATCATAAATTGCATATAATGCCTGTAAAGTAGTGCGAATGTCATTAAAATCAATCTCCTGAGCATGTAACGAACGCCCTGAAGTTTGAATATGGTACTTTAACATTTGCGCCCTTGGATTAGCTCCGTATTTTTCTTTCATGGCCTTTGCCCATATCTTACGGGCCACACGACCAATCACCGAGTATTCCGGGTCGATCCCATTACTAAAGAAGAATGACAGATTAGGTCCGAACTTGTTGATATCCATTCCACGGGAAAGATAATATTCAACATAGGTAAATCCGTTGGAAAGTGTAAATGCCAACTGTGTTATTGGGTTTGCACCTGCTTCGGCAATATGATATCCGCTAATAGAAACCGAATAAAAATTACGGACCTTCTTTTCAATAAAATATTCCTGTACATCACCCATCAATCTCAAAGCAAATTCTGTTGAAAAGATACAGGTGTTCTGCGCCTGATCTTCCTTTAAAATATCAGCCTGTACTGTTCCGCGAACCTGTTGTAAGGTTTCGGTCTTAATTTTTTGGTATACATCCGAAGGCAATACCTGATCACCGGTGACGCCCAGCAACATAAGTCCAAGGCCATTATTCCCTTCAGGCAGTTCTCCGTAATATCCCGGACGTTCTACTTTTTTATCCTTATAGATCTTAGCTATCTTTGCCTCTACTTCTTTTTCTATTCCATTCTCTTTAATGTATTTCTCACAATTCTGGTCAATTGCCGCATTCATAAAGAACCCAAGCAACATAGGTGCCGGGCCATTAATGGTCATACTTACCGAGGTCATTGGATGACTCAGGTCAAAACCGGAATATAATTTTTTGGCATCATCCAGACAGCAGATAGAAACTCCGGCATTCCCTATTTTTCCATAGATATCCGGACGGTAATCCGGATCATTTCCGTAGAGCGTTACACTATCAAAAGCCGTTGATAATCGTTTTGCCGGTAATCCCATACTTACATAGTGAAAACGGCGATTGGTACGTTCAGGGCCTCCCTCACCCGCAAACATACGTGTAGGATCTTCTCCAGTACGTTTAAACGGATACAATCCTGCCGCATAGGGAAATTCTCCCGGGACATTCTCCTGGAGTGTCCACCGTAGTATATCTCCCCAAGCCTGATATTTTGGTAACGCAACTTTTGGAATCTGTGAATGTGACAAAGACTCCGTATGTGTATCAATATTAATTTCCTTGTCTCGTACTTTAAAGGTATAGACCGGGGATCTGTAACGGTTCACTTTTGCATCCCATTCGGTAATTACTTCCCAGTTATAAGGATCCAGATCCATCTTCACACGATCAAATTCTTTGACAAGCAATTGTAAGAACTCTTTGTCGCCTTCATTCTGAGCATATTGAAGAATCTCTTCTTCATTTAAACCGATTTTAGTAAATAAAGATTTTTCAGCTTGGTCTGAAATATTAGAGACTGAACAGATCGTTTTAAAAATTCCATAAAGTTTTTGTGCTACTTCAGCCTGTGTCTGTACCTTTTTATCATAAGCTCTGTTTACTTCGCTGATTTCGGAAAGGTAGCGTGTACGTGCCGGAGGAATGACGAAGATTTTTTCGGACATTTCATCACTGATTTCGTAATCACTCTTTAAATCTGAATCTGTCTTCTCAACAATCTTGTCCATGATCGCCTTGTAGAGCTTATTCATTCCGGGGTCATTGAATTGTGAAGCGATCGTACCATAAACAGGCAAATCATCTTGTGGCGTATCCCATAATTGATGGTTACGCATGTATTGTTTTTTAACATCACGCAGAGCATCCAGGGAACCACGTTTATCAAATTTATTGATTGCAACCAGATCTGCGAAATCAAGCATATCGATCTTTTCCAATTGGGTAGCAGCACCAAATTCCGGAGTCATAACGTATAAAGAAACATCGCTGTGATCCAGAATTTCGGTATCACTTTGTCCAATTCCTGAAGTTTCTAAAACGATCAGGTCATACTCTGCTGCTTTTAGCACCTCTATGGCTTCCGAAACATATTTGGACAATGCCAAATTACTTTGACGTGTCGCCAGACTACGCATATAGACTCGTGGTGAATTAATGGCATTCATACGAATACGGTCACCAAGTAAGGCACCTCCAGTTTTCCTTTTAGAAGGGTCCACAGAAATAAGTCCAATTGTTTTTTCAGGAAAATCGATTAGAAACCTTCGTACGAGTTCATCTACTAAAGATGATTTTCCCGAACCTCCTGTTCCGGTAATTCCTAAGACAGGAGTTGTAATTTTTTCATTTTTTTTATGAATTTGCTGAAGCGTATCTTTGACAACTTCAGGAAAATTCTCGGCGGAAGAAATGACACGGGCAATTGCACCAGGTTCTTTTTCTGTAAGCCTGTCAATTTCACCATTTAATTGATCTCCAATAGGGAAATCGGAAGTTTGTACCAGATCATTGATCATTCCCTGCAAACCCATCTCACGTCCATCATCGGGAGAATAGATACGGGTAATACCATAATCCATCAATTCTTTTATTTCAGAAGGTAGAATAACACCGCCACCGCCACCAAAGATTTTAATGTGCTCCGCTCCTTTTTCTTTGAGCAGGTCGTACATATATTTAAAATACTCATTGTGGCCTCCCTGATAGGAAGTCATTGCAATGGCATTAGCATCTTCCTGAATTGCCGTATTCACAACTTCTTCAACACTGCGGTCGTGCCCCAAATGGATTACCTCGACCCCTGTAGACTGAATAATGCGACGCATAATATTAATAGCTGCATCGTGGCCGTCAAATAATGAAGCTGCGGTTACAATACGTACTTTATTTTTGGGCTGATATGGTGCTTTTTGCTGCATTGATAGTATCTAAAACTTTTGGAGCTGCAAATTTACGAAATTCGCAGCAATGCGAGTACTTTGTTAGAATTTATACTTCATTAAAAATAAACCACAAATTATAATCTGGTATCAAGAAGAAGCTTCAATCTTATAGGCTGCTTTTTTATATCTTTGTCCTCTATTAATTAATACGCTACTATGTTTCCTAAAAAATTAGCTCTTATCTTTTTATGCTTTGCAGGTGTTTCCTGCGCCGAATTACAACAGGTTGTAAACACACTTCCAAATGGTCAGGGAGGAGGCACTGCTATTGACATTGCCGGCGGTTTACGTCAGGCCCTGGATTTTGGCATTGACAAACAGGTTTCCAAACTCACTAAACAAGATGGCTTTTACAAAAATGAATTGGTAAAGATCTTATTACCACAGGAATTGCAAAAAGTTGACAAGACTTTACGTGATATTGGGTTAAGCAGTTTGGCAGACGAAGGCTTAAAGGTTTTAAATCGTGCTGCTGAAGATGCCGTAAAAGGGGCAACTCCTATCTTTGTCAATGCAGTTAAAGAAATCACTTTTACAGATGCAAAGAACATTCTTTTAGGAAGTGACAATGCGGCAACTTCCTATCTTCAGGCAAAGACCAATCAGGCGTTGTATGCGAAATTCAACCCAGTAATACAAAACTCATTTGCAAAAGTAGGCGCTGACGATATCTGGAGTAACATCATTACCAAATACAATTCCATTCCATTTGTAAATAAGGTAAACCCGGACCTTACAGATTATGTTACGAACGAAGCCTTAAAAGGGGTCTACAAGATGATAAGTATTGAAGAAAAGAACATCCGTACTAAAATCTCTTCAAGAACCACCTCACTTTTACAACAGGTATTTGCACTTCAGGATTAAAACAATAGTTAAGTTTTTAACTAAACTTTTCTTCGAACAGTATATATTAAGATAGTATTAACCAAGCGTTAATACTATTTTTTTTCTTTACGTTTTACCTTTGTATTGATAAATGAAAAGGAAGTATTATGTTACGTTGGTTTAAAAAAAAATCAAGACTGGAAAAACTTAAGTGCCGTTATGTCGAGCTCATGAAAAGGTCTTATGCAGTTGCCTTAAAAGATAAAAAGAGAAGTGAGGAAATTCATAAGGAGGCCTATGAAGTTTTTCAAGAAATAAAACATCTTTCCGCGAAATAATTGGTCAATTATTTAATGTAAGCTTTTGAAGTAATCGAAGGCATTTAGTAATCGTGATCCATACCAGCTAAAATATTCCCCATCTACCAGACGCACTTCTTTTTGCAATACCTTTTGTAATTCGGTAACATCTTCTTTTTTGAAAGGATAGGGTTCTGAAGATAATAGCACTATCTCTGCTTTCTTTAAAGAGTTTAAAGCTACTTCGGGGTATCTCCCGTCTTCATTAGTGATTACATTTTCAAAATGATTTATCTCTAATAAGGTATTGACAAATGTATTGGTAGCAGCAGCCATATATGGGTTCTTCCAAATAAGATAAGTTACTTTTTTAGAAGGTTTGTTCTTTATAAATTCTAAAAAGTCATCTTTTTTAGAATTAATTTTTGCTATTATTTCCGAAGCTTTTTCAGGAATATTAAAAATTGTCCCGAATGCTTTTATCATTTCAAGGCTATCTTCTATGGTTTGGATATCACTTACCCAAACCGGTGCGATCTTATTAAGTTCCTCTACCATTTCCTTAGTATTCTCTTCCTTATTACAAATAATAATGTCCGGGGAAAGGGATTCAATTTTATTAAGATGTACTTGCTTGGTGCCTCCAACTACCTTAATTTCTTTTCGCAACTCTTTTGGGTGGACACAGAATTTTGTAATTCCGGAAATTTGGTCTCTTAAGCCCAGGTCAACAAGCAATTCAGTTTGGGACGGAACCAATGATACAATTCGTTCCGGTAGTTTTAAAAATTCTAATGTTCTATTTAACTGGTCCTTAATATGTTGAATAATAACTTTTAGTTTTGTTCAGTTCAATACCCAAATATATAGAGAAATTGTGAGTTCAAATTATACACAACGTGTTTATGTATGGTTAGTTGCGTGGTTAAGCAACTAATTTAACAAACAAATCACAGATAGGAAATTCCAGTGGAATTTTCGTAAGTAGCCCAGAGCTAGCAGCCCGCCTGAACGACGCAGTCGGGCAGGTTAATTATACATGGCGTTGTGCGTTCGTATTTTATATAGTTCTATTTTTTACTTCTCTTACCCCAGCCTTGGTGATAACAATTTGAACTACTTCTTCATTTTTGTTCCTTATAAATTCTATTGTCCTACTATTATTATCGGAACGGAAAAATTTAGTTTTAGATTCCGGAATCAATTCAATATCATCATTCATATAAAACAGTTTGTCATTTTTTTTGTAAATTTTAATTCCTTCGTAATCTCCCAGGTACTCATTATAAACTATAGGATCAACCTTTATCTTGATATGCTTATAAGGTAATTCCACAGGGATGCCTAAAACGATAGCTGAAAGACCATATGCTATCAAATATGAAGGAGAACCATTATTTGATAATACAGTTACGAAAACATCATCATCCATAAATTTATTTAAGGATGTTTGTACACCATAATAGCCACCATCATGAGCAATTAAATTATGACCATGATTATAGAATGGGTTTACCATGACACCATAGCCGAAGTTTTGATCGTTATAAGAAGTAAACATTAGCTTTTTTGATTTTTCAGACAATAATGTGGTAGTATCAAAAAGATGTTTGTTCCATAAGTTTAGATCCTCAACTGTAGAATACACACCATCCATCCCAATACCATACTTCCAGTTTAAATATGGATTTTGAATAAGGATATCATCTTTTTTATAATAAGCTTTTGACATTTTAGGAAATATAGAATCATTACTACTAACTCCAGAATTTTTCATTTTAGCAATGTTAAATATGTGTTCCTTTAAGTAGGCTGCGTAACTTTTTCCAGATGTTTTTTCAATCAATGTAGCAAGAATATAATATCCATCATTACTGTAGGAAGTTTGTGTGCCAGGTTCAAATAAAAGTGGTTTTTTCATAATGTATTTGACAACAGAATCACTTTCAAATGAGGTGTTTGACAAAAAGATTTCATCATTATCATCACTAATTCCTGCGTTATGAGACAATAGCATTTTAATTGAGATTTTATTTCCGTCTGGAAACGCAGGATAATATTTTGATAATTTCTCATCAAGAGAGAGTTTATTTTTCTCCGCAAGCTGTAAAATTGCGACAGCAGTAAACTGTTTTGAAACTGATGCAAGGCTATACTTTGTGTCTATTGTGGTATTTATATTCCACTCATAATCTGCAAGACCGTATGCTTTTTTTAGTAAGATTGAGTCATTTTTTGTTATCAAAACTGTTCCAGAAAAATTGTTGATGTCTGCTTCAGTATCCATATACTCCTCTAACTGAATCTTTAATTGATTTTGAGCACAACTGGATATTGCTATTGCAAACAATATTATACTTACTATTTTTTTCATTTTATTCTGTTTTACAATTTGAAATTATCATTTCAAGTATTATTCCCAATTGGTCAATCTCACTACTTGATATACCTTTTAAAGCATTCTGTCTATTTTCTTTGATTTTTGGAGTGAGTAATTCTAGAGCATTCTTTCCTTTTTTAGTTATCTCCAAATCGAATTTTCTTCTATCTGTTTGGTTTACACTTCTTATGAGGTAATCATTTTTCACCATTAACTCAATCATACGAGTAATAGAAGCATAATCTTTAAAAATTAAATTGGCAATTTCCTTTTGACTAAAGGTTGAGTTATCATTGAGTATTATTAATATAAGACATTGATCTATTGTGATGTCTGGAATAATTTGACTTATATTTTTCTGAGAAAACTTTCTATATTCTTTAATAGCTTGTTCTATTAAATAGAGTACAGTGCCTGTTGGGTTTTTAAAATCCATATAAATATATTTGATACAAATATAATTGATATATCAATTAAAAACAAAAAACATTCATTTTTAAGTCAATATGACGTACGACAGCCTTGTGTATGCTTAGTTGCATGGGTTAGCCTTTGGCGTAACAAGCAACCCGCCGGAACAACTCTGTCAGGCTGGTTACTTATAGCCATTGTTGTGTAGAGTTTTTTATTTCTCACTTATATTTTTAATTGCATCTGAAATAAATTCATCTGGTAAATAATGTCCAGATTCATAGAATTTCAATGATTTATCTTTTATGCTTATTTTGTCAAAAAAATCTTGAGCTTCTTCTTTAGTGTACCATCCATCTTTTGTTCCCATAAGTAAAGAAATAGGCGCTTTTTGTAATATCGCATAATTTTTCGGTGATATTGTTTCAAGTGTTTTTGCATTTTCATCATTCATTCCTATTCTTTTGGAAGCTTTTTGGATATCCAAAGGTGCTACGCAAACAACGACACGATTCAATCTGTCATCAACCGAATTTAAAAGAATGGTTATCATTCCGCCCATACTATAACCAATCACATCAAAAGTAGTCGATGTATTATCTGCATTAGATTGTATATAATCCATTATAATTCTAATATCCTTAACTGTAGTAGAAAATAAATTATATGCTTTTTGAGAATCTTGTGACGAAAAAAATGTCAAGGGTGAAGCAAAGTTCGCTTCATAACTTCTTTCTCCGTGATATTTAGCATCTGGGATTATTACAGAATACCCCACTGTTAGTAATGAATCTTTAAGTTTTACATATTTTTTGGAAAGACTGGTTGAAGGGATAGCCCAATTATCTTTATTACCAGTTATACCGTGAAGAAGTATTACAAATTTATCTTTTTTTCTATCTTTTGGTTTTATGATGTAAAATGGAATTTTAGAATCGAATCCATCAATTACTATTTTTTCTAAAGCAGTGCCACTTTCATCGGTATTACTTCCAACAATTTTATCGTTGAATTCTATTTTTGGGAAATAACCTAGATCACTATGGATTTCTTGCGCAGAAATAATAGTAGTAATGAGAATTAGCACAAATGCTAATATTAATGGTTTAAATTTTCTCATAATTATTATTGATTTAGTTTCTTAAATTCTACACAACGGTTGTGTATATAGTACGTTGCCATGTTGGCAACAGATATTTTACTTACTCAAGCTTATCAGGCTTCTAGAAAGTCAAGACATTTCCCCATTTTAAAAGAAACATTGTTATAAGTGTAAAGCCGGCACTATATAATATTAGGGCTTGCCAAAATGATAATCTCGTTGGCCAATGTTTCCACATTTTTGTACCATATTCTTTTTTGGCATCAACACCAATCAGCCTCCAAAAAAGAAAAGCGAATATTAAGAAAATCAAAATTGCTATTAATAACACCCAAATTTTTTCCATTTGTTAAACTTTTAGTTTTGTTCTTTATTGTTGCTAACGGTATGTGTATGAAGCGTAGTGGTGTTTAGCCGCTATATTTTTACACCTTGTTAGGCCCTTTTTATTTTACAATTTCCCTTCAATTAATTCAACTTTCTTTCCAGTCAGTTCTTCAATTTGGCTAAGAACGAGCATTCAAAACAGACTCCATTTGTCGTTGTAGTTTATCGGCTTCAGCAGCAGCCGCACTGGCAAAATCTTCTCCATTAGAAGCATATATAATTCCGCGGGAAGAATTAATTAACAGTCCGACGGTAGCATTCATTCCATATTTACATACCTCAGCAAGATCTCCTCCCTGGGCACCCACTCCGGGAACCAGCAAAAAGCTGTTTGGAACAATATTTCTAATTTCACCAAGATATTCGGCTTTTGTGGCACCCACCACATACATTAAATTATGGGCATTTTTCCAGCCCCTGGATGTTTCTAAAACTGTTTTATAGACTTCTTTTCCGTCTATATTTTTTGTTTGGAAGTCGAATGCTCCTTCATTTGAGGTCAATGCAAGTAAAATGGTATGCTTTTCTTCAAATGCTAAAAAAGGTTCAACAGAATCTTTTCCCATATACGGAGCCACCGTTACCGAATCAAATCCCAGATCATCAAAAAAAGCTTTGGCATACCTGCTGGAAGTATTGCCTATATCACCGCGTTTAGCATCTGCAATCGTGAAAATTTCCGGGTAATTAGTATTCAGGTAATCAATGGTTTTTTCCAGTGACCTCCATCCCTTTATTCCGTAGGCTTCATAAAAAGCGGTATTGGGTTTGTAAGCAACTGTGAGGTGGTGTGTAGCATCTATTATTGCTTTGTTAAAGGCAAAAATGGAATCTTCTTCAGCAAGTAAATGTTTAGGTATTTTGGTGAGATCGACATCCAATCCTATACAGAGAAAGGACTTTTTTATTTTTATTTGCTGAAGTAATTGGTCAGAGGTCATAGATGTTTGGCTATAGGTTTAAGTTACCAAGGCTTAGAATGTCTCTCCTGCTTCTTTCAATTTTTCGGTATTACTTACTAATTGAAGCTCATCAATTATTTTTTGAATGTCTCCATCGATGATATTACTTAAATCGTACAAAGTAAGATTGATTCTGTGATCGGTTACACGCCCTTGCGAATAATTATAGGTTCTAATTTTTGCACTTCTGTCTCCACTCGTTACCATAGAGCCCCTTTTTTCAGCATCTTCGGCCTGTTTTTTGGCAAGTTCCAGATCATACAAACGAGAACGTAATACTTTAAAGGCCTTCTCCTTGTTCTTATGCTGTGATTTTTGATCCTGGCACTGAGCCACCAAACCTGTAGGTTCATGTGTTAGACGTACTGCCGAGTATGTTGTATTCACTGATTGTCCTCCGGGCCCCGAAGAGCAGAAATAATCTATACGAACATCTTTTGGGTCAATCTCTACATCAAATTCTTCAGCTTCAGGAAATACCATTACTGTAGCAGCACTGGTATGCACCCTTCCCTGGGTTTCGGTTTGAGGTACTCGTTGCACACGATGTACACCTGCTTCAAATTTTAGAGTTCCATATACATCAGCTCCTTCAATTTCAAACTGAATTTCTTTAAATCCACCACTCGTGCCTTCACTAAAATCTACTACGTTTGTTTTCCAACCTTTACTTTCACAGTATTTAGAATACATTCTATAAAGGTCTCCTGCAAAGATACTGGCTTCGTCACCTCCGGTTCCGGCACGAATCTCCATTACTGCATTTTTAGCATCTTCCGGGTCTTTGGGAACTAATAGAAATTTGATCTCTTCTTCGAGTTGCGGAATCCTCTCCTTAGCTTCGTCCAACTGCATTTTTGCCATTTCCAGCATTTCGGTATCGCTTCCGTCTGCTATGATTTCTTCTGCCTCATTAATGTTATTGGTAAGACTTACATACTCTTCTCTTTTATCCATTAATAAACGCAGGTCCTTATATTCTTTATTAAGCTGAATATATTGTTTTTGGTCACTAATAATATCCGGTTGAATGATCAAGTCACTTACCTCATCAAAGCGTTGTTTTACTATTTGCAGTTTCTCTAACATATTTCTTTATAATCGTGCAAATTTAAGTTAAATAAGGTTTACTTATAAAAGAAACCTTAGTGAGTTTTAATATAAGAATTCTCCAAATTCAGATCTAATGGTAAGTGCTTTTTTTTCGGCCTCGCCTTCTGACGGCTCTAAAGCTTCAACACGTCCAATAATTTTTGCATCCACATTGAAGGATCTTGAAATTGCAATAAGATCATCTGCTATTTCCTTCGGAACGTACAACTCCATTCTATGCCCCATATTAAAGACCTGATACATTTCCTTCCAGTCTGTCTTACTTTCTTGCTGAACTAATTTAAAAAGCGGTGGAACTTCGAAGAGATTATCTTTTACAATATGCAGATTCTCTACAAAGTGTAATATTTTGGTTTGTGCGCCTCCGCTGCAATGCACCATTCCGTGAATTTCTTTATTACTGAACTTTGAAAGAATCTCTTTTATAACAGGTGCATAGGTTCTGGTGGGTGAAAGTACTAGTTTTCCAGCATTTACCGGGCTATTACTAACCTCATCGGTTAGTTTTTTTGAACCTGAGTATACTAATTCCTCAGGAACCGAATGATCAAAACTTTCTGGATATTTTGAAGCCAAGTATTTATGAAAAACATCATGGCGAGCTGAAGTTAAACCATTGCTTCCCATTCCTCCATTATATTCGGTTTCATAGGTCGCCTGCCCATATGAAGCTAATCCAAGGATCACATCTCCTGCTTTAATATTTGCATTGTCAATAACATCACTACGCTTCATTCTGGCCGTTACTGTAGAATCAACTATAATGGTTCGCACCAGGTCTCCAACATCTGCAGTTTCACCACCGGTAGAATGAATTTTTACTCCAAATTTTGATAGGTCATTGATAAGTTCTTCAGTCCCATTAATAATTGCTGAAATAACTTCGCCGGGAATTAAGTTTTTATTTCGTCCAATGGTAGATGACAACATAATATTGTCAACTGCGCCCACACAAAGTAAATCGTCCACATTCATAATTAGGGCATCTTGTGCAATACCCTTCCATACGGAAACATCTCCGGTCTCTTTCCAGTACATATATGCCAATGAGGATTTTGTTCCGGCACCGTCCGCATGCATTACCAAACAATAGTTGCTATCTCCTGTAAGGTAATCGGGAACTATTTTACAAAATGCCTGGGGGAATAAACCCTTATCAACATTTTTTATGGCATTATGAACATCTTCTTTTGCAGCAGAAACGCCGCGTTGTGCATATCGTTTGGAAATTTCCTGACTCATGGAAAAAATTTAGACTACAAAAGTACACATTAAAAAAAAGCTCACAAAGGTGAGCTTTTCAGTATTTATAAAAAATTTATCAATTATTCCCAGTCTGGCATAAAAGCATCGCTGTATAACAGAGTTCTTGAATCTTCGATTCCTATTTCAATACTATAAACATTTCTCTGTGAAATACCATCATTAGAAGTATTTGTAAAGATCGCAAAGGCCTCATTAGGTGAGAATATAGGTTCCAGATCATTCGTTCCACTTGCTTTATTATCTGAAATATCAGTAGCAGTGTCTGTAACAAGATCATAGACAAACATTCTGACATCCAATCTTCTATAATTGGCTCCTTCAAAACCTGAAACGTCATAAGAATATATTACCTTTTGATTTGTTACTGAAAGATTTAGTCCACTTGTTGCACCTGGCATACCTGTATGAATGGTATCTAACACATTACCACTAAAATCAATAGTATAAATTGAAACATTGTAACCTTGTAAATTATTGGTTTTTAATGCAATAATTTCTGCTGTTTCACTAACATCCACTTCAGAAATTAAAGAATCATCCGGGGTTTGGTATATCAAGCTTGTTCCTTGGCCATTAGTATTAACTCTGTATAGTTTATTTAACTGGGGGAAATATATTTTATCACTATTTGGTGGCCAGGAAAAATTTATTTCATTAAGATTAAAACCAGTAGGTTTTATTTCAGAACGGGTAACTAATTGCTTGTCCGAACCATCTCTCCTCATAGTATAAATATTTACAACAGCTCCATCATTTTGTAAAAATGCAATTCTATCTGCTGTTACATTTCTTCTTGGGCGGTAACTATTCAGCTTTTCAGAAGTAAGTTGGAATTCGCTTCCGTCTTCATCTGCAGAGAAAATAACATTGTTATTACCAATCTTTCTGGTAAACAAGAACCTGTTATCGATAGGTGCACTAATCACATCAAAGGTTCCTACGGTACTTAAGACTGCAGCATTGATCCCATCAGTAGCAGAAACCTGCCAAAAATATTGGGCTCCTAAAATTAATGGGGAGTGTGTATAAGTAGTTTCTGTAATGTCTTCAAATAACATCACATCATCATTTTGATCATTTCTTAATTCTATAGTATATGTAAGAGCGTCTCCTTCAGGGTCTGTAGAAGTCCACTCAAATACCGCTTCAATACTCTGTAAAACTTCATTCTCAGTTGGTGCAACTAATTGGGGAGCACTAGGTGGTCTATTATTTGTTGTTGATACTTCCAGCTCAAAAACCACATTTACAGATGCATTAGCTACAACATTTGTGGGTTCAAAATCTGTAATATAATTTTCTATTCTGGCTTCAACTGCATATTCTCCTACCGGTGCATTCTCAATTGTAAATTTTCCATCACTATCTGTAAAAACAGTACTGGTAATAGGCTGTGTTGATATTCTCACATTTTCAAGAGGCGTATTATTACCTGCGGCAACTACACTCCCTTTTATAGTTCCATAATCATTTTCACCAATTTTATCTTCATTACAAGAAAATAAAAGAATCAAGAGTACTCCTATCAATTTAAAATATGTTCTACTTCCTTTCATCATTTTATTATTGGTTAATTTTTAATTTCGTTTTTTTAGATCCAAAATGATAGTTTAATCCAAGTCCAACACCGAAATAAAAATCATCTCTTCTTCCGTTAATCTGGTTGTCAATTTTGTCAGAGAATGTATGATTAAATTCTCCATTCAATACAAAAGAAATCCGGTCTGAAACCGCATATTCCACTCCGGCACCAAATTTCAGTTTAAAGAATGCATCCCATCTTTGAAGGTAGAGTTCCGGGGAATCATCTGCAAATAATAATATTCCGGGTCCTGCAAATACATAGGGAGACAGTTTATCATGAGGTAATATATTGTATTCAAGATTAACACTTTCTGCTATCCACCAATGATCTGTGGCCGGAGTAGAATTTAGTCTGATGATCTGAAAATCTGTACCTAAACTCAACCCAGGTAAAAAACGATATTTATATCCTAATTCTGCTTTAAAGTCTGGCAATCCCGAATCAAAATCACCATCAATCTGCACCAGCCCCATTGTTACATTAGCGGTATGTCTAAAATCATGCTTTAGATATTTTCTTTCGTATAATGCTGTAGATTCTTCCAGTTGTTGCTCCAGCAGATATTGATCTACAATTTCCCTGTCTTTTTCTTCTCCTTCTTTGGTAGACCACAATTTGTCTTTAATTCCTTCAACAATTAATAGTTCAACGGCTTTTTCAATGGCTTCTTGTACTGCTAATTGTGTGGGTTCATTTTTTGTAAAACCGGTTTCTACCTCCAGTAATTTTTGAAAATTCACATATCTGAAAATTCCAACATCTACTGATTGAGAGAGAATCGTTTTGGAAACGTTTACTGTTTTGAGTACCTCTCCTGTAGAAGTAGAGACAGCTCTAAGATATACAGTGATCCTGTCCTGACGATATTGAGTGGAACCTCCAATTCCAAAATATCTTGCTCCGGCACCTCCTGTTAATAAGTTAGAATCATAAGAAATAACGCCTCCTTCTAACAATATGCCTGCAAATAATAATGGATTCAGTTTTTGTGGCGGTTCGGTAGGGGATTTTCTATATTCATCTCTTGTGGTTCTAATGATGTTACGTTCATTTAACAGGTTCCCAAGGTTTTCACGTTCAATGGGTCTGAACCACTTTGAATCCTCAAGGGCTTTTATCAGGATCGTCGTAGCCCCTTGAGTAACAGCAGTACTAAATGTACTTCCGTTTTCAATATTTTTATACTGTCCCGTTTGGTCTTTAAAGTTGTAGACCCCTACAACAATTGGACTTGAGGGAAGTGGCAAGTCTATTAATTTTTCGGTTTGATCTGTAGTTTCTCCAATTCTAGCTTCCTGTGGCCCTAAAGGTTGATTAAAATAAGCACCACACCCCCCCAGAAAAATTGGCAGTAATAATAGTAATAATATTTTTTTAAAAAAATTTACCATACTAGCTGTTCTAATTAGGAATAATTATTTGACTTTGTTCTCCAGTGGTAATATCTAAAACATTTATTACCAAACCTTCATTAGATTCATATACTTCATATTGAAGGTTTCCATCTGTAGAAGTGCCTAATGGAGGTGTGTTATTACTATCGAATCCTCCTCCGGTTAATTGATTATTTAAACTATTATTTAAAGCATCCAAATTATCTAAGCCTGACAATGAATCATCGCTAAAAGGATTTTGAGCATTTGCGGAATTCAATAACCACGTATAATTAAATGGGTCTCCTCCAAAAGCAGGATTTTTGGGAGTATATACTAATTGTTGCCCAAAACTATAGGATGTTGCAGCTAAAAACAGAAGTAGAATAATAGATCTCATAATGTATAGTTAATAGTGTTGTACCTTATTTTTTTCTTGCTTTATTTTTTGAAGTTGTATATAAACTCTTTTAATAGCTTCTTGTGACATTGTTTTGAGGTAATCATTTTGAGGCCGTACAAAAAACTCTAATACTATACTATCATCAACTAATACTTCAATTTTAGTATTATTTGCCAAGGCCAGAGTCTCTTTTATTGTCACTATTTTTTCGCCATTAATATTATTACCTGTGTAAAGGGAATAGAACATTTTATAAAAGTCTCTACCGGGTTTTGTCTTAGTTTGCTCAATTACAATTCCTCTTAGTATCACTCCATCATCCTTCTCATGTGTTGCATCTGGAGATATGGATTCTTTTTGAAGTAATTCTTTTTCTGCTATGGCTTTATCTTCAGAAGTGCCATTAAGAATAACTCTGTCTTTCCCAAGTAGTACATCTTCCGTATCATATACCAATAAAAGAATGATTATTCTATCGGTATCATTTGCATTAATAGTGGTTTTGGATAAATTCTGTTTTTGACCGGAGGTCAATACTAATCGACCGCTTTGATCATTTTTCGATCTGTTGGAGTTTTGGGGATTATTTTTTATTACAGAAAGTACGTAACGAATATTTTGGTTAATATTGGTTTTATTAAATGCCGAGCCTGTAACTTCAATAAATTCTGTATTACTTTCTAAATTTATTTTTGCTTCAATCTTTGTATTATATATTTGAGAAACGCCACTTATTGTAACAAGCAGCAAAAAAAGAAGTAGAATTATATGTCGGTTTGCTTTAAACAATATAAATCACCTTTTTATATTCCGAATTATAATGGTTTGGTTTTTTCCTTTCATTGTAACTCGCATTTTTTCAGAAATGGAATTTGTACCATACCAAATGAGGTTTTGGTTACTTCCACTTTGATATATAGTTGCTCCATGAAAGAGTGTTGCTTTCGAGCTTAAATCGAAAAAGCTATGATTGTTACCATTTTGAAACACATTTTCATTAATGAGTCCCGAGGTTATATCAAGAACTATATCATTATTACTACCTCTTTGAAATAGATTTACATTGCTATACACAGAACGTGTATTGGAGATTGCATTGTTATTGTTACCTATTTGCTGAATATAGATCTTATTGCTAACAGAAGTAGTTGCAGCTGTACTTATTGGAGTGGACTGAGAAGCTAAAAAACTAAGTTGAGCCGCCTGGCTCTGTGTATTATCAACACCTGTATTACTATATGTTTGTGCCAACATAAAGCTGCTAGCCAACAAAAATAAAAGTGTATAATATGTTTTAGCTATCGTCTTCATTTTGATCACTATTCAATATTATTCAAGTTAAGTAAAGATAAGGGGAATTCAATTAAAAAAAGCAAAAAACTTTTTTCTTCTTAAATAGTAATGTATAAGAGCAAACTGATTGCTCTCATACATTACTGTAAATATAGAATTTTAAATTCTATTATAGATTATGCTGATTTACAACAGAAGAGTTTCCTCCACCAAATTGAGTAACAGTACTCATATGGCCAAGACCATGTTGGTGAACATAACTATCATTAAAGAATCCTACTTGAAGAACATCAGAATCATTTAATCTTCCATACTGCTCAGTCCACTGACCGTTTCCAATACCAGCCTGTAATACATCAGAGTCATTACGACGTCCGTGCTGATCTGTATAACTCCAGTTTCCTAGACCGAACTGAAGGCTAGTTGATGTGTTACGTCTTCCTAATTCATGTACGTAAGCATAGTTATGTGCTCCTATTTGTAAAGCATATGCATCGTTACGTCTTCCCATTTGGTCAATGTCAGAAGTGTTACCATATCCTAATTGAACCGCATCAGCGTCATTACGTCTTCCTATTTGAGTAATGTCTGATTCGTTCATAATTCCTCTTTGGTATACATTAGCATCGTTACGTCTTCCTCTTTGATAATTGTCAGAATCGTTACCATATCCCATTTGGTCTACGTTAGATACGTTACGTCTTCCTCTTTGGTCAACTTCAGAATAGTTACTTTCTCCAACTTGTAATACATCAGATTCGTTCATAATTCCTCTTTGATCAACATCAGACATGTTATCGATGCCGTATTGGTCAACATCAGAATCGTTACCATACCCTAATTGAAATACATCAGAGTCGTTGATGGCACCAACTTGGTTAACGTCAGAGGTATTCAAAACACCTACCTGAAGGACATCACTGTCATTAAATTGTGCAAACCCAACTGTTGCAACCATTAGTGCTAAAGCACTTAAAACTACTTTTTTCATAATTTAAAAAGATTTAAAGATTAATATTGGTTAATAAAAATTGTTTGTCAAATTTGATATTTGGAAAGCTCGCTTTCCTTAGTTACCTTTATTATTACTAATTTTAGGTAACATTAATTTTGTGACTTACATACGCACAACATTCAAATTGAGTTTTAAATTTTAAACCCAATTTTTTCATTCAAAAATTCACTTTAATAATGTCAAAAAACGTCCATACCATATAGCCATATATATGACCAAAACAGCATAATTAAATAGGATAAAAAATGAGGAGTATAATTAAGAATTATGTATATCTCAACCTTAATTACAAATCAAATATCTAAAATAAATCGATACAAAAACATACGTGCTTACACGTATATTATTAATATTCAGTATTTTGTAGGAAAAATCGTGTTAATATTCATAGTAGGAATCGACCTACATACAAAAAAGGCCGTTAAATGACTTAAATATTAGCTTTTTATCGAAATGTTAAAATTATGTTAAAATAATTTATGTAAGAAAATATTTCAATTTTGCACAAAAAAGCCGGTTTTTAATCAAAAACCGGCCTCTCATTTTGTGCAAATAGTTTCTTATTTTGTAAATAATAATTCACGATATTTAGTTAATGGCCAAATCTCATCATCTACCAAGAGTTCTAATTTATCACAATGGTAACGTATTTCTTCAAAATAAGGTTTCACTTTATCGCAATAAGCAGCAGCACGTTTTTCTACATCTGTAATTGTGTTTGCCTTTTTACGTTCATTAATCATATCGGTTATTCCCTTATTAATCTTCGCGATGTGTTCAGAAATTTGTTCGATCAAAGCCATTTGCTCTCTGGCAAGTTTTTTAAAGTCCTTTCCGTATATATCTTTTATCCCCTGTACATTTTCAATCAATATGTTTTGGTACCGAATTGCCGTAGGAATTACATGATTTCTTGCAATATCCCCTAATACACGCCCTTCAATTTGTATGCGTAGTGCATATTCCTCAACTTCAATCTCATGACGAGCTTCAATCTCTACCTTGCTCATAATATCCAGATCTTCGTAAAGGGCAATGGTCCTTTTAGATACTTGTGCTTTTAAAGCTGTAGGCGTTGTTTTATTATTACTTAGGCCTCGCTTCTTCGCTTCTTTCTCCCAAGCCTCTCCATAACCGTCTCCTTCAAAACGTATACGCTTGGAGTCTTTAATATATTCTCTAAGTATATTGAAGATAGCATCATCTTTCTTCATTTTCTTTTCAGCAATTAACGTATCTACCTGTTCTTTAAATTCATTCAACTGTCTGGCAACAATAGCATTTAGTACTGTCATTGGTTTTGCACAGTTTGCAGTAGATCCTACAGCGCGAAATTCAAACTTGTTACCGGTAAAGGCAAATGGAGATGTACGGTTACGGTCAGTATTGTCCAATAAAATCTCCGGAATTTTACCTACAACATTTAGTTTGAGGTCTGTTTTTTCTTCCGGTGACAATTTTCCATCTGTAACTTTTTCAAGTTCATCCAATACTTGTGTTAGCTGCGAACCTATAAATACCGAAATAATGGCCGGAGGTGCTTCATTAGCACCTAAACGATGGTCATTACTTGCACTTGCAATAGCTGCCCTGAGCAATTCTTCATAATCATTTACAGCTTTAATGGTATTGATAAAGAACGTCAGGAATTGTAGATTCTTCATAGGGGTACTACCAGGTCCTAATAGGTTTACCCCTGTATTTGTTGCTAATGACCAATTATTATGTTTTCCACTTCCGTTGATTCCTGCAAAAGGTTTTTCATGAAATAGTACTATAAAGTCATGACGGTCTGCAATTTTACTCATTACATCCATTAATAAGGAGTTATGATCTACAGCCAGATTGGTCTCTTCAAAAATTGGTGCCAACTCAAATTGGTTTGGAGCTACCTCATTGTGACGCGTTTTTACAGGAATACCCAAATACATACATTCGGTTTCCAGATCACGCATATAATTAAGTACCCGTGTAGGAATAGATCCAAAATAGTGATCATCTAATTGTTGGCCTTTTGCTGAAGCATGACCTAATAGAGTTCTCCCTGCCAATGAAATATCGGGGCGAGATTTTGCCAAAGCCTTATCAATTAAAAAATATTCTTGTTCCCATCCTAGTGTTGGGTTTACTTTAGTAACGCTCTTATCAAAATATTTAGCTACTGCTGTCGCAGCATGGTCAATACTTTGAAGTGCACGAAGTAATGGGGTTTTATTATCTAATGCCTCTCCGGTATATGAAACAAAAACAGTTGGAATACATAAAGTGGTGCCAAAAATGAATGCCGGAGAAGTAGGGTCCCACGCAGTATAGCCGCGAGCTTCAAAAGTGTTTCTAATTCCCCCGTTAGGAAAACTAGAGGCATCTGGTTCTTGTTGTACCAGTTGTCCTCCTCCAAATTTTTCGATAGATCCACCATCTCCTGTTGTCTCAAAGAATGCATCGTGTTTTTCAGCAGTCGAACCTGTTAAAGGTTGAAACCAGTGTGTATAATGCGTTGCTCCTTTAGATATTGCCCATTCTTTCATACCTGTAGAAATATGGTCAGCTACATCACGATCAATTTTAGACCCATTTTCAATAGCATCCATAACGCTTTTGTAAGAGTCCTTAGTTAAGTATTGTCGCATTGCTGTTTCGTTAAAGACATTTTTACCAAAGATAGACGATCGTCTTTCGGGTTCATTTACCTCTTTTACAGGCCTGTTAAATGAATCTTTTATTGCATGAAATCTTAATGTGGACATAGTATTGTACTATTTTATGGATTAATTTGTTTTTACTGCACAAAAATATATATATATTTAAAACTACCCCCTATTTTTTTTAGTTAAGTTATCAATAAATCATATTTTAATGTTGATAACCCCCTATTTTTACATAGGTATATATAAAAAACACATATAGTAATCTAAATAACCCCTAATATTAATATAAAAAAGAGAAGAAGTTTAGCTTAAAAAAGCCAGGCCTATAAAGGTTGCATAAGCAATAAAGATGAACAGTCCTTTAATGCGTCCAATTTCAAATCTTTTTGGAAGAAAAGCTAATGGAATAAGTATAGCTGCAAAACCCAACATCCAAAAAATATCACTGGTAAGTACTTTTTGACTTTTTAGTACAATAGGTTGAATAATCGCCGTGATCCCTAAAACCGAAGCTATATTAAAAATATTGGACCCTATTAAATTTCCCAGAGAGATCGCTTTCTCTTTTTTCAAAGCTGCTATTACCGAAGCAGCTAATTCAGGGACACTGGTACCAATTGCTATCATTGTAACAGCTATAACGCGTTCGCTTACACCTAATGCAGTAGCAAGGTCAACTGCTCCTTTAACCAATAATTCGCTTCCACCCCATAAAGCAACGCCTCCAATAAGTAGCCAGATAATAATTTTAAAATTTGATACCCTGGAAAGTGCATCGTCTACTCCTTCTAAAGATTTTGTTTCGGCAGCTTGCTTGGCGCGGCGCAACAAAAGAAATAGGTACAAAACCAGCAATGCAATCAAAGCCAATCCTTCCAACCTATCAATTTGTTCTCCACTCTTCAGTAAAAAATAGAGTGCAACCGATAGAAACATCATGACCGGCCAGTTGAACTTATAAAAGTCTTTATCTATTGCCAAGGGAGTAATCACAGCAGTAATCCCCAAAACCAAACCAATATTCGCAATATTTGAGCCTATAACATTCCCCAAAGAAATATCACTAAAACCATCAAGTGCAGCTTGTACACTTACCAGCAATTCCGGAGCAGACGTAGCGAAAGACACTACCGTTAAACCTATCACCATTTTTGAAAGGCGTAATTTAAAAGACAATGCTACCGAAGATCGTACCAGAAACTCCCCGCCTACAACCAACAATACCAACCCTAAGAAAATATAAAGTATGCTCATGGACAAATTTAAGTTGCGAAGATACTATAACATTTAGGTATTCTAAAATTGTACCGAAACAATAAAAAACTAAAAAAACAGTTAATTAACTAAATATATAGTTGTATAACTATAAAAATAGTTTTAGATTTGTTCTATGGAGCAATTAACAAATAAAGAAGAAGAAGTAATGCAAGCATTATGGGGGCTGGAAAAAGCCTTCGTTAAAGAAATTGTGGCAAGCTTGCCTAGTGATAATCATTACAATACCGTTTCTACCATTGTGAGAAATCTGGAAGAAAAAAAGTATGTGTCTCATACTGCATATGGAAAAACCCATCAATATTTTCCTCTGGTTAGTAAAGAAGAGTACACCAAAAGGTTTATGAATCTGGCAATGAAACGTTACTTTGACAACAACTACAAAAGCATGGTTTCTTTTTTTGCCAAAGAAGAAAAAATCAGTGCTAAAGAGTTGAGAGAGATCCTGGATATTATCGAAAAGAAAAAATAATATGGAGTTACTTATATATTTAGGCAAGTCTGCGATTGTTCTGGCATTATTTTATGTGGTATATTTTTTATTATTACGAAAGGACACTTTATTTAATGCCAAACGTCAATTTTTGATAGTAGGTAGTATTTCTTCAGTGTTGCTACCTATGGTTGAATTTACAAAAGTGACATATCTTGAGATTCCGGAGATCGTCTCTTTGACAGTTAGTGAAACTGTTCCGGCTACGCATGTCATTCAGCAAAATGAAGCAGTAGTAATCTATTGGTGGCAAATCATTGCTATTCTTTACTTTACAGGCCTCTCCTTAATGACTTTTCGATTTCTTAGGCAGCTATTTTCACTTTTAAGAATTATTACAACTTCTGCTTCTGAAAAAATTAACGGTTGTAATCATATAAATGTAAACACGAATGTTTCTCCTTTTTCATTCTTTAATTATGTTGTTTATAATCCATCACTGCACAGTAAAGAAGAACTAAAAATGATCTTGCAGCATGAGCGAGTACATACCTCACAATGGCATACACTGGATATTTTATTGGCAAACCTCATTCTTATATTTCAATGGATGAATCCCTTTGCATGGTTATATAAAAGTGGTATCGAGGAAAACCTGGAATTTATTGCAGACAATGAAACTGCGCAACACGTTGCCTCAAAAAGAGCATATCAACTGGCATTAGTTAAGGCTTCATCAACCTTTACTGCTCCGTTGCCAGTTAATAATTTTTATCAATCATTCATCAAAAAACGAATTATCATGTTAAACAAAAGCACATCTAAAAAAGTAAATGTTTGGAAACTCAGTATTATTCTGCCATTGCTGGCCGTATTCCTTTGGAGTTTCAATGTAAAAGAAATAGTAGAATATAAAACTGCTCCATCAGAAATAAGTTCTTCTGAAAAAGTTGAAACATTGGAAAATGACAATCCGAATGTTTCAGAAATAATTGAAAAAAAAGGATCTGAAAAAGAATCCAACTCTCCGGTCATTTCTAAATCAAAAGATATTAACACTCCTTCCCTGCCTTCAGAAATTGAAAAAAAGGAAGTCGTTGCCTCTGCTGATACAATATTACAAGGAGATGAAGTATATATTTTGATTACCAAAAATACTACCGAAGAAGATCTGAGAATTCATAAAAAGAATTTGAAAGAAGAACATAATATTGATTTCGAATACAGCAACCTCAAATACAATAGCAGTGGTGAAATTATATCCATCGCAGTTAAATTTAGTGACAACAAAGGGGCTAATGGAAATTATCATGTATCTGAAGATGGCCCGATAAAGGACTTTTATTTTTACCTTTCTGAAGACGGACTTGTTGGCTTTGGTTCTGAAGCTATGGAAGAAAGACGTATAGAAAGAGAAAAAAGAAATGTGGAAAGAATGGAAAATCGCGTGAAAATACTTGAGAAAATGAAGGAAGAAAGACGTGTTGAAAGAGAAAAGAGAAGAAAAGATATATCCAAACGTTTAGAAAGTAAGCAGGTAAGGTTAAAAGAAATACAAAAACGCAATAAAGAAAAGGCAGAAGAAATAGAAAACAGAGTGTATGCCATTACCAATAGTGGTGATCGTGTTGATGAAGATGATGTATATGTAGTAGAGGATGGAGAAGTATATGTTATCAGTGATGAAGATGTTGATGAAGATGTGGTTTTTGTTGATAGTGTTAGAAGTGATGATGATGATGTCAATGTAGTTTTTATGGATGATCTAAAAGGCCATAGAAAAAGTTTAATAATCACTAAAGATATGACAGATGCTGAGCTAGATGATCTGAAAAGAGATCTAGCTGCTAATGGTATTAAATTTACTTATAGAAATGTGAAGCGAAATAATAATGGGAAGATCACAGGAATTAAATTTAAACTAAATAATAACAATGGGTCTGAGTCTGTTTCAAATATTAAATCCAACGGCAAACCTATATCTCCTATTCATTTAAGTATTGATTAGCCAATCTATGTTACTTTGAATTGTAAAAAGACCCACTTCTAGTGGGGCTTTTTATTTGTATTTTTATAAAATGAAAAAAATATTTTTTAAAGCTCTTGCAAAGATCAATAAAGTAATCCTCCCCAGTTTTACAAAAAGAAGGGTGGATCTGGCTAAGGCTTCAAAGTTCCAATTGGCTTTATTTGGTTACAGGTTATGGGTTACAAAAAATGCATTGGATTAGTAGGTTAACAAGGACCTAATTTCATATTGATCTATCTTTTTTGCTCCTTTTAGAAAGGCCAATTCAATTAAAAAATTGCATTGTACAATTTCTCCTCCTAGTTTTTCAATAAGTTTACATGCAGCTTTTGCCGTACCTCCGGTGGCTAAAACATCATCATGCAGTAAGACTCTATCACCTTTGCTTATAGCATCTTCATGAATTTCAATAGAATCCATTCCGTATTCTAATGCATAAGGTTGTTTTAGGGTTGTATACGGAAGTTTTCCCGACTTTCTAATGGGTACAAAACCGGCATTCAGCTCTTTTGCCAGTAAGGTTGCAAAAAAGAAACCTCGAGATTCAATACCAACCACCTTGTCAATTGGCTGTGTCTCAACCAGTTTCAATAATTCTGAAAGACAAAATGATGTGGCTTCCGGATTTGCCAATAAAGGAGTGATGTCCTTAAAAAGAATTCCCTGTTTAGGAAAATCATTAATATCGCGGATATATTTTTCAATTTCAAACATTTTGAAAGTTAGCTAATAAAAAAATCCAAACAAAATTGTTTGTGCTTTTTGTGAATTTGTATAAATTCCATTGACCAAAATTCGTTTACATTGAAAAAAAGCAGGGTCAAAAAATAATGTATCTAAAAATATATGAAGTATCAAGAATATGTTGTCAGAAATGCAAAACCCAATGAGTTTAGTGAGATTGGAAAGTTAATGGTCCGGGTATATTCACAATTAGAAGGTTTTCCAAACAAAACTGAACAACCTAAGTATTATGAAATGCTTGCCAACATAGGAGAATTAACAAAGAATCCTGAAACGCAGTTACTGGTAGCAGTTTCGCAGGATGGGGAAATTGCCGGTGGGGTTGTTTACTTTAATGATATGAAATACTACGGGTCCGGAGGTACGGCAACCAAAGAGTTAAATGCTGCCGGGTTTAGGTTATTGGCAGTCAATCATTCTGCAAGGGGAAAAGGTATTGGAAAACTTTTAACGATGGAATGTATTGAGAGAGCCAAGTCCCAAAAACTTGATCAAATAATCATTCATTCCACAAGGTCTATGAAAGTAGCCTGGAAAATGTATGAGAAGCTTGGTTTTAAAAGATCCGAAGGTCTGGATTTTATGCAGGGAGAATTGCCTGTGTTTGGGTTTCGGTTGATGCTTTGATAGAGAAACTGCAATGAAGTAATTAAATATCAAATTAGTCTGTGTAACCTTTTTGTAATTTTTACCATATTTGTTTTCAAACAAATAGACCAACCTATAAGCAGCAGTAGTACTTTTCAAATACTATTGATTTTAATTCTCTTCTTTTTCCTTAAGTGTTCTCTCTAACCTTTCTAAACTCTTCGTGTAAGGAGACACATCTTCATTGTTTTTTCTGGCTATAGCAACTGCAAGTTCATACAGCCTTCTGGACTCCTTATAATTGCCCTGTTTTTCAAAAAACTCTCCATAGCTGTCAAAAGCATTAGGAGAATTAGGAAAGTGTTCTATATTGTATTTAAATAAACTTTCTGCAGATTCATTTTTTCCCTCTCTCAGGTTATTATATGCTATTCTATTAATCAAACTTTCAGGGATCTCAATTGAATAGCCATATTGTTCATTCAACATCTTATAGTGTTCCTTCAAACCAACAATTCCTCTATCGCGTTGATAAAAAGGTACAAACCACGATTCGTGCAGTTTTCTTAATCCGTCATTTAAACCTACAAGTTTTGTGGATTCATGTGTCTCTTCATCGTAATACTCATAGTTCCACCTAATATTAGCTTTAGCCGCTTTACTTTTAAACAACTTAATGGTATTGTTGAAATTTAAACGCATTTCTGTCCAAGATTCATCTGCTAATGACAAAAAAACAAATTTATTGTCATGTTTAGCTCGGTTAAAATATTCAACTGCATGATCAAATACCAGCCCGTTATCATGAAATAGACTTGGACTTATAGCAATGTAATTATCAAAATGATCTGGATGATTAAATAAAGTGTATAAAGCGAAAAGGCCTCCATAAGATGCTCCATATAGTGTTTTGTGAGGTTTGGTTTTATACTTTTTTTCTATTGCAGGCATTAACTCTTTCGTTAAAAAGGATAAAAAGTTTTCTGCTCCGCCTCCCGTTGGAGAGTAATCATCTTTTGTAGGGGTTAGATCTCTGTCTCTGTCTTTACCATTATTAATCCCTACAACTATGGTTTGGGGCATAAAGCCCCTATTCGAAAAATAACGTACTGCCGAAGCAGCCATCCAAAAGTATTCATCTCCATCCAGCACATAGAGTACAGGGTAAGAACTCACATTATCATATCCTTCGGGAGTATAGACATAATATTCTCTATCTTGATTTAAGATTTTTGAAGTAATTGTATAACTTTTTCCAATTTCAATCGGCTGACCTATAGTTAAATTTGACAGAAGAATACCAACTATTATGACTATTTTTTTCAAGATAAATTGATTTATGATTAAGCCTGCTAATTATAAAGTATCCGAATTAAATAGAATATTCAAATATTGCTAATGTGAACCAATAATTTTAATTTGTGATCTTTTCTATAACCTTTTTAACATTTTCATTATCCGGATCTAGTTCCAAAGATTTTTTATACACTTTCAAGCTTGCTTTTGTATCACCTTTTTTAAGTAAAAATTCTCCGTAAGTATCATATAGATTTGCATTTTCAGGAAATGCTTTTAATGCCATTTCAACGAGCCTTATAGCGTCATTTATTCTATTGTTCCCGGCATATTTGTAAGCAATAGCATTGATATAGTTAGCACTAAACAGTTCTTTATTTGCATATTCCGGATTTGCTACATAGGCTTCTTCATATACTTGAATGGCACTGTCTGCCCCATTTACTTCCAAAGCAAATCCAAAGTCTTCATAGTTAGGAAGTAGCTTCTCTGTTGCTTTTTTTGAACTAAAGGTATATTCATTCGATGGTGCTACTGTCCAATCGATATCCTTCGTTTTTTTATTATGAAAATCTAAAAACTCTCCAACGTGCATTATATTATCTAAATATCCTGCTATTAGATCGTTAGCCGTTTTATCATCAATTCCTTTATTCAATAAATAATGATTTAAAAGATAGTAGCTTGAAAAAGCAGTGTGTCTCATTTCGTTATACTCAACAGTATAGGCAGGTGCATATTTTACATTTTCAAAATAATTGACTCTGTCAATTGGTGTAGCGTTTTCAGACCTCTTCTTTCCAACTGCCAGGAAAATTGGTCGGTATACAAATTCTCCTGTCGGATATTCAGAATCTTTCATTAGTTCAATAGCATTGTAACTTAAAGTGCCATCTAAGCTAGTTATGGAACTAGTGACTTCTTTGTTTCTTATTGAAAAGACCAATGCAGCAATAGCTCCCCAACTTCTACCTATTAGGTTAATTTTATTAGTATCTATAAAGTCCAGTTTATCGGCTTCAGCCATCATAAACTCCATATCTCTTGTTTGAGATTCTACTCCGGACCATCTGGCATTCATAGTCGGAACTCTAAGTCCTCTGGATTTTGAAGACATGACCACATATCCTTTACTCGCTAAAAACTCAAATAGTAAAAAATTATCATAAAAAACTGCTGAAGATCCCGGTGCGAATAGTACCAACGGGAATTTACCATGTAAGGGGTTAGAATTTAAATGAGCAGAAATGGGAATGTTTAGAATTTCGCCTGCTTTTTCTTTATTAATATGGGATGCATTTAAAAATTCTGAAATAAGACTATTTTCTAAAGAATCGTTTTTGGTCAATGATTCGGACCTTGAAGTAAACTTTATATAATCACTTAAACTTAGCTTTGGATCATTGCTTTTCTCTGACGGGTACCACACCCCTATTTGCATAGGTCTTGTTCTTTTACCCGATTCATTATTGTACTGATATATTCTACTAGCATCAAATACTTCAACCAATTTAAAGCCAACATCATACGTATCGGTCTTAAAATTTTCAAACAACTGTTTTGCCTCCTGACCAATACCATATAGCGGCAGAACCATTAAATTAATAGTGACAATTTTTTTGAATATGTTCATAATTGCTTTTTTTTTCATTCTTCATTCATTTTTTCAATCATCTTAATTGCATTGGTGTTTTCAGGGTTCAATTCTAAAGATTTCTTATAGAATTTAATTGCTCTTTCCCTATCACTTGAAAGCATATAGGCCTCCCCTAAACTATCATAGGTATTTGCGCTATCGGGGTACAACTCTGTATTAATTTTGAAAATTGTAATGGCTGCTTCATAGTTATTGTTGCCTAATTGTTCATATCCAAAGCTATTAATGGTAGATTCTTGTACCATATTATGAGAAGGGTTTTCTCCTTTTAGCTTTTTATAGGCCAATAAAGCTTCTTCATACTTATTTTCTTCAGCTAATTCAAAAGGTAGTTTTCCTATTACTTTACGAAAAACAGGCTCATATTCTTCAAAATCGTTCCACACATTGAATATCTCGGTCTTTTTGTCTGATCTTGGATTGAACTTAAGCTTTCTGGAAAATTCATCCAGCGTAAATGTGTTGTCACCTATATAAAATAATTCTTTTTCCTTACCCCATGTAAAAAATAATGTCTTGTTTTTTTCTTCCACCTTCACAATACCACCCCATATTAAGTCTTCATATCTGCCAGTGATTTTAGTTATTAGCGATTCCGGAACTTCTTTCACACCACTTTTATCTAATGGTTTTTTCCATCCGTGGGTTCTTATAATATTATCTCTTAATTTATCAAGTATGGGTATTCGTATATCATTAGGGCCATTACCAAAAAACACGATGCCTTTACCTGCTTCCATAGTAGCATAGACATGACCTCCAACCCCGGTATTGGCTCCTCCATGTGAAAACCAATCCAAATTTCCAAAACCATGCATTCTTTCCCAGCCCAGACTCCAGCCACCTAAAACTTTTCTGGTTACAACATCAGTAATTCTTTGGGCTGCCTTTTCAGAAAAAACAATTGAGCCCTTTCCATTTAAAGCTTTTTGGATCTCAATAACCAAAACAGACATGTCTGTTGGATTAGACCATAATCCTGAAGCAGATACCTGTGGTGTTATCGGAATTCCTGTTCTAATCACTTCTCTTCTAGAGTTATGAGCTTTCGCGATATTAGTTAAAAACCCAACCTCATTAGGTTGTTTCATAGTAATGTTCTTTAGTTTTAGAGGATCAAAGATGTACTCCTGAGCTAAATCCGCCAGAGATTTTCCAAGGTGATCTTCTACCGCCATCATAGCAATGGTATAGCCTCCTCCACTGTATTTCCAGTTAGTACCGGGTTTAAAGGTAATTTCAATTTCCGTATGATATCTCGGTAATTTACCTTGAACAGATTCTAAAATAGTAGGGGTTTTATCTCCTTCATAGAAGTCTGTAAAACCATGTTGAGTAGTTCCTGCCGTATGACTTAACAAATGCTCTAAGGTGGTAGGTGTATCTATATTGAATTCATTTTGAGGAATCTTCCATCTTTTAAGATAGCTATTCACAGGAACTGTCAGATCTATCAATCCTTTTTCTTCTAAAATGACAAATAAGGTAGCTGTTATCGCTTTAGAAATAGATGCTGTGGAAAAAGCCGTATTTATATCCAGAGGAATTGAATCATATTTCATACCCCAACTATCAGCCCAAACAATTTTGTAGTCCTCAAAAACAGTAACACTTAATCCTTTAAGTCCGCTTTTTCTCATCAGGTCCCGGATGGATAGCGTGTCTCCACTTTCAGAAGGTATTTTGGAAATTGCAGTTTCTTTCTTTAATGCAAAATTTTCCTGATCTTCAGTTTTACAACTTGAAAAAGCAAGCACCGATAAAATAAGGATATAGAATAGGTTTTTCATTTTGAATTTGTTTTTCTTAAAACAAATAAATTCAAAATGAACTTAGTATTCAGATATTGCTTTTTTAAAGCATATATCAGAGATGAGCTTTTTTAAGCTGGCTGGGCGCGAAACCGTAAATTCGTTTAAACTGCTTATAAAAAAGAATATAATTTGAAAAGCCAAAATCTATCGCAATTTCATTTAAGTTGCCCGGATTATCATCATTTTTTATATAAGAAACTGCTTTCTTTAGCTTTCTGTCTAAATAATATCTATTTGGCGTAATTCCATAAACCTCTTTGAATAATCTTATGAAGTGATATTTGGAAAGGCAGGATATTTTTGAAACTTCGTCCAGGTTAAAAGGTTGATAAAGGGTAGCATCAAGATATTCTTTCGCTTTTTCTAAACGCCTGAATGTTTCCCTTCTTGTTGTTATTTTTTTACTGCTAATTTTGTTGATCTGGTGCTGTAATCTATTTTGAGATAGTAATATCTTTTCAGAAAGTTCATAAAAAAAATCAACACACAATTGCATCTCTGCATTTTTTGAAATCCTGTCAAAATAATATTTTAATTGATAATCGATATTTTGAACCTCTTCATAAAAGGTAATGTGTTCTTTGGTATTACTAAATGGTTCTTCCAAAAACTTATCATTGTTATTTATGCCATCCAGGCAATCATTAAATATTTGAGGATTAATAAATATGGAAAGAGCATTGGCATTGGCAGAAATTAATGAAGAATCACTTTTATCATTAACAATTAACATTTTGCCACTTGTAATTTTCTTATGCTTACCGTTTATTTGATAATTCTCTTCCCCTTTTTCAATATATTTAATTGAAAAGTTAGAAACATAATTAATCACATCTTGGTCCGGATCCGTTTTTCCCGAAGATTTATATATTTCGTTTTCAAATCTTTCGGGAAATATGGTCTTTACATCATTCCGCAACAAAAAAATATTTTCTCTTACCAACATTGAAGGTCATCTTATGAAGTAAAGACACTAAAATAGCATTAAATATTACAGGAAACTAACAAGTTTTTGATTTTCTTAAAAATGAAGACTGAATTTTTACAAGGCTTTTTGTTTACAATAAATTCACAAGAGTATATTGAAATTCTGTAATTAATTTTAATATTAAAAGTAAGTCAATGACTTATATCATTGTTTAAATATCTGATATACAGTAGCTTTAAAATTCAATCCTAAAAACTTAGAAGTCATGAAAGGAATAACATTTTTATTTCTTGTACTCTTTTCTGCACTGTCTTTTGGTCAGTCTGAGAACAAGGAAAATATCTTAATTAACAAAGTACAACAGGACGATACATATCGTGCAGGAGAAACCATTAAGGTAAATGCCGCGATACAAGGAGACTTAGTCATAGCTGGAGGAAATCTTATTGTTAATGATAGTATTAACGGAGACTTGACGGCAGCTGGAGGTGAATTATTTCTCAACAATTATGTAGCAGATGATGTGCGTATAGCAGTAGGAAGGGTAACTATTGATTCTGAAATAGGTGATGACCTGGTTGTTTTTGGTGGGGAAGTTATCCTCACTGAGAATGCCAAAATACATGGAAACCTTAAATGTTTTGCCGGAAACATTGAAATAAATGGCGATGTAATTGGAAAACTAGACATTAAAGGGGCCGATGTTCTTATTGATGGAACTATAAATGAAACCTCAAAAATAATAGGGGAAGATATCATCATCGGGTCAAATGCAAAATTTCACAAAGAAGTTCAGTACTGGAATAGCGATGGAGAAATAGATTTTGAAAACTCCCTGGTCAATACTGAAGCTCAATTCAATGAAGATCTTGGTAAAGAAAAATCGCAATTATCTTTAACTAGCTTTGGAACAGCTTCCTTTGCATTATGGATATTCTATGTATTGTCTGCATTTCTGGTGATTCTAGTCTTACACGCTCTCTTTAAAAACGCATTTTCAAATGCTGCTATAGGTTTAGAAAATAATATGCTCAAAAGCTTTGGCTTTGGGTTGATTTATCTAATAGGGATTCCAGTACTGATTATCCTTGCTTTGCTAATTCTTATTGGAATTCCACTTGGCCTCTTCGTAACCGTTGTATTTATATTTAGTCTTCTGTTTGGTCATTTGATCGCTGCTTTGCTCCTGGTTTATCATTTAAAACATAAAAATGGAAAGAATTGGGGCTTTTGGAGTATTACATTCCTGGCATTATTTTTTGCTATCATATTGCGCATACTCACAATGATACCATTTGTAGGCATAGTACTTTCAGCAATCATTCTATCAATTACCTATGGTGCGTTGACTTTAAAGGTACTTCACGCTAAAAAACAACTGGTTAAAAATTAATATCATGAATAAAGAACATCCTAATATCAGTATTTTAAAGAGGTTCAATCCTGCAAATCCGAATACTGTGGCTGAGGTGTTGGCCGAAGATTTCGTTTGGCATTATATTAATCCTAAGCTACCCGAGATAGAAGGAGACTATTTCGGCCTCTCTGGTTTGAAAGACTTCTTCAAAAGAATCGCTGGTCGTACCAGTGGTTCCTTTCAGGTAAATCCCATATCCATAACACCTATGGGAGATGAACTAATCATCACACATGTTAAAGACACAATGTTACTAGAAGGTAAACAAATGAAAATTGACGCTGTTGTTGTATGGTGTATTATTGATGGTAAGATCAAAGAAGCCTGGGATATCCCTGTGATACATACAGCTACATTTCTAGAATGATAAAACAGAAACTATGAAAATAATAGAAGTGACACCGGAAAATGCAATAAAAGAAACATTCTTCTGCATCAAAGACACAAAAAAGCAAGGGTTTAAAGATAAACTCAAGTGGTTTAAAAAGCGTTACAAAGAAGGCTTAAAAATAAAAATCCTTAAAAATGATGAAGACAAAATGATTGGATTTATGGAGTATGTCCCGGCTAAATATGCATGGCGACCCATAGATGCCGATAATTATATGTTTATTCATTGTACATATATATACTCTAAAAAAGAGAGAAACATGGGCTATGGCTCTATGCTTATTGAAGATGCCGAAAAGGAAGCAAAAACCAAAGGAATGGATGGTTTATGTGTAATGACAAGTAAAGGTGGGTGGCTGGCCAATAAAACCCTTTTTGAAAAAAATGGTTTCGAACAAATTGAAATAAAAGACAGGTTTGAACTTTTATCAAAAACATGGAACAGCGATACTCAAAATCCTAAATTCCACAACTGGACAAAGCAACAAAAAAAGTATAAAGGCTGGCATCTACTTTACGCAGACCAGTGCCCCTGGAATGAAAAATCTGTAGCAGCAATTCTGAATGTTGCGATGGATCATGGTGTAGATCTGAAAGTATCTAAAATAAACACCGTAAAAGAAGCAAAAATGGCACCTTCCGGCTTTGGTGTTTTTAATCTTTTGTATGATGGCAAATTGTTAGACGACCATTATTTAAGCGCAACACGATTTAGAAATATTTTAAAAAAAGAACTCAATATTACTAAGTAGATTAGAATTTTGAATTAACGTTGTTTATCTGTGAACCCGGTAGGATTGGCTAGCGCCCTTCCCCACAAAGCTCCGCTTTGAAAATCAAAAAGCCACAAAATCAAAAAAGCAAGCTTTATGATTTTGCTTGCTTTTTGATTTATTCGTGACCTCGGCAGGATTACCTGAGGTGATCCTGAATAAATTCACTCCCGCAAATAGAAAGTCCAATTACTGGCGTAATTGTTTTTTATTTCACTCCAAACTTCTGAAGCTACGCTTCAGGTTCTTTGTAAAATAAAAAATCCATCACTTTTAAGTGATGGATTTTCTGCTTGATGTGACCTCGGCAGGATTCAAACCTGCAACCTTCTGAGCCGTAATCAGATGCGCTATTCAGTTGCGCCACGAGGCCGTAACGGGGTGCAAATATAAAATATTATTATGCATTAACCATAAAGGAATCTAAAAAAATAATCTAAACGATCTCTGCGCTTAAACCTGCTTCCAATAGCATCGTGCATCTGGGTTTTAATTCGTCAAAAGAACCCGTTTTAACATCGCATTTTCCTTTATAGTGAACAATGATCGAACATTGTTCGGCTTGCTCCGGAGTGTGGTCACAAGCATAGATTAACGTATTAATTACATGATCAAATGTATTTACATCGTCATTGTAAAGTACAATGGTATTTTCTTTATTGACTTTTTCAGCAAATAATACATCTTCCTGTATTTTTTCTTTGGTACTCATAACAAAACATTACTCTAAATTACAAATTTTGTTGCAATCCAGTTATTTTTCTTTTTGTTATCAACGATGGTAAATCCCAACTTATTGCAACATTGTGTAATGATTGGCAGATCTTCTTCATAAAACCCACTAAGGTAGAGTGTACCGCTGGAGAGCAAGCTGTTCTTATAGGCCTCCATATCTTTCAATAAAATGTTACGATTGATGTTTGCAATTACAACATTGTATTTATTTTTTGGAATGCTGCCGGCATCTCCTAATTGTACAGAAATTGCTTTACAATTATTGCGCACTATGTTTTCTTTAGAATTTTCAACACACCATTCATCAATGTCAATAGCATCAATAGTTGAAGCTCCTCGCATAGAAGCTAAGATTGCCAATACTGCCGTTCCACAACCCATATCTAAAACCGTTTTTCCTTCAAAATCATTCTCCAGAATGTATTGGAGCATCATAAAAGTAGTTTCGTGATGCCCCGTTCCAAAGGACATTTTTGGTTCTATGACAATTTCATAAGGCACGTTTGTTTCAGGATGAAAAGGTGCACGGACCACACATGTATCATTCACTTCTATAGCATTGAAATTCTTTTCCCATTCCTCATTCCAGTTCATCTGTTCTATTTCTGAAAATGTATACACAATGGAAAATTCTTGTGAATCTAAGACCTGAACCTCTTTCAGGATCGAATCGTTCCATTCATTCTTCTGAATATAAGCAGTAACACCTTCTTCGGTTTCCACAAAGCTTTCGAAACCCGCGTAGCCTAATTCTGCTATTAAGATATCGGTTCCTGGTTGAAGTGGTTGAACCTTGAATTTATATTCAATATAATTTTGAAACATCAAAAAGCATTTACAATTGCCATAAAGTCGTCGGTATTCAATGCAGCGCCACCAATAAGTCCGCCATCCACATCCGGCTTGCTAAAAATTTCTTTTGCATTATTTGGCTTAACACTACCCCCATAGAGGATAGAAACATTTTCTGCCAGTTCATTAGTATATCTTTTTGAAATTGCATTCCTAATAAATTGATGCATTTCCTGTGCTTGTTGCGGAGACGCTGTCACACCTGTTCCAATGGCCCAAACCGGCTCATAGGCCAGCACCACATTCTTCCAGGCTGGTTCAAAAAGTGTAAAAACTCCAGTATCTAATTGTTCTTTTACCACATCAAAATGAGAACCGGACTGGCGGTCTTTCAACTCTTCTCCAAAGCAAAATATCACTGTCATTCCATTATTAACTGCCGCCTGTACTTTCTTAGCTATAATAGTATTGGTTTCGCCAAATATCGATCTTCTCTCGCTATGCCCCAGAATTACAGTATCAACTCCAATGCCTTTGAGCATTGACATAGAAACTTCTCCTGTAAACGCCCCTTTTTCTTTAAAATACATATTCTGTGCAGCAACTTTTATTTCAGTCCCTTCCAGCAATTGTGTAGCAGCATGTAAATTAACAAAAGTAGGAGCTACCATTACAGAGACATCACCAGGAATAGCCTTACTCTTTAATTGTTTTAATAGTATTTCGGTTTCTGAAAGGTCATTATTCATCTTCCAGTTTCCCGCTACAATTTTCTTTCTCATATTTAGTTTTTAGGTTCTAATTTTTGGATCGAGCCATCCGTAGATAACATCCACAAAAATATTGATTAAAATAAATAAAGTAGCAATTACAATTACGGCTCCCATAATTACAGGAAGGTCTAAAGTATTTAAGGCATCTACAATTTCTTTTCCCAAACCGTTCCAGCCAAAAATATATTCCACAAAAACAGCGCCTGCCAACATTGATGCAAACCATCCTGAAATAGCCGTAACAACAGGGTTTAGTGAATTTTTTAAAGCATGCCTCTTTATAATGGTATAAAACGACAATCCCTTTGCCTTTGCAGTACGAATGTAGTCCTGGTTTAAAACTTCAAGCAAAGAGTTTCTCATTAATTGACTTACCACTGCTAAGGGACGAATCCCTAATACTATTGCCGGAAGAATTAAATTCTTCCATTGAATATAAGTCCCTTCTCCAAAATCATCCACTGCATATAAACTGCCTGTCATATTCAGGTTAGTATATTCATTGAGTAAAAACCCAAAGACCCAGGCAAAGATGATCGCGCTAAAAAAAGAGGGGACGCTCATTCCAAAAGTACTTATAAGTTGTATTGCTTTATCGATCCATCCGTCCTTAAACACAACCGAGATAATTCCTAAAAAAACACCTAATAGCATCGCTATTGTAATTGCAGAAACGGCCAACACAAAAGTATTGGGTAATGTTTCAGCAATAACGGCACTTACTTTTTTTCCGTTTTTCTGAAAAGATTCCCGCAAATAAGGTGTTTTTACTACTACAGTAGTTTCTGCAACGGTAAACAGTTTCGCAGCCTGGTATTTGTCTTTAGAAAGATGGGTGTAATCTTCGGTATTTGTACTGTGAAAAGACAGTGGAGACAGGTCATTTATATAATATAGATATTGAAGCCCTATCGGTTTATCAAATCCATACTTCTTTTTAACAACTGCTATCTGTTCGGCATTTTCATTTTGCCCTAACATCATTCTTGCAGGGTCACCGGGAAGTATAGTAAACAATAAAAAGATAACTGTAACTACTCCAAATAAAGTAAGCAAAGCATAGCCAAATTTTTGAAGTACATACCCGGTCACTCTAGTCTAGTTTTAACTTTTTTGCATCGTTATAATGCAATTTTTGCAATATGGTTCCTTTATCAAGTTCTAAAATTCCGGGATTGCTACGAACAATGGTTTTTAATGTTGTTTCATCACAAAAATAGAAGTTGAAGTTTAGCTCGTAGTCCTTGGTCATTTGGTCCATTACAGCTTGTGATGAAGCAGACCATCCTATTACTTTGTATCCTTTTTTAATTGCTTCATTAGTAAGTTTACGAACAGAAGCAAAGCCTTCTTTTTCAGAATTGGTTAGATTATAAACAACAATAACTATAAGTTTTTCTTCATTCAAGAATTGAGTAGTATAATCTTCTCCGTCGCGCTCAATACTAAAATCATGTATAGGAGGTTCATATCCAGCCTGTATTTCTTTCGTTTCAACACCTATAAACTCTCCTTCTTGTTGAGGATAATCGCCGTTAGTAGTAATAATCTTTTTTTCTCCATTGACATTAAATTCCCAATTATATTCAAAAATTGGTTTAGGAGCACCTTCGGGAACAATCATTCCTTCGGTTATATTAGCTCCTATTTTATAAGGTCGAAAGTCTATAATTGGTAAATGCTGAAGGACATAATATGTGATAGCCAAACAGCCTATAAAACTGGCAAATACAATAATACTTTGTGTGCCACGTGCAAAAAATGGCTGAATATATTTCCTTCCAAAGAACAAAATAAGGATTAGTACAAGTAATACTATGTCCTTGGTGAAGGATTCCCAGGGTGTTAATTTCAGTGCATCTCCAAAACAACCACAATCTGTCACTTTATTAAAATATGCCGAATAGAATGTTAGGAAGGTAAAGAATACGATCATTAACAATAAACTCCAGAGTGTAAACTTTTTAGCATACCCTAGAATAATCATAATACCCAGAAGTACTTCATAGATCACTACAAAAATTGCTATGAGTAATGCGTAGGGTACTAAAAAATCCAGATTTAAGACATCTGGTGCAAAATAATCTTTCAGCTTAAAGGAAAAACCAACAGGGTCATTCAATTTTATTAAACCACTGATGATAAATAAAATTCCGACGAATATTCTTGAAATTCCAACTAGTACTTTCATTCTTTTTGTTTTAAATGTATCAAGGCAAATACCGCATAATTGATCATGTCCTGATAGTTCGCATCTATGCCTTCGCTTACTAAAGTAATGCCTTGATTGTCTTCAATTTGTTTTACGCGCAATAATTTCTGAAGGATCAGATCTGTCAATGAACTCACTCGCATATCCCGCCAGGCCTCACCATAATCGTGGTTTTTGTCGAGCATGAGCTGTTTAGTTATCTCAACCTTTTCATCGTATAGCTCAATGGCTTCTTTTAACGATAAATCCGGCTGTTCCACTACCCCTTTCTCCAACTGGATCAATGCCATTATGGAATAATTGATAATACCAATAAATTCACTTGCCTCGCCTTCATTTACTTTGCGCTGTTTATTTTGCTGAAGGCTTCTTATGCGTTGTGCTTTTATAAAAATCTGATCGGTTAAAGACGGTAGTCGCAGTATTCGCCAGGCACTTCCGTAGTCTTTCATTTTATTTGTAAACAGTGCTTTGCATGTTTCAATTATCTCATTGTATTGTTTTGAAGTATCCGGCATTTTGGTGTCTAATATTTTGCGTAAATTTCGCTTAAATAAATCAATTTTAAAAATTGCAAACGCTCAATTGTAAAGGTACACTTATAGATCTTTCTGTCCCAAAGATAATGGGGATTATTAACGTTACTCCGGATTCTTTTTATGATGGCGGAAAAACCACAAACGAAAAAGAAATTCTGAAACAAACTGAAAAAATGCTGTCCGAAGGAGCCTCCTTCCTTGATATTGGCGGTTACAGTTCGCGCCCCGGTGCCGGCTCTGTTTCTGAAAAAGAAGAACTACAACGTGTACTTCCCGCTATTGAAGCAATTACAAAAAAATTTCCTGAGGCTCTCATTTCCATAGATACTTTCAGAAGTACTGTTGCCCAAAAAGCTGTAAATACCGGAGCAGCAATCGTAAATGATATTTCCGGCGGAAGTATGGATCCGGAAATGTTTCTAACAGTTTCCGCATTGCAAGTACCATACATTATAATGCATATGCGAGGTACGCCTCAAACGATGACACAACTAACCGATTACAACAATATCACCCAAGATGTTCTTAGTTTTTTCTCAAAAAGAATTGCACAGGCACAGGTTACCGGAATTAATGACATAGTAGCAGATCCGGGTTTTGGCTTTGCCAAAACCCGGTCTCAGAATTTTGAATTATTAAACAATCTGGAACTTTTCAATAGACTTGATGTACCTTATTTAGTAGGTATTTCCCGTAAATCTATGATATATAAAACGCTCAAAACTACTCCGGAAAACGCTTTAAACGGAACTACGACCTTACATACTATTGCTCTTTTAAAAGGAGCTTCTATCCTACGGGTACATGATGTAAAAGAAGCGATAGAATGTATTCATTTGGTCCAAAACCTAAAAAGCAATTCTTAATTTTTTAAAATTTTAACCTACTTTTACAAAAAGCCGATATCCTTTGGAACTTTTAGATTTTGCAGAAATTAAGATTATAGATGTTATTGATGTAGTACTTGTCGCTTTCCTAATGTACTACATATACAGGCTCGTTAAAGGAACCGTTGCCATTAATATTTTTGTTGGAATAGTGATCATCTATGCTATTTGGAAACTTACTGAATTACTGGAAATGGAACTTTTCAGTAAAATTTTAGGGGGCTTCTTAGGTGTTGGAATGTTTGCTCTTATTGTTGTTTTTCAACAAGAGATCCGTAAATTCTTATTGATGTTGGGATCGACAAATTTTGGCGCACGGCGTAAGCTTTTGAAACAATTTAAAATCCTCTCCAGTGAAGCCGGTACAGCTACTAACGTTAAGGCAATTCTTGATGCATGTAAAAAAATGGGGGCTACACATACAGGAGCTATTATTGTATTGAAACGTAATAACAGTCTTGATTTTGTGAAGAACTCCGGGGACGAGATGCGTATGGAGGTAAATCAGCCCATTATTGAGAGTATCTTTTTTAAGAATAGTCCTTTACACGATGGCGCTATCATCATTGAAGAAAATATCATTACAGCAACGCGAGTAATTTTACCGGTTTCAAATGACCGAAGTATCCCTCAACGCTTTGGATTACGCCACAGAGCAGCTGTTGGAATTACCGAAAAAACAGATGCTGTATGTTTAGTGGTTTCTGAAGAAAATGGACAAATTTCCTATTTAAGGGATGGAGATTTTGTTTTGTTCGAGACTCAGGATGAACTTTATCTACAGCTTGAGAAAGACCTGACCTATTAAAAAATGGAGTGTAAAAACTGTCAAACTTCCCTTCAAAAGGATGATAACTTTTGTAACATTTGCGGTGCAAAAGTAATTAGAAACAGATTGACTATTAGGAATGTTCTCAATGACTTCAGTGAGCAATTTTTAAATTATGACAACAAATTTTTAAGAACCTTTATAGGGCTTTTCAGAAATCCCGAAGAGGTTATAGGTGGATACCTCTGGGGTACCAGAAAAAAATATGTCAATGTTATAAGTTATTTTGCAATTGCACTTACCTTTTCCGGGCTTCAAATATTCATATTGAACAAGTTCTTTCCTGAGATTTTGGACCTTTCTGCAGTTACAGTAGAAGGGACCGAAGAGTTTTCAAAAAAGAATCTGGATTTTATCAATGAATACCAATCCATCGTAATGATGTTTTACGTTCCAATCTATGCATTTTTAGCAAAGCTGGTTTTTCTGAAGAAGAAAAATTTTAACTATACCGAACTCCTGGTAATATTCGCATATATCCTTTCCCAAATCTCTATTATTACCAGTGTGCTAACAATTATTGCCGCATTTTTTGGTATCTCTTTAGGATTTTTGGTTTTTATATTTATGCTGCTTCAAATTCTATATTCGGCATATTGTTTAAAGCATTTATACCATTTAAGTATGGGAGGTATTATTTTAAGAACTCTCTTGTTTCTATTAATATTAAGTATCTTTTTTGTTATAATCACCATAATAGTTACTATCATCGTGCGTTATACGGTTGGTTTTGAAGAACTAATACAGGTCAAAAAGACTAATGAGGTTTCCTATATGATCTCCTCCGCCATAAACTGCACCTCATAGAGGTTGCGGTAGTAACCGTCCTCCTTCTTAAGTAATTCTTTATGGGTTCCTATTTCTACAATCTTCCCGGCATCCATTACCAGAATCTTATCTGCTTTTTTAACAGTCGCCAATCGATGTGCAATAACAATGGAAGTTCTTCCTTTGGTGATCTTGTCTGTGGCAGTTTGTATCATTTCTTCGGAATAAGTGTCCACCGAAGAAGTTGCTTCATCCAATACTAAAATGCTGGGCTTACTTACATATGCTCTTAAAAAAGCTATTAATTGACGCTGTCCCGAAGATAACATCGCACCGCGTTCTTTCACATTATATTGATATCCCTCCGGAAGTGATTCTATAAATTTATGAACCCCAATCTCTTTAGCTGCCGTAATTACTTCTTCTTCGGTAATATCTGTGTTCTGTAATGTGATATTATTCAAAATGGTATCTGCGAATAAAAACACATCTTGTAAAACGATGGCAATATGGCTTCGCAATGAATTAAGTTTATAATCTTTAATTTCTATTCCGTCAATAAAAATAGCGCCACTATTAATTTCATAAAAACGATTCAGTAAATTGATGATTGTTGATTTTCCTGCACCCGTTGCACCAACAATGGCAACGGTTTCTCCCGGTTGCACTTCAAAAGAGATGTCTCTAATAACTTCTTCATCCTCATTATATCCAAAACGAACATTCTTAAACTCAATAGATCCACTCGTTTGGTGCAATTCTGTGAGGCCCTCGTCTGCGATATGTGATTGGGTATCTAAAATCCCAAAGACACGGTTCGCAGCAACCATACCCATTTGAAGCGTATTAAATTTATCTGCTATTTGCCGAAGCGGTCTAAATAGCATTTGTGACAATTCTACAAAAGCAACAATAAGCCCTAAGGTAATTACACCACCTTCCGCTGCATTAAGTCCACCATACCATACCAATAATCCTATGGCTACAGATGAAGACATTTCGGCAATTGGAAAAAATATAGAATTATACCATACTGTTTTTACCCACGCCTTTTTATGTTTTTCATTGATATTCTTAAATTGCCTGAATTCGGTTTCTTCGCGTGTAAAGATTTGCACGATCTTCATTCCGGTAATACGCTCTTGTACAAACGAATTTAAATTAGCTACCTGATTTCTAACCTCCTCAAATGCAACTTTCATTGCCCGTTGAAACACTCGTGTCGCATATAAGATAATAGGCAAAATAGCAAAGACAATCAATGACAATCGCCAGCTTTGATAGATCATAAACCCGGCAATAACGACCATTTTTAAAAGATCACTTATAATCATGAACAGTCCTTGACTAAAAATAGACGAGATAGTTTCAATGTCATTTACAGCACGGGTTGTGAGTCGCCCTACAGCACTTTTATCGAAGTATTCCATCTTAAAGCTCGTCATAAGTTTGAAAAGCTTTATACGAATATCTTTGATGACACTCTGTCCCAACCAGTTAGCATAAAAGATAAAAGCAAATTGAAAGATCACCTCCAATACCAGTACGACAACCATTAAAGAGATAAAGTAAATTAAGCTTTCTCCATCTTTAGGAACCACAGATTCATCTATGGTTCGTCTCAATAGATATGGTCTTAATATTGCCAGTCCGGACATTGCTATCGCTGCAAAGGCTACAAAATAGAATATCCACCGATAGGCGTTCGTAAACGCTAACAATCGTCTAAATAACTTAAAATCGAATGCCTTACCTGAGTCTGCCATTTACTGTTTTATTGTTTCAGGGTATATCACTTTTGTAAGGTACAACCCATGCGCGGGAGCTGAAGCTCCAGCTCTGCTCCTATCTTTGCTTTTAATTATGTTTTGGAATTCCGTAAGTGAAATTTTTTCATAGCCAACATCTAAAAGGGTCCCTACGATAGCACGCACCATATTTCGCAAAAAACGGTCTGCTGCAATTGTAAAAATTATCTGTGAATCTTTTTTGGTCCACACCGCTTTTTGAATACTACAATAATACGTTTTTACATCGGTTTTTGAACGCGAAAAGCATTGAAAATCGTTATAGTTCAATAACACGTTTGCGGCTTCATTCATTAAAGCCAGCTTTGGTTTTTGATGGATCAAATAAGCAAAGTCTTCCAAAAAAGGGTCTTTTTGAAGTGTTATTACATATTTATATTCGCGCTCTATCGCATCAAAACGGGCATGTACTTCTTCTTTAACTCTAAAAATATTTTTTGCAGAAATATCCTTCGGAAGGAAAGAATTCAATCTGAATATCAACTGTGGAATATCTTCAATCTCTTCAAGATCAAAATGTGCAAAAAGCTGTTTTGCATGAACACCGGTATCGGTTCTACCAGCTCCGGTTACTTTTATTTCTTTCCGAAACAATGTAGAAAGTGTACGCTCCAAAACTTCTTGTACACTTATAGCGTCCGGTTGTATTTGCCAGCCATGATAATTTTTTCCGTTGTAAGTTATTTCAATAAAATATCGCAAGGAATCTGTACTTTTGAGACAAAGTCAAAGATACATAAACTGAAATGCACAAAAGGTATATCCTTTTCATAAAATAAATGAAAAAAATCTTATTGCTTAGTGATACACATAGCTACATAGACGATAAAATTCTAAGTCATGTACAAAAAGTCGATGAAGTTTGGCATGCAGGCGATATTGGAGACCTAAGGGTTACAGATGCCATAAAAAAACTAAGGCCTTTACGTGCTGTATATGGAAATATCGATGATGCCAAAGCAAGGACCGAATTTCCCCTACACAATCGCTTCCTATGTGAAGCAGTAGACGTTTGGATTACACATATTGGTGGCTATCCCGGAAAGTATAATCCAAAAATCCGAGAAGATATCTATAACAATCCGCCCAGATTATTTATTGCCGGGCATTCACACATTCTGAAAGTAATGAATGATAAAAAAACCGGATTGCTTTACATGAATCCCGGAGCTGTTGGAAAACATGGGTTTCAAACTGTACGAACGATGCTTCGCTTTGAAGTAGATGGTGAAAAAATTCAGAATTTGGAAGTAATAGAATTTACAAGATAAAACCCCCAAAGATGGCATTCTTTGAGGGTTTTGCACTAAAATATACTAAGATGTAGTTTAGCGTAGTCGGTCAACAGATTTTACGAGATCCTCGTCCCTTTTGATGGCTTTATTGGCCAACACTAAAAAAACGATAGAAATGATGGGAAATAGCACCCCAATACCCTTCTCAGAGACCAATGTCTCTCCGGATAAGCTTAGCGACCTGTATACGAAAACTCCCAGTAATACAAAGTTTAATATGATATTTAAACGGTTCAGTACAAATTGTAATTGCCGTTTTTTAAAACTCAAAATTGAAATAACAACCAAGGCAATCGATGCAAAAATAAGCCCAAATACTAAGGGTTCGCTTCGCTCGATTACTACTACTCCCGCTTCATCCTGTACCATAGGAAACCATATATATAACGCTCCCGTTATTAAAGCAGAAACAATAAGATATACCGTTTGTATGCGTTGTAACATAATATTAAGTTGTAACAGAATGCAAAAATAGTGTTTCTTTTTAAAAAATTTAAATGCTAAATTTAATTTATTGTTGTATACTTGCAGTATCAATTCGTAACCACTTCAACAACGGTTACTTATGTCTTCGATAAAATTTTCAACTAATTACCTACACAAGAATTACATAATATCAACTTAAACTTATACATTTTTTAAATGTTAGAAATTTCAGAATTAAAAGCAAAAAAGTTGCCTGAACTTCAGGAACTTGCTAACGCATTAGGTGTTCCCAAATACCGAAGCTTAAAAAAGTTAGACTTAGTATATCAGATACTTGATTATCAAGCTACCAATCCAAAAGCAGTAAAAGTGGTCGTAGCAGAAGAGCCTTCGGCAAAAGAACCCGAGAAAAAGCCTGAGAAAAAGCCTGAGAAAAAAGAGGTCAGTTCCGAAAAGAAGCCACAACAAAGGGATAACCGCAATCGGCAACAGCGAAATGATCAACGTAATGACAATCGTACCGACAACAGAAATCAAAAAAGTCATCAAAAAGGTCAAGATTCTAAAAAACAAAATGATGACAAACGTACTAACAATGACCAAGTAAGTACTGGAAATGATGCAAAACCAAAGCATCAAAAAGAAAATAAACGAAAAGACGGAAATCAGCAGAGTAATCCAAAAGATAACCGAAATAACGGGAACAAGGATAACCGCAATAGATATAAAGAACCTGATTTTGAATTTGACAGTATCATTGAGAGTGAAGGCGTGTTAGACATTATGCAGGATGGGTACGGATTTTTACGTTCCAGTGATTATAACTACTTATCGTCTCCAGATGATATCTATGTGTCACAGTCTCAAATACGTTTGTTTGGACTTAAAACCGGAGATACCGTTTTAGGGGAGGTTCGTCCTCCAAAGGAAGGTGAGAAATACTTCCCACTGATAAAAGTGAATAAAATAAACGGGCTAAACCCAAATGTGGTTCGTGACCGTGTTTCTTTTGAGCATTTAACACCTCTCTTCCCTCAGGAAAAGTTTAATATAGCAGATAAACAAAGTACCATTTCAACGCGTATTATAGATTTGTTTGCTCCTATAGGTAAAGGACAACGTGGAATGATAGTTTCGCAGCCCAAAACCGGTAAAACAATGTTATTAAAAGATATTGCAAATGCCATTGCTGCTAATCATCCGGAAGTATATCAAATAATTCTTTTGATCGATGAAAGACCGGAAGAGGTTACAGATATGCAACGTAATGTGAGTGGTGAAGTGGTAGCTTCTACTTTCGATAAAGAAGCTACAGAACACGTGAGAGTAGCTAATCTTGTTATTGATAAAGCAAAGCGATTGGTAGAATGTGGCCACGATGTTGTCATTCTTTTAGACTCGATTACACGTCTGGCAAGAGCGTATAACACAGTACAACCAGCCAGTGGGAAAATATTGAGTGGTGGTGTAGATGCTAACGCTTTACACAAACCTAAGCGATTCTTTGGAGCGGCTCGAAATATTGAAAATGGAGGGTCTTTAAGTATTATAGCTACAGCACTTACGGAAACAGGTTCGAAAATGGATGAAGTGATTTTTGAAGAATTTAAAGGAACCGGTAATATGGAGCTTCAGTTAGATAGAAAAATTTCTAACCGAAGAATATTCCCTGCTATCGATCTTACATCATCCAGTACACGTAGAGATGATCTACTGTTAGATGAGAAGACTATTCAACGTATGTGGGTAATGCGTAAGTATCTGGCAGATATGAATCCGGTGGAAGCAATGGAATTTATAAACGAACGCTTTAAACAAACCCGAAACAATGAAGAGTTCTTGATCTCTATGAATGGATAATATTTATAATATTAATTTTTTAGAAAGAACCATAACAAAAAAAGCCTCGCAAATGCGAGGCTTTTTTTGTTGATTTTATGAATTCGTACGCTATTATTGCTTAACAACTTTTTGTACAAACTTACCTGCAGAAGTATCTAAGTTCAACATATAGATTCCTCTTGCAAGATTAGAAGTATTCATGGTACCATTAACCAACTTTACTCCTGTATCTTTACCTAGAATATCGTATAAAACAGCATTTTTGATTTCAAGAACAGAAGGTGTCTTAATGTTTAACACTTCTGAAGCAGGGTTAGGGTAAATTGAAATTTTTGACAATGCATTTTCGCCAACTCCTAAAAGTGGATTACAGTCTCCGCTTAAAAGATAATATCCTTCACCTTCGTCTTCGTCTCCATTTCCAGTACCAAAATCTACGTAGCCCCAAGTACCCGTACCTGAATCAAATTGTACTAGTGGTCTACCTACAAGCACATTGGAGGGATCAGTTTGGTCTTCACGCATTTCAAAAAAAGTAGTATTGGTCGAAACAGTGTTTGTAACCTGTATACCTACCCAATAAGAAGTCTCACTTCCTTGTTGTCCATCAAATTGGAAAGGAGTTACAGTAAATTCAATTTCGTGAACATCTGCAACAGGGTTTGTCCAAGGCGCAGTGGAATTAACCGTTATAGGGATATTAAATTCTGAACCTATTTCGGCACCTGGAAAACCGCTACCATCATCTTCATAATAAGTTAAAAAAGCAAAATCAGGAACAGTAGCATCTCCATTAAGAGTTAAAAAGTTCGTTAAAACACCTTCTAAAGTAAAAGACTCACCATCCGGTACTAATATGTCAATCGCGGATATAAAACCACTACCAATATTAGAACCTGCCGCACCAAGAATATCTCCGGTAGTATTACCTTGATCACAAGGTGCTCTATTCTCATCATAATTCTGAGTAGTTGGTACAGGCACATCTAAGCCTACAGCTCTATCAGAAATTGTAGCATTGTTTTGAGCATTAACGGCAACTAAAGTGAAAGCAGCCATAAATGATAGCATAATTTTTTTCATAATTATTTCTGTATTAAAAAGTTAGTAATTAGTCAAATATATAAAACCATTTAACAAAATTAGTCGTTATACAAAATTTTTACTAATATTTTCTATTCTGTATTAAGGTCATTTGTATCCTTATAAAAGCAAAAAGCCTTGTGTTTACAAGGCTTTTCATATATTTTGAAACAGACAGACTCTTACTGCTTAACAACTTTTTGTATAAATCTACCTGCGGAAGTATTTAAGTTCAACATATAGATGCCTCTTGTAAGATTAGAAGTATTCATAGTACCATTTACTAATCTTACTCCTGTATCTTTACCTAATACATCGTAAAGAACAGCACCCTTAATTTCTAGAGCAGATGGTGCGCTGATGTTTAACACTTCTGAAGCGGGGTTAGGATATACAGATACTTTAGAAAGTAAATAATCATTTACTGATAACTGTGTGCAATCTCCACCAAATTGAAAATTACCAAATAATTCTCCACTTTCATTTTCACCTTGTATTTCAATTTTAGTTACAACTTCATCAGAAATGAAGCCAAAGAATGTTTGACTATCAATAGGTGTAATTACTGTAAATGTATCGATAAGAGCTCCTCCTGCACCATAGATTCTAACTTCAGTACTAGGGTCAACATTTTCCCATATATCCATAGTAACTGCATAAACATCAACAGAGAAGTTTATAATTGTATACTCAGGCCATGACATAGCACCTGCCAATGCGTCAACATTACCAATAGCTGCCGGTGGAATAGAAACAACGCTCGTTGCATTGGAAGCTTCTACGGAAAATCCATCTTCCAATTCACCCGCTGCCCAGCACCCATCTCCGGCACTACTCACAAGAGGACCACAATCTGTAATACCTCCAGGTCCTCCACCAAAATCTTCCGAAGTTAAAGTTCCCGAACAATTTGCAGCAAAAGCGATATCAAAATCAACTAAACTATTATAGGTACCTATAATAGGTTGTCTGTTATTATCAACTCTTGTTATAATAGCTGGAGTGTTTGACTGACTTGCCTGTTGTATACCAACACCTCCAAGATCGGCATAAGACTGTTGTCCAATTGCTGTCATAGCAAAAAGGCAAAATAAAAGGGTAATTTTTTTCATAATTGAATAGTATATTAAATTAGTTTTATAATCAAATATATGAAACCATTTGGGAAAACTAGTTGTTATATAAAATATTATCTCCTGTTTTTTATTCTACATTGAAGCCATTTGTATTTTCACAAAAACAAAAAAGCCTTGCAAATACAAGGCTTTTCATATATTTTGAGAACAGTATCTTACTGCTTAACAACTTTGTGTATAAGTGTACCAACTGAGGTTTTTATATTCAATAAATATACTCCTCTGGCGAGATTAGATGTGTTAACAACGTCATCTATCAATTTCAAGCCAGTATCTTTACCTGTAACATCGAACACAGAAGAACTAACTAACTCTACATTAGATGGTAATTTAACATTTAAAATATCACTTGTAGGGTTTGGATAAATAGAAGTAGCCTCAGCTAAGTTGTCATTGGTCCCTAATACAACATTATCACCAATAAGGTTTAAGATAATATCACTATCAAAACCTGCTCCAATATCCGCCATAAGAGTTGGTACATCAATACTACAGTCAGTAGCAGATAACCAAGAAGGAGCTGATTCACCTAAAGTATTTTGCCCAATTCTAAAGGCTACAGTATCGTCATCCAATCCAATTAGTTCAACTACAACCTCATCTCCTGGTGCAACTACAGCAGGAGTATCTAAGTCCGCAACAATTAAAGTTCCTACATCTGCAGCAGTAACTACAGTAGTTGCATTAGTCCCTATTAAAGTTAGATTCCCTAATGGAAAAGGAGCGTCTGTAGTATAAACATTTACTATCAAACTCGCACTTGGAGCAAAATCAACCTGACCAATACCAAATTCAACGCTTCTAATTTCAAAATCCATTGTTACTGCAGGGAAATCTGGAAGGTAATAAGATCTCCACCAGTTATTTTGAGCAGTAGGACCATCTTGAACCCCACAAGCAACACCAGATTCAATAGTTGCTACATCAGTTGAATGCGACAAGGTTATCTGTGCACTCATAAAAGTTGTTGCCAGTAAAGCAACAAAAAGTAGTGTAATTTTTTTCATAATTAATTATTTTAAAGTTTAATATTGAGTAACAAAGATATAAAAGCAATTAGTATAAATCTTCCATTGCGTGTTAAATCTTTTGGCTTTAGACTTCTCTTAAATACTATAAATAGTACAATTGTTAAATATTTTGTTATTTTGTTCTCATGAAAAAAATCACTTTCCTCATTTGCATAATTTGCATTGCTTCCTGTTCATCGAAGAAGAAAAAAAATAACTTCGATTTTACTACTGTTTTTGAAAAATCAAAAGGTATGGAAACTGCTACTTATCATGAAACCATAACTTTTTACGAAAATCTTTCAGAACAACATACTTCTATAGCGATGTATACAATGGGGAAAACTGATAGTGGCAATCCTTTACATTTAATAACTTTTAACCCGGACAGAACCTTTGAATCTGAGTTTTCTAACGATGAAAACAAAAACATCCTTTTGATCAACAATGGTATTCATCCCGGTGAAAGTGACGGGATTGATGCATCCATGTTATTATTAAGGGATCTTGCTGAAGGAAAAATTAACGCTCCCAAAAACACTATTATAGCTGTAATCCCCATATACAATATCGGTGGCTCACTAAACCGAAACAATTCAACCCGAACCAACCAAAATGGGCCTGTTTCTTATGGTTTTAGAGGTAATGCCCGCAATTATGACCTTAACAGGGACTTTATAAAGGCAGATACCAAAAATGCACGTGCTTTTATAGATATTTTCAGAACTGTAAACCCAGATCTATTTATTGATAACCATGTGAGTAATGGAGCTGATTATCAGTACATCCTAACACATTTATTTACACAACATAATAAACTGGGAGGTGAATTGGGTACTTATATACATACTTCTTTAATGCCGAAATTAGAAGATTCGCTGAAACAAAAAGAGTGGGATATTACACCCTATGTAAATATTTTTAATCGTATCCCTGAGAGTGGTTTTTCACAGTTCATGGATAATCCAAGATATTCGACCGGATACACCACTTTGTACAATACTATTGGGATGATGGTGGAAACACATATGCTTAAACCCTATAAACAACGTGTAGAAGGCACTTACGAGTTAATGAAAAGTTTTATTGAAATAGCCGATAAAGATGCAGAGGTAATTAAAGAACTTCGTAAAAATGCTGTTACCAATTATAAAACCGGAAATATGTACCCCCTTTCCTGGAAAATAGACAGTTCAAAAACAACTACACTCTCATTTAAAGGCTACGAAGGAGAAATGAATCCTAGTAATATAACCAATGCAAATCGTTTAAAATATGATCGTAGCAAACCGTTTACAAAAGGAGTTACCTATTATAATCATTTTATCCCTAACCAAACAGTTACAATCCCTTCTGCCTATATTATACCACAAGGATGGTGGAATCTTATTGACCTTTTAAAGTTAAATAATATAAGAATGAAAAGAGTGCAAAAAGATACTGTTATCACTGCAGAAGTCTATAGAATTAAGAATTATGAAACTGTTCGAAATCCTTATGAAGGACATTATTTACATTACAATACACAAACCGAAACCAAAGTTGAAGAAGTCTCTGTTAAAAAAGGAGATTATACAATAGATACTCAACAAAGCGGTGTTCGTTATTTACTGGAAACCTTAGAGCCTTCTGCTCCTGATTCATTCTTTAATTGGAACTTTTTTGATACTATACTACAGCAAAAGGAAGGTTTTTCTCCATATGTTTGGGAAGATAAGGCTGAAGCTTTTTTAAATGAAAATCCAATAATAAAGGCTCAATTTGAAGCTAAGAAAGCTGGTGACCTTAATTTTGCTAATAACTGGTATGCACAATTGGACTGGATACATAAACAATCACCAAATTATGAAAAATCACACTTGCGATATCCTATCGTTAGGGTGGGTGGTTAAATACTCTTTTGGGAATAGAAGTTTAATATTTTCATAAGAATCTTGTAATGCTTTTTGCGTTTTTTCAAAATTCTTCCAACGTACCTTTTTAATCCCTTCTTCAGGTTCGGGAATTAAAGGGCCATTGTAATTTGTATACATTTCATACCAATAGGTCACTTTTAGTTTGAACTTATCATTGCGCTTAAAAACATGATATGTTTTGGTAATAAATCTTTTCACTTCAAGATCTTTTACACCTGTTTCTTCTATAGTTTCTCGTAAAGCGGCAGCTTCATACGTTTCACCTTTCTCAACTTTCCCTTTGGGTAAATCCCATTTCTTGTTTCGGCGTATAAAAAGGATTTCTTTTTTATCATTAAATACCATACTTCCGCCAGCTTCAACCACCGGGAGTTTTTTCCGAAGAAATTTTTCCAGTTTTTCCGGGTTTTTGTGATAAAGATTCACGTATAGTAATTCACCATTATTGATCTTTTTTATTAATTTTTTGAACTTGGCTAGCTTTAAAGGAATGGAGGTATACTGTTTTCCTATTTTTTTCTCAGTAGAGAGAATTATAGGAATATCATTGACAAAAACTTTATACATTTGCATTATGATTTTAAGCAAAGAAACAGCACAAAAAACGGCTGAATTACTATTGCAAATTAATGCAATTAAATTACAACCACAAAACCCCTTTATCTGGGCATCAGGATGGAAGTCTCCTATATATTGTGATAATCGTATAACTCTTTCATACCCTGCAATCCGTAACTTTTTACGAGAACATATGGCAGCACAAATTGAAGATATTTATGGAAAACCGGATGTAATTGCCGGTGTTGCAACTGGTGCAATTGGTATAGGTGCCTTAGTGGCAGACTACCTCAATCTTCCTTTTTGCTATATTCGCCCGGAAGCAAAAAAGCATGGGCGTCAAAATAAAATCGAGGGGCATGTGGAAGCCAACCAAACTGTTGTTGTTGTGGAAGACCTTATTAGTACCGGCAAAAGTAGTTTGCTCGCTGTAGAAGCACTTAGAGAGGCCAATGTCAATGTAAAAGGGATGGTAGCTATTTTTTCTTACGGATTTGAGGTTGCTGAAAACAATTTTAAAAAAGCAGCTGTTCTCCTTCATACCCTAAGCAACTATGAAAACCTTTTACAACAAGCTGAAAAATCTAATTATATTTCTGCAGAAGAAGCAAAACTTTTAGGTCAGTGGCGCAAAGACCCCGGGAATTGGAACCCCAAATCCAAGATCAATGTAGAAAAGGCATAATTATTGCCTATTAGCAACTTAAAAAAGCACACCTTATCTATGGAATTGAACAGTAAAAAAATAACCGTACAAAAATCTGCTGAAGAGCTATGTGATTTTCTCAGTGATGTAAAGAATTTTGAACAACTAATGCCGGAGAACATTAGTAAATTTGAAGTAATTAATGAAAAAGCCTTTGTATTTGCATTAAAAGGAATGCCGGAAATTGCATTGGAAGTGAAGGAGGTTAACGCCCCAAACAAAGTAGTTTTGGGAGCAATGAGTGATAAAATTCCGTTTACATTAATTGGTGATATCGAAGCTGTAAGTGATAGTTCATCTCAAGCTGAACTGCAATTTCAAGGAGATTTTAACCCCATGATGGCTATGATGATCAAAGGGCCCATCACTAAATTTCTGGACACCCTAAGTACTAATTTGGAACAGGTTTAAAAAAGTAATTTAATTTCTTTTAACTGATATTTATAAGATTTCTGGTCTTCTTTCTCAACTAGTAATTCTCCAGTTTCTGCTATACCTTTAATTATTCCATTGAATTGCTTCCCCATAGTGTCTTCAAATGTGGATACCTTATTTTTTCTAAAAAGTGTGGCTTCATATTCCTTTTTTAAAACTTCAAAATTTGATATGGAAATACGTTCCAGTTGGGAGAGTATTGCTTCACAGACCAACTTCAGTATAACATCTAGATCGTATTTTTTATTTGTTACCAAAAAAAGAGAGGTGGCATTTGGTAATCCCTCAAATTCAGATTCATTTACATTGAGTCCTACTCCAATAACTGAAGCTTCCAACTTTGTCCCTTTCACCTGATTTTCAATTAAAATCCCCGCAACTTTTTTTTGGTATGACATTATGTCGTTAGGCCATTTAATAGAAACTGAAGGAATTTTAAGTTTTTCCAATGCCGTTTGAACTCCTAAAGAAACAGCAAAAGCTATATAAGGCTGATGAAGTGCAGATACGCTGTTAAATCTCTTAAAGACACTAAATGCAATGCTTTCACCTTCTTTAGATCTCCATCCTGAACCCATTTGACCCTTCCCCTTTGTTTGCTTTTTAGCAACCACAACAAGGGCATCTTCCAACATTGTATCTTTACTTAAATTCCTGAGGTAGGTGTTGGTAGAATCAATGGCATTAAGTTTGATTATTTTCACAAGGTAAAAGATTGTGTTAATGTTACGCTTACAAAGCGTTTCAAGAAACAAAAAAGTAATAACTTTGTGCAAATAAATTCCATTAATGTCAAAAAAAGAAATAGGAACAGATCAACTTGTAACAAAAATAATAGCAGGAATTGAAGAAGTTAAGGGGCAGAATATTGAAATTCTGGACCTTAGGGATATAGAAAACACAGTATGTGACTATTTCATTATCTGTGACGGCACCTCAAATACTCAAGTAAATGCAATTGTAAATTCAGTTCAGAAAATAGTAAGCAAAGCTGCTCAAGAAAAGCCTTGGCATGTTGAAGGAAGTGATAATGCAGAGTGGGTCTTAATGGATTATGTTAATGTCGTAGTACATATTTTTCAAAAACATATCCGCGAATTTTATGATATTGAAGGATTATGGGGCGATGCCAAATCTGTAAAAATAGAAACAACTTATTAAAACTAATTAAGCCATATGGCCGAAGAAAATAAAAAACCCGAAATAAAAAAACCAAAATTCAATGCCTATTGGATTTATGCCGCTATCATTTTAGTGTTTTTAGGTATTCAATTTTTTGGTGGAAGTAGTTGGTCTCAACCTGAAAAAACTACTCAAGCCGATTTTCAAAGATATTTGGAAGAAGGTGATGTTGAAAAAATTGAAATCATCAATAAAAAAATTGCAAAGGTCTATCTTACACCTGAAGCAAAAAATAAAGAAGTGCATTCAAAAAAGAAAGGATCTACCTTTTTGCAAAGTGCAAGTGATGCATCATATCAATTTGAATTTGGAGATCTTCAAAATTTTGAGAACAATATCAACCAGATAAAGGAACGTAATAACCTAAATACTAAAATAGTCTGGAATACAGACAGCAATATGTGGGGGGAACTTCTGCTTACACTACTCCCTTTCATTGTAATTATTGGTATATGGATCTTTATTATGCGCCGAATGTCATCCGGTGCCGGAGGTGGTGCAGGGGGACAGATTTTCAATATTGGGAAATCCAAGGCCAAACTGTTTGATGAAAAGACCGATGTTAAAACATCTTTCAAAGACGTTGCAGGTTTAGAAGGTGCTAAGGAAGAAGTTCAGGAAATTGTAGATTTCTTGAAATATCCTTCAAAATATACCGCTCTTGGTGGTAAAATTCCTAAAGGAGCTTTGTTAGTAGGCCCTCCCGGAACCGGTAAAACCTTATTGGCAAAAGCCGTTGCCGGTGAAGCAAAAGTACCTTTCTTTTCCTTGTCAGGTTCAGATTTTGTTGAAATGTTTGTTGGTGTAGGTGCTTCACGTGTACGTGACCTCTTTAAGCAAGCAAAGGAAAAATCTCCTTCAATTATTTTCATTGATGAGATAGATGCCATTGGTCGTGCCAGAGGGAAAAATAATTTTTCAGGTTCTAACGACGAACGTGAAAATACCCTCAATCAACTATTAACTGAAATGGACGGTTTTGGCACCAATACTAACGTAATCGTTCTGGCTGCTACGAACCGTGCTGATGTTTTGGATAAAGCTTTGATGCGTGCAGGGCGTTTTGACAGGCAAATTTATGTTGACCTTCCGGATGTTCGTGAACGTAAAGAAATTTTTGAAGTACACCTTCGGCCTATTAAAATAGATGATTCTCTCGATACAGATTTTCTTTCCAAACAAACCCCAGGTTTTTCGGGGGCAGATATTGCAAATGTATGTAACGAAGCTGCTTTGATTGCTGCAAGACAAGAAAAGAAATCTGTTGGCAAACAAGATTTCCTTGATGCAGTGGATCGTATTGTTGGTGGACTGGAGAAGAAAAATAAGATTATTACTCCAGATGAAAAGAAAGCGATTGCTTTCCACGAAGCTGGACATGCTACAGTGAGCTGGATGCTGGAACATGCAGCTCCGCTCGTAAAGGTTACTATAGTACCGCGAGGACAATCCTTAGGTGCTGCTTGGTACTTACCAGAGGAAAGGCTTATTGTACGGCCTGAGCAAATGCTTGATGAAATGTGTGCTACTATGGGAGGACGTGCCGCTGAAAAAGTTATTTTTGACAAAATTTCTACCGGTGCCTTAAGTGACCTTGAGAAAGTGACCAAACAAGCCCGTGCTATGGTAACAGTTTATGGCCTTAATGAGACTATAGGAAATTTGACCTATTACGACTCTTCCAGCCAGAATGAATACGGTTTCACAAAACCTTATAGTGAAAAAACTGCCGAGATGATCGACAAAGAAATTTCAAAAATCATTGAAGAACAGTACCAACGAGCAATTGATTTACTTAGAAAGAATAAAGATAAACTTACTTTATTAGCCAACGAATTACTGGAAAAAGAGGTTATATTTAAGGATAACCTTCAAAGAATATTTGGCGACAGACCTTTCGAAAAAACCGAAGAAGAAGAAAAAGTGGCGACCACATAAGGTTGCCCTTTTTTGTTTACCTATATAAACTTTAGTTTTAAGGTAACAAAACTTCAGTATAGATTTTATATATTTGAAGAATAACGACGTATAAGAACTCCTCAAATTGCTATAAATGAGTCTCTTTAAAAGACTTTTAAATCCTAATTATAAGTCAGAAGAAAAAGCCAAAAAATCTGACCACGGTAAATATTACCCTGAGGACAAGCTACCTACAGATGAGAAGTTTACATATAATTTTAATAAGAATGGCGGGAAATTTCTCTATTGTGAAAATCTAGAAGAAGTTCTGGAAGCGTTTGATAATATTCTGTTGGAAAATGACTGGTACGAACGTGATGTATTTTGTATTAATGAGCAATTAACTGAAAGATTTTCTGGATACAATCTAAATTTTATAAAAAAACCAAATGCTACTTTTTTTCTATCTACTTGTGAATCTTTAGTGGCAAACAACGGTTCTATTTTGCTTTGTTCTAATCAAATAAAAGAAAAAAAGCTAAAAGAGCTCCCTGCAAATTTTGTGATCTTTGCCACTACAAGTCAATTAGTAGATAGTATTAGCGAAGGGCTTCGTAATATAAAAAACCAAAGCAAAAGGCATATTCCCAGTAATATAACAACTATTCAAGACTTTGAAACAGAAAAAGAAAAGGATTTTATGAGTTATGGAAGTAGCACAAAAAACCTATATTTGCTGCTTTTGGAAGACCTGTAATTTATGAAAGAACTTATCGTGCGATCCATATCGGGTGTTTTATACATTTCGATAATAATCTTCTCAATGTTTGCATCGCGCGAATGGTTTATGGGGCTTTTCTTTATTCTTGGGCTTATTACTCTTAACGAATTTTTGCGATTGGTACATTTAAAAAGTTACATTGCTTACGTACTATTGGCAGCAGGGATGTATTTTTTAAGTTATTCGGTATTTGATGCCAATGCAGTAAGTTTATTCTTGATCCTCTCTGTGTTCATTAACCTGTTTTTATTGAAAGATGTATTATGGGTGAACAAAATTCCCATGTTCGAAAAGAAAAAATACATTACAATAATTTTCTATTTAATAAGTGGTTTTGTTTTCTTGACACTAATTCCTTTCAGAAATGAAAAATTTGTTCCGGAAATAATTATTGGAGTTTTTATATTAATTTGGGCTAATGATACATTCGCGTATCTCATTGGTAAAAACCTGGGGAAACGTAAACTATTGGAACGTATATCCCCTAAAAAAACAGTCGAAGGATTTTTGGGAGGATTGGTAGGTTCTATTTGCGCAGCATTTTTTATCTTTAAGTACGTACAACTTTTTAGTTTAAGTATTTGGATAACATTGGCTGTTATTGTTACTTTATTTGGAACGGTGGGGGATTTAATTCAGTCAAAGTTTAAGCGTCAGGCAAACGTAAAAGATAGTGGTATACTAATGCCGGGACACGGAGGATTATATGATAGACTCGATAGTGTTATTTATGCCAGCCCCTTTGTATACACCTTTTTAGAAATTGTAGACTATGTTTCATAAGGAAGGACATAAAATAATTTTCATCGCGCTTTTTATTTGTATAATATTAAGTCTTATTACTGATTTCTTTATTGAAAACAAGTTTCTCAAGGGTAGCATTATTGTGTTATTGATGATCCTTTTGGTCTTAGTACTTCAATTCTTCAGAAATCCAAAAAGAAATTTTGTATTCAGTGAAAGACAGATCCTTTCTCCTGTAGATGGTAAAGTGGTTGTGATTGAAGAAGTATTTGAAAAAGAGTACTTCAATGAAAAACGTATACAGGTCTCCGTATTTATGTCTCCCTTAAATGTTCACGTTACCCGTTATCCTGTTGGTGGAAAAATAGTATACAGTAAATACCATCCGGGAAAATATTTGGTAGCCTGGCATCCTAAGTCCAGTGAAGAAAATGAGCGTACTACTGTCGTGTTAGATACACCGGTCTTTGGTGATGTATTGTTCCGCCAGATTGCAGGGGCTTTGGCAAAAAGGATCGTAAATTATGCAAAGGAAGGACAAGAGGTCAAACAAACAGAGGACAGTGGGTTTATAAAATTTGGTTCTCGGGTAGATGTTTTTCTACCAATAGAGGCTAAGATAGATGTAAAACTGAATCAAAAAGTAAAAGGAGGTATTACCGCCATTGCATCAAAATGACACCGGAAGAATTAGATATTGCTTTTAAAAATGCTGTGGAAAGCATCAACAGACATACAGACCCTTTTCCTGCTGATGTTTTATTGAAATTATATGCTTATTATAAACGTGCCACTAATTCTCATGATACGTCTACCGGAACCAAGCCTTTAATTAGTGCTTTTAAAACCAATGCCCTGTTTCAGACAAGGCATTTAAGCTCTGATGAAGCAAAAGAACTCTACATTGAAGCAGTAAATCAATATTTTTTATATAGAAAATAGTAATTACTGTAAACTCGCTAAACTTGCTTTAATAGTTTCAATTTTAGCAAGTGCATCTGCTTCTTTTTGTTTTTCTATCATCACTACTTTTTCCGGTGCACCACTAACAAAACGTTCATTCTTCAGTTTTCCCTGAACGCTCTTCAAAAAACCTTCCGTATATTTTAATTCTTCAGTAAGCTTTACAATTTCTTCTTCGACATCGATATTCCCTGCAATAGGTACAAAATATTCGTTTGATTTTACCCGGAATGTCAATGCACCCTCTATCTTTTCAGAAATATAATTTAGGTCCGAAATATTTCCGAGCTTACATATCACAGTATCAAATGTACTCAAAGCACCGGTATTATTTATAACTGAAAGGTTTATAGCTTCTTTAAAAGAAATATTCTTCTCTTTCCTGATAGTCCGTATTCCCGATACCACTTCTGAAGCAAACTCAAATTCTTTTATCAACTCTAAATCGAAAGATTGTGCTTCCGGCCAGTCAGCAATTATTAAAGCTTCTTGTGGGGTGCGTTCTGTTATATGCTGCCATATCTCTTCAGAAACAAATGGAACAAAAGGATGCAATATTTTCAAATTATTCTCTAAAACCGAGATCACCTTTTTATAAGTTTCAGCAGAAATAGGCTCACCGTATCCGGGTTTCACCATTTCCAGCAACCAGGAACAAAAATCATCCCACACCAATTTATATGTTGCCATTAGCGCATCACTAATGCGGTATTTGCTATAATGATCTTCGATCTCTGCTAACGTCTTTTGAAATTTATTCAGGTACCATTTTAGGGCAATAGCTGCTGTTTCGGTCTCTTCTTTTTCTTCAGAAACTTCCCAGCCATCGATCAATCTATATGCATTCCAAATTTTATTTATAAAACCGCTTCCCTGCTTACAAAGGTCTTCATCGAACATTAAATCGTTTCCGGCAGGTGAACTTAACAACATTCCCACGCGCACACCGTCAGCACCATATTTTTTCATTAATTCAATTGGGTCCGGAGAATTTCCCAACGACTTACTCATTTTTCTTCGTTGCTTGTCACGAACTATTCCTGTGAGATACACATTTGTAAATGGTTTCTCTTTCCGGTATTCATATCCATAAATAATCATTCTTGCTACCCAAAAGAATAAGATCTCTGGTGCGGTAACTAAATCGTTTGTAGGATAGTAATAATCAATTTCCTTGTTGTCAGGCTCTAGAATTCCGTTAAAAACTGTTATTGGCCAAAGTCCGGAAGAAAACCAGGTATCCAATACATCCGAATCCTGTCTAAGATCTAAAGCAGACAGTGTGTCCTTTCCGGTTCTTTTTCTGGCTTCAACAATAGCTTCATCCAAGGTTTCGGCAACTACAAAATCTTCTTTACCATCACCAAAATAAAAGGCTGGAATCTGTTGCCCCCACCAAAGTTGACGAGATATATTCCAATCCCGGACATTTTCCATCCAATGACGGTATGTGTTTATAAATTTTTCAGGAACAAGGCTTACGTCCTTTTCAAGAACAGCATCTAAAGCCGGTTGTGCCAACTCTTTCATTTTCAAGAACCATTGGTCACTTAATTTAGGTTCAATAACTGCTCCTGTTCGTTCACTGGTTCCTACTTTGTTGGTATGTTGTTCAATTTTTGTAACAACTCCCATCTCCTCCAGTTCTTTTACAATTTCTTTACGGGCTACAAAACGATCTTTGCCTTCATAATGTAATCCATAACTATTCAAACTTGCATCATCATTCAGGATATCAATAACTTCCAAACCGTGCTTGTCTCCTAATACTTTATCATTTTCATCGTGTGCAGGCGTTACTTTTAAACAGCCCGTACCAAACTCCATCGTTACATATTCATCTTCGATAATTGGGATAACACGGTTGCATATAGGAACAATGGCCTTTTTTCCTTTTAAATGAGTAAAGCGTTCATCATCTGGATTAATACAGATTGCGGTATCACCGAGAATTGTTTCGGGGCGAGTAGTAGCAATTGTTACATGGTCATTACTACCTTCTATCTTATAGTTTAAATAGTATAGGTTTCCTTGCTTTTCTTCATAGATCACTTCTTCGTCAGACAGTGTTGTTTTTGCTTGCGGGTCCCAATTAACCATACGATAACCACGATATATGTTTCCTTTTCTATATAAATCCACAAAAACTTTGATTACAGATGCAGACATATCGTCATCCATAGTAAATTTAGTGCGTTCCCAGTCACAGGAAGCACCTAATTTCTTTAACTGTTCAAGGATAATCCCCCCATGTTTGTGTGTCCATTCCCAGGCATGTTCCAGAAAAGCTTCACGTGAGAGATCTGTTTTTTGAATACCCTCTTCTTTTAATTTTGCCACAACTTTGGCTTCAGTAGCAATTGAAGCATGGTCTGTTCCTGGCACCCAGCAGGCATTAAAGCCTTTTAAGCGTGCACGACGAATTAGTACATCCTGTAGCGTATTATTTAACATATGCCCCATATGTAGCACTCCTGTTACATTTGGTGGTGGAATAACAATAGTGTATGGTTCTCTTTCATCTACTTCACTGTGAAAATAATTATGTTCCATCCAGTAGCTATACCACTTATCTTCAACATTTTGAGCATTATATTTTGCTTCTAGGGCCATGTTTGGTCTAATTTTTGAATTGTAATGTGCAAAAGTAGTTATATCTGTAAGATTATAAAAGTGAATAACTTATTTTGCAGTTTGTAAGAAAGATACTTACATTAGCTACTCAAAAATTTAAAAACTATGAAAAAATTAGTAATTATAGCAGTAGTAGCATTAGTTAGTTTTGCTGCTAATGCACAAGCGAAAATTAGTTTTAAAGCTGAAACAATAAATTATGGGCAAGTTGCAAAAGGCAGTGATGGTGTTCGTGTTTTTGAATTTACAAATACTGGTAATGCTCCTTTAATTATTAGTGATGTAAAATCAAGTTGTGGCTGTACAGTCCCTAAAAAACCGGATGGTCCTATTGCTCCTGGTGCAAGCAGTACTATAGAAGTAAAGTATGATACAAACCGAGTTGGGCCTATAAGAAAGACCGTTACTGTATATTCAAATGCAGACGAGCCCATTAAAGCATTAAAAATTAAAGGTGAAGTACTTGCGGAAGGTAAAAGTGTTTTAGAAAAAACAAGATAACATTACTTAATATTATTATTTAAAAACCGCCTAAAAAGGCGGTTTTTTTATATTACTTTTTTAAGGCTAAACCTAACTTTAGACTGCACTCCATTTCGTTCAATAACCATTGAAATTGTCCTACCCACTTTAGAGCTAAATAACGCAACCAATTCGTATAGTTTATAGCGGTAGGAAAGCTTATTGTTGATACTAATGATCTCATCCCCTTTTTCAATTCCTGCTAATGCTGCCGGCGAATTACTTCTCACATCGGCTACCACAAATTTAGGGGCCAGAAAAAAACTATATACCTTCTGTGTTAAAATAGTCACCGCGCCACTAGTCTCGTTAACTTCATTTGTTCCATTTAATGCACCCTCAAGAATTTCTTTCTCATCTTTTACTACCACTAATCCGTCATGTTCAATGGTTAGGCCACTCATATTATAATAGAACGGGTCATTAAAATTACCATTCTTTCTAAGGATCATTCTTTTACCCGGATAATCCATTATAATTGTAAAGCGTTTAAGAATATCCCCACCAATGCTTCCGTCCCGTTCTTCATAAAAATTAATGTTATCTAAAGCCTTTTCACTTGGAAAAGCAACATTTATATCTTTTAATGTATATTTTCCCAAACTTGCTTCAGTTAATCTTGAACGTTTCCCAAAAATATTACCGCTTAACCCCAAACCTAAAAAGTCATCAAAATAGTTTTGGGGAGATTCTGTTATTCCCATAGCTTCATCAAAAAGCCAGAGAGCATCACTGGAACCACTATCTAAAAGTAAAGTAACTTCTTTCGAGACATTAAAGGATGTAATGTTAAGGTCTAAATAGGGTTTATTTTCATGGAACCTAAGATCAAAAACCTCACAGGACCTACACACTTTTGGAGTAAATTGAAGTGGGTCATAAAAGGTTATTCGCTTCTTTAAATAATCAGTTTTAACAATAAATTTTTTAAAAAATTCATAGCCTATTATGCCATGTACAGGAAGCCCCATACGAGGAGAAAGGTTAAGAGATTGCTCAAAGATTACATAAATTGTATGATCTTCATCTGTAGCATCTCCAATAGTGACCGAATTGTTCCTACTTCTAAGCGCTTCGATACTGCCCCCTTCTCCCAGGCCACGAAGCCTTAAGGGTCTTGCATTTCTTAATTCCAGAGAATCTTCTTGTGAAACACCAAAGAGAATAGTAGAATTAACACCTGTGTCCAGTAAAAAAGAAAGCTCGGTACCATTTATAGTTACCGGAATTATTACAAGGTTGTTTACTAATTCAAAGCGGACCTTATCTTTTTTAACATCCTCTGGTAATGAAAATCCTCTTTGAGAAAAACCGGTAACATATACCCCTAAAAAAACCCCTAAAAAAAGGGCTAAATGCATTATTTTTTGAGTTGTTTTCAATAAAATTGAAGATATAAAAATTTACTGAAAGTAGCACAATACTGTATGGATTTATAAAATATATTTCGCAACTTTGCCTTTAAATAACAAAGCTATGCCTTCTATTTCTGTCAAGGGTCAAAATATGCCGGAATCACCTATAAGAAAATTGGTTCCTTATGCCGAAAAAGCATATAAAGAAAATAAAACTGTTTACCATTTAAATATAGGACAGCCGGATATTAAAACACCACAAATTGCTATGAATGCTGTTGCTTCTCATAGTTTAGAGGTATTGGCTTACTCTCGTTCTGAAGGATCTGAAGCATACCGTGAAAAAATAGCCCGGTACTATAAAAAAAACCATATTGATGTTGATGCAGATGACATCATCGTAACAACGGGAGGAAGTGAAGCTTTATTATTTGCAATGGGAAGTATAGCAGACGCCGGTGATGAAATTATTATACCCGAACCTTTCTATGCTAATTACAACGGTTTTGCAACAGCTTCCGGAGTAAAAATAGTTCCGGTTATTTCAAAGATCGAAGATAATTTTGCATTGCCTCCAATTTCAGAATTTGAACGACTTATTACTCCAAAGACCAAAGCCATACTTATTTGCAATCCCGGAAACCCTACCGGTTACCTGTATTCCAAAGAAGAAATTCAAACACTCGCTTCTATAGTAAAAAAACACGACCTGTTCTTAGTGGCAGATGAAGTATATCGTGAATTCACATATGATGGTTTTGAACACTATTCCATTCTACAAGAAGAAAACATGTCCGAAAACGGTATCATAATTGATTCTGTTTCAAAGCGATATAGTATGTGTGGTGCACGAATTGGATGTCTGGTTTCTAAGAATAAAAATGTTATTAAAACAGCTTTGAAGTTTGCTCAGGCCAGGTTGAGCCCACCAACTTTTGCTCAAATTGCCAGTGAGGCTGCGTTACAAACTCCCAAAAGTTATTTTGACAATGTCATTAATGAATATGTAGACCGCCGAAATACATTAATACAGCATTTACAAGAAATTCCGGGTGTAAAAGTAGGAATGCCAAAAGGAGCTTTTTATTGTATCGTCGAACTTCCGGTAAAAAACAGCGATGCATTTGCTCAATGGCTTTTGGAGGAATTTGATTATAACGGTGAAACTGTTATGGTAGCACCGGCAGCCGGTTTTTATTCCAGTCCGGGTGTAGGATTAAATCAGGTGCGGATAGCTTATGTACTTAATAAAGAAAGCCTTATTAAAGCCGTAAAAATCTTAAAAGTCGCATTAGAACAATACCGTGATTAATGCAACTAAAAAAAAATAAATCGCTAAAAAAGTTAAACACCTTCGGGATTGATGTTAAAGCACGTTATCTTATTGAAGTTGCAACGATCACTGAACTAAAAGAAGCTCTTACCTCCTATTCCGAAGAAAAGCTTTTTATTTTAGGAGGAGGAAGTAATATGTTACTTACCCAGGATATCGATGCACTTGTATTGTATATAAACCTAAAAGGAATTGATGTTCTTTCTGAAGACGAAAATCATGTAATTCTAAAAGTTATGGCCGGTGAAAACTGGCATGAATTTGTAACCCATTGTGTTAAGAATAATTATGGCGGAATCGAAAACTTATCTCTTATCCCGGGAAATGTAGGTACTGCCCCTATTCAGAACATTGGCGCATATGGTGTAGAATTAAAAGATGTCTTTGAAAGCTGCAGTGCGATAGATATTGCTACTCAAACCGAAAAGACATTTAATAAAAAAGAATGCGAGTTTGGATATCGAAATTCTATCTTTAAAAATAAAGTGAAAGGCAAATATATTATTACAGACGTTACACTTAAACTAACAAAACGTGATCATACCTTAAGTACATCTTATGGTGCCATTCAGGAAAATTTAGCTGCTAAAAATATAGAAAGCCCTACTATTAAAGACATTTCAGAGGCGGTAATCGCTATTCGCCAATCCAAACTACCGGACCCAAAGGAGTTGGGAAACAGTGGTAGTTTTTTTAAGAACCCTGTCCTGGACTCAGATACTTTCAGAACTTTCAGATTGAATTTCCCGGAGGCTCCTTTTTATGAAGTTTCTCCTACAGAATTTAAGGTTCCGGCTGGTTGGTTAATTGAGCAGGCAGGCTTTAAAGGAAAGCGTTTTGGAAACGCAGGGGTACATAAAAACCAAGCGTTGGTATTGGTAAATCATGGCAATGCTACCGGAAATGAAATTTGGCAATTAGCTTTAAATATTCAGAAATCGGTAAAAGAAAAATTTGGGATCTATATTGAACCTGAAGTAAATGTTTTCTAATCTAATAATAGCAATGCATCTATGGTGTGAACTACTCCATTTGAACCATTGATGTCACTCTTTTTGATGACCCCCTTACTACCCTTGGCATTTTTTATAGCTATATCATCTCCTTTTTTTGAAACGGTCAAAGTTTCACCAGAAATCGTTTTTAGAGTATATGTTCCGCCACCATTCCTTATATTCTGAATTAGAGAAACGGAATCGTGATTCCCTTCCACAATATGGCATTTCAATAGTGCTATCAAATTCTCTTTGTTCTCAGGTCTTAAAAAACTCTCTCTCTTTTCCGCATCCAATTTTCCGAAAGATCCATCCTCAGGTGCCAGTACTGTATAAGGTCCTTTTTGTTCTATAAGAATATCGGCCAATTCTGCAGAAACCATATAACTTGCATACATTTTTAGCTCTGGCGTAACCATAACTTTACTGAAAACACTATTTGCCAGTGCTTTTTCTTCTTCGGTCAGGGGTTTCTTTTCCTTTTTTACAACAACATTTTCCTTTACTGGCTCATCAATCTTCGTAGTCTCTTTGGTTTCCTCCTTACAGGCAATTAAAGTTATTGAAAAAGCAAAAACCCAAAGAGAGCGATAAATAAATTTCATAGTTAGATTATTCAAAATTCAAGCTAAAAATAATGAAATTACATGCACATCACCAAGAAAGATTGTATTTTTGTTTTTCAAAAGAATAGTATGGAAATTTTTATAATCACTTTTGTATTATTACTACTTGCTTTTGCCGGTATCGCTATAAAAATATGGGGTAAAAAAGATGGTAAATTTGCAGGAACCTGTGCCAGTCAAAGTCCTTTTTTAAATAAAGATGGGGAAGCTTGTGGTTTCTGTGGAAAAACCCCGGACAAGTTTGATACTTGTAACGAAACATCCCACAAATAGTATAAATTCTTCAGCAGCTTATGATACTACTTTATGTTTTTGCTGCAGTAGTTTTTATAAACTGTTTGTACTTCTTTCTTTTTTCAAAATTTTCCTTTATTAAAGCTTCTGAAAAAATTACTTCGAAAAAATACCCTGTTTCTCTGCTTGTTTGTGCAAAAAATGAAGCCGAAAACCTTAAAAAGTATATTCCTCTGTGGCAAAAATTGGACTACCCGGATTTTGAAATTATTTTGATAAATGATGCATCTATAGACAATACATTGGAGGTGATGGAATACTTTGGCAAAAAAGACTCTCGTATTAAAATTGTCAATGTTGAAAATAATGAAGCTTTTTGGGCCAGTAAAAAATATGCTTTAACCCTTGGTATTAAAAAAGCAAAGAATAAAAGAATGCTTTTTACAGATGCAGATTGCCGGCCTTCCAGTGATCAATGGTTAAAAGAAATGGCATCACATTTTTCTGAAAGAAAACAACTAATTATAGGCTATGGCGCTTACGAAAAAGCTCCTACATTTTTAAATAAGCTCATTCGGTTTGAAACATTGATGACTGCTTTACAATATTTCTCCTATGCAAAAGTTGGAATGCCCTATATGGGCGTAGGGCGTAATCTGGCGTATACCAGTAATCTTTACTATAGCATCAATGGTTTTATGTCTCATATGAAAATTGCTTCAGGAGATGATGACCTGTTCGTTAATGAAGTTGCAACTAAGGAGAATACAGCAATTTGTTTCGCCGAAAACGCATTTACCTATTCAATTCCAAAAAAAGCATGGAAATCCTGGATACTTCAGAAAAAAAGACATCTTACAACTGCTAGATTGTATAAGTTCAAGCATCGGCTTTTGTTAAGTTCCTATTATATTTTCAATTTTTTGTTTTGGGTATTGGCAATTATCAATCTAGTAGTTTTGGATTGGAAGATTCCTGCTATACTAATTATTTTCAGGCTTTTAGTTCAGTGGATAGTTGTTGGCAGCTCTGCTGTGAAGCTTAAAGAAAAAAGCCTTATACCCTTCCTTCCTTTTTTCGAATTCTTTTTAGTATTCGTTCAAATGAGTATCTTTATTTCTAATAGTATTTCAAAACCAGCTAAGTGGAAATAACGAAAGCATATATCTTACATCAAATTCAAAAAGCAAAAAAAGGAAAGCAAAGTGCATTCAATTTTTTGTTAGATTATTTTTGGAATAAAGTGTATGGCTTTCAAATTAAAAGAGTAAAAGATGAGTATGAGGCAGAAGATATTACCATTGAGACCTTTTCAAAAGCATTTGACAAAATAGAAACGTTTAACGAAAAATATGCTTTTGGTACTTGGTTGGTAACTATTTCAAAAAATATACAGATAGATAAGACCCGAAAAAAGAATGCTTCAATCCATATACACACAACCGATGCCAGCGACGAACACGTCAAAAAAATAGCAGATCTCAATCCCACTCCCGAAGATAAATTAATTACAGAGCAGAATCTGGCAGAATTGCTTCAATTCATAAAGGAACTAAAACCTCATTACCAAGAGATTATTAATCTTCGATATTTTCAGGAAATGAGCTATAATGAAATTTCTGAAACTTTGGAAGAACCTCTCAATAATGTAAAGATAAGATTATTACGAGCCCGAAAATTATTAGCTGAAATTATTACACAAAACCACAACAATTGAGATTTTCACTTAAAAAACTGGGACCCGGTTTTCTATTTGCCGGGGCAGCTATTGGCGTTTCACATCTGGTACAATCAACCCGGGCAGGTGCAGATTTTGGTTTTGGATTGTTATGGGCCTTACTATTGATAAATGCCGTAAAGTATCCTTTTTTTGAATTTGGTCCTCGTTATGCATCAGCAACCGGAGAAAGTCTTTTAGCAGGATACAGAAAATTGGGTAAAGGTGTTTTAATAGCTTACTTTGTGATCACCTTTGCAACAATGTTCACTATTCAAACTGCAGTAACTATTGTAACAGCAGGAATTGCATCTTCCTTATTTGTAAGTGGATCAGTGGTGTTTTGGACCGCTGTTGTTACCGGAATTTGTTTTACCATACTAATTATCGGAAGGTTTAAGATCTTGGATTCATTGATGAAGATTATTATTCTTTGCCTAACTATAAGTACTATTATTGCTGTAGGTCTTGCCATAAAGCCCGAAACCTCTATAAGTATATCTCAGGTAATTCCAAAAGAAGCAGCATCAATTGCCTTTTTAATTGCCTTTATGGGCTGGATGCCGGCACCATTGGATATTTCTATTTGGCACTCCATTTGGACCGTTGAAAAGAAGAAATTAAACCCCTCGATCACTCCAAAACAATCTCGCTTCGATTTCAATATAGGTTATATCACTACCACAATTCTGGCAATTGGGTTTTTATCCCTTGGTGCCTTAGTATTATTTGGTACCGGGGAGAGTTTTTCTCCAAAAGGAGGAGAATTTGCAAATCAATTGATATCAATGTATACTTCTAGTTTAGGTGATGGAGCTAAAATAATTATAGGTATTGCAGCATTAACAACCATGTTTAGTACAACCCTGACCACTTTAGATGCATCCCCAAGAGTCATGAACAGCACTGCCAAAATTTTAAGCGGAAAACCATTAAAAAATGGTTATTTAATCTGGCTTTTAATTTTAGTAAGTGGAACGCTTGCTATCTTTTTCTTTTTTATTTCTGAAATGGGGCTCCTCATAAAAATTGCCACTATTCTATCGTTTTTAACGGCTCCATTCTATGCTATAGTTAATTACAGGCTGCTTACGGGGAAACACACGCCAAAAGAGGCACAACCTTCTAACTTTTTAAAGCTATACAGTATCATTTCCATATTCGTTTTAATTGCGTTTAGTATATGGTATCTCACCACATTGTAATACTGTTTTTATAGGTATTCTTTGTACCTTTGTAGCTTCTTATGAGTACAGATACAATTAATGCCCAAAAACCTGCACCAAAGCCAAAATGGCTTCGGGTGAAGTTGCCCACGGGTAAGAAATATACCGAATTACGTGGCTTGGTCGATAAATATAATTTACACACCATTTGCACCTCCGGAAGTTGCCCAAATATGGGTGAATGTTGGACAGAAGGTACAGCTACCTTTATGATCTTAGGAAATATTTGTACACGTTCCTGTGGTTTTTGTGGTGTAAAAACCGGAAGGCCAGAAACGGTGGACTGGGACGAGCCTGAAAAAGTAGCTCGTTCTATTAAACTTATGAATATTAAACATGCGGTAGTCACCTCTGTAGACCGTGATGATTTAAAAGATATGGGGTCTATTATCTGGGCTGAGACTGTAAAGGCCATTCGCCGCATGAACCCTGAAACAACTCTTGAAACATTAATTCCGGATTTCCAGGGTGTTACCAGGAATATTGATCGGATTATTGCAGTAAAACCGGAAGTTGTCTCACATAATATGGAAACCGTAAAAAGATTAACGCGTGAAGTACGTATACAAGCCAAATATGAGCGTAGTTTAGAAGTTTTGAGGTATTTAAAGGAACAAGGCATTGAACGAACAAAAAGCGGCATTATGTTGGGTCTGGGCGAAACCGAAACCGAAGTTCTCCAGACTATGGAGGATCTTCGCAATGTTGGGCTCGATATTGTAACCCTTGGACAATACCTGCAGCCCTCCAAAAAGCATCTGCCGGTTAAAGAGTTTATAGTTCCTGAGCAATTTGAAAAATATGAAAAAATTGGATTGGAAATGGGATTCCGTCATGTGGAAAGCGGAGCTTTAGTACGCTCTTCTTACAAAGCCCAAAAACACCTTACGTAGCTGTAATTCATGGAGAGAACTATCAAAATAGGAATTAACGGTTTTGGCCGTATAGGGAGAAGTCTTTTTAGGCTATTAATTCATCATCCTAGTATAGAAGTAGTTGCTGTGAATGATATTTCAGACACAAAAACGCTTAGCCATTTACTGAAATATGACAGTATTCATGGAGTTTTACAAGAAGATATCGACTATTCAGAAAAAAAAATAACAGTTGCCGGAAAAGCAATTTGTTTTTCTTCTGAAAAGGATATTAAAGCAATTCAATGGGGAGGTGTAGACTTTGTAATAGAATGCTCGGGAAAATTCAAAAGTCGTGAAGAATTAGAAAACCACCTGAAAAATGGAGCCAAAAAAGTAATTTTATCTGTACCTCCCGTAGAAGATGATATAAAAACAGTTGTTTGTGGCGTTAACGAGCATATTTTAAGTTCTCAGGACAATATTGTATCAAATGCATCGTGTACTACCAACAATGCTGCTCCAATGCTAAAAATCATCAATGAGCTATGTGGTATTGAACAAGCCTATATCACAACTGTACATTCTTACACAACAGACCAGAGCTTGCACGATCAGCCTCATAGGGATCTACGCAGGGCTAGGGCTGCAGGGCAATCCATTGTCCCTACAACTACAGGGGCTGCCAAAGCATTAACCAAGATTTTTCCCGAACTGGCTTCGGCTATCGGGGGCTGCGGCATACGGGTTCCGGTTCCAAACGGATCATTAACAGATATTACCTTAAACGTTAAGGAGGTAGTTTCCATCGAAACTGTCAATGCTGCATTTAAAAGGGCTTCAGAGAATGAGTTAAAAGGAATACTTCAATATACCGAAGACCCCATTGTATCTATTGATATCGTTGGAAATGCACATTCTTGCATCTTTGATGCCGGAATGACCTCAGTTATCGGTAAAATGGTCAAAATCATTGGTTGGTACGACAATGAAATAGGGTATTCTTCAAGAATTGTCGATTTAATCCTACAATTTTCTAATAAATAACCCTCATTATCGAGGAAATGACTATATTTATCGCCGAAGTACATAAGATAGATGAATAGTATTCCCCTAAAATACAAGATATTATTCCCCGTTTTGTTCTGTTTTTTTTTCTTGTCCACTATAAATGCGCAAGGAAAAAAACAGGATACTATTGCCCTCATAAAAAGTTATCAGATTGAGGCCGGGCAAGCTATTATAGTACATAATTTTGAACTTGCCATTACTAATTTAGCGAAAGCTAACAAATTAGTATCCAATATCGATGATCACTTACTAAAAGCAGATCTTCAACTAAATGGAGCAGAATTATACTATTATATTGAAAATTATGAAAAAGCTGCTTCCGAAATACGGAAAGCTATTCCAACCATAAAACAATCCAATGACAAAAGTGAATTAGCCAAAGCTTACAATCTTTTTGGACTGATTCTTACAAAGACAGGGGATTTTGAAGAAGCCGAAAGATATTTTAAAAGTGCAGATTCGATTTTCACACAACAAAATGATGAAAAAAATCAGGCAAATGTCATTTTGGGGAGGGGAATTCTAGAATTGAAAAGGGGAAATCTAAAAAATTCAGTAAATTATCTCGATGCCGGGATACCACTATTTATAAGTAACGGCCTTTCTTATCAGGAAGCACTTTCATACCTCAAGAAGGCTTCCGCATTATTGGATATTGAAGAAGGAGAGGTAAAAAATAATCTTGAACTCGCTAAAGCATCATTAGCAAAAGCTCTGGTGATCATTAACTCAAATTCTTATACAAAACTTAAGATTGAAAGCTATAAGATTTCTTCCCGAATTGCACTAAAAGAAAACAGAACCCCTGAAGCGGAAAACTACTTAATCCTATACTCTGAAAAAAAGGACTCAATTAATCAGATATTCTTTTCTGCATTATCAAAAGGGGTCGAAACAGAAGCAAATGTCGGTGACCTGAATGAGATCATTGCTACGCAGCAGGACGATCTGGATAAACAGCAAAAATCTATTAACTTTGGTAAAATGACTACCGGTTTAAGTATTGCATTAATTGTGATCTTATCCCTTTTAACATTGTCATTATATAAAAACAATAATCTGCGTGCCAAGGCAAATGAATTATTACAGGACAAAAACAACGAATTATTATTAGCTAAGGAAAAAGCAGAAAAAGCATCTCTCGCCAAAGCTCAGTTTCTTTCTACCATTACCCATGAATTGCGTACTCCGTTATATGCTGTAACAGGACTTACTCATTTGTTATTGGAAGAAGATCCCAGACCACATCAAAAAGAGCATCTAAACTCCCTAAAATTTTCTGGGGAATACTTATTGTCTCTTATCAATAACATCCTTGACCTGAACAAACTGGAAGCCAATAAGGTTGAGATTGAAAAAACAACTTTCTCCATCAAAAAGCGTATCAATGATGTGTTAATCGCTTTGAAAAAATCTGCCGATGACAGGAAGAACAATATACATTTTGAATTCGATGAAAATATTCCGGATAAGCTTGTTGGAGATCCATTAAAGCTTTCGCAGGTATTAATCAACCTGGTGGGTAATTCAGTGAAATTTACTCAAAATGGAGATGTCTTTGTACGAGTTAGCAAATTGGACCAAACAGATAGTAAAGTCTCTCTCCACTTTGAGATCGAAGATAATGGAGTAGGAATTTCAAAGAAAAAACAAAAAAGTATTTTTGAAACTTTTTCTCAAGCTTCGCTTCAAATCAATAGAAAATTTGGAGGTACCGGCCTTGGGCTTTCCATTGTTAAAAACCTTCTGGAACTTATGGGGAGCAAAATCCATTTGGAAAGTCAGCTGGGAAAAGGATCTAAGTTTTGGTTCAATATTAATTTCAATATTGCTGAAGAATTAAGAGAAGACACAAATCCTAATAACATTATCTACGATGTAGATTATGTTGCATTGGAGAATAGAAGGGTCTTGGTTGTTGAAGACAACAAAATAAACCAAATGATCACGAAAAAGATCCTTGAAAAGAACAAGATGAATTGTATGGTGGCTGACAATGGAATAGATGCCATAAAACTGATAAAAGAAAATACGTTTGATGTAATTTTAATGGATATCCATATGCCGGGAATTAGTGGTATTGAAGCAACGCAGAGAATTAGAAAGTTTGATAAAAACCTTCCAATTATAGCGCTAACTGCAGTAACCATTGATGAAAATTTAGACGATTTTTATCGTGCTGGTTTCAATGAAATTATTCCAAAGCCTTTCAAAACCGAAGAGTTCTTCGAAAAAATCTATCGTACACTTGAAGGCAGGAAATTTCCTGTAGGCAGTTAATTTCTTGTATGGTATTCAATTTTATTTAAGATGGTTTCCTGAAAGAATTCCTCCTGTTCATTTAAAATCAACACTTTTATTGGCAGATAGTACAATGCAAACTTTTCAAGTTTTGGCTGTAAGCGCATATAGTCCTTTTCTGTAGTTAGAATGATTTCCTTTTGTTTCAATTTTTTTATGTCTGAAGTACTAAAATTGTGATGATCCGGAAACTTTTCATGGATAAATCTGAATTGTTTTCTTTTAAGAAATGCAATCAGGGGTTCCGGGTTTGCAATTCCGGTAACCAGTGTAAATGATTTATCTTGTAGATAGTGAATTGATAACGTTTCAGAGACGCCATAAATTAGAGCATCATACCCAATTTTTGAAAAGTATATTTTTTGATGAGGCAGTAGATTCAATCGAAATTGAATTTCCTGCATTTTTGCATAGGGAGCTCCTTCCGGGCATTTAGTCACTAGAACGATATCGGCTCGTTTTGAACCACTTCTCGCTTCTCGTAAATTACCAGTTGGAAGCATATAATCTTCAATATACAAGTCATTATAAGAGCTTAGGAGGATATTAGTGGAAGCTTTTACCTTTCTATGCTGAAATGCATCATCCAACAATATAACATTTGCTTTGGATTTTAGTCTCTCAATTCCTTCCCTCCTGTCTGCACAGACAGCTACAGTGACTTTTGGAAAATTCTGCTTAAACTGAAGAGGCTCATCCCCTACTTCTTCAACAGTGCTATCAATTAAAACTTCACGAAAACCCTTTGTTTTTCTTTTATAGCCCCTGCTTAAAATAGCAAGCTCGTAATCCTCTTTCAGAAAAGAAACCAGATATTGGATCATTGGAGATTTTCCTGTACCACCTGTAGTTAAATTACCTACACAAATAATTGGGATATCATAAGTTCGACTTTTCAACAATCCCTTATCATAAAAATAGTTTCGTAGCCTCGTTATACCTCCATACAATATTGAAAAGGGAAAAAGTATTTTTCTAAGCAAGTTCATATAACGAAAGTAACTTTTTTATCTTTACCGTAAAATACAAAACGATGAAGGTAAAAGAAGTTGTACAATTGTTTGAGGAGGTTGCCCCCCAAAGCTATGCAGAAGGTTTTGACAATACCGGGCTTTTGGTAGGTAATGCAAATACTACTGTAACGGGAGTATTAGTTACACTTGATACTCTGGAAAGTGTCGTTGATGAAGCTCTTGAGAATAATTGCAACCTCATTGTTAGTTTTCACCCCATTGTATTCTCCGGACTCAAAAAACTGACAGGAAAAACCTATGTGGAGCGTGTCGTGCAAAAAGCAATCAAACACGATATTGCCATTTTTGCCATTCATACCGCATTAGATAATGCTTGGAATGGTGTAAATGCAATGATCTGTGAAAAACTCAATTTAAAAAATCGAAAGGTATTAATCCCCCAAAAGGAAACCATCAAAAAACTCATCACTTTTGTGCCAACTGCTGAAGCAAATAAAGTCCGCGAAGCATTATTTGCAGTAGGAGCCGGTGAAATTGGCAATTACTCCAATTGTAGTTTCAATGTTATTGGACAAGGAAGTTTTAATGGTAATGAAGAGTCTAATCCAACGGTCGGTATTCAAGGCGAAACTCATTTTGAAGAAGAAGTTCAAATTGGAGTAACTTTTCAAAAACATTTAGAAGCTTCGGTTTTAAAAGCATTGTTCAATGCTCATCCCTATGAAGAAATCGCTTATGAAATCACTACTCTGGAAAATACTAATCAACGTATTGGTATGGGAATGATTGGCGAGCTGGCATCACCTGTTTCAGAAAAAGAATTTTTGCAAAACTTGAAGGCAACTATGAGAGCTGAATGTGTAAGACATTCTGTTTTACTCAATACACCTATTAAAAAAGTTGCTGTCTTGGGCGGAAGCGGTAGTTTCGCCATTGAAGCAGCTAAGAAAGCAGGAGCAGATGTGTTTGTGAGTGCCGATTTTAAATACCACGACTTTTTTAAAGCAGAAAAGTCCATTCTTTTAGCAGATATAGGGCATTATGAGAGCGAACAATTCACAAAAGACCTTTTAGTTGTTGAGCTTAACAAAAAAATCACTAATTTTGCAGTCGTTTTATCGCAAATAAACACCAATCCTATTAGTTATTTTTAAAATATGGCAGCAAAAGCAGAACATACTATAGAAGAGAAGTTAAGAGCTTTATTCGATTTACAACTAATTGATTCTCGTATTGATGAAATCCGCAATGTACGTGGAGAACTTCCTTTAGAAGTTGAAGATCTGGAAGATGAAGTAGCCGGAATGAATACTCGTCTTGAAAAATTAAATACCGATCTTGAGGTAATTGAAGATGACATCAAAGGAAAGAAAAACCTGATTGAAGAGGCAAAAGCTTTAATTAAAAAATATACAACCCAACAGGATAATGTTCGTAATAACCGTGAATATAATTCTTTGAGTAAGGAGATTGAATTTCAGGAACTGGAAATTCAATTGGCAGAAAAGCACATTAAAGAATTTAAAGCGCAAATTGAACAAAAGAAGCAGGTTATTGAAGAAACGAAAGAACGATTAAAAGAACGTGAAGAGCACTTAAAGCACAAGCAGGGTGAGCTAAATGAGATTCTTTCAGAAACTGAAAAGGAAGAAAAAGCGCTGATCAAAAAGTCTGAATCCTTTGAAAAACAAATTGAAGAGCGTTTAGTAAAAGCTTATAAAAGAATTCGCACCAATGTAAAAAATGGTCTGGCTGTGGTACCAGTTGAGCGTGGTGCTTCAGGAGGTTCTTTCTTTACCATTCCTCCACAAGTACAAATGGAAATTGCATCTCGTAAAAAGATCATTACAGATGAGCATAGTGGAAGAATCCTGGTAGATCCGGAACTTGCAAACGAAGAAAAAGAAAAAATGGAAAAGTTGTTTGCTAAAGTAAAATAAACATTCCCAATTAAACTATAATAAAGCCTTCACAAAATGTGAGGGCTTTTTTATTACATTTCGTGAAAGGATTATAAATACAATCCGACCTTTTAAAAAAATTGCTATGAAAAAATATATTCTTTTAGCTGCAACCACCATACTAGTTGCTTTTACAGGAGCTTGTAAGCCTTCTAACGAAAAAAATAAAGAAGCAGAAACTATTGCTCAAAAGGAGCTCGTTCCTGTGCAAGTAGAAATAGTGAATGGTATGAAACGTGCCTACTTTGCCAGTGGCTGCTTTTGGTGTGTGGAAGCTATTTACGAAAGTGTAAAAGGGGTAAAAGAATCGATCTCCGGCTATAGTGGCGGACATACTAAAAATCCAACTTACGAATCAAGCAATACCGGACGTACAGGACACGCAGAAGCGGTTGAAATTATTTACGACCCAAAAATAGTAAGTTTTGCCACTTTGGTAGATGTCTACTTTGGTTCTCAAAATATTACGCAGGTAAATGGCCAAGGGCCGGACAGAGGTTCTCAATACAGGTCTATCCTATTTTATCAGAATGAGGAAGAAAAGAAGATCATTGATGAAAAAATTGCTGCCCTAAACGCAACATTAGGAGATCAAAAAGTAGCAGCACAAGTACTCCCTTTCCAAAAATTCTGGGACGCAGAAAACTATCATCAAAACTATGAAAAACTACACCCTAACAATCCCTACATTCAAAACGTGTCCATTCCCAGATTGAAAAGGTTTCAGGAGAAGTTTCCTCACTTACTGAAAGAAGAAGCAAAACATTAGGCCTTTTTAATCTTTAACAGCTTTCACTTCAAAAACCAAAGGGTATAATTTATTAGGCAACTCATACAATCCTTTGTTATTTTTTTTCAGTCCGGGAAAGATATCATAAGGAGAACCTTCGTGTTCTTTTAAATAATCGATACGCAGTCCTGCATTGGAAAGAGAGGTAATCACCTCTCCCAAACTATGGTTCCAACCGTATTCCTTACTCACCATTTTTGAGTTTCCGTCTGCGTAGGTTCCTTCATATTCTTCATATATCACCTCTTTTTGCTGGTAACCATATCTTAATTGAGGTGGTGATACTGTATAATCATACATCCATGCTATGGGGTGAAATTCCACAATATAAAAGATCCCTCCCGGTTTCAACCGTTCCGAGATCATCTGTGCCCAGGGGCGGAGATCAGGCAACCAGCCAATCGTTCCATAGCTGGTGAATACTATATCAAAGGTTTCAGAAATATGTTGTGAAGTATCCAATACATTACAGCACACAAATTTTGCGTCAAGCTGTAATTCCTCGTTTAAATTACGGGCCAGTTGAATGGCTTCTTCTGAAATATCTACTCCGGTGCATTTGGCTCCCATCCTACTCCAACTTAAGGTATCTTGCCCAAAATGACATTGCAAATGAAGCAGTGATCTCCCTAAAACATTACCTAAAGCATCTAACTCATAATTGTTTAAAGAGCTTCCACCTTTCTTAAAATTTTCCAGGTCATAAAAATCACTGGCTGCATGAATAGCAACTTTTTTATTCCACGTCTCTCTATTTGTTTCAAAAGCTTTTTGAAGATTCATTGCATCAAATAATTATACATTATAGCCTTTCGCTAAGATTTCTTTCCATTCGGGATGCCTTTTAAGGTACACAGCTATAAAAGGGCAAAGAGGCACTAATTTAAGCCCTTCCTCTTTTATTTGCTGCAACACCTGCTTTGCCATGGCAGATGCAACTCCTTTACCTTCAAACTCTCTTGGAACTTCTGTGTGCGTGAGGTACATTTTATCTTCTGCCCTAATGTATTCTATGATTACCGTTTTCCCTTCAAAATTAGTTTCAAAACGTTTTCTTTCCTTGTTCTCTGAAATAGTTACTTCCATTACTAATTTTTATGCGATCCATCACAAAAGGGTTTATTACCACTATGGCCACACCTGCAAAAAGCAGTGGCACGAGATTTTTGTTCCTGGCGGCCATCATCATGGGTTACTGCCAGATTTCCGTAGACCATCAACGGACCATCTTGAAGAACTTCAACTTTTATATTTTCCGATACGGTTTCAGAAGAATCAACAACCTTTCCGGTTGCATTCATATAAAAACCTAAAGCACCACTTGGGCATCCTTTTACAGCATTTATAATAGCATCGGTATTTGAGTTTTCAACTTGTACCCAAGGCCTCTCTTTAGGCTTAAAAACTTCCGGCAGGTTCCCAACACATTTAGCCGAGTGAATACAATTTTTCGGTTTCCAGACAACCGTAACTTCATTATTTGTATATTCTATTATCTTTTCCATAGTTTAAATTTACAAAAATTATTATAGCAACTCGGCTTTCTGTATTCTTACTGAAAACCTGTTACATTATAAAGAAATGTTGAGGAAGTTGTAGAAGAAAAAGAAATCATTGGTAATTTTATACTATATTTTTCAGATATTTCGATAAAATAAGATTGCATGGAAACAGCATTATTTACATTAGCAGGTACAATTGTTGGGGGATTAATTACTTATTTTTTGCAACATCAGCGTTTTAAGCATGAGCTGAAGATACTTCAGCAGGAGCACAAAACCGAGTTCATTGCTGAGTCTACCGCAAAGCATTTTCTGAATCATAAATCCTATACAGACCGATCATTCCAAACTTTAAAAAAGCACCTGGGTGGTTTCGACGATAATGAACTTCGAAAAATTTTAGTTCGTGCAGGGGCTATTCGCACCTATAGAGATGATGGTAGTGAATGGTGGCGATTACTTTCCAGAATGGACGAGTTTATTGAAAAGAAACAAGCAAACCAATAATATTATTTTTTGATTAGTTTCTTAACCATAGTGTTTTTTTCATCTTCCTGAAGCACCACAAAATACATCCCTTCGCTCAAAGAAGAAACATCGATAGTAAAACGATCATCTGTATCAAAATTGGCCGGAGTTGCCATTACTATTCTTCGCAATATATCATAAACATATAATTGAGCCGGCTCCTTTACATCATAATAGATCGTCACCAGATCGTTGGTTGGATTAGGATACAGAATACCATCTATTGCAAGCTTTTTTGTAAAATAAGCCTCTGCAAATGAAAAAGCTTCAATACCAATTTTCTTGCCTATTATACGTCCCGGAATATCATCAATTGGAGGATGTATTCCTCCCCAGATTCGTGACAAACTGGTTTGGTCACTGGCATCTCTATAGGTGGCCCATTGTAGTTGCATATCCATAGATGGCCCTCTCTCAAATTTTAAAAACTCATCTTTGGTAATATTAAAAGTTCCCATTCCTCCGGGAAAATATTCATCTCCTGTTAAAAGGGTCAAAATTTCGGAAGCGGCTCTTGAATAGGTAGAATGTCCGGAAACATAACCTGCAAAAGGTGGTGTAACAAAGGAAGGGCGTTGATAAGGAAACCATTCCTCGGCAAGTATCCAATCTACTCCTGCTACATCAATGTTAGGATCAATGATCCAATCCGGGCCACGCCAGGTAAACAATTTCATCTTACCAACATTTTCATCGAAAGCTCCTGCCAAAGGATCTCCATAATCAACAATCTCTATAAAACCAGGTATAAGTGGTAATCCATGTGGGTCATAACTTGGAAGCGAAGGATCTGTAGATTGCCCTCTATCACCCATATAGCGTATAGCACTAATAGGGCGTACATAATCATAGTAGCCTTTAATTCCCCAAGCACTCACGGCCACATCATGCATAGCGCCTCCTAAGATAAAATAGGACTTTATATCCCATTCCAAATCGTCTAATACTGCGCCATCTCCTTTAAACTTCTTTTGTAGCAGTGGATGGTCACTTACATAGTTTAAGATCGCAAACCAGTGACCCGGAGGTGTTTCACTATCGGGGCCATCAGCCCAAAATTCAGCCAGAACCCTTCCATAGTCACCTCTTTTCACCATTTGTGTTTCATATGGTAATCCCGTTACCGGATTGGTGCTCCTTCCTAAACTTGGATCTCCACCATTGTCAAAATTGTAAAAGCTTTTAAATTCTGAAAACGTTTTGGGATAGGATTCAAAAGGTACATTTCCAAGGCTCTTTGGAGAGATATCAATTAAAGTAGGATCTTCGGGGTCTAAATGAGAGCCCCATGCTGCTACTAAAGCAAAACCCCACTTATAAGGGTCATCTATTCCCATCCCCTCTAGAATATAAGAAGGATCTCCGGGATCATGATATACTTGATAATCAAATCCCGAAGCAGAATAAGTTGTCCTATCTTCTTCAGTAAGAGAAAAAGGCGTCACTGCTCCCCATTCCGGACTTAAAAACGGAGGCTGCCCTCCGGGGATTACATTACCACTCTGGTCTACATAATTTTCAACCTTTAAAGGCTGCCAATTATTTGGGTGTGTCATGGTTATATTTCCGCTAATATCTGTATTCAAAGGCTCATTGAGTGGTTCATAAAATTGATTTTCATAATCGTTTGCCTCATTAGCACCATCCTGCAATCCAAAAGCGATCATTTGCTGTGCGGCATAATTACCCAAAGCAGCCGGATCACCACTTTCATAATTTGTAGTTGTATTAGATGTATTATATCCCAACTCATCCATTAGGTGTTCAATGGACTGCATGATGTCCTCTCTCCCTGGAGATTTATCAAAACGATGCTTCATCAACCGGTATATCGCATAGCTCATTGCCTTTTTTTGAGCTTCAGAAGTAGCTTCGGTAGTTTCAAAACCATTGAAAGGGCAAGTATAATCGCCTACTTTTTTTCCCAAAAAGAAGGTATCAGCTTCATCATCAAAAAGAGCCCACATGTCATATAGTAAAACTGAAGAATGAAATAAATTACGGGCATGTACCGTAGGACGAGCAAAGTCATTGCGTATTCCATTTAGCATTTCCTCATTCCAATGCCTTGCAACAGATTGCGAAAAAGCTGTTACTGAAACAACTAAAAACAAAATCAGGAGTAGGTATTTTTTCATTTTTACGTTTTTTCAAAGATAGCAAGAACCTTCTATTAATAGCAAACTTCGATTTATCAAAACTTCAAATATTAATTCCTATTTTTGCTAAGCGCTCATAAACGAACCAATACCTATGTTCCAAAACAATCTAGAATTTGCTAAAAAATGTGATACCGAAGACAGCTTGTCACATTTTAGAGATCAGTTTCATATCCCTAAAAATTCAGTAGGTGAAGAACTTGTTTACCTTTGTGGAAACTCACTTGGGCTACAACCAAAGATTACTTCAGAATACATAAAAAAGGAACTGGAAGATTGGGCAAATTTAGGTGTTGAAGGACATACCGAAGCAGAACATCCCTGGCTGCCCTATCACGAATTTCTTACCCAAAGTATGGCAAAACTGGTAGGTGCAAAACCAAATGAAGTTGTGATCATGAATACCCTCACGACCAATCTGCACTTAATGATGGTTTCTTTTTACCAACCTACTAAAACAAAATTTAAGATCGTTGTGGAAAGTGATGCTTTTCCTAGCGATAAGTACGCAGTTGAAAGTCAGTTAAAGTTTCATGGGTTTGACCCAAAAGAAGGACTTGTTTTATGGAAACCACCCAAAGGGGAAGAACTTTGTCGTATAGAAGACCTGGAAGAGATCATGAAAAAACAAGGTGATGAGATAGCCTTGTTGATGATTGGGAATACTAATTATTACAGTGGCCAATCCTTTCCTCTTAAAAAAATTACCGAGCTTGGACATAAACATGGCTGTATGGTTGGTTTTGACCTGGCACACGGAGCAGGAAACATTGAACCGAATTTGCACGAAACCGGAGCCGATTTTGCTGTTTGGTGTAGTTATAAATACCTCAACAGCGGCCCGGGAAGCCTGGGAGGTTGTTTTGTGAATGAGCGCCATGCTCATAATAAAGAACTTAAACGTTTTACAGGCTGGTGGGGGCATAACAAGCAAACACGTTTTAATATGCGCCATGAGTTTGATGTCTTACCGGGCGCCGAAGGTTGGCAGCTAAGTAATCCCCCCATTTTATCAATGGCAGCAATTCGCGCATCCTTAGATACTTTTGAAAAAGCAGGATTTGAAAATCTTCGGAAAAAATCTGTAAAACTTACAGGCTATCTTGAGTTTTTGGTAGATAACCTGAACGATGACAGAATTAATATCATTACACCCCGAAACCCAGAAGAAAGAGGTTGTCAATTATCAATACAGGTAATAAGTGCAGACAAAAGTTTACACACTAAATTAACAGAAGCCGGAGTAATAAGTGATTGGCGTGAACCCGATGTAATTCGGATAGCCCCTGTCCCACTTTATAATAGTTTTGAAGATGTATATCATTTTGCAGAGCGGTTAAAAGAAGTTTTAAATTGAAATAATTGTCTTTCTGAACTTATTTCAGAATATATAAGCATATGAATAATAAAGAAAATATACTCATTATAGGTGCTGGCCTCTGTGGAAGCCTACTCGCCTTACGTTTAGCACAACGTGGTTATCAGATAACATTAGTGGAAAAGCGTCCCGATCTTCGAAAGGTTACCCAGGATGCCGGACGTTCAATTAACTTAGCACTTAGCGACCGTGGCCTTCGGGGGCTGCGATTGGGAGGCGTAGAAGAAGAAGCTAAAAAGCTTTGTATTCCAATGTACGGCAGGATGATCCATGATAAAGAAGGAAACACCTTTTTGAGTAAATATAGTGGACGGGACAACGAATACATTAATTCCATTTCACGTCCCGGATTGAATATTCTTTTGCTGAATGCTGCCGAAGCAATGCCTAATGTTACCATTCACTTTAATCAGGGCTGTAAAAAGGTGGATCTGGAAAATGCAACAGCAATTTTCAAAGATTATACTTCCAGAGCCGAAACTACTTTAAGCGGAGATATTATTCTGGGGACAGATGGTGCAGGTTCTGCAGTTCGCAAGAGTATGTTCCGACATAAAAAATTCTTATTCAGTTTTTCACAACAATGGCTCACCCATGGATATAAAGAACTGGAAATTCCTCCGGCAGAAGGAGGCGGTTATCGCACCGATAAAGGAGCTTTACATATTTGGCCACGCGGTAAAGATATGCTGATCGCATTACCTAATCTGGACGGCAGTTTTACAGTAACACTTTTCGCGCCTTACGATGATGATAGTGATTATTGTTTTAATAATCTTACAACAAAAGAAAAGGTTATGGAATACTTTGCCAAAGAGTTTCCCGATGCCGTGGCACTAATGCCTTCTCTTGCTGAAGAATTTTTTGAAAATCCTACCGGGCCTCTCGGTACTATTAAATGTTCTCCCTGGAATTGTTACGGAAAAACGTTATTGTTAGGAGATGCTGCTCATGCTGTTGTTCCGTTTTACGGACAGGGAATGAACGCTTCCTTTGAAGATGTAATAGTATTAGATGAAACCCTTGATAAGTTTGAAGGTGATTGGAAGATAGTTTTTAAAGAATACGAAAAAGCCCGTAAAAAAAATACCGATGCTATTGCAGACCTTGCTGTGGACAATTTCTACGAAATGAAAGAGCATACTGCAAGCCCATTATTTCAGCAAAAAAGAAAATTGGAAACAGCTTTTGAAGCTGAGTTCCCAAACGAATACTTTTCAAAGTATTCTTTGGTTACTTTTAACGAAAATATATCTTATGAAGAAGCTATGAAAAGAGGGCGTGCACAGGACAAAGCCATTCTAAATCTAATTAATGATGGCAATATTTCCGAATCCATGAGCTTACGTGATACACTTGAATTAGTAAAAACCGAAACCGAAGCTATTCTACATGATGATTCGGTCGTAAAAAATTTATAGCAGATGAAAAGTAGATTAGTTGAAGGAAAAGCAACACCAAGAGGAGCATATCCGCATGTGAAGCGTGCCGGTGATTTCATATTTGTAAGTGGGACAAGTTCTCGTTTACCGGATAATACTTTTGCCGGTGTGCATCAGGTAGATGAAATGGGTACAATGCATTTAGATGTTAGGGAACAAACTAGAGCCGTCCTGGAAAATATTAAAGACTATCTCGCTACAGAAGGTGCAACCATGGAAGATATAGTCGATGTTACCAGTTTTTTAGTGAATATGAATGACTTTGCAGGCTATAATGAAGTGTATTCTGAATTCTTTGATAAAGAAACCGGGCCGGCACGAACTACCGTTGCAGTACACCAATTACCACATCCTAACTTGGTAGTGGAAATTAAGGTTATGGCCTACAAACCAGTTTAAAATGCAAAAAATTCTAAATTATATTAACGGTGAATATTGTGAGCCTCATTCTGGAGAATGGTTAGACAATTACAATCCAAGCAATGGAGAAGTTTACTCACAGATTGCAAATTCTAATGCTACGGATATTTCCAGTGCATATGAAGCTGCAAAAGCTGCTTTTCCAGGCTGGTCCAATACTACAATTGAAGAACGCAGCAGGATACTTCTAAAAATTGCTGCAATTATTGAAAATAACTTAGACCGTCTTGCCGAAGCAGAAGCCAAAGACAATGGCAAACCTTTGAGTCTGGCAAAAGTGGTCGATATCCCAAGGGCATCGAGTAATTTTCGGTTCTTTGGCAATGCTATCACTCAATTCTCAAGTGATGCCCATGAAAGTGTAGGTTTAAATACTATGAACTACACACTACGTCAACCCATAGGTGTCGTAGGCTGTATCTCACCATGGAACCTTCCTCTCTACCTATTTTCCTGGAAAATTGCCCCTGCCCTGGCAGCAGGAAATACAGTTGTGGCCAAGCCTAGTGAAGTAACTCCTATGACCGCTTATTTATTGGGTGAAATTTGTACTGAAGCTGGCTTGCCTAAAGGTGTTTTGAATATTGTTCACGGCACAGGTCCTTCCGCAGGACAAGCAATTGTGGAGCATCCGGGAATCAAGGCAATTTCATTTACCGGAGGTACTAAAACTGGGGAACATCTTGCACGTACTGCGGCCCCAATGTTTAAAAAATTATCGTTGGAACTGGGCGGAAAAAATCCCAATCTCATTTTTGCCGATTGCGACTACGATAAAATGTTGGCAGTAACAGTAAAATCCTCTTTTGCCAATCAAGGACAGATCTGCCTTTGTGGAAGTAGAATTTTTGTTGAAAGATCTATTTACGAGAAATTTAAAAAAGATTTTGTCGCCAAAGTACAGCAGTTAAAAGTTGGAAACCCTTTTGAAGCTGATACTAATCTGGGTGCTTTAGTATCCAAACCCCATTTGGAGAAAGTACGATCTTATATTGCTATTGCTGAAGAAGAAGGTGGTAAAATTCTATGCGGTGGTAAAACTGTAACCATAAAAGGTTCGGAAAACGGATATTATTTAGAACCAACTGTTATTGAAGTATACGACGATCAATGTCGCGTAAACCAGGAAGAGATCTTTGGCCCGGTAGTAACTATCATGCCTTTCGATACGGAAGAAGAAGCTCTGCAAATGGCCAACGGTGTAAAATATGGACTATCTTCCACATTATGGACAAGTGACCTTAACCGTACCATGCGAATTTCAAAAAGCCTGGAAGCAGGAATTGTTTGGGTAAATACCTGGTTGAACCGTGATCTAAGGACTCCCTTTGGAGGTGTTAAAGATAGTGGTGTAGGCCGTGAAGGTGGTTTTGAAGCACTCCGGTTTTTTACGGAAGCTAAGAACATATGTATAAAATATGAATAGAAATAACCTAATTTAAATGAATTTATATCTAAAAAATAAAAATGCACTGATCTGTGGGAGTACTGCCGGTATCGGAAGAGCTTCGGCAATACAATTAGCAGAGATGGGGGCAACTGTTACACTTGTTGCCAGAGATGAAGAAAAATTAAAAAAAACATTATTGGAACTGCCTTTTCAGGATGGACAAAAACATAATTACCTGGTGGCAGACTTCAGTGACCCTGAATCACTTCGTAAAAAAGTAAACAAAGCTGTTGAAAATAAGTCCTTCCACATTTTACTGAATAATACCGGAGGCCCAAAAGGAGGCCCAATATTTTCAGCAGATGTTTCAGAATTTACAAATGCTTTTTCCCAGCATCTGGTTTGTAATCAGATCTTGGTACAGGCAGTAGTACCGGGAATGAAAAATGCTGATTTCGGAAGGATCATCAATATTATTTCCACTTCAGTAAAACAACCTATTGATGGTTTGGGCGTGAGTAATACCATTCGAGGTGCAGTGGCAAGTTGGAGTAAGACACTGGCAAACGAACTGGGGCAATTTGGCATAACCGTAAACAATGTTCTTCCCGGTTTTACAGCAACAGACCGCTTGGATGATATTGTTGCTAACGCTGCTAAGAAATTGGATAAAACTGAAGCTGAAGCCGGTGCATTTATGAAAAATTTAGTTCCTGCAAAACGTTTTGCTCAGCCGGGAGAAATTGCAAATGCTGTTGCATTTCTAGCCAGTGAGGCAGCGAGTTACATTAATGGAATAAACCTTCCTGTGGATGGCGGGCGTACAAAATCTTTGTAACTTTAGGCTATGAAACGAAAACTTCGCATTAACGGTCATTCACATTTGCTTCCTTACCCGGAAGAAATTCCTCAATTTATGAAAGACAAAGGAATTTTTTGGGTAGATAAAGATCGCAAGTTTATGCTTCAAAAAGATTGGAGTCGCCCTGTGACCGATTCCAGTTTTTTCCTCAATGAAAAACTGGAATGGATGGAGCGTTTCAAGATCGATCACGCTGTGGTTTTGAATCTTTCGCAATTGTATGGAAATGGTTTACGAGTTGAAGAAATGAAACAGGCCCTCCGTTTTCAGAATGATTTTAATGCGAATGTACAACATAACAATCCGTCAAAATTTACTTGTGGTTTTGTTGTACATCCCGGTTTTGTTCGTGGTGCTCTTTGGGAAATTGAACGTTGTGTTGAAGAACTAGGACTTCAGTTATTGTGCTTACCAACACATTATATGGATACCATTGGAACTTGGCGTTGTATTTTTGATGAAGAGAACGAGCCTATTTTTGAACTTGCCAGTAAATATAATCTGGCAGTGGAGGTTCATCCTTATGACGGAGAGAAATTTATTAAATTAGAAAATACTGCCTGGCGTTTTCACCTTATATGGATGTTGGCACAATGTGCAGATGCCTATCATTTTCTCACATTGAATGGCTATGCAGATAAATACCCAAATATGCGTACCTGTTTTGCCCATGGTGGGCAATTAGCTCAAATAAACCTAGGGAGACGTATTCAGGGGTTTGATGGCCGCCCGGACCTTTTTGAAGGAAAAGAACATCCACGAAAATCTGTAGGACATAAAAATATATTCTTCGATACATTAGTACACGATACAGGATCTTTAAAATTAGTTGTGGAAAATCAAACCTCAAAACAAGTGGTTATGGGATTAGACGATCCTTATCCGTTAGGCGAAATGGAAAGTGAATCTCAGTCATCATACCCCGGAAAGATCCTGGATCTTGCTATGGAGCGAAACATTTTGACGAAAGAAGAATGTGATGATATTTGGGAAGATAATGTGATACAATGGTTATGTGGCGATGATGAAGCAGCCAAACAAAAATTGATCAAACGAATCCTTAGCTAAAATGACTGAAGTTGCTAAGTTTTATATCTTTTCACATATTTTCATTTCTTTCATTGGAGCCGTACTACTATTGGCTATATGGTATCACATCAGAAATCGATTTAAACAACTTCTGGAAGAAAATGATTCTCAAAAACGTGTAGATAAAGGTTTATTATATCTAAGTTTTGCTATGTTTATCTGGGTAATTGCCGGATGTTGGACCTATATCGGAACTGCTTTTTCATTTACAAATTCTCAAGGCTTTCAATTAGGTTTAAGTTTACTTTCAATAGTGAACAATATGTTTTTATTATTGGCACTTTTCTATTTCTATTATGCCCCTAAATTCATTTATAACAACGAAAAAAACATCAAAAAAATAGTAGTCGTAATTATCGTTACTTCGCTACTGGCTTTTATTATCACGCCTCTTTTAAGAGAAAACAATGTTATTTATAATGTAAAAATAAGTAACATTCCTGAGTTGATTTTATCTGGTTTCCTGTGTTATCTTTTAGGAATTTCATTTTATAGGACGTTTGCCTATAGAGGCCTAAAAACAATTGGTATTATCTCGGTTGTGGTTATTATACTTACTTTTATTTCGCAACTTTCAGAAGTATTTTTAAGCTTTGGAGACGATTTTACCAATAATTTTATTAGGATTTGTGCCAAGACATCTTTGGTCTCTATCTTTCTGGTTCTTGCTACAACCTGGGTTATCAGATTGGCAAGTATGCCTAAACCCAATGAAATGTCAATTTCTTTTTTGGATTGGGGTTTGATCAAAATAAATATCCCTGCAAAAAGTATTTTTGACCAAGCAATAGATTTTGGGTCTAAAACAACCCAATATAAAAACTTATTAAAGCTTGCTATCCGCCGTAAGTTTGGAGAAGGGGTTTCACAAAGTATTCTTGTGAATCTGGGTGGGGAAATTAAGAATCAGACCTATTTAACCCGAATCATTGAAAATATAAATGATATTCTGAATCTGGATGATTCTCAAAAACTGGAACGAAGAGATCTCTTTACCTTTATTGGAGAAAGCAGATATCGTTTAAGAATAGTAGCTGAAAATATTACCATTGATAAAAATTTATTGGAAGAATTCTCTGAAAATATTGATAATGAAGAATATATGTCTATTTGTAATTAATTGTAACTACTCTAACAAATAGGCACTTTATGTTATTTTTTGTTATAATTTAAAACAGAGGTTCTACAGCTCATCTCCTGCACATACCTTGCTCAAAAAAGTTATATACTTATGAGCATATCAAATTCTAAAACTCCATCTACCGAAGTTTTTGGACACCCTAAGGGTTTACTTTATCTATTCTTTGCCGAATTATGGGAGCGTTTTTCCTTTTATGGAATGCGTGCTTTGTTGGTGCTTTATATGACTAAGCACCTCTTATTTGATGATGACATGGCATTTGGGGTTTATGCTGCATATATGTCTTTAGTATACGTAACACCTACAATAGGTGGTATGCTGGCAGACAAAGTTCTTGGATTTAGAAAAGCAATTCTACTGGGTGGTGTTTTAATGGCATTGGGGCATTTTTTTCTAACTATAGAACTGCCTGTATTCTTTTATGGTTCTTTAGCTTTAATAATAGTTGGAAATGGTTTTTTTAAACCTAACATCTCGTCGTTTGTAGGTGAATTGTACAAACAAGGTGACTCCAGGCGAGATTCCGGGTTTACTATTTTTTATCTGGGAATAAATCTGGGAGCTGCAATTGCACCATTAGCTTGTGCCTGGTTTGCTGAAACCTATGGATGGCACTATGGCTTTGTTTTAGCAGGAATTGGCATGCTAATAGGGTTAATTGTATTTAAGAAGGGATTAAAAAGTAATGTATTTGAAGCAAAAGGGCTCATTCCTAATTCTGAATTATATCATCAAAAAACAATAGGACTAAATAAAGGTCAACTTGCAATACTTGGGGCATTTTTAGCAGTCCCTATCTTTGCTACAATTGTGAGGTTCAATGAATTTGAACATTACCTGGTTTGGATTGTTTCTACCTTTTTAATTGGCTACATACTATATATTCTTACAAAAGTAAGTTCAATTGAAAAGAAACGTTTATTAGTTGCGGTTTATTTCACTGTTCTATATACTTTATTCTCCGCAATATTTGAGCAGGCCGGTAGTTCATTAACCTTATTTGCAGACAGAAATGTAAATCTGGTAGGGATGGATGCTGCAGGAACCAATAGTATCAACGCAGGGTTTATTATTTTACTTGCAATCCCTTTTTCGATGCTATGGACATTCCTGAGTAAGAAAAAAAGGAATCCAAACTCAGCTATTAAATTTGGTTTAGGGTTACTTTTTTTAGGGTTAGGGTTCATTATTTTTGCTTTATCTGCCCATAGTGTAGATTCGTTCGCAAGGACTTCTATGATGTATTTGGTACTTGGGTATTTGGTACTAACGGTAGGTGAACTATTCTTATCTCCCATTGGACTTTCTAAAATGACCGAACTATCTCCATTGAAATATGTTGCTTTTATTATGGGAGTATGGTTTTCGGCCAATTTTTATGGTCACTTCTTTGCAGGTAAAATAGCAAAATTAACAACCGTTTCTGAAGGGGAGGCCAATATCTTTTCAACTGGGGTTTTTGGAGATATTGTACTATTTATTACCGGCTTAACACCAGATACCGTTGTTCAAGGAAGTGAATCATTTCAGCAATTATTCTCATATGTTTCTGTGTATGCAAGTTTTGGAGTAATAAGTTTAATTGTAGGTATATTTGCAATACTTATTTCTCCGGTTATTAAAAAGATGATGACTGGTATCCATTAATACAAATTATATGAATTTCATTTCAGATAAGTTAGATGACTACGTAGTTACTCATTCGCAGCCCGAACCTGAATTATTACAAGAATTAAATAGAGAAACCTGGCAAAAGATTCTTGCTCCTCGTATGCTAAGCGGCCATTTTCAAGGAAGGGTGCTTAGCATGATCTCTAAGCTGATCCAGCCAAAATACATTCTTGAAATAGGGACCTATACAGGTTATTCGGCTTTATGTTTAGCAGAAGGAATGGACCCCGAAGGTCAATTACACACCATAGATATTAATGAAGAATTACACGACCTGCAACGAAAATACTTTGATAAATCCGGGTATGGTTCAAAGATCTTTCAACATACCGGAAATGCATTGGAGATTATCCCAAAGTTAGACGTATTTTTTGACTTGGTTTTTATAGATGCAGATAAAAACAATTATCCTAACTACTTGGAAATGATACTTCCTAAATTATCTAAAGGAGCTGTTATTTTAAGCGATAATGTACTGTGGAGTGGTAAGGTAATCGAACCAATTGACAAAGACGATTTAGATACCAAAGCTTTGGTTGTTTACAACAAATTGCTCAACGAGCATCCAATGTTAGAGACGGTTTTACTACCCATAAGAGATGGACTGACAATTTCCAGAGTAAAATAATTAAGGGACAAATATTTTATTCTTTATAGCATAAATAACCAGTCCGGTTCTGTTTCTTAAGTTCAATTTTTCAAATAATACATTCCTGTAACCTTCAATAGTCTTATAGCTAAGACACATATCATCTGCTATTTCTTTGTATGTCTTTTCGGTGCAAGCGTGTTTTATAAATTCAATTTCACGTTCTTTTAAAGAAGAAACTGTCGTTTCCTTCTGTGCTAACGAGCCAACCAGAATTTTAGCTACTGTATTTGTATGGTAATAACCTTTCTTAAGAACTTCTAATAATGCATTCTCAAGTTCAGTCTTTTTAACATCTTTCATTAAATACCCTTTGGCACCGGCGCGAAGCATTTTAAGGATTGTATTTTCATCTTCTTCGATGGAAAGTGCCAATACATTTACCTGAGGAAAATGCTGTCTTAAGTGATCGGTCGTTTCAATACCATTTAGAATTGGCATATTAACGTCCATTAATACAATATCGGGGATATTTCTTGGGTTTTTGAATTTTTCAATTAATTCCTGACCATTATTACACAGATATAAAACTCTAAATTGTTCAAAATCTTCAATTAAACTACCTATGGCCTGCGAAAGTAAATTATGATCATCTACAACAACAACTGAATACTTCATAATTAATCAATTTTATATATGAGGGAAAACTGAGTGCCTTTATTTTTTTCAGATGTGATCTGGACTTTAGCACCAATTAACTTAGCTCTGTTCTTTATATTACTTAATCCAATCCCCTTTTTTGTGTTTACTTTGGAGGTATCAAACCCCACTCCGTTATCTTCAGCAGTAATCTTTAAAATATTATTGCTGAAATCTACATTTACAAAGAGTTTTGATGCTTTTGAGTGCTTTACCGTATTTGTAAAAAACTCTTGAAGCATCCTAAAGATAATAATCTCTTTCTTATTATCTATAAAGAAAGGAGCTTTAGTATATTGTATGGACGCTTCTAAGTATTTCAACCTATTAAAGCGTTCCACCTCTTGTTGTAAAGCTTCTACCAATGACAGATTGTTTAGCGAGCTTGGATTAATAAGTTTGGATAAACTCCTTAATTCATTTAAACTAGTGCCTATAGTATTTATAGCTTCTTCAATAGCTTCAGGGCTACCTTTTGCATTCTGTAATTGAATTTTTGCTAATGTTAATAACTGTCCTATATTATCATGTAGCTCCCAACTCACATTACGCAAGGTGTCTTCCTTAATCTCAATTTGTGTTTCAATTATTTCTTCTTTAAATCTACTCTCTGCTTCCTGCTGTTCTTTAACCAGTTTATTTTTTCTTTTCTGAAATAAGGCAAAAAGAAGGATAACGGTAAGTGCTAAAGACAAAGCAATGACCGAAAAAATAATTAAAAACGATTGTACTTCTTTTTCGTCCATATAAATCCAATAATATAACAGCCATATAAAATAATGTTCAGGCTTAACAGAATCAATAAATAACTTAAACCTCTAAATTTTATATACCCGGATAAAGAGAGTAATGGTATTATTCCCATATAAAAAAGAAGTAGCGCAGTAGATATCCAAAAACTCAATTTGTATTTTACAATGAGAACTTCATCGCTATTCAACAATTGATAAAAATGAAATAAGGTGAGTACTAATACAAACAAAGCTCCGGTGATTAGGGTATACATATGATATTCTAACCAGCTTTGATACACCAAACTTGTAATCGCTATACCTAAGAAAAATATTGAAAAAACAATGACTATTTTTTTAAATATCTTTCGTTTTAGTATGGTATGATACCAATAAAAATAAAAAAGAAAGCTTGTTATTGTAAAAGCATTATACAACCAGATATTTTTAACCTCAAAGACATATCCTAAAATTGCTCCGGTAACTTCGAGAACAAAAGTGTACCATAAAAAATACAGAAAAAATTTTTCGGTAGAAAAACTATATTTTTTAAAGTGAACTGTTGCAATAATAGCTGCCAAAAGTTCCAGTCCTAAAGGAATTAAAGATAGTGGTTGTATTTCCATTTAAAATATTAATAGCCTATTGGCGGCTGCCCTCCCTGCGAATAATTTAGAGCTTTAAGCCCATCAATATTTTCATTTTCAGGCAATACCGGTAAAAATCCTTGTCGCAACGAAGAAGTCTCCTTCTGAGTTGTTGGAACCAAAAATACAGTAGAATAACCTGCATCCCTATAATTGCTGTTTTTAGGGTAAGCCGCAAAATAAACGCGCATTCCCAAATTTTTGAGATCTTGCTTTTTTGCTTCATATTCAACGTATTCAATGTACTTTTTTAATGAATCCAGCGAGAACCAAAATTCTCTGGTATCATCATACCCGAGAGCATCATTGATAACTCTATATCTTGTTGCTATGTAATCCTCTTCCAGTGTATTAGCTTCTTCATAGCTAATCACTTGTTGGGGAGGAGTCACCTGTGGGTCACAAGAAACATTGAAAAGAAGTAGTAGTATAACTACACAAAATACTAAAGATGATACAATTTTTGATTTCATAATACATTGGTTTTAAGGTTTGTGTAAAATTAAGTATTAAATGTTTACAAAAAGAATCTTATATTTGTTAAGCAGCAAAATCTAATTTTAAACAATTGGTTTATAATTAGTTAAGCAATCTACTTAAAAAATAATAAGGCATTTTCCTTATATACACTAGGGGTTTTTCCCTTTATTGTTTTAGGGTATATCCTATAAAGCTCCGGAATCTACACCAAAAAAAAAGGAGGTTTTACAATAGCTAAAAATAGCTTTTTAACTCTAGTATCATTTTATATTGAACCCCATCTTTGTACCAGTTATTTCGAAATGCTGAATCAATTTTTGCAACGGTAAAAACAATTTTAATCATTTAAAAAAACAATTATGAACAAATCAATTTACATCGCACTCTTTGCCTGCCTTACTATAAGTATAGGGTATGCACAGAGTTTAAGCCAAACAGTGATGGCGAATTCCGGAGCAACCATAACTGGAGCATCAAATACTTTGAGCTTTACTGTAGGAGAAACTGTTATAGGTAATATAAGCAGTAGTTCTTCTCTAGGACAGGGCTTTTGGTTAGGTGCAATCGTGGAATTGACCTTAGACAACGAAGATTTTACTTTTGAAGTAGAAGCTACCGTCTATCCAAATCCGGTAACCGACTATTTAAATCTTTATTTTAAAGATATGGCCGGAGACGATTTTAAGGCTGTTGTACACGACCTTAACGGAAGGCAGGTATTGTATAAAGAGTTACTTAAAAGCTCTACAAATGAACTACTCAATTTTAGCACATTTAGCTCAGGTGTCTATCTTTTAACAATTGAACAGAGCGCAACTAAAAAATCAAAAACTTTTAAAATTATCAAACAATAAAAACTAACTATTATGAAAACTAAAATAACTTATTTTGTAATTGCTTCATTATTGATGACTTTATCAACTACATTTGCACAAAATGGAGAAGGTATTACAGCTAATTCCGATTATGCTAACCAAAGAGCATTAGATGAGGCCAAGAAGGTAGAAACTACCTCTCAAACAATTATTAAGAAAACTGAAACGACCAATACAGCTACAAGATTAGTAGCTGCAGAACTTATCAACTACCAGGCTGTTGCAAGAGATGCCGGTGGAAATTTAATGACCAATGCCAATGTTACTATCGATTTTGAAATAAGAGATGGTGCCGGTGGAGCTGCCGTTTTCAATGAAACTCAAAACCTTGTGACAGATGCTAACGGTGTCTTTTCTGCCCAAATAGGTAGTGTGAGTCCTTTAGACGCTGTAAACTGGTTGGATATTGATGCTTATCTTGATGTAACTATGGATGGAACCAATGTAGGTGAAACTCAAATTGGGAGTGTTCCTACTGCTTTACACAGCAGAGAAAGTGGACAAGTGATGATTTACGGATCTGGAACTACAAACGCCGATAAAATGATCGCGCAACACTCTCCTGCATTTCCTGGATGGGGAATTGGATATAGTGATACCGGAGATGATGTAAATTTTATGGCCGGAGGCGGAACAAATCTAAGTATTGATCTTGCAACAGGTAATATGACTACTGACGGAAATATAGAAGTCACTCAGACTACGACCAGCCCTGCTATAAATACTATTTACGGAAACTCTGTCCCAATTGCTTTTGGAAGTATAGATTCTGTTGGAGGAATTTCAACAGGGTATGGTATTACATCTGTTACTAATTCAGCAGTAGGTGTGTATGAAGTCGTTTTAGACCTGGATTCAAATCCAGCTAACACTGTTGTTACCATTACTCCATTTACAATTGGGTTTGGTGTACCTGAAATTTGTGGTTACGAATCAACCGGTGCTAACACATTTACTGTAAGAATACAGGATGCTACAGGAACAGCCAGAGATAGTGCTTTTACTTTCGTAGTTTACGGAAACCAATAATATACTTAAAGCCCTCTTCAAGACGTAAGCAGCTTTGGGGAGGGTTTAGTTTTAAAATATAATTTTTTCATATGTACATGATTGCGGTGTACAAAAAAGGTTCAAGAGTATTTTCTCCTGAACCTTTTCCATTATATTCTTTTTAAGACCAGTTTAGAGATCTTATAAAATAGAATAGCAAAGAGGACACCTACTAAGGCTCCAACTAAAATATCACTTGGATAATGGACTCCTGTATAAATTCGGCTCATTACAAAAATGAGTGGCCACAGGTAAGCAAACCAAATCCACTTATTGAATTTACGCAATGCCAAAACTACAAAAGTTGTAATAGCAAAGCTTGAAGAAGCATGGCCAGAAAAAAAACTATATGTAGTAGGTTCTTGTAGAACCCTGATAAGATCTGCGATCGCTTCTACATTATTAGGCCGCAATCGGGCTACCAGTTCTTTTGTGGTATTAGTTGCTATAAATGTAATTGTGAAAGTAAGTAACACAAAACCAAAAACTACAGCTCCTTTTCTACCCTTGTAATAGTAGAAAACCAAGAGGGTTAAAAAAACAAACAGCGGTATCCATGATTCTATTTGAGTCGCAAAGACCCAAAAACCATCATATGTTTCGACCCCAAGATTATTTAGAAAAATGAATAATTGACGATCCCATTCTTTAAGTACTTCAAACATTTAGAATTTTCTTTTGATAGGCCCACTAATGTCGTCTACATCTTCTTTTAATTTGTCAATTTCTTTGCGTACGTCTTTTGTAATATCCACATCAATTCCCTGCTTCTCGGTACTTTTGGTGATCTCACTCTTAATATCATTGGTAGCATCCTTAATCTGGCGCATCCCCTTCCCCAATCCACGTGCTATTTCCGGAACTTTATCTGCCCCAAACACCATTAGAATAATGAAGACAATAAAAGCAATCTCCGCTCCACTAATAAATAAAGAATAAGTGTTTGCTATCATACTGCAAATATAAGGAAGTTTATATCCATAATTAAAAAAGCCCCGTTAAAGTAACGGGGCTATCATTATAAATTAAGGAGTATTATTGCCCTTTTACATTTTCTTTAAACTTATCAAACTCACCAAGCTCTTTACTTTTTGGCCAATTGTTATTGGAAGTATCAATATCGGCAGTTTCTTCATCCGGATCTACCACAATTTTGGTGATCTCTTTATCTGAAGCAATTACTTTACCGACAAATTGATCATTCTTTCTCCAAATTTGAGCAGGATAGGTAATTCTTTCTGTAGTTCCATCACTGTAGGTATATTCAGCAATGATAGGCATTGGAATTCCTCCCGGTTTTTCGAAAGTTACTTCATAAAAATATTTTGGGTTTTTAAGCTTGGATCTTTCGTCAGCTGGAACGTTATCCATTAGATATTCCTGAAGTGTTGTTACATCGGCCAGTGTTGAAGTTCGCATACTTTCTTCAAAATCTTCACTTCCTTCTTCTACAAGGTATACCAAAGGAGGTAAATCACTTTCAGTCATTCCACGTTCTTTCAGCATCTCGCGAACTTCCTTGTTCATCTTTGAAGTTACATAGAATTTTTTCACATTCTTTACACCAATATCTGTGTAGTCTGTTGTGTAGAACCAAGCTCTCCAAAACCAATCCAAATCTACCGCTGATGCATCTTCCATGCTACGGAAAAAGTCTTCCGGAGTTGGATGCTTAAACATCCAGCGTTGTGAATAGGTTCTAAAAGCATAGTCAAAAAGGTCGCGTCCCATAATAGTTTCGCGAAGAATATTTAATCCGGTTGCCGGCTTGGAATAAGCATTAGCCCCAAAGTTATAAGTATTTAGCCCTTTGGTCATAATAGGTGCCAAAGAACTTTGGTCTCCAGCCATATAATCAATTATTTTATTTGCTGGTCCGCGACGCGACGGGTATTTCTTGTTAGGTGCGATTGCATCCGGATACCATTCTCCAAAATCCTGTTCCGCAACATATTGTACAAATGTATTTAAACCTTCATCCATCCACGTCCATTGACGTTCGTCGCTGTTCACGATCATAGGGAAATAGTTGTGCCCTACTTCGTGAATGATCACACTCATCATTCCATACTTGGTACGTTCACTGTAAGTACCATCTTTCTCTGGCCTACCATAGTTCCAGCATATCATAGGGTATTCCATTCCCTGGTTCTTGGCATGTACTGAGATAGCTTTGTGGTACGGGTAATCAAATGCCATTCTTGAATAGGTCTTCAATGTACTGGCGACTACTAAAGTCGAATAGTCTTCCCAAAGAGGGTTTCCTTCCGGAGGATAAACAGATACTGCCATTACATCTTTGTTCCCTATTTTTACGGCCATCATATCCCAAATGTATCTTCGGGAAGTTGCAAATCCGTAATCACGTACATTCTCTGCTCTAAATTTCCACGTTTTCTTTTGGGTTGAAAATCCTTTTGAAGCAGCTTCGGCTTCTTCTTGTGTTACAATAAGAACAGGCTTATCATAAGATTTCTTAGCCTGATCGTAGCGTTTCATCATATCTTTAGAAAAGACCTCTTTCCGGTTTAAGAGAACACCTGTCGCATCCAAAGTATGATCTGCAGGAACTGTGATATTCACATCAAAATTTCCGAAAGGTAATGCAAACTCATCACGTCCCCAGAATTGACTATTTTGCCAGCCTTCCACATCGTTATAGACAGCCATACGAGGATAGAATTGCGCGATCACATAACCACGGTTGCCATCTTCAAAAGTTTCATAGCCACTTCGCGCGCGGTCAACGGTATGCTCCGGAATATTGTACCACCATTTTATAGAAAAGGTAAATTTCTCACCGGGCTTTAAATCCTTAGGCATCTCTACGCGCATCATGGTTCGGTTGATAGTATAAGGAAGGCTTCCTCCTTTGGTGTTTTTAACCTCTTGAATGTTAAAACCTCCTTCAAAAGGAGCATCCATATAATCTCCTACGAAACCACTTACTCTTCTTGCAGGATTAGCACCGCCTCCATCAATCAAAGGAGACTTTGAGTCCTTAGAACGTACATTTTGATCCAACTGTACCCAAAGATATTCCAGTACATCCGGAGAATTATTGGTATACGTTATGGTTTCATTACCATAAAGCTTTGCATTTTTGTCATCCAACTCAATGTCCATCACATAGTCCGCCTGTTGCTGGTAGTATTGAGGTCCCGGAGCGCCACTTGCCGTTCTAAATACATTAGGAGTTGAGAACTCTTCGTATAGTTGTTTAAAACGATTACTGTTGTAATGTCCAGGTTCGCGTTCTGTTGTTTCTTTTTCCTGCGCAAAACTCATTCCTGCTGTCAGAAATAATATTGCTAAGGAAAGGTACTTCACTAGTTTCATAATACTAATTTTGATTGATTAAGGTTCTAAAAATAGTTTTTTATTGTCTTTATTTTACTCATCCACCGAAGTTTAACAATCCTTTAGGATTATCTTTGTCCAAAACAAGGCTTCTTCTGTTTTCAGGAGTTTTTAAATGAATAATATTCTGTTGTTCATCGAACATATCTAGTAAAAGTTTATTCTCAATCTCCAAGGTCTTTAGATCTGTTATTCCTGTAATTTCAAGATAGACTTTCAAAACATCATTTTCATACTCTATACCAACAAAAGTGAAAGTTTCCGGCTCACCATTTACGTTTATTTGTAACTTCTGAAATATATATTTCTTTAGATATGCGACATCTGTAGCTGTTTCATTTTTGGTACCTAATGAAATATTTGGATTGTACCTTTCCTGAAGTGCATCTTCAATATCATCTGTAAAAATCTTTGTAATTATCTGAAGAGATTCCTTCTCTTTTACGTATTCAATTTTAGTAATACTCACATAAAATTTATGAGCTGTAGCAGCAGTTAGCAAAGAAAAAAGCAGTAGTAGAGATGCTATTTTAAAAAACTTCATAAATAAAATCGATTCAAAATGTATAAGACGTCCCATTTTGAGAAATGTTACATATTTTATTTGTCTTCTTCAGAAACTCTTAGAACATACACACTGCTCTTATCTTTAAAAATTTGTAAAACCTTTGCGTAATTTTCTTTTTTAAAATCTGTTTTTAATTTCCTTCAATCTGTTTTTTATAGATGGCACTTTGATAGGTAATAAAATCTAAAAGGAGTAGCTCATTTTCTATTTTTAACAAGTCACTGTCAATATTGGCTTCTTCCATGAAGTAAATAAAATCGTTCACTCTGTTCTCAGGAATTCCAAATGTTTTGGTAAGATAATCATTGCTAAAACGTTGCCGCATAGCATTGACAAGTACTGCCTTATCAACAGGTTTTTCTACCGGATATTTTTTCTTCTTCTTAAAAAGCAACCCTGCCAACCCAATAAAATTCAAAGAAGCTTGTTTCTGCCCATTATAAAAAGCTTCTTCTGCTTTGTTACCGTCAATAGAACTATACTGATCGTCTGAGAATTCGTAACCAAATTCCAGGGTCTCATAGGACAGATCCCATTGTGGGTTCATATTTGCTGTTTTAATTCTCTTAAGGTCCGCAATAATATTTCCCGAAAGATCGTATGGACTTACCACCACTTCTTCCAACTGATTCACAGTAGGATTCAAATAGATCGCCATGCGCTTTCTATCAATAACTCCCTTATCGACTATGATCGTAAAGCTCTGAAACTGTATAGCAGTAACCTGTATACGGTCATTTTCGGCGACATCCAGTTCAAAATCACCTGTTACATTTGTTATAGTACCTTTCTGTGAAGAAATATTATACACATTCACGCTTTCCACATCTTCGCCTTGAGGAGCAGTGATCTTTCCCTGAATTTTCACACGTTCAATGTTCTGGGCAAAAGCATACATTGGAAAAGAAAAAAACAATATAACTAATAGGAATCTTTGCATTGTTTAAAAATACTGTTTGTTTTCTTAGTAAAATCTTAAGGTTATACTTCTATTTGTTAAATTTACACTTTATACATCTTTCTATGAAGAACCTCATTGTTGCCAGTACCTCTACCGTCTATGGAGGGAGTTATCTCGATTATTTATTAGAAGAAATTTCACATTTGTTTTCTAATACCGAAGAAGTTCTATTCATTCCTTATGCTCGCCCCGGTGGAATTTCACACGACACTTATACCGAAAAAGCAGCCGAAGCCTTTTCTGAAATAGGTAAAAAACTTGTGGGAATTCATACATTCGATAATGCCGAAACTGCGGTGAAAAATGCTAAAGGAATTTTTACGGGAGGCGGAAATACATTTGTACTGGTTTCACAATTATACCAAAATAACGTAATGCAGCCTTTGCAGAGTGCCATATTTAATGGGCTTCCTTATCTGGGTACCAGTGCCGGAAGTAATATTTGTGGTTTGACAATACAAACCACCAATGATATGCCCATTGTGTATCCTCCATCTTTTAAAACATTGGGTGCGATCCCTTTTAATATCAACCCACATTATCTCGACCCTGACCCCTCAAGTACACATATGGGTGAGACCCGGGAAACCCGAATTAAAGAATACCACACACAAAATGACATCCCGGTGGCAGGACTTAGGGAAGGCAGTTGGTTGCAAGTAAGCGGAGATACAGTTATTTTAAAAGGAAAGCATTCTGCCAGAATCTTCCAACAGAACAAAGAACCCTTTGAGGTAGCATCAAATACAGACCTAAGCGTACTTCTTAGTTAGAGTTTCTTTATAAAATGATAGCCACGCGCTATAAATCCCTGATTTGCATAAAATTTATGAGAAGGATAGTTATCTACATAAGTATTTAGCTCTACCCAATTGCAATTTCTTTTTTTGGCGTAGTCATATACAAATTCCATCAAACGATTACCAATGCCTTTTCCTCTATGAGTATCATCGATGATCACATGGTCTACCTCCAGGCTCTTCCCAGCATAATGCCTGGTCTGAAACCACAATCCACAAATTCCAATTAATTTTTCAGTATCATAAATCCCTATACATTCATAATTCTGTTGTGACATTTCCAAAACACGCTCTTTTAAAAGTGCTTCGGAAATACTATCATTCCCAAGTTTTTGAAGTAATGGAACAATAATTAAAATATCCTTAGGAGGGATGATGAGAAATTCAATGGACATAGCTACTACTTTGATATTCTTACATTTGGGTTCAAATTTATTTTGAAATTTTATTCATCTCAAAAATAGGGCAAAAAACTCATTTAAATTGAATAGCAATAGTTACATTGAAATATAGTATCTTGATTGTCATAATTTTTTCTATTACTGAATTTTAGAACATAAATGACCCGAGATACTTTCATAAAAATTACAAGCATGGCAACCGTTGGGGTTGGTATTCTTCCACAGATATCGTTTATGACATTTCAGGAAAATTTTACACGAGAACAACTCATAGGTAAAGGGAATCCGGACATTACCGGAGATTCTTATACTTCCACCATGCATAAAGAAGTGAAGACAGCATTTCAAAAAATGAAAGCAGCAGCAGCTAAAGAAAATATCAATATTGAAATTGTTTCAGCCTACAGAAGCTTTAGTAGACAAAAAGAAATTTTTGAAGAAAAATACCGGCGTTTTACCGGAGAAGGCCTAGCTCCTTTGCAAGCCATCGAAAAGATTATCGAATATTCAACCATTCCGGGAACTTCCCGCCACCATTGGGGGACCGACATCGACATTATTGATGCAAACGCACCCCGTCCCGAAAGTGTATTGCAGGCGAAACACTTTCATGGTAACGGGCCTTTTTGCAAATTGAAAGATTGGTTGAATGAAAATGCCAATTCCTTTGGCTTTTATGAAGTATATACCAACAACGCCAATCGAAAAGGTTTTAAGTATGAACCCTGGCACTTTAGTTATGCACCTGTTTCGAAACCAATGCTGCAAGCTTATAAAAAATTGAACTTGAGACAAATTCTTTTGGAAGAAAAAATCATGGGTGCCGAACATTTTTCAGAAGCATTTATTTCAAAATACCTTACAGAAAATATTTTAGATATTAATCCCAAATTACTTTAGTAACTTTAAGTCATTAAATTTTAACTATGAGAAGAGGTAGCTGGAAAATAAGAATCTTTATAGGCCTTGCCATTGTAGCTTTTGCCTTTTTTAAAAAATGCTCAAATACCGAAGAAAACCCATATACAGGAAAGGAACAAGCAATATCATTAACCACTGAAGAAGAGATCGCAATTGGACTGCAAAGTGCTCCACAAATGGCACAGGAATATGGTGGTTTACATTCTGACGAACGTATGCAGGCCTATGTTGATATGGTAGGAAATAAGCTAGTGAATAATAGTGTGGCAAGGGACACTCCTTATCAATATGATTTTCATTTACTGGCAGACCAAAATACCGTCAATGCCTTTGCATTGCCTGGTGGGCAAATATTTATCACCTATGCCCTTCTTTCAAAATTGGAAAATGAAGATCAGTTAGCTGGTGTATTGGGTCATGAGATCGGACATGTTCTGGGTCGTCATTCAGCCGAAAGAATAGCAAATAGCGATTTTTGGCAAACTCTTGCTCAGGGAGCTTCAGTTGGTGCCGATGCCGGTGGGTTGGTTTCGGGCATCGGGCAAAATGTATTGTTAGGCAATGGCCGGGGTGATGAATTGGAAAGTGACGATCTGGGAGTTCGGTTTATGATCAAGGCCGGGTACGAACCCCGGGAAATGATCGATGTGATGGAGATCTTAAAAGCTGCCAGTGGTTCAAACCGTGTACCCGAATTTCAAAGTACGCACCCAGACCCGGATAACCGCATTGAAAAAATAAAAGAATCCATTGAAAAATATGGGGGATAAAATAATCCTTAAATCAGTGTTCAAATCCCGCTTAGGCGGGATTTTGTTTTTATCTTTGCAGGATGAATAAAAAAGTCCTTTTACTAATACTAGATGGTTGGGGAATTACTCAGGACCCGGCTGTTTCTGCCATTTCACAAGCCAATACCTCTTTTATAGATTCCTTGTACTCCAACTACCCTAATGCCCAATTATTAACACATGGAATGAATGTAGGATTACCTGAAGGACAGATGGGAAACAGTGAAGTAGGACATATGAATTTAGGTGCCGGACGTATCGTTTATCAGGACCTTGCAAAAGTAAATCTGGCGGTTGAAAACAATACCTTAAAAGATGAGCCGGTTTTAAAGCAAGCCTTTGCATATGCCAAAAAATATAATAAAAGCATTCACTTCCTGGGGTTGGTTTCAGATGGAGGTGTGCATTCACATATTGGCCATTTAAAAGGGTTATTGACTGCTGCAAATGATGAGGGTCTTAAAAATGTATTTGTACACGCCTTTACCGACGGCAGGGATGTCGACCCAAGATCGGGAGTCGGGCATATAAAGGAGCTGCAGGAACACCTTTCAAAAACCACCGGAAAATTGGCTTCGGTAATTGGCAGGTATTATGCAATGGATCGTGATAAACGTTGGGAGCGGGTGAAGAAAGCGTACGATCTGTTGGTCTTCGGAAAAGGAAAAAATTCAGAAAATGCTATTCAAAGTATCAATGAAAGTTATTCCGAAGGAATTACCGATGAATTTATTGAACCTATTGTTCTTACTGAAAATAACAAACCTGTTGCAACCATTTCAGAAAATGATGTTATTATCTTTTTCAATTTCCGCACAGACCGGGGCCGTCAATTGACCGAAGTCCTAACACAACGAGATCACAATGATTTTGGAATGAAAAAGCTTCCCTTGTATTATGTGACACTTACCAATTACGATGATTCGTACAAAGATGTTAAAACTGTTTACAACAAAGAAAATATACAAGATACCCTGGGCGAAGTGTTAGAACAAAATGGAAAAACTCAAATACGTATTTCCGAGACCGAAAAATATCCTCATGTTACCTTCTTCTTTAACGGAGGGCGTGAAGAACCTTTTGAAAGAGAAAAGCGTATTCTTTGCCCTTCACCTAAAGTAGCTACATATGATATGCAACCTGAAATGAGTGCTTATGAAGTAAGAGATAAGATTCTTCCAGAGATTCGTTCGAAAGCAGCCGATTTTATCTGCCTGAATTTTGCTAATCCAGACATGGTAGGACACACCGGGGTTTTTGAAGCAGCAGTAAAAGCATGTGAAACTGTGGATGAGTGTGCCAAAGAAGTAGTTAATGCTGCCAGCGAAAATGGATATGCAACTATCATTTTAGCAGATCACGGGAATAGTGAAACAATGCGCAATCCGGACGGTTCGCCCCATACGGCGCATACAACAAATCCGGTTCCAATAATTGTTGTAGATCACGATGTTGCAATGGTGAAAGAAGGTATTTTAGGCGATATTGCACCCACTGTTTTGAAACTAATGGGTATAGAAAAGCCTGATGCAATGACCCGGGAATCTTTGGTTTAGTTGATATGCCCTTTCTCTCGTAAGATTATACTTTAAAAATGACAATATTCTTCGTATTTTTGCAGTTTTAAAACACGTATGGTTCACGAAACGTATACAATAGCAGTAGATTTTGACGGAACAATTGTCGAAGATGAATATCCAAGAATAGGCAAACCTATGCTCTTCGCTTTTGACACTATGAAAAAGCTTCAGGAAAAAGGACATAGATTGATTCTTTGGACTTATAGAAATGGCAAAGCTTTGGATGATGCAGTTCAGTTTTGTGGGGAAAATGGAATTACTTTTTATGCAGTAAATAAAAGTTTTCCTGAAGAAGAATTTGACCCCAAATACAGCCGAAAAATTAATGCCGATCTTTTTATTGATGATAGAAATATTGGGGGATTAAAAAGCTGGGGGGAAATATATCAAATTTTGATTAGTGAGGAAAAACCTGCCGGTTCAGAATATAAAAAAAGAAAAAAAGGATGGTTTTCCTTTTAAACAAATAGTATGATCATACCAAAGACCAGTGAAGAAATAGAATTAATGCGAGAAGCTGCTTTGATAGTTTCCAAAACATTGGGAATATTAGCCAAAGAAGTAAAACCCGGTGTTACAACGCTTCATTTGGATAAATTGGCTGAAGAATTTATTCGTGACCATGGTGCAGTTCCCGGCTTTTTGGGATTATACGATTTTCCCAATACACTTTGCATGAGCCCCAATGCGCAAGTAGTTCACGGGATTCCAAACAACACACCTTTACAAGAAGGAGATATTATTTCTATTGATTGTGGTGCCGTTAAGAATGATTTTTATGGTGACCATGCTTACACATTTAAAGTGGGTGAGGTTTCTCCTGAAGTGGAAAAACTTCTTAAAGTTACCAAGGAATCGTTGTATATAGGTATTAGAGAATTTAAAGCCGGAAACAGAACGGGAGATGTGGGTTATGCCATTCAGCAATACTGTGAAAGTCACGGTTATGGTGTCGTTCGTGAATTGGTAGGTCATGGTTTGGGAAGAAAAATGCACGAAGACCCTGAAATGCCCAACTATGGAAGACGTGGAAAAGGTAAAAAATTTATAGAAGGAATGACCGTAGCCATTGAACCTATGATCAATTTGAGTACTCGTAGAATTGAGCAACTTCAGGATGGTTGGACCATTCTCACCTTGGACCGAAAACCAAGTGCGCACTTTGAACATAATGTCGCCCTGGTGAATGGAAAACCTGAGTTACTTTCCACATTTGCATATATCTACGAAGCTCTTGGAATTGAAAGTGATGAAGAAAAAGAATTCCGGCAGCAAGAATTGGTATTGTAACTTACCACACAATGCAGAAACTTTTTAAATTTTTTCTGAATTTACTTCCGCGAACTTTACTGATACGAATCAGCTTTGCGGTTCGCCCTATTGTAGCATTCTTTTTAAGAGGAACCAAATATACCGATCCCATTGACGGAAGATCTTTCAGGAAGTTTTTACCGTATGGTTATGAAAAAGTACGGGAAAATGTATTATCTCCCAGCACATTCTCCTTGGAACGTCACAGATTGTTTTGGCTATACTTAAAGAATGAAACTTCTTTCTTTTCAGAAAAACAAAAAGTGCTTCATTTTGCTCCGGAACAAGCATTTTACAAACGTTTTCGTAAAATGAAAAATCTGGAATATACCACAACGGATCTCAACTCACCTATCGCCGATGTAAAAGCAGATATTTGTGATCTCCCCTTTGAGAACAATCTATATGATTTTATTATATGCAATCATGTGCTGGAACATATTCCGGATGACACTAAAGCCATGCAGGAGCTATATCGTGTATTGGCTCCGGGAGGGACTGCAATTTTACAGGTTCCGTATGAGGAGAGTAGAAAAATCACTTTTGAAGATAATAGTATCACAGACCCAAAAGAACGCGCCAGAATATTTGGGCAATACGATCATGTACGTGTCTACGGAATGGATTATTTTGAAAAATTAGAAAGTATTGGATTTAATGTTGAAGCAGTTAATTATACTGAAAACTTTTCGGAAGAAGAAATCGATACATATCGCTTAGCCAAAGGAGAACTACTTCCTGTTTGCAAAAAGTCAGTCAACTAATAGTTTTTCAAAATCTTCTGTCATAAAAACCTGCGCATTATTGAGGGAATCATTATATGTGAGGTATGCATTGATTCCGGAGGTTACTTCCAATAACTGTTTTGACCTTTCAAGTCCCAAAGCCATTAAGACAGTTGCATAAGCATCTGCTTCTCCACATGTATTTGCCACTACAGTTGCGCTTGTAACATCACTTTGCTCTGCAGAACCGGTAAGGGGGTTTAGTGTGTGTACATATTTTTTTCCGGTTAGGGAATCGATTCTGTATTTACGATAATTCCCCGAAGAAGCCATTGCTTTATCTTTCAAAACAATAGTAGCCTGATAGTTTCGGTTTTCCAATTGAGAATCTACTGTTTCAATCCCAACGATCCAAGGCTTCTCTTTTGAAAGGTTCTTTCCCTTAGCTAAAATTTCCCCTCCCAATTCAATTAGATAATCAGTGATTCCCTGTTCCTCCAAATAGCGCCCCAGGCAATCGATTCCGTAACCTTTTGCCACTGCATTAAAATCAAAGTAAATCTCGGGATGCTCTTTCATGATCTTTCCGGAACCCAAAATAGTTACCTTGTTGAAACCTACATATTGCATTAACGAGTCGAGTATTTGCGTATCGATTTCCTTTATGGGTTTTATATCTCCAAATCCGTAAGCATTACGCAATACTCCAATAGTAGGGTCAAAATAACCATGAGAATTTTTATGTATAGTTTCAGAAATACGATATACTTCCTTAAAAATAGCATCTACAACAACCGTAGTATCTCCACGGTTTATTTTTGAAATATCACTATTAGGCATATAAGTACTAACCGATCTATTGACTGTATAAATAACGGAGTCTATACCTTTTTCAGCTTCAAATATTTCAGAGGTATAATACTGAATCGAATACGTAGTTCCAAAAGCATCACCTTGTAATACAATAGCTTGTGGAGTTTCTTCTTTACAAGAAAAAAATAAAATCAGGACGGGAATGAAGTATCGTATTTTCATCTATTTAAAAATTTTCTGCTTAGATCAACCATTGTGCTTTCATAAAATTTCTTGTAAACCATTATATACCATTGTATAGGCTTCATTCTTAATGACTGGTTTTGCGTAATCACTACCATGCCCTAATCCTACTCCTGCATAGTACATTTTTGCTTCAAATTTTAATGCATGTTGTTTGATGGTTTGTATAAAGACCGGGTCGTACACATTGGCATCCTCCGGATATGAAATAGCACGAACAATTACAAAATGTAAGTTCTTATCTTTTAAAGCTACAAACTGTGGATCTTTCTTCAGCTTAGAATTTACCCCCAAAAACTCATATCCTTTTTCTTCTAAATCCTTACCTACAATATTCATAGCCAGATTATGCAATTCCTGTTCAGTAAGCTCTTCTTTCATATATCTTTGAATCGAATAAACTTTGTTTCATTAAAATAATAAGTCGGAATTTCAAGATACGAACCCAACTCCAGTTTGTACCATGGGCTGATTCCGGAATCATTCAAATTCTTTAGAATATGAACGCTTTGTGCCGGTGTATTTCCCTGGGCTAAAATAAACAATTTTTCGCCTTCAGAATTGGTAGCTTTATCTACCACCATTACAACATGCCCTGGACTACCCGGGTAGATCAACATATCCCCAATCTCAACAGCATTTATAGTATTAACAGATGGTAATTCGTTAAATAAGGATTGAGTGCCTGCATACATGTATATAAGGTCTAGATAATTGTAAAAGTTTTCTTTTGAAGAATTTGCCCCGGCTGTTTTCTGAAAAGAAACTTTATTGCCATTAATCTTAGGGCGATACCCTTCAGCATACTTTTTCCAGGAACAATAATGTCCTGAAGTAAAATTAAAGCCGATCTTATCTTTTTCATCATTATCCCAGAGGTATTCTGCCCGTATTCTTATCAATGCATCTGCACATTGTTGCAGCCCATTTTTGGGTACTGGAATTTCCAGAATTCCTACGTGGCCACCTTGGTATATATATGCATTACCATCATAATTAATGATCTTTGCATCAAAAGGTTTTAATGGATATTTCTGAATTGAATTTTGAAAAGTTCCCTCAGCATATATTTCTCGTATGTACCCTTCAGGAACATTAATTCTTTCCAAAATAGTAGTTCCTTTCTCATTTATATAATTAGGAGTAACTACATAACTCAAAGCAATATTTTTAGCTTTCTTTCCTTTTTTTGAAAAGAAGAAAAAACCAATTCCTAAAGCAATTACAACAAATACAATAACTCTCTTCATACCCAAATAACAACTTAAAATGAATTGTTTTATTTTAAGTACGAAATAAAAAACGCCTTCCGGAAATCCTGAAGGCGTTTATGATTTTGAAAAAAATAAGAAGTTAATGCTTCACAACTCTCTTTGTAATCGAACCGTTCTCGGTATGTATTTTTACAAAATAAATCGCTGTTTCTAATGCTGAAACATCTATCTGATAGCTTCCTTCTTTATTAACGGCAGCCCGGTTCACTACTCTGCCTCTAACATCATATACTTCGATATCAGTGATTGGTATTTGTGGAGATACAATGTTCAAAATATTTTTCGTAGGGTTTGGAAAAACAACTATACTTTTCAGATTATTATCAACGTTACCCAAGACTACCTCATCTTCAAACATCAAAGTAAACCTTTGATTGAAAACTCCTTTACCACTTTTAAATTCATAATTACCATTACTTAAGTTATGGATCACATTTTCTTGATTATCTACTAAGAATACAGTTGTGTTGCTTAGATTAATTCCCTCTATTTCAGCAATAGAAATAATATAAAAAGTTTCCGCATCCACCTGGCTAGCAAAGCCCATTGAAATCTTTGTACTACTGTCAAAAACTTCTCTACTTTGAATTCCAAGTTGCTTTGTTTCATTTTCTAAATGTGAGTATAATGAAATCGTCGTAGCTAAACGTTCTGCATCATATTTTGAATCCAGTCCTGAAGTTGCCAACGGGTTAAATGCAACCAATGTATAACTTCCAATACCATAGTGTTCGTTTCGTACTTTCAATAGTATTTTTTCTATATCCACAGAATTTCTTAGGGTAGTATTCCCGGTCGTCAAACGCATACTATTTTTAAAAGTAACTGCAGAGGTAAGGTTTGAAGTAATCTTTACTCCAAAACCCTGTCCTGTAGCAATAACTCCATTAGGAGTTGTTGTTGCTGTTCCATCATTAGCTGCCGGTAAGGCACCTCCGTCTATGTACATGGAAATATCATCCATAGAGAAATTGATGCTCCCGGCTCCCGGGGTACTAGGATTGGGAGGGGTTAAATGTTCCCAGAAATAAACTCTATCTACCAAAGCATTATCGCTTATGAATTGAGAGGCAGAAATCGCTGAAGGATATGGATTGGCTAATGCATTTGGTGTACCGTCTGGATTAGTCCCAGCTCCATTATAAACGACCGTTCTCGTTACATCTCCATTATTTAAGGTGCCTTGGGTATAGGTCATATCAAAGGTGGTATTAGCGGGATCTGTGTATCCGGATTGAGGCCGAACAATATATCCTTCCCCCACATTGATGGGTCCACTGGCAAAAGAGTTCCAGAAATCATTATTATCATCCGCAAAATTGGTTCCTCCGGCAGGGACTCCAGGATGGGGTAAAAAGTTAGCAGGAGTATGCTCTAATACCAAGAAGGCACTGTTGTATACATCGGTGCGGGTTTCAGCACTCATCGGGCTTCCCAGTACCATAAAGTCACGGGTCTGTAATACGGGAGTAGTTAGTTCTACATTAATCGTAGCACTAGCTCCTTTTGTAACCATTGCATTAGAATTAGTTTGTACCACACTGCCTTGATGTTCAACCACTAAGTTTCCATTAACAGTAATATTTCCATATATATCTATGAAACTATTAGCTGGAATGGTAAGGGTTGCTCCCAGGTTAATGGTAAGGTCACAGGCAACAATGTCTCCATCCGTATCAGTATCGTAAGGTCCTGCAATCACTACGGAATTTGAGATATCTGGTACTCCTGTTGGACTCCAAGAAGAACCATTCCAGGTCTTAACACTTCCCGGACAAGAAACAAATGCGCCTGCCGGGCCAAATAAATAGGTTCCTTCCAATCCGGTAAAAGTTCCGGTTAAAGTAACATTAGAAGCAAAAGAGCCGATCGTTAATGTCGATGTTTCGTTTAACGCTCCTCCAATATACCTTCCGGAAGTTAAAAGGTTTCTAGATAAACCAGTTGCTGCTTCCCATCCTGCAATTTCAGCTTCCGTAAAATAAAACGTAATTCCTGTACTTCCCGACCCGGTTACAAATGTGGGAGTAATATCGAATGTCTTATCCATTGCTAAATTAGGAGAAGAAGTTCCGTTGTTAGATTGAGCCCCTGTTCCTGCTCTGGATACTGAAACATCTACACAACCAAAATCATGTGTATTGCTGTTAGTAATATCCAGCATTACATCGCCCGAAGCACTATCTGAAGTATACATGGTTCCTGTACCCGGCATATCAATCAGATCATTTGTAGTTCCAGTGTTTACAGCAGTTTGCACAGGGCTTTCAATAGTTACTGTAATGTCAAGGGCATCAAAAAACAGAAGTCCGTTATTAGCAGAAGAATTATAATGCCTGATCACAAAGTAACCTGTTTGCCCGGCTAGCGTGGTATTATTAACTGTTCTGACATCTCCAACATTTGCAGTTGCGTTGCGTTCTTCAAGTATGGTTCCCGTATCAATTGTTGCATATGATGAGATATCTGTTGTCCATTGAAGCCTGTAATGCTCTATATCATTATATCCGGCTACGGAAAAAGTAAATGCAGTATTGATAGCACCAGCCGGTATAGTCATTTGCGGACTAACAAGATAATTATTGGCATTTGCAGAACCTGACCCTCCTAATACTGTAAGGTCCGTTTCCGATGCAGCAAACTGTCCTGAAAATCCTGTTAAACCTCCGGAGGTAAAAGAAATTGACTTCCATGCGTCTCCATCTCCATCCCTGTCCAAATTTAACCAACCGGTCCAATCTTCAAAATCTTCGGTCAATAAGGTAATATCTTGTGTACTTGCCGGAGCAACATCATCATCATTAATAGTGATCTTCAACGAATCTGCGCTTGTATTTGCCGTAGCATCTCCGCCATTGGCATTGACTGTAAAGTCAATAATTATCGTTTCCGGGATTTCAACAAAACCGTCATGATATACACGCACTGTAATATTTTGGGCTGCTGTCTGACCTTGCAAAAAAGTAACAGAGCTTGTCATAAGATCAAAATCAACTCCATTAGTTGCTGTTCCACCAGCTACTGTAAAAGTGACATCTGCATTTTGAGATGGAGCCATAGCAATATTAACAGGCATAATTACATCCGTGAAACTACAATCGGTCTGCTCGGTAGTAATTGTTGTAATGGAATTATAAGAGATCTCCGGGGAAGTAACTGAAATAATTCCTCCGGTTACTATCAGTGAAAAGTCCTGTGATCCTCCCGAGAGTGTTCCTTTATGTGTTACAGTAAGAGTATATTGACCTGAAGCACTACTAATATCAATTCTTTCATAAGGATCCACATTATTATCTCCGGTTCCATTAGTAGTAACTCCTGTTAGCCTCCAGGGAGTAAAAGAAGTTCCATTATCCAATCTAATATCTAAGTCGTTTACTAATGCCGGAGTATTACTATTTGTACCATTATTAATTGTTCCGGCTGGATCTGTCCAGGAAATGGAAGCCAATAAAGGATTCACACCATCTGCCTGAATAGTTACCTGATAGGTCTGTCCTTGAGAAAGTGTTAACTCGGAAATAATCGCACTGGTTGGTGCTGCTGCAATTGTTTCGGCAGCTGCTTTTGCATTTAGTAAACCCCATCCATTTTGCGCATCAGGCCCTGCCGGAGATACATCATCTGCAGTGTGCAATGCCAAGCCTTTAAGCGTAGCGGCTCTCATAAATGCGCCATGAATATCAAAATAATAATCCTGAAGCAATAAAAGTGTTCCTGTCACATTAGGAGCAGACATCGATGTCCCAGATATGGTCCCATATGCACTATCACTTCCATCAAAAGTTGATGTTAGTAAAGTCCCATTCCCCATAATATCAGGCTTAATACGGTAATCATCTGTTGGGCCTTCACTACTACCTGGGTTCCTTGTTACCGACACCAGGTTTCCACTTCCATCTATACTTGCATCCTCACCATTGGCAATTACTAAATTGTTTTTTGCTGTAGAGGTTCCACTTAATTTATCATAGGCAGACTGTCCATCTAATGGTAATGCATTAGATGAATTATCCTCTCCATCATTACCTGCAGAATTTACCATCAAATAATACGGTGCATTGTACATTAAGTTATCCCACTCCTGAGCATCAGAACCATATTGACCAAACCATGAATCGTTAATCAATGATGCCCTAAAGCCATATGAGTGATTTGATAAAAGCATCCCGGATGAGGCTTCTGCAGTTGCTTCCGAAAGGTCACTGTTCCAATCGTGGGTTAAAGCATCTGCTTTCCATGCCATTCCTTTGGCTGCTGCCGAAAACCCTGACGCTACTATAGTACCTGTAACGTGTTGCGCATGAAAGCTGTTAGAATTGAGCGTTGTAACCCCATCATTGATAGTTACCCGGTTCGTCCCTCCCGCACCGTCAAATTCCTGATGCGAAGGCCTTGTTGGCCCACCATCCCACACATAGGCAGTTAGGCCGTCACCGTCTATTGTTAAACCAAGACCTCCCCCGGTATTTAGATAATTAGTACGTGTGGAAACTGAAGCATCTGCATTATCAAGGGTATAATAAACAGGTGTGCCATATGCCGTTATGCGCTGAAGTTCATCAAAAGAACCATCATCGTTATATTTTTTTACTGGTATATTGTTAATCAATGCATAGGCAACAGCAGCTTCCTTTTCTTCTGTTTGTCTTACGCTATACTGATCATATAATTCAGCTAATTTAATTTGATTGTAGCTATCAACAATTGCTTGGATTTGTTCTGAATACTTTGTAGCATCTTCTTTTATTTGGGCAGTGCCCATAAAAAAAGATAGTAGAAACAAGGATAAAATAATTTTTTTCATAAGATTAAAGAGTATTGGGGGGCTTTACTATTATATCATAAATACTATATAACTTGGTCAAAAATAGTATTTTATCGGAAAAATGCAACATTTAATCGATGAAAATATCATTTTACCGATTAAAAACATGTTCTTTATAAAAGTACTGAATAAAAAAGCCGTTTCAAAGTATTGAAACGGCTTTAATTATCTTATAGTTAGCTAATTATCCTCCAAAATCATCAAAACGTATATTTTCATCAGGGATACCGAAATCTTCTCCCATTTTCTGAACTGCCTGATTCATTAACGGTGGGCCACAGAAATACAATTCTATATCTTCTGGAGATTCATGATGGTTTAAATAGTTGTCTATCACTACTTGGTGGATGAAACCAACAAAGCCATCCCCTTCATCATTGATATCGTTCTTCACTTTCCAGTTATCTTCTTCCATAGGTTCAGAAAGTGCCATATAGAATTTAAAATTTGGAAAGTCTTTCTCCAAATTACGGAAATGATCTATGTAAAATAACTCTCTTTTGGAACGTCCCCCATACCAATAGGTTACTTTACGTCCCGTTTTCAAAGTTCTGAATAAGTGGTACAAATGCGAACGCATAGGTGCCATTCCGGCTCCTCCTCCAACATACAACATCTCTGAATCTGATGGATTGATAAAAAATTCTCCGTAAGGTCCTGAAATGATTACTTTATCTCCTTTTTTACAGTTGAAGATATAAGAAGATGCAATACCCGGATTTACACTCATCCATTGATTTTTTGCACGATCCCAAGGTGGAGTTGCAACACGTACGTTCAACATAATCTCACGACCTTCTGCAGGGTAAGATGCCATAGAATAGGCTCTCTCTACCGTTTCTGTATTTTTCATCACCAATGGCCAAAGTCCAAATTTGTCCCATTCGGCTTTAAACTTATCCGGTGTATCATGTTCTTCAGGATGCGCTGTGATGTCCATATCTTCAAACTTCACTTCACACGGAGGAATTTCTATTTGAATGTAGCCTCCAGCTTTGTAATTCATATCCTCAGGAATTTCAACTACAAACTCTTTAATAAATGATGCTACGTTGTAGTTTCTCACTACAGTCGCTTCCCACTTTTTAATTCCGAAGACTTCTTCAGGAATATGAATATTCATATCCTGTTTAACTTTTACCTGACACGATAAACGTGCTCCATCTTTTAACTCTTTACGTGTAAAGTGAGGTGTTTCTGTAGGTAGGGCCTCTCCCCCTCCTTCCAAAACATGGCATTCACATTGAATACATGTTCCACCACCTCCACAAGCAGATGGGAGAAATATCTTTTGATTTCCTAAAGTTGAAAGCAATGTCCCGCCGGATTCCACCTCAATTACTTTTTCATCATTAATGGTAATTTTCACAGGGCCCGAAGGTGATAATTTTTGTTTTGTAAAAAGTAATAGCGCAACTAAAAGCAAGGTTAAAACCAAAAAGGCCAGTACTGTTGCAATTATGACGCCAAATGTGCTTGCTGCTAAAAACATATTATTCTTGTGTTATTTCTGAAACTTGGACTGTTTCGTTTGATGCAATATTTTCTGTATTACTTTCTGAAGAATTTTTCACCTGTGCAGTTTTTACTTCAGAAACCTTAGCTTCTTCGTCTCCTCCGGTTAGCATTCCACCAAAGCTCATAAATCCAATTGCCATTAAACCGGTAATAATAAAAGTAATCCCTAAACCACGTAAAGGTGGCGGAACATTACTATATCTAATTTTCTCACGTATCGCTGCAATAGCTACAATTGCTAGAAACCACCCTATTCCAGAACTAAAGCCATAATTAAGTGCCAAGGTGAAACTTTCAATATCTCTGGACTGCATAAAGAGTGAACCTCCTAAAATTGCACAGTTTACAGCAATTAACGGAAGAAAGATTCCTAATGAGTTGTATAATGCCGGTGAAAATTTCTCTACAATAATCTCTACCAATTGTACCATTGTTGCAATGGTTGCAATAAATAGAATAAAGGATAAGAAACTAAGGTCATAATCTGCATAACCTTCACCCAACCATACTAATGCGCCTTCTCGCAATATGTATTGATCCAACAACCAGTTTAACGGTACTGTTACCGTTAATACGAAGATCACCGCAGCTCCTAAACCAACTGCAGTACTTACTTTTTTGGAAACAGCCAGATAAGAACACATTCCCAGGAAATATGCAAATACCATGTTATCTACAAAAACCGATTTAAAAAATAATTCTAAATGCTCCATATATTTTTAGTATTTAGTATTCAGTTACTTCTGCTAACTGAAAGCTGCCAACTGCTATTAGTTCTCTTCAATTAAATCTTTATTTTTACTACGTTGTGCCCAGATAATTAACCCTACTACGATCAAAGCCATAGGAGGCAATACCATAAATCCATTGTTCTCATAACCAATTGCATACAGGCCGGATTTTTCAACAGGGTCTCCTAATACTTTAAACCCGAATAAAGTTCCTGAGCCTAACAACTCTCTAAAAAAGCCTACAATTATCAATATGACTCCATACCCGGCTGCATTTCCAATTCCGTCTAAGAACGATTTCCACGGTCCATTACCTAACGCAAAGGCTTCAAAACGTCCCATAATGATACAGTTTGTGATAATCAAACCAATAAATACAGAGAGCTCTTTACTTAATTCATACGCAAAAGCTTTCAGTACCTGATCCACAATAATAACCAAGGTTGCCACTACGATCAATTGAACGATAATCCTAATTTTTGAAGGGATGATATTCCGCATAAGGGAAATAACCACATTCCCAACTCCCAGAACAAACACTACCGAGATCGCCATTACTATAGATGGCTTTAGTTGTGCTGTAATAGCCAAAGCTGAACAAATCCCTAATACCTGAATAGTAATTGGGTTGTTATCTGCTAAAGGGTCTAATATTAATTTACTGTCTTTCTTTGATAATAGTCCCATAGCTTATTGGTTTAATTTTTTAAAGTAAGGCACGTACATTCTAATATCTTTTTTGAGCATTGCCGAAACTCCATCACCAGTAATAGTGGCTCCGGCTAAAGCATCTACTTCATTATCACTTGTATCTGTATTTTTGGGATCGTTATTACCTTTGGCAACTTTAATACCTACAAAGGTATTTTCATCCAAGAATTTTTCCCCGGAAAAGTCGTCCATAAAATAACGTTGTTTGATCTCGGCTCCCAGTCCTGGGGTCTCTCCTTTATGATCAAAGTAGACACCTTGGATCGTCATGGTTTTATCTACTGCAACAAATCCCCAAATAGCATCCCAAAGTCCTTTTCCTCTAACGGGAATGACATATACTTCTTTCCCATCTTTCTTTCCTACAAATAAGGGTAACCTTCTGGTATAATTTGGATCCTTCGCTTTCGTCGTTTCTTTTTTGAGGTCAATTAAAAAAGCCTGATCATCTTCAGAAACTTTATCACCTTCAATAACTAATTGTTTTGTGATGTATTTTTTAAACTCATCTTCAACTCTATTTGTAGGTATAAAGTTAACATCATTAGGCCCTTCATTATCGTTGACACCCATTGCATACAAGATATTTTGTTGCTTTTCGTATCGCTCATTTGCTTTTATCAAAGGTTTCAACCCACTGGCAAATCCTGCCAATAGTGAACCTACAACTATAACCATAATGATGGCGAAGATGATAGTGTAGCTATTTTTATCTGTGTTAATTGCCATTGTATTAAGCTGTTTTAACTTTTAGACGTTTCATTCTTCTTTTAATGTTTCCTTGCAACACATAATGATCTATGGTTGGTGCAAATACATTCATTAATAATATCGCAAGCATAACCCCTTCCGGATATGCAGGATTAAAGACTCTAATGAGAATTGATATAAAGCCTATTAAAAATCCATAGATCCACTTTCCTCTGTTGGTTTGTGATGCTGTAACAGGATCTGTGGCCATATACACAATTCCAAATGCCATACCTCCAATGAGAAGATGTTGCCAGAACTCCATATTCATTAAACTGAAGAACTTACTACTTTCAGAAATCCAACCTGCATCAGCAACACCGTTAAAAATAAGTCCCATTACCAAAGCACCTATGATAGACGAAAGCATAATACGCCAACTTCCTATTTTGGTAAATATTAAAAACAGTCCTCCTAACAGGATCAACAAAGTTGATGTCTCTCCAATAGAACCCGGAATAAAGCCATAGAACATGTCCATCACATCAAAACCTGCAGGATTCCCTTGGGCAAGACTACCTAAAATTGTTTCTCCGGAAATTGCGTCTGGTTGTCCTGTTGTTTCAACTGCTCCGTGTACCCACACCTTGTCACCACTCATCCAGGTTGGATAGGCAAAGAATAAAAAGGCACGAATCGTTAAAGCAGGGTTTAAGATATTCATTCCGGTACCACCGAATACTTCTTTTCCTATAACAACACCAAATATCACTGCAACCGTTAACATCCAAAGTGGAATATCAATAGGTACTATCAAAGGCACCAACATCCCTGTTACCAGATAACCTTCTTCTACTTCATGGCCTTTAATTACCGCAAATAAAAATTCTATTCCAAGACCAACTCCGTAAGAAATAAGTACAATAGGCAACACTTTCCAGGCACCTGTAGCAAAATTATCCCAGCTCCAGAATTCAGGGCTGAAAAATCCGGCACTTACCGCTTGAATATCTCCTGCACCCAAATGATGCTGGTAACCGGCATTGAATATCCCAAATATCAAACACGGAACCAAAGCCATGATCACCGTATTCATCGTACGTTTTAGATCGTCCGCTACTCGTACGTGACTGCCGGAATGTGTTATTTCATTTGGCAAGTATAAAAAGGTGTGTATCGCGTTAAACGCAGGTGACATCTTTTTACCTTTGTATTTCTCTTTTAGCGTATGTAATTTTTGTTTCAATCCCATAGCATTATCCTATTTCTTTATACATTAAATCAAGGCCCTTTCTAATGATTTCCTGGTGGGGCTGTTTTGATACACAAATAAACTCGGTGAGTGCAAAATCTTCTGGCGCGACCTCATACATCCCCAACACTTCCATTTGATCCAGATCCTGGACCATACAAGCTTTTAAAATTTGTAAAGGATAGATATCCATTGGGAATACTTCTTCGTAGTTCCCGGTAACTACAAATGCTCTATGCTCACCATTGGTATTTGTAGTCAAATTAAATTTCTTCTTCGGAAACATCCACGATAAAGTCATCGCTCTGGATACAGATATCTTATTGGCGATAGGTTTCATCCAACCCATGAAATCATAATCATCTCCTTCCGGAATGACACTTACAGTACTGCTATAATATCCCAAATGACCTTTTACCGATATCTTTTTCCCGGTTAATACATCTCCACTTATTGCTCGTTCATTTTCTCCGTTCAAACCGGAATCGTAAATAAATGTTGCAACCTCAGCTCCAATTTTTGTAGTATAATATTTTGGTGTTTTTACAGAAGATCCGGACAAAGCGATAACTCTTTCAGCATTAAACCTTCCTGTTGTGAATAGTTCACCTATAATCACTAAATCCTGAGCTGAAACTGTCCAAACTGTTTCTCCTTTATTAATTGGGTCCAACTTTGCAATTTGTGTTCCTACATTTCCTGCAGGGTGTGGCCCCGATACTTTGTGTATTATACAATCTTTAAGATCTGCAAAAGGAGAGGTCCCAGTTTTTCCAATTGCTATATGGACTGGGCCATCTGTCAATTTACTCAATCCCGTGACCGCAGCTTGCAATTGTTTTTCTTTACCTTGTAATGAAAAATCATAATCCGCTGCTAACGGAGCTGTTGCATATGCCGAAACAAAAATTGCTTTTGGTGCCACATCCGGATTTGCAATTACGTCATATGGACGCTGTTTTATAAAAGGCCAGCATCCAGAAGCAAGCAAGTGTTTCTTTATAGCTTCCGGCTCCATAGAGTCTGGATTAACAATTCCAAAATCTTTGTAAACATCTTGCTGGTCTGCATCTATTAAAAGCTCTGTAATGACACGCTTAGCTCCTCTTTCAATTTTGGTTAGGGTACCACTTACAGGAGAAACAAATTTAATTTCTTCCTTTGCTTTCGAATAAAATAAAACGTCTCCGGCTTGTAGTTTGTCTCCTTCTTTAACCACCATTTTTGGGGTGATTAAGTGAAAGTCTGAAGGTCTAATGGCAAAGGTTCTTGACCGCGGTGCGTTGGAAAGAGTTTTGTCCGCTTCGCCCTTCAATCTAATCGTAAGACCTTTTTTAATCTTAATGTCTTTGGACATAGGATGATTGTGTTAAAAATTTCTTTTTTCTCCCGAACAGATTTCGGGAGTGCAAATTTATAAATTTAAAGTAGCATCACATAATAATTATATATAATTTTCTTATAAAGTCGAAAGTGTATTTTTCGATAAAATTTAAGGCACAAAAATTGTTTATCTTTAGGCTCACAAAATTGCTTTTATGTTCAAAAAGACTTTCGCTTTTATTTTTTTAGCCTGTACGGTTTATCAGGCAATTTCTCAAGTTGAAGAAAAAGTAGCACCTCAATATATAAGTACCATCCAGTTTAGTGGAACAACCTCACAAAGTCAGCTCCCTATTATACGCTTGGGTGAACGGTTACAACTTTCTTTTGATGCACTAAATGGAGATGAAGAAGATTATTACTATGTAATTTCACATCATAATTTTGATTGGACCCCCAGTGACCTATCTAAAGGTGAATATCTTAATGGTTTTGATGAAGTGAGAATTGAAACTTATGAAAATTCATTGAATACACTTCAGATTTTTTCCCATTATACACTTAGCATTCCCAATAGAGAAACCAGAAGAATTACTAAAAGCGGGAATTATCTGATCAGTATATACAATGATGATAATGACCTAATATTTTCAAGAAAATTTATGGTTATGGAGACCATCGTTGGAGTGGATGTAGAAATTAAGAGATCTCGTGACCTAAAATATATTGAAGAAAAGCAAGTTGTTAACTTCACTGTTAATTCACCAACATTGTTACTGATCAACCCAAAACAGAATGTTAAAACCTTAATACTTCAGAACAGTAATTTAAAAACTGCTATTTTCAATTTAAAGCCTCAGTATACTATTGGAACAGAACTTATTTACAGATACGATAAGGAATCTGCTTTTTGGGGAGGAAATGAGTTTTTAAGCTTTGACAATAAAGATGTAAGGTCTGCGTCCTATGGTGTTAGAAAAGTAGAATTAAGCGACATTTACGAAAATTATATATTCACAAATGTTTCCCGAAAAAATCGCCCCTATACCTATAACCCGGATTTTAATGGAAACTTTATTGTAAGAAATATAGATGCTCAAAATCAGAATATAGAAGCTGAGTACGTCCGTATGCATTTTAACCTTCAGTATTTTGAGGATATTGGCGACAAAGAAATTCACGTCTATGGAAACTTTAATAACTGGACCATTGATGGAACCACCTATTTAGAATATGATAATACGAGTGATACCTTTAGAAACTCCAGACTCTTCAAACAAGGGTATTATGATTATAAGTATGTATTAGTAGATCGTGACGGCTCTATTGATGAAGGTGCCATTGGCGGAAATTTTTGGCAAACTGAAAATCAATATACTGTATTAGTATATTATAGAGATTTAGGAGGCCGCTATGACCGTATTATTGGTATGGGAACAGGAAGTTCCACAAACATTACCAATAACTAACAGGCAAAACATTATTATCTTTATAGTATGGACACTAACAAACCTGTAAAGAGTAATAGTAGAAAAGCTTTTAAATATCGTGGGGCAAAGTGTCTTAATTGTGGTCATCCATTAGATTTAAGCGATCGGTATTGTTCCTATTGTTCACAACTGAATACGAGCAAGCAACTCTCATTAAAAGATTTTTTTGGAGAATTTATCGGAAGTATTTTAACCTATGATTCACGCTTACGGTATACTATTAAAGACCTGCTATTAAAGCCCGGAACCATTACCAAAAATTATGTGCAAGGGCAACGTCTTAAATATGCCAATCCCTTTCGGTTCTTCCTAAGCGTTTCAATTATTTTCTTTTTAATTCAGGGGCTAATGACTTCTATTTCTCCTGATTTGAATTCTTTTATAAACCTTAACAATAATGGGAATGCTGTAACGCTTGACTCCCTCACGAATCAAAACATTGTGTATCAAAGTGAAAATGGAACAAATGATACTTTAAAGCTTTCTGAACTGGAGGTAATTACTAACAACAACATTATTCCTATTGAAACCAAAGAGGAAGAGGAGAGTTTTAAGTACATCTCTGAATCGGGTTTTGATACCATACAATGGTCCAACAGGTTTGTAGAACGTTTTGTTCTGTATCGTGATTTTTATAAGCTTCACAAAATAAAAGATGCATCAATTGCATTGGATAGCCTTAATCACAATAAAAGTGCTTACAATCGATGGGTTTATAACAAGAACAATTCCATTGACCGTATTGTAGAAGACCCTTTTGGGTTTGGAAATTATATGATGGGTAAAGTTCCTTTTTTCTTGTTTTTCTTCACACCCTTATTTGCATTTTTCTTTTGGATAATCTATTCTAAAAAAAAGTATACATATATGGAGCATATGGTTTTTATCTTCCATATTTTCAGCTTTTTATTTTTGGGAATGCTCATCTGCCTTATTCCGGATTTACTAATAGACACTGAAATCTTTGGTGGTATTTTAATAGGACTAATTGGCCCTTTTTACTTTTATAAAGCACTCCGTAACTTCTACAAACAAAGCCGTTTGATAACAATCATAAAATTTGTACTTTTAAACTTTGTATTTTGGTTTAGTTCATCTATTGCAGCACTATTATTTTTTGCGGTAACCGCAGCAGCATATTAAATGGTACAACAAGTAACACAAGGGATCAAAGTTTCGGTTGAAACTAGTTTTGAAGGCACATTTTATAAGAATTATAAAATGTACTACGCCTATGGTTATGTTATTACCATTGAAAATCAAGGAAAAGATACTGTACAGCTTACAGCGAGACACTGGAAAATTAAAGACGCTCTAAACAATGTTGAAATTGTTGAAGGTGAGGGTGTTATAGGAAAAAAACCTGTTCTTCAACCTGGCGAAAAACATATTTACAACAGTGGTTGCCTGTTACTTTCTCCTATAGGATCCATGAAGGGGTATTATGCTATGGTCAACTTTAGTACCACCAGAAAATTTCGGGTAGCAATTCCTTCCTTCAAATTAAGTGCGCCTTTTGCCATTAATTAAAAATACTAGCTAAAATCCAGCTTTGTTATCTCCTTTTTTTGCAGATCTTCATAACGCATTACTGTAGTTTCAGCTTTTATAATTTGTGTAATACTTTTGGTTTTCACAAAACCTCGATCCATAATGATATCTGTTTCAATATTTCCATCGCCTGCAGTTTTGTGAAAATGTAGCAATTCTACTTCGGAAGGGTTTAAATTTTCGAAAAGAAACTTTGAGAACCATTGCTCTCTCTTCCTTTTTACTTCTTGAGAATACAGTAATGAAGAAGACCAAATATGTGGGACAAGTGATTTTTCTTTAAAGTGCGAACTCATTCCATCCCAAACAAGTTCAAACAAACGCAGCTTTTTTTTCCATTCTACCATAATAATGGTAAAAGGCTCAATATCATTAAAGTTGTAGGTTTCAATTTTAGAAATGGCATCCTCCGAGGTTAACAAATCGGTCACAATGATACCACGACTCATTCTATATATATCCTTACGCTCATGCGCAGTAAAACCCCCATTCAGTAAACAGATTATTCTGCTTTGATTACTTGTGCCAATCCATGTACCTCCGGCTACTTCGTCTTTCGGAAACAATAATTCCACACCATTAACCCTATATTGTTGTGGTGAGATAGTACTACGGTCCGGAGCTTCATCTCTATTTGAAGTTAAAACAAAGCCTGTTGTTGCTTTTGGTATAAAAGTTACAGTACACATATTATAAGTGGTCTATTTTTGAAAAAGAAAATTACAAAAAAAGGTTGGTGTAAAACGTTAAGTATTCGTTAGAAGCTTTTCTATTTCCTTTTTGAAATTTGTACCTTTGCACCTTGCTTAATTAACAATACTATAAAAATAAATATACTGATGGGAAAAGGATTTTTTGAAGTACCAATAGCTGTTAACGAACCTGTAAAGGGATATGCTCCGGGCTCACCGGAACGCAAAGAAGTTTTAGCTACCTATAAAAAAATGTACGACAGTACTATAGAAGTACCTATGTACATTAATGGTAAAGATGTTAAAACAGGAGATACAGCTACCATGTCACCTCCTCACGAGCATAAACATATATTAGGAAACTATCACAAGGCCGAAAAAAAGCATATTACCGAAGCTATCGAAACAGCTTTAGAAGCTCGTAAATTGTGGGCAAACATGCCTTGGGAACAACGCGCAGGTATTTTTCTTCGTGCTGCGGAGTTGATCGCAGGCCCATACCGTGCAAAAATTAATGCCGCAACTATGCTGGGGCAGTCAAAAAATATTTATCAGGCAGAAATTGATGCTGCTTGTGAATTAATTGACTTTTTACGATTTAATGTTCAATTTATGACCGAAATCTATGCCGAGCAACCAGAATCTACTTCTGGAGCTTGGAACAGATTGGAGTATCGGCCACTGGAGGGTTTTATATATGCCATCACTCCTTTTAACTTTACAGCCATTGCAGCTAATTTACCTGCAAGTGCTGCATTGATGGGAAATGTAGTGGTTTGGAAACCAAGTGACAGCCAGGTATATTCTGCCAAAATAATCTTAGATGTTTTTAAAGAAGCAGGAGTCCCTGCAGGAGTTATAAATATGGTAATGGGTGATCCGGTGATGATTACAGATACTTTACTTGCCAGCCCGGATTTTAGTGGAATTCACTTCACGGGCTCTACTCATGTTTTTAAAAATATCTGGCAAAAAATAGGAACCAACATACATAACTACAAAACCTATCCCCGTATCGTTGGAGAAACAGGAGGAAAAGATTTTATTGTCGCACACAAGTCGTCAAATCCACAACAAGTAGCCACTGCTATTTCCAGAGGTGCATTTGAATTTCAAGGGCAAAAATGTAGCGCGGCAAGCAGGTGCTATATTTCAAGAGAAATTTGGGAAGATGTAAAAGAATTATTGATTGCAGATGTCAATTCTTTTAAAATGGGATCTCCCGAAGATATGAGCAATTTTATTACAGCAGTAATTCACGAAGGCTCTTTTGATAAATTGTCAAACTATATAGACCAAGCTAAGAAAGACAGTAATGCTGAAATAATTGTTGGTGGAGGCTATGATAAAAGTGAAGGGTATTTTGTAGAACCTACGGTTATTGTGACCGAGGACCCCAATTATACAACAATGTGTACAGAACTCTTCGGACCTGTAGTTACTATCTATGTTTTTGAAGATAACGACTGGGAAAAAACATTACACCTTGTTGATGAAACCGGTGAATATGCTTTAACAGGGGCTGTATTTAGTGAAGATCGTTATGCATTGGAGAAAGCAGTACATATTTTAGAAAATGCTGCCGGAAACTTTTATATTAATGACAAGCCTACCGGAGCCGTTGTTGGACAGCAACCTTTTGGTGGTGCAAGAGCAAGTGGAACCAATGATAAAGCAGGAAGTAAATTAAATCTTTACCGATGGATCTCGCCCAGAATGATTAAAGAAACATTTGTTTCGCCAACAGATTACAGATATCCCTTTTTAGGATGAAATAATTAAGGATACCTAATTTAAAATAAAAAAGCCATCCGCCTTAGGCGGATGGCTTTTTTTATCAGAATATCATTATTCTATTCGTATTCTTTGTCTTCATTTATATCAGCAAACTGAGAATTTCTTGCAGTGTTATCTGCACTTACAACCATTGCTATAAGCTCAAGGTTTGCCGCTACATATTCAGAAGGGATCGTTACGGTAAAACTTCTTGTATAAGTATCAAAAGAAGCAGTAGCATCAATCTCATCTCCTAATATATTAGTAAGAGACATCCTTAACACTTCATTATGTTCAAAATCGGGAATTGGATTCCCCATTTGATAAAAAGGACTTGTTGGGTCGGTATCATAATAATTTGTTTGGTCGTGTATCAACCCGTTTTCGGTTAAATAAAGTACTAATTTATCTCCCGGCATCGATCCGTTTTCGTAAACTACTTTTACATCAACCGTAAGAGTAGTTCCTGTCAATTGAGAGTTAACAGCAATTGCAAGATCGGTTTCTTCTCCGGCAATACCAATTATATCACTAGTTGCATACGGTATGCTCCATGTCGTTGTTCTGTTAATTCTGGCAGCAGGAAGTCCGAGTACACCAAATTCAGCTTTTAATAAACCAACCTGATCAAAATGATATGGATCCGGGTTACTGTTTGCTGTTTCATGGATAGCAACAATAGATACATCACTAGTAGCAGCATGTGCATCTACGATAGCGGCAGCAACACTTGGGCAATATCCACACCAAGTACCTGTATAGTCTTCTAATACAACTTTACGCTTCGGCACAAAGACAACAAATGATTTGGTTTCTGTAGTTTCAGTAGTCCCTGATACATCGTATTCTGCATATACATCGAAACTACCTTCGGTAGCAGACGAATATGTATTTCCGGATATTTCCGTATCATTCACATAGAAAGTAGCTTCAGATGTAACATCGTTTCCGTCTGAATCTACCATAGTAAATGTGATTGTTTGGTTCCGAAACGCTTTTGCATGGTCTACTAAAATAGTTCTTTCATCAGCATCAATTACATCAAAACTTAATGAGTTACTACTTATTCCTAAATAGGAAGCATACACTTCGAAATTTCCTTCGGCATCAAAAACGTAATTGGCTCCGGTTATTTCATTTTGGTTTACATAAAACACTGCATCGCTGGTATAATCAACTCCATCATCTCCTTTGACAATAAAATTTAAAGATTCATTAACCACCAAAACATTATCCTGAGAATCACTGGTAAGTTCTAAACTTGCAAAACTTCCACCTCCAACAAGAGGTACATTCTCTTCTTTTTTACTACAAGAAATTATAGTAACTATTGATAGAATTAGAGAAATTTTAAAAAAAAATTTGGTATTCATGATTGTGGCATTTGATTTGTATATGCAATAATACTAGTTTTTTAAAAGAATTTATATTAAGAAATGAAAAAAAATGACTTATAAAATTTTATTTATTCTTTTTTAAAGAAAATTAACTAATATTGCCTAATTAATAAAACCTGAACTCATGAACAAAATTGTATTCCTTTTATCTGTTTTAGTAACATTTAGTGCTTTCTCTCAGGAAGATTTACCTAATGTAGATCTTACTACCATGGAGGGAGGTACAATTAGTGTCAAAGACGCAACCCAACAAGATAATGTAGTGATCGTATCCCTCTGGGCTACTTGGTGTGTTCCTTGTTTAAAAGAACTGGACGCCATTAGTGAAGTATATGATGAATGGCAAGCTGAAACCAGTGTTGAGCTTATAGCTGTTTCTGTTGATGACAGCCGTACCGTAAAACGTGTTAAACCCTTAATTAATGGTAAAGGATGGGATTATACAATCTTACTTGATTCTAATAACGACTTTAAGCGTGCTCTTGGTGCTGCAACTGTTCCGTTAACTTTATTAATTAAAGACAGCCAGATTGTTTACAGGCACTCGGGGTACAGCCCAGGTGCAGAAGATGAACTGTATGAAAAAATCAAAGAGTACTCAAATTAATTTACTTATTACTTAACCAACCAATCTTTTTTGAATGAAATACTTAATCTTTTCTTTCGCTATTCTATGCAGCGGATTTACGTTTGCACAAGACAATGGATATTTTTTTGGAGGACTGGAGTCAAACTCTCAGTGGCTTTTGGATGACGACGGCATCAATTTTGTAACACCGGAAGACCAATTCAGGTCCAACAATTACGTACAACTTAACTACAGTTTAGGTAAGTTTACGGCCGGTGTACAGTATGAATCTTATTTGCCTTCTTCTTTACTGGGATACTCTCCTGTTTATGATAATGGTAATAACATTGCAACCTATTACTTAAACTTTAAAAACGAAACACTTGATATAACCGGTGGATTTTTCTACGAACAGTTTGGAAGTGGCCTTATATTACGTGCCTGGGAGGATAGACAATTAGGTGTTAATAATGCACTTAAAGGAGTTAGAGTGAACTTTCAGGCCACAAAAGATCTTGAGCTTACAGGTGTTTACGGACAACAACGAAATGGGTTTGTTGTTTCTGAAGGTGTTATTCAAGGAGTTGATGCCAACTTCGATCTTAGCTCCGCTTTAAAAATTGAAGAGGTAGACCTTAAATTGGGAGCCAGTTATGTAGCCCGTTATCAAGATCGAGGTACCAATGAAGCTATTCCAAGTAATGTAAATGCTTATGGAGGAAGATTGGATTTTATTTGGGATAACTTTTACGGAGGTGTTGAAGCCATTACAAAAGGTCCGGATGCTATTGCCAATGAAGGCCAATTGGTTTCTAATAAATTGTATGATGGAACCGCCTTACAGGTAAACTTAGGGTTTGCAAAAAAGGGAATTGGCGTAAACAGTACATTTAGACGCCTTGAGAACTTTAGTTTTTATAGTGACCGCCTGGCGGAAGGTAATGTTTTCAATGAGCTAATAGTCAACTATGTCCCTGCATTGACAAAGCAGCAGGATTATCTCCTAACAAATATATATGTCTACAATGCCCAACCGCGTTTGATTGTTGAAACTTTTGACCAAAGAGCCGGTGAAGTGGGTTCTCAAACAGATATATTCTATTCTTTCAAAAAAGGGACTACTCTTGGAGGAAAATATGGTACTAAATTGGCTTTTAATTTTTCGTATTGGGCTGGTTTAGATGCTGAATTTAATATTCCTAACCGTTGGTATGAAGCAAAATTCATTGGAAATGGACCAAGACTATACAGAGACTGGAGTGTGGAAATTAAGAAACGATGGACTCCAAAGTTTAACTCTGTTATTACATTTCAGGACGTAATCATTGATAAAGGTGTTACCCTTGGAGGTCCAGTAGGAGTTCAAGGAGATATTAAAGCTAAGATTGGTGTTCTAGAAGGTATTTTCAAATTTAAAGGAAGTAAATCTTTAAGAGTAGTAGGACAACACTTATGGAGCGATCAGGATAGAAAAAACTGGGCTGCAGGAGTATTGGAATATAACTTCTCCTCAAAATTAGGAGTGTATGTTGCAGATTCATGGAATTATGGTGGAGAAGAAGAAATCCACTATTATAATCTGGGTGGAAGTTATTCTAAAGGAAGAACTCGTGTAGGTGTTAATTACGGACGCCAAAGAGGAGGATTGATATGTGTGGGAGGTGTATGTCGTTTTGTTCCTGAGAATACAGGCCTAAGTGCTAATCTTGTAGTTACCTTCTAAAAAAAGAATTTAAACATAAAAAAAGCCGATAACAGAATTGTTATCGGCTTTTTTTATGTTAGAAATAATATTGTTTATCTAACAACTATCTTGGTTGTTTGAGAAACACCTCTATTATTTGTGAAATGTAAAAGATACATTTGAGATCTTAAATTTGAAACATTGATCGATTGTTGTCCAACACTTAATGTCTCTTGCTGTACTACTCTTCCCTGTAGGTCATAGATTACCAGATTAACATCTTCATTGATAGTTATGTCAAGTTCACTTGTTACAACGGTAGACTTTACAGCAACATCAAGTTTATTTATATCATTTACGCTCAATGCAGCAGGATCATAACGGTAGGTCATAGATAAAGGAGTACCTATCTCATTTCCTCCACCATCTACCTGATAAAATCTAAAAACATATTCTATAATATCAGTTCCATTTCCAGGATCTGAATTATACATATGATTTCCTGCTAATGTTTGTCCACCTGGAGCAATAGTAATAACATCACTTCCCGGAGGGTACACCTGGCCAATAACAATACCAGTATAACACAATCCAAAACATAGTTCCATTTGCGAACCGTCAGCATTTAGTGCACTTACAAATTCAATTTTCATATTAATATCATCTGTAGCAGAGGTATTATTAACAAAGAAGTCTAAAGAAGCTTCAGGATAAGTAATTACTCCATATGTAACAACATCTCCATCAACTATAGGATTTCCGTCATGATCTTCAACAGTATATTGTGCAGTCACAGTGATTGCAACAAATAACATGCATAGTAATAGTAAATTCTTTTTCATTTTAATAAATATTTAAGTTAATACAGTATTTTTTAGCTTTTTGATGACTAAATCATTTAGCTAAAATACTTTTTTTTTATTAAAAACATCATAATAATTAACTGATTTCAAAGTCAGTATCTACATTTCACTAATCTTAAGCAAATACCCATAACCACTAAGATCAAAAAAAAATTATTTTTTTATTCCTACCAGTTTAATGGGATAACTCTGTTTAAAAGCTGTTCGAAAAGAAAAATATAAAGTGCTATTGAAATCCGGATCGTGATGTATTATAAAACTTGTTTTTTAACGCCAATTTTGTATCTTTAACAATTAATTCGCTCTTTTTTTATGAAAAAGAAGAATTTGTCTAAACTAAATCTAATTAATTAAAAAATTAAAGAAATGCTAAAAAAAATACCCGCTATTTTAGTATTTATGTGTCTGGCGACCTTTGCTTATGGTCAAACGATAGTAAGTACTACTCCTGAAAACAAGAAAGTAATCCTTGAGGAATTTACAGGTATACATTGTGTATTCTGCCCACAAGGCCATGCTATTGCGCAAGCAATACAAGACAACAATCCCGGAAATGTATTTTTGATTAACATCCACACAGGTAGTTTTTCAAATCCTGGTGCAGGTGAGCCTGATTTTAGAACTCCTTTCGGATCAGCTCTTGCCAATCAATCTGGTCTGGTAGGATATCCTGCTGGTACAGTAAACCGTCATATATTCCCTGGTCAATCACAGAGTGGTGGAAACCACACTGCTATGAGTAGAGGTAACTGGACTGGTACATCGAATACAACACTTGGAGAAGCTTCTTACGTTAACGTAGCTGTAGAAGCAGAAATTGATGTTTCAAACAATGAGCTTACTGTTCATGTGGAAGCATATTATACAGGTGACAGCCCGGAAGCTTCTAACTTATTGAACGTTGCTCTACTACAAAACAACACCTTAGGGCCACAAACCGGAGGGAATATGGGCGATGAATATGTTCACCAGCACAGATTAGTACATTTGGTTACAGGACAATGGGGAGCTTCTATTTCTCCTACTACTACGGGAACCTTTATTGATGAGACCTATACATATACAATCCCTGCAGACTATAATGGAGTACCTGTAGAATTAGCAGATTTGGAAGTAGTTGCTTTTATTAGTGAAACGCAGCAGGAAATTCCTAGTGGAGCCGGAGCTTATCCAACCTATGTAGGATTTGCAAATGCCAATGATGCTTATGCCAGATATGTAGAGGACATTGATGACCAATGTGGTTTTGATATATCTCCTAAGGTGAATATCCAAAATGTGGGTGGTGATGAATTAACTGCAGTAACAATTAACTATTCTGTGAATGGTGGACCAACTCAATCATATGATTGGACAGGTTCTCTTCTTTCTTTACAGAATGAAACTGTTGAGTTACCTCCAATCTCTTACACAATTCAAACTAATAATTCAGTAGAGATCACTTTAGAGAATGACGAAAACAATGCAAACAATGTTACAAATAAGACCTTTGATACTGCTATAGAAGGTACTGGTACTGTATTTATGATATTAAATACTGACAACGCTGGTAGCCAATGTACATGGGATGTTGTAGATTCTTCAGGAACTACCGTTTACAGTGGAGGTCCTTATGGAAACAATGAAACCATTAACGAAACATTTAGTTTACCAGCTGAGTGCTACAAATTTAGCGTGTATGATTCCGGCGGAAACGGTGGAGGTTCTATAGTATTATATGATACAAACAATGATGTATTATACAATAGTAGTGGAAACTACGGTGCTGGGGACTCTGGCAACTTCTCTTCTGACGGAACATTAGGCATCGGCGATAATGCACTTGAAGGTATTCGTTTGTATCCTAACCCTACCAATTCAATCTTGAATATATCTAATGCTGCAGCTTCAACTGTAGAGATTTATAATTTATTAGGACAACTTGTTGCAACTAAAACAAACATCTCTAATAATGACCAGATTGAAGTTTCACGTTTACAAGCTGGAACTTACCTTGTTAAAGTTTCAAAAGACAATGCTGTTAAAGTAGATAAATTGATTATTTCTAAATAATATTTAACAGTTTACATTAGTATTTTAAAACTCCGGCAGATTTGCCGGAGTTTTTTATTTAAGTATATAGTTTCCCCTATCCTTTATATTTTAAGGGAAGGTGCACTAGACATTTAGTTTCAAAAAAATCTTCTTTAAAAAAATCGCTCAGTGGATAGATTCTCGCTTTGGGGAATAAAGAAAGTTCTTCTGTAAGTTCACCTCCTTTTAGATAAAGGATGCCATTTTTGAACTCATGGTTGCTTTTTTTAGCCACCCTGTTCTTTACCCAATGCACAAAGGTTTCCATTTGTGCTACAGCCCGGCTTACTATAAAATCGTATTGGTCTGGTATTGTTTCTACACGTGTGTTGGTGATCTTTACATTTCGCAATTCCAACCCTTTGGAAACTTCCTCCACAACTTTTATTTTTTTCCCAATACTATCCACTAAATGAAAATGTGTTTCAGGGAACAGGATTGCCAGAGGAATACCCGGAAATCCTCCGCCGGTTCCAACATCCAGTATTTTAGCTCCGGGTTTAAAGGGTTGTATTTTGGCTATTCCTAAAGAATGTAGAACATGTCTTAGATATAGTTCCTCGATATCTTTTCGAGAAACAACATTAATTTTTAAGTTCCAGTCCTTATATAATTCGCTCAATTTAGCAAACTGTTGCTGTTGTTTTTCAGAAATATCAGAAAAGTAATTGAGAAGTAATTCCATAGTAAGTTATCAACTGCAAAAGTAGGGTTTCTTTAATAAATTTATGATTTCATTGTACTGTTTTACAAGGAAGATGTGTATTTTAGCGCTTTCCTTTAAAGGAATCCCCATTTAAAACAAAATTATTTTGAGAAAAACACAAATATCCTTCTCGAGAGTTGATTCTGCTAAGTTTTTTAAAACACTCAACAAACGAGTAAATAACTATTTTAAGGAAAATAACATTTCCCGTAATGGTAATTGGAAATTACATCTCAAAACTGTAGTGATGTTTTCCTTATTTTTAACTCCTTACTTTTTATTTTTGACACTTAATTTCCCCTGGTGGGCTCAATTATTGCTTACTATAGTTATGGGTGTCGGTATGGCAGGAGTTGGTATGAACGTAATGCATGATGCCAATCATGGCGCATACTCCTCTAAAAAATGGATCAATAAGATAATGGGGGGAAGTATGTATATTCTTGCCGGAAATGTTTATAACTGGCAGGTTCAACACAATGTACTACACCATACGTATACAAATATTCACGGACATGATGAAGACCTGGAAGCTGGAAGAATCCTTAGGTTTTCAGAACATTCCAAATGGAACAGGTTTCACAGGTTTCAACATTACTATAGTGTCTTTTTTTATGGGTTACTTACTATTAATTGGGTTTTAACGTCAGATTTTCTTCAGACGAAACGGTATCTCGCTCAAAAATTAGCTTACGGTAAACTCCCAAAACCTGCAACTCAATGGAGTGTATTAATTATTACAAAATTGATTTATGCAGCTATTTGGATATTAATCCCTATACTTTTCTTCGATATAGCGTGGTGGAAAATATTGATTGGCTTTTTTATTATGCACTATGTAGCAGGCTTGATTTTAAGTATCGTTTTTCAATTAGCGCACGTAGTAAAAGAAGCAGAAGTAATGCTGCCGGACCCGTCAGGAACCATGAAAAATACCTGGGCAATTCATCAGCTGTTCACTACTGTTAATTTTTCAACTAAGAACAAAATTATGAATTGGTTTACCGGTGGGTTAAACCACCAGGTGGAGCATCATATTTTCCCAAATATAAGCCACATTCATTACTCAAAGATTTCTGAAATAGTAAGACAGACAGCTCGAGAATTTAACTTGCCCTACAACGAATATAAAACTACACGAAAGGCAATTATTGCTCATTTTAAACATTTAAAAGAAATGGGATTAAAACCTGTAGTCCCTGCTTAGAGTTATGAACCCAAAACTTTCTAACCGTGTCAACAAAATGGCCACTTCTGCAACCTTGGCCATGGCGGCAAAAGCACGAGAATTACGAGAAGAAGGAAAAGACATCATTGGCTTGAGTCTTGGAGAACCGGATTTCACAATACCCGAATTTGTAAAGGAAGCTGCTATTCAAGCCATAAAAGATGATTACCATGCGTATACTCCTGTAGACGGCTACAGAGATTTAAAACTGGCCATTATTACCAAGTTTAAGCGTGATAATAATCTTACATATTCACCTTCCCAAATTGTAATATCTACCGGTGCAAAGCAATCACTTGCAAATTTGGCCATGGTACTGCTTAATGAAGGTGATGAAGTATTATTGCCAGCTCCATATTGGGTAAGTTATAGTGATATTAGTAAAGTAGCTGGCGGTATACCCGTAGAAATACCTACTTCCATTGAAACCGATTTTAAGATCACTCCGGAAGCTTTAAAGGCTGCTATAACCTCCAAGACCAAAATGATGATCTACAGCTCTCCATGTAATCCCAGTGGCTCTGTATATAGTCGTGAAGAATTACGAGCTCTGGCAGATGTTCTGGTGAAGTATCCTGATATCATTGTGGTAAGTGATGAAATATACGAACACATCAATTTTACTGAAGGACATGCCTCTATAGCACAGTTTGAAGATATGTATGACCGAACTGTAACTGTAAATGGTGTTTCCAAAGCGTATGCAATGACCGGATGGCGTATTGGGTATATTGGCGCTCCCGAATATATTGCTCGTGCCTGTAATAAGATGCAAGGGCAAATTACAAGTGGTGCAAATTGTATTGCACAAAGAGCGACTATCACTGCTTTGGAAAATTCGCCCAGTAAAATTCAATATATGGTAGATGCCTTCAAAGAAAGACGGGGGATGGTTTTACAGTTACTCTCTGAAATTCCCGGATTCAAAACCAACGAACCTGAAGGTGCTTTCTATGTATTCCCCGATATTTCGTATTACTTCGGAAAAACCCTTCGCGGAAAAAAAATTAATTCTGCATCCGATTTTTCACTATATCTTCTGGAAGAAGCCAATGTAGCAACAGTTACCGGTGAAGCTTTTGGGGATGCAAATTGCATTAGGATATCCTATGCTGCTTCAGAAACAGAAATTAAAGAAGCTATGAGAAGAATTCGAGAAGCAGTTATCTGAACTATTAAACTATGATCGTAAAATAAAAAGCTCACTAGTTTCCTAGTGAGCTTTTTATTTTAAAAGGATATCCAAATTATTTGATTATCAAACTTTTATTAGCAGATCCTAAATCTGTGTTCACATTCACTATATAAGCTCCACTGGATAGGTTTGCATCAATTTTTATAGAATTACCATCAAAACTATTGGTGTATACTAATTTTCCAACAACACTATAAATATTAACTACTGCACTGGTTGTAGCATTATTTAATTTTAAATTAATGGTAGAACCATTACTTGGATTTGGAAACAATTGAAAGCTTACTTCTAATGCATCATCTTCAACTCCTAATACAGGTGTACAAGGGTCTGGGGTAGGGTCAAAACCAACCGGAAACGTTGATTCCAAAAGTGACATAGAAATACTTCCATTCCAAATATCCTTTTCTAAGAGAGTGTTATTTGGGCCAATAAGACAAAAGGTTGGATATGCAGCTACTCCAAAGTTATTATCTACAGCAGCGCTACCTCCTTCATTCGATGCTGCAGGAGCATGCTCAAAAGGACCACCATAAGTTTCTTCATAGGCGATAACTTGCGCATCATTGTCATTACCATTATTTATGGAAAGACAATATACTTCTCCTTCATTACAACCGTATTTATCATAAAATTCGCTAAAAACCGGTTGATTTACTTGGCATGGTACACAAGCCACAAAAAAGAAATCTAAATAAACATATTTTCCTTGAGCAGTAATACTATAAAGATTGTGTTCATTTCCATCAGTATCGGTTACGGTAAAATCATCTACAACATCTCCTACATTGTAGTTTTGAACTTGTGCATTTATAGATAAGCCAAATACAATAAATGCTAATAATAAAGTAATTTTTTTCATGATCGGGTAGTTTAAAAGTTTATCTAAAACTACAAATATATTGTTTAAAAACAAGGGGTTAAGCTTCCTTTTCATACATAAAGAAAGAAGTTTTTTTCAATTTCGCTTCTGCTAGCTTTACCTGTCTGCTACCCTACTTTTTTAATAGGAATATTATTATTTTCAAAAAAAATTATACAATCGCCTCTTTGAAGCTATTTTTGTGTAAGTATTATATACCAAACAAATAAAAATATATTAAAATCTATTCCATGTTTACATCTTTTCAAAATTGTGAGCCTAAAGAAATTGCTCCGGGATTTACAGCCCGTTTTATTCATACAGATCTACAAACTCATGCATTAGTAACTATAAAAAAAGGGGCTGTTCTTCCTGAGCATTCTCATATACATGAACAAGTTTCACAAGTTATGGAAGGTGAATTTGAATTAACTATTGACGGAAAAACCAAACTTTGTAAAAAAGGAGATGTAGCTATTATAAGTTCAAATAATAATCACTCAGGAAAAGCACTGACATCTTGTGTAATCTTTGACGTTTTTACACCTGCAAGAGAAGACTACAAATAGTTACCTGTTCCTCCAGAAGAAAGGTGTTAGTAAAATTAATACTGTAAAGAGCTCCAAACGGCCTATGAGCATTAAAAAGCAAGACCACAATTTTGTTAAATCCGGTAAGTTTCCATAATTATTTACCGGGCCTAAGTCGCCTAATGCAGGGCCTACATTGCCTAAAGTAGATGCAGCAGCACCCAAAGCAGTATCAAAATCAAGTCCCAGCCAGGAAAAAACCAGTACACCAACAATAAACGAAAGCATATACAAAATAAAAAAACCTAATATGTTAAATACAATAGGTTGCTGTACCGCTTTGTTGTTATACCTAACCGGTAAGACTGCATGCGGATGTAGTGTCCTCTTAAACTCCATAATCCCATTCTTTACCATGATCAAATGGCGTACAATTTTCACCCCCCCTGCGGTAGACCCGGAAGAACCTCCTAAAAACATTAAACAGAAAAAGAAGATGGTCAAAAAGGGTGTCCACAGCATATAATCTGCTGTGATAAAACCTGTAGTGGTTACAACTGCAAGTACCTGGAACAATCCATGACGCACAGCACTTTCAAATTCTCCCCAAACCATAGGATGTGCAATGCTGGAATCTGTAATATCACCTTGAAAATAAATCACTAATGAAGCTACAATTGTAAATACAAGGATAGCATATCCATACAAGCGGAATTCTTCATCTTTAAATATTTTGCTAAACTTGGTTTTAAAGGCAAAATAACTTAGTACAAAATTCGTTCCCGCCAAAAACATAAAGAACATTATAATGTACTGTATTAAAGGTTGTCCGTTCCAGTGAGCAACACTAGCATTTTTAGTAGAAAAACCTCCTGTACTAAGAGTACTAAGTGAATGGTTTATGGCATCAAAAAAACTCATGCCGGCGATCTTTAGAAGTATAGTTTCTGCTATGGTATACCCCACATAGATAAGCCATAAACGTTTCGCTGTATCTGTAATCCGCGGATGTAATTTATCTCCTCCGGGGCCCGGAGCTTCAGCAGCAAAGAGTTGCATCCCTCCTATTCCCAGTAAAGGTAAAATAGCAATTGCCAATACAATAATACCCATTCCTCCTATCCAGTGAGTGATGCTACGCCAAAAAAGCACTCCGTTGGGAACACTTTCAATATCACTTAAAATGGTGGCCCCTGTAGTAGTATACCCACTCATAGTTTCAAAAAAAGCATTTGTAAAACTCGGAATAGCACCGGTAAACACATAAGGAAGTGTTCCTGCCAAGGACATAAATATCCAACCAAAAGTTACAATAATGTACCCTTCTCTTTTTTGAATTTCTTTACGATGATTACGAGTGGCAAGCATGACAGCTCCACCAAGAATAAGAGTAACTACCCCGGCTAAGAACATTTCTTTAACTACACCATCTTCATAAGCAAAACTCACCAAAGTAGCCAATAACATAAAGCCTCCATTAACGGTAAGTAAAAGCCCCATTAAATGAAAGATAATTTTAAAATTAATCCTGGAAATTGAACGCATTACACAAAGAGTTTTTCAACTTTGGCAATAGATTGTGGTAAACAGCATACTACGATACGGTCACCGCTTTGTATTTTAAAATCACCTAAAGCTATGATACCTTCACCGTTTCTAACTACTCCTCCAATAATTGCAGACCTCGGAAAGTCAATCTCTTTAACAATCATATCGCAAACTTTTGAAGTAGGAGAAACAATAAATTCCAAAAGTTCTGCATTCATGTTATTCAACTTTGTCATTGCTACTACTTCCCCTTTTCTAACATAGCGGAAAATATTATTTGCCGCTAAAAGCTTCTTGTTGATGAGTGTATCTATCCCTATAGAATGTGATAACTGAAAGTAATCCATATTTTCAACCAAGGCAATGGTCTTTTTAACTCCTTTAGATTTGGCAACCAGACAGGACATAATATTGGTTTCACTGTTTCCTGTTACTGAAATAAAAGCATCCATATCTCCTATAGATTCTTCCTGAAGCAATTCGACATTTCTTCCATCACCATTAATCACCAGGCAATTTGGGAGATCATCGGCAATCTCAAATGCTTTATTTTTATCGTTTTCGATTAGTTTTACGTTAAAACTGTTTTTACAAAGATCATTAGCCGTTTTACATCCAATATTACTTCCACCTAAGATCATTACATTTTTAATTTCCTCTCTTACTTTTCCACTCAATTTATAAATATGATCAACCCCGGCCCTGGTAGTTGTAAAATAAACCTGATCCCCTTCTTTGAACTTTGTATCCCCACGCGGAATAAGCGTATACTGTGTACCGTAGCGTTGTATGGCAATTGGCACATATTTCAACTCAGGATATTCTTTGCCAACTTCTCTTACGGTTTTACCTACAAAAGCTGTCGTTCTTGAAAGAGAAAGCCCAATCATGGTAAGTGCACCACCTTCAAACTCATACGTATCATTAAAAGCACTTTGGTTAAGAAGTAATTCTATTTCATTAGCTGCAAGAGATTCGGGAGAGATCAATTCGTCAATACCAAATTTTGTAAATCCAACTTCGTCTTTATTCTCAATAAATTCGGTATTTGAAATACGGGCGATGGTCCGTTTCGCTCCTAGTTGTTTTGCTAAAACACAAACAGTAATATTGGTGGTTTCACTGGAAGTAACTGCAATCACCAGATCTGTACGTGCTACTTTAGAATCCCGCAACACCGAAATTGATGTAGCATCTCCCCTAATAACACGAATATCCAAATGTGTATCGGCATAGGCCAAAGAATCCCTATTGGTATCTATAAGTGTAATATCTTGGGACTCGAAAGAAAGGAGTTTTGCTAAATGAAATCCAACCTCGCCGGCGCCGGCAATAATAATTTTCATAAAATCTTAAGCAATAGGTGCCACAAAGGTATAGAATTTAATACAATTGGCACATAATCAAATATAATTCTATTAAACAGATGATTAGTTTACAAATTGTAAAAAAATGGTAGCTTTGCAGCCGCTATTTACTATGAGTGAGAAAGTAAAACCATATAAAGATTCCAATCTCAACAAGAAGAAACAGGTTGAGCAAATGTTTGATACAATTTCCGGTAATTACGACGGGCTTAACCGTTTAATTTCATTGGGAACAGACAACAAATGGAGAAAAAAAGTCATTAAAATGGTGACTGAAAAAAAACCGGATACAATTCTGGATATTGCTACAGGAACCGGAGATCTTGCTATTAAATTTGCTGAAAAAACAAATACTTCAAAAATTGTAGGTTTGGACCTTTCCGAAGGAATGCTTAGTATCGCAAGAAAAAAGGTTTCGGGTACTTCTCTTAAAAATACCATAGAATTTATAAAAGGAGATTCTGAAGCTTTGCCTTTTGAAAGCAACTCGTTTGAAGCAATAACAGTCTCTTTTGGGATACGAAATTTTGAAGATCTGGAAAAAGGGCTTTCAGAAATTTACAGGGTATTAAAGCCTGATGGGTTATTTGTTATTCTGGAAACCTCGGTTCCAACAAAATTTCCCTTTAGACAAGGATACTTTTTTTATTGTAAAGGTTTATTACCTTTTATTGGTAAAATCTTTTCAAAAGATAAAGTAGCCTACAAATATTTAAGCGAAAGTGCCTCTGTTTTTCCCTATGGAGAAAAACTCAACAATATTTTAAGAAAAATAGGGTTTATAGAGGTGAAAAATAAACCACAAACTTTTGGCGTGGCTACAATTTATAACGCCACCAAATAATTATGAAGAAATTATTTTTTGTATTAGCAATTATTTTGTTTGCACAAAGTGTACAAGCACAATTATTCAGCAAAGAGAGATTGGCAAATCTGGAAAATTTTGACAATCGTTTTCTTACCTGGGGTTATTTTTTAGGCTTTAATGCTTATGATTTTAAGTTCGATTATATCGATCAGAATACAGATGCCAATACCGATGTGCTTGTAGAAGGACAATCCGGATTCAATGTAGGGCTTATTGGTGATATGCGTATCAATAATCATGTAAATCTACGGTTAGAACCAGGGCTGTATTATACCCAACGAAATCTTACGTTTCCGGGGTTTGAAGAAGAAAAGGATTTTTTACGGGAAGTGAAATCAACCTATATTCACGTTCCCTTACTGGTAAAACTATCTACTAAAAGATTGAACAATATCCGTCCTTTTATTGTCGCCGGGATTTCCACATCGCTCAATTTATCAAGCAACCAGAAGAACCCTGATGATAATTCAAATGGAGAATTTAGAATGACCAATAGCACAAGTTATTACGAACTTGGGTTTGGGATAGACTTCTATCTATACTACTTTAAGTTTACGCCTTCAATTCGTGGAGTGTTTGCTATGAGTGATGAATTAGTTAAGGATGCAGACCCCAATAGCCCCTGGACAAGCAATATAGAGACAATGGCAACCAGAGGTATTTTTGTCAATTTTACGTTTCAGTAAACCGCCTGAATTCACTTAACAAAATTGCCGTTGCCGTTGCCACATTCAGGCTTTCGGCATCATGCTGTTCTCCAAATTGTGGGATAGTGATTTTTTCCCGTACTAATGCCGTGACCTCTTCAGAAATTCCATTAGCTTCATTACCCATCACTACAATGGCTTCTTCTGGCATTCTGTTAGAATACACATTAACACCTTGCATATAAGCACCATAAACCGGTAAAGAAGTATTTTTTAAAAATTCTGAAAGAACAACATACCTAAGCTGAACTCTTGCAATAGAGCCCATGGTTGCCTGTATGACTTTTGGATTGTAGCAGTCTGCTGTATCCTTTGAACATATCAGTTGCGTCACTCCAAACCAATCACACAGTCGAACAATAGTACCCAAATTCCCCGGGTCACGGACAGCATCCAGAGCCACTATTAATCCTTTGTCACTTATTTCTTTTTGTTCAGGAATCTCAAAAATCGCCAATGAAGTATTGGCAGTCTTCAGAAAACTTAATTTCTGGAGCTCTGTTTCTGTAACCTGAAAATGATTTTCAGAAGGCTTTAAGGTCTTTTCTGTAGAAAAAAGAGAATGCAGTTGTAATCCGGCTGTTAGAAATTCAGCAATAACTTTCGGACCTTCAGCAACAAAAAGTCCGGTTTTATCTCGGTACTTTTTTTGTTGTAAACTCGTTATTAATTTTATTTGACCTTTACTTACCAAAATATAGTATTTTTGAATTGAAGTAAATCCATACGATTGACCCAAACCCTCACAAAAATATCACTATTTTTAGGATTAACGATATTCCTATTTTCCTGTAACGCTGTAAAACGTGTTGATGATGATAAATTCTTACTAACCGAAAATACAGTTGTTGTAGACAGTGTTAAAATTAAAGATACAAAAGTGTACAGCCAGCTGTCACAACGTCCAAACTCAAAGGTATTGGGGATTCCCATTGGAATTTACATCTACAATTTGGCAAACCCCAGTCCGGATTCCACCTTCCAGCGTTGGTTACATAAAAATCCAAAAAGACAAGAACGCCTGGTACGCTTTCTTTCCCAAAAACAAGTCGATGAACTTGGCAACAGCTATATAGGTTTTAATAAATGGTTGCAGAAATCGGGGGATGCTCCTGTAGTGATCGATGAAGATAAAATCAATAAATCAATAAATCGTTTAAAAAGATATTATTCAAGTTTTGGATATTTTAACACCCAGGCAGATTATACGATCAATAAAAATGAAAAGAAAGAAAAAAGAGCTTCTATAACCTATAATGTGAAGCGTTATCAGCCATATTTTATAGATTCCATTTCTGAAAAAATAAGCTCCCCGGTGGTAGATTCTTTATATCAGGAAACAAAAAGGAATTCATTTATAAAGAAAGGCAAACAATATGCAGCCAATGATTTTGTAAACGAACGCGACAGACTAACCATTCAATTTAGAAATTCCGGCCTGTATTATTTTGATCAAGATTATGTTGGTTTTGAAGGGGATACTGTACAAACAGGACATAAGGCCAATATGACCCTAATTATTCCTGACCGTAAGATTACCAATGGAGACAGCACACGTACCGAACCCTTCAAAATACATAAAATCAATGAGGTTCGCATTGTAACAGATTATAGCTACACTAACAGAAATAAAAAATTGAAAGATTCTGCTTCCTATAATGGTTATAAGCTATATAGTTATGATGACCTAAAGTTCAGACCCAAAGCAATTACCGATGCAATTTCCATTGCTCCGGATAAGATCTTTAAAGATATAGACAGAACTCTCACCTATAACCAAATAAGTAATCTCCGTATCTTTAAATACCCTAACATATCCTATCAGGAAGATCCCAAAGATACTACCGGTACAGGACTTATTGCCACTGTGTTGTTAACCCCTCAAAAGAAATATACCTTACAAGCAGATTTTGATGTAATTCCCTTTCCTTCCCCTATTCAACAATTTGGAATGGGTTTTAGTGCTACATTACTTACCAGAAATGTATTCAGGGGAGCAGAAACTTTAGAAATTTCCGGCCGTGGAAATGTGGGGTCATCTAAAGATGCCGCAGACAGTGACAGTCAGTTTTTTAATATTTCAGAAGTTGGAGGTGATGTAAAGCTAACACTGCCACGTATTTTGTTTCCAATTAATACAAATAAAATAATTCCCAAATATATGTCGCCTTTTACCAGTATGAGCTTGGGTGCCAATGCGCAAAATAATATTGGACTGGACAGGCAAAATTTCAATGCAGTTTTTAATTATAATTGGAAACCTTCAAAAATTAGAAGTAACCAAATTGATTTAATGAACATTCAATATGTACGCAATTTGAATATTGATAATTATTTCAATGTATATCAAAGCTCTTACAATCGACTCAATGAAATTGCACAGGAAGTAGGGTATGATTTTAATAATCCCTCTACAGACCCGATGCTGGAAATCCCAACAGAGACCAATGAGTTTATCAGTTATGTTTTAACCGAAGGTGACCCGAATGTTTCCGATGATAATTTTCAGGAAGTATTGAGTATTGCCGAAAGACGGTTTCGCCTTACTGAAAACAATCTGATTTTTGCATCCAACTTCACCTGGGTAAGGGATAGCAGGGAGAATATCTTTGACAATAGTTTTTCAAGAACACGTTGGAAAGTAGAGGTTGCAGGGAATTTACTTTCGGGAATTGCAAATATTGCCGGTTTCGATAAAAATGAAGATGGTAATTATAAAACTCTTGGAGTTGTATTTTCACAATATGCAAAAGCAGAAGCAGAATATATCAGGCATTGGGAACTTAATGATAATAACATTTTTGCCATAAGAGCCTTTGGTGGGATCGCTATTCCGTACGGCAATAGTAATAGCATTCCTTTTACCCGTAGTTATTTTGCGGGAGGCACTAATGATAATCGTGGATGGCGGGCATACGACCTGGGGCCCGGTAGTAGTGGAAGTATATTAGATTTCAATGAAGCTAATTTTAAAATTGCCTTAAACGGTGAGTACAGGTATACTATTTTAGGGGATTTTAAAGGTGCTTTCTTTGTAGATGCCGGTAACATTTGGAATGTCTTTGACGAAATTGAAGCTCCGGAATTTAAATTTGAAGGTATTCAAGACCTTAAAGAAATAGCAGTTGCTTCAGGTTTGGGGATCCGTTATGATTTTGGATTCTTTGTTTTTCGTTTTGATGTTGGCTTTAAAACCCATGACCCTGCAAGGCCAATAGGAGAACGTTGGTTTAAAGACTATAATTTTGCAAATGCAGTTTATAACATAGGGATCAACTATCCCTTCTAAACCATTAAATTTTGTTATTTTTGCTTTCCTAATCGATCGATCTATGAGTCATTCTATTCAACCCGGTGTTGCAACGGGAAGAGAAGTTCAAAAAATACACAAATTCGCTAAAGAAAAAGGATTTGCATTGCCAGCTGTTAATGTGGTTGGTTCCAATAGTATTAATACGGTAATGGAAACTGCCACAACTTTAAATTCCCCGGTAATTATTCAATTTTCTAATGGAGGTGCCCACTTTAATGCAGGGAAAGGACTTTCCAATGAAAATCAAAGAGCTGCCATTGCCGGTGGTGTTGCCGGAGCAAAACACATTCACGAATTGGCCAAATTATATGGTGCTACCGTTATTCTTCATACAGACCATTGTGCAAAAAAATTATTGCCCTGGGTGGATGGTTTACTGGATGCGGGCGAAGTACATTTCAAAGAAACCGGAGTTCCCTTATATAGCTCCCACATGTTAGACCTTTCTGAAGAACCCATTGAAGAAAACATTGAAATCTCAAAACGCTATTTAGAGCGAATGAGTAAAATGGGAATGACATTAGAAATAGAATTAGGTATTACGGGAGGTGAAGAAGACGGGGTGGATAATACAGATGTAGATTCTTCAAAATTATATACACAACCTGAAGAAGTTTCCTATGCTTATGAGGAATTGATGAAAGTCAGTGATCAGTTTACAGTAGCTGCTGCCTTTGGAAATGTGCACGGTGTTTACAAACCCGGAAATGTGAAGCTAACTCCTGTCATCCTTAAAAACTCTCAGGATTATGTTCAGAATAAATTCAATACGGGACATAACCCAATTGATTTTGTTTTTCACGGCGGAAGTGGTTCCACGCTGGAAGAAATTCGAGAGGCCATTGGCTATGGTGTGATAAAAATGAATATTGATACCGACTTGCAATTTGCCTTCAATGAAGGAATTAGAGATTATATGGTCAACAATATTGATTACCTTAGAACCCAAATAGGAAATCCGGAAGGAGCTGATGCTCCCAACAAAAAACATTACGACCCCCGTAAATGGTTACGCGAGGGTGAGCTTACATTCAAGAAACGATTAGAACAAGCTTTTCAAGACTTGAACAACGTAAACACATTATAAACGAAACCCAACAATATGTCTTGGTTTAAAAGAACAAAAAAAGGGATTCAAACTCCCACCGAAGAGAAGAAAGATGTCCCTAAAGGACTTTGGTATAAATCCCCTACCGGGAAAATTGTAGATTCTGATGAGTTGGAAGCCAATTTTTATGTTAGTCCGGAAGACGGTTATCACGTTCGAATAGGCAGTAAAGAATATTTCGAAATATTATTTGATAACAACGAATTTAAAGAACTGGACAAGGGTCTGGCTTCTAAAGACCCTTTAAAATTCGAGGATAGTAAAAAATATACAGACCGCTTAAAAGATGCACAGGAAAAGACCGGATTAAAGGATGCTGTACGCACTGCCGTTGGCAAATCCATGGGAGAAAATATTGTAATTGCTTCTATGGACTTCAGTTTTATAGGTGGTTCTATGGGAAGTGTTGTAGGTGAAAAGATTGCACGTGCAGCCGACTATTCCCTAAAAAAGAAAATTCCATTTTTAATGATCTCAAAAAGTGGAGGTGCCCGTATGATGGAAGCTGCACTTTCCTTAATGCAACTGGCAAAAACAAGTGCTAAACTTGCACAACTTTCAGATGCAGGAATTCCTTATATTTCTCTATGTACAGACCCGACCACCGGGGGTACCACAGCTTCTTTCGCCATGCTGGGAGATATAAACATAGGCGAACCGGGAGCATTAATTGGTTTTGCAGGTCCAAGAGTTGTACGTGATACAACCGGTAAAGAATTACCTGAAGGCTTTCAGACTTCAGAATTTTTACTGGAACATGGATTTCTAGATTTCATCTCTCACCGTAAAAACCTGAAACGAAAAATCAATCTCTATCTGGACCTCATATTAAACAGGCCGCTTAGAGAAAAAACCGCATAAAAAAAGCCGCTTCTCAAAGCGGCTTTTTTATATAATATTGTACTATAGTCCCAGAAGAATAGTATATTCTTGTCCGTTAAAAGTAAGTATTGCTTTATTATCACAGGTTCCATCACCAAAATCCAAAGTTCCGGTAAGTGCTTGTTGAGAAATGGTTAAAGTACCACTCACCAAATAGATACAAGATAATTTCCTAATGAGTGGCCGTGTGACTTCACCACTTCGGGTAAATCCATTTGAGAATGTAGTGTTCCAGTTTCCGGTAATACTATAGACATTATCTGTCCATGTACCACTTCCAACACCTTCTATCCATTCAGCAACACGTAAACCAACCCGGGTAGCCGTAATATTAGTATTTGAAAAACTAACCGTGATCGTCTCATTTACGGTAGAGGACGGATTACCATTATCATTCTCAATATCACGTACGATCTCACCTCCTCCTGTTACTCCATGTCCATTATAGGTATATTCTTCAAAAGTGTAATTGATGGTTCGGGTGCCGTTTACAATACCGCCATATTCCAGATTGATCTTTCCGGAAACCACGCTTCCGTTATTCAATGTGCAGGATGTTCCAAAGTCCAATACAATAGTACCACCATCACCATTGGGCGTGATCGTAATAATTGTACAGGAAGGAAAGAGTGAAATAATACCACTTTTGGTTTCTTCAGCCTCGTCATAACCGTTCTCCATAATATTAAATGTATTCTCCACAATAATGTCGGCTTGTGCCGCACGGGCCGAATCTTCTGCCGAATAATTAACATCTATTGTACCGCTATCGTCATTTGAACTACAACTTGTTATAAAAATGCTTGCGATACAACAAGAAAACAGGGCGATTTTCTTTATTAGAGTTTCCATAAGTATGATTTATAATTTATGTTATTACGATCTTAAAAACGGAAAAAGACCTGATTTCGTATACACTTTGTAAGAAAAGGAGTCGGTATTACCTTGATATTAAATAGATTTTTGTACTTTTGCCGCTTGATTACCAAAGAGGTAATTTGTACATAAAAATCATTTAAATAATATTGGCATGTATTTAGCACCAGAAGAAAAAGAAAAGATCTTCGCAAAACACGGAAAGTCTAAGACCGACACCGGTTCTGCAGAAGGACAGATCGCATTATTCACGTACCGCATTGATCATTTAACAAAACATCTTAAAGCAAATCACAAAGACTATAACACAGAGCGTTCTTTAGTGAAGTTAGTAGGAAAGCGCAGATCATTGCTGGATTATCTTATGAAGAAAGACATTATGAGGTATCGTGCAATCGTTAAAGAATTAGGATTACGTAAGTAATAAAAATGGGACGCTTTGGTGTCCCATTTTACTTTTTATATATTTTTTTCAGAATTTTAATTCTGAAACACATAGAAAAGCTACCCTTAGGTTTTTCATTGGTCAACAACCACACACAACAACACAACCCTCGATCGATTGACGATCGCTGACCAAATGTAAACGCTCATATGATATGGGCAAAAATGAAAAACAAAATGATACCAAAAGTATTTAAAGAGGTCATAGACCTTGGCGACGGTAGAGAGATCTCTATTGAAACCGGAAAATTAGCAAAACAGGCACATGGTTCTGTTGTTGTGCAATCTGGAAAGTGCATGTTACTATGTACTGTAGTTTCCAATTACGAACAAAAAGATCTGGACTTCCTTCCATTGACGGTAGATTACCGTGAAAAATTCGCAGCTTCAGGACGTTATCCGGGAGGTTTCTTTAAAAGAGAAGCAAGACCCAGTGATGGTGAAGTGTTAACTATGCGTTTAGTGGACCGTGTATTACGTCCACTATTCCCAAAAGATTATCATTCGGAAACACAGGTGATGATCCAATTAATGTCTCATGACGATGATGTAATGCCGGATGCAATGGCAGGATTGGCAGCTTCAGCAGCTATTCAATTATCCGACTTCCCTTTTGAGTGTGCTATTTCCGAAGCAAGAGTAGGACGTGTAGACGGCAAGTTCGTTATCAACCCTACCAGAGCTCAACTAGCAGAATCTGATATCGATATGATGATCGGTGCTTCAATCGACTCTGTAATGATGGTGGAAGGCGAAATGAAAGAGATCAGCGAAGAAGAAATGGTAGAAGCCATTCAATTTGCTCACGATCACATTAAAAAACAATGTGAAGCGCAAATAAAATTAGCCGAAGCTTTCGGAAAGAAAGAAGTTCGGGAATATGAGCCGGAAAGAGAAGATGAAGAATTGGCTAAAAAGATCCACGATATGGCATACGATAAAGTATATGCTATCGCAAAAGCAGGGTCTGCTAAACATGAAAGAAGTGCTGCCTTTTCAGAAATAAAAGAAGAAATTAAAGCTACTTTTTCTGAAGAAGAATTAGAAGATCTTGGCGACTTGATTTCTAAATATTACCGAAAAGCCGAAAAAGCGGCCATTCGTGATCTAACCTTAAATGAAGGTTTGCGTTTGGACGGAAGAAAGACCGATGAGATCCGCCCTATCTGGTGTGAAATAGATTATTTACCATCTACACACGGTTCTTCTATCTTTACAAGAGGAGAAACACAGGCATTGGCAACTGTTACTTTGGGAACTTCAAGAGAAGCTAACCAAATAGATATGCCATCGTTTGAAGGTGAAGAAACTTTTTACCTGCATTATAACTTCCCTCCTTTCTCTACAGGTGAAGCAAGACCCATAAGAGGAACTTCACGTAGAGAGATTGGTCACGGAAACCTGGCACAACGTGCCTTAAAAGGGATGATCCCGGAAGATTGCCCATATACGGTACGTGTTGTTTCTGAAGTGTTAGAATCTAATGGTTCTTCTTCTATGGCAACTGTATGCAGTGGTACCATGGCACTAATGGATGCTGGGGTACAATTGGTAAAGCCAGTTTCAGGAATTGCCATGGGATTGATCTCTGATGGAGAAACTGGAAAATATGCTGTATTAAGTGATATTTTAGGAGATGAAGACCACTTAGGAGATATGGACTTTAAAGTAACCGGAACAGCAGACGGAATTACTGCCTGCCAGATGGACATTAAAGTAAAAGGACTTTCGTATGAGATCCTGGTAAATGCATTAAAACAAGCTGCTGCCGGCAGAATACATATTCTTGAAAAATTGACCGATACGATCGCTCAACCTAATGCAGATGTGAAGCCACATGCTCCAAAAATGGTTACTGCTACCATTGCGAACGAATATATTGGTGCTTTGATCGGGCCGGGTGGAAAAGTGATCCAGGAACTACAAAAAGAAACGGGTACTACCATCGTGATCAATGAAGACCCTGTAACCGAAGAGGGAATCGTTGAGATCCTTGGTACAAATCAGGATGGCATCGATGCTGTATTGGCAAAGATCGACTCTATTACCTTTAAGCCGGTAGTAGGAAGTGTGTACGAAGTGAAAGTGATCAAAATGTTGGATTTTGGCGCTGTAGTTGAATATATGGATGCTCCCGGTAATGAAGTATTGTTACACGTTTCTGAACTGGCATGGGAACGCACCGAAAATGTGAGCGATGTCGTGAACATGGGCGATGTTTTTGATGTCAAGTACTTTGGAACCGACCCTAGAACCCGTAAGGAAAAAGTATCGCGTAAAGCACTATTGCCAAAACCGGAAGGTTATAAGGAAAGACCACCTCGTAATGACAACAGAGGAAGAGATAATCGCGGTAGAGATAATAGAAATCGTGATAGAGATAAAAAAAGAGACTAATGCATTCCCACGAAAGCGAGAATCTCTTACCCTAAGTATAAAAACGCCTCCTTAATTGGGAGGCGTTTTTTGTTTATGGGATAGTGCTTTAAAATAATTTATCTTTACAGGATAACAGTAATAAATGTTGCAATATAACAAGTTAGCAGTAACCTAAAACACTAATAGTGAATGGCAAGAGTAAAAATTGATGGTAATTTAATTTTAAGTTACGAATACGAAAATTACCGTGAAATCTATTGGACAACTCTTTCAAAATATATTATAGAAAAATATGGTAAGAATGAATTTACTAAACACACTGAAGTCGAGAAAATTCTATTAGATTGTTTCCAGTATCTCGTAGATGAATTCAAATTCCTAATCTTTGAAGAAATGAGTATTTCTTTTTTCAATTATGTTTTCTACTTAAATGAAGAATCTCAAGAGTTTTTAGTTAAAACAAGAGGTGGTTTACCATTTGGAGAGATTAATGAAGTTGACTTTTCACGTTATAGACGAATTCTAAAACTGATCTTGGAACAAGGTTGTGATATAGACTTAAAAAGTGGAAAATTCCCAACAGGTCAAGATGTTTTTAGAATGGATGAAAAAATTCAAAAACTATTTTATCTTGGAACTTGGATATATACATTTGCCGATTACATTTCTTACCAAAAAATGATTGGAAATGCACAAAAAATAAACTTTAACCAAGATGAACATATTGGAGTTTATTGGAAAAAACACTTTGAAGAATCTTATAATAACCTTTTTCTAAAATTAGAAGGAGACTATGCAAATGGTGCTTTTGAGGAAAATGCAGTTGAAGAACTAAAAACTGCCATCAACAAATGTTTTGATATTGATTATGACTTTGCAGGCGACCTAATTTTTGAAATAAAAAAGCACTTTAGCGACTCAATATTTCAAACAATTGAACCTTATGTCTTGCCAATTAATTTAATGAATTATTATAAAATAGATAAGTTAACAGCAGAGTGTTTTTATAATGGCTTATCTCTTTCAAGACAAAATAAAATGTCAATTGAAGATGTTATTCTAAAACCATTTCGACAGAAAGGTATATGTACAGACCTATTCTGATATATACAATCGAAAGTGTTGAACGTGCTTTGATAGGAAAAGGAAAATTTGCTGAGAGTATATATGTTTTAGCGACCAATGCAATTAGTTGGAATACAATACCAAAAGAGTGGAGAGATAACAAGTGTATGGTAAGATATATGAGTCGAAAAGGAAACGAGCACGATTCTATATTAGAAGATAAAATTGAAGATATTCTAAAACATCATAAACTTCGCTTTTGTAGAAACATAAAGTCTTTTAAAAGACCCGGAACCGATAACATAAGAATCGATAATGAATTAGCTGGAGAAATCGATTTTATCGTTATAAATGAGCATAGAAAAAAAATAATTGTTGCTGATTCAAAATACAATAAGTCAAAATACGAAGCTGTTGGCTATAGAACAGACAACACTAATTTTATCAATAAATATGAGCCACAATTATTAAAAAAAATCAATTGGATATCTAACAACAAAGTTATTCTACAAGAACATTTGAAAATAATTTATAAAATCAAAGATTTGGACATTTCAAACTTTGAGGTTGAAGGACTATTTTTTATTAATACACCAACATTCTATATGTTTAATGGAAAATACAAAGCGATAACATTAAACCAACTAAAAAATTATTTTTCAGAAACATACGAACCTTTTTCTTTCAATTATAAAGATGAAGAAGGGAATGAATCTATTATTCAGCACCCATATTTTAAATAAAAAAGTATAAATATAAAAAAGCTCTCAAAAATTAATATGAAAGAATTATACGCAGAAGAATTAATGGTTTTATCTAGCATCCAATTATTTGCTGCAAATCCTAATCATATAAAACCAGAAGTTTTCGGAACAGGCTGTATAATTCAACATCGGGGGAAATTTTATTTAGTTTCAGTTTTTCATAATATTAAGTATCAAAATTTAAGTATATATCTTGAAACAAACTTGCCACCAGACAATGAAACGATGTTGATAGTTCCAATTGGTGAATTTATGTTTTTTGATTTATTAAAAATTACAGAAAACACTGACGCAGAAGAACTTTTAGAAATGATTGAAAAAGGAGGAGAAAGACTGGATATAACATTTTCAAAAATTGAAAACCTACCGCAACTTTTGCAACCTGAAATTGATTTTGGTTTTATGAAAGTAGAAAGAGGTAGTAAAGTGTACTTAAAATCGGAAAGTATAATTGAACCTGACAAAGATTTTACCTATGGCTTTTATGGAAAAATAAAACATAAATACGATGGAAAATATTTAAAAATGCAACCCACCTTAAAAAACAATCTGAAATACCACAAATCAAATAAATACTTTCATAAATTTCTAGCACCTAAAGTTATTAAATCAAAAGAAGATTATGAAGGATGTAGTGGTGCGCCAATTATTGATACAAAAGGTAGACTAATTGCTTTAGCTTGTAAGGTACATACAAATACTAAACTCATTTATGGTTTTAAAATTAAAGAATGTTTGAAACTTTTAGACATAGCAATTGATACAAATCAAATATAGAAAAGGCAACTGCTAAAAACGTATATAAAAATTGCTCAAGATTTGGCTATCTTTGGCTTCTCCCCTACTTTTAATACCAAACGATTACGACTGAAAGATTTATGCTATCAATAAAAGCACTTTTCATATACAAAATCGTTTTAGCCAATACTATATTAAACCTAATAGATTATCTTTAGAAGCATATGTCAAGATTAATAGTAAATATCAATCCCGAAATTTTAAAATGGGCTCGTTTAGAATCTGGCTATTCAGTCAAGGAAATATCTCAAAAAATCAGTTCAGATGAATATGAACGTTGGGAAGTAGATGGTAAAAATATTCCTTTTGGAAAACTAAAGCGAATAGCTAACTATTATAAAAGGCAAGTTGCTGTTTTCTTTTTAGAGAATGTTCCTGAAAAGTCAAAAAAACCTAGAGATTTTAGAAATTTATCACCTAACAATAGTCAACTCTCTAAGAAAACTTTACTCGCTCTAAGAAGAATGAATAGATTTCAAAAGTTTGCTCTTGAAATTGAAGGTGAAACATATTGGAAAAGTAAATACTCATGGCACAATGAACTCACGAGTTTAAATCTTGAACAAGATGATTTAGCAAATTGGCTTCGTTCTAAACTTGAGGTTTCGATTGATGAACAAATACAATGGAAATCTGCTAATGAGACTTATAGAAATTGGAGGAACACTATAGAAGAGAAACTTGGAATATTGGTTTTTCAATTTTCCATGCCTATGAATGAAATTCAAGGTTTTTGTACAACAGACAAAATTCCTTACTCAATTGTAACTAATAGTAACCACTCATACTATGGCAGAGTTTTTACTCTCTTTCATGAATTAGGCCATATTCTTCGTCATACATCAGGTATGTGTCTTATGGATTTTACAAATACTCAAACTAAAATACAAGAGGAGTTTGAGTGCAATAGCTTTGCTGCAGAATTTCTAATACCAGCAAATACTATTATTGAAACAAGAAACCTTTCAGAAATAAAAAAATATTCAAATATGTTAGGTGTTTCTCGAGAAGTTTATTTGCGTAGAATGAAAGACCTAAAACAGATTAATGACTTATCCTTTTTCTCTCTACTAGAAGACATAAAATCAACTTATAAGGAAAAGAAAAAGAAAAAAAAAGTTATTATAAAACCAGAGGTAAAAAGTCGAGCCGAAAGAGGGAACACATTTTATAATTTAGTCTTTGATGCACTGGATAATAAGAAAATTAACTACAGTGACGCTTCAGGGGCTTTAGGGTTAAGAATCAATAGATTAGCACATGAGTTCGAATAGAAATACTATTTACTGTATTGATTCTAGTGCTTTTATCACAATGCAAAATCACTATTCAAGAAGGCTTATGCCGGATTTATGGAAACATCTTGAAGATTTATTTAATGATGGTATATTAATTTCGCACAAGGTTGTTTTTGATGAAATCGTTCCTAAGCAAGGCAAAAAAGATTCTTTAGCAAAATGGATTACCCCATTTAAATCATCATTCCAAGAAATTACTCAGGAACAATTAGATTTACTTCCAGATATATTATTGAATTTTCCGAAACTAGTTGATGAAGATTCTGAAAAAGATCAAGCAGATATTTACTTAATTGCAATGTTAGTTTCAAAATTGAATGATTTAGGATTATTTGGAAAAGAATCGAATTATGTGATTGTCAGTGCAGAGAGTGAACGCTCATCTATTAAAATACCCGCAGCTTGTCGACATTATGATATTAGACATATGAATTTAAATCAATTTTTCGATTCCATAGGTTTGCAATTTTCTGTTTCAAAGTCGTAACTCAATTATACTGGTCATAACAAAGACATATATAATTCAACGCAGCCCAATTATCGAAGAACAATTTTTACTATCTTTCAAAGTATTAACTTAATCCGTATTTTTGAGCAAGGGCCAGGACAAAGAATGGGATTAGCCTTTTTATAAACAAAACGTATGAATGCAGAATTATTAAAGACCTACAAGCAATTGGAAGGAATGAATCAAACAGAAGAGGTACTTCAAATTAAGAACCAAATAAAAGAGTCCTTATATCAACAATTGCGATATCACTTTTTAGAACTTTCCGGTATTGGGCGAGTAATTGGTTACGAAGAACTCCAAAATGAATTGGCAAAAGCCATTGAGTTACTTGAAATTGAAAAACAAAGGGGAAAATAATGTACTCTAACAATGCTAATAATTCAGCACTGCTGAATTGATCATCCAAAAACAAATACTATTTAAAAGTCTGTGTAGCTGTGGAAAATTTTATCAAATTTTCACTCTGAAATCATAGCCGGGACCATTGTGCGTAATTTAAAATCCATTTATGATGAAATATTTTTTCTTAATTTCAATACTCTTTTTTACAACTTTATCTTTTGGTCAAGGAACAGTAGAAGCCGAAATTGATACAATTTTTAATTATCAGTTTGAGTCCTTAAAGAATAAACATCACAAAAAAGTTCTAATTGATGAAGCACATAATACAATATATTCCATTCCATCAGGAAAAATTACATCCAGAGAAATGTTTAGGATTATTGATAGTGATGGATTTAATGTTCAGTTTACAAAAAAGAGATTAGACTCAACTCATTTGAGTTCAACGAACCCTGATTTGTTGATTATTCATGGCATGCCTAATGATAAAATTAAGCTAGAAAATAATGAGAGTAAAGAATATTTATATAAATCTCCGCTAAAGAACGAAGAAGTAGAAGCAATTGGTAAGTACGTTTTTAATGGTGGTAGTCTTTTACTTTTTTTAAGTCATTTTCCAGGAGGTAGTGGCGCTTTACCACTTTTAGAAGCATTTAACGTTAAATTTAGAGACGGTTATGCATACCAAAACCAATACCATACAAGTGAAGGAGGGGATTGTGGACATTTTTTAATGAACGAAACTAACAAAATGCTTAATAAAATGCATCCAGTTTTTACGAGCAGTTTAGATAAAAATACGCTCCCTGAAAATATTAGGTTTTATTGTGGTGCAGCAGTATTTAGAAATCCTGAAGATGCCATTTTACGTTTTCCTGATAATACTATTAATTTTACGCCAACCAATAATGGTATTGATGTTGAAGAAAACTCTAATTCATATGCAGGAATGATTGGCTTTCAATATGGTTCAGGAAGAGTAATAATATCTACGGATCAAGGAATTTTCAGGAGTTTAGATTTAATTATAAAAGGAAAGAAAATACCTGTTACCATACATGACCCAAAAGCAAATAATGCATCCTTACTTTTAAATAGCATAAGGTGGCTTTCCAAATTACAGTAAAAACTACGCACAACAACGTATATAGTTCACCTGCCCGACTGCGTCATTCAGGCGGGTTGCTCCAATTTACTATCTTAGTACTAACGCAACAAAACCATATACGAAGACGTAGGCAGTAATTTGAGCAAACCATAATAGAAAATGAATAAACCGATTAATATACTACTCTTTATTCTGACTTTAGTTTTTTACGGTTGCGGAACAGGTCCTTGGTATATTCAAAAGAATTTATATAACACATACAAAGAACCTATTTATCAAAATTCTGATTTAAAATTTAGAACTGATGGCTTTTATGCACAATTATCTGATTCAAAAAAAATTGATTATTCTAAAAATGTTCTTGTTTTTAATAATAAAGGCTATAGTGTTTCATTGAGCCATAATGAATTGCAAAATTTGATTAAAACTCAAAAATCAATTGATGCGGAGCTTGATTGGTGGAGGATTAAAAATGACTCAATAATTATCGAAAATTACGGTGAGACAAAAAGGTTGATGAAAACAATGGTTTGGTGGTATAAAGGAAAAATTCTTAATGATTCAATTATCGAAATTGCTTATCAAGATGACAATTATGAATATGGAACTTACAAATATAAGTTTGTTGAATCTGACAAAATACCTGAATTGAAAAACGAAGCTCGCTATTTCACAAAAGAATGGTATATATCCAATTTGAATGAATCGCGAAAATAAAAACTACAGCCAACAACGTGTATAATTCATTGCGACTGGTTTTCTCTATCTTAGTGCTTACAGCAACAAACCATAAACAAACACATTGGACACCCAATTTGTTGGTAGTAGAATTTCTTATTGTTAGAATATATAAAAAGCACTTCCAAATTTTGGGGGTGTTTTTTTTATCTCATGCAACAAGGTTTAAAAGAGTTGTTTATCCGGTCAAGTGCAAATTATTTTATAATTAAGTAGTCTTTTTCCTACATTTTTGTTAAATTTGAGTCTCCCCAAGTTTAACTAAAACTAACTTAAATTTATTTACCATGAAAAAACTATTTTTTGCATTCGCATTATTATGCGGAGTACTATTGTATGCCCAGGACGGTTCTCAAAAGGCAACCTCTTATGGTTCTGCGGCATATATGAGGGAAATTCCGGCATTATCCTCTATGGACAACATTATCTCTGCTGCCGGTTTTCAACATGTTGCTCCTCCCAAAAGAAGGGGAAGTAACACTTTTGTTCCGGGAAAGGGTCTTCCGGCCGGTCCGGATCCTTTATTGGAACAACAACGAAACGTACAAACAATTCCGGGGAGAGCACCCATAACAGATTTTATTGCACATCAAGGGACTGTCTTAAACGACCCTACCGGAGCCATAGGCCCAAATCATTATGTGTACGCCTTTAATACCGGTTTTGGAATTTTGGACAGAAGCGGGAATGTATTGGTTCCGGAAGCTTCATTGGGAACATTGTTCCCGGGAGAAACATTAGGAGACCCTGTAGTGGTGTATGACCGCTTTGCAGACCGGTTTATCATTATGGAATTTAGTAATTCTCCCAATGGTTTTTTAATTGCCGTTTGCCAGGGCCCGGATCCGGTTAACGACGGATGGTATACCTATCGTTTTAATACCGGTAGTTTTCCGGATTACGAAAAACTATCTGTCTGGGGTGACGGATACTATATTACTGCCAACAAAGATCAAGGTTCTACTACCACAAGTGATGTGGTTTATGCAGTGGAAAGAGATGAAATGCTGGTAGGAAATGTCAATGCACAACTTATTGGCTTTCCATTACCGGGCTCATCTAATAATGGATTTTACAGTCCGGGTGGATTCAATGCCCTTGGAACTTCCCTCCCACCTGTTGGTGTTCCACATCCTATTGTATATATGCAGGACGATTCATGGAGTGGTGTTTCTCAGGATCATTTAAAGATCTGGAATATAAGTGTGGACTGGAATACTCCTTCCAACTCATCAATTTCATCCCCACAACAGATCAACACTTCGTCTTTTGACAGTGTTTTTGACAATGGTTCATTTCAAAATCTGGATGAACCCGGAAACGGCCCGGATATTGACGCTCTTCAGGCTACCATGATGTATATGACCAACTACAGGCGTTTTGGAACGTATAATTCTGCAGTTATGAACTTCGCTGTAGATGTTAGCGGTAATGATACCAGAGCCGGAATTAGATGGTACGAGTTAAGACAAAGTGCAGACGGACAGCCATGGACCATTTATCAGGAAGGAACCTATAGCCAACCTAACTACAGTACTTTCTGTGGAAGTATCAGCATGGATTATCAGGGAAATATTGGTCTGGCCTACACTATTGTAAGCAGCTCGATCTATACTTCCCTTAGATATACAGGTAGATTGGCAGGTGATGCATTGGGCACTATGACCGTTGCAGAACAAACCATTGTAAACGGAAATGCACAAAATAACCGTAGTGACGGTCGATATGGAGATTATGCTCAATTGACCGTTGACCCGGTAGACGACCTAACATTCTGGCATATTGGAGAATATATGAGTGGAAGTAGTTCTGTGGTTAGAAAAAGTCATGTGGCTGCTTTTCAAATTGGAACCGGAACACCAGATAACGACCCACCATCTGACCCTACAGGTTTAGCTGCATCCAATACTACAGCTACCAGTACAGACCTGTCGTGGAATGCCTCTACAGATAATGTAGGCGTAACCGGATATGATGTATACCAAAACGGAAGCGTAGTAGGTACAGCCGCTACTAATAGTTATACCGCATCTGGTCTGTCACCTTCAACAGCATACGCATTCTATGTTATTGCAAAAGATGCAGCTGGAAACCAGTCCGGACAAAGTAATACTGTAAATGTAACCACCACTGCCGTTACAGCATGTACGGGAGGTATTACTTCTTATCCGTATAGTGAAAGTTTTGAATCTTCTATTGGTGCGTGGTCACAAGATACAGGAGATGATATAGACTGGACACGTGATAGCGGAGGAACGCCTTCCAATAATACAGGGCCATCAAGCGGAGCAGACGGCTCATGGTATATGTATGTGGAAGCAAGTTCGCCAAACTATCCAAACATTCAAGCTATTCTAAATTCGCTATGTTTTGATCTTAGCGGTGCTTCACAAGCGACCTTTTCGTTTCAGTACCATATGTATGGTGCAACAGACATGGGAACCTTCAGTCTGGAAGCTTCCAATGATGATGGAAATAGCTGGGCTTCCATTTGGAGCCAGACTGGAAATCAGGGGAACCAATGGAATATCGCAGATGTTGACCTTGCCGCCTATGTAGGCAATAGTGTTCAATTGCGTTTTAACAGAACTACCGGAAGCACCTGGCAGGCAGATATTGCAGTAGATGCTATTTCTGTATCAACTTCAGGAAGTGATACCGAAGCACCTAGTGCTCCGTCAAACTTAACAGCTTCCAATACTACAACATCTTCTACAGACCTGTCCTGGACAGCTTCTACAGATAATGTTGGAGTAACAGGCTATGATGTATATCAAAATGGTTCTTTGATTGGTAATACCGGAAGTACTTCTTACAACGTTACAGGATTAAGCCCTGCAACCAGTTACAATTTCTATGTTGTTGCTAACGATGCTGCCGGAAACCAATCTGCACAGAGTAATACTGCAAATGTAACTACCAATAGTACTTCAGGTTGTAGCGGAGGAATTTCTTCTTTCCCTTATTCTGAAAGTTTTGAAAGCTCAATTGGAGCCTGGACACAAGATACAGGGGATGATATCAACTGGACCCGTGACAGCGGAGGAACCCCTTCCAGTAATACTGGGCCATCAAGCGGAGCAGACGGTTCCTGGTATATGTATGTGGAAGCCAGTTCACCTAACTATCCTAATATACAGGCCATTTTAAATTCCCCTTGTTTTGACCTGAGTGGAGAAACACAAGCTAACTTCTCGTTCCAGTACCATATGTATGGTGCGGCAGATATGGGAACTTTTGTTTTGGAAGCTTCTGATGATAATGGTAGCACCTGGACTTCAATCTGGAGCCAGACCGGAAATCAAGGAAACCAATGGAACTCTGCAAATGTAGACCTTGCCACTTATGTAGGTGGAAGTGTTCAACTGCGTTTTAACAGAGCCACAGGAAGTACCTGGCAGGCAGATATTGCAGTGGATGATATTTCAGTATCTACAGGGAATACAAATAACTGTGCTGCGGCAGACCTTACGTTAACCATTACATTGGATGACTATCCGGAAGAAACCGGATGGACTTTACAAACTTCCGGAGGAACTACTGTAGCTAGTAACAGTTACTCAACAGCAAACCCTGATGGTTCAACTGTAGTTGAAGACATTAATGGATTAGCTTCAGGAGATTACGTATTTACTATCACAGATACCTATGGTGATGGAATTTGTTGTTCCTATGGAAACGGTTCTTACACGCTTGAAAGTTCCGAAGGAGTTATTGTAACAGGTGGTAGTTTTGCTTCATCAGAAGTTACTAATTTCTGTGTGGATGCTACAAAAGCACATAATCCTTTACAAACCTATACCTTGTTGGATGACAACAGTGATGAATTCAGAATTTATCCAAACCCTGCAAGAACCATGGTTACCATAAACACTTTAGGGCAAAACATTGATGATATTAAGATATTCTCAATGTATGGAGTGCTTGTGAGACATATTAAAGATGTTAAAGGAACGAGTCTTGATGTATCTCAACTTTCGTCTGCAACTTATTTTGTGAGGATCACTTCAGGAAATAGGATCGTGACACGTAAGTTTATTAAGGAATAATTTTTAATGAATAGAAAATACAAACACCTCCTGAATTCAGGAGGTGTTTGTATTTGTAGAATCATTTAGAACTTATAAGATATAAACAGCCTATGGAATACTGCTGTAAAATGGATTATCTTTACTGAACAACAATAAATGTTGTGACATTATAAGCTGTCTACTATGCTCATAAATACTATTTAGTTATGAAATCTTTTCTGTCAGCTTATATTGAATTTTCAGATAGTGAATATGATTTATTCATCGCTAAAGCAAAATTGGTAGAATTTAAGAAGAATGAGTGTCTTCTTTCTTCAGGTAAATCAGTAGAAAAATTATTTTTTATTAAAAATGGTCTACTCCGTGGTTATCGCTTAATTGATGGTGTTGAAGTAACACATCACTTTTTTACGGAAAAATGGTTCGCCACAGACTATGAGAGTTATTTAACCGGTAGATCAGGAGAGTTATATTTAGAAGTGCTAACAAATGTTTTGGTATACGAATTTAATAAAAGTGACCTGCTGTCATTCTTTCAAGAATATCCAAAGTTTGAAAAAATCAGGGCAATCAAAGCAGAAGCTGCTTATCTTCAACTGGTAGAAAGACTCAAAAATTTCCAAAACAAAGATTTAAAAACACGCTACGAAAATCTTATAGATAAAAATCCAAAATTATTTAATCTGGTCCCACAAAAATACATAGCATCCTACCTTGGAGTAGCACCTCAAAGTTTGAGTAGAATAAAAAGTATCAAATAAAATATGATTTATTAACAAATGTGAATGCAAATAGAATTATCTATTGTTAATATTGCTTATGATATATAATATTTAATGCTAAAAAAATATATTCCCTTTGTAATCTTAATCTTTATTCTTGGCTGCAAAAAAAAGTCACTTACAAAGTTAACTGATAGCCGTGTGTCTCTAACTGACACCTTTCCAATAAAAAATAAAACTTCCCGAATATGGAAGCAAGGATGGGTTTCTGTTCCTGAAAATAGAAGCTCATCCTCTCCAGATTCAATTGAATTACCTTATATATTATCTAAAACCACTGATTCTACAAGCAGCAATAATGTTCCTATACTGATTATGTCCGGTGGCCCCGGAAATTCATCTTTAAATATGGTAAATGGCGTTGTTAATACTCATTGGGGGGAAAATAATGATATTATAGTCTATGAACAAAGAGGAACCATTTATTCAAAACCATCTTTAGTATGTCCTGAAATAGACTCTTTACGAATAATTGGTTTGAATAAAGGGCTTTGGGGTAAATCATTAGATAGTCTAAAAATGTTAGGAACACAATTGTGTTATGAAAAGTTCACATCCAGGAACATTGATTTTAATGGTTATAATACCTTAGAAAGTGTTGAAGATATTGAAGAACTAAGAAAAACGCTACAATTAGATAAGATGATTCTGTATGGGATGTCTTATAGTTGTAATCTTATGAAGGCCTATGCCCAAAAATACCCTGAAAATACGAAAGCCTTGATTTTGGATTCACCTCTTCCCCATCAAAGCAATTATGATGAAGAAGCCTATCAAAATATCGACAGGACTTTGATGAAAATAGTAAAAACACTATTCAAATGCTACAGATCTATATTTTAAATGGGAAGATTATATTGCTACGATAAAAGATTCTGTTTTTGAAGTTTCCATTAATTCTAAAAAGTATAAGTATACAAAAAATGAACTTATAGATATGGTGCTTTTAAAGATGAGTTCACATGAGTCCATTCCGGAAACTACAACAACAATTTCAAGTTTAATAAATAGTGATCATAGTGGTATATCTGATGTCATCAAATACTATTTAGAACCTTCCGGACAAGCGATGGGAATGCGTTATTCTGTGTGGATTAGCGAAGAATTATCAGAAGAAAAAGAAGAAATAATTTTGTTACAAGGAAAAATTTACCCTTGGTTAGACGGTTATAATGCTAACGATGTTTCGTTTAAAACGGCCCAGGTTTGGAAGGTAAATTCAATTTATGAAAACAGAAAGTGGCCAGAGTCAAATTACAATGGTCCGGTATTAATTTTATCTGGTCAATTTGATCCCTGGACTCCAGAATGGTATGGAACCAAAATGCTTCAATACTTACCAAATGCCAAACATCAAATTTACCCCGAAAACTCACATTTGCCCGGTTTTACAAGAAAAGGAATTGATGATATTTTTGAATTCATTAACACCATCCAAAATGAGTAGGTTCTATGTACTAATGACCATTTTACTACTCGCTGGTTGCCAGTCAAAAAAAGAAATAGATCCTATTGAAGAAAAGCCTGAAATCCGCTGGGTGAAAGATAATGTCCTAACTTCAAATGAGCTTCCAAAAATCAAAATTGAGGTAGATGAAGAATTTAGCTTTATTGGTAAATTTGATTTTGAAATAATTGCAAATTCAGAAGAATATTCAGAAGACATACTAGGCAAAGTAATAGCTTCAGGTGAAAGGTATATATTTGCATCTACAGATAAAAAAGGTTCTTTAATTAAACTCTTCATTGTACAATTTGAGGGGTTCTTACCTGAAAATGATTTAATCTATAATTATAATTTTGACAATGCAGACTTCATAGGAGCGAATAAGTATCGACATAATACCTGGTACTATGATACCAAAGAATCCATAAAAGAAAACCCAAAGGGAGAATGGGCAAAAACCATATCATTTTTGGCTGATAAAGGTTTTCATATAGAAGATCATGTAATGATGTCGAGGTTTGTTGGATTGGCCAGTGAGGACAGAAAAAATGAAATCATTATTTTTTATCATGAAATGCTTAAAAATTCAACCGTATATTCATTAGATGAGTGGCTGAGTCTTCAACACACTCAAAAAATAATAGCAATGGATAGTGTATTTATTCAGCGTTCACGGAAAAGTTTTAATATTATTGAAGACTAAAACTAGCATTCAACAATTCGTTTAGTCCATTGCTGCTAAACAAAGACCTGGTTTATTTCCTATCTTCAATCTAAGTAACAAAACCATACACAAGAGCGTTGTATACAATTTCTTAATCAAAACTGTAACCTATATTGAAGAAACTAAGTCTAATTACTTAAAACTATGTTTTTTAAAAATCATGGCAAAACACCCTCATTAACAGATCATCATGAAAAACTTCGTATATATAATCATTTTATCTTTCGTACCACTATCGGTCTTTTCTCAACAAAACAACTTCAAATTCGATCATATACTAATTACCAATGATGATGGTATTGAAAACATAGACATATTAATAGCTCTGGCCAAGAGCGTGAAACCACTTACTAATAGAGTATCAGTAGTAGTATCTACACAAGATCGCTCAGGAAGCTCCAATTACATTACTTTTGGAAAACACAGATCCTCTTATGAGATAACCGCAGAATATTTTAGTGATGATAAGAATATTGGAATTTATACCATGCCCGGCTATCCTGCAGATTGCGTTTTATTAAGCTTAAGTGGTCTTTTTCCCAATGACAGACCGGACCTTGTGCTATCTGGAATTAATGGCGGATCAAACATTGGGCCTGCATGGTTCACTTCGGGAACCATTGGAGCCGTGAGAATGGCTACTTTTTTGGGAGTACAGGGAATTGCATTTTCAGGATTTGATGATGACAATGAGAAGTCATTTAGTATGATCCCGGAATGGATCTCTAAATTCATAAAATCTGGAATTATAAAAAAAATTGACCCCAAAAGTTATTTAACAGTTGCTTTTCCGGAAATGCCGCTTGATAAAATTAAAGGGATAAAAGTTTCTGAAAGACGCATAGTATACGGCCAACCTAAGGCATTTCAATTTAAAAAAGTGTTAGGAGAAAACATGAACGAACCGGATAATAAAACTATTTGGGTATTTTCACCAAAGGGTGATCCTAATACCGGCACTGCAAAGGATGATGTTTATTACTTAGAGCAGGGGTTTATTATCATATCGGCAATGACCATAAATGAAAACAACGAAAATTTGTCTGAAAAACTTAGATCTATGGAAGTATTGATTCCAAAGTTTAATAATTAGAAAAATCTAAACATTGTATACAGCAATGCATATAAAATATAGCTGTGCTGTTGGTTAATTGTATACGCTTCCTAAAAACATGGGAGGCGTTTTAATTTTAAAAACTAGATGTTATTTAAACGCAACTTTTTTGAGTCTCTTCAGACTATAAAGAAATACCAAAAAGGTTGCTATGAAAAATAGTATCTATCTAACTCTAATTACCCTAATTGCAATATGCAATTCATGCAATAATGAGCCTATTTCAGAAGCACAGATCAATACAGATACAATCGCAGTTGATTCAGAACTGTATTTACTCATTGAACGCGTTGTAGAAAGTCCCTCAGAGGATTATATAGACTGTATATATTTCAATTATGCTTTTGTTTTATTTGTTTTTGACGAACAAATGCAATATATAGAAGCTATATCTATTAGTTCCGATATGCAATTTAGTTTGTTCTTAGAAAATTTTCCCGAAAATCACACAATTAGCCTGAACTATCCTATAAAGGGCACATTAAACAATGGGGAACTTATTGAAATAAACAATAATGATGGATTAAAAGAAGTTATTGACCGGTGTATCCGACAAGAACAACAAGGACTATGTAATAATACATTGGTAGATTGTTCGTGGAAAGTAAAACCCTTGCATGGTTACCCAAATGATTACGAAGGAGATTATTTTAGTGTGAACGATAGTAGTCTTTTACAATTTCATGTATCTAATGAAATATATTTTGGAACTTGGGTTACTTTTTTCATTGGTAATGAATTGCACCTAAATATGAGTTTAGTTGCTGAAAATGCAATTACAGACCAATGGAATTATGATTGGAAAGTTGTTTATTTGAGCGAAGAACGAATAGAACTGGAACAAGGAGAAAAACGAGTATTAATTGAAAAAGACTGCACGATAAATTGTGGATTAGGTGTTTATGAAGTTTGTGAATTTGAAAACAATCCGGGTTTTGCAATGTTTGAATTACAAGAATATTCCATTTGTAATGATATACCAGATTCTCATAACGGTGTATTGGCAATAACACTTTCTTATTTTGAAACTGAAATAAACGCGCAAAATAATATAGATCCCATTTCTGCTACAGAATATGTAAATACCTATAACCCACAAACTATATTTATGAGAATTGAGAGTTTAGAAACCAATACACTATTCGGATTGAATTCAATTACTATTGAGGCTATCCAATGTAACGGAAACTAATTAAAATTAAAGCTTATTACCGTTTGAAAATAGAAGATTTAATAGCCGCTTGTAAAAATAATGATCGTGTGGCACAAAATGAATTATTTAACCAATATAAAGACATATTGTATTCACTCTCGCTTAAATATTGTAGGAATGAAACAGATGCCGAAGATAATTTGCATGATACTTTTATTACCATTTTCAGAACCATCAAAAAATACAAACACAGAGGGTCTTTTGAAGGATGGATGAAGCGTATTGCTATCTATAAAGCTATAGATAAATATAAAGCAAAAAAGCCAACACCCATTAAAGTAAATAATGACATTCTTGAAGATACAACGGTACAGGAAGAAATAACAGATCTGCCATTGGATACTATTTTGCAAATGGTTCAGGATTTGCCGGACCAATACAGATTAGCATTTAACTTATACCAACTAGATGGTTTCTCACATAAAGAAGTGGCCGGAATACTCAACATTTCAGAAAATACATCAAGATCAAATTATCACAGAGCAAAATTGATATTAAAAAATAGAATTATTCAGTTGCATACTCAAAGAAAAAATAACTGCTAATGGGAAATAGAAAAGACATCGGTTTTCTTATGAAGGAAAAACTAAGCAATGCACAAAAAACTCCTAATGAGAATCTTTGGGAGAAAATAAATGACACATTGGATGCTGAAGAGAAAAAACGTAGGCGATTCCTACTTTTTTGGCGGTTTGGAGCCGGTATTGGTTTTATTTCAATTGTAGCATTCCTTATATATGTAATGCCCTCACATAATGATTTTAAAATTAATAGTGCTACAGAAACAGAGGTTACAAATGAAAATAAGAAATTACCTCCGTTACTAGGAGAAAAAAGCACTCTTAGGTCGAATTCTAAAATTGATCATTTGGAAAAAGAAAAAAATAGTAAAGAAAAATCAATAGAAAATGCTGAAGAAATTTCGGAAGATGAATTTGATAAAAACAAAAACCCATTTGTCAAAAAATCCAGTCCAAAAGAAAAATCAAAAAAGAAAAATAAATCTAATACTGATAACAATACTGTTACAACAACATATAGCTACTATAATAGTACTGATAATATTAGAATTGAAACAAAAGATAAATCTGTTATTGATAGCTTAATTCATATATCAAAAACAAATGATTCTATATCAAAACCAATTATAGACAGTACTGTTAACTTAAATAATAAGCAAATTAAAAATGATTACAATGAAAACAATTAAAGTTCTAAAATTCATTCTTCTAACATTTTTTATCGCAAACATCTTCAACGCATGTAGCACAAAAGATGATACTAATGAAACCGAAAGGGTATTTGAAATTGGAGATAGCCACCAAGGGGGTATTATTTTCTATTTAGATAATACGAGAGAGCATGGCCTCATTGCAGCTCCTTTTGACCAAATAGATGGACCTTGGGGGTGTATAGCAAATATAGAACCCATTGCGCTAAATTTAGAGATTGGAATGGGTATGGAGAATACTTTAGCTATTGTTAATGCTTGTGGTGAAGAAGGAATTGCAGCTCGTATCGCATATACATTATCATTGAATGGATATAATGATTGGTTTCTTCCTTCTATAAATGAGTTGGAAAGAATGTATACCTACAGAGATCTTATTGAAGGTTTTAATGAAAGTTATGCATCGGTATACATAAGTTCTTCAGAGTTTTATTCTAACGACATTGGAGGATATCTTAGCTGTTGGGTTTACGATTTTGGAGAGATTCAAATCATTTCTGGTTCGAGAAAACTAAATTCGAATAAAAAAAACACCTTTAGGGTAAGAGCCATTCGGGAATTCTAAGCTTTCTTATCTACATCTTTATTCATTTTTCTAAAAAAAAGCAACCTTTTGTAACATTTTGTGTCTTTTTTACGTATAACTTATTGCACAAGCACATTTAACTTAAGAAAAAGGACATACCTTAATGAGACAACTTAAAATTACGAAGCAAGTTACCAACAGGGAAACGGCTTCTTTAGACAAGTACCTACAGGAAATAGGAAAAGTTGACTTAATTACCGCAGACGAAGAAGTAGAGTTGGCACAACGTATAAAAGCGGGTGACCAGCGCGCTTTGGAAAAGTTGACCAAAGCCAATCTACGTTTCGTTGTATCGGTAGCAAAGCAATACCAAAATCAGGGGTTAACCCTTCCCGACCTTATTAATGAAGGGAATCTTGGATTGATCAAAGCTGCACAGCGTTTTGATGAAACCCGTGGTTTTAAATTTATATCCTATGCTGTATGGTGGATTCGTCAATCTATTTTACAGGCATTGGCGGAGCAGTCTCGTATTGTTCGCTTGCCATTGAACAAGATAGGTAGTATCAATAAAATAAATAAGACCTTTGCATTCTTAGAGCAAGCGCACGAACGTCCGCCTTCTGCTGAAGAGATCGCAAAAGAACTGGATATGACGATCAACGACGTTAAGGAGTCTATGAAGAACTCCGGACGTCACGTATCTATGGATGCGCCATTGGTTGAAGGAGAAGATTCTAACCTTTACGATGTATTGCGTAGTGGTGAATCTCCTAATCCGGATCGTACCTTATTGCACGAATCACTTCGTACCGAAATTGAGCGTGCTTTGGAAACTTTAACCCCGCGAGAAGCAGACGTGATCCGTTTGTACTTTGGATTAGGTGACCAGCACCCAATGACACTTGAAGAAATTGGTGAGACTTTCGATCTTACCCGTGAACGTGTTCGACAAATTAAAGAAAAAGCGATACGTCGCTTAAAGCATACTTCAAGAAGTAAGATCTTAAAGACATATTTGGGATAAAATCCCAATAACAGCAACAAACAGTTAAAAATAACTGTTCGTTTTTTGATTGATGAATGACCTCCGGCTGATTACCGGAGGTTTTTCATTATACTATATTGAGCTCTGGTAATATCACTAAAATTATTATCTATTTAGTGAGCACATTAAAATCGTTTTCCTATAGAGATTCCTACTCTTGGATATACTTCACTCAATACATCGGTATTAAGAAAATTTCTTCCCATACCGCCCACCAGTTCTGCTACCCAGCCTTTACTACGTGTTATAAACTTGGCTCCTACAGCCATCCCGGCGCCAAGTCCGAATTCAGATTCAGTTTTTGCGTCATTGTTTTCTTCTGTGAATATTCCAGTATTTGCTTCAATAAAGAAACCTGCATTTCTTTTTTCTCCGAAGTAGAACCGAAAATAAGGTACTACGATGAAATTATAATCAATATCCTCATCCACAGAAAATGCAATGGAAAGTCCGGCAGAAGTTTCATCACTTAAGATACGCTCGTAGGTAACTTCAGGAAGTCCTGCGATTACATAACCAACATTCAATTTAAATTCGTTGTTTCCGGAAAAATTCTCGGTAGATTCTTCTTGTGAAATTCCTTTGAAACTAAAAAGGATTATTACTAAAATACATACATGTTTCATGAGTAATCAATTTTAAGGTTCAATGATTTAAAATTACTTGCAATTTTTAATTTTAAATTGTGGAAAAAATAAAATTATTTCACTTTATTTTGCATTTTTTACAAAATATTGTATCATTAGCGATCAAAACTTAAATTATGCAAGAGCAGTTTATAAAACATATACAGGGGCAATTGGGAGACAAACAATCCATTATTGATGAAATTGGAGGTATTCTTAACTTAAGTTATGACGCAGCCTATAGACGTGTAACTTCCAGAACTAATTTGTCTTTGGAAGAAGCAGTAGTGTTGGCCAAGCACTTTAAAATCTCCCTTAACAAGTTATATGAAGTTGGGGAACAAAACACTTTGCTTGCAGAAAAATCACCAGCTATTCGAGATGTCTCCGATCTGGAAAATTATTTTACTACTTCCTTTAAGAGCATCGAGCCGCTTATAAAGCTGAAAAGTGCTTCCATTATATATTCAGCAAAAGACATCCCTATATTTTACACCTTAACAGATACATTTATCACGAAATACAAGTTCTATGTATGGCTCAAGTTTCTGAATGAAGACGGTAGTATGTCCAAGACCTCTTTTGAAGAATTCATAGAAACCATTCCGGCTTCACTTATAAACAGTGCGGTAAATCTTGCAGATCGCTACAACTATATCAATATAACTGAGTTTTGGAACGACAATACCATTAATGGGACCTTACAGCAGATTTTCTATTATTTTGAAACCGGTTTACTATCCAAAAAATATGCATTGCTCATCTGCGAGGACCTGAAAGACATTCTGAATCACGTAGAACAACAGACCATTGATCAAACCATTCTAAATTCTAAAAATAACGCCACATACTATTTGTACAAGAGTGACCTGCTTACAATGAGTAATACCGTCATGGTAAAAACTCAGTATCATAAAATGTTTTTTAGCCCGTTTACGGTGCTTACCTATTTAAAAGTACAACACCCTCCAACTTGTGAAGAAATGGATCGATTCTTTGAGAAACAAATGAAAAATTCAAAATTGCTGGTAAACGCAGGAGAGAAAGATCGTGCATTATTCTTTAACAAAATGCAGCAGAAGATCAATACTATTATTGAACGTATCAATATAAATAACGACCTCATTTACTTTTAGGAGACAATTTTTGCTTTAGTAAGTGATCTCCGGATAGTTACCGGAGGTTTTTCATTTGCTGAACTTGTTTCAAGGTCTCATTTATATTATTACTTTTGCAGAAACCTTTTTATTATGAGCAACACTCTAATTGCACCATCGATTCTGGCAGCAGATTTTGCAAACCTTCAGCGTGATGTTGAAATGGTAAACCAAAGTGATGCAGATTGGTTTCATTTAGATGTTATGGATGGTGTTTTTGTCCCTAATATTTCTTTTGGGGTGCCTGTTATAAAAAGTATTGCCAAGCATGCAAAAAAGACACTGGATGTTCATTTAATGATCGTAGAACCGGATCGTTATATTAAAACCTTTGCAGAATTAGGAGTAAATGTACTTACCGTACATTATGAAGCTTCTACACATTTGCACCGCACTTTACAGGCTATTAAAGCAGAAGGCATGCAAGCAGGTGTAGCACTCAACCCGCATACTAATGTAGACCTGTTGAAAGATACCATACAGGATATTGACCTGGTTTGTCTTATGAGTGTAAATCCCGGGTTTGGAGGGCAAAGTTTTATTGAAAACACATACAACAAGGTAAGACAGTTAAAAGCTATAATAAAAGAAAAAGGAGCTGCTACAAAAATTGAAATAGACGGAGGAGTCACAAATAAAAATGCGTTACAACTGGTTGAAGCCGGAGCCGATGTTCTTGTGGCTGGAAGCTATGTCTTTAGGGCTTCAGATCCTATTGAGACCATTAAAGGACTAAAAGAGCTTACAAACCAGTAAATTAACCTATTCTAAGGTTAATTATTATAATAACTTACTCGGTAAAGTACCTTTTTGTATAGTTTTACTTTTTAGATCATTATGGAACCTTCTTTTGATACCTGGACCTCTATTTTTCTAATAGCCGTTGCTATGGGATTGTTTTTGTTCCTTATTCTAATCACAAGTAAAATAAAGAAAAACTACCCGATAGCTTTTTTGGTATTGGCTTTTTCAATCATTCTTTTTCAATATGTGCTTTACTGGACAAGGTATCAATTTGAGTACCCGTATCTCATATATTTTCCACATGTATGCTATTATGTGACGGGGCCGCTGTTGTACATCTATTTTCTAGACCTGTTCAATGTAAAAGTACGTTTTAGTTATGCGCTTCATTTTCTTCCTGCATTTTTAACACTGCTTCCTAATGTGGCCCACTGGCTATCATTTTTTGGGCTTGTGGAAAATGGTATTCCCTTACAATTCCTTTTAAGGGGGTACTGGTTCGTGGCAATACACATGCTTATCTACACTATATTGACAATTAGGTTGGTCTATAAAAATAATGAGCTTGACACCGAATATAAGAAAGTAAGGTACAACTGGAGTAAGATCTTAATAACACTGTATACACTGTTTATCTTATCCTATATATCTTATTATGTACTTGTTAATTTTACATTTTTTAACAACCAATGGGATTATATGATCTCAATAATGATGAGTGCCTCTATCTATACTATTGGCTTCATAATTATAAAACAACCTAAAATATTTGACGGAGAACTATTCACCAACCTGTTCATTCCTATTCAAAATAAAGACGAAAGCTTTGAAACTTCACTCCTAAATGAGTTTTACGAAAACCTGACCGTTTATATGGAAAAAGAAAAGCCTTATATAGACAATGAACTCAGGCTTGTTAATCTGGCTGACAAAGTAGGGTTTTCCACACATTTGCTATCCAAGGTGATCAACAAGAAATCCGGGAAAAATTTTAATGGTTTTATAAATGATTACCGACTTAAGGAAGCAGAAGATCTATTACGTACCAGTAAAGATGAATATATTAAGAATATTTATTTTGATGTAGGCTTCAATAATAAAGCTACTTTCTACAAAGCCTTTAAAAGCAAGCATAACTGCACTCCTTCCGAATATAAAATGAAACAGGAAAAGGTCAAATTTTCTTAAAATAGGTTTCATTTTATAATTCTAAACCCTTTTTGTTACCCCATTACTGACCTTTGGTTCGTATTAATTTCTAAATCGTATAACAATGAAAAAAATAAACACTTTTACAACCATTGGTATATTCCTGATTACTTCTATACTGTATTCACAAAATCTGGCAGTATATGTTAGTGATGCCGGGGGGTTTAATAATGGTCCTTGGCAAATAGCCAAATTTGATGAGAATGGTGACTTCTTAGGACAACTCATAAGAACCGAAGACGGGATTGTCTGGCCTCAGGATATTATTTTTCTGGATAGTGAGGAAGCAGTATTGATTTCTAATCTGGGAGCAGAAGGAATTATATCCAAGCACAATTGGTCTAATGGAGATTTTATTGAAAACTTCGCAGAAGGCCTCGGTGGCCCTACCCGAATGAAAATTGGACCGGATGGCTTACTGTATGTACTTCAATGGAGCAATACTAATAACAAAGTATTACGCTATAATCTTGATGGTACTTTTATTGACGAGTTTACTGCTGTAGGTGTATCGCAAAGCATTGGTATTGACTGGGACAGTGCCGGAGACCTCTATGTATCTTCTTACAATGGATCATCTATTCACAAATTTGATGGCACCAATGGTGATGACCTGGGCCTATTTATTGATACCGGTTTACAAGGACCTACTAATATTTGGTTTGAAGCAAATGATAACTTGATCGTATTTAACTACAATAGCGGTATTGTAAAGCGGTTTGACTCGACTGGAAATTTTGTAGAAGATCTCATCACCGGGGTGAACGGATGTGAAGGTTTTGCCTTTTTTCCAAATGGAGATATTTTAATAGGGGTTGGTAATGACGGTTCGGTAAGACGCTATGACAGCGACTTTAATTTTATTGAAAATTTTGTGGAGCCGGGAATAATAGATACTCCCAATGCCATTGTAATTAGAGATGATATTCCTCTTTCTGTTACAGAAAATAATATTAATACAGTGTTTGTCACTCCAACTATAGGAAACAAATTTGTTATAAATCGTGTGGCAACAACTTTTTTTGAAGCACTTGAAGTATACAATACTTCCGGTAAGCTTGTTGAAACCATTATCCTCAAAGAAACTACTGTATGGGACGCCTCAAAATATGCAGAAGGGATGTACTTTATAGTAGCCAAGCAAAATAACAGCAAGGTCTCACAAAAGATAATAGTAAAGAAAAAATAAGTCTTAAGAGCTCCGGTTAATTCTAAAGGTTCATTTCTTTTGAAATGAGCCTTTTTTAATAGCCAGCGAAATTAAAATTCAGCAATTTTCTGGTATAATCGTACAATTTCGGGAAATGCATTTTGAAATCGGTTGGAGATTCTATAAAATACTCTGTCATTACTGCCATAAACTCATATTGGTTGGTAAAAGCATACGACCTGAAATAGCGGGTCTCATCCAATTTGTCTTTTACTTCCTGTTGGGTCAATTGTTTTAGAATATTCTGAAATTGTTTTCCAAAACGGGAAGAATCCAAATCCTTACTTTGCATAGCTTCCAATTGCATAGCATGCATAAATTCATGAATTCCAAGGTTAAAATTGTCATCCGTTATCTTATAACCTATTTCAAAATCTTTCCAGGAAAGCACCAAAGCTTTTTCTCGGGGATTGAATTCACCTTTATGATAATCATCATTAATAGCGCTATAAAATTCATTTGGGTAAATAAGGATATATTCAATTAACACATACTCATAGTTTTTTCTGCCAAAACTAAGCATACAACCCATTGCTGCAACTAAGATCTTCATTCGTTCTGTAACCTCAAGCCCTTCTCTGCCAACAAATTTTTTATCTCCAATGAACATAGCCACTCTATGTACAAATTGCTTTTTATGTTTTTCTGAAAGTTTCTTGTAAAAAGTAAATTCATCCTCAAGAATTGACACTTGAGAAGGTGTTAATTTCTTATACACGAAATAGTGTCGAAAAAGAGGTTTATTATATCTATTGGAATACCAGCTCTCAAACAATCTGAACAATACAAAAACAAACCCCAAGAGCACAATAACATATGCATAAGGAGCCAGCCAGGTAGCATTTTCATCAGCTTGTAATAATAACATCATATAATTTGGGATTCGAAATATAACAATTATTTCATCACAGCAGGTATTCTGCTGTATGTAAACGCATTAAAACTCAATTTTATTACGTTTTAAAGCAGCAATTAATCTCTTGACAGAATACTAAGAATATACCAAAAAAGTAACATTAGAGATGCAAATAACCCTAATGATGCTGCAACATATTGATCTTCACTGTACTTGTGGACCATATTCGAGGTTTGGTATAAAATTGAACCGGAAGCCAAAACAACCATTCCTACACTAAACCAAAGCCCTAAATTAAACCCAAAAAGCACCCCGGCAACAATAAGTCCCAAGGCTATAAAAAAGCCAATTGCAAGTATTGATTTCAAAAAAGAAAAGTCTTTTTTGGTTAGTAATACAACCGCCGAGAGCCCTGAAAACAAAGACAAAGTCAATATTGCTGCCTGATTTAAAATCTCCATTCCTCCATCTTCTGCAATCATCATGGCAATAAAAATAAGCGGAATAAATATAAATGCCTCTGCCACTACATATAGCAACAATGCCAAATATTGCTTATTTTTATCATGATTGGCCAATGCCAGCTTCTCTGCATAATTAGTAACCAACATAAAACCTCCCAACATCAATAACCACAACCATCCTTGAGTTAGTGACAAAGCAAATTCCAGTATGGGTGGTATTTGAAAGAAAATAATTTCTACCAAAATAAAGAGTAATACCGCAAATGCAAGGTGTGTATATGTTTTTTTGTAGAAAGCTACCCTTTTTTCATCGGTAAGACTTCCTACAGTGATTTGCTGGTGTGGTTGTTGAATATCCTGCATACAATCTTAATTTATTGTTAGATTTAAAAATAGTCTAATTCTTCGAACTATCTCCTTTAAAATATTGTGAGTTATTCTTAAATAAAATATTGAAAGTGGTTAAACTCCCATAACAACGTGTAATATACTGTTGAAGGTCGATTTTATCCTGATCGTCCAACGTTTTACTGGAGTTGATCTTCTGTTCCATCACTCGCAATCTATCCCGTAGCATCACAATCTTATGAAAAAAGGTCTCAATTGGAACTTCTTTGTTCGATAGGTTCACATCCTTTGGTTGTAATACCATGGTCCCTCCCCTGAATTTGTCCGCAATAGGAACAATTTCACTGGCATCGCTCCATTTTTTAAGAATATCACGAAGGCTTTTTTCAATCTCATAGAAACTAACGGTATCTACCTCATCTTCTGCAATTTCAATAATTTCAAAATCATCGTCAACAGGGATGGTCTCCAGTCCAATATCAATAAAAGTAACCCAATACATTTTTGAAGTAACATTAGTTACCACCCCTTTTCCATATTCGGGGTGATTGATCCGTGAGCCAATTCCTAAAATTTTCTGCATAATATATAATTCTAAAAAGTGAAAATACACATTTTTGTTTTTCAGAATGATTTTAATTTCAAAAAAATCTCTCAATCTGACAAATATCATATTTCAACAAAGCTATCTCTCCTATTTTTGAAAACACAAATCTGCAGACTATGTGCGCATCTTTAGTTTCAAAATACAATGTGGCAGGGCCTCGCTATACAAGTTATCCTACGGTTCCTTATTGGGATAATGACAATTTTTCTTTAAAAAGGTGGAAAGAAACATTGAAAAAAAGCTTTAAAGAAACCAATAGCTCACAAGGGATCAGTATATATATTCACCTGCCTTTTTGTGAAAGTTTATGCACATTTTGCGGTTGCAACAAGCGTATTACAAAAAATCATGAGGTAGAAGTTCCTTACTTAAAATCCATATTAAAAGAGCTACAATTGTATGCCGATCTGTTTGGGGAACGGCCTATCATAAAAGAACTGCATTTAGGTGGAGGAACACCCACTTTTTTTACACCAAAAAATTTACAAATGTTGATGGAAGGGCTTTTCAGAAAAGCTAAAAAAGCACCCGATGCTGTACTGAGTTTTGAAGGGCACCCTAACAATACAACCATAGAACATTTACAAGCTTTAGCAGATTTTGGCTTTACTCGCGTTAGTTATGGCGTACAGGATTATAACGAAACAGTACAAAAAGCTATCCATAGAATTCAGCCGTTTGAAAATGTAAGATCTGTGACCGAAGCAGCTCGTAAAACCGGTTTTACTTCTGTAGGCCACGATATTATTTTTGGTTTACCATTTCAAACTCGGGAGCACATCATTCAAACCATTGAAAAAACCAAACAATTAATGCCCGATCGTATTGCTTTTTACAGCTACGCACATGTACCATGGATAAAAGGTAATGGCCAGCGTGGTTTTAAAGAGGAAGATCTGCCAACAGCGGAGCAAAAGCGAATGCAGTACGAAACAGGCAAGCAAATGCTTTTGGAAGCAGGCTATATTGAGATTGGAATGGATCATTTTGCTCTACAAACAGATAGTTTATACCAAGCACTGGAGAACAAAACAATTCACCGTAACTTCATGGGATATACAGATTCAAAAACGCAGGTGATGATTGGATTGGGAGCTTCTGCAATAAGTGATAGTTGGTATAGCTTTGCACAAAACGAAAAAGGAGTAGAAGCATATCAAAGTTTAGTAGAGAACAATATTATCCCCGTATATCGGGGCCATATTTTAACAGAGGAGGATCTCGTTATACGAAAGCATATTCTTAACCTTATGTGTAAATTGAAAACATCCTGGAAGGATAAAAAGTTATATTTTAAGGAAATATCCGGCGTGCTGTCAAATCTTAAAGAATTGGAAAAAGACGGATTGTTAGAAGTTCATCCCGAAGCAATAAAAGTAACAGAAAAAGGGCGGCCTTTTGTTCGTAATATCTGTATGGCTTTCGACCTGCTTTTACAACAAAAGAAGCCAGAAACCCAGTTGTTTTCCATGACAATTTAATTATTTTCATATAATATGATTAATATCATATTTTATAGCGAACGGTAATGCTTATTTTGTTATTTTAAAAGATAAAAAGGTCTTTTTATATTATAAAAAATTATGAGGATAGTCAACCCTAAACAAGTAATCTTATTAATAGTAGTAACCCTTTTTTTTAATGCGACAATAGAAGCACAGCTTACAGTAGATGCACAACTGCGCCCAAGGCTGGAATACAGACATGGTTACAAAACTCTTTTTCCTGACAATACAGATGCTGCCACTTTTATATCGCAACGTACACGACTAAATACACAATATAAAAATGAAAAACTAAACTTTTATCTAAGCCTTCAAGATGTAAGAGTCTGGGGTGATGTACCTCAATTAAATACATCCGATAAGAATGGCTTTAGTGTTCATCAAGCATGGGGAAAGGTCTTATTGAGCTCACAATTTTCATTTAAAATAGGAAGGCAGGAAATTATTTATGACGATCATAGAATTTTTGGAAATGTTGGTTGGGCACAACAAGCACGTAGTCATGACGCGGCACTTTTAAAGTATCGTAAAAACAAATTTAAAATCGATCTGGGATATGCATTTAACCAAGATGGCGAAGCATTGACAGAACATATATTGACTACCAATACATATAAAAGCCTTTTCTATGCCTGGTTGCATAAGGATTGGGAAAATGTTGGTGCTAGTTTTTTATACCTGAACAACGGATTGCAGTTTATAGATGAAGATATACCTGCCAATAATGAAACCCGCTATAGTCATACGGCTGGGTCACATGTCTACTACAAAAAAGGGAAGCTGGGTTTTACTGCTAATCTTTATTACCAGTATGGAAAAGATAAAGCAGATAATGATCTAAATGCCTACCTGTTAGGGCTTGACGCCAATTACATCTTTTCAAAAAATGTTACATCGGGATTAGGTGTAGAATTACAAAGTGGTAATGACAACGGAGCTCCAAATAATGGTGAAAACAATGCTTTTACACCATTTTATGGTACCAATCATAAATTTAATGGACTTATAGATTATTTCTATGTTGGCAATCACATTAACAATGTTGGCCTGATAGACCTAAATGCCCATACAAAAATTAAGATCAATACAAAGAACAATTTAAATATAGCTGTACATAATTTTTTGGCTGCTGCAGATATAACAGGTAGTGATTCAAAGCAGTTAGGAACGGAAGTAGACCTGGTATACACATATGTTTTTTCTAAAGATATCAATTTCAAAGCCGGATATAGTCAAATGTTCGCTTCGGAAGGGATGGAAATTATAAAGAACAATATTGATAATAATACCAATAATTGGGGATGGGTTATGGTAACCATAAGCCCCACCCTATTTCAAACAGAATCTAAATCAAATCAACTATAAATTTAATACTATGAAAACAACTTTCAGAAAAAAAATGTACGCCGGAATATGTATTTTGGGCATCCTCATTATGTTCTCATCTTGCGTGAGCAATACAGAAGGAAAGACGTATGATGATGCTTCCGATATTCCTGTTTCCAGAGAAATGATAGCCGAATTAACTTCTCCTCCTAATGTACCAACTCCCGTTGGAAAAAGAAAAGCTAAAAAGCTCATTATAAATATGGAGATTTTAGAACAAGAAGGAGAAATGACCGATGGTGTAAAATATGTGTATTGGACCTTTGGTGGTTCAGTTCCGGGAAGCTTTATAAGAACCCGTGTTGGAGATGAAGTAGAGTTTCACCTTAAAAATCACCCTGATAATAAATTACCCCATAATATTGATCTGCATGCGGTAACCGGACCTGGTGGAGGTGCTACTTCTTCGTTTGTTGCTCCCGGCCACGAAGCAACATTTTCTTTTAAAGTAATAAATCCCGGATTATATGTTTATCACTGTGCTACCGCTCCTGTGGGAATGCACGTCGCTAATGGTATGTATGGTCTGATTTTGGTTGAACCGGAAGGTGGTTTGCCCGAAGTTGATAAAGAGTATTATATAATGCAAGGCGATTTTTATACTAAAGGAGAGAATGGAGACAGAGGCTTACAGCCTTTCGACATGCAAAAAGCTGTTGATGAAGATGCCGATTATGTTGTATTTAATGGAAAAGTAGGTTCTTTGACGGGAGATAACGCTATTACAGCAAATGTGGGCGAAACCGTACGTCTTTATGTTGGAAATGGAGGACCAAACCTAGTGTCTTCTTTCCACGTTATTGGAGAAATATTTGACAAAGTGCATGTTGAAGGCGGTGACTTTATAAATGAAAATGTACAAACTACCTTAGTTCCTGCAGGTGGTGCTGCCATTGTAGAATTTAGAGTTGACGTTCCGGGAACTTTTATTCTTGTTGATCACTCGATCTTCAGAGCATTTAATAAAGGTGCGTTGGGAATGCTCAAAGTACAAGGTGAAGAAAACAAAACTATCTATTCAGGAAAACAGGAAGAAGGTATTTATCAGCCTGAAGGAGGTGGTATTCAGGAAATGCCATCTGACAATGGAATAGCAGAATCTGAAATTCCGGCAAAATCGTTTGAAGAAATGATGGAATTTGGAAAAGTAACTTATATGCAAACTTGTTTTGCTTGCCACCAGGCAGAAGGCCAGGGTATTCCAAATGTATTTCCTCCTTTGGCAAAGGCAGATTACCTGAATGCAGATGTAAATAGAGCCATAGATATCATATTAAATGGTAAAACCGGAGAAATAACGGTAAACGGGCAAAAGTACAATAGTGTCATGACCCGGCAAGATCTTAATGATGATGAAGTTGCCAATGTACTAACCTATATTTATAATAGTTGGGGGAACTCTAAAAAACAAGTGACTCCGGCAATGGTAAAAAGCAGAAGAAATTCTCACTAATAAACTTAAAATGCCTCCATTAACCAAATTTATATTTCTTGTAAGTTTTTGTATTGGTTCTTTTGGTTTTGCGCAAGAAACACAAATGGTCATGGTTAGTGGAGGTTCTTTTCTACCTCTTTATGGAGTTGACAGCTTAACGGTTAAAGTGGACTCTTTCTATATGGATGTATATCCGGTAACTAATAGTGAATATTTAGTTTTTCTGGAAAAATTTCCAAAATGGAAACGCAGTAAAATAAAACGGCTCTTCGCTGATAAGAATTACTTGATGAATTGGGAAGGTGACGATAATTATGGTTCCCACCTTCTTCCCAATGCCCCGGCAACAAATATTTCCTGGTTTGCCGCCAAAAAATACTGTGAATGCCAGGGCAAAAGATTGCCCACTGTAGACGAATGGGAATATGCAGCTATGGCAGATGAGAATCTGCCGGATGCCAGAAAAAATGAAACATACAATCAATATATCTTGGAATGGTATGAAACTTCAAAATCATATAACAAAGAAGTAGGCTCCACTTTTAAAAATTACTGGGGTGTTTTTGACCTGCATGGTCTGGTCTGGGAATGGACAATGGATTTCAATTCGGTTCTTATCTCCGGTGAGTCCCGTAAGGATGTAGATAAGGATAGTAATCTCTTTTGTGGAAGTGCCGCTGTGGGGGCTTCAGATTTAATGAATTATGCTGCTTTTATGCGCTATGCCTTTAGAGGTAGTATGAAAGCAAATTATTCGGTTAAGAATTTAGGTTTCAGATGTGTAAAAGACATCAAAAACTAATACTAATTTCTTCGGAAAAAAATAGAATATATGCTTAGAACAATCCTTTTAATTTCAAGTATTTCATTGCTTTTTGTATCCTGCAATAACAAAAATACAGAGGCAGTAGCTAAAGTGGTTGAAAATGATGCTGTCATTTCAGAGTTATCAATATACAATCTACCTTCTGTATGGACCACACAAAACAATACAGAAATCGAACTAAAAGACCTTAAAGGAGATGTCCTGGTAATGGTCATGATCTATACTTCATGTAAAGCAGCTTGCCCGAGGTTGGTTGCAGACATGCGGGCAATTGAAGCTCAAATACCCCAAGTAAAAAAGGACAATGTAAAACTGGTTCTGGTCAGTATAGATCCCGAAACAGATACGCCACAGCGATTAAAGTCTTTTTCTATTGAAAACGATATGAAAGGAGAACAATGGGTTTTTCTAAGAGGTTCTGAAGAAGACACCAGAGAATTTGCTGCAGTTTTGGCCGTAAACTATAAAAAAATATCTCCTATGGATTTTTCCCATTCAAATATTATAAGTGTCTTTGACCAAAAAGGGGAACTGGCGCACCAACAAGAAGGTCTGGGTGTAAACAATAAAGAGACCGTTGCAAAAATAATTGAATTGGCACATTAATTTAAGTGCTCTAAAACTATATTCATGAATATTACAAAAGATAGAACAGTCGCAGAAGTAGTAACCGAAAATATTAAAGTTTCTCATATTTTTAAAAAATACAATATAGACTTCTGTTGCGGAGGTGGTGTGACAATAGAGAAAGTTTGTTTGAAAAAGGGAATTGATTATGAGCTTTTAGAAAAAGAGATTCTTGAAATAGATGCTAAGGCTGAAGATTCGAATGATTATAATAATTGGGAGTTGCCTTTTTTAATGGATTATATTGTCAATGTACATCATAAATTTGTTGCTGAGAATATCCCTTTACTAAGTATGTATGCTACAAAAGTGGCAAAAGTACACGGACATTATTACAAAGAAGTTGTTACAATAAATAATCTGTTTCAGGAAGCAGCAAAAGACCTTTCTGCCCACATGATGAAAGAAGAACTTGTCCTCTTTCCGTTCATAAAGCAATTGGCCAGGGCAAAAAAGGAAGGAATAGTCCCTCCACGACCTCATTTTTCTTCTGTCACAAATCCAATTAACATGATGGAAAGTGAACATGAGAATGCTGGAGATATATTTAAGGAAATTTCGAGATTATCCAATAAATATACCCCGCCTGAAGGAGCCTGTAATACCTTTAGAGCTCTTTACGATAAGTTAGAAGAATTTGAAGAGGATTTACACAAACACATCCATCTGGAAAATAACATTTTGCACCCAAAAGCTTTAAACTTAGAAGAAGAAGTGAGGTCATAATTTTGTATTTTAGTTTTGTGGTCGATCTAAAAAAACATATTAAAATAGCCCTTGGTTATTTTTTTATCATTGCGCTTTTAGGGTTTCTTCTTCGGTTAGACCACACAAGCGATTTCTTATCGAATTATAAATATATTGTACATACGCATTCACATATAGCTTTACTGGGATGGGTATATACTGCATTAACGACACTTATTTACCAATTATATTTACACAAAAAAGAGCTTTCAAAAAAGTATGGCATACTATTTCTCTTTACGCAGATCACAATAATTGGTATGTTGATAACATTTCCCATACAAGGGTATGGGTTATTTTCAATTATTTTTTCAACCCTGTTTATTTTTGCTTCATATGGGTTTATGTGGTTTTTCATTAGACACACTTCCAAAGATCAAAAACAAAGCTTTTCATATAAATTAATTCGTGCAGGATTATGGTACTTGGTAATTTCCAGTATAGGTCCCTGGGCTCTGGGAATTATTATGAATACACTTGGTAGTTCATCAAACTGGTATAGAAGCTCTATATACTTTTTTCTTCACTTTCAATACAATGGATGGTTTATAGCAACTCTTTTTGGGGTGTTATTCTATGTACTTGAGAAAAATGAGATATCTATATCTAAAAAGAAATTTCAGCTCTTTTTCCGGCTTTTAAATTTAGGTATCATCTTTTCGTTCTTCACATCTGTTTTATGGTTGGAGCCTCATTCCTTTTTTTATGCAATAGCCCTTTTCGCGGTACTATTGCACGGAATTGCGTTCTATATTTTGTTTAAGAAGGTACGTAACGTCTGGAAAGAACTAAGTGCCAAACTTGAAAACACTACACTGTTACTTTTAAAAACTGCTGGATTATTACTGGTGATCAAATTACTTTTTCAATTTTGTGGGTCACTCCCTTACTTTGCCAATCAGATATCGCAAAATATTGATCTTATAATTGCTTTTTTACATTGGGTCTTTTTAGGTGTAGTAAGCATTTCTATATTTGCTTTTTTAGATCACTTCAAACTACTGATCTATTCTAAGAAAGCCTTTCTTTTGTATATCACAGGGTTTGTATTAACTGAAATACTTTTATTCTATAAAGGAGCAGTTGCCTGGTTGGGATTAGCTTTTTTTGACAATCTGCCAATGCTAATAACAATTTCCAGTGGAGTTCTTCTAATGGCAATAGGAATGCTGTTTCTAAAACAATTTAACTACAGAGGAAACTAAACTGTTTTCTCCGCTACTAATTTCAGGCTATCTATAATAGCTGAAATTTCTTCAATAATAGCTTTCCCCTTATTTTTGTTATACCACATTTGTAGCTCTTTTCTAAATTTGTCATCTATCTTCCCATGAACAGTTTTATAATCCATTACTAGTTTTGTAGCAGCTTTGGATCTTGCCCCCCACAAAGCCAGAACATTATAATTTTCATCAACAATAATGACTTTTGGAATTGATCTTGCTCCATTGGTAAGAAAATTATCCATCAATTCGGGATTTTCATCACGGAGTACTATTTTAAGTTCTATGTTTTCTGAGGTCTGAGCCATCTTGTTTAAATAAGGAAGTGTTTGTGCAGCATCGCCACACCATGCTTCGGTTAAAACAAGCCATATTTGTTTAGAATTAAGTGTTTTGAAGGGTTGAGCTTCAGTTTCAGTAAGAAAAGCCGTTTTGTCTAAACGTTTCATTCTACTTAAATTAAGTTTCGTGAAATTTACTTTGTCCGGACTTTGCTCATTGCCGGTAGTTTTTTGTTCCGAAACCATTTGTTTTACCAGTACGCTATATTCATAATAGCTCATACCTGCTTTACTACTTTCTTTTATTAAGCTTTTCATATTTTTTAATTTTGAGAGGTTGTTAAAACATTGTCATAGTTTAAAAAAACACCTCTGTTTTCTTTTCTTTTAAGTGATTGTTCTATAATCAAATACGCCACGGCAATCATATTCCTCACCTCACAAAGAGATGTAGATATCTCTGCTTTGTTGTATAATTCTTCGATATTTTTACTCATTGCGGTCAAATCCTTCATAGCATCCACTAAATTTGTATTGGCACGTATAATTCCTGCATTATCTCTCATTAATACTTGTAATTGACTTAGGTTTTGCTGGATAAAATTTGGTTCTATTGAGACACGCGTAGTTTCATCAAACCATTCGGGAATTGCAATTTTAGGAGTTTCTACTTCGTGTTCGCTAAGGTATTTATATATGTTATGAGCATAAACCAGTGCTTCTAATAAAGAGTTTGACGCCAGCCTGTTAGCACCATGCAATCCTGTTCTGGAAGATTCTCCACAAGCAAAAAGGTTTTCAACAGATGTTTTTCCATTTTTATCAACCACAATTCCACCACATGAATAATGTGCGGCGGGTACGACAGGAATCCAATCCTTAGTGATATCTATATTATTCTTTACACATTCTTTATAGATGTTTGGGAAGTGAGTTAAAAACCTTCCCTTATCCAAATGTGTACAATCTAAATAAACACAGGAATCTCCGGATTTTTTAAGTTCACTGATAATACTTTGTGAAACAACGTCCCGTGGAGCCAATTCTGCCATTTCATTGTAATCCGGCATAAAGCGGCACCCGTTTTTAGTTCGAAGATATGCTCCAAAACCTCTGACTGCTTCCGAAATTAAAAACGAGACACTCTCTTTATCATCATATAAAACCGTAGGATGAAATTGCACAAACTCCATGTCTTTTATTTGAGCTTTCGCCCTGTATGCCATAGCTATACCATCACCAGTAGCAATAACAGGGTTGGTAGTATGTCCGTATACAACTCCAATCCCACCAGATGCCAGTATGGTGTGGTCTGCTTGTATGGTAAAAATATTTCCTGTTCTCTCATTAAGTACATGTGCTCCATAACAGAGTTTATTTTTTACATGATTACTTTCCAAAAGATGGTCTGTAATTAAATCTATTGCAAAATGATATTGCAAAATCGTAATATTGGAAAGTTCATTTACTTTTCGAAGCAATGCTCTTTCTATTTCATACCCTGTTATATCTTTATAATGAATCACACGATATTCTGAATGCCCCCCTTCTTTTCCCAAATCCAGTTTTCCATCAATATCTGTATCAAAATTAGCACCCCATCGCATAAGTTCTTTCAAGTGGTCAGGGCCTTCTTTTATGACCATCTTTACCACCTCTTCATCACATAATCCGTCTCCGGCCGATAAAGTATCCTGAATATGCTTTTGAAAAGAATCTTCTTCTGAATCTAATACTGCTGCCACTCCTCCTTGGGCATATTTGGTATTGGACTCATCTTCACTAGCTTTCGTAATAATAATACTCTCTTTATGTGGAAACTTTTCGGCAATTTTAATGGCAAAAGTCAGTCCTGCAACACCTGAGCCTATTATAAGAAAGTTTGTATCCTTCATATTATTTTGATAATTCTAACATCCGTTCTATTGGCTGTAGTGCTTGTTTCCTAATATTTTCGGGGATTTCAATTTGTGGAGTTTCATTATAAAGGCAGTCGTATAATTTTTGTAGTGTGTTCACCTTCATAAAACTACATTCACTACATGCACAAGTATTATCTGCTTCTGCCGGCGCAGGAACTAGCATGGTATTGGGAGCTTCCTGTTGCATTTTATGTAATATACCCGCTTCGGTAGCTACAATATACTTTTCTAAAGGATTTTGTTTTACATACTTAATCATACCGGCTGTTGACCCTATATAGGTAGCCGTATTTAAAATATGTTCTTCAGATTCCGGATGTGCTATTATTTTAGAACCCGGATTCTCTTGGTACAATGCAAGTAACTTTTCAATGGAAAATGCTTCATGGACAATACACGACCCATCCCACAATAACATATTTTTTCCGGTTTTTTTATTAATATATTTTCCCAGGTTTTTATCCGGAGCAAATAATATGGGAACTTTTTTTGGAATAGATTTTACAATTTTCAGAGCGTTGGAAGAAGTACATACAATATCACTTAAAGCTTTGATCTCTGCAGAGCAATTAATATAGGTAATAACCACATGTTTTGGATGTTCTTCTATAACTTCACGGAATAATTCCGGTGGGCATGAATCTGCCAGTGAACAACCTGCATTTAGGTCAGGGAGTACTACTTTTTTTGAAGGGTTAAGTATTTTTGCTGTTTCCGCCATAAAATGTACCCCCGCAAAAACAATAATATCGGCATTGGTATCAGATACTTTTTGAGATAGGCCTAAGCTGTCACCTACAAAATCTGCTATTTCCTGTATTTCAGGTTGTTGATAGTAATGTGCAAGAATAATAGCATTTTTATCCTTTTTGAGTTGCAATATTTTGCTAGCTAAACTCATTTGATTACTACAATTATATTTTGATTGCAAAATTATGGGTATATGAAATCAATAAATATGATAAAAATCACTTATAAGACAATATATAGCAGCCTTTTGGCAGTATTTGTTACTGGTCTTTGACAGATGATGACTGAGTACCGGAATATTTTTGTTGGATTCCTGCTAAAAACACTCTTAAAATAGGTATTGAAATCATTACAATAGCTATAAAAATGCCTACTCCAAAAATAAAAAATGAGATAAAAACCAAAGTCAATCCTTCTTGCATTTCTGAAAACAGCCCTTCCTTTACAAAATACATCCAATAACTTTTTTTAATACCAGCTATAAGCAAGGAACACCAAAAAAAGAATAGGGAAATATTGAATATAAGAAACCCCTTTTTTATCAAGAACTGGTCTGTAACAAAGTGTTTATTCACTTTCGATGTAATAAACAACAATGCAGAAAGTAAAATGGTGGTATTTATTCCAATGGTTGTACCCATAGAGTGTGCAACAGTTATATGAGTACCGTGGGTAAAAAAGTTAATTGCCGGAATTGAAAGTAATAAGGCAAGTATTAAATTTAAAAATATCCAAAAGTCTGTGGCTAATAAAAAGCGGTATGCCATAGGGTGATTATCTTTCTCAACCTTTAATAAAGACCGTTTCCAGTTAAAAATAATAGTTCCCAAAACTATCCATTCTGTCATACTAACACCATAAGCTACAAATCGTATCCAGGGATACGTAGGTAATATATAAGTATGATGTGCCCATCCAAACATAAGATTAGTGAGGCCTAGAAAATAAAAGAAAAATGCCATCTTGTTCTTAGCAAAAGAATCGTCTCCTTTAATTTTGGTCATCAAATACATAGAGATTCCATATACCAGCATATTCCATGATCCGGTAAAAGAGCCATAAGACTTCCATTGTACAGACATGTCTTTTATAAAGTGTAGCCTGAAAAAATCAAAAAGCCATAGATGTGCTTCACATAAGTGAAAAATCATAAAGACAATTCCTGTTCCCCACATCCAATAATATACCGGCCAATTTTTAACATTTTTATATAGTGTTTTAAAATAATTGATGCCAAACAGTGCCCAACCTATAAGTATTGGAATAATTAGAACAGGTGTAAAAGACAAATACTCACGCCCTTCTGTCTTGCCAAATAAAAAAGATATGTATATAGCGATACCTGTAAGAAAAAATATCCCCAAATGAATTTTCATCAACGATGTAGAATAGAACTTAAGTTTTTCCACATATATCATAAAAAAATAAATACATCCTGAAGCAGAGAGAATGATCCATGAGATCACTGAAGTAACATGAAAAGGACGTAATATTGAAAATGGAAAATGTTCCTTTAGAAAATCCGGAAGAAGATATTGTATCGACGTACATAATCCAAAAAATACTCCCAGAAGTAATGCGATAATAGAAAAAATTAAAAAATAAAGAGGTGTTTTATTTCTCATTCTTATATTTTATTTTCACCCAACCGTTAGCTTCTATATTTGCCTCGTAGTTTGGATAATAACCTGTACTGTCTACAAATTTTAAGTATTCAACAATTGCTTCTTTTTCCGTTTCAGAAAAGTTAAATTTTGGCATAGCTTTCACACCACTATTTAAAAAGGCTTTTATATATGAAGGTCCTTTATCTTGATGAGAAAAAACATTTGTAAGATCCGGACCCAAATAACCTCCAAGCCCATATATCTGGTGACAGGTCCAACAGTTATTTGTCTGCCATAATCGCTGTCCTTCAATTGCTTTAGGAGTTAATACAACAGATGTAGTATAGCGTTCAGAATTATAAATTACATAATTATAAACTGAAAAAATTACAATCAGTATGGCAAGGATAAGAATGTACTTTTTTGTAATTCCTGACATTATTCAATAGGTGATTGGTGCTTAAATATATTTATATACTTAGTTGTGTAATATGATTTATCTCAGGTTTTAAAATTATCTACCTATAAAAAATTAGTTCACAATCTTTGTAACATCAGACCTTTGAAATTTATCTTTTGCTATCACCTTAACTCTATAAGTTGACAGATTATTTGTAAACTGTTTTTTGTGGTAATGTCTCAAACGATGCTCATTTTGGCGTCCGCTGCTAAAACTTGATACCCGCTTAAGGTATCCTATAACACGTGTAGCATGATCCACATTTGCAGAATCACAATTACTGCATTTGTATAAAGTTTTCTTGTCTATGTATTCACATTCGTTGCATATTGTAATTCTTATATTGAAGCAAAAATAGTTACATCCTGCAGCAGCTGTTGCATGAATTAATTTAACAAAGCCTTCCTGATTTGGTATTTCCTCAAGGTTGAGATGTAAAGCTGAACCTCCATCCAGATATTTTATGATTTCATTTCCATGCAAAATTATCTTATCCAGTGAATTTGTTTCTTCATCTTCTACTATATAGAAGTAAGAATTATAGCATTCTCTGGGTACTAACAATCCATCTGCTCTATCCCATTTTGCATTTTTTACTCCCAGATTTTCAGCCGGAACAAATTCTGTATTGAACATATACCCGTATTTCTGTTTTGCCAACTTGTTTTCATCATAAATGGCTTTGAGATATATGTTTATGAATTTTTTATAGGTTGAATTATTTCCTACTTTAATCCCCAGACTTTCTGCTGCTTCTACCATTCCATTGATCCCAATAGTTAAAAATTGTTTGTCTAATGAAATAAAGTTTGCATCGTAAACAGGCAACAGGCCAGCTTCTTTATACTCCTCAACCAATTTTCTATACGCTACCTGATATTGGTGTATCTTCCTAACCTCTTCAACAATATTTACTCCTTTTTGTATCAACCTGTTCATATTAAGGGTTATTACATTAATGGAACCTGTTGCTACCCCTCCTGCCCCTAAAGAATAACTAAAAGTATTATCGCTGATCTCATTTCTTAAACGACAGCAGGAAGCAAGGCTATCTGCATTTTCAGATTGATATATAAAAAATGAATTTCCTTCGCTTAGTTCCTGTGCGCACATATTTGTAAAATCCATATCGACAGGTTTTCCTTCTTTTACCAGCATAGCTGCTGTTACTACCGGAAATGTTAGTATTGCTTTACTTCGTTCTGTATTGAACCATTTCATGAAATATTTCTGAAGCTTTTTAACACTCTCCCACTGTGGTTTGGTCATATCCGGAAATACAAACGCTCCAAACATACTGTTGAAGTAGGACTCATCATACAAAGAGATATTCCAAAAAACTGACTGATAGCCTCTCGCTGCCGCCGGCTGATTGATAGCATAAACAACGTGTTGTAAATGATTGGCTATCATTTTTTCATTCGTTTTCAAATACTCTTTCCCATAATCTTTACTTGCAAAATGATCAAAGTATAATAAGAATTCGACTGTTGCCAATGCACCTGCAAATTGGGAACTTACCGCAAATACAAGATTGACAAACTCACCACAAAAACTTTCCAAATGTTTAGGGGCTCGACTTTCCCCACCAATTTTAGTAAGTCCGTCAAGTAAAAAAGGGTACATGCTTATAGAAACACAATAAGGTTTTAATGAGGTTTCATCGTGTACATAGATTTCATGTGCTTCAATTTGCCTTATATACTCGTTAGCTGTCTTTTCACCAAACAACAGTTCTATTTTCCGCTTTATCAAAGCTCTGTTCACTTGTATATTGACATCTTTATTAAGTTCTGCTTCCATAGTGGCAATATTCTTTGAAGTAACATTTGCATTGGCATCTACCTTTGAACCATCTGCAGCATTGGTAGATTGAATATAACCATCTATAAATTCAATTTTCTTGGCAACCTGAGTGTCTGTTAGTCTTATCATAAATGTTCGGTTTTTATAAATAAATGATTGAGTATTTTATTTGTTTTTACTTCTATAAATCTTTGATTGGTCTTTTGAGAGTCCAGCCCTCCCAATGATAATTGCCAACGACCCGTTTTGATCCAGTTAAGCTGATCTAAAATTTCCTTATCTACATTTTCTTCGCCTGTGTACAAACATGTTTTATAATTCTCTTTTCTGGATATTTTAAGTAGCTCAATAAGTTTCTTTTTATGCCACTCACCTCCCATAAAAACTATACAACTAGCCAGTCCTTTATAGCGACAAATCATTTGGCAAAAACTCTTTCTGGTCAACTTCTTTCCTTTTCTTTTTTTCCACAAATGTGCTGAATGGCATCCCTCACATCTTAAGGGACAACCAGAAATAGAAAAGCATAAACTTACTTCTCCGGGTACTTCCTGAAGTACTATTTGAAAATCCTGATAATACATTTGATATTAAAAGACCTTTTTATCTTTTATAAAAATATGAAGTAATAGAATTAGTATTTAGGCTCTGACATATGAGTTATTAATAATGTTATGAACACTCATACAAATTCTATTTCGGGAAGGAATTGAAGCTATAACTTGGCATTAAAGAAATTTGACTGATTATACATCGGTATCCGGGCAGTAAACTCTTGTTATTTTATTATTAAAATTACAATTATGAATAGTGTCAAAAAGCTTAGCAAAGCCACTTTCCATAGTATATGAGCTTTCCTGAGTTCCATGAAATAAAAGGATATCCCTACGAATTTAAAAAAGGAAAGTATTAAAATAACGGTCGCCATATATTCAAAGTTTGCCTTGGTAATAAGTGCCGTTGTAATAGTTAATACTACTAATACTACCCAAACTATAAAAAACAGGTCTTTTTTCATTTAAAAAAACAAATAGATTATTGGAAATAAAAGGATCCATATTAGATCACACATATGCCAGAAAGCAGCACTGGTCTCTACGTCTTCCATTTTCAATGAAGGTTTCTTTTTAAGAAGGCTGATCATTAGAGAACCTAAAATAACCAGGCCTACGAGTACATGGATCACATGAAACAATGTAAGCATCCAATAAAACGTAAAGAAGCTATTGTACCCTATTGTCAGGCCCGCATCTATTTTATCACTGTACTCCATAACTTTCAAGAGCAAAAATGCAATCCCACCTAACATTGTCAATACCAGAAATAACTTTGATCTTTTAAAATCTAATCCTCTTTGAAACTTTATAAACTGTGTCATAAAGAATCCACTTGTTAATAAAAACACAGTATTTAATGCTCCATAAGTTGTATTTAGTAAAAGACGGGACTCATGAAATAAAACCGGTTCTTCTTTAGCAGAATAAACCATTATGATCAATGCAATGCCAAAGGTTAGCAGCTCAAGAAAAATTATGATCCACATAAGTAGCCCACCCGGGGGGTAGTATAAATGTTTATATTCGTTCTTTTTTACTTCAATACCGGGATTATCCATTATGCTTAATTTTCTCATACAGCTTTACCAGGGATTGAAGCAATTCTACAGGAGTAGTTAAAATTTGGTAATGATTTTGTCCAAACATTTGTGGCAAATAATATTTAGCCTGAGCTTCAATAGCCAATGCATAAGAATTAATTTGACGTTGATTTAATTCTCTAAGTGCCTGCTTCACATCATTGATACCATATTTTCCTTCATATTTGTCATAATCATTAGGTTTTCCGTCAGATAAGAGAATAACCCATTTATTCTTACTATCCCGTTCATCCAGTAACGCTCCCGAATGCCTCAATGCCGCTCCTATTCGGGTATAGCCGGATGGTTCTACGGCTCCAATTCTGTGTTTTGCTTTATTCCAATCTTCTCCAAAAGATTTTAAACTTAAATACGTTGTGTAATTTCTGGTTTTTGAATAAAAACAATCAATAGAAAAATCCACATTGAACTCTGTCAATATTTCACCGAAAATGATGGAAACCTGCTTCTCTACATCAATTACTCTGTTTCCGGCAGCATAACCGTCACTGGACAGGCTAATATCCAAAAGGATCAATATAGAAAGGTCTTTTTCTTTTTTCCGTTTGGATAAGTATATCTTTTCTGAAGGGGTATGATTGGAATGTATGTCAACATATTGATCTGTAATAGCATCCAGATCAAACTCATCTCCCTGTATTTGCCTTCTCTTTTGTTGGTATTTATTATTAACTGAAGTAAGCATCTTACGCAATCCCATGAGTGTAGAGGCATTTTTTAACAAGGTACTTTTATAGTATGCAATATCTTTTTCTAGTTGCACCTTAGGGTATACTTTGCAAAAATCTGCCTTATAGGTTCGTTTTGAAAAATCCCATTCATCATAAGAAAAATGAAATTCGTGTGTATCGAGTTCGGTACTTTCAGAAATAGTTGTATTCTCCATAAAATCTGCCTGATAGACCGAATGCACAGGATCATCCACTCGTACCGTATGCTTCATATTTAGGTCTTCCAAAGCATTAGAATGATCATTTAAATCATCATCTCCATCAAAATCACGCCATCCTCCCTCCCATTCTTCTGCTGTTTCAACTTTTTCAAAATTATGAGTGAGCACATAATCTTCCTGTGCTTTCTGATCGATCTCCAGTGTTTTAATTTCCTCAACAGCATTGGCCTTTAATATGGTATTAATTTCTTTCTGAATGGCTTTCTGGGCTTTTTCTGAAATATTATTTAACACTTTATCAGAATCTAGTTCAGGATTGTTTCGCATCCATTTTCCATATATAAATGAAAAGTCAGGTTGCTTGTTCTTGCCGGGGTTGGAACTATAGTAATCTTTAAGTTCATTATGAATCTTTTGAGTCACCGGAAACTCATAGAACATCCTTTTTAACACCTTATCTGAATGATCTAAGGCCATGGATCTCGCTTCTTCTATTGAATGCTCCTGATTTCCACTATAGTTAAATTGAAGGTTTTTTTGAACAGAAAGGTATATAATCCTGAATAAATAAAATGATAAATTCTTCTCTTTGGAAATAAATTCTGAATAGCGTTTTGGAAGAAAAAAACTACTGTTTTTATAACCTCCTTCCCGTTCAGCTTCAAATATCTCGATAGGTGAACCAGTGATCGCTCTGGCAAAAATGGTTAATCGAGGTTTAATATCATTTAGTTTTACTGCATGTACCAGTGCTTCCTGAGAGTTTTTTTTACGCCGTTTTAAAAAACCAGCAACTTTACTAAAAAGAAATTCATCCGGCTCGAACATAATTAATATAAGATTTAGATCATTAGATCACACAGGTCTGTCAATGCATCAATTATTTCAAGATCATCGGTTAGTGGTTCTACAACCGCAACTTTTACAGCTAATCGTTTGGGCAATCCCGAATGGATCAGTTTAGCAGCATCAACAAGTAATCGTGTTGACACAGTTTCGGTAAGTCCAAGATCTGTTAAGTTTCTAATTTTATTGGCAATTGTGACCAGTTTTTTAGATACGTTTACATCTAATTGAGTCTCTTTTGAAATGATTTCTGCTTCATCTTTTGACTTAGGATAATGAAATGATAACGCAACAAATCGTTGTCTGGTAGAAGGTTTTAACTCTTTGAATCCCTTTTGGTATCCGGGATTAAATGAAGCTACTAATATAAAATTTTCATGTGCCTTAATACTTTCGCCCAGCTTATCAATATAAAGTTCCTTCCGGTGATCTGTAAGCGAATGAATCGCCACAACAACATCCGGCCTTGCTTCGGCAATCTCATCTAAATATAATATAGCTCCCTCTTTTACTGCTTTTGTTAAGGGTCCGTCCATCCATACTGTTTCGGCTCCTTTAATTATAAAACGACCAATTAAATCTGTAGATGAAGTTTCCTCATGGCATGAGATAGTAATAAGAGGAATACCAAGTTGATAAGATACATACTCTACAAATCTTGTTTTACCGGTTCCGGTAGGTCCTTTTAATAATACAGGTATTTTATTGGAATACGCATGATTAAAGACCTCAACTTCTTTCCCAGTAGGTTTATAAAATGGACAGCTTTGAGAAATGGTCTCAGGTTCATTCTCTATTTTAGATGTGATTTGCTCCAATGATTTCATACGAATAGTAAAAAAAGGTCTAAAAAAGTAAAGGCAGGTAAGCTATGATTATATATTACAAAAATATATAAGCCCTTTTCTAGACCTTATGATTGATTATTATAAAGGTGTTAATTCTCTATTTGTTCCAGCGCCTCGTCATTAGGGCGTCCGTGTTTAATAAAGTCAACTATATAGAATATAATTCCTGCCGTAAATAACGTTGCAAAAATTATCAATACTACAAAATGAATGCTTATCTCATTCTGGACTTCCATGAAATCCATTTTAAATTTACGTTCTAAATAGACCTGAGCAACTCCGGCAACGCCAAAAGCAACTGTCATACCAATCATCCCGATATTTGAAGTCCAAAAAGCAGCCCTGCCCCTAACTCCATCATACAATTTCCTTCCTGTTAAATTGGGTAAGGAATAGCTAATAATAGCTAGAACGATCATGGCATATGCCCCCCAAAATGCTAAGTGACCATGCATTGCCGTAACGAGTGTACCATGAGTATATAAATTGGTTTGCGGCAAAGTGTGGGCAAACCCTAAGAGTCCTGCACCAACAAACGAAACAATTGCAGATCCCAAAGTCCAGAACAAGGCTATTTTATTTGGGTGTCTTTTTTCTCCTTTTCTATACATATTCACAGCAAATAAGGCCATTGCCAAAAATGCAAGCGGTTCTAAAGCAGAGAATATGCCTCCTACAACTAACCAGATTTTATTAACTCCTATGTAGTAATAGTGGTGACCTGTCCCTAAAACACCTGATAAAAATGTGAGTCCTACAATAACATAAAGCCATTTCTCAATAACTTCTCTATCTACACCGGTAAGCTTGATCAATAGAAATGAGAGAATACCTCCCATAATTAATTCCCAAACACCTTCTACCCATAAGTGTACAACCCACCATCTAAAGAAAGAATCCTTTACCTGGCTATCAAAAGGAAGCATTCCCGGCAAGTATAATAATGCTGCAAAGAGTAAACCCATCGAAAGTACTAAAGCGGTTGTAGTTTTCCTTTTGCCCTTAAAAAGGGTAGCTAGTATTAAACCCAGGAACAGTAATACATTTGCCACCACTAAAAAGTCTAATTGTCTTGGTATTTCTAAAAACTTACGTCCTTCCCACCAGTTAAAGTGATAGCCAATTACTGCAGCTACACCCACCAGTGCGAGTGAAATTAATTGTACGTAAGCGAGTTTAACACTTACAAGCTCTCTTTGAGCTTCTTCAGGTATAATATAGTATGCAGCGCCCATAAACCCGGATAACAACCAGACTACCAATAAATTTGTATGAACTGCTCTCGCTGTGTTAAAAGGAATAAATTCATGTAATCCGTCCAGGCCTACTCTGGCAAAGCCCATAATAAACCCGTATGTTAATTGTAAAACTAATAGTAGCATTGAAAGTGCAAAAAACCAATAAGCTACTTTTTGAGATTTGTATTTCATAATAGTAATAGGTTAGTTATTCATTATCTTTTGATAATGGAGATACAACAGTATCAAAGCCATTAAGGTCTATATCGTCTATCCAGTCAAAAAAGGCTATTAAATCAGCCGCTTCTTCATCAGAAAAACCATAAGCCACCATTTTTCTTCCGTTTGGCGCCCAGGGAACAGGTGTTGTCAAAACAGCCTTTACATATCCTTCACCCCTACGGTCCAAAACCTTTGTTAATTCGGGAGCATAATAGGCTCCTTCCCCTAAAATTGTATGACACCCCATACAGTTATTGGTTTCCCATAAATGTTTACCACGAACAACTTGTTCGGTAATGGCTTCATAATTTGATTGATCTTGTTCTGCGCCAAATGAATAAATAGTCAAACCAATAAATACTAAAAAAGTGACTAAGGTACCGCCCAGAAAGAAATTTCGTGCTTGCTTTTTTGATAACATAGTTAGTTAAATTAAATATTAATATTTTAAGACCTTTTTATCTTAAATAACAAAATAAACAATAACTCCTGTATAATAATATGACAAAAATCATATTTTACTACCCATATAAATAAGACCAATAATGAATATTCAGATACATATATACCAGAAAGTGTTTCTCGTATATTTAATTACTTAATAAAGTTACTCACTTTACTTCTTTTTGTCACTTTTCATAAGATTCAAAACAACCAAAATTATAATAACACACACAACACCAAATACGGCTATAAGTGCAGTTCCCATTCCCCAATCTACTAAAGGTATATTATTTAAAATCATAAGTCATAAATTTTACAGTTAGTTAAAATCATTCTAAAATCACAGAAGCAGTATTGTTACAATTGTAATTAGCTTCTACTTTATCCACCATAGGTTTAGGGGATACGTAAGGTATTCCCAATCCCATTCCCCGCATTACAAATAAGCAGCCCATAAGTACTACAAACACAGGGATTGTTTTTCTTATATGTTGTCTTACTTTTCCACTTAAAAAATTTCCGAAGTAAATAGCGGTGGTCATTAAAGGAACAGTCCCCAATCCAAAAATTGCCATATACAAACTTCCTTCCAGTGCATTGCCTGAAGCTATTGCCCCAAATACAGCCATATAAACCAGTCCACAAGGTAAAAACCCATTTAAGAACCCGATCGTAAGGAAAGTATCGGGGGTTTTCTTCTTCAAAGCAGCTCCCAAAGAACTCTTTACCTTTGAAATAAGTTTAAAAATTGGTTTTGAAAAATTATATTTATTGAATGTCTTATACGGAATCAGAACCACTAGAATCATTAAAATTCCAACAACAATGGAAAGCTGTTGTTGCATTCCGAAGAGATAAAATCCTTTCCCCAGTAAACCAAACAACAAACCAATAATACTATATGCAAACAACCTCCCAAAATGGTATAGAAATATTTGCCCTGTTTTTTTTAAATTATTAGTACGGTCTACCGGCAATATAAAGGCTATGGGGCCACACATGCCCACACAGTGGAAACTTCCTAAAAGGCCAAATATGAAAGCCGATATTAACATCTTTAATACGTAATCGATTTTTTATAGAGATACTTTTTCTTTTCGTATTCCCACTCTATGGTAATGTTCCATCGACCGTCTAACAAACGTTTGTCAGGTATGAGCAAATTTGATCCGGATAAGACAATAGGGAAATCAAAATCCAGTTGCTTATTAGACGGTCTGTATAGGAACACTGTTCCTTTAACCTTTGAAGGGTCAATTTCTTCAGGGAACTTTAGCAGCCATCCTTCGGCTATTTTTTTCCCGGTAATGCTTTCAGAAAAATCCTTAAGGTTTTCCTCTGCGTCAATTTCTTCCTGATAAGCCAGTTCCTTTTTGTAATATTCTTCAGTTACCAGATCGTGTCTAAAGTCCTTATTGGCGCTCATTTTTATCACAAAAAACATAATAAACCCAATAAAAAATATCATTCCTATAACCAATCCTGTTCCCCAGTTTATTTTCATCATTCTGTTATTTATAACTACGAGGCCCTAAAAAAGCTGCTGTAGTTGTTTCTATTAATTTGTCTCCGCTATAGACGCCAATCTCCACCCTGTCTTTGTCTCCACTAAGTCCGCTGGCATTAATTTCAATAAATATTGTGCCTTCGGAGATGCCTTGTTTTGGTACAACAAAGTCATCATGCGCTACTAATTTGATCTCTCCTCTATGAGATAATAATTTGAAGTTTACATCATCAATTGCTTTCGTGGTTTTATTAACCAATTTAAATGTATATACGTTACTAATAATATTATCTGCCTTATGTTCATACAATTGACCCGGTAATCTAAGAACTCTGGCTTCTATATCATTTCGTAAAAAGAGCATTCCAATAAATACAGAAGTCAAAATAAATAATACAACCGTATATCCTTTTAATCTTGGGCTAAACGTAAATTTTGCTTTCTTCTCTATATTATCTTCACTAGCATAGCGAATCAACCCTTTTGGAAGGTTTACAGATTCCATCATATGATCACATGCATCGATACAAGCGGTACAGTTTACACATTCCAACTGCGTTCCATTACGAATATCTATTCCTGTTGGACAAACATGAACACATTGAAAACAATCAATGCAGTCTCCTTTTCCTGTTGTTGCCCTGTCTTCATTCTTTCTGAACTTTGCACGTCCAGCTTCTTTTTCACCTCTTTTATGATCATAGGCCACAACGATCGATTTATTATCAAGCAATACACCTTGAAGTCGTCCATAAGGGCAGGCAATAATGCAAACCTGTTCTCTAAACCAGGCAAAGACAAAGTAAAACACCCCTGTAAAGATCAACAAGGAAATTAGAGTACTTATATGATTTAGCGGGCCATCAAGTATATATTGTATAAGCCTGTCACTTCCTATTAAGTAAGCCAGAAAAACATTTGCAATTAGAAATGAGATAATAAAGAAGATGAACCATTTTAAAACTCGCTTTCTAATTTTTTCGGCATTCCAAGGCATTTTATCAAGCCTGATCTGTTTCCCTCTGTCTCCATCGATCCAATACTCAATTCTTCGGAAAACCATTTCCATAAAAATGGTCTGGGGACACATCCACCCGCAAAAAATCCTTCCGAATGCTACTGTAAAAAAGATGACAAAGACCACACCAATTAACATCATTATGACAAACAGGTGAAAATCCTGTGGCCAAAACGGAAATCCAAAAATATTAAATCGACGTTCCAGTACATTGAACATCAAAAACTGGTTTCCTCCAACCTTTATAAATGGTGCCGAAAACAAGATTGCCAGTAATACATAGCTTACATATTTTCGATACTTATAAAACTTTCCCGAAGGTTTCTTAGGAAATAACCATGCCCTTTTTCCTTCCTTATTAATGGTCGCAATACTATCTCTAAAACGCTCGTTATCGGGTGCTTCCAATTTTATTTGATCTTTATACTTTATTGATTCATGCTGATTTTAGCAGCAGTAGAATCTGTAACCTCTTCTTTTACCTCTTCAATAGTTTCACTTTCCGGAGCATCCGGGTCTACCCATATCTCACCTTCGGCTTCTTTAGGCTCTTCAGGTGTTGTTCCTTGGAACGTTAGCAAATAACTGGCAACTTGTGCCATTTCTGCCGGTTTTAAGTCATTCTTCCAGGACACCATTCCTTTTCCGTCCCGACCTCCTTCAGAAATTGTATTAAAAATATTTTTAATACCACCTCCCAAGATCCAATATTCATCTGTTAAATTGGGGCCTATTCCGCCACCGCCATCAGCTTTATGACATGCAATACAATTTACCTCATAAATTACTTTCCCTGCATTTAGGTCTGAAGCATCTGTAAGTAATTCAACTGTGTTTACATCAACCAGATCTTTAGCTGTTCTTTTGTATTCTTCAATGGCAGCTTTGGCTTCGGCAACTTCTATTTCATACTCCTCAGCTTGATTTACATCATCAAATACTTCATAACGAACCAGGTAAACTACAGCAAAAATAATTGTAATATAAAATCCATACACCCACCATGGTGGTAATTTATTGTCCAGCTCCTTTATACCATCATAATTATGATCGAGTATAATTTCACCTTCCTTTTCGATAGGCTTACTACCCAATAACTTTTTATATGCCTTTTTAAACCAACTAAAACGCTTCTCTTTTCTTGTCCCTTCAGCTTGTAAATAACGTTCTTGTGCTTCAGGAGCCAGTCCTCTAAAAAGAATACGTTTTAATGTTTCTGAAACTACTTCAATAGCAATAGCAAATAAAAATAGCATTGCTAATACGGCCCAAATAATGGGGTATTTTTCTATAGCCATTTGTTCTCCGGAATCTATGGTAAGCTCCAGCAGAAAAAATGCAAGGACCATAAATGCTATAACACGTAAATAGGATGCTCCTGTTCTCATAATAAATCTTCGTTTTGGTTGTTGTTTTCTAATGGAATGTTGCTTACTTCAGCAATGTGGTCTTTTTTAGCTGTAAATACCCACCAAAAAAGCACTACAAAAAAGATGAAGAATATCAATAACGATATAATAGGATAGACTTCCACTCCATCTATGTTTTCTAAATTTCCTTTGATAAATCGTAACATAATTATTCGTTTTTGGCTGAAGCATCAGCGTTATTCTCCACTTTAATATCTGTTCCAAGACGTTGCAAATAGGCAATAATAGCAACTACTTCACGGTTTTTCATTTCAATGAAATCCTCTCCGTTTTCCTGTGCATATTTTTTATCTGCTTCATATGTCTTTACAAAATCCGGGTCACTGTATAGGTTTTGTTCAATTTGTGTTCCCTGCTCGGTCATCCACTCTTGTGCCCGTGCTATTTCTTCTTCAGTATAAGGAACACCCAAACTAACCATAGTCTCCATTTTCTTTTCGGTCATAGACTTATCAAGCTCTCTAGTTATCAACCATTTATAAGATGGCATGATAGATCCTGATGAAGTACTTTGTGGGTCATAAAAGTGGTTTAAGTGCCAGTTATCAGTATATTTTCCACCAATACGGTGTAAATCTGGTCCGGTACGTTTACTTCCCCATAGGAATGGGTGGTCATATACATATTCTCCGGCTTTAGAATATTCGCCATAGCGTTCAACTTCACTTCTAAAAGGCCGAATCATTTGTGAGTGACAAGAAACACAACCTTCTCTAATATAGATATCACGTCCTTCCAATTCTAAAGGAGTGTAAGGTTTCACACTTGTAATAGCCGGAACATAATCATCCACCATTAATGACGGTATAATTTGTACCATTCCTCCTATTAGAATAGCTACCGTTGCATATAAGGTGAGTTTTACCGGTCTTCTTTCCAACCAGGTATGGTATCCTTCTTTTGAAGTACGTCTTTTCGTAACACGTTGTAATGGCGCAGCTTCAGCCAGTTCATCGGTTACTTTACTACCTTGTTGAACTGTTTTTACTATATTATACAGTAATATAAATGCTCCTATAATGTAAAGAGTTCCTCCTATAGCTCTCATCCAATACATAGGAATGATCTCACTTACTGTCTCCAGGAAGTTTCCATACATTAAAGTACCGTCCGGGTTAAATTGTTTCCACATAATGGCTTGTGTAAAACCTGCCACATACATGGGCAATGCATACATGATGATACCCAACGTACCAATCCAAAAATGAGCATTTGCCAGCTTGATGGACCACAATCTTGTTTTAAACAATTTTGGCACTAACCAATAGATCATACCAAAGGTTAAGAAACCATTCCATGCAAGTGCTCCTACGTGAACATGCGCAATAATCCAGTCACTAAAGTGTGCAATTGCGTTTACGTTTTTGAGGGAAAGCATTGGTCCTTCAAAAGTTGCCATACCATAACCGGTAATCGCAACCACCATAAATTTTAAAACAGGGTCTGTACGTACTTTATCCCAGGCTCCACGAAGGGTCAATAATCCGTTAATCATACCTCCCCAAGAGGGTGCAATTAACATTACCGAAAATGCAACACCTAAGTTTTGAGCCCAGTCCGGTAGAGCAGAATATAATAAATGGTGAGGTCCTGCCCAGATATAAATAAAGATCAAAGACCAGAAATGGACAATGGACAACCGATAAGAATATACAGGTCTGTTTGCAGCTTTAGGCACAAAATAGTACATCAGCCCCAGAAATGGAGTAGTTAAGAAAAACGCCACCGCATTGTGACCGTACCACCATTGTACCAATGCATCCTGAACACCGGCAAAAGCCGAATAACTTTTTAAAGCACTAACCGGAAGCTCCATACTATTTACAATATGCAGTACTGCAACCGTAACAAATGTTGCCAAGTAGAACCAGATTGCAACATATAAATGTCGTTGCCTTCTTTTGATCATGGTTCCAATTAAGTTAGCTCCAAAAACTACCCAGATAAGTGCAATTGCAATATCAAAGGGCCATTCTAGTTCGGCGTATTCTTTCGAAGTTGTATACCCTAATGGAAGAGTGATAGCAGCTCCCACAATTAATAATTGCCATCCCCAAAAATTGATATTACTTAAAAGGTCACTCCACATCCTCGCTTTTAGCAGGCGTTGTGTAGAATAATATACCCCGGCAAAAATTGCATTCCCCACAAAAGCGAATATAACTGCATTGGTATGCAATGGACGTAACCTTCCAAAGCTCAACCATGAAATTCCATCTGTGATGTTAGGGAATAAAAACATAAAGGCCAATAGCAGCCCGACGGCCATACCTACTATACCCCAAATAATGGTGGCCCAGACAAACTTTTTAACGATCTTGTTATCGTAATAAAACTGCTCTACTTCCATAGTGATTATTGTTTCTCTTGATTATTGATTGGTTTTTTTTCTGAAATTTCTTGTGATGAGGTACTGCTTTCTTTTACAAGTTCATCTTCAAAAAGCATACGTACCGAAGGTGTGTAAGTATCATCATACTGGCCTCTTTTTACTGAAAGAATAAATGCTGCAAAGAAAACTAAAGCCACAATGACACTTATTGTTAGTAATACATAAATAATGCTCATACCTACCTAAATTAAGGTGTAAAAATATTGCTGACAGGTTTTCTAAAATATGACATTAGTCAGCTTTTCTCTATTTAGTTTCATTTTAAATTCCTACTTAGATACTGTGTTGCCAGAGTTGTAAAAACAACGATACTTATCGAGCTCAACGGCATCAAAATAGCAGCTATCACAGGCTTTAAATGTCCGGTCACAGCAAAAGACAACCCAATTAAATTATAGGCCAGCGAAAGGATGAAGCTCCATTTAATCACTTTAATCCCTTTTTTAGAGAGTTTAAAAAACCGAATAAGATCTTTAAATCTTGAAGCATCAAAAATTCCATCACAAGCTGGTGAAAACACATTGATATTTTCTGAAATTGCAATTCCAACATTACTCTGTTTCAAGGCACCGGCATCATTCAAGCCATCCCCTACCATCATCACTGTTCTCTCTCTTTGCTGAAGAGATCTTATAAATTCAAGTTTGTCTTCCGGTTTCTGGTTAAAGTATAATTCTGTGTCCTCCGGAAGCAGTGCTTCCAATCGTTTTCTTTCCCCATCATTATCTCCCGAAAGTACAATTACCTCCCTGTCATCTCCCAGTTCTTCAAATAGAGTAGCAACCCCCTCACGGTATTCATTGTGAAAAATATAGCAACCCTTATATATATTATTACTACTTACATGAACTGTGGTCTTGATAAGGTTTTCTGAAAATTTATTTGTCGATGCAGTAGTTGAGTCTCCAACAAAAGCATAAGACCCGATCTTGATACTATTTTCATTAAGTTTTGCTGAAATTCCTTTTCCGGTCTCTTCTTCAAATTCATCTAATGTTTGAATATTATTCTTATCCAAAATAGCATACAAAGCTCTACTTAAAGGATGATTAGAAGATCGGAGTGTACTGGTTAATAATACTTTTTCTTCAGTAGAAAGAGCCACTCCTTCGTAGGTGATTATATTTTTTTTATTAGTGGTAAGCGTTCCTGTTTTATCAAAGACAACAGTATCTACTTTTGCTATTTGTTCAATAACCGAGGCTTCTTTTAAATACAGTTTATTTCTTCCAAAAATACGTAGCAAATTACCCAGTGTAAAGGGTGAGGCCAATGCAATGGCACAAGGACATGCCACAATAAGCACGGCAGTAAAAACATTAAAAGCTTTAGTGGGGTCATATACCAACCAAAATAATGTAGCAATAAAAGCAATGGAAAGTACAGCAATGGTAAATCGCTTGCTAATACTATCGGTCAATGATTGAAAGATATTTGGTTTTTCTTTGCTAAAAACCTCATTGCTCCAAAGTTGAGTTAAATAACTTTGCGCCACAGGTTTTAGTACTTCCACTTCAAGCACACCTGCTTGTTGCTTTCCTCCAGCAAAGAGCTTATCACCGCTTTTTTTAATAACCGGTTCAGCTTCACCGGTAACAAAACTGTAATCTATAAGCGCATTCCCTTTAATGAGAATTGCATCAACAGGAATTAACTCATTATTACGAATAAGCAATCTATCTCCTTTTTTTATCTTAAAGACCTCAGCTTGTTCTTCAGTTATTTTTTCTTCGGAATAACGAATTAAGCGGGTGACTGCAATTGGAAAATACGATTTGTAATCTCGCTCAAATGATAAGAATGCATAGGTTTTTTGCTGAAAAAATTTCCCGAGTAGCAAAAAGAAGATCAATCCCGTAAGGCTATCAAAAAAACCTGTCCCCCAGTCAAAAACAATATCGATTGTACTTCGTATAAACAATACAGCAATTCCAATGGCTATTGGGACATCGATATTTAAAATACCGCTTCGCAAGCCCTTGTAAGCCGAAGTAAAATAATCACGTCCGGAGTAGAACACTACCGGTAAGGAAAATGTGAACATCAACCAACGAAATACAGATTTAAACTGATCAAGCCAAAATTCCTGGCCTCCTGTTTCGTTTACAGGTAAGTCAAAATATTCCGGAAAGGAAAGGAACATTACATTTCCAAAAGCAAAACCGGCAACACCTAATTTATAGATAAGACTCCTGTTGTAATTTTTTTTCTTCTTTTTTGAATCTTCCAGTGAAATGTATGGTTCGTAGCCTATTCTACTTAAAAGAATCACTAGTTCTTTTAAAGAAATCTCTTCGCCGGAAAATGTTATTCTAACGGTCTTTTCGGGAAAATTAACTTGTGAAGTTTTTACAGCCAGGTTCAATTTATTGAGATTCTCCAGCACCCAAATACAGGAACTACAATGTATAGAAGGAATTAAAAAAGAGACGATACGGGTGGCTTGATCATTAAATTCCAGCAGTTTTTCAACAATGGAAGTATTATCGAGAAAGTCAAATTTTCCGGCAATATTTACCGGTGTGATCCCTGGGTTTTGTTCTAAGGTATAATAATAGCCCAAGTCGTTATCATGTAGAATATCGAAAACCGTCTTACAACCATTACAACAAAAGGATTTTTCTTTATGTTCAATTATAGTCTCTAAGCAGTCGTCTCCGCAATGAAAACACTTTGCCATACAATTTAATTTGCTCATTATACCTTTGGCAAAGGTTGAAATTGTGTTCTGTTTAAAATATGATAAATATCAGTTTACGCCTTTTTAAACCGTTTGAATGCTTCCTCTTCCAGTACAGCTCTATGATCGGGATGCGCAATGGAAATGAGTTCTTTGGCTCGTTGTTCTAAGCTTTTTCCGAATAAGTTTACCACACCATATTCGGTCACAACATAATGTACATGTGCTCTGGTAGTAGTTACACTTGCACCTTGTTTTAAAAAAGGAGTGATCTTAGAAATGCCTTTTGTAGTAACAGAGGGCATCGCTATAATGGGTTTGCCATTTTCAGAAAGGGAAGCACCACGAATAAAGTCCATCTGGCCCCCAACTCCCGAATACTGATAGGCGCCTATAGAGTCTGCACAGACCTGCCCAGTTAGGTCGATTTCAATAGCACTGTTTATAGCAGTTACTTTAGGGTTTTGTCTAATGATTGCAGTATCGTTGGTATAGCCGGCCTCTTTGAAATGTACGATTGGGTTATCGTCCACAAAATCATATAATTCTTTGGTTCCCATTGCAAAACAGGTCACAATTTTACCGGTTTTAATTTCTTTTTCTTCACCGGTAATAATGCCTTGTTCTACTAATGGTAAAAGGCCATCACTGAACATTTCGGTGTGGATACCCAAGCGTTTATGGTTTGTTAGGTTGCTAAGAACTGCATTTGGGATATTTCCAATTCCCATTTGTAATGTAGCACCATCCTCAACCAATCCCGCAACGTTTTTCCCAATTGTAGATTCAATTTGAGAAGGTACTCCTAAAGGAGATTCATGAATAGGTTTATCTACTTCTACTGCATAATCAATACGGCCAATGTGAATAATCCCATCACCATGCGTTCTTGGTACTTGAGGGTTTATTAATGCAACAACTGTTTTTGCTGTTTGTATTGCGGGTAGTGTAATATCTACTGAAACACCTAAAGAACAATAGCCGTGTTTATCTGGTGGAGAAACTTGTATAAATGCTACATCCAGAGGAATAATATTTCTTCTGAAAAGCCAGTGAATCTCACTTAAAAAAACCGGAATATAATCTCCTCTGTTTGTATCTACTCCTGCTCTCACATTATTGCCAACAAAACAACTATATAGCCTAAATGAATTTGAATAAGGAAGCTTTGTATACTTTGCTTCTCCATTGGTATGTATTTCAAATATTTCTACATTACTTAAATCTTCATAGCGTTCGCATAAAGTATCTATTAATAAATTAGGAGTCATGGATGCTCCTTGAAAAAAAACACGGTCATTGGACTTTACAACTGATACGGCTTCTGATGCTGAAACAATTTTTAATCCTGGATTCATAACTACATTCATTGTAAGTTTATTTGTGGCAAAGGTTCGGCTTAATCCATTTTAATCATATGACAATAATCATATATTAAAAATCCTTTTTACCAGCTTTTATTTTAATAAGTAGTGTCGGGATCAAGACCCAAAGTAAGAGCATTGCCGAAGATACTATGATTCCAAAATTAGTTCCAAAGAATTTCTGGAACAGTGCTCCTGTATAACCCAGTAATGCTGAAATATCAAGTTTCAATAAAATTAAAACCCGGGAGAGGTCTATTGGGTTCGCCATCGTACCTACCAATGAAAAAGTATCTAAAGGATACTCTTCAAAAGCTATTAAAGACATTAAAAAAATACCGTCATAAATTACAGCCATAAAGAGCCAAAGTAGAATAGCATATCCAAAGCCTTTAATTTTATTTTCGTTATAAAGTGCAATATTGAAAGCCAGTGCTGTAAAAATGAGTGTTAAAAAAGTCCCGGTAATAAGCAAAAGGGAAAAGTCCCATATTGCTGAAGATTTAAAAATTCCATAGAAGAGAAAAGGGACTCCCAGACCAATAATAAGACTCATAGAAAGCGACAAGGCTACTCCCAGATATTGTCCTAAAAAAATAGAAGACCGTTTAACAGGTTGTGCTAAAAGGAGCTCTGTAAATTCTTTTGAATTATAATAGTACATCACACCAAAAATGGTACCTATGAGCGGTACTAAAATAATAATGACGTTCATTAAAGTAATAACTGCTTTGGAGAGGTCATTATTGAGGAACAGCAAAACGATCCCCAGTAATAGATAGAACGCAAAGTAGACATAACTCCATCTGCTTCGCAATAAGTCGTAACAACTATATTTTAGGATCTTAATCATAACTATTAGATAAAATGGATGCTATGGCATGTTCGAAATCGGGTTGCCCTGTTTTGGATTTTAATTCTAAAATACTTCCTTTAAAATAGATCTTTCCTTCCAGCAGAAAAACAATATTGTTGGTAACTTCTTCTACAAAACTCATAATGTGTGAAGTTATTAAAATGGTTTTCCCCTTTTCTTTTTCTGCCGTTATCAATTCTTTTAACCTAATTAATGAAATTGGGTCTAAGCCAGATGTTGGCTCGTCCAGAATAATAAGAGGACTATCAAACATAAAAGCAAGTACAATGTTTACTTTTTGCTTTGTACCACCAGAGAGATTACCCAGCTTTTTGGTTAAAAACGGTTCCAATTTAAAGAGTTCAATAAGCCTTTCATCATCTGCAGACTTATTAGCCCTAAGGTCTTTGATCATTCGCATCAATTCCTTTACGGTAAGGTTTGCCGGAAAGTTTGCTATTTGCGGTAGGTAGTCAATTTTATTACGGTATTTCCAATCCTTTTTAATTTCTTTTCCTTCGATCTCTATAGTACCGGAATTGGGAATTACCATTCCTAAAATACTTTTTATCAAGGTTGTCTTTCCAGAGCCGTTAGGCCCTAAAATGGCAAATATTCCACCTTGTTCAATTTCCAGATCAACGCCCTTTAGCACATGGTTCTTACCAAATTTTTTATGTAAATCCCTGAGACTAATCATGAGTTATCATTTTCATTTTTGGTTTTCCGTCCAACAAGTTATCAGGTGTAAAGACCGGTGAAACTTTTTCGGAAAAATCGATAATATCTATAAATAAGCTTCTCAATAGAATTATGGCTTCCGGAGTACGGTTCACCACATACGAAAACAATTTTACCGGACGATATGGAATATCTCCCACACCATCTTTATCCAGATCGTAACCTGTGTAATTACTCCAATAATTACTTTCAAATTTATTATCGTTAAGTTTACTGTTATATGCCAGATCAAAAGAATTATACATAAAATTATTGTTTATAAAATGATTGGCATAACATGCTCCACGTGATTTTATGGCCCATCCATTGTTTATGAAATCGTTATTCTTATAATTGATGCGGTTAGAGCCTTCTATGTTGATGCCAATTGTATTGCTTTCAAAAACGTTCCCAATTATTTCAGAATCATTGATCTCTTTCAGTAAAACTCCAAATGAAGCCGAACCCCAATTATCTTTAAAGATATTGTGATACATTTCTATCTTTTTTGAAAACATTACTGCTACTCCAGCACCATTGTTCTGAAATGTATTCCTTTCGTACAAATCGTCATTCGAAAACATAAAATGAAGTCCGTAGCGAATATTATGTGAGCTTATATTATTAGTAATCTTACAGAAATTTGAAAACTCCAAATAGATTCCATCACGTACATGGGTCACTATATTTTTATCGACTTCAATATTTTGACTGTACCATAATTGAATGCCATTACCCGAATTATATTCTTCTTCCGCATCACCGATTATCTTGTTATGGTATACCCTTCCGTCGCTTGCTTTTTCAAGGTAAATTCCGAAGAAAAGTTTTTCCAAAACCAAATTCTGAATCAAAAAATTCTTACTTCTGGTCACCCGTACAGCAGCATAATCCTCAGTATAACTGGTTCCTACATTTATAATGAACAATCCATCTAAGGTTACATTATCTGCAATGACCTTTATTATTTCACCTTTAAATTCGCCATCAATAACAGGGAAATCCTCTCCAAGTATTGTAAGAGGTTTATCAACAATTATATTAAATTCTTTATAAGTGCCTTTTTTAATAAGCAGTGTATCGTGATCTTCTGCCTGGAGTATTCCTTCCTTAATTGAGCTTATATCACAACTTTTACATACCTCCATAACCTGCGAATCAACAGTTGTGCTCAACAAAAATACAATCAAGAAGATACTATGTAGGCGGAAAATTTTCAAATTATCTATTTACGTTTATTACAATACTTCGTACTTAACACCTAAATTTAGTGAAAAGTCTTCATCCATCTGGATTCCATTATAGTTTTCATATACAGGTATCCCTGCTTCAATTCCAAATCGGATTTTTTTCAAGCCCGATGATTCCGGAAATGATATATTCATCCCCAAAAAGGATTTTAGCTTGTCACTACCATAATTATCTGTATTTGCAGTTGTAACCATCATTGGGTTCAACTGAAGGTCCATACCTTCTATTTTGTCCTCGATCACTCCAAGTAATCGTGCAGAAAAACTAAAGTTATGTGACACACTATAAGCACCCCAAACATTTAATTGATATTGGTTCCCAAAACGATAGTCCTGACCATTCTCTCCTATTCTGAAAGTTCCCAGAAACTGTGTCCCCCAAGATGTATTTTGATACATTTCCTTATAGGTTCCTCCTAATGTAATATCAAAAGTTCCACTTCCCAGCTGCATAGCGTAAGGTAATTTTGCATTTTCCATCATTGGTGTGTCGTCTCTTTGCTCTATATCGCCTACAGGAATGTTAAGTCCTCCGTTTAAATGAAGAGAGGACTTTTGGTTATCAAAAATCCCATATAAAGCGTTCACCTTTAAGTCCCCCAAGCCTGAACTATTGGTTGAAAAATCCCGGAACATTACCATTTCATTCATCATCATCCGGGCGGTCAGATCCATATTCTTTGAAACGATGTTTTGCATTGCCATTAAAGTGAGTTTATCCGTTGGTGCATACATGATCCCGATCATGTACATATTCATAACCATTTCTTGCGGTGCTACCATGAAGCTATTGAATATTGCATCATTATTTATATCATCTGTACCAGATCTGTTTCCATCCATTGCCATATTCATATAACGAAAAGAAAGCATTAGTCCTCCTTTTGGGTGTAAATGATCCCCCATAACTCCAATGGGTGCATGTGAATCCGACCTATAATGATTTGCGTGATTATGATGGTCTATAACTCCAAACTTAGGGTTCTTAAAAGCTGCGACCAATTCGGTCCAGTTATACACCTCATCATCTTTTAAAGATTTCTTTGCCAGCACTTCTTTTTTTGTTTTAAAGGCTGAAAGATTTGCTCCCATAGGGCTGGGGATTGCCTTACTTATTAAATAATATGCCTTTTTTGCATCGATCATTTCTCCGGTATTATAATCGCTTACCTTAAGTGAAGAAAAATCATCCGTATTTTCATTTTTAAGATAATTGACAAGACATTCTATTGAACCAAAATAAAGTACATCCTTCTTATTTTCTGCAGTTGCCCGGTGGAGTTCATCTTGCATATTCATATTACAATGTACACATTGCTTCCCTTTTTGTGCCATGGTATTGCTAAAAATTAGGCATAGAAAGAGTGTAAAAAGTATTAAAATACGTTTCATAACAGTTGACTTTTATCTGATGATTAAAAATTTTGAATTTTCTCTAGCAAAGACTTTATGCTTTTTTTCGGCAGGAAATGTAAAGGTTTGGTGCTTTTGTAATGAGTAATCTTTATTGTTTATAGTAAAACTGATGTCACCTTCCAATAGTACCAATAAAGTATCTCTTGGAGAAGTATGTTCGGGAAAAGTATGTGCTTTCTCCAAAACAATTAATAATGTTTCACATCCGTCTTTAGAAGCTAGTTTATCAACTTTCAGGCCTTTGAATTTGCTGGCTTTTATTGTATTCCCTATTTGATACATAACTATTTATTGTTTAGGTGGCTTAATAATTCTTCCCAGGTAAACAACTCCCCACCTTTTTCTTCTTGTAATGAAATGGCATCTTCTCTTGAAGCTAAAGCCGAGAGGTTTGCTTTCATTGGGCTGGGAATATTAGGTGAAATAATGAATGTGGCTTTTTCTGCATCGACCAATGATTCCGGGGTATTATAATCTGTAACCAAATAAATAGCTACTGGTGTTGTGATTTCAGCAAGATGATGGACCATGCATTCTGCTGCATCAAATTTATACACTTTACCTTTATCCGTAACCAATTGTGCTGCGTGTTGCCTGTCTACAATTGTCATACTACAATAATGACAAGTGTCTTCACCGTAATTTATTTCCTGTGGTTTTATATTACACGAAATAAAGAGCATTGAAAAAATAAAAAGAGTGATTAGCTTTTTCATGGTTTCTATTTTAATTTGTAGCTCTTTTTTCTTTTCTTCCTATGAAGAAGGCCAAAAGAGATAGCCCCATTCCCCCTGCCATCAGGTATGCTCCCAATTGTGGGTAGGAGTGCGCTGTAAAGTTTAAAATGTCCTTTGAACCAAATAAAGGAGGCTGAAACCCCATAATACTACCATCCGGATTGGTAAATTTCATAATGGCTTTTGGATCCAGATTATGACCATAATCATACTCCCATAAGTAAAAATCATATATTCCTGCTGCAGCTAATACTGCCATTATAATAAACCATACCAAGAACCATTTATAACCTGCTTTTATTCCTATTAAAAGCCCCAGAATTGACATCGCTATAATTACTATGGGAAAAATTTTAAACTCAGGAATGCTTTCCGGAATGTATTTCATCCCTACGTAATGATTCATTAAGTTGATATTTTTAATATCGTGTGGATGTGTATCTGCAAAATCATTGATATAAATATCCATCCCAAGTGGAATAGGATATTGTGGAGCTTCCAAAGTAATATTCCAAAGAGGAAAAACAAACAACCCTAAAATTAGTAAGGCTCCTAAACTCATTATGATGCGTGACTTTTTCATGATAATTATGCTTTAATTAAAGACGGGAGTAGTCGATAACTCCCGTCTTTTGTGGAAATACTACTAATCACTACTCTACGGTATTTCCAATATTAAAAAATATTAATCTTCTCCTAACGACCAGCTAAGCTCTATATTAGACGACGCTGGAGAAACTCTTACATATCCCTGCATTTCCTGGTGTAATGCTGAACAGAAATCTGTACAATAGAATGGCCATACACCAACCTGCTTTGGTTCCCAGACAAATGTTTCAGTTTGTCCGGGCATAATCAATAATTCTGAGGTATTTGCACCTATTATACTCACACCGTGAGGTACATCGTAATCCTGTTCCAGATTAGTAACGTGGAAATACACTTTATCTCCTACTTTAATACCTTCAATATTATCCGGGTTAAAGTGGCTGCGGATCATGGACATATAAATATGTACTTCTTTTCCGTTTCGTTCTACTCTGGCATCTGCTTCTGTTTTTATAGCATACTTATGTTTGTTCTCTTCAAGTTTGAAGATCTTTTTGGAATTCTTCATTACAATATCCGCTCTAATTCCAGCAGCATAATGGGGTTCTCCCACTGTTGGAAAATCTAATAACAGTTCCATTTTATCGCCTGAGATATCATATAGCTGAGCCGATTGTGTTACTTCAGGGCCTGTAGGTAAATAACGGTCCTTTGTAATCTTATTCATCGCCAATACATAATCTCCGAAAGGTTCTCTTGAATTACCACCAGGAATCATTAAGTGACCTACAGAATAATAACATGGCTGTCTGTCCACTACTTCCCAAGTACCTAATTTCCATTTTACAACTTCTGAAGAAATAAAGAAGGTAGTATACCCGTTTCCTTTTCCGTCAAATTCTGTATGCAAAGGCCCTAATCCTGCTTGTTCTACAACACCGGCCAACACGTCTTCAAATTTTAAGATAGGAATCCCGTACGCATCGCCATCAAAGTTTTCGGCTTCAATTGCTGCAAGCATTTTGGTAAATGAATGAATTGTTAAGTTAGCTGAAAGTTTTCCATTCCCAACAATATATTCTCCGGAAGGATCAACATCACAGCCGTGAGGTGATTTAGGTGTTGGTAACAGATATACCAATCCCGGTAACTCTGATGCGTCCAACATCAATACTTCTTTTTTCATTGTTGAAGTAGCAGTATGTGTTTCTTCATCATACACATTATGTGCATAGTTGGCAGGCATTTTTTTCCCTCTTCCTTCCTTAATATACTCTTCTGCTTTCTTCCAATTTACAGCAGCGATAAAATCTTTATCATTCTGGGAAGCGTTTACTTCAAGAAGTGTGCTGGCTTCTTCAGAATTATATGTAGAGAAGAAGAACCATCCATGAGAGGCACCTCTACCCGGGTGAGCGAGGTCATAATCAAAACCTGGCATCATGATCTGAAAACTCAGGTCCATCCCACCGTCTTCCGGGTCAACACTTATAAAGGATAAAGAACCCTTAAAGTTTCCTTTATACTCCTTTATAGGCATATCCCTTTGTGGAATTGGCACTGAGAAACGCGTACCTGCAACTACATACTCTGTATTTTCAGTAACAAAAGAAGAACTGTGATTTCCTGCACTATTAGGAATCTCAATAATCTCTGTTGTTTCGAATGTAGTAAGGTCGATTTTTGCAATACGCGGCGTATTATTACCATTTATAAATACCCATCTTCCATCTACTACCCCATTGGTTTGTGAAATATCCGGGTGGTGAGAATCATCCCAAGGCACAAAACCGTGAGAGGTATTTAACATAGGCTTGGTTTCTTCGTTATAGCCCCAGGCCTTTTCGGCATCCTGTGAAAATACCGGAATCACTTTAAACAATCTTCCTGATGGTAAACCGTACACAGATAATTGCCCACTAAATCCACCTGAAATAAAAGCATAATACTCGTCATATTCTCCAGGAGCAACATATACTTTTTCGGCAGCATTAGAACCAAGTGCCCCTTTGCTTTGTTTACTGGAAGACTCACTATTGTTACAACTCATCAATCCAATGAGGACTAAGAGTGATAACATAAAATTTAATTGTTTTTTCATGGTTATATTTATTAAGTTGTTTTTTTAATTTTCAGGTAAGATCACTTTATCAACTACGTGAACAATACCATTACCTGCAGGAACACTTCCCAATATCTTGGCACCACCTACATATACATCGTCACCATCTACTTCTACAGTAATGTTTTCATTACTTGCCTGTCCCAATGTTTTAAACTTCTTTAAAAAGTCTTTGCTATAATTTCCGGGAGTTACATGGTGCTTCAGTATAAAAGCCAGTTGTTCTTTGTTTTCCGGTTTTAGCAAATTTTCCACAGTACCTTCCGGAAGTGCTTCAAATGCTGCATTTGTAGGACCAAAGACCATTAAAGGGCCGGCATTTACCAATGCGTTCTCCAATTCGGCTGCTTGTACAGCCGCTACCAAAGTAGTGTGATCTTTAGAGCCAATTGCTATGTGCAAAACTGTTGGTTTGGCTTCATCGTCTTTAAGAAAAGCTTGTCCTTGTTTTTCAGAAGAAGTAGCTTCTTGTACAGTGTCTTCAGATGCAGTTGCTGCATCATTTTTTGTTTCAGATTTACAACTACTAAAGAGTATTAATAATGAAACAAATAGTAGTTTGATCATTGTTTTCATAATTTTGCTTTTTTAGCCATCAACAATTATATATTTATAATGTTGTAGTGGCAATTTTGGTTAATTAAAGTGAACACAAATAGGTATCATTCTTTATAGAGTTCTGAAATATTCCAGAATACTTCGTGCTTCGGGCTCAGTAAGACTTTGATTTGCCATAGGCGAACCATTATATTCTATTAAAAGCTGCTTGGCAACTGGATCGTTCTTTACCATTCCTTCAGGATCCAAGATCATATTCATAACCCATTCCGGGGAACGTCTCTCCAAAACACCTACGGGAGCAGGGCCAATGAATTTTTTCGTTGGCTTGTGACAAGCAGAACATTTTGTTCTAAATAACTCCTCCCCTTCTGCTGCCATAGCTTGATCTATGGTTTCGGGTAGTTCCAGATTTTTTACAGGGCCAACTCCTTTGTTAGAAAGGTCAATTGTTTCTGTATTAGTAGTAGTGCTCTCTGAAGTTTTTTTGGTTTCAGCTTTTTTATAGCTGCCAATTTTAACTTGCTCTTTTTCTTTTTTTTCATCTTTGCCGCCACAACTAATAAGTAATGCAACAAATATGAGAGCCAGCGTTTTAATTAAATATTTCATAGTGTAATTGATTAATATTTTCTAGGTCAAAAATACCAGTGAAAGAGCTCATAAAATATGATAATTATCATAAAAAGATTTTTTTATCTTTTATTATAAATAATTGAATGTATATTTGATGTGTTAAAAAAAAAGCTAGTAAAAAATGTTATCAAATTCTTCAAAATATGCTATTAAAGCTTTGGCATATATTGTAACGGCTTCTTCAGAAGAACATAAATTACTTGTAAAGAATATTGCTGAAGAGACTGATGTCCCAAAACCTTTTTTATCTAAGATCTTACAACAATTGTCTACCAAAAAATACTTGTCCTCTACGAAAGGCCCCAATGGGGGCTTTTTTGTAACCGAAGAACAATTGAAGAACTCTGTATTAGATATCATTATCGAAATTGAAGGGAAAGACAGATTACAGCTATGCGCTCTGAATTTTGAGAACTGCGATGCGGAAAACCCTTGCCCAATTCACAATTTTATTGCACCTGCAAAGGAGGCCCTCAGAAAAAGTTTTGAGACTATTACGCTGGAAGATCTTAAAGGAAAAGGAACTCTTGAAAATTTTGATATGACATAAATCATAGTTATACAAAGCCGTTCCATCTAATTTTGAGTAGTAAAGTAAATGAAAATGAAGAATATTCTCTTACCCACAGACTTTTCTAAAAATTCTATCAATGCCATAACATATGCTCTGGCTTTTTTTAAAAATACTGAAGCGAATTTCTTTGTATTGAATATTCAGAAAACATCTAATTATACAACAAGTGATTTGATGTCCACTTCTGAAACTTCTTCTGTTTATGAAGCTGTTTTGGATGATAATAAAAAAAAGCTTCAGGAATTGACAGACAGGTTGAGAAAAGAGAATGCTTCAGAAAAATATAGTTTTAAGGCATTATTGGATTTTGATGTTTTTACAGATGCCGTGAGACAAGCGGTAAGTTCAAATAAGATAGACCTTATTATTATGGGAACCAATGGTGCCACAGGAGCAGAAGAAGTGATCTTTGGCAGCAATACCCTAAAAGTAATTCGGCAAGTAGATTGTCCGTTGATTACAGTTCCCGAAGGTTATCAATTTAAAAAAATTAAGTCCGTTTTATTCTCGACCAATCATAAAAAATTTCCTTTCAAAAAGTTAAAGCCACTTACAGAGGCTTTAGTAATCCATAATGCTGTTTTAAAAGTTTTGGATATTGAAGAAAAGAGTTCTGAGGTATCTACAACCGAAATTGAATCTTTTTTGGAAAATATTCCCAAAAGTATCGACTATACTATAAATACTATAGTTGGAATAACGCCTATTGATGCTATTAATGCTTTTGAACAACTCTTCCCGGTAGAATTACACGCTATGTTTGTAGAAAAGCAGAGTTTTTTGGATCGGTTCATATTTGGTTCCAAAACTTCTAAAATCAACTACAGTAGTAATGTCCCAATGCTCATAATGCACTACTAATATCTTTAGCAGCTAGTGAATGAGTTCATTTATAGGAGTTGTATTTTGTTTCCAGCATTCAATATTGTAAAAAGTCGTTTCGGCAATTTTCGTTAAAGCGTCCTCTGTTACAAATGCCTGGTGTGGTGTCAATACAATTTTAGGATGACCTATTACTTCCTGAAGCACCTCGTCATTTATTTTATTTTCAGAATGGTCATAGAAAAAAATACCGCTTTCATTTTCATAGACGTCTGTTGCATAACCTTCTATCTTTTTAGAATTTAGTCCTTCCAAAATATCCTTGGTATTTACAATAGCACCTCTGGCAATATTTACCAAAATAGCTTTTGGTTTCATTGTGTCTATTAACTGTTTGTTGATCAGGTAATGTGTTTCAGAAGTTAAAGGGACACATACAAATAGGATATCTGCCTGTTTACAGAGCTCTTTAAGTGTTGTGTATTGAATACTGAATGATGTTTCAAGTTTGGAGTCCTTTTTTAGATCATTTGCCAAAATATTGCATCCAAAACCATGGAGGATTTTTACCAGCACACTTCCTATTTTACCGGTTCCTATTATTCCGGCTGTCTTTTTGTGTACGTTAAAGCCAACCAGATTGTCTAAGGTAAAGTCATATTCTTTTATTTGCTTGTTGGCAAGAATTAGCTTTCTATTTAATGCAAGCATTAATGCTATAGCATGCTCGGCAATTGCATTTGGGGAATATCCCGGGGCATTTGCAACCTTAAACTTTAATTTTTTTGCAATTTTAAGATTGACATTATCATATCCTGCAGAGCGCAACGTAATATATTTTACTCCAAAATCTCTTAACTTTTGAAGTACAACCGGAGAAGCATCATCTGCAGAAAAAATTGAAATAACTTCAAAACCTACTGATAGCATAGCCGTTTTTGAAGTAAGCCTTTCCGAGGTATATGTAATGTCAAATCTGTTTTCATTTGCATTGTCCAGGAAAGGTATTTCAAAATTCTTGGCGCTATAGACCAGTACCTTGTTTTTCATTATTGAACTACTAAAAGCTGTTGATCTTCAAACTCTTTTATTAAAACTTTTACATAATCTGAAATGGACTTTTGAGTCTTTTGCGGGTCAACAATATCAATAGATCCTTTCCATAGCAATTCTCGCTCTTTACCGGGACAGATACAGTATAGTGATGTTTCAGAATGGTATACCTGATAAAATTCCCTTTTTTGCTCTTTGTAATAAACATTTTGATTTTCATAAAAATAGTCTCTGAAACTATCAATGTTATTGCTAAAACTATTGAAAGAATTTACTAAGTTGGTTTTACTTACCGAACCTGTAATCTTTGAAAACAATACTGCATCAAAACCTGCATCAAGTAATTGATTTTCAATTTCATTGAGCTCTTCTTCAGATTTTTCGGCATTTGTAAAAGATTGGTCAAAAAAGTCAATACTTCGTACAGCAATGATGTCTTTCTTTTCTAATTGCGAAGTGAGTGTTTCTTCAAACATTCTTCTTGTATCTTCATTTGCAGACATTCCAATAACCAGCACTTTATTGGCTTCAAAGACCGGAGTATCCGGACTTTTCCATTGATTTACCAACTTAGTGGATGAGCAGCTAAATAGGCTGAATGCAAGGAACAGAAATATAAATTTGATCTTCATAATATGTGGTTTTAAAGTTTTTTGATAAATGAACTGTTTATTTTAATAATCTTCTTTGTTTTCCCTCTTTCATGATTTGTTTGATGAGGTTGAATATTTTTAGTTTTATTTTTTTAAATTTTGAATAGTAGGCTACTACTTCAAACATTAATTTATAGTGGTCTTCTTTATATCCTTCCAGCTCTCCGGGAACCTCTTCTTCATCTAAAAGGATTTGAAGGTTATTACCATGAGCCATTGTTTTTTTAAGCAAGGGTTTTAACTTCTTTTTATGCTGCGATAACATACCGATGGCCACTTTACTTTTTTCAAATACATTACCGGAGATAAGGCCTAAGGTGTGATTTTTAATAAGATCTTCTAAAAATTGCTGTTCATCTTTTATGAAGCGTAATTCCGAAATGCTATTCAATATATCTTCATGCAGGTCTTCTGTACTTCGCCACTCTATCATATTTAATATTTGATTTATTGATTTCCATAATCTTATATTTTAAAAAGCAGAGAATAACTTTTCACTTATTCTCTGCTTCCCGTGACAGGTTAATCTATTTCAATAACTTTCTTTGGAATCATTTTAGCCTCCTCTTTTTTTAGAAGGTTTAGTTTTAATATTCCATTATTGTAAACAGCTTTCACTTTTTCTTTTGGGTCTACACTTTTTGGAAGTTGTAATTTTCTTTCAAATTCATTATAACTAAATTCTTTTCGGTTATATCCTTCTTCAGTGTCCTCTTTTTCTTCGCTCTTTTGAGCGCTTACTTGTAGTAGGTCGTTTTCTAAAACAACTTCTATTTCATTTTTTGAAAAGCCTGGGATGGCTAATTCAATTTCAAAATTGTTTTCGTTTTCTTTCACGTTCATTGCAGGGATATTTCTTTCTTTTAGAAAGAAATCATCAGAAAGAAACTCATCTGCATCAAGCCAGGATGGTGCTCCATCGCTTAGCCACGGAAATCGTCTTCGGTTTAATTTAATTAGTGACATAGCATTTTAGTTTATTGTTATTAACTCCGTTAATTAACATTAAATTTAAGAGTATAATGCTTCATAAAAAATGACTATTATCACTTTTGAGTCTTTTTTAAAAAATAAAAAACTAAACTATAACTTCATGAATATCATATAGTTTAGGAATAGAAATACGCCATTTATATTTGTCCTGAATTTTCATCCGCAAAGCATCCGAAGCAGTGGGTTCTCCATGAATTAAAAAAACATTTTCAGGAATATTCTTAATATCTCCTATCCAATTCAATATACCTTGCTGGTCTGCATGTGCCGACAAACTTTCTATGTGACAGACCTCTGCTTTGACCGGATAATACTTACCAAAAAATTTAATTTCGTGTGCTCCTTCCAGTAATTGCCTTCCCCTGGTTCCTTCGGCCTGATATCCAACTAATAGAATGGTGGTTGTTTCCTCATCAATTAATTGCTTAAGATATGTAAGAACTCTGCCCCCGGTTACCATTCCACTTCCGGCAATTACTACTTTTGGCCTTGGATTGTCTATAGTCTCCCAGGTTTCTTTATACGAAGTAATGATCTGCATTCTGTTGCTCATAGCCCTGAATTGTGATGGAGATAATTTGTGCCATTTTGAAAAGCGTTCGAATACAGAAAGGACATTATTCCCCATAGGGCTGTCAATAAATATTGGAACATTAGGGATTCTGTTTTCATGATACAGTTTCCATAGGATGAACATAAGTGTCTGCAACCGTTCCACGGCAAAAGACGGGATAATCAATGTTCCTCTTTCGTTAATGGTTTTTTTAATGAGTTCAATTAATTTCTCCGAAACACTTTCAGTGGGATGTAATTTATTGCCATAGGTACTTTCTAAGAACAAATAATCTGCCCAACGAGGTTTTTCGGGTGGAAATAGTAACAGGTCATGTTCCTTGCCTATATCTCCCGAAAACACGAATATTTTTCCGAAGATATCTAATTCGATATAGGTGGATCCAATGATATGGCCATTGTAACAAAACCTGTACTTTATATTTTCTGTTAGCTCTATCCAGCTGTCTTTTTCTTTTGGTTGAAAATATTTGATCGTTGTTTCTGCATCTTTTGTAGTGTAAAAAGGAATTGCCGGTTTATGTTTTGAATAGCCTTCCTTATTTGCTTTTTCAGCTTCTTCTTCATGAATTTTAGCACTATCCATTAAAATTATTTCAGTAATCGCTAAAGTAGGTGCAGTTCCAATTATTTTTCCGCGAAAACCCTGTTGTACAAGGCGAGGTAAATAGCCTGTGTGATCCAAATGACCATGTGTAAGTAATATGGTACTAATTGCTGAAGCATCAAAAGGAAAATCTTCCCAATTGCGCTCCCGAAGTTCCTTCAGGCCTTGAAACATTCCACAATCAATCAAGATATTCTGCTCAGGTGTTTCCAATAAAAATTTAGAACCTGTTACCGTTCCCGAAGCTCCCAGAAAATGAATCTTAGTTTTTCGCATGTGTATGGTTTGAACTTTGACACAGCATGTTGATCTCGTCCAGAATATTCTTCTTCCGTTTTTCTGAAATGCCTAAATGGTCTAAATAAAAAACATCATTGATCAGTTCTCTGCATAATACAACATCGCGGCTTAATAAAAACTGTTTTTCCCGTTGTGTAAGCAAAGTAGATACAGTGATTGGATATAGGCCTAACCGGTCTATTCTTTCCTTGAGTCCATTATTTTGCGGATAATCCCAACTTAACAAAAACAGTCCGGAGCAATTACCATATTGCAATGCATCTGCAGTAAAGCGTGTATTTGTTACCACCCAGCCTTGATTGGGAATTTCTTCCTTGGTTTTTGATTTTTCATAGTGGTTGAGGATGTCCCGGTACCGGGAATGGATATATAAAGGGACTTTAACATCACAATTTCTACCTTCTTCGTTATGAAATTTGCATTCTGCAACGATATATTGCCCATTCTTATATGCAATAACATCTACTTCATGTGAAACACATTTGCCATTTAGGAATTGCCCTATTTTTATTTCATATCCTGAATAGTATAAAATTGCTCCTACAAATTTTTCAAATGGAAAACCTGTAGGACCCAATTCATAGATCGCCTTTTTTAATTTGTATTTTGATGCATAAACCCGTTTCTTCTTTTTTAGCAATGCAAAAGCACGATTGTAAATCTCTTTAGTAGAGATCCCTTGATATAGTTCATCTCGGACTATATCTACAATATTTTGCACAACAGAGGCTTCTGCTCCACTACGGTGTAAGGAATTTTTCAGTTTTTCAATAGAAAAATTGGTTTTATGCCCTGATGATTTTATAATTTCAACTTCTTGATCTTCTCGCTTTTTCATATCTGAAAATTAATTTCTGAAGTCATGCAATGCCAATACCGGAACTTTGGAATGCTCACCTAATGTTTTTACCATGGGACGAGAAAATATACTTGCAAAAAAATTGTGCTTTTTGTTGATAAAAGCTATCATATCTATATCCCTGCTCTGTACAAAACAATCCAGCCCGGTTTGTACGTCTGTGTTTCGAAGAGTGTGAAAACTAAACTCTGAACCATCAAAGATTTCTTGAAGCAGTTGCTTATTATCAAGTTGGTCTTGGGATAACTCTTCTGTTTCTGAAACATGAAGGATACGAATGGGGGCATTTGTAATTTTGGAGATCTCAACCAAATAATTCAGTTCTCTTCGTTTGTAATGTGTTTTAAAACTAGTGGGAAACACAATTTCTCTGGGTTCCAGGTAAATAACATCCGGAGGAATAGCTAAAACAGGGCAGTTCCGTACTTTTTCCATTACTGAAACCGTATTGCTGCCAAATACAATATCTATTGCATTGGTAGCTCCTTTGGTTCCCATAACAATTAATTCGATATCCTTTTTTGCGACTATCTCTTTAATGGTTTCAATAAGTGACCCAAATGCAGAAATTGTTTCGTATGTATGTCTGGAATATTCATCCCTAAATGATAGCTTTTTCAATAGTTTATCCAATCCCTCCTGAGAAGCTTTTTTCGAAGCTTCGTACATCATCTCACCGGGCTCTGGCACCATCATATTGTCTGTGACATAACTACTCACCGAGTATACATTAAGCAAGTAGAAATTACAATCTTCATCTTTATAGAGCTCAATCGCATAGCTTAAAGCACTCCAGGCATTTTTGGAAAAGTCCGTAGGTATTAAAATTTTCTTTTTCATGTCTACATCGTATTTTATTTATTTCAAATATAGCTTTGGTAAACAACGACTACCACGATAAAAATCAATTATTATGGGGGATCACTAAATATGGAACCGAGGTATATTTCCCTATTTTTTTCACTACGGATTCTCTAAATATTCTCTGAATGATGTTGTATCTATAATAGATCATTGCCAATAAGTTGATCTCGTGCTGTTTTACAAATTGGTTGATCATTTTAGATTTAGAACCCTTTTCTTCTATAAAATGAACCTCTGTATTAACTCCTTCAAATTTGCGCTCAATCTGTTGTAAATGCTTTAATTGAACATCATTTAATTCATTCTTAGTGCCAAAATGGATAATCTCAATTTGTGCATGATTACGGTTTGCCACAGACAATAAAAAATCTAGTTCCTGATCTTTCACCGTGTGTTTAAGACTTGTTGGATATGCAATCTTATCGAGCTTGGTATAATTAACTTCTTCGGGAATAATAAGTAATGGGCTATTCTTTAATTTTTTTAGGATTTGTATTGTAGTATTGCCTAGAATGACTTCTTCGGCAGCAGTTTTACCTTTTGTACCCATAACAATTAGTTCTGCACCCTCCTTTTTTATCAATCTATTTAAGGCATTAGGCAATCGTTGCGAAGTTATTACCAAAGAATAGGTATGTCCCAATGTTTTGGTATCTGCCGTAATTTTCTTAATCAATGCATCTCCTTCTTTTTGAGATTGGGTATTTAAATCAGCAACTATTTTTTCAGACTTTCCAACGTCAACTCTGCTTGTCAACCCGGAAACCTGTCTTTCAAAAGAATGCAAAATATAAAAAGTGCAGGGTTCAGCACTATATAAGAATGTAGCATACTTTAGAGCTTTGTAAGCGTTCTCTGAAAAATCTGATGGAACTATTATTTTTCTCATTATAATTTTGGATTTATGATTGGATTCGTTCTTTGGAAGGAATTACCAAAAAAGGAATATTGGTATGATACGCCACTTGATTGATTACAGGTTTAAAGAGCATGTTCTCAAAGAATGAATGCTTGTTGTGGATCATTATTAAAAGGTTGATCTTTTTCTTTACCTGAAATTTTTCAATAGCTCCTAATACATCTGTATTTTCAGCTATATGAAATAGGTGGGCGTTCCCTTTAAAATATATATCCAAAAAGTCTTTCATTTCAATTTGGTCTTTGCTCAACGGTTCACCATAATACGCATTAAGAATATTTAACCTGGAAATATGACCGTCACATATTTCCTTGATAAGCGAAAGGTATTTATTGTTTTTATCCAAATGATAATCTGTAGGGAACAGAATTTCCTTGGGTGCTTCATAACTAAATCCGGAGGGAACTGCTATTACAGGACATTTTGCCTTTTTAATTGTAAATGTAGTATGTGTACCTAAAAAAACTTCTTTGGCACCGGTAGCTCCTTTTGTTCCCATAATAATAAGATCGATTCCCTGTGTTTCCACCAAATCAATTATTTCCATCACTAACAAGTTAAAGCTGGCTATTTTTTCAAAGCTGTGCTTTGGATTGTTGAACTCTTTTTTGAGCGATGCTTCGATCTTATCCAGGCTTTCTTCTGAATTGGTCCTAACAATTTCCTGTAGTCGTAATGCAGAATAGCTATCTGCCATTGCTCCAACATTGTAAGCAGCCGGAGTAAAGGTATTTAACAAATAAAATTTACATTCTTCCTTTTCAAAAAGCTTCATTCCATATTGAATGGCATTGTATGCATTCTCTGAAAAATCCGTAGGTACTAATATCTTTTTCATGAGGTATTATTTTAAAATTAATAGCGAGGTAAATTTTGAAGTACCAAAAATGGTATTTGAATGTGCAGCCCTATTTTTTGAATCGTTGACACGTACAAAACATTTTCCAGATAGGAGTGTCTTGAATTTATCATAACCAACATGTCAATTTTGTTTTTTTCAATAGAATCATTGATTGCCGCTGCAATGTCTTTTCCCGATATATTTAAAAAAGTTGTTTTATTTTCAACCATATAACATTCTAATAAAGATTTGTTATCCTGTTGCCTGAAGGAGATGTTTTCGAACTTAGACACATATAAAAAATTGATTTTAGCAACAAAATTTTTGGCGATAGTGCTCAAAAGTTTTAACTCTCTACGTTGATACGGCAATTGATAATCTGTTGGAAAAAGTATCTCTTGCGGATGCACGTCATTATATTTTGACGGAATAGCCAATACAGGGCATTTTACATATTTAATCACCTGTAATGCATTACTACCAAAAGTGATATCCCTGTCATCTGTTTTCCCTCTTGTCCCCATGACTAGGACATCAATATTTTGTTTATCGACAATATCGTTGGCTTCATCGACCAGGCTACCAAAAACAGACAAAAAACTATAATCATGTCTGGGGTTTGGGGAAATCTTCAACATTTCATCCAGTACTTTTTGCAATTCTCCGTCTGATCTTCTTCTTACTTTTTCTTTATACTCTTCAAACAAAGCACGAGACATTTCTATATTGTTTTCATAAACCTCATCTGCAAAAGCATGCATAATAATAAACTCACTTCGCTGATACTTAAAAAGCTCCATGGCATATTTAATAGCATTCATTGCATTTTCAGAAAAATCTGTTGGAATTAGTACTTTTCTCATCACTTTGCTTTCTTTTGGTTGTATTCAAAACTATTATTTCTAAGTGAAAAAAAATATGATAATTGTCAGCTAGCCATTGGTTTTTAAGATAGTTACATTGTTGAGGTACTATAATGGAAATAATTATTCATGCAATACCAAAAAGGGAATTTTGGTATGGTAACTTATTTTTTCAACTGTAGGTTTGAATAATATTCGCTGGAAAAAATTGAGGTTTTTTGCAACCATAGCTATCATATCTACCTGATTCTTTTTTGAAAAACTCTCTACAGCGCTGTCAATATTTTCATCTGTAATATAATAGAAGTTGTGTGGTTTATCCTCCAAATGTTCCTGCAAAAAAGCTCTATTCTTTTTTTGAAGAGGGCTTAGATCGTGAATTTTTTTTGAAATGTATAGAATACTTAAAACCGTTTTTTCAATTTTGAGTATTTCGGAAAGGGTATTTAATATTTTGTTTTTATAAAAAATATTGAAATCTGTAGGAAACACTATATTTTTCAGAGGTCTGTATGCTGCATTTTCAGGAATAACAAAAATCGGGCATTTTACCTTGGTTATCACATCACTTGTATGACTACCTATTGTGGCATTATTATATTGCGATGCGCCTTTTGTACCCATAACTATATAATCGATCTCCTTCTCGATCACATGATTTCTTATTGCCTCGATAAATTGTATATACTCATGAATAGTATAAAAGCTATGATCTTTATTTTTAGAAAAGGTTTTAATTTTTTTTAACTCGGTTTGTAATTTTTCGGAAGGGTCATATACAACTTTTTCATTTAGTGCTGTATCCGAAAATTTATAAAAGCATTCCTGTTCATTTAGCTCATCTACTAATGAAACATGTAATAAATAGAAAGTTGCCACAGTATCTTTAAAAAAAGACACTGCATATTTAATGGCATTTTCGGCATTATCAGAAAAATCTGTTGGGATTAAAATCCTCTTCATTTCAATACATTGTATTAAACAAATGTATCCTGATGATCTTTTCTAAAGAATGACAATAGTCAGTTTTTAAAAAAACTTGCTTAATCTATTAATTGAAGCCTTTGCAGGTCGAGGATTTTTATGTTGCGGCCTTCTATATCAATAAGTCCTTCTTTCTTAAAGCCGGAAAGAGTTCTTATTAAGCTTTCTGTAGCAATACCGGCAACACTTGCGAGATCATTACGAGAAATTTTAATGGTATCCTCTGGCTTTTTATTGAGTATTTCTGCAAATTGAAGTATGGTCTGAGCTGTTTTTTTACGTACCGAACTATATGCCATTTGCAGAAGCTGCTCTTTAACTTCAGAGAGGTTGTCGGTTAAAACATTCATTAGTTCCAGAGATACGTTATTACTTTTCCCAAGTACTTCTTTTAATTCCATTTTCGAAATTGCTGCCAGCTCGACATCTCCTACAGCTGTGGAGGATTCCTGGTAAGGAATGTTTTCTTCAAAAGAAGTAAAACCTAAAAAATCATCTTCTTTATGCAGTGCAGTAGTTAATTCTTTACCGCTCTCATCCATTTTATGGCTTTTTACAACTCCTTTAAGAATAAGAAAAATATTATTAGAATGATCTCCGATCTTATAAATAGTTTCTCCTTTTTTATAAGTAGAAATGATGCCATTATCATCAAAAAAGTTTTTAAGCTCGTTTAGATTTCTCAAGCTATTTCCATCTTCCTCACTTATTGGGATTTGAGGTTGATCCATCATAATTCTTGATAGAATACTGGCTTTAGCTAAACGACTTTCAAGAGCACTCAATAATTCTTCTTCTTCAAAAGGCTTGGTAAGGTAATCATCAGCACCGAGATCCATTCCCTTACGAATCTCTTTATGTTCTGTTTTTGCTGAAAGGAATATAAAAGGAATCTGGTTTACAGAAGGATCATCAGCAAGTGATTCTAAAACACCATATCCATCTACTACAGGCATCATAATATCACATACTATAATATTCGGTTTTTCTTTTTTTGCCTTTTCAATTCCCAATTTTCCGTTAGGAGCAGTAATCACCTTATAATTATTAAGCTCCAGTAATTCAGCGGTGTTTTCACGTAGGGCAGTATCGTCTTCAATTATAAGGACAGTTTTCATGATAATTTGTGGTTCTAAATGAGAGGAAATTCGACTGTAAAAGTACTCCCTTTGTTTTCTTCACTTGTAAAGGTAATTGTCCCGCCCACATTTTCCAAATGACTTTTTACGATATTGAGACCAATACCCGTTCCTTGGTCCAACAGTGCATTTTCTGCCCTGAAATATCGATTGAAGATAAATTTTTGTTCTTTTTTAGGGATACCCATTCCTTCATCTTGTAAACTAATGGAAAGTTTATCTCCTTTTGATGTAACACTTACATCTATAGTGCTATTTTCCGGAGAGTATTTAATTGCATTGTTAATTAGATTGGTAAGAATAAGTTCTAAAATCTTTTCATCAAAATTAACTATTATATCATCTATATCCTGAGGGTAATTAATTTTCTGACCGTCTTTAAGTAGCATATTAGCGTCATAAATAACTTCATTTATAACTTTACTAAGTGGAAATGTACTAAACTTATAGGTTGCCTTACCAGACTCAATACGCTCAATAGATAGAAAATCATTTAAGATATTGTTCAAATACTTAACTTTACTTTGAATGGTTTTAAGATGTTTTTCTCTTTTATCCTGTTGTTCTGTTTGAGTATATTTTCCTGCTAATGTAACTGAGGTTAGAATTCCGCTTAAAGGTGTTTTAAATTCATGAGAAACTAAAGAAAGAAATTTAGTTTTAAGTTCATTAAGCTCCCGTTCTTTCTGCAATGATTCCTTTATTTTATTTTCTGCTTCTTTACGCTTTATCACTTCTTCTTTTAATTCCAGGATAGTACTGTGGAGTTCTTTGGTACGTTTTTCGATCTTCTGTTCCAAGCTCTCATTAAATTCCCTGATTTCCCTTTCCTGATTCTTTCTAACGGTTATATCACTAACCAACGCCATCACGTATTGGGTTTTATAGATCATGAAAGGATTTAACCCGGCCTCTACCGGAAAGACAACTCCATCTTTTCGCAAACCAAAGATATCCCGTCCATGGCCCATTTGCCTTACTCCACTGTGATCGATAAACTCTTCAAAATGCCCTTCATGCTTTTTATGGTATTCCTGTGGAATCAGAAGATTGAGCTGTTTCCCTAATAGTTCATCATTTTTATAACCAAACATTTCATTGGCTGCTCCGTTAGACGCTACAATCACTTGCTTATCATTAACAATAATAATGCCTTCTGAGATCGCTTCAGAAAGTAATTTAAAAATATTTCCTTGTTTTTCTTCAAAAACATTCATGTCCTCAAAAATAGTAATTAATAATAGTTTACCGAACTGATTTTTATCATAAAATAAGGTATTGAAGTTTTCTACTTTTATAAAGTCTTTTTAAAGAAATGCAACTATGAACATGTCGCAAAAACCCGAAATAATATTTTATCAAAAAATAGGAAAACTATTCTATGCGATTGCTGCTGCTGATAAAACTGTACATGAGAAAGAATACGAGGTCCTATTGCAAATTGTAAAATCCCATTGGACAAAGCTTGATGCTTATGAAGATGAATTCCATTCAGATGCTGCATTTCAAATTGAAATTGTGTTTGGCTGGTCAGACTATAAAGAACTTAAAGCCGATGCGTGTTTTGAAGAATTCAAAGATTTTAAAAAAGAGCACGAAAAATTGTTTGGAGCTAAAAAAAAAGAGCTTATCTGGAAAACTGCTAATACAATTGCCAGTGCTTTTGCCGGCAAAAACAAATCGGAATTAATAATGCTCACAAAGCTTAAACTATTATTAGATCAGTAAACCCTTTTCCTATGAAAATTATAGAAAAAAATTTTATCATTTTATTATTTATAGCCCTTGTAGGCTGCAAAAGTGATACAGATAAAAAATCTGTCGAAAAGATTACCAATGACTCCTTAGAAATTGTTGAAGATAGTTTGATCGTTTCAGAAAAAGATATTGAATTAAAAAAACAGCAAACTATTACCATAAAAAGGGAAGAACTCATTAAAAAGGAAGATGAAAGAATAGAATTACAGGACCTGGTAATCTCAAAATCCTTTTTTAAAGAAGAAGACCTGTACGTTCTGGACTTTAAATATCCCTATCTGAATGAAGTAATAAAACCTTCTTATAGTAATTTTAATGAATATCTTCATAAGTATTATATAGATGTTAAAGGGGTAGAAGCTCAGATCTTAGAAGATAAAGAATTGTACTGTGACACCTTAAGAACAAATAGCTACAGAGAAAAAAGAAAAGTAGATTATAAGATCTACAATGTCAATGAGCAGCTTATAAGTGTGCTGTTCTATAAAGAAAATTACTATTCCGGAGCAATGCATCCCTCTTATACTTTTGATTGTCTCAACTTCGATCTTAACAGATCTGTTTTTATGAACTATGAAGACTTTTTTATTGAAGGTTCCGAAGAGGAATTAAGAACTATTTTAAATGAATTACTTTCAGAAAAAATTTCCTCAGGAGAGTTGTTTTACGATTGTTGGGAAATATCGGCAGATGATTTTTTTGAATACAAGAACAATTTTGTAGTGGATGACACTATGGTAGAATATTATTTTGATGATTGTGTTATATGTCCATCATACACAGGAACATATTCTATTAAGATACCTTTAGAAATGTTGCTTCCAGTATTAAAGAAATATAATTTGAATCCATTAACGGGTTAAAGTTCTTTTACAAATTAGCATCTTAGGTTATAAAAACTTAACTTAAACATGAAAAGTAATTTTAGTGCTATTATTAACTCATACAATTAATGGACTTGAACAACTATATAGACCATACCTTATTAAAACCTACTGCAACACCCGCAGATATTGTTAAACTTTGTGATGAAGCTAAAAAGCACAAATTTTATAGTGTGTGTGTTAATAGTTGTTACGTTTTTCTGGCAAGTAATGAGTTGCTTAATTCTAAAGTAAAAATAGTTGCTACTATAGGCTTTCCATTAGGTGCTTCTTCTTCCAAAGCTAAGCGGTCCGAAGCAAAAAGATGCATAAAAGATGGTGCAAATGAAATTGATATGGTTATCAATATTGGTTTTTTAAAACATAATCTTTACAAAAGTGTTCGCGAAGAAATTTCTGCTATCAAAGATATTACAGGCGACAAAATCCTAAAAGTAATTATTGAAACGTGTTATCTCACAGATGAAGAAAAACGTATTGCCTGCCATATTGCAGCGAAATCCGGTGCAGATTATGTAAAAACATCTACAGGTTTTGGTACTGGTGGTGCTACTTTTGAAGATGTAAAATTAATGTTGGAGGAAGTTGGAGACCAATTAAAAGTAAAAGCTTCAGGAGGTATTAAAGATACTGCAACCGCGCAACAGTATATTGATCTGGGGGTAAGCAGAATTGGAACCTCATCCGGAATAACTATAGTTACTTCTACATAATAAAAACAGCTGGCATGAGTATACACATAGAAGCAAAGAAAGGAGAAATTGCAGAGTCTATTTTATTACCCGGTGACCCTATGCGTGCCAAATGGATTGCAGAAACCTTTTTAGAAAACCCTTTTTGTTATAATGATGTTCGTGGAATGTTAGGCTACACCGGCACCTTTAATGGAAAGCCAATTTCGGTGCAGGGAACCGGGATGGGAATTCCATCTGCATTGATCTATTGTCATGAATTGATAAACAATTATGGAGTAAAAAACCTGATCCGGGTGGGTACTGCCGGTTCCTACCAAGCAGATGTAAAATTGAGAGATATCGTAATTGCTATGGCGGCTTCTTCTACCTCAGGAATTAATAATACCAGATTCATTAATGCCGATTATTCTCCTACTGCAAATTTTGAATTATTTATGAAGGCTGCTCAATATGCGCAGCAGCAAAACATCCCAATTAAAGCAGGGAATGTACTTTCTGCAGACGAATTTTACGGAGATGATTCGGAATCATATAAAAAATGGGCGAAATTTGGTGTGCTTTGTGTTGAAATGGAAGCTGCCGGATTATATACAATAGCCGCAAAATTTAATGTAAAAGCCTTAGCTATTTTAACTATTTCTGATTCTTTGGTTACAAAAAAGGAAACATCTGCAGATGAAAGAGAAAGTACTTTTAGAGCCATGATAGATATAGCACTTAACACACTTTCATAAAATAAAAAGGGTTTCAAAATATGAAACCCTTTTTATTCTTATCAACCTTTACTCTTTAAACTGTATTCATTATATTTTGAAAGTAAGCACCGGTATATCCGAATGATTTGCGAGGTCTTCCCCTACACTTCCGAAGAAGAAATGTGCTAATCCACGGCGACCATGCGTAGAGATCGCTATTGCATCTGCATTTATCTTATTGCTATAAGTGAAGACCCCGTCTTCAACTGAATAATCGGATACATATACTACTTTTTCTAAGCTATCCATACTTCCGGAATCTGCTTTATGAATAAACTCACGAACCTTTTCTTCTATTTGTCCAGTACTTCTAAATTTTTCATTTGGAAGGTTTACATACAATAAGTGAACATCTGCATCGAAAATATCAAACAGCTTCTTTGCTTTTTGATATGACGGAATGCTTTCTATTTCAAAATCGCAGGCAAACACAATATTTTTAAAACTGAAACCATTAATTGGGTTCTTAATGACCAGTACCGGAATTTCTGAAGTCCTTACAACTTTCTCTGTATTAGAACCTACAAAAACTTCACTTAAACCACTACTTCCGTGAGATCCCATTACTATAAGGTCTGCTCCCCGATCTTTGGCTACTTCATTAATCTCATTGAAGTGCTTATAGTTATAAACAGAATCTGTTACTTTAATTCCTTCCAGGTACTCTTTGTCCAGGAATTCTTCGAATCTCTTTTCTGCCAATTTTAAATAATACATAGCTTCAAAAGCTTCTTTGGATTCATTTTTATTAATGACTGCTTCAGATAGGCCCATCATATGCAGGGCTATGATTTCGGCGTTTTGCTTTTTTGCAATGATTGCAGCTGCTTTTAAAGCATATTCAGAATGTTCTGAAAAGTCAATAGGTACTAATATCTTTTTCATGTTTTGGTTTTTAATGTGAAGTGAAATTTGCTTTACGCTTTTTTAATTGTTTGTCTAGGTCGGAAATTGTTTCTTTTACTGCCATTTCAAAATTCTTTTCTTTTGAAGTAGCAAACAATCTTGGGCCCGGTGCACTTAATTCAATTTCACAAATCTTTCCTTTTCCAGCAGGGTCCTTTTCAAATTTAAAAAACACCTGTGCCCTAACTAACCAGTCGTATTTTTTTGCCATCTTTTCAAGCTTTTCTGTCACATAAACAGACATGGTCTCACTCGTTGGCATTTTTACATATTGGATTTCTATATTCATAACTCTTTATTTTACTTTATCAAACTTACTGGGGAATTCTCACAAAAAAAATGATATATGTCATTTGCAACTAGCGAAAGTATCTCATTTTTTATTCTGAAAATACAATAATGTGCAACATAATAATTATATGGAAAATATCCTGCCAACTAATATTATAAAAACGTAATTTTAGGATAAATTTAGCAGTTATGGTCATTCACAATTTTGAAGAAGAAGATTCTGTTTTAAATCAATTTATAGCAGAGTTGCGAGATGTTGATATACAAAAAGACATGATGCGTTTTAGAAAGAATATTCAACGCATTGGAGAAATTTTAAGTTATGAGTTAAGTAAGACCTTACAGTATCAACCAAGAGAAATAGAAACTCCTTTAGGAACTAAAAGTATTTCATCTCCTAAAAATGAACTTGTTCTGTGTTCTGTCTTGAGAGCTGGGTTGCCACTACATCAAGGGCTCCTAAACTATTTTGACAAAGCCGAAAATGCCTTTATTTCTGCTTATAGACACCATCCGGAAGGTAATGATGATTTTGATGTTATTGTAAACTACTTGGCCTCTCCGGGTATTGATAATAAAACTTTAATATTGACAGACCCAATGCTGGCTACTGGAAAAACACTGGAGAATGTTTTAAAAGCTTTTAAAGATCATGGCGAACCCGGACAGATCCATATTGTTTCAGTAATTGGTTCAAAAAAAGGGGTTGATCATGTAAATAGTATTTTTCCTGAAGATACGCACCTATGGATTGCCGCAATAGATGATGACCTAAATAGTAAAGGATATATCATCCCCGGATTAGGAGATGCGGGAGATCTGTCTTTCGGGTCTAAACTTTAGCCCTTTCTTTTGCCTCGTCCTTGTCTAAAATGAGCCTCAAACCATTCTGGTTGCTCTATATCATTTTCAAAGATATATTCTGAAATTTTGATAATATCTTCCTCCGAAAACTTCTGAAAAGACATTACTCCAAAACGTTTTACCGCACCCGGCATTTTAGACTTTTCCTCGGAAGGTTCCTTGATCCAGTCCAGCATATCTTTAATAAATTCTTTCTTTGTAGTACCTTCAGTTATATAATGCCTTTTTATTGCGATCATTGGAGGTGCCAGTCTATTCTCCATAGATGCCGAAGGGTCATAACAGGCATTACATTTAGATTCCATTAATCTCTTTCCGGGATGTTCCTGTTCATTTATATAACTAGCACTTTCAGAATTCCCGGAAATCATTTCATAACTACTTTCCGGAACATCATTACATCCAAATGATATCAAAGCAATGCCCAATATGAGTATATTTTTCATAGAAAATACTTATTTCAGTAATAAAAACTTGATATCGGTTTCCGGATATACTCCATGATCTATATCCTTTGGAAGGTTTATCATGTCACCTTTGGTAACAAAGTATTCATTACTACCTATTGTAATCTTAGCACTACCCTCCAAAATTACCAAAGGAGCATCCATTGGGGCTGAATGCGGTTCTAATATCTGGTCTTTCTTTATAGCAAACAGTATCATCTTATAGTTTTCACTTTCAAAAACCACTTTATTTACAATTTTGTCCCCATATTCAACTTTAGAGGCAAGGTCCATTTCACCTGGAGTTTCCATTTTTTCCTGATTAGTACAACTTAAAGTCAGCAAACCGGCCATCACAATCACTAGTATTTTTTCCATCATCTTAGATTTTTAATTTATTTCCAGGCCATATAGCCACCTTTCAGGTCATATATCATTGTAAAGCCCATATCTATAAGTTTTCCGGCAGCTTTCCTGCTCCTGGCGCCGGAACGACAATATAAATAAACAGGTTGACCTCTGTCAAGTTTACTAACTTTTTCGCGAAAAATTGATTGCTGAAAAAAGTCTATGTTAATGGCTTTTTTTATGTGGCCAGATTTGTATTCATTAGGAGTACGAACATCAACTAATTGTACTTTACCGATACTAATGGCTTCTTTAAAATTAGCTGTGTTTAATATTTTAATATTTTCTGAATTCTGAGCTGTAGCGCTAAAAAGTGAACTTAAAAAGGACATAATTACAATTATTTTTTTCATCGTTTTTTAAAAGGAAGCAGTCTGTTAACAGACTGCTTCCTCAATCTAATCAACCAAAACAACTCTCAGGTAAACCTTTAACCTGCCAGAGTTTAATTTTATATTTTTTATAGCATTGTTGTTGGGCAAACATATTCAGACCTTGGCACCTCTGTTTTGGAAATATCTCTGAAGCCTCCAATAACATCTGTAACAGTATTCCAGCCTCTTTGTTTCAGAATGGATGCCGCTATCATACTCCTGTAACCACCTAAACAATGTAGTATAAATGACGTGTTCTTTGGAAACTGAGCCAAATGTGTATTTATTTCATTTAAAGGAATATTTACTGCCCCTATAACATGTTCCGAATCAAATTCGCTCTTCTTTCGTATATCAAATACCAACGAATTATTTAGTTTGTATTCTTTTTCAAAATCCTCAGCAGTAATTCTTTTTATAGTTTCAGTATCTTTTCCTGAATTTTTCCAGGACTCATAACCGTCCTTTAAATATCCTATGGTATGGTCATATCCAACTCTGGATAAACGCGTCATTGCTTCTTCTTCTTTGCCCGGATAGGTAATTAATAGTATTTCTTGTTTTACATCCGGGATCATTTCTCCAACCCACATGGCAAAATTGCCATTGAGTCCAATATTGATGGAATTTGGGATATATCCTTTTGCAAAATCTTCAGGGTCCCGGGTATCGAGCATTAACGCCTGAGTTTCGTTAGCTACTATTTCAAAAGCTTCCGGTGACAAAGGTTTCCCTCCTCTTTCCAAGATAGTATCTAAACTTTCATACCCTTTTATATTCAACAAAACATTTTGAGGAAAATATCCGGGGGGTGGGGTAAGGCCAGTTAATAGTTCTGTAATGAATTCTTCTTTGGTCATGTCAGGTCTCAAAGCATAATTTACTTTTTTCTGATGCCCTAAGGTATCTGTTGTTTCTTTACTCATCATTTTCCCACAAGCAGATCCTGCCCCGTGATTTGGATATACAATCAGGTCGTCGCTCAAAGGCATTATCTTATTTCTAAGAGAATCGTACAAATGTCCGGCCAGTTTTTCTTCTGTAAGTTCAGATATAACATGCTGTGCCAAATCCGGTCTTCCCACATCGCCTATAAATAAGGTATCTCCGGTAATAATGCCATGCTCTTCACCATTTTCATCTATTAGAAGGTATGTAGTACTCTCCATTGTATGGCCGGGTGTATGGATCGCTTTTATTTTATAGTTACCAACTTCAAATAACTGGTTGTCTTTGGCTATAATGGCATCATAACCAGGCTTTGCAGTAGGGCCAAATACAATTTTTGCACCTGTCTTTTTTTGAAGGTCCAAGTGGCCACTTACAAAGTCTGCATGAAAATGAGTTTCAAAAACATATTTGATCTTTGCATTGTCCTTTTGGGCACGGTCTATATAAGGCTGTACTTCTCTAAGAGGATCGAAAATTGCTGCTTCTCCATTATTTTCAATATAATATGCCGCGTGAGCTAAGCAACCGGTATATATTTGTTCTATCTTCATATCAAATCTATTATGATCAATTATGAGAACAAAAATACAACAGTCTCAAGAAGTTTTCAGTAACTTTAGTTACATTAATTTTATTTTGTGAATTCTCTAATAATAATGTAGATACCCATAACTAAAACAAACCATCCAAAGCCTTTTTTCAGCTTTTTCCCATTGATAAATTTGTTTAACCAAACACCTATAAAAATACCCGCTACCGATAAGGAAGAAAAACTTAGAAGGAAAGCCCAGTCAATATCCATATTCTCTATGTCACCAATAAATCCAATTAAAGATTTAATTGCTATAATAAGCAAAGAGGTAGCAATAGCTTTTTTGATAGGTAGTTTTGCCAGGAGAACCAAAGCAGGAATGATTAAAAAGCCTCCTCCCGCACCAACAATACCGGTAAGTAAGCCCACACCCAATCCTTCTATAATAATTAATGGATAGTTGTACGTTACAGCAACTGTTTCTTCAGGGTCCTTAGATTTTGACCAGATCATGGATAAAGAAGCTAAGAGCATAATGATACCAAAAAACACCATAATCCCAACGTTCTTTGTAACCAAATTATCTCCTATAAAAAATAATTCTTCTGGAATTGCAGGAACAATAAATTTTCTGGTAGCATATACTGCGATGAAAGCAGGAATTGAAAATACAATGGCTGTTTTAAAATCTACCAGCCCTTTTTTCATATTCTGAAAGGCACCTACCAAGGCAGAAACACCTACAACAAATAGTGAATATGCAGTTGCCGTTACAGGATTAATATATAAAAGATATACAAAGATTGGTACAGTTAATATGGAACCTCCACCGCCTATAAGTCCTAAAATGACACCTATTATCAAGGCTGCAACGTACCCTAATACTTCTGTTATTTCCACTATCTATTGTTTGCTTTTTCTTTGACAAAAATATTTGGCAAGATACTATAAAGATGTAACTAATGTTACAAAAAAAGAATTATAGAGAAATAATTTTGATATTATTTCTGTGAAGCTCTATTTTTCCTAGTAGTTCAAGTCTTTTCAATAATCGCGAAATCACAACTCTCGAAGTGTGAAGCTCGTATGCGATTTCCTGATGTGTGCTATGAACGGTTGTACTTTTTGTAACATTTACTTTATCGCGAAGGTATTTTAACAGTCGTTCGTCCATATTTAAAAAAGCGATACTGTCTATGATCTCCAACAATTCATTAAAACGATTGTGATAGCTTTCAAAAACAAAGTTTCTCCAACTCTTGTATTTCCCGGTCCATTCTTCCATTTTTTGCACCGGGATCATTATAAGTTCGGTATCTAATTCTGCAACAGCTCTTATCTCACTTTTAGTTTGTCCCATGCAACAAGTCATTGTCATGGCACAAGTATCTCCGCGTTCCAGAAAATAAAGCAGTAATTCATCACCATCATTATCTTCTCTTAATATTTTTATGGCGCCAGAAATTAATAAAGGTACAGACCTCACGTAATCCCCAATTTCTATGAATTTATAGCCTTCAGCAACATTTTTAAAAATACCAACATGGTTTATTTCCTGAAGTAATTCCTCTTCAAAAAGATCTCCGTAGTTTTCCCTAAGTTCTTTAAGCATTAGTGTTATTTGTATAATTCAATTGTGTTATACTTCAAATCCGTTATTTCTACCTTTAGCCAGTTAAAATCTCCTTCTGCCAACTTCCAGGTAACATTACATTTATATGGTAAATTAAAATTTTCAAATTCTTTAAATCCTTTAGCCTCAATGTACCATTTTTCGAGCTTTGCATCTTCACCTCCTCCATAGTAACGATCTGCTTCAAAAGCAATAAATTTTCCTCCTTCAGAAAAAGTATAAACTCCCGAAACACTTTTATCGTTTATCGTTAGTGTTGCCTTTGCTGAAGTTGCATCCAGTTGTTCCCAAACTACATATTCATTTAATGCCGCTGAGGGAAACCAACACATCTCACCTAAAAACCGAAGCATAGTTCCCGAATTTACCTTTTCATTTGGTTTTTCATCAGCCACTGGAATTACCGAAGCCAATTTAATAAGCATTTCTCCTTCTCCACCTTTAAATTTATCACGCCCTTTTAATTTAAACAACAGATTAGAACTGACAGTAGTACTCCAAACAAAGGAAGGAGCATTAATATCAAAATACTGTTGTGCGGTAAAAGACATCCATGTACTTTCCGGCTTGGTTCTCATTTCTCCTTTTTGTTTCAACCGGGCCGAAACCACTTTATTATTGCCAACTACATTTGAATATAGCATCCATTTCTGAATTATTATTGGTAAACCGGAAATATCTTCCATTTCTAAAGTTTCAAAATCTTCAATTCTTATCTGGTGCAACAATTCACTGGATTCTTCTTGGATTATTTTAGTAAATCTATGATCTGCAAAGGCCTGTATTGCAACTACTAAGATAATTATATTTGCAAAAGTTCCATATTTTGCATCTTGCCAAAACAGCGTTATCAATACTTGCGAAATAATCACCGAAATTACTGCAAGCAAAGGCCATTTTTCCACTTTTAAAAGAAACAGAAGAATAGTAACCAGAAATAGAAGTGTTGCAAACAACCAAACCAACCCCAAAGGTTTTGTAATATTCTTTGTAAGCTGGCTTATCTGGGTTATTTTAAACGCTTTTACAAAACCCATCAAATGGATCGATCCATGAAATAATAGTAAAAGGACAAATAGGTATTTCATTTTTGTAATATCTAGAACCTGACAGATAGTCCAACCCCAAAACCAATATAGCTAAGTGATATCTTTTTATTAATATTTTCTATTTCTATATCCGTTGAAAGATATCTGTAACGAACTTCCGGGCGTAAATTCCAATTATCTACAAACTCATAGGATATACCTCCTCCCAATTGCCAGCCAAAACCGTGATCTGTGTCTAAAACTGTGCTATTGGCGTTATTTTCTAACTCTATATGATTATAAACAGCTCCGACATTTAAGAAATAGGATATTGGAGGTTCACTTATTGGTAGTTTAAGCTCGGCACCAAAAGTGTAACCTGCTTCCTGAACATCAATTTTAGGGTCATTTGGAGATATTTCTTTTATGTTGAATTGATTCCAACTCCAACCTGCATAAGCAGAAAGGTGTGGCATCACATAATAAGATACCTTCACTTCAAAGCCAAATCCAGCTGTTAGGTCTGAACCGTCTATAGCTTTGGTTGGAAAATTAATTCCGGGTCTGAATTCTGCAGACCATTTCTCCTGGGAAAACATAGTTGTAGTGAATAATATAGCAACTAAAAGCCTTGTAGTCATCTTAAGTGTTTTCATAATAAGAGTTTAGCAAACACCTAAAGTATTGAAGAATTACGCAGATAAAAATGATAATCATCAGCTTTCAGAAAGATCTCAAAATATGATAAATCTCATTTTACATTTAATCTTTAAATAGTACTTTCCAGCCTAATCAAAATATGTTCTTTATGTAACATAAGTTGCTGAAAAAGAATAGAATTACAGTTAGTTTTGCTGAGAAATAAACAATAAAACAAAAGTTATGGAAACTATAGATAATGAGATGAATATAATGCCGAGAATTGGCGATGATGCTCCGGACTTTACTGCAGTCACTACACATGGTAAACTAAATTTTTCTGAATTTGCCAATGGAAAGTGGGTTGTTCTGTTTTCACATCCGGCAGACTTTACACCTGTATGCACTACCGAGTTAAGTGGTTTTGCTGAAAGAAAAAATGAGTTTGAAATACTTAATACAAAGCTAATGGGCTTGAGTATTGATAGTATACATTCACATTTGGCCTGGGTAAATAATGTAAAAGAAAAGACCAATGTATATCTGGACTTTCCCATCATAGCGGATATAGATATGAAGGTTGCCAAATTATATGGTATGTTGCAACCTAATGAAAGTGAAACTACAGCCGTAAGAGCTGTGTTTTTTATAGATCCTTTTTTAAAAATCAGGTTGATCATGTATTACCCGCTAAATGTTGGGCGTAATATGGATGAAATCCTTAGAGCTTTAGAAGCACTGCAAACCTCAGATAAGCATAAGGTGGCATTACCTCTAAATTGGAAAAAAGGAAATAAAGTAATTGTACCTCCTCCTAAAACTTTAACCGAAATGGAGGACATAATAGAAAATACTACTTATGAGAAGGTAGATTTCTACCTCGCTAAAAAAGAACTGGAATTAGATTAATTCCAGCTTATATTAGTTGTTTTTTAGTGGCTGGCAGTTATTAAATAGCTGCCAGCTTTCTATTTTAGTAAGGAACTACCTGATAACCAATATTCAGCAAGAAGACTCCTACTAAAAACAAAAGAACATAAATAACTTGTACCAGTTTTATATTGATAAACTCAAGCCACTTGGTTATTAGTTTGGGGAATGTAAACAACATCAACCCCTCACCTAATGCCATCCAGCCAATGAGCGTTATAATGAGCCTCCAATCTGATTCCCAGACATTATGAAAAAGAATGTTGAGTAATCCTATGATAATAGCCATAAAAGCTGCCAGTATCACAAATTTTTGATCTTTTAAATCTTCAAAAATTTGTTTGATGCGATTTGGGTTATAACTTAATATGAAAAAAAAGATCAGTAAGTACCAGCCCCAGAACTTAGCTAAAAAAATAGAGATGTCCATTCTATAAATGTTTTTAGGATTTACCTCTCAAATTTAAAGGTGTTAAGCTTCTATAAATATGATATTTATCATTAAACGAGATTCGATTTTAGCAGAAATTTGAATCAAAAGAAAAACGATGTATAAGATTATCATTTTTGTGTTTCTTTTTTTCATTTTAGTTTCTTGTAACAATAATGAAGAAAAAATACAGCCTAATATTACTTCTATTACAGAATCTGTCTATTCTTCAGTAACTATACAACCAGATAGTTTGTATCAAGCATTCGCTGGTGTAAATGGTATTTTGGATAAAAATCTTGTGGAAGAAGGTGATCTAGTTTCTAAGGAAGAGCCATTATTACAAATTATTAACAGCAACCCAAAACTAAATGCAGAAAACGCAAGGCTTGCATATGAGCTTGCACAAAAAAACTATGCAGGAAGTGCAACCATTCTGGGAAATATTAAAGAGGAGATCAATGCGGCAAAGCTTAAATCAATAAACGATTCCATTAATTATTTTCGACAAAAAAGTCTTTGGGAGCAACAAATTGGGTCTGAAGTAGCATATGATACCAAAAAACTTACTTACGAGCTTTCTTTAAATACATTAAACCTCTTAGAAAGTAAATACACGCTAACCAAAAACGAGTTGCAGACTCAATTACAACAAGCTGAAAATAATTATAAAACCTCAATAATTACTACAAAAGATTTTACTGTTAACAGTAAGATCAATGGCAAAGTATATGCATTATTAAAAAACCCGGGAGAGGTCGTCAATACTATAGAACCTTTAGCTTCTGTAGGAAGCGCAAATGTTTTTATAGTTGAAATGCTTGTAGATGAAGTGGATATTGTAAAAATTAAGGTGGGGCAAGAAGTTGTTATTCATCTGGATGCTTACAATGGCCAAATTTTTACAGCCAATGTAAGTAAGATTTATCCAAAAAAAGATGAAAGAAATCAAACTTTCAAAGTAGAAGCTCTTTTTTATAAAAGCCCGGAAATTTTATATCCGGGATTATCAGGTGAAGCAAATATTGTCGTCCAAACTAAAAATGAAGCACTTACAATTCCGAAACAATATTTAATTGATGATACCAAAATTCGGACTGACGAAGGTATCATTGAGATCGTCATTGGCCTTCAAAGTATGGATACAGTAGAAGTACTTTCGGGAATTACCAAAGAAACCTGGATTTATAAGCCTGAAGAATGATCAACTGGAAAGTCATATTAAGCATAGCAAAAACACATTTGCTTACTAAAATCAAACAAACTTCTATTGCAGCTTTAGGAGTTACCTTTGGTATTGGGTCTTATATTACTCTGGTGGGATTCATGACAGGGCTAAATGGCATGTTGGATGATCTTATCCTAAACCAAACACCTCACGTACATATTTTCAATGAGATTGAACCGTCAAAAGAGCAACCTGTCGATCTATATAAAGAATTTGAAAACTCTATCAATATTGTTCAATCTGTCAAACCAAAACAAAGTCAGAAAAGAATTCACAATGCACTTCCAATCATAAAGTATTTAAATGAAGATGAAACGGTGCGCGGTGCTATTCCACAAATAAAAGCACAAATTTTTTATATCGCCGGCTCCATAGAATTGGGTGGTAATTTAACAGGAATTGACATTTTAAAGGAGGTAGAATTCTTCAATTTTAAAGATTATATAGTTGAAGGAACTCCGCAAGCACTTCAAAATAACGATAATGGAATCTTGTTAGGTGCAGGAGTTGCCAAAAAGATGTCGCTACACATAGGTGACAGAGTACAAATAAGTACTATAAAAGGAGATATATTCCCACTTAAGATCGTGGGAATCTACCAAAGCGGAATTGCAGATCTGGACAATATTCAAAGTTTTGCCAATATCAAGACAGTACAACGTATTCTTGGCGAAGCCGAAAATTATATTACAGATATTAATTTGAAATTATATGACATAGATAATGCACTTCCTCTATCGCAAAAAATTGAACAACAGTTTAAGCTGAAAGCCATAGATATTAATACCGCCAATGCCCAGTTTGAAACAGGAACCACCATTAGAAATCTCATTACATATGCTGTTTCCATAACATTGTTAATAGTTGCTGGTTTTGGCATCTACAACATTTTAAATATGCTCATCTACGAAAAGATGAATGATATAGCAATTTTAAAAGCCACCGGATTTTCCGGAAAAGACGTGCAAATGATCTTTATGAGTCAGGCAATTATCATAGGTATTGTAGGAGGGATTTTGGGGTTGGTCATCGGATATGCACTATCATCTGCCATAGATAGAATTCCTTTTGAAACCGAGGCATTACCAACTATAACCACCTACCCTATAAATTATAACCCATGGTTCTACCTTATAGGAATTATGTTTGCAATGGTTTCAACATTTTTGGCTGGTTATTTGCCATCACTTAAAGCAAAAAAAATTGACCCGATTCGTATTATTAGAGGACAATAACAAAAAATATGAAAACAGTTCTCGAAGCAAAAAATATTAACAAATACTTTAAAGAACCTGTTCTTTTTCATGTACTTAAAGACATTAATTTTAAAGTACAACAGGGAGAATTTGTCTCTATCATGGGGAAATCGGGCTGTGGAAAGTCTACTTTGCTATATATCTTATCCACTATGGACACCGACTATGAAGGTGGGTTGTATTTAAATAATGAATTGATCACCGGGCAAGACCGGGACAAATTATCATACATAAGAAACAAACACATTGGTTTTGTATTTCAGTTTCATTATTTACTTTCAGAATTTTCAGTGTTGGAAAATGTAATGCTTCCGGCAAAGAAATTGGCTGAAAAATCGCTTCAGGAAATTGAACATGATGCCATTGAAAAACTTCGTATCCTGGGAATTGATCAGCTTGCAAAAAAAAGAGCTGCTCGTATTTCAGGAGGCGAAAAACAGCGTGTCGCCATTGCCAGATCATTAATTAATGAGCCCTCAATAATAATGGGGGACGAACCAACAGGAAATCTGGATAGCTACAATGCAGAAAATGTTTTTAATATCTTCAAACAATTGAGTGATGAACAAGGATTATCATTTCTGGTAGTTACTCACGATAAAGATTTTGCCAATAAAACAGATAGGATCATTGAAATGGGAGATGGAAGAATTATACGGTAATTACTTTTCAAAAAAATGAAATAGCTGACAATTATCATTTTCCATTTTATAACAATCCGGTAAATTAATCCTTCATTATTCCTAGCTTATTTACAATGAATATCGGTCTTACTTTATCGGGTGGTGGTATAAGGGGCGTTGCTCACATTGGAGTTATAAAAGCGCTGGAAGAGCACGGCATTTTTCCAACACATATTTCAGGAACAAGTTCTGGTGCTGTAGTCGGTGCATTGTACGCTGGAGGCTATTCATGGCAGGAAATACTTACATTTTTTAAAGATATCCCCATATTTCATATAAAAAGATACGCCTATAACAAACCGGGGTTTATAGATACCACTAAGTTTTATGACGACCTTAAAGAATTTTTTCCGGAAGATGATTTTAGCGCTTTAAAGAAACATCTCTTCATCACCGCAACCAATGTCTTAGATGGAAGGTTAACGATTTTTCACGAAGGTCAATTAATTAAACCCATACTGGCATCAGCTTCTTTCCCGGGAGTATTCACTCCTGTAGAAATTGAAAATACTCATTATATCGACGGAGGTCTAATCAATGATTTTCCAACAGATCTTTTAAAAAAAGATTGTGACAAAATTATTGGCGTATACGTCAATCCTCTTAAAAAAATAAAGATCGAACAGTTAAAACATTCATATCAGGTTGCCAACAGGGCGTATCAAATAGGAATGATCCGTGAAGCTCTTTCAAAATTCAAGGATTGTGACCTGTTGATCGTACCAAACAAGCTGGTAGATTATGGAACTTTTAGCATGAATCACATCGATACTATTTTTAATATAGGATATAATGCTGCCATCATTGCTTTAAAAAAGCAAAAAAATGTCTTGGAACAAGGTATGTTATTCTCATAAATTCTTCATAGAATCTTTTTCCCGCTTTTGTTTCTCTCTTTCCAATTTTCTGAAATACCCTCTAAATAAGAAGTTATGTTTCAGGGCTTCCATATTTTCATTTAATCGGTATGTTGACTCCTTAATATTGATCATCGTTGTATCCAGATTCTTAACAAAGATTGTATCCGTTGTTAAATAGTTCAATGCACCCTTTCCACTTTTGATCTCTTTTAAATAATCATCTAAGCTCTTAGTAACAGTCCCTATTTGATCACTGGATCTTTCCAAATTATCAATAATAGTTTTCATTTTTTGGCCCGAAATACTATCACTCAACAATACGCCGGCTACACTTTCATTGTAGTTCACAGCAGAAATGATCTCATTGAGCTCTCCTATGGCTTTTGAAGCACCTGTACTCGTTCTCTTTAGCTGAAAAATACTTTGTTTCAGGTCTTGTGCCATAACTGAGTCATTAATAAGCATTCCCAACGTCCCCTTTCCTTCAAGTACCTGAGTAGTGATTCTTAGCAGGTCCGAAGTCAATAAGGCAGCATTCTCATTGGTAACATTAAGAGTTGTTAGTATATCATCCGTGCCTATTTTACTGTACGAACTAATAGTATCTCCTGAAACAATGGGCAAAAAATCGCCTTCTTGCGGAAGAATATTAACGATCATGCTACCCACCAGGCCATCTGACCCAATGGTAGCTACAGCATTTTTTTTAATGCGGGTTCCGATCTTTTCTTCGATGACCATTTCAACAATTATTTCTGATTCGCCAATCATTTCAATACCACTAACTGTTCCTACGTTGATTCCTGAATAACGGACATTATTTCCAAGCTGCAATCCATTCACATTTGTAAATTGCGCATTCAACTTTATGTTTTTCCCAAAAAGGTTTTGCCTGTTGCCTATAAAATAGAGAGCAGAAACAAGAAGGGCTGTTCCCAAGATAACAAAGACTCCTAATCTTATTTTTTGTGATGTGGATTGTTGCATAACATTAATGTTTAAAAAAGGCTTTTACTTTTGGATCTTCAGATTGTATCAATTCCTGATAGGTCCCTTCTATGTAATTGATCCCATCGACCAGTAAAATAATTCGGTTTGATATTACCCGGGCACAATCTACATCGTGTGTAATAATAAGAGACGAGGTTCCGTATTTTTTCTGAATGCTCCTCATTAGCTGAATGATTTCTTTGGATGTAATAGGATCAAGGCCTGTTGTTGGTTCATCATACAAAATGATCTTTGGTTTTAGAATAAGTGCTCTGGCAAGAGCCACTCTTCTTTTCATTCCGCCTGAAAGTTCTGCCGGCATCAGATCGATAGCATCTGCCAAGCCTACATTCTCTAAGGCTTCTTGTACCAAAGTTTCATTGCTTTCTTTTATCTTCAGTTTTACTTTATGTCTCCGCAAGGGAAATTCCAGATTCTCACGAACCGTCATAGAATCGTACAAGGCACTCCCCTGAAATAAGAAACCTATTTCGGTACGCAATATATCTAATTCATTCTGTCCCAGCACCGTAATATCCTGCTCCTTAATGCGGATGCTTCCGCTGTCGGCCTGCATTAAACCTACCAGGCATTTTATCATTACCGATTTTCCCGAACCCGATTTTCCCATCACGACCAGATTTTCACCTTCAAACAATTGCAGGTTGAAACCTCTGAGTACATGATTTTCACCAAAACTTTTTTTAAGCTCTTTTAACTCCAGAACAGGTCTTATTTCTTTTTCAGAATTCATTATACTTCAAAAAATATATCGGTTACAAAAACAGCTATAAAATCAATTATAAATAACAACATGGAAGTATATACAACGGCAGCGTTGGATGCTTCCCCAACACCAACGGTTCCTTTTTTACAATGGTATCCTTTGTAACAACCTACAAGTCCGATAACGAAACCAAAAAAGAAGGATTTTACTGTTGCAGGAATGATATCGCTATACTCTAAAGCGTCAAACACCTGATTAAAATATAATTGATAAGAAACTTCTCCTTTTAAATTTTCAACGATAGCCGAACCCACCAATGCAATGGTATCTCCAAATACAATAAGTAAAGGAAGCATTAAGGTAGTAGCGACGATACGAGTAACCACTAGATATTTAAATGGATTGGTCCCTGAAACTTCCATAGCGTCAATTTGTTCGGTTACACGCATGGAACCCAGTTCTGCACCTATCCCCGATCCTATCCTTCCTGCACAGATAAGGGCAATGATCACCGGCCCTATCTCTCTTACTATCGAAATACTTACCATGGAAGGCATCCAGGATTCTGCGCCAAATTCCATTAAAGTGGGACGGGATTGTAAGGTAAACACCAATCCCAGAATAAAGCCGGTAACACCTACCAGTAATAAGGATCTGTTGCCCATGTTAAAACACTGCCGCAGTAATTCTTTAAATTCAAAAGGCCTCGTAAAGACTTCTTTAAAAAAACGAATGGCGAAAAAAGACATATCCCCCATTTCAATAAAGAATGCCTTTACTTTTCTTAGTATAAGTGGTGATCCTTCCATAAAGTATCCTTCAACATATACTACCAAAGATAGACGTGAGATCTTCCATTAAAAATGATATAAATCAGATAAAATCTTTGGATCACACATTATAGATTAAAGACAATACTATCTATCCAAATTTTTCCAGAAGGATTTTATTTATTTTTCTTTGGCAAGGTGCTACACAATTTATAGCTTTGCTACATAAAATGTAGTAAATTTAAAATTATGTCACAACCTATACCGGGAAAACCCGTAAGAGGCTCAAAATCAGGCCAACCCATAATGGCGCTCTTCGATCTGCTGGGCAGAAGTTGGGCTATGGGAATTATCTGGCACTTGAATAACGGCCCCAGTACCTTTAGAAAATTACAGGAGTACTGTGAAACTATTTCCCCTACCAGCCTGAATAAAAGATTAAAAGAACTAACTGCAGCATGTTTAATTGAGCGGACACTAAATGGTTATACGCTTACCGAACAAGGAAAAGAACTCTTTGAGTTACTATTACCACTTGGGACATGGGCAAAGGAATGGTCACTGAACTTCAATGAAAAGTAATATGAGATATATAGGAAAACCCAAACCAGATGAATACCCTCCATATTCACACATTTATATGGACCTGTTGGAAGATGATGGAAAAATACTCGAACATTTAAAGCAGAACCTGAAAGACATAAAAGAATTTGTTTACAGTCTGCCTGAAGAAAAATTATATTATAGATATGATAAAGGAAAATGGACCATTAAGGAGATATTGGTTCACAACATTGATGACGAACGTATTTTTTCGTACAGGGCACTTCGGTATGCGCGTAATGATGCTAGCCCTTTACACGGGTTTGAACAAGATGATTATGCTTTTTATTCTAAAGCAAATGAAAGAAGTCTGGACAGTATTTTTAGTGAATATGAAGCCGTTAGAAATGCAACGATAGCTCTTTTTGAAAACCTTCCTGAGGAAGCCTTGATGAGGAGCGGAATGGCAGTAGGCAATATCAACAACCGAACTGTCAGGGCCCTGGCTTACCATTTAGCAGGCCATGAATTGAGACATTTCAATATTATTAAAGAAAGATATTTATAATATAGCACTTCCAGGAAACTCCGGAAAAATATATCTCCAACTCTGTTTCTTCTATTCTTTTGTTTTCTGAATTAAAAAACCTGCAATAAAAATTACAGGTTTTGTAAAAGTGACAGAAGAGGTTTTACACCTCAATAGTTATCGTGTTAATATTCAATGTTTTTATGCTTCATTCTTTAGGCAATGTTGCTTTTAACAATTGGATCTTTTCTTCTATCTCATCAACCAATACCCTTGATGTTGATCCTCTAACATAATCCCCCGGATCCTCAGAAACTTCTGTAACTGTCTCTCGTAACAACCAATTAAGGTCCAGCTTCGGAAAATATAATGCTACATTCCTCAGCATTTCATAAGAAGGGGATCTATCTTCGTTTAGAACTTTATTTAATTGAGATGGGTTTACGCCGATAGATTCAGCAAATTCCAATTGCTTCAACCGATTTTCCCTAAGATATAATTTTAGTTTCTTTCCAAAACCCATATTAGAATCAATATAAATAATACTTATATGACAATTTTATTTGTAATTATGACTTATAAGTCAATATATTTGTATACAATAAAATATGTAATACTTGGAAACAAATTTAAACAAAAAACAGAAGCAAAAGGATAGTCATTCCTATAATAAACGATTAAAGGCCTTTCAAACCAATTACAACCTTACCGAAGAAGAAGCTTTATCTGCAATAACCCTGCTGGATGAATATCTTCCTTATGGATATACAAAGGACATTGTCATTATGGCGTTAAAAAATAAAATAACCATTACCAAACAGGTGGTACGATTGGTAAAATTTGGAAAAACCAAGAACACCATAATCTTTAATTACCTCATTAGACTCGCATCCGAAAACAAAGCAAATGAAATGACAGTCCGCAGGAAAATAAAAGAAGACTTGGCAGGCTAATCTAACTGCATAGCCTAAAAACAAAAGAATCCAAAATTTCACAATAAAAGAAAAGGGTAATGTACTCCTCGATAAAAGTTGAGCGAAGAATGGGATAGGATTCCTCAGCTGTCAAGGGAAATCTGTCTGTAGGGCACCACTGCTCCTTATTGGGGTAAATGTCCTGCAGTAGATCTCCTGACCTAATTACAAAGAGTCTACATGAGAAACCAGCTGTATCAGGTCCTTCTCCTTATTGAGGTTCAATTTATTTTCTTTGGTATAATTTTTCACCTCTTTGTTCAAAGCTCCAAAGGCTTTTATTTTCTTGCTTTTAGATGATGACAATTCTGTAAATACATCATTATCATTCACAAGATATAGAACTTCCTTTTCGCGGTACATGGCTTCAATATCTTTACCCATCGAATTGACCGCTTTTTGAGATGGTATGTACTTTTTAGTTATTTTCTTGAACAAGGAATAATTTTCACCCTTAAACAAAGTAATGAAATATCCTCTAAGACTATTCTTTGAAGAAGAGATATATTCAAAAGTGAGGTCTCCAATTTTTATTTCAAAATCCTTACTTCTGATCAATGTCTTTACAATTTTACTTTGCTTATTAGTTGGATCCTTAATTTCGAACTCTTCTTTACTTACATTATATCTTAGCTCTTGATTAAAGACAATAGTTTTACCGTTCATTAAAATACTCCCTTTTAAAAAGTCTTTATTATAATACGGTGACCCTGTATAATCGTTGGGGTCGTCCATTAAATTGACTGTTCTACCCGAAATGTATTCTACTGTAGTTGATTCCTGAGCTGCCGGTTGTGCAATCGTGATTGAAGAAACTAATAATGCTAAAAAAACGTAATAAATAGTGTTGAAATTTTTCATATAAATAAATTGCTTAATGTTGTAGAACAGTTCAATTCTCAATTACCCTACGCTTCTTTCTTAAATAATGTTCTTTTAATATGAAATAACCTTTTACAAAGTTCAAAAAGGAACTCTTTTTTCTTTGAAGGAATATTTGTCATCGATCCCAACTGCACTCCCTTTGCAAATACAAACCCGCATTGCCCAACAATACTATTTGTTGTTTTCAAAAAAAACGAAGTGAGACTTCAGGATTTTTTGAAAACAACAAACCCTGCAATTTTATTGCAGGGTTTGTGCTTGTAGTGACCGCGGAGGGATTCAAACCCCCAACCCTCAGAGCCGAAATCTGATGCGCTATTCAGTTGCGCCACGCGGCCTCAAATCTCTGCGAAAACAGAGATCTATATCATCTAACTTGACAGTCTCTGTTTCACTATTGTCGATATGGTCTTCCCATCTGCTTTTCCGGCTAATTTGCTATTTGCCATTCCCATGACCTTTCCCATATCTTTCATAGAAGAAGCTCCGGTCTGAGCAATAATTTCGTCAACCACTTTTGCCACTTCCTCTTCGCCTAATTGTTCCGGTAAAAATTGTTCTATCACAGCCGCTTCTGCCAATTCAGGTTCTGCCAGGTCACTACGTCCCTGTTGATTGAAAATAGCGGCACTATCCTTTCGTTGTTTTACCAACTTTTGCAATAGCTTTATTTCTTCAGCCTCTGCTAATTCTTCTTTGGCCCCACTCTCGGTTTGAGCCAATAGAATTGCCGATTTTACCGCACGTAAAGATTGTAATGCTACAGCATTCTTTTCTTTCATCGCCACTTTCATGGCATCCATGACCAGCTTTTGTAAGCTCATAACTCAATTTTTAAAATAGATTGCGAAGATAGGCAATATACTATAATTGAAAAAGAGGTTATCGCGTAAAAAAAATCCGAATGCCTTTCAGAAAAGCATCCGGATTAAAAAAGTGTTACAGTTAGGATTTAATCTACATTATCGTGTAAAAAAGAGTTGTTGGAACGCAGTTCAATATCATCATCGTCTGTATTTACAGAAGTACGTGAAATATTAGTTTCATCTTCTGTAGTGTCATCCAAGTCAATTCCCATACGTTTATAAGCAGGCTGTTTTTCAATATCATCTATTTTTGAAGCACTGTTCCTGAATTTATAATTAAACTCTTTCATTTTCTTTTTACGTTCTTCTGACCGATCACGTAAAATTTTTGATATGGGTGAGTTCAAAGGATCTGCAGGTTCGCTTGCATCTTTCTCAGGAGCTTCCGGAGCATCAATAGTCTTTTTCTCAAAAACTATTTCCTCATCAGTAACTTCCTTTTCGGTTGTAGTAGGTTTTGCTTCGTTCAACATTGTTTCCATTTCCTGATAGTCATCCAAACTGTAGCGTTTCACTCCTTCACCAGAGACTTCTGTAATAGGAACTACTTCAATATGATCTTTAACTTCGATCTCTTCAATATTAGAAGTCAGTATTTCTGGCGCTTCTTCAACTTTCTTCTGCTGTACTTTTTCTTCTGAAGTATCATGAACTACTGGCAGGTCAAACATCAGTATTTGTTCCTCGCTTTCTGAAAGTGCCTCAGAATCTGCTTCTATCTCTTTTCCCTCTACTTCCTCTGCTTCAGAAATAACAAACGTCTCCTCTTTAGCTTCAGCTTGAGGTTTTACAACAACAAAATCATTTACATCAATCTCATTAATGAAGACTTGTTCAAATTCGGCCAAATGATGAATGTCTATCTCTTCAAATGAAACATCCATATTTTTGATTAGTTGTGAAGTTTCAACATATCCTTCAAATGGTAATTTCATTTGCGGTGGTTGCTCTTCGTCTTCAAACAAATTGTGCCGTATAACTGGCCCTTCAGCTTCTTCTTTGGTGGCATCTTCTATTTCCTGTACAGGTAGTTCTACCGGTGTTGCTGTAGGCTCTGTAGTTAAAATTTGCTCCGCACGTTGTTCTTCTTCCAGAGTATGGATAATCTTCTTGGATTCGGTATTCACAATTTCATGCTGCTGCTCCGCATTGAATCCGGTTGCAATAACAGTGATCGAAATAGCTCCTTCCAACGTTTCATCTTCTCCCACACCCATGATGATATTAGCACTATGTCCTGCTTCATCCTGAATGTAATCACTAATTTCTCCTATTTCATCGATGGTGATCTCTTCACTACCCGAAACAATTAACAGCAATACATTCTTTGCACCCCGAATTTTATTATCGTTTAACAATGGTGAGTCCAAAGCTTTACTAATAGCTTCCTGCGCCCTATGGGCTCCTGATGCATTTGCACTTCCCATGATCGCAGTTCCACTATTGGACAATACCGTTTTGGCATCGCGTAAATCAATATTTTGCGTGTAGTGATGTGTAATTACTTCTGCAATTCCACGCGCAGCAGTTGCCAGAACTTCGTCTGCTTTAGAAAATCCGGCTTTAAAGCCAAGATTACCATATACTTCACGTAGTTTATTATTGTTAATGACAACCAAAGAATCTACATTCTGGCGCAGGTTTTCAACTCCTATATGCGCCTGGTCATTGCGTATTTTTCCTTCAAACTGAAACGGAATGGTCACAATACCCACCGTTAGGATATCCATCTCTTTGGCCATTTTTGCAATGATAGGTGCTGCTCCCGTACCTGTACCGCCACCCATACCTGCCGTAATAAATATCATTTTGGTATTGGTAGACAGCATGGATTTAATTTCTTCAAAACTTTCTACCGCAGATTGTTCTCCAATTTTTGGGTTTGCACCTGCTCCCAGTCCTTCGGTAAGGGAAACTCCTAATTGGATCTTAATAGGTACCGGACTATTTTCCAAAGCCTGGGCATCGGTATTGCATATAACAAAGTCAACCCCTTTTATTCCCTGGCTGAACATGTGGTTAATAGCATTGCTACCTCCCCCTCCAACGCCTATGACCTTGATCACGTTGGATTGATTTTTTGGCAGATCGAAAGAAATGTTGTCAAATTCTGTGTTGCTGCTCATATGATTAGTTTTGTGAGATTTTATAATTATTCTTTACTATGTTTTAGCCACAAATTCTTTACAAAATTTATGGGTCAGCCCGCTTCAGGCCTATTCTGCGTTATCTAAAAATTCTTTGAACTTTTCAGCCCATTTATCAAAAAAGCGTTTACGCTCCTTTGGTGTTTCATCTGTTTCATCTTCAACTTCAGAAATAGTTTCATTTTCTCCTTCAGAAGCTTCCATATCTGCGAACGATTTTGTGGTTGAAAAACTTGCTCTGCTTTGCAAACTATTCAACACCAAACCAACTGCTGTGGCATACATAGGGCTGGTTGTTTCAGCATCGGTATCTCCTGCTAAATGTTCATTAGGATACCCAATACGAGTATCCATCCCGGTAATATATTCCACTAATTGCTTTAAATGCTGCAACTGCGCACCACCTCCGGTTAATACAATTCCGGCAATTAATTTTTTCTTTTGTTCTTCGTGGCCGTAATTCTTAATCTCCAAATATACCTGCTCAACAATTTCGACTACCCGTGCATGAATTATCTTTGAAAGGTTTTTCAAAGTGATTTCTTTGGGCTCTCTTCCACGTAATCCGGGAATAGATACAATCTCATTATCCTTATTTTCTCCGGGCCAGGCTGAACCAAATTTTATTTTCAATAATTCTGCCTGCTTTTCAATGATTGAACATCCTTCCTTGATGTCTTCGGTTATTACATTTCCTCCAAACGGAATAACTGCTGTATGCCTGATGATGCCGTCCTTAAAAATTGCCAAATCCGTAGTACCTCCTCCTATATCTATCAAAGCAACTCCTGCTTCCTTCTCTTCCTGACTTAAAACCGCATTCGCTGAAGCCAATGGTTCCAGGGTGATTCCGGAAAGTTCCAAACCGGCACTTTTCACACATCTGCCAATATTTCTTATTGAAGAGACCTGTCCTACCACTACATGGAAGTTCGCCTCTAATCTTCCGCCATACATTCCAATAGGTTCTTTTATCTCTGCCTGCCCGTCCACCTTGAAATCCTGAGGTAGCACGTGGATTATTTCTTCTCCCGGAAGCATTACAAGTTTATGAACTTGATTACATAAACGGTCAATATCTTCTTCATCTATCACCTCATCACTGTTATTCCGGGTAATATAATCACTATGCTGAAGGCTTCTAATGTGTTGTCCCGCAATACCTACCACCACATCTTTAATCTTTAAACCCGAAGACGTTTCAGCATCCTGAACCGCTTGTTGGATAGACTGGATGGTTTGCGTAATATTATTTACCACACCCCGGTGAACTCCCAGACTTTTGGATTTACCAATACCCAAAATTTCCATTTTGCCATATTCGTTCTCTTTACCGATCATGGCAACAATTTTGGTAGTTCCAATATCTAATCCTACAGCAATGTTGTCGTTTTCCATTCCCTTATTTTTTTGTGGCTACTACCTGATCGTCAAATTGTAAATTCACCAAGCTGTATCCTGTAAGCGTATTGTCTTGTTTTGTTCTTTTGTAAAAAGCTTTAAAATTTTGAAACTTTTTATTTATCATTTCCGGTTTCCCAAACCGAATTCTAAAATCGTGTTTTCGCAATTTTAGATCTATAGTACCATCCCTTCCCACATGTAATCCCACAACACTGCTTTTCATAAAAGCATCTTCATTAATTTTTAAAAGTAGGGGCGTTACTTCTTTAAAATTGGCAGCCGATGTTCCGGTGATCAAAGGCACTCTTGCTGAGTAAACTGATGACAAAGGCATTTTTTTTCCGTCGTCATCAAGATAATAATTGGGTGAAGCCGCAATCCTGGCGATAGGATTACGTTGTTCTATTTTTGCGCCCAATATACCGTCAACCGTTACAAACACTTCTGCATCGCGGATCATAGGATTTTTCAAGAGCCTATCCTCCATCTCTTTCAAAACTAAAGTTTCTTTATCGATGCTCGTAACCTTATCATTATTTTGTATTAACAATTTATTAACCGTATTCAACGTAATAAACGGATCATTCTCATCTAAAAATTCGACCTCGATCTTAGTTAGTTTTCGTTTTTCATTTCGCTCTTTTGTAAAGCCAAAAAGAAACACGATTAACCCGCTTAGTGTTAAAAATTTTATGAATCCCCAATTAATCTTCATGACCCAAAAATTTAGTTATTGTATGTACTTCTGCTCCAATGTCTCCGGCTCCTACTATCAATTTAATACGACAATCGGAATTTTTTATGGCAACAGCTAATTCGCTTTTTGAAACTAATTTCTTTTTGTCTTCTGAGACCTGGCCCAATAACCACTGTGAAGTGATTCCTTCAATAGGTTCCTCTCTCGCGGGATAAATATCCAATAATAACACTTCATCAAAACGAGACAGGCTTTCAGCAAACCCTTTTCCAAAGTCCCTTGTTCTACTAAATAAATGGGGTTGGAAAACGATCAATTTCTCATCATTTGGGTACATTTCACTCACTGCTTGATATAATGCGTTTATTTCGGTGGGGTGGTGCGCATAATCATCGATCAAAATCAGGTCATTTCGTCTAATTCTGTATGAAAATCGCCTTTGAACACCTTTAAAAGTTTGTAAAGCTTTGGGCAGGTCGGGTGTTGGGATACCGGAAAGAATAGCCATGCCCAAAGCAGTTACAGCATTATGTAGGTTATGATGTCCAGGGAGATGAAAAACAAGGTCTTTTATAGTTTCATGAGGTGTTTTTAAGTCAAATAAATAACTGCCGTCTTCTATACGTACGTTTTGCGCTTCAAAATCTGCAACTTCTTCCACTGCAACGGTCTGCCCTTCCAAAGGCAATCCTTTTTTAAAAAGTAAGTTTTCTTTATTTGGAAGCAGTTTTGAAAAACTTCTGAAAGCATCTTCAATTGTAGACGTATCGCCATAAATATCCAAATGGTCAGCATCCATGGAGGTTACACAGGCAATGTCCGGACTTAGTGTTAGAAACGAACGATCAAACTCGTCTGCTTCTACTACAGTGATCTCGGTACCTTTGCTAATAAAATTGGAATTATAGTTCTCTGCTATTCCCCCCAGGAAAGCAGTAACCGGCATATTACATTCAGACAGCAAGTGGCCTAAAATTGCCGAAGTAGTTGTCTTCCCATGTGTTCCCGCAACAGCAAGACAGGTAGTGTTTTTTGTAACTTCACCCAATAAAGTGGCTCGTTTTACCACTACATAGTTTTCAGAGAAGAAATAAGACAAGATCGTATTTGACTTTGGAATTGCCGGAGTATAAACAACTAATGAGTTTTCTTTATCATGAACAGCTTCAGGTAATGCTGAAACTGCATCTGTATAAGTAACTTCAATTCCTTCGTTTTTTAAGGTTTCTGTCAATTCACTTGGCGTCTTATCGTAACCAAAAACATCTTTTCCTAATAGCTTACAATAACGCGCTAATGCACTCATACCTATTCCACCAATACCGATGAAATAAAAAGTTTGTATGTTCTTTATTTGTTCCATTAACTTACTTTCAACAACTTTTCGATCTCCATTACAATGTCTCTGGTAGCGTTAGGCTTCGCCAGTTTTTTTATATTTTCTGAAAGTGTTTGTTGCTGTTCTTGAGAAGCTAATAATGCTGAAAAATCAGTTTCAAACTTTGCTTCCAGTTCACTCTCCTTGATTAATAACGCTGCATTTTTTTCTGAAATTGCCAAAGCGTTCTTTGTTTGATGATCTTCGGTCACATTGGGCGAGGGAATAAAAATCACAGGTTTACCCACCAAACATAACTCTGAAACGGACAATGCGCCTGCCCTCGAAATGATAATATCCGCTGCTGCATAGGCAAGATCCATCCGGTTTAAAAAGGTGTGTACCTGTACCAGATCAGTTCCCATATTGCTATAGGTTTCTTCATAATATTTTCCACATTGCCAAATCACTTGCAGTTCTTTTTCAGTAAAAAACGGAAGGGACCTTTTAATTAGTTCATTGATCTTTTCGGCACCAAGACTTCCTCCTAAAACCAAAAGTGTTTTTTTGTTATCTTTTAAATTAAAGAACTGAAGTGCTTGTCCTTTTTTTGAAGCTATTTCCAGTAAGTCCTGCCGTACGGGATTCCCCGTTAATATTATTTTTGCAGATGGAAAAAAGCGTTCCATCTTCTCATATGCCACACAGATCTTCTGCACTTTGTTAGCAAGCCATTTATTGGTAATTCCTGCGTGGCTATTTTGTTCCTGAATCAAGCATGGAATACCTTTATTTGAAGCAACTTTTAATAAAGGGGCGCTTGCATATCCGCCTGTACCTATAGCGGCATCCGGTTTAAACTTTTTAATGATATTTCGTGAACGCATTAAACTCGAAACCAGTTTAAAAGGAAACATTAAATTTTTAAAACTCAAACTACGTTGCAATCCTGAAATCCAAAGGCCTTCGATCTTGTATCCGGCTTGAGGGATTTTTTCCATTTCCATTCGGTCTTTTGCCCCTACAAAAAGAAATTTGGCATCGGGATAGCGAAGTTTTAATTCATTTGCAATCGCTACTGCCGGGTAAATATGACCTCCGGTTCCTCCTCCTGATATGATAAATCTATAAGGCTTCACTTAAAATATCTAATGGGTTTTCTTCTTTATCTTCATTCTTTATCACTTCTCTTTTAGCACTTACACTTAACACCATTCCCAATGCTAAACACGTCATCCAGATAGAGGTTCCTCCACTGCTAATTAAGGGTAATGTCTGCCCTGTGACCGGAAATAGTTCCACTGCTACTGCCATATTTATGAGTGCCTGAAATACAATTGGGAGTCCCACCCCAATGACCAGTAATTTACCAAATACCGAAGTTGATTTATGCGCTACGATTATCAAACGAAACAACAGAAATAAGTACAGGAACATTAAGGTTAAAGCTCCCAGCAATCCAAATTCTTCTACAATAATTGCATAAATAAAATCTGAAGAAGATTGTGGTAAAAAGTTTTTCTGAATACTTTTCCCGGGGCCCAGTCCTGTTACGCTACCGGAAGCAATCGCAATTTTAGCTTTTTCAATTTGATAATCAGCCTCCGTATCTTCATTATTGGTAAAATTTTCAATACGACTCATCCATGTATCTACACGGTTGGGAAATACACCGGGAAATGCTTTTGCTGTTAACACAAAAAGAGTCAACATTATAAGGCCGGCTCCTAATATAACCATCAAGTATTTCCATGGGTAACCTCCTACAAACACTACCATTATAACCATTGCAAAAATGATCGCTGTCGTTGAGAAATTAGCAGGTAAGATCAAAGCCAATACCAGAAAGACCGGTACCCAAAGCGGCAATAAGGTTTCCTTAAAGGTTACTGTTTTATCCTTGATTCTGGAGAGGTATCTCGCTACATAAGTTAACAACACTACTGCTGCCAAAGTTGAAGTTTGAAAGGTCACGCCAACAAAAGGTACACGGATCCAGCGACTCGCATTAGCACCATCAATTGTAGTCCCTTCGGCTAAGGTAACCAACAATAGAATAATAATGACCGGTAATGCAATAATGGACAATCCTCTAAAATAGTGATAGGGAATTTTATGAACTCCGTACAAAATGGCAAAGCCTAGTAACAAGTGTGCAAAATGTTTCAACAAAAAGGGAAGTGTACTTCCATCTCCATACAAATATGCCAAATTACTACTGGCACTGTATACAGGTAAAAAAGAGAATAACGCCAACAACCCGGCTACTGCCCAGATTGCTTTGTCTCCTTTTATATGTTGAAAAACACTACGCATTGATCATTTACATTTTTATAATTTTCTCACTGCAGCTTTAAATTGGCGGCCTCGGTCTTCATAGTTTTCAAAAAGGTCGAAACTTGCGCAAGCCGGTGACAGCAACACATTATCTCCACGGTCTGCCAATCTATATGCAACTTGCACAGCATCCTGCATCGATTGAGTTTCTACCATAATATCTACCACATTGCCAAAAGCATTAATTATTTTTTGGTTATCAACTCCCAGACAAATAATAGCTTTTACTTTTTCATTGACCAGTGGAAGCAATTCGCTATAGTCGTTGCCCTTATCTTCTCCACCAACAATCCAAACTGTGGATGACTCCATACTATCCAAGGCATAGAACGTTGCATTAACATTGGTGGCTTTCGAGTCGTTGATGTACATCACCTTGTTGATCTTTAGAACTTTTTCTAGCCGATGTTCCACCCCTTGAAAATTCTCTAAGCATTCTCGAATGGTCGATTTTCTAATTTTTAATAATGTGGCTACCGTAGAAGCGGCCATTGCATTTTTTAAATTGTGTTGTCCTTGTAATCCTAGTGTTGCTATTGGCATGGTGAGGTTTGTGTTATCTATTGTTAGTACTATGTTTTTATCTTTTATATATGCTCCTTTTTTAAGTTCTTTTTTTACTGAAAAAGGCAGTAATTGAGGTTTGATAGGGTGTTGTTGAAGCCATCTGGAAATTTCCATGTCATCCGCGTCATAAATAAAAAAATCGTCTTTGGTCTGATTCATTACGATCCTGAATTTTGAAGCTATATAGTTTTCATATTTGTTATCGTATCGATCCAGGTGATCCGGACTTAAATTTGTTAAAACCGAAATATACGGTCTAAACGTTTCTATCCCATCCAGCTGAAAACTACTAAGTTCCAATACATAGTTCTCATAAGGTGCTTCAGATATCTGTTCAGCAAAACTTTTCCCTATGTTTCCACCTAAGGCCACATTCAATCCACCTTGCTTAAGTAACTCATAGGTAAGAGTTGCTGTGGTGGTCTTTCCATTGCTTCCGGTAATTCCCACAATAGTTGCTTCAGTATATTTAGAAGCGAATTCTATTTCAGAGATCACCTTTACACCGGTTGCTTTTAGCTGTTGCACAATAGGTGCTTTTTCACTAATTCCCGGGCTTTTCATTACTACAGTTGCTGTAAGTATCTTCGCTTCGGTATGACCAGCTTCTTCCCAATCTATCTCATGATGTATAAGAACTTGTTTGTATTTTTCTTTTATTTTTCCGAAGTCTGAAACAAACACTTCAAACCCCTTCTGTTTTCCTAATATGGCCGTTCCCACTCCACTTTCTCCAGCTCCTAATATGACCAGTTGTCCTGCCACCTTTATCTAATTTTTAAGGTCACAATGGTTAGAATAGCGAGGAATATCCCCACGATCCAAAACCGTGTTACTATCTTGCTTTCATGAAATCCTTTTATTTGATAATGATGGTGTAGCGGTGACATTCTAAAAATTCTACGCCCCTCTCCAAACTTCTTCTTGGTATACTTAAACCAACTTACCTGCATCACTACTGAAAGGTTTTCCATTAAGAAAATTCCACATAGAATTGGTATGAGCCATTCTTTTCTGATTGCTATAGCAATAACAGCAATGAGTCCTCCAATAGTAAGACTTCCTGTATCTCCCATGAACACCTGTGCAGGATAGGCATTGTACCACAAAAATCCTATGAGTGCTCCTGTAAAAGCTGTAATAAAAATGGTCATCTCACCTGTATTTGGGATGTACATTATATTGAGGTAATCTGAAAAGATCACATTACCGGATACCCAAGCGAATATGGCTAAAGTGATGGCTATTATTGCAGAAGTTCCGGCAGCAAGGCCGTCAATACCATCTGTGAGATTTGCACCATTAGAAACTGCCGTAATTATAAATATCACTATTGGGATGAAAATTAGCCAGGCATATTTTTTATAGTCATCACCGGCCCAAGAGATCAATCTTTCATAATTAAATTCATTTTCTTTTACAAAAGGAATAGTAGTTAAAAGGGTTTTCTCTTCGGGGTAAAATTCTTTAGCAGAGTTCTGTGTAATAAGCTCGGTTCCGTTCGCGGGATTTAATTTTTCTCGTTTTACCGTAATATCAGGATGAAAAAACATGGTAGCTCCAACAATAATCCCCAATCCTACTTGCCCAACGACTTTATATCTGCCTGCTAAACCTCCTTTATCGTTTTTAAACTTTTTTATGTAGTCGTCGATAAAACCAATCGTCCCCATCCAAATTGTGGTTACTAATAATAGAATCACATAGATGTTGTCCAACTTTGCGAAGAGCAGAACCGGAATAACAGTCGCCAGAATAATAATAACACCTCCCATTGTTGGCGTTCCGGCTTTTTCTTTCTGTCCTTCCAGACCTAAATCCCGAATGGTCTCTCCTAACTGTTTCTTTTGTAAGAACCTGATGATCTTTTTTCCGTATACAGTTGCAATGAAGAGCGACAGTATCACTGCCAACGAAGCTCTAAAAGTTATAAACTGAAAGAGACTTGCTCCCGGCAATTGATATGTCTTTTCTAAATATTCAAATAAATAATACAGCATATGCTATTTATTTAGTGTATTTAAAAATTGATTCACAATTTTAAAGTCATCAAAGTCAAACCGTTTTCCATTAATTTCTTGATAATTTTCATGGCCTTTTCCGGCTACCAGAATAATATCACCTCCATCTGCAATTTGACAGGCGGTTTTTATGGCTTGTTTTCTATTGGTTACGGACAAGGTCTTTTTAAAATGTTCCGGCGATACACCTGCTTCAATCTGCTCAATGATGACTTCAGGGTCTTCATTTCGCGGATTGTCACTGGTAAAAATCACTTTTGTACTAAGTGCTGCCGCTATGTTTCCCATTTTTGGGCGTTTTTTAACATCACGATCTCCTCCGCACCCCACTACAGTTATTAATTCCTCATTTCCCGTACGGATGCTATTGATTGTTTCCAGTACATTTTTAAGAGCATCGGGAGTATGTGCATAATCTACAATTGCAGTGATATTTGTAGCAGAAACAAAATATTGAAACCTTCCATCTACACTTTCCAAAGTGCTCATTAGTTGAAGGGTTTCCAATATTTCAAGCCCAAACAATTCTGCAGTTGCATAAATTGCCAATAGGTTATAAGCGTTAAAACTACCTATAAGCTTTACCCATAACTCATTGTTATTAATTTTAAGCAGTAAACCGGTAAATTGATTTTCAAGGATCTGTGCCTTATAATCTGCGAAAGATTTCAGTGCATATGTATATTTTTTGGCAGCTGTGTTTTGAAGCATGACCTGTCCATTCTTGTCATCAATATTTACTAAAGCAAAAGCTGTCTTCGGCAATTGATCAAAAAATACTTTTTTCACATCCCGATATGTTGCAAAGTCTTTGTGGTAATCTAAATGGTCATGTGATAAATTGGTGAAAATTCCTCCCGCAAATTTCAGCCCTTCCGTACGTTTTTGATGAATTCCATGCGAGCTTACCTCCATAAAACAAAACTCAACTCCAGCTGTTACCATTTCCCGTAAATATTTATTGATCGTAAGAGAATCCGGAGTAGTATGTGTGGCTTCGTATTGAGTATCTCCTACCATTACTTTTACGGTAGACAATAACCCGGCTTCATAGCCTGCAGACTTAAATAAATTATACAACAATGAAGTAACTGTAGTTTTTCCGTTAGTTCCGGTAACACCTACCAGTTTTATTTCTTCGGAAGGATTCTCATAATAGTTAGCAGCCATAAATGCCAGCGCTCTATGCGAATCTTCTACCTGTATATAAGTAATCCCATTGATGATGATTTCCGGCAATGTTTCACAAATAATAGCTATTGCTCCTTTGTCACATGCCATTTTTATATATTCATGCCCATCTGAAACTGCCCCCTTAATTGCTACAAAAGCATCATTTAAACTCACTTTCCGAGAGTCAAATTTTAAATTTGTTATAGCTACAGAAGTATTTCCTATCACTTTTTCGATAGTTACTTTGTATAGTATGTCTTTTAATAAGTTCACAATAAATTCAAAACAATTCGGGTTCCTTCTTTAAGTAGCTCACCAGGTTCAATGGATTGATCTTTAACAGTTCCATTTCCTACTACTTTTACCTTCAATCCTAAGTTTTCCAGTAATGAAACAGCATCCATCCCCGCCATTCCTTTTACGTTCGGTATTTTTTCAAAATGAGTTTGCGCTTTAGCATAATAGTCTTCAAAATCTTTTTTAACGGAAGGGTCTTCAGCATCTACATTGGCAACTTCAGCTATCAAAGGAGAATCTGTAAATATTTTTTGTGCGATGCGCTTAAATACCGGACCGGTTACATCGGCTCCATAGTATCCTTTCTTTGTACTTGGTTTGTGGATTACCACGATGCAGGAAAATTTTGGATTCTCGGCAGGAAAATAACCGGCAAATGAAGAAATATACTTTTTATCTTCTTCCCATCCTGCAGTACCATACTCTGTTCGTGCTGTCCCTGTTTTCCCCGCCATGGAAAAATATTCAGAATACAAGGTCTTACCTGTACCTCTCTTTACAACGTTCTTTAAAATTTCCTGAATTTGATCTATGGTCGCTTTCGAAGCTATTTTACTGTTGGTAACTTCGGTCTTATAAGTTTCTACTATTCGGTTCCAGGCTCTTATCTCTTTAATGAACCGGGGCTTCACCATCACACCATTATTTGCTATGGCATTATAAAAAGTGAGTGTTTGCAAAGGTGTTAACTGTAAATTATAGCCATAGGCCATAGACGGTAATGCATTTCGGCTCCATATATCATCTCCCGGCTCCGGGATAATTGGCTTGCCTTCTCCTTTGATAGGAATACCTATAGTTTTGTGTAGATCCCAGGACCTAAGACGTTCTATAAATTTCTTTGGATTGGCAGAATAATTATCATCAATTAAGGACGCCAGGCCAATATTAGATGAAACTTCCAGTGCTTTTGCTGCTGAAATTTCTCCATAACCACCTCTTTTAGAATCGTGTATTTTTCTTCCATAGAAAAATTTCGAACCCTTCTTAGTATCGACCACCGTGGCAGTATCAATCACCTTGTCTTCAAGTGCTGCCATAAAAGCCATCACTTTAAAAGTAGATCCGGGTTCATGAGATTCACCTACCGCATAATTAAGTCTTTCGTAATAAGTTCCGTTTTTGGTTCGTCCCAAATTTGAAACTGCTTTTATTTCACCCGTTTTTACTTCCATTACGATCACAGAACCGTGATCTGCTTCGTAATACTCCATTTGTTTTAACAGAGCGTGATGAGCAATGTCCTGAATATTTACATTAATAGTAGATATAACATCGTAGCCATCCTGCGGTTCTACTTCATTATCATCGTACACAGGCTTCCATTGGCCTTTGGCAATTTTTTGTTTTAACCTGCGCCCTTCTTTTCCACGTAAAAACTCATCAAAAGCACCTTCCAGTCCCACCGAATAATATCCGGGCTTATCTTTGCGCTGATTACCAACGGTACGCTCTGCAATACTACCCATTGGATGCTCACGTACCGTACGTTGCGTAACAATGATACCGCCTTTATAAGGCCCTAAATTAAAGAGCGGCATGTTTTTTACTTTTATATAATCCGAATAGCCAAGGTTTTTAACCACCAACATATAGCGATTCTTGTTTGCCCGGGCTTTTCTAAATATATTTTGATAGTACGAGGTAGACTTACCAAACATTTTGGAGAGTTCTTTGGAAAGTGGAACTAGATGTTCCTTGAAATTTTCTGAAGAAACAGTCACCGCATCAAAACGAATGTCGTATTTAGGCACTGAAGTTGCCAATAGGCTTCCATCATCCGCATAAAGATTACCACGATTCGCAGGAATCACAAAATTTTTAGTAGTGTTTTTAAGGGCAAGATCACGGTACTTTTCACCTTCAACAAACTGGATATTGATTAATTGAACGGTAACAGCAATCGCGAAGATGAACATACATCCGGCGACAAAATACAAGCGGTTTAATATGTTCTTTTCTTCTATGGCCACCGCGCTAGTCTTTTATTGTTATTTTAATTTTTTGGGGTGGCATAACCGAAGGTTGCAATCCCCGCTTAGCCATTGCCGTAATTATTTTACTTTCCATTTTAGTTTGCATGAGACGCATCCGTACATCTACATATTCGCTTTTCAGCTCTTTTACATCATTACTTAATTGAGCGATGCGATGTACTTTTTTATCTGCACTATGTGAGCTTGCAATCATTATTAGGGCGAGTACAGAAAGAAAAATGATAAATCGCCAGTTTTTAAAAGCATCATCACTTACTAAAAACTTCCCTTTTACTATATTGTAAAAATTCTTCTTCATTATAATTTTTCGGCTACCCTTAATTTTGCACTTCGTGCCCTGTTGTTTGTAATTATTTCATCTTCAGAAGGAATTATAAATTTTCCTACCGGTTTAAAAGGAACTTCAACTCTGCCAAAAACATCTTTTTCGGGTTCGCCTTCAAACAATCCATTTCGCATAAAACGTTTTACCAACCTATCTTCCAAAGAGTGATAGGATATTAAACTCAGCCTTCCGCCTGGTTTTAAAACTTCCTGTGTTTGCAATAAAAATTCTTTCAGGGCTTCCAGTTCCTGGTTCACTTCAATACGAATGGCCTGATATACCTGTGCCAGTATTTTATTCTCTTTATGTCTGGGAAGAAACCTCCCTAATGCTTTTTTTAATTGTTCGCTTGACTTGATAAGTTCGTTAGTACGTGCTTCAACAATTACCCGGGCCATTCCGGCTGCCGCACGTAATTCACCATACTGAAACAACACATTTCGTAATTGTGATTCTTCATATTTGTTTACCACATCGAAAGCAGAAAATGAACTGTTTTGGTTCATTCGCATATCCAGATCAGCTTCAAAACGAGTTGAAAAACCTCGTTCTGCCACATCAAATTGATGTGATGATACCCCAAAGTCTCCCAAAATACCATCTACTTCTTTATATCCGTAAAAACGCAAGAAGCGCTTAAGAAATCTGAAGTTTTCACTAACCAATAAAAACCTAGAGTCGTCGATAGTATTCCTAAGCGCATCTTTATCCTGGTCAAAGGCAATCAATTTTCCATTTTCACCAAGCCGTTTTAAAATTTCCCGGGAGTGGCCTCCTCCGCCAAAAGTTACATCCACATAAACCCCATCAGGCTTAATGTTTAAACCGTCCACCGTTTCTTTTAATAATACCGGATTATGATATTCCATTAGCTGCATTGCTTGCATCTCCCATTACTTCTTCAGCCAGATCTGCAAAATCATTGGCAGCATCATTAATGGCTTGTTCATATTTAGTTTTATCCCATATCTCTACAATATTTATTGCTGAAGAGATCACAATTTCTTTAGTAATTCCTGCAAAGGATATCAAGTCTTTTGGAATGAGCAACCTCCCTGTTGTATCTAATTCTACAGTCTTCACCCCGGCCGTAAACCGTCTAATGAAATCGTTGTTCTTTCTATTAAAACGGTTGAGTTGCCCCATCTTTTGCATGAGGGTCTTCCACTCCTCCATTGGGTACATTTCTAAACATGGTTGAAATACCGCACGCTTAACCACAAAACCTTCGGTTGTTACCGGACTCAATTGTTTCTTTAAAGGAGCAGGCATCATTAGCCTTCCTTTAACATCTGCTTTACACTCGTATGTCCCTATTAAATTGAGCATGTGGGTATTTTCTACTGGTAAATCTTAAATTCAAATATATAGAATATTTACCACATTTTACCACATTTTACCACATTGTTAATAAGTTTTACAGCTCGATTTATCTTTTGTCATTCGTTTTGAATTTTTTGAAGCATATTATAAATTGAGTCCGTGAAATAAATTTATGTACTTTTGCGGTTGTTAATTGCATTGACCATAATGACAAATCAACTTAAGAAAGAAGGAAAATTTAGTTATCTGGAATTAGGTGAAGGCACTCCAATTATTGTACTTCACGGGCTTATGGGTGGCTTAAGCAATTTTGATGGTGTCACGGAGTTTTTTCCTCCAAAGGGTTACAAAATCTTAATTCCCGAATTACCTATTTACACAATGACATTGTTAAAAACCAATGTTAAGAATTTCGCCAAATATGTTTCGGAATTCATTGACCATAAAGGCTTTAAAGATGTTATTCTCTTAGGAAATTCTCTAGGGGGGCATATCGGTTTGTTATGCACAAAATTATATCCTGAAAAAATAAAAGCATTGGTCATTACAGGAAGTTCCGGTTTATATGAAAGCGCCATGGGTGAAAGTTATCCCAAACGTGGTGACCGTGATTATATTCAGAAAAAGGCAGAAAATGTTTTTTACGATCCAAAAGTAGCTACCAAAGAGATTGTAGATGAAGTATATGCTACCGTTAACGACCGTAATAAATTGATACGTACTTTGGCTATTGCCAAAAGTGCCATTAGGCATAATATGTCTAAGGATCTCCCAAATATGAATACTCCTATCTGTATTATTTGGGGTGAAGATGATAATGTTACACCACCGGAAGTTGCTAAAGAATTCCACGAATTACTTCCGGATTCGGACTTGTTTTGGATCAAGGAATGTGGTCACGCCGCTATGATGGAACACCCGGACGAGTTTAATGACCTTCTCTACGCCTGGTTGCAAAAAAGAAACTTTTAATTTTATTCGATGTTGATCAAATCGGCAGAATTTGTAATGAGCAACAGCGATGTTGCTAAATGTCCTAAGGATAGATTTCCGGAGTATGCTTTTATTGGGCGTTCTAACGTTGGAAAATCCTCCCTCATCAATATGTTGATGCAACGTAAAAGTTTAGCTAAAACCAGTGGAAGACCGGGAAAAACACAATTGATCAATCATTTCATAGTTAATAAAAAATGGTATCTGGTAGATTTGCCGGGCTATGGCTATGCACGTGTTTCAAAAAGTGCAAAAAAGACCTTTCAAAAATTTATAACAAATTATTTCAGTAAAAGAGAACAATTGGTTCTGGCTTTTGTTTTGGTAGATTGCAGGCATGAGCCTCAACCTATTGACCTTGAATTTATGCAGTGGATGGGCGAAAACCAAATTCCGTTTTCCATTATTTTTACGAAAGCAGATAAATTGAAACCAAATGCCCTTTCACGAAATATTGAGGCCTATACTCAAAAAATGTTGGAAACTTGGGAAGAAATGCCTACCCACTTTGTGACTTCGGCCAGTAATAGCAGTGGCCGCGATGATGTCTTAAATTACATTGACAGCATTAATCAAGAGTTGAACGCTTGATGATTGCTGCTATCAATTCTTCAGAAGAAGAGAGTTTATTTAGTTCTTCGGCAGAAAGGAATAGTTCCAATTCCCCTTTATTTTTAGAAAGAATTACCGGAAAACTATAATCTGGAAGCCATTTGGATTTAAATGATTTTAAGAATTCATCTTTGTGATAAAATTCCATTTCATTATCTGAATTTTCCCGAAATGTCTTCCATAATTCATCTTCGGTAAAAACACCATATGTAATAGCACATAAGTTGCAATTGTAGGTTGATGGATTTGTTATTTTATGAAAGCTATCTAAAATTGCATTTACTTTTCCCGAGCTTGCATTGTATACAAATATGAGGTGCTTCATTACTTTCTTAACTCTAATTTTTCAGCAAAATAGTCACAAAAGTCGCGCATGGTTGCACTCATTTTTTCATCACTGGTAGCGCGTTGAAAAGTATCTGCCATTGCACTCAGTGTTTGATGAAAAAAGATTTTCATTTCATCGAGTGGCATATCTTTTGTCCAAAGATCGATACGCAAAGCTTCTTTATTGTTGTGGTCCCAGACTGAAAGAAAAATTGCTTTTGCTTCTTCATTTGAAATTCCTCCATCTTGGGCAGACCACTTTAATTTTTCAGGGATCTTATTTTCATCAAGATCCACTTTTATATTAATATCTGAAGTATGTTTTGCCATTATTTTTTGTTTGGTTTGTATTTTGAGTTCTTAAAAATTTCGTCTGCATCCATAAGCATCAATTGCCGGACATTTATCGGATTGTTTTCCATATAAGCGCGTACAATTTGCCATCCTAAATAGCGTCCTGTCATTCCCGGAGATTCGTTATCGATTTCCAAATAAAATTTAGAGAACGGGGCCGCATTAATAAAACGCGGAGGTAATTTGGGGTCTGTGCTAAAAAGTAATTCGTTTTCCACAAAATAACGCCACATTTCCACTTCATTTTCCTGAGTCCAAGTATATTCGGCTTCGGTATAGCCCATTTTTTCGGCATCTGTAGTTTCGGGCAACCACAGTTCTTTTAAATACATTTCCTTTCCGAAATAGATCATTTGGGCTAAGAGTGAACGGTTTCGTGGTTTTGGAATAAGCTGTTTTGTGTATGCTACAGCCACATCCTGAGTAATTTGTGAGGGTTTTAAATTTTTAACAATATACTTTTGAATACCTTGATAAAAGGGATGTTCGGCACCTAAATAGGTGTCTAAAGCAATTACCAGTAAACTATCTGTGAGGATTACTTTGTTTTTGTAGTCAACATCTGATGTCGTTGTAAACACTTTAGGCGTTTTGAATTGCGGAAAATAATATTTTATATGCCGAAAAAGGCTGGAAAGATCATCTTCCAAAATGCTTTCGTCCGAAAATTGTTTAATTACTTCGCGATGTAACTGTTGCTGAAGCGTATCCTGAATTCGTTGCACCCAAATACTATCTGCATATTGTTGAGGGAAAAAAATGGGATACTGCCTTTTAAGCTCAGGTAAATCTTTAACCGTGGCTTCAGCAAAAGTTTTGTCGAATCTTTCAATAGTAATATCGACAGAGATTGCCTCAATTTTTTTTTCGGTCTTATTCTTAGAATCACACCCAAAAAGCATTAAAACAATAACCAATAAATAGCAATACCTCATAACTACAATTGTTTGGCAAGTGTTTAACGCCATTCTCTTTTTTAAATTTTACTTTTAGCTTACTTTTGTTTTGCAAAGGTATGAGTATAAAAGTTTAAAAAATATAAAATGCAGACTGAAAAAGTTATTGATCATATAGTAAATTGGTTAAAAGAATATGCTGTAAATGCAAAAATGGAAGGTTTTGTTATAGGTATTAGTGGGGGAATTGATTCAGCTGTAACCTCAACGCTATGTGCCAAAACCGGATTGAAGTTATTGTGTCTGGAGATGCCTATTCATCAAGCAAAATCTCAAGTAAGTCGTGCATTAAACCATATTGATTGGCTTAAAGATAATTTTTCGGGGGTTTCAATGACGCAAGTAAACTTGACATCGGTATTTGACAGTTTTATAGAAACGCTTCCCAGTGTTGAAAATGAAGAATCAAGGTTTATGTCTCTGGCAAATACAAGAGCCCGTTTTAGAATGACAACACTCTATTATTTTGCGGCCTTACATAAATATTTAGTAGCCGGAACCGGTAATAAGGTGGAAGATTTTGGAGTAGGGTTTTATACAAAATATGGAGATGGAGGTGTAGATTTAAGTCCTATTGCCGACTTATTGAAGAGTGAAGTGTATGAAATTGCCCGTTATTTGGGTATAAATCAAGAAATTATTGATGCTGCTCCAACAGATGGCCTTTGGGGAGATAATAGAACTGATGAAGATCAGATTGGTGCTAGCTACGACGAACTGGAATGGGCCATGCAAATGCAGGCAGAAGGTAGGGAAAGCAGTGATTTTTTTGGAAGGGAAAAGGCAGTATTCGATATCTACATCAGGTTAAATCGTGCCAATCAGCATAAAATGAATCCTATCCCCGTTTGCGAAATTCCCCAGTCTATTAAAGAATAACCGTTATTTAACGAGTTTTCTTGAATTTGGACGAAATTAATCTTAAGTGATTTATCTTTTTTTTAGATTTGATTTGTAGTATTAATATTACAAAAACCTCACACTTTTAGCATTTGGTTTGTTTTAAGTGTCTTTTGTAAAGAAAAAGACTATAGAATGAAGAAAATCTTTATTGCAGATCATCATCCGGTTACCCGCAAAGGTATTGCCTGTATGCTGAAAAAAAATAACAATTATACCATTATTGGAAAAGCTAATAATGGAGATGAACTATATAAAAGTTTACAAGAGGACGAACCCGATATTCTTATCATGGAAATTGATATGCCTCATATAAACGGCATAAATGCTTTACGAAGTATTAAAACCGAGTTTCCACAAATGCGTGTACTGATTTTTTCTACACATCCGGAAGAAATTTATGCGTTGCGTTCCATTAAATCCGGTGCGGCAGGATATGTTCCTAAAACCGCATCCACTAAGGTCTTCCTTAAGGCATTAAAACAAATTGCAAAAGGAGGTATTTTCCTGAACGAAGAACTAACTTCTACATTCACAAGCCGTAATGTTGGAGAAACCAGTGCAATTAGCCGTTATAAAAAGCTTTCTTCCAGAGAGATTGAAGTATTGAACTTATTATCCAGCGGAAAACGCAATAAGGATATTGCAAATGCACTCAACATTAATGAAAAAACAGTGAGCACCTACAAAACCAGACTGCTTAAAAAACTAAAAGTAGATAATCTGGCAGATCTCATTCACCAGTCCAGAATGTTTCAGTTTGGGTAATTAAAGAACTCTGTTTAATTTCTCTGAAAGTACTTTTTTAAGTGAAATATAATCTACGATGTTTTGCAGATTATTTTCTTCATTTATATTATTCTTTTCTTTCATTTCATCAGACAATTCATTGATTTTTTGAGCTACCAAATGACGTCGAAGATTTAAAATTGTTTCGCTTACCACTTGAGCAATGGTAACCTTTTTATCTTTTACATATATATCTTTTCCTTCCCAATTGTGTAGATGGTACTTCTCTTCTTCCATTAAAATATGGGTAATCGTTGAAGCTTTTTCAGGATCTAATTCGTTAACCAGATTATTTATTTGAAAGTCTTGTTCCTGATTTAATTTATTAATGATCTCATAATAAACTTCTTTAAAATCTTTATTCGCAAACTCAATTTCATCTTCCTGTAAATCGAGATAAATTTTTTCGAAAACCTTCGCCTTGACAACTTCTGGCTTAAATGCAACTTCTCCTTTTTCGTCTGCTTCCAAAATTAGTTCTTCAAACTCTTCTTCTTTATTTCCGTAAAGCAGAAGCAATTCAATGATCTTTCGTTCCAGTTCAAATTGAACATCTACTTTTTTGACCGACTGCTTTTCCGAAGGAATCACTTCAAGATCCTTCGTGGTTTTTTGAGGTTTCCTTGAAGCATCTCTCCTGTCTTTCTGAAGAATTTGCGCCAATGTATTGAACAAAACTTCTTCGCTTATATCCATGATGCGAGAGCATTCCTGAATATAGACCTCGCGTTTAATTACATCCGGAATCTTAGAAATACTTACTACCATATCACGAATAGTATCCGCCTTTTTTACCGGATCATTTTTAGCTTCATCTGCTAATAAAGACGCTTTATAATTGATGAAATCATGGGCATTCTCTTCCAAATAAAGGGTTACTTCTTCCAGAGAATTATTCTTCGCAAAACTATCAGGATCCTCGCCTTCCGGAAAAGTACATATCTTTACATTCATCCCTTGTTCCAGAATAAGATCCACCCCTCGTAATGAAGCACGGACCCCGGCCGCATCTCCATCAAAAAGCAAGGTTATATTCTTTGTTAACCTGTTGATCAGCCTAATTTGCTCCGGTGTTAATGCCGTTCCGGAAGAAGAAACCACATTGTGAATTCCCGCCTGGTAAAATTGTATCACATCTGTATAGCCTTCTACCAAATAACAATTATCCTCTTTTGCAATACTTTGCTTAGCATGATAAATACCATAAAGTACTTTACTTTTATGATAAATATCACTCTCCGGAGAATTGAGATATTTCGCCGCTTTTTTGTCACTGGTCAAAATACGGCCTCCAAAGCCCAGTGTGCGACCACTTAGACTTAAAATAGGAAATAGTACACGCCCTTTAAATCTGTCAAATTGCTTTTCCTCTTTAACAATGGTAAGTCCGGTCTTTTCTAAAAACTCAATTTTGTAACCCTTTTTAATTGCGTGACTTGTAAAAGCATCCCATGAATTTGGGGAATATCCAAGTTCAAATTTTTGAATGGTTTCTTCCGTGAAACCACGCTCTTTGAAATAAGAGAGCCCGATAGCTTTGCCCTCTTCTGTCTTTAGAAGTGTTGTATGGAAATATTCTTTGGCAAACTCACTTACCAGATATAAACTTTCACGTTCGTTGGCTTGCTCTTTTTGTTCATTGGTCTGTTCGGTCTCTTCAACTTCAATACCATATTTTTTCGCGAGGTATTTAATTGCTTCAGGATAGGTGAAATGTTCGTGTTCCATTAAAAAAGCAACGACATTACCTCCCTTTCCACTGGAAAAATCTTTCCATATTTGTTTGACCGGAGACACCATAAAACTGGGAGTTCGTTCATCACTAAAAGGGCTAAGTCCCTTAAAATTACTCCCTGCTTTCTTCAATTGTACAAAATCCCCTATCACCTCCTCTACGCGAGCAGTTTCAAATACATTATCTATGGTGGTTTTTGAAATCAAGCTGAATATTTTTCAGAAAAAAAAGATACACAAATTTAAGGGTTTACCTATTCAGAAAACAAAAAAAGGCTTCATTTCTGAAACCTTTTTAATATGAAACAAATGAAAGGGCATTAATCCATATCAAATCGTAGTCCCAGGGAAATATTACGCATATCCACAGGATTGTCTTTAAATATTGGGTTGAGGTCATATTTAACATATAATGCAGCTTCACGCCAACCTATGTAACCGCTAAGGCCATATATAAAACTATTGACATTGTAATTTCCTTTCAGTTTTTGTTTTACATCTTCGCCTTCTTCGGTAAATTTTAACTTTTGGCGTGCTCCCAGATTAAACCCTGCATACCCCCCTAAACCAATCTTTATTTGGTTCTTGGTAGAATATCTGAAATATTCTTCTTTTTCAATCTTTTTTGAAGGGCCAAATTCAAAATGAACCGGAAATACTAAATTGTCCATTCTAAATTTAGATTTGTCCAGATCCATAGGAAACTCCATAAGTTCTGTCTCCTTACCGGTATCAACGAAGTAACGATTGTCTGTAGGTTTTAATCCATTGAACTGAAATGAAAGTCCGTATTTTATACGCAGCCAGTTAGTTTCCTTAAATACTCGTGTTTTCCATGCCCAGCCAATTTCGGCAAAACGGCTTCCTCCAACCTTAAAATCGCTGTCGTTTAACGACTGTCCGTCAACTATCACATTGTTTAGCCCAAATGCCAGTACAAAGTCACTATATGTCCGGCGGTCGTATTTTGGGGTATGGTCATCATCAAAAATGATATTAAAAATATCTCCGTTTCCAAAAAAAGAGATCGTTAATCTGTCGTTTTGGTCTATTAGTGTATCATTCTGGTTTCGTTCCAATAAAGCTACTTTATTGTCTATAATCGCTATCCTGTTTTCAATATTTAAAGCCCGTTTTTCTGCGACTTCTTTTTTTAATTGTTCAGCTTCGGCACTGGTGATCTGGTTGCTCTCCAAGCGTTCATTAATTGCTTCAACTTCTTTCCTTAGGGCCTCTTTCTCTTCATTGATGATTTGTTCTTTGGAGGTTTCTAGAACTTCAATTTTACTGTCTTGGCACGTTTCCTGAGCCATTCCAAAAGACATAGCGATAGCCCATAGCACCACTGCGATGCAAAACGTAAATATTTTCATAGTGTTCGTGATTTTTGAGATTCCTGCTTTAACAGGAACTAATTGATGAATGATTAAACTTTATATGGATGAGCTTCCCGTTTTTACAGGAATTAATTATTTCTTTCCGTGATTGCTGTATGTATTACTTTATAACCGTCTCCTAAAGCGTCAAAGACTTTATCTCTAAAACTTCGCTCCAATGCCTGTTCTACATCCATGAGCAATGCAGCAGCATCAACTTTTTGAGAGCTTTCATTTAAGATTCTTTGTGTTTGAATTTCGAGCTGTGCTTTTTCCAGTAGGGCGTCTACTTCTTCTGCAGTTATGGTCGTTTTTGTTTTTTCCAGTTCTTTTACCTGAGCGACCACTTCTTCTACTTTTGTATTAAGAAATGAAGACTCATCGTCAATTTCTACTTTAGTTACTGTAGTTTGTTCTTCTACTTTTTGTATTTCCACAGCCGAAATAGCATCAGCATTCGTGCTTTTCTGTATATTAATTCGTGAAATTGTTTCTTTCTTAGGTTCTATTGCTTCGGTTTTAATTGGTTTTTCTGAAATGATTTCTTTAACAGTAATCTCATCTTCATTTATTTCCTGTAGAACAAATTCAGGTTTCTTTTCGATCGTATTCTTTTCCTGAGTGTTTTTTTCAACAACAACTTCATTTGGTACATTTTCTGAAGGTTTAAAAAGCAACGACCCTATAATTAAAATTGCTGCAATGCTAGCCGCAATTGAAAACCAAAATGTTTTGTTGCTTGTTTTTTCATCTTTTTCAGTAAGCCGGGCTTCCAGTTTACCCCAGGCTTCTTTTGAAGGTTGCAGCTCTCTTTCCTGCAGCTTCTCCCTAATATTTTCTTCTAACTTAATGGGTGCCATAACTAATATTATTTTGTTTCACTTTTGATTGCAGTATTTTACGTGCTTTGAACAATTGGGACTTTGAAGTACTCTCACTAATTTGTAATAGCTCTGCAATCTCACTGTGTTTATAGCCCTCTACGGCATATAAAATAAAAACCGTTTTGTAGCCATCAGAAAGAGAATCGATCATTTTTTGGATCTCTTCTACTTCCAATTCTGTTTCTATATAGGCAACATGTTCTATAGAATTTTCAATCTCTTTTTCGTCTTTAAAGTCAAGTTTTTTGTCTCTTCGTAATTGTGAGATTGATTCGTTGATCATGATCCTACGCATCCATCCTTCAAAACTTCCTTGAGCTTTATAAGATTGTAAATGAGTAAAGACTTTTAAAAACCCTGTGAGCATTACCTCTTCAGCGATATCATTGTTTTTTATGTATTGACGACAAATACTTTGCATTTTAGGCGAGAACAGTTCAAAAAGATCGTGCTGTGCCCTTCGGTTGCCTTTGCTTGCCTTTGCAATTAGTTTTGAGTAATTTTTATGTAATGATATAATTTTCAAAATACGTTACGCTTTTCAAAAGCTTCTATTTACAAAGACGCAAGATCTTTTAAAAAGGTTGCCTGTGAATTAATGTTCAATAATAAAAATCCGGCAATGAATCCATCCGGCAGATATTCAGGACCTATTACTTTTTTCTATCGATCACGTAATTTACCATTAACTCTAAGGATTCTTTATAAGGAGATGGAGGATACTGCTGAAGTAATTCTAAGGCTTGCGTCTGATATTCTTTCATTTTAGAAATTGCATATTCTAAACCTCCAATTTCTTTTACAAATTTAATGACTTCTTTGACGCGTCTTTTGTCTTTATTGTGATTCTTGACCGAATTGATTAGCCAACGGTTGTCCTTTTCGGATGCGTGTGTTAATGCATAGATTAAAGGCAGTGTCATTTTCTGTTCTTTGATATCTATTCCGGTAGGTTTGCCAATTTGTTCTTCACCATAATCGAAAAGATCGTCCTTAATCTGGAAAGCGGTTCCAATCAATTCTCCAAATCTGCGCATGGTCTCAACTTCGGCCTTAGGTGCGTTAACAGATTGCGCTCCCATGGCACAACAGGCGGCGATAAGTGTCGCCGTTTTTTGACGGATGATCTCAAAATAGACTTCTTCGGTTATATCGAGTTTTCGCGCTTTTTCAATCTGTAATAATTCTCCTTCACTCATTTCACGTACCGCAACCGAAATAATCTTGAGCAGGTCAAAATCATTATTATCAATAGAGAGTAAGAGTCCTTTTGACAGCAAATAATCTCCTACAAGTACTGCAATCTTATTTTTCCACAAGGCGTTTATACTAAAAAAGCCACGGCGCCTGTTACTATCATCCACAACATCATCGTGTACCAATGTAGCGGTATGTATCAACTCAATCACTGATGCCCCACGATATGTACGTTCATTAAGCTCTCCATTATTGGTCATTTTAGCAATAAGAAAAACAAACATAGGCCGCATTTGTTTTCCTTTTCGGTTTACGACATAATGAGTAATTCTATTGAGAAGAGATACTTTTGAAGACATCGCCACGGAAAATTTTTTTTCAAAAAGTTCCATTTCGTACTCAATAGGCAATTTTATTTGAGATACTATCTTCATGTGTTGTTCTCAAAAATACATTATTTTAATCTATCGATCCACAAATGTTTTTCATTAAAAAAAATCTTAATGTATTGAAGAAATTTCCTATATTTTAATTTGAAATTAATCTAATATTAAATTTTTCTAACATTATATTTAAGATGTATAAAACTTATTTAATAGGCGATTTTTTGGATATTGATTCAATTCGGTTTCTGTAAAGAGATTTGTCTACACAACTTTCCATATCCTTAATATTTAATTCTTTGCCAATAAAAGCCGCCACTTTTTTAGAAACTTCGCTTGTATTATTTAGGACATCCTTATAATCAATATAAATTAATTCAACTCCTGGTTCCTTCTCTTTCCATATTTCTATGTTGTTTAATTGATCTTTATATGCATTTAATAAAGAAATGGGCAGTACATCAGTGCTTTTGCCAATCATTTTTTGTTGTGACTTTATTACTTCATCAATATCTCTTTTCATAAAAATAATTTTATAGCGAAACTGAGGATCAATGTGCTTTAATAGGGGAGCTACAATTTTTATTGATTTATTTTGAGCTCTTTCCATCCAAGAATTATCTTTATGTAAAGACATAACAGGTTCATACTCATAATACCCTTTTGGATTAGACTCATCTGCCTTTCTTTTTCCATCAATTAAAGATTTAAGCCCTCCTTTATCCAGCATTTGCATCATTACAGAAGTTCCTGACCTTGGCAATCCTGATACTAATACAATTTGATTTTCTTTATACTTATTTGTTGATTTATCGTTTAACTCTAAAGAACTTGAAATTTTTTCTTCAATATTCTCGATTGCTTTTTCCGCTCTATGATATGTTTTTGGCTTAAGCATTTTTGCCGTCTCGTAGGCTTTCTTAGCATTCTCTAAATCCCCCAATTTTTCTAGTGCTTCTCCCAAGGTATAGTGTGCTGTGGGATAATACTTCACAAGTTCAATCGCTGTTAGAGCAGTTTCTGCAGCTTCCTCATACTCACCAAGTCTCAATAAAACTTCTGCCAAAGCACTATGGTACTTTGCCTTATCGGTCTCTATTTCAATTGCTTTTTCAAATGCATTTCTAGCCTCTTTAAATTGACTTATTCTTCTATGAACTTTACCAATCTGAAAACAAATCTCAGGACTGTGTTTTCGCTTCAAAGCAGCATTTAAAATTCCTAATGCTTTATTATAATCACCTTTCCCTAATGCTATTTGAGACTCTGCAAAGTAAGCAGTTGATTTAAACTCATCATCAAGGCTAACAAGTTTACCTAAATATTCCTGTGCTTTTTCAAAATTTGAAAATTTTAGCTCGATTGTTAATAAGTCCATATAAAATGGAATAGGGTCAATAGGCTCTCTTTCTTCAATGAGTTCTAATAAAATTTCTTTTGCTTTATCGTAATCTTTTTTACCTAAATAAACTCTTGCCAAATTATGTTTTAAATCACAGCTTGTTTTTTTAATAGCATCTTCAACCTTTTCCTCTGGCCTTTCGATATAACCTAATTCAATGAGCTGCTCCATGGTTTCATTATCTGTAAACTGATCCGCTTTTTGATCTTTATTTAATTCCCCAAAATCGCCTTCAACTTTATCCCAGCTTTCTATATATTCTACTTCCTGAGATTTTACAAAAATATCCAGTGCAACTTTACCATCCATATCTTTTCCTACAGGCAGGCCAAATGAATGCAAAATTGTGGGAGCAATATCAATAAGTCCAAGTCCAAAAACCTTTTGGTTTTTTTTAATATTAGGACCATAGGCAGCGAACATACCAAACTGTCTATGTTCTAATGCAGGTGCCGCCGGATACTTTGGCATTTTAATAATTCTATTTACATCAGATTCATACCCGTGATCCGACATTATAATTACGGTTGTATCATCATCCACCAAGTCCAAAGCTCTTTCTAGCATCATATCCTGAAATTTATAAGCTCCTTTTACTACGTCCTTATATACTTCATAATGCCATTGCGGTATACCTTTCATTTTTGGAGGATGATATTTCATAAAGGCATGGCAGAAATGATCGATAAGATCATAATATATTGCCATAAAATCCCATTCGGTGTTCCTCATAGTGTATGTTGAGGCAGCGTGAACAGAAACATTTTCAGCAAATAATTTAGCAAAAGTTGAAAGTGCTTGATCTTTGTCCTGATTTACTTCTTTTGCCCGTGGAATAAATGGTAAAACATGTTGACCCGTCACCTCATATGGTCGCATTCTTAAATCTAATACTTTTCCAAGAAAATTCTTAGGATGAACTGTTCCTACCTGAACAGGGTTCGCCTTTTTAGGGTCTTTATGGATTTTTTGAAATTTTTCTGAAATAACAACTCCATTTATTGGCTCTGCTGGAAAGCTAGGCCACCACCCTACAAGATTACTCTTATATCCCTGATTATGTAATATATTCCATATTGCTCTTGTTTTTCTTGAATTTGTAGTGACCGGCCTAACGCCCTTTAAATCTGGTGCAAGTTCAATAAACCCTAATACACCATGCTTATCCGGAGTTTTTCCGGTTGCAACTGACGTCCACAACATCGGGGAGTAAGGAGGGTTCATTGTTGCCATATTACCATAAACTCCTTTATCAATTACCCTTTTTAATGCAGGCATCTCACCCTTCGCTAATAATGGTCCTATTATTTTCCAGTCTGCCGCATCCCAACCTATTAACAGAATCTTATTCTTCTTCATTTACAATCGTTTTTGTGTATTCATTTCTTACTTTTCTCCATTCTCTTAATCCAATATCTCCAAAAGCTAGCAATCCTAGGGAACCTTCTTGAGTTATTTTAAAAGAAACAATCTTTTTTTCTTTTTTATTTTTCTTCATTATTCTTGCATGATATTTTATAAATCATTAGTTTTAACAAACATAAGCTTATAATCTTGCAATTAAAAGCTAACAATTTAACATTTTAATTATTTTATTCATGAAAAAGAAAATTACTTCAAAGAAATTAAATACCAGGCTAACGCAATATGGCGCGCTTGCTGTTGCAATTGCCGGTGTTTCTGATGCTACTGGGCAGATTCTATATACCGATGTAGATCCAGACGAAACAATTACGAACGCACTTTATATGTTAGATCTTAATGGAGATAGCATTGATGATTTCACGATTAGTAATACTGGAAGTCAAGGTACACCTCCACCTGGCACAACTGTTCGAGTATATACAGACAACTCGAATTCAATATTAGGGTTTAATGCAGGTGGAAATTATAATTACCCTTATGCTTTAAGTTCTGGAGCACCCATAGATGATGCCCAAGCTACTTGGATCACCGCACCTGTTTTTCAAACACTAAATTGGCAAGGATGCGCATACACTAATAGTCAATGGTGTGACGGACAAGTAGATAAATATCTTGGTTTAAGAATTAATGTTGGAACTGATGTACATTACGGATGGGTAAGACTTGATATTCCTGCTGATGCAACAAGTTTTACTGTTAAAGACTATGCACTTAATCTTACTCCTGGAGAAGGTCTTGAAGCAGGTCAAACCGCTATCTTAGGTCTTGAAGATGAAACTTTCAATGGATTTAGTCATTTTGTAAATGCTGAAGGTTTGAACCTAAAAGCAAACAGTCCACTACAAAATGTAGATCTTTACAATATACTAGGTCAGCAAGTTATTTCTCAAAAACTTTCTAGTATAAACGAAACAGTAGACATTTCTCGTTTGAACGCTGGTGTGTATATTGCTGCTGTTACTATTGAAGGACAAACAAAGTCATTCAAAATCGTTAAAAAATAATTATTTACAGAGAAACATCAATAATCAAAAAGCGGCTTTCGAGTCGCTTTTTTAGTTGCATATTAGTCAGCTGCTTTTAAGTAGCATCTATATTTTTCCAGGGAGTGACTACCACACACTGTTACCAGCATTACGATCATCCTTAAAGCACACAAACAGTTAAACCATTAGCATAAGTCTATAACTATCAGTGACTTAATAGAAAATAGTGTTTTTCGAACAGTTTTTTTATTTTAAATACTGTTGTACTTCTTCCCTATTTAATAGCATTTCATACGATTGGTTGCAACAAACCTGAATTGTTTAACCTAATATTTATATTATGAAAAATGTATTTATAATTATTGCTATGCTGATTGTGGGGATGGCAACGTATCGTTTTGCCACAAAAGACAAATGCCCAGACACAATATTTTGAGAAAGTAATTGCTATTTATAAGGCAGATTACTTAAAAATCACTTAATTATTTAATATTTTTCCTCCTCTTTTACTATCTTTGGAGCTTACTAATTTTAATTAAAAAATAGATCATGAAAAAAATTACTTTATTAGCAGTTCTTTTTGCTGCTTTTGTTATGAATGCACAAACTGTTCTTTGGGAAGAGAACTTCGAAACCCAAGCTGTCGGGGATAATGTTGGTGAAGATACCGATATTCCTGCTACATTTCTATCGTATGATGTAGATGGAGACGGGTTCAACTGGGGATTAACAAATCCTGTAAACTATACACAGCCTTTTGGAGATATTTATGTAGGCAATAACTTTATTATTTCTGCTTCATTTATCACTACTGGTGCTGGAGGTAATGGAGGTAATGGAGCTTTATCTCCTAATAATATTCTTGTAACGCCAATGGTTAGTATCCCTGCTGGTGCTTCCGGAGTAGATTTAACTTATTTTGTTGGTTCTGGTACAGACCCTAACTTCTTTAGCGAAACTTATTCTGTAACTGTAACAACTTCAAGTGACCAAGCTGATATTTTAGCAGCTACTCCAGTATATACCACAACTCTATCTTTTCAAGGTGGAGAAGTAAATACTGTAAACCTTGATGCTTTTGCCGGACAAGATGTGTATATTGCTTTCAGACACCATGACACTACAGATCAGTGGGTTATAGGTATTGATGACCTTAAAGTAGAAGCTGCTACATTAAGTGTTGGTGATAATGTATTTGAAGGTTTCAAATATTTTGTTGATGCTGATAGCCAATTGCGTTTAAGCGCTAACCTTCCTTTGGAAAGCCTAAAATTATACAACGTTCTTGGTCAGGAAGTTATCTCTCAAAAATTATCTGATATCAACGAAACTATTAGTCTTTCATCGCTTAATACCGGTGTTTATATAGCTTCTGTTGCAATCAATGGAGTTAACAAAACTTTCAAAATCGTAAAAAAATAAAAAAATATTTTTTGAAGTAAAAAAAGAGCGGCTTATAGTCGCTCTTTTTTGTTAATGCTTATTTGCCAATTGCCCGCAGGCAGCATCAATATCTTTCCCCCGGCTTCGTCTTACCGTAACCGGAATCCTGTTCTTTTCTAACGCTTCTATATATTGATTGATTGCAGTATCTGAAGCTTGTTGAAATTCGCCATCGTCAATAGGATTGTACTCAATGATATTTACTTTTGAAGGTGCATATTTACAAAAACGCACTAAGGCATCAATATCTTCCTTACTGTCATTGATACCTTCCCAAACCACATACTCATACGTAATTCTTCGATTGGTTTTGGCATACCAATATTCAAGGGATTCCTGTAGGTCTTCCAAATTAAAACTTTTTGCAAAGGGCATAATTTGTTCTCGTGTTTCCTGTATTCCGGAATGCAGGGAAACTGCCAGATTGAACTTCACTTCATCATCTGCCAGCTTCTTGATCATTTTTGGAACTCCTGAGGTAGAAAGTGTAATTCGCTTGGGAGACATACCCAGGCCTTCATTAGAAGTTATTTTATCTATTGCTTCCAGTACATTCTTATAATTCATCAAAGGCTCTCCCATTCCCATAAAAACAATATTAGATAAGGGCCTGTCATGATATAACCTACTTTCTTTATCAATGGCAACCACTTGATCATAAATTTCATCAGGATTGAGGTTTCTCATTCTTTTTAAGCGGGCAGTAGCACAAAATTTACAATCCAGGCTACATCCCACCTGAGAAGAAACACAAGCTGTCGTTCTTTTTTCAGTAGGAATTAAAACAGATTCCACAATAAGGCCATCGTGTAATTTCACGGCATTTTTTACCGTACCGTCGTTACTTTTCTGAAGGCTATCAACCTCAATATGGTTGATAACAAAATTAGCTTCTAAATGAGCTCGTGTTTCTTTGGAAATATTGGTCATATCCTCAAAACTGTGGATCCCTTTACTCCAAAGCCATTCGTATACTTGATTGCCACGAAAAGCCTTCTCGCCAATACTCTCAAAAAAACTCCGTAGTTCTTCTTTGGATAATGCGCGTATGTCCTTTTTTTCTGAAACCATTTGGTTGCAAAAATACTGTTTACTTAGCAGTCGGCATTACCTCTTTACAGTTTTTTAAAGTCTTTCCGGAAAATGATAAGAAGAAGTGTGATTACCGTCTAATGATAATCTTTTTGGTAATTTCAGAACTGCTCTCTCCATCAACAAGTCGCAGAAAATAAATTCCTTCAGAAAAACGATCTATAAGTATGGTATTCATCGTATTTGATACAGAACCTGAAATTAATTGCTGGCCAATAACATTGTATAGGCTATAGGACAAGCTTGGGTAGCGGCTATTCATAACAGTAATGTAGGTACTAGCGGGATTTGGATATATCTCTAAAGTACCGTTTATTTGAATATCCGGAACATTTAAGATGTTTTGCAATGTTTCTACTGTGGACTGCCCCGTATTCAAAGGATCTAACCAGTCTTTTAACCGGGTTTCCGGGGTAATACCGGCGTCCCAGGAAATACCAAACCTTCCATAGATATCATAATCGCCATTATTACTTGTTCCATCGCAAAAGGATTGCCCCGCATATAGTTGGCCTATTATTCTTCCATCCTGATTAAATAGCGGAGATCCAGAGGAACCGCTTTCGGTAGTACCAATTTCCCAGCCATTACCAGTTCCGACAGAAGTACCTCCAATGAGCCAAACATCTGTACCGGACGCAATCTCTTTAACAGCTCCACTATCATCACGGCATATCTTCATTATATCTCCATTAGGGTGATGGATACCTACTTCAAATTCCGGTAATGCATCAGAATTATCCCAACCAGCAAAGGCGATATCCCATGAATCCGGTATTCTGTTAAATAACTCTACCAATGCAAAATCACTTTGTGCATTATTGGCACGTACTTCTGCACCGCTCATTGTGAAATTGGTTTGCAGGTCCGCACTTTCTTCTTCTATGGCACATACAGGATTAGGACTAATCCAATTAAAACGAATTGACCAAAATGCAGGATCACTATTCTCCAAACAGTGATTTGCCGTTAAGAGGTAAGGTGTTTTATCTCCAGCTGTATTATTTATCAAAGAAGCAGAGCATAAAAATCCGTTTCCAAGATTGAGTATGTTCACAGCTTTTTTTACAATATCTTTTTTATCATCGAAATCTTCACCAATGGAGCAATTAACATCATAATTACAATCTCCTGAGTCATTCAATCCTCTTATAGAATCTACCAATGTGTCTACTTTACCCATACGATATCCATGGATAATACTTCCTATTTCCAATTCTACATCCTCTGAAACCGATGAAGGTTCATAATACTCCAGCCAAATAATCTCTCCGTTTATAAACCAAGACCCTAATTGATTGCTGGCCCTGTTATTACTTTTGGTGTATGGCTTAGAAGTTTCAGTACGTTCATCATTATACAAAAAGAATCGTGCTCCATCCGGCAGATAAAAATCGTTAAAATTTACACTTATGTTAATGGCATCAGTAGATTTAATAGCAACCTGCCATAACCTACCTGCATTATGAGGTAAAGTAGTCCAAATCCCATCTTCATTCACATCCAATCTAAGAGGTCTGCTAATTCCGTAACGCCAGGGAAGGCTTTTATCAAGGTCATTGATACTATCTTCTGCATGAATAGCTTCCAAATCCAAAGGCGGTAGCTCAACAGTTGGTGCCATTCTGTTATTTATATTAAGTGCCCAGCTCACAGGAATATCATTATCGAACTCCTGAGAATAAGACGCAAATAAAAATGCGAATAAAAAAAAGAAAAGTAGTGTTCTTTTCATTTAATCACCTAACTGGTTAGACTATAAGTATACTAAGGTACTTCTTTATTTTGATATTTGAAAACCAAATCATTAGAAAACCAAAAGTCCTGATATTTTATCAGGACTTTTGGCAACTAGATTTTAATGTAAAAAGCTATATTATTAACATTGCATCGCCATAAGTATAAAAGCGGTATTTTTCTTTAATAGCTTCTGCATATGCTTCTTTAATGAATTCATGACCTGCAAAGGCTGAAACCATCATTAACAGGGTCGATTTTGGTGTATGGAAATTAGTTACCATCGTATTGGCAATACTGAAATCATAAGGAGGAAAGATAAACTTATTGGTCCATCCTGTATAATCGTTCAAGGTTCTGTCTGAAGATACCGAACTTTCCAAAGCGCGCATTACTGTAGTTCCCACAGCACAAATACGTCTTTTCTGCTCAATCCCGTTGTTTATAATTTTAACAGCTTCTTTGCTAATAATGATCTCTTCTGAATCCATTTTATGTTTAGAAAGATCTTCTACCTCAACAGGGCTAAATGTACCTAAGCCTACATGCAATGTAACTTCAGCAAAATCTACTCCTTTAATTTCAAGCCGCTTTAAAAGGTGTTTTGAAAAGTGTAACCCGGCGGTTGGTGCAGCAACAGCTCCTTCTGTTTTAGCAAAAATTGTTTGATAACGTTCTGCATCTTCGGGTTCAACATCTCTTTTAATATACTTTGGAAGTGGGGTCTCTCCTAATTCTGTCAATTTATTTCGGAACTCTTCATACGAACCATCAAATAAGAACCGAAGTGTTCTCCCACGAGAAGTAGTATTGTCAATAACTTCAGCAACTAAAGATTCATCATCACCGAAATATAACTTATTTCCAATTCTAATTTTACGTGCAGGATCTACCAAAACGTCCCATAGGCGAGTTTCAGAATTTAGTTCACGCAATAAAAACACTTCAATACGGGCACCTGTTTTTTCTTTATTACCAAACAATCTGGCAGGAAAAACCTTGGTGTTGTTAAGTACCAATACATCATCTTCCTGAAAGTAATCAATAAGATCTTTAAACATCTTGTGTTCAATGGTCTTATCTTTACGGTTTAACACCATTAAACGTGCTTCATCCCTATTTGCTGCAGGATATTCAGCTAATAATTCTTGTGGAAGGTTAAAGTTAAAATTGGATAATTTCATTCCCATAGCAGAAAGTGGTTTTGTATTTAAAAAGTGGCAAATATACAACCTCAACATAGGGGTTGTCAAGTAAAAGCTGATTTATTATTGATAATTGACTGTTACACCCATTTTTTGAAGGGAGGACCAAAAAGCAGGAAAAGATTTTGAAACTACCTCCGGGTCATTAATCTGTATCGGAATTTTTAATGCCAAAGGAGCAAAAGCCATAGCCATACGGTGATCATTATACGTATTAATAGTTATATTTTCTTTTATTTTTTTTAAAGGAAGTAGTTCTAAGCTATCCTCTTTAATGTTAACTTTGGCTCCCAGTTTTTCCAATTCGGTTTTTAATGCTAAAAGGCGATCGGTTTCTTTGATCTTTAAGGTGTGAAGCCCTGTTAATTTACAGCTTATGTTTAAGCCAAAACAAGTTACGGCTATGGTTTGTGCAATATCCGGTGTATTTACCAAATACAATTCTATATGCTTTGGCAACTCCATATTATTTTTTGAAAGTGTAATAGATGCTTCAAAAGGGTCAAAAGCTGTGGAAACTCCAAAAGATTTGAAGAATGAAACTAATTCTGAATCTCCTTGCAAACTATCCTTGTGGAAGCTTTTTAAAGTGACCGAAAGACCTTCAGACAAAGCAATCAAGCTATAAAAATAAGAAGCAGAGCTCCAATCCGATTCTACAACAATTGTTGTGTCTTTTATTTTTTTTAGAGGTTTTATTTCAATTCTATTTTCAGAAAACCAGCACAAAACACCTATTTTCTTCAGCAAAGAGAGTGTCATTTTTATATAAGGAACTGAAGTTGCTTTGCCTTCCAGATAAATTGTCAATCCATCAGGAAGTGATGGTGCTATAAGCATTAATGCAGAAATATACTGACTGCTAATGGTGGCTTCTACTGTAACTGTTTTTTTGGTAAGCTCTTTCCCTGCAATACTTAGTGGCGGAAAACCTTTTTCATTGAGATACGTTATATCTGCTCCCAGGCTGCGAAGGGCCTCCACTAAAACAGCAATTGGCCTTTGTTTCATTCGTTCACTCCCTGTAAGCAGTATCTTTTTCCCTTTTTGTGATGCAAAATAAGCAGTAAGAAAACGCATTGCCGTACCGGCATGTCCAATATCGATTGTTCCGTCATCTACTTTGAGGCCTCTTTTTAGAACTTTGGTATCGTTACTTTCCGAAAGGTTTTCAAGTATAAGGTTTGGATAAATCGCTTTTAATATAAGCAGCCTGTTGGATTCACTTTTGGAGCCGGTAATTTCATCTTTTGGCTTTTTTTCAAAGCTTCGACCATTTTGCAGTAAGACCTTCATTCCAGAGGTTCTTTATTTTTAAGCTTTTTTCTAAACTTTCCGTAAGTAACAAAAAACCCATAAACAAAACCGGCAGCAGTTATCCCCAATAAGAAAAGAAGTGGATCCTGCTCTGTAAAAAACGCCGTATCAAATCCTTCTATAGCCCATTTTATAAGTATGAAAAGTAGAATAAAAGCTAATCCTAATGACAGGACAGATTTCCAAAATCCTTTATGTGACACAATTTGTTTGAACATCTATTTAAGTTTTTTGTTTCCATGATGGCGATCGTGATCTCTTTTGGTTTTCAATTCTAGTTTTTTATCAAAAGCCTTCTGCAGGTCAACTCCCGTCTGATTTGCTAAGCACAAAATTACAAAAACTACATCTGCCAGTTCTTCACCAAGGTTTTTATTTTTGTCGCTATCTTTTTCACTTTGTTCTCCATAGCGTCTTGCAATAATACGGGCCACCTCACCTACTTCTTCGGTGAGTTGTGCCATATTGGTTAGTTCATTGAAGTAACGCACTCCGTGTTCTTTAATCCAATTATCTACTGCGATTTGAGCGTTTTGAATATTCATTTTCTAGATTTTTGATAGTACCACTTTTTCATTTTCTTTATCAATTAAAAGCTGGTAGAATTTTTTAATATCTTTATACAAAGTTGGGAAAATTACAGGCTCATTTATAGCAAATTCAACAGATAATTGAATTTTATCCGATGTATTTGAAACCGAATAACGAAAACTTCCTATATTTTTTTCTGTTACTAATTGTATTTTTTCCGGTAAGGATTCAACCTGATAACCTTCCGGAATATCGATCGAAACAAGAATTCGGTCCTTGACTGAATAACCATAGTCAATTGGATATTGCCTGTCTTCCATTTTAAATGGATTCTCATTGATTGCTAAAAATAATAGTGGCGAGAAATATAGTTTGCCATTAATATCTTCTACCAGATCATATGCTTCAAAATTATACTTAAGTTTTATAGGTTTGTATAGTTTATCAAGATTTTCAAATTCAATTTCAGAAACTTCAACTTCTCCAATTTCTTGTTCAATATTTTTGCGTTTGTCATCATCGGTTAGATTAACAAATGTATTTCTATATCTCAATGAATAATGCCCGGTATATCTATTTTGAGAGGTGCCTTTCACCGAAAAATCTTCAGAAATGGAAGCTTTTATCATAGTATTGGTTACTGCCGGATTTTTTGGATTAAGAGGCACCCAGGTGGAGTTACCTTCTTTACTAATAATTCTCCCTTGCCAGTTTAACAGTTTTGATTCGAGGATATCCATTTCACCATTTTTATTGGTAGCATCAAATAAATGAACCGTGTTTTCTCCTTCTATAACACTTGCAATTACATAATTAAACCCATTAATTGTTGGATATACAGGAATTCCATGAGACTTTGTACTTACCAATACCGGATTTGCATTCAAGCCGGCATACCTAAACATGGCTGTTAACATCAGGTTAATATCTGCAACATTCCCTTCTCCTTCTTTATATGCACTTCTAGCTCCTTGATCGACAAACATTCCATTTACAGAGTTCCATGTCATCTTTGATTTTACGAAATCAAAAATTTGTATCATTTTCTCATTTTCATTACTTATCCCTTCCAACAATTTGTCTATGTCCTTTTCAAAATAACCTGTCTTTTTTAATTCGGCACCAAATGAAGGAGAGTCGAAAACGGTTCTTGATACATCATCCCAGGTAGCAGTATATGTATTATATGCTGAGCCGGGATATTTTGTATATGATAGTTCAAATTTAAGCGCTGAAATATAATTTTCAATGTTCCCAGAATAACTTTCTTCTTTGATTGCCGGAACATTAACCATTGTAACTTCAGAAATATCCTCTCTAAAAGTAATATCTGTACTTATGGTTTTATCTACCACAACATTTCTTGTTGTACCTGCAGACTGAGTATACTTGTAATTCATGGTCCGTTCTCTGCCATCTTTATTGATCTTAATAGGAAGCCAACCTTTTTGATGGGTCTTATAAGCCAAATACTCTGGAGCTGAAAATCTTAGATAAGCATTATCAACCGGTATGGCCTCTTGAAATCTGTATTCATCTATATTGCTTCTAAAAGGTGATGTAATTTTATACTTATATTCAATTATGGCACCTTCTTTTAAAGCAGGCATCGTAAACTTTTTTATATGTCTGTATTTACTGCTCTTTTCATTAAATATCCCGTCGCTTTTAAGTTTGACATCTTCAATTTTACCATCGTCTCCCAAGTAATAGGTATAGCCTTTAAGCCCTGACAATTGTTCTTTTCTACCTCCATTCCCCTGGTATAAACTTATCATTTTTGTTGCCCATTCAAAACCTTCTTTATTATAGATCTTGATCCTTTCAAATACTTCAGTAACTACATAAAAACCGTCTTCTTGAGAATGTTCGAAATGAGTCTTATGTTCTCGGTACAAAATAGCTGCATTTGCAGAAGGCTCTGAAGGATGGTTCTCCTGAGTTATTTCTTCTTTTGAAACTTTCCCGAATTTGTAGTTCTGAGAAAATGAAAATTGAAATACTAATAATGTAATTAGTATAGTGATGGTTTTGGTATTCATGATTTATTCAATAAGATGGTTACTATAATTTTCGCTTTAAGAGGATTTTTGTTTTATCCAGTTTAGCTATTTTTCTTCTAAAGCTTCGGTAATTATCATATTCTGAAGCTGGAAAAATTCCCTTTTTAATACTTAGGTTTCGTTTATATCGAATGGTATTTTCTGAAGTCTTCTCAAACTCAATACTATAATTTCCAAACTTACTTACAATATTTTTATTTTCCGGAAGTACTTCAAGGTTATATCCTTCAGGCAAGGTAATTTCTAAAGTATCAAAATCTTCAAACCCCTCTCTTAAATGCAGTTTTTGCTTCCGTTCTTTTATACGTGGAGGAATGTATTGTAATTGATTAAAAACATTAGGGCAGAATAATAGGTCTTCACCAACTTTAGACATATAATTTTGAATGACAAGCGATAATTTTTCAGAGAAAATGATCTCTTCTTTGTTATTCTCCAGCTTAATATCATCAATGCTAAAACCGTTAATATAATCCCATCTTTCTTTATAATGTTCTTCTAAACCGTCTTTCTCTTTGTTCTTCAGAAGATATTTATCATCGTATTGAAGACCTTTTGATGTCCCTTCAAAATTGGCTCTAAGTGTTCCGGAAGATTCTATAAAAATAGTTGCTTTGTTTTCCTGTAAATTCTCTTCATAAGGATATATCTTTGTATGTACTATTTCCCCACCTTCTGGGGTAATTATTAATACATCCCTATCATCTGTAAAATTACCTCCAAAACCAAAAGGCTTATCTTGACTAGTACATTCCAGCCATACAATATCATCTTCATGTGGAATGCCTAAAATAACATGATTTCCTTGCATCGCTACAAAATCTTTTGAAATGTTTAGTTCTTCGTTTCCAGCATACAAGACTGTATAATAGGAAGGGACATTTACTGCTTCCAACAAAGCTTTAGTGTAATTAGTGAGTGCCTTACAATCACCGTAACTCAACTTATCAACGTCTTTAGCCAACATGGGTTTCCAACCTCCAACTCCTATTTGGATACTTATGTACCTAACTTTATTCTGGAGATATTCATATATTTTTTTAGCCTTTGAAAGATTATCCTCTTCATTATTTACCAGATTTCTTACAGTTGCAATAGTCCCTTCTGGCAGATCGCTTACATTGGTTAGCAGGTTTCTATTATACCAATCACCAAATTCTTTCCAGTTTCTACCATATCCCTCAACTCCTTTCAGATAGAATCTATCTAAAGCAAAAGAAACTCGAGGTGCTATATCTTGAAAAGACAAACTATGTTCTTCCCATCTTATCGCTTCTACATTTTTGGCCCTACAAATAATTTCTGTAGGATTTTCAGAAATTGAAATATCAAAACCATCCAAATTCAATAATTTAAACCTGGGTTTATTGGATGGGTCAAATTTTAAAGTATAAGTACTCTGCATAGTACTTCTCGAATAATTTCTTATAGGAAGCCAGTGTGGGATAAATGCAGTGGTCTTACTTTCAATTTTATATGTAAACTCAATAATATAAGGATACTCTGAAGGTGTATAATTAATATACTTTGCCCTGTCATCTTCATACAAAGAACTTCCTGCCGCACTAACATCATGAAAATCTCTTTTTTTAAAATGTTTCAATTCATTACCATTACCATCGTACACAAATGCCTCCAAATTGGTAACTTTAGTGTCTTCATCATAATTCACATAGGTTTTTACATGATTGTTCCCTTTTTTATTCAATACTGCTCTTACAGTATGGTGGGAATACTTTAAGGTCTCTTCTTTTGAAACATCTATTTCAATAACTTCATCCATCAGCACACTATTGGTATTAGTGATTAAGCCTTTAGGAATATCGGAAATTGTATAATTAGATTGGGAAAATAGAGAACTTGAAATTAATAATAGAAGTGCTGTGAAGTAAGAATGCATACAATAATTTTCATGGGGAGTTTTATGGCTTTCAAGATAACAAGATATTTTAACACACAATAATATTGTAACTAATTTTTACTTTCAAAACTTAAGGTCTCAAACAAAGCCTATTATTCTTTTTTATATTTTTTTTGAAAGAACAATCTTTGATTTTGAAATTTTAAAGTGCTCTGCATATAATGCTTTTAATCCTTTGTAGTAACTGGCTGGAATTAAAGCATGGTTAATTTGAATTGTAAATGATATTTGAATCATATTATCAGCAGAAAGGACATTATATTTTAAGAACCCAATGTTATTTTCAATAACAATATTTTTTGCTTCGGGTAAATTTTTTACAGTATATCCCTCAGGTATTTGATAATTGATTATATAATTTTTTGAGAAAGGATATTCATAATCTATTGTGAATTTTCTATCCTCTTCTTTAAAAATGTTCTCGGTAACACCAAAGTACAATAAAGGTTCAAAATAAAGATCACCGTTTATTACTTCAATGGAATCATCAAGTTCAAAACTATATGAGTAACTAATTGGCTTTTCGACATCTTCAAAATTCTTTTTTTCTAAACCTGAAACCGTCAAAAGCTTATAGGTTTTCTCTAATGTTTCTTTATAAGATTTTCCTCCGGAAACATCATATTTATTTCTAAAATTCCATGCAAAATGATTATTAATTCTAGTAGCTACATCTCCGTTTACTGATAACTCATCTGCATTAATCGATGCTTTAACTATAGTAGTATTCTTCGAAGTTGGCATCTCGTTTGTCAACACTATTTTAAAAGTATCATCCTTATAGACAATCAATCCATTTCCACTAATTAGATTTTCAGGTAACAATCCAAATGGAGCCTTTTTCTGAGAAGCATCCAATAAATAAATTTTGTCATCTATCTCTACAGTTGCTATAAGATTATTAAATCCCTTAATGGTAGGAAACAAAATATATCCCCGGTTTTTTGAAGCAATTAATGCCGGGTTTGCTTTTAAACCAGCTTTTCGTAACATAGAAGTAAGCAAAAGGTTAATATCTCCTGTATCTCCTTCTTTATCAATATATATTTTTCGCATATTATTACAACCTCTGCTATAATAATTATCCCAGGTCATTCGTTTTTGCACGAAGTAATATATTCTTTTTGAAATTTCTAAGGGGTCAGTTTCTACTCCTATAAGGTTTTTTAAGTCTTTTTTGTAAATACCTCCGTCTTTTTTAAGTTCACCTCCAAACCAACTATAATCATTATAGCTTTTGGCTACATCTGCCCATGTATTTAGCCATCTGTCACTACTTAACCAAACTTTTTCAATAAAGATTCTACCTCTATAATTGTTTATATTACTAACATATTTTTCATTTTTTAAAGGTTCAATGTTCTTCCCAAGAAATATAAACTCAGAGTTTTTCTCATTTCTAGTTAAGAAAACCTTACTTAAAGGATTCTCTGTAACCTTAAGTCGAAAATGATTTGGATTCCTAATCGAAATTTTCAACCTCTTTGTAGGGATAAAAGCTTGAGTATTAATGTAACGCATCCCAATATACTCTACCTTATAACGAAGTTCTAAAATTGAGCCTTCTTTTACATTAGGAAAAGCAATTTTTGTGATCTCGGTATCATTATCTACTTTTTCTTTAAAAATATTTTCTTTGCCAACTCTGGTCTGAACCACTTGTCCATTTTCAAGATTATAGATATAAGCCCGCAAAGATTCTATATCATCAAACTGAGTTTCCCAATTAGAATATTCAAAGCCTTCCTTATTGTATATTTTAATCCGTTCTGAAACATATAAAACTTTGCCATATTCAAACGTAATATCTCTATGTAAGATTGCTGCAGGTGCATCTGGAAAGTCATCATCTTGAGTTTTTGAGAGTTCTTGAACGGTCACATCGTCAAATTTATAATGCTGCCCATAGAATTCAGAAATAAATAATAACAGTAAAAGCGTGATTGTGTATTTCATAATTTTTAGAGTTCCATAAATTTATACTATAAAAGTATTACTCCTTGTTTTTTGAATCGATCATAATAGTAACAGGGCCATCATTTATAACGGTTACACTCATCAAAGCACCAAAGACTCCTGTTTGTATTTTTTTATTTAGCTCCTTCTCTAACCGGGTTACAAATGCTTCGTATAATGGGACTGCAATTTCCGGACGAGCAGCTTTTATAAAAGAAGGTCTATTTCCCTTTTTGGTACTTGCATGCAAGGTAAACTGGCTTACAACGATCACGTCTCCGTTAATTTCCAATATTGAATTATTCATCGCCCCGTTTTCGTCTGAGAAAACACGAAGGCGGGCAATTTTCCCTGCCAGCCAATTAATATCTTCTTGTAGATCTTCTGCTTCTATACCTAATAGAATGAGAAAGCCCTTTTCAATCTTAGATACAATTTCGCCTTCAACAGCAACCGAAGCCTCTTTTACTCTTTGTACTACAGCTCTCATTGATTATAAGTATCTTTTCGATAGTTTTCTTCTTTACCTTCCATGATCTGAAGATAACTTTTGTAACGTGACCAAGCAATTTCTTCTTTTTCCAAAGCTTCTTTAATCGCACATTTTGGTTCTTCCAAGTGTAAGCAATTGTTGAATTTGCAGTATCCCTTTAGTTTAAAAAACTCGGGGAAATAATCTCCCAATTCTTCTTTTTCCATCTCCACAATTCCGAATCCTTTAATACCCGGTGTATCAATTATTTGAGCTCCAAAAGAAAGGTCGAACATTTCTGCAAAAGTGGTGGTATGCTGTCCTTGTTGGTGTTGTTCGGAAATTTCAGAAGTTTTTAAATTCAGTTCTTTTTCTATATGATTGATCAAAGTAGATTTACCAACACCACTGTGCCCCGAAAACATTGAAACTTTATTAGCCATTAAGGCTTTTACTTTATCAATATTCTTTCCTGTTTTTGCAGAAATACCTATACATTCATATCCTATATTTCGATACAAGGCTGCTAAAAATTTAATTTCCTGTAATTCATCCTCATTATAGGTGTCTATTTTATTAAAAAGTAAAACAGCTTCAATATGATAGGCTTCCGCAGTCACTAAAAATCGATCAATGAAAGTTGTGAATGTAGTCGGGTTATTTAAAGTGATTAACAAAAAAGCAATATCGATATTTGCAGCTATAATATGGGTCTGTTTCGAAAGGTTTACAGATTTCCGGATAATATAATTCTCTCGTTCTTCAATTCTCGAAATGATCCCGATGGTTTCATCTCCTTTTGTCTCCACTTGAAATTCTACTATATCTCCTACGGCCACAGGGTTAGTACTTTTTATGCCTCCAATACGAAATTTTCCCTTGATACGACATTCATAAAAATCACCTTGTTTCGATTTTACCGTATACCAACTTCCCGTAGATTTATAGACAACACCTTTCATTACTGCAAAATTCAGAAAATAAAAACAAATGGCACCATAATTGGTTACTTTTACGGTAGAAAAAACTTTAAATTTTATAATTATGAAAAAAATAGTGGCAGTATTTGTATTGCTTGCTGTATTCACTTTTGATATGAATGCGCAACAGTATGAAGTAAAAGTAATTACGAGTGTAGAATCAATTGTTCCTAACGGACTGGGCAGGTCCAGAATTATATCTGCTAATGCAGAAAGGGACTATACAGAATTCACTTCAGAACAAACTGAAGATGATAATACCCGTAATAAGTCAAAAAGAAAAAATATTCGTGTAAAAGATTTCGAAGAAACCAAACTTTTAAATTTCTATAACTTGGGCGGAATCCGTTTTCAAAATATTGCTGCTAATGATGCTTTAATCACTTCAAAAATAAATACAATGCTTGCTGAAGGATGGGATTTAGCATTTGTAGCGAGTGCTGTTGAGAGTGATGCAGGTAAAGAAGACAATCAAGGGATCTTCATTACAAGATATATTTTTAAAAGAATAAAACAGTAGTTTACGATATTCTTAAAAAAAGGCCCTCTTTCAAGGGCCTTTTTTAACTACATTTATTTATTTATTTGTAATTACTTTCTTTTGGTGATTTATAGATTCCTGATGAATTGCTTTATAGATTCTTAAAATAAACTCTTCACTTAGATTATTGTTTTCTCCTTCTAAGATCATTTTTCCTAAAATTTCATTCCATCTTTTGGTCTGAAGGATCGCAACATTATTTTTCTTCTTTAAGCCTCCGATCTCATCTGCAATTTTCATTCGTTTTCCCAAAATTTCCAGAAGTTTATGGTCTACTACATCGATCTTAGTACGCAGTGTTGCCAACTTATTTTTAAACTCGATCGCATCTCCTTCTTCCTTTCTAATACGAAGATCGATCGTCATTTGATGCAAGGTTTCGGGTGTAATCTGTTGCTTGGCATCACTCCATGCATTATCCGGGTCGTGATGCGTTTCAATCATTAATCCGTCATAATTTAGGTCTAATGCTGTTTGACACAGGTCGAAAATAATCTCTCTTCGTCCAGCAATATGTGAAGGATCCAAAATAAGTGGTAAGTCCGGAAAACGATTTTGCAGATCTATGGGGATTTGCCATTCGGGATTATTTCTGTAACGTGTTTTTTCGTAGGTAGAGAAACCTCTATGAATTACTCCCAGTCTCTTTACATTAGCTTCATGAAAACGCTCTACAGCTCCCAGCCAAAGGGCCAAATCCGGATTAACAGGGTTTTTTATTAAAACAACTTTATCTGTCCCTTCTAATGCCTCTGCAATTTCCTGAACAATAAAAGGAGACACTGTTGTACGGGCACCAACCCATAAAATATCGATATCGTGTTTTAATGCCAGATCTACGTGATCTGCATTGGCGACTTCGGTAGCCGTTAGCATTCCCGTTTCTTCTTTAGCTTGTTGCAACCATTTTAATCCCAATGCACCCACTCCTTCAAAATTTCCCGGGCGGGTACGTGGTTTCCAGATACCGGCTCGTAATACGGTTGCGTCAGTATCTTTTAACTGATGCGCAATTTTAAGTACTTGTTCTTCAGTCTCTGCACTGCAAGGACCAGCAATTACAAGAGGATGCTCTAATCCAAAAGCATTTAACCAATTTTTTAAATTTTTACTATTCTCCATTTACTGTTACATTAGTTAAGGCGCTGGGCATCCTATTTAGGTTTTGCCTGTATGTCCCCAGAATCTTTAATTCTTTCACTGCTTTTTCAAGTATTGCTGTTACCTCGCTAAATAATGCGTAATCTGCAAACAGCACATCAACAAAAAATGCATATTGCCAAGGTTTCCCTATGATTGGTAATGATTGTATTTTAGTTAAATTGATGTCAAAGGTACTTAACAATTGTAAAACATTTGACAAACTTCCTACGTGGTGATTCAACTCAAATTTTAAGGTAGCTTTGTTCGCTTCAACAACACCTGTCTGAGTTTTCCTGCCAATAACAATGAAACGTGTTTGGTTTTTCTTTATATTCTGAATTTTACTATCCAAAATTTTCAATCCGAATTTTTCTGCTACCTGTTTCCCGGCAATGGCGGCAACCCCTTTTAAATTTTTCTCTTTAATTCGTCTTGCTTCCGAAGCAGTATCTCTTCCTTCAATTATCTTGCAATGTGGGGGAAATCTTTGCAAATAATCCTTGCATTGTAGCAATGCCACAGGATGCGAATGAATTTCTTCAATATCATGTATAGATTCACTTTCCAGAGCCATCACATACATATCAATATTTAAAAAAGTTTCGTCAACAATCTTGAAGTTCCCCGAATCAATTAAATTGTAATTGGGCAATATAGAACCCGCTATGGAATTTTCTATAGCAAGAACTCCTAGATCTGCGTTAAAGTTTGATACTTCCTGTGTTACCTTTTCAAAGGAGTCGCACATAATTAATTGTACATCGGTATTCGGGAAAAGTTGTTGCACTGCCATATCATGAAAAGAACTTTCTATTCCCTGTATTGCAATTTTCATACTCATAATTTTTAATTTTAGTGTATAAAAAAAGTCCCGGAAAAAATTCCGAGACTTTCATAATAATTAATATGTTTATTAACTACATAACAATCCCGGATCTTTCCGTAAAATAGAAAAACCAAAAATTGAAATATGTACTTAATCTGTTCATTGTTCGTTTATGTATAGCTAAAGTAGCTAAAACTTTAAAAGGACAAAATCTTTTTTCAACTTTTTTATTTGTGTAGCTTTGAAAAACTAATTTCATGTCGATAAGTGTACAAAATATTACTAAAGACTACAATGGCCAAAAAGCATTAAGCAATGTCTCTTTTTCAATTGAAAAAGGAGAGATTGTAGGTTTTTTGGGGCCTAATGGTGCCGGAAAGTCTACAATGATGAAGATTCTTACTACCTTTTTGAATGCAACGGAAGGAACTGCAACTGTAAATAATTTTACAGTTTCTGAAGAAGCCCTTAACGTACAAAAGAGCGTTGGCTATTTAGCAGAGCACAATCCATTATACTTAGATATGTACGTTCGGGAATACCTGTGTTTTAATGCAGAAATTTATGGTACTTCCAAAACTGAAGTTGAAAAAATAATCGAGCGTACCGGACTCACTCCCGAAGCACATAAAAAAATCGGGCAACTTTCCAAAGGGTATCGGCAACGTGTAGGACTTGCTAATGCGCTATTGCACGATCCGGAGGTATTAATACTTGACGAACCCACAACAGGACTGGACCCAAATCAATTAATTGAAATTCGTGAACTTATTAAAAGTATTGGCAAAGAAAAAACGGTATTACTTTCCACACATATCATGCAAGAAGTGGAAGCTATTTGTGACCGGGTAATCATCATCAATAAAGGAGAAATAGTACTTGACAAAAAATTAAGCAACCTCAAAAACAGTAATGAACAAATTATTGAAGTTGAATTTGATTATCGTGTAGAAGAAGTAGCTTTACAACAGCTGCCTAAAATTTCAAAAGTAGATAACATATCGGGTTTTGTATATCAGCTTCATTTTAATACAGATCAGGATATGCGCGGTAAGGTCTTTGATTATGCGCACGATAATGGATTGAAAATACTTCAATTGCATCAAAAGAATACTACTCTCGAAAAATTATTTATTGAGTTAACTACTCAAAAATAAGTTGCCCTTGAAAAAATTCTTCTACTTCTACAATTGGGGGGTGGTTTTTAGATATTACATCACCTAAGCCCCATATTTTTCCCCGAATGGCTTCTTGTGGGTTAACAATCATTTTGTTAGTACTTCTATGAAAGAACCTGAGTTGTTGAATTTCTAATTCAGCAGCTTCTACTCTCACATCACCATCATATAATCCAAAAAAACCACCCCAAGCCTTACCTTCTAAATAAAATTTTGAAAGACCATTTGCATTGATATTCAACCAATCAACATCTAGATTTAATCTAAAATCACCATCAATGTGATACACATCTTCAATTACTCGATCTTCAGATACCAGATCCAAAAAAGGAAACCGAAGAACACCTATGCTTTCTACTGTTAGCCCGGAACTATTTCTAATTTGTTTTATGTTTGGAGAGGTCACAAATACCTTAGTAACATCATAACCTCTAACAAAGTTGCAACTGTTTCTATTGCTTACTGTAAGTAAACTATCTTCTACTTTTACTTTTATCTCATTCAAAAGGTTCTTCCCTGTTTCCACCCGAACGGTTTGTACATCTCCTTGAGATATTATTAATTGTACCCGCTCCCATACTTGTATTCTGTTAAATTCTTCTACAACAAATTCTTGTTCTACAATTTCTCCAGGGGCTTGTATGCAATCTAGCGCATATTCAGAATCACAGCCTAAAAGAATAACCAAACTTAATATGTATATTACTTTTTTCATTTCAAAAACTATAATCGGGTTCCTATACTAAATTCAACGGCTTCGGCCTTAGCCCAATGAGCTTTTACTGTTATTCCTGCAAATAGTTTGTCTTTATAAAAATACCTTTTTAAACCCAATCTATTATAAACTTGATTCTCAAATTCATAAGGCCAATATACATAATATCCTAATTGAGATACAAAGGCGACCCTGTTAAATCGTAATTCGTGGCCGATAAAAACACCTATTCGCCTGTAATCTTCATCGCCGGTTAATCCATCTTCAGGGAAAGCTATTGAACGATACCTGATAAGTTCCTCCAAGAATCCGGAAAAATAAAAATCTACTCCAGCTTGAAACGTACTTTTGTAATTTATACGCTTATCTGCAAAAACCGAAACTGTGAGAAAAGGGAATTGGCCAAGACCATTTACATCGGCTTCATTTACACCTGTTCGAAGAGCTGCGTTAAATTTTATTCGTTCAGCATAATTAGAACTTCGCCACGACCCCAAAGGGATACGATTTGGAAAACTTAAGGGGTCAAATTGGTAGCTCATTCCGGCATTGAAAAACAATGTATTTGTACTATTATTTGGTGCTTTAAAATTTGCATTTGAATAATGTATAATCCCAAATCCTGCATGAAAGCCCAATCCTTTATAAAGGTTCTCTTTCACATAATTTACCTTCAAAAAACTAGAGCTTAAAAAACGACTTCCATATGCATTATTCTGAAAGTTCGTCTCAGGATGATAAGGATTTGTAGTATAGGCAATTCCCTGACCCATTCTAATAGTTAGGTTTCGGTTCAAAAAATACCAGTTAAAGTGACCATATACAGAATAATTTTCTCCTAAATAAATATTCTGCATATCCTGATAGGCAAATGTAAAACCCCAATCCGGAAAGTTATAACGGCTCTCCCATTCATTAAATCCATATGTTTTACGATTATAACTAAGAATTATCCCTGTTGGATGATCTGTTATTAAATGTGAAATATCCGGATTATGCTCCATGATACTTCCATAAAAATAATCGGCTTCGATGGAATGAAATTTTAATTCATTCTGTTGAGCAATGGTAAATTGAAGAGAAAGAATTACGGTTAACAAGTAAAAAGTATTCTTCATGTCTTTTAAAGAGCCGTAAATATACACTAATCCTAAAAATTGGAAAGAGAAATAAAATTCATTTTAAACTCAAAATGGCAGGCAAGAAACATCCACATTACCCCCAGAGACAATAATACCAATCTTTTTGTCTTTAAATCTTTCTTTTTCACAAAGTAATGCTGCAAATGGAACGGCACTCGAAGGTTCAACAATAATTTTTACTCGCTCCCATATATAACGCATTGCCAAAATGATTTCTTCTTCATTAACCCTGATAATATCATTTACCAATTGCTTAATAATAGGAAAGTTAATAGTCCCCAAATTGGTTTTTAACCCATCCGCAATGGTATTAACAGATCTATTGATTTCAATTTTTCCGCTTTTTAGAGATCGGTAGGCATCATCCGCCTCAAGTGGTTCTCCTCCAATAGTCTTACAATTATTCCCAAAATGGTGAACAGCCAATGAGGTTCCTGCTATCAATCCCCCGCCTCCTATTGGTGTAAAAACAAAATCCAGATCCGGGTACTCTTCCAGTAATTCTACAGTAGCTGTTGCATTTCCCAATATTACATCGATATTATCGGAAGGGTGTAAAAAAGTTGCCCCTTTTTCTTCCTGTATTTTTTTTGCTTCAGTTTCACGAGCTGCCAAGCTCGCTTCAGATTCGGTAATTATCCCTCCATACCCCTCCACAGCATCCTTTTTAACCTGTGGTGCATTAAAAGGCATTACTACATAAGCTTTTACCCCAAGATTTTTTGCTGCTAAAGAGATCGCTTGTCCAAAGTTTCCTGAAGAATGTGTTACTACCCCAGCCTTCTTCTGCTTTTCGGTTAATTGAAGAATGGCATTTGCGGCACCACGCATTTTAAAAGCACCCATTTTTTGAAAATTCTCACATTTAAAGTAAACATCTGCTCCAGAGAGTTCGTTTAAAAATAACGAAGTAAAAACCGGAGTTCTATGTAAATAAGGTCTGGTAATTCTAGATACGTGAGTAAGGGTCTCCTTTGATGGAAGTGCATTGTTCATATTGTAAAAATAGCAAAATTGCACTACAGTTAAATCGTAGATTTTCTAGACTTCAGACGACTTATAGTAATTGAATTTTGAAAGAAGTTATCTTCTCTGAAGATATAGTATGGGTTATCAATTAATCTTTTATGAGATCGGCTAAACTTGTATTCTCAAAAATTTGTAATGTATTATCCCGTACGCGTAGCATTAGATTATGAACACTACATTTTTCTTCATCCGGACAATCATCACATTTCTTATAAAAATTTAGACTTACGCACGGCACCATTGCTATGGGGCCTTCTAAAACTCTATAGACTCCTGAAATTGGAATATCTTTAGCCTCTTTCAATAGGTAATAACCTCCTCCCTTTCCTTTTTTAGATTCAAGATAACCGGCTTTGCGAAGTAGCAATAATATGCTTTCCAAAAATTTTTGAGAGATGTTTTCAGATTCAGAAATCACAGAAATCTGTACAGGATCTTGCACCTTTTGTTTTGCAAGAAAGGTCAATGCTTTAAGTCCGTATTTTGTTTTTCGAGATAACATGCTAACAAAAATATTAATTAAACATACAATATTTTAAAATAATTGCGATGCAATTGCTTTAATATTGTCACTTTTACCCATAGAATAGTAATGTAAAAAAGGAATATCCTTTGTCATTAACTCCTTACTCTGCATTGTACACCAAGTAATTCCCACTTCTCGAACTTCTTCGTTATTTTTACACTTTAAAACTTCTTTAATCAGATCTTCCGGCAGGTCTGCATTAAATCGTTGCGGAATAATATTCAACTGTTTTTTTGAAGACAAAGGTTTAAGCCCCGGGATTATTGGGACTGTAATTCCCGCTTCCCTGCATTTAGCCACAAAACGAAAAAACTTTTCGTTATCAAAGAACATTTGTGTTACAATATAAGATGCTCCATTTTTAATTTTCCTTTTTAAAAAATGAATATCACTTTCCAGATTAGGGGCCTCCACATGTTTTTCGGGATAGCCAGCTACACCAATACAAAAATCTGTTTGTGCCTGATTTAATATTTCAGCATCCAGATATTTTCCTTTGTTAAGCGCTTCTACTTGTTTTACTAATTCTTCAGCATAGGTATGCCCTTCTTTTTCCGGGGAGAAATAAGTTTCATTTTTAACAGCATCTCCTCGTAAAGTCATTACGTTATCAATTCCTAAAAAGTCCAGATCAATTAGAAAATTCTCTGTGTCTTCTTTTGTAAAACCTCCACATAAAATATGAGGAATCGCATCTACTTGATATTTATTTTGAATAGCCGCACAAATTCCCACAGTACCCGGTCTTTTTCTCACAATTTTCTTTTCCAAAAGTCCATTTTCACGTTCCTTATACACATATTCTTCCCTATGGTACGTTACATCGATAAAAGGAGGGTTGAATTCCATTAAAGGATCTATACTATCAAAAATAGACTGAATATTCTGTCCCTTTAAAGGAGGTAAAATCTCAAAAGAGAATTGTGTTTTCCCATTGGCATTTTTTATGTGTTCTATTACTTTCATTAATCTGCGATGTTAGTTTTTAGCCATTTTTCAGCTATTTTAAAATCAATTTTTTTTCGTTTTGCAAAATCTGCTACCTGATCTTCCTTTATTTTACCTACTCCAAAATAACGTGCTTCCGGATTACCAAAATAGTACCCGGAAACTGATGCTGCCGGCCACATCGCTAAACTTTCTGTAAGCTCTACCTCAATGTGTTCTTTTACTTGCAATATTTCCCAAATAGTCTCTTTTTCAAGATGATCCGGACAAGCCGGATACCCTGGAGCCGGGCGAATTCCTTTGTAATTTTCTTCGATTAATTCCCGATTCGAAAGACCTTCCTGAGATGCATAACCCCAATGAATCTTACGCACTCTTTCATGTAAATATTCAGCAAAAGCTTCGGCCAAACGGTCTGCCAGAGCTTTTACCATAATGGCATTATAATCATCATGCTGAGCTTCATAGATTGAAGCCAACTCTTTGCACCCAAATCCTGTAGAAACACAAAAACAGCCTATATAATCTTGAATTCCTGATGCTCTGGGGGCTATAAAATCGGACAACGCAATGTTGGGCCTCCCTTCTGCTTTTTTACTTTGTTGACGCAGAGTTCTGAAATATTTTTTTTCTGATTCTCCTTCAGAAGCAACTGTCACTTCAATATCATCATCATTAACCGTATTTGCTTCAAATAATCCAAAGACTGCTTTTGCTTCAAGTAATTTTTCAGAAATAATTTTATGAAGCATCTCTTGCGCATCTCTAAATAATTCTGAAGCCTGCACACCGACCACTTCATCTTTCAATATTTTGGGATATTTGCCATGTAGGTCCCAGCTTCTAAAAAAAGGACTCCAATCAATATAACTTTCTAAGATTTTCAAATCAAAATCTTTCAGTACCTGAATCCCAATTTCCTTAGGTTTTATAACTTCTGAAGCCTTCCAATCTATGTTATACTTATTTGCACGGGCTAGTTCAATTGAAAGGTAGTTTTTAGCAGTTTGACGTTCTAAAAAACGATTCCGAAATACCGCATAATCATCTTTTAAACTTTCCTTGAAATATTGTGAGTTTTCCTTTTGCAATAAATCCCCAACAATTGTCACTGCTCTTGAGGCATCATTGACATGAACTACAGCATTTTCATATTGAGGGTCGATCTTTACAGCTGTATGTGCTTTACTGGTAGTAGCACCCCCAATTAATAGAGGGACCTTGAAGTCTTGCCGCTGCATTTCCTTGGCCAAAAAGACCATCTCGTCCAAAGAGGGAGTGATCAATCCGCTAAGGCCAATAATATCTACTTTTTGTTGTTTTGCTTCTTCTATAATTTTTTCCGGTGGAACCATCACGCCCAAGTCAATGATATCATAATTATTACACCCCAAAACAACTCCTACAATGTTTTTTCCTATATCGTGAACATCCCCTTTAACGGTTGCCATTAATATTTTTCCATTCGAAGAGGTTTCTCCATCTTTTTCCGCTTCAATAAAAGGCAATAAATAGGCAACCGCTTTTTTCATAACCCGAGCCGATTTAACTACTTGCGGCAAAAACATCTTTCCACTTCCAAAAAGATCTCCTACTACATTCATCCCAATCATTAAATGTCCTTCAATTACTTCAATTGGTTTGGTTACATTCTGTCGTGCTTCTTCTACGTCTTCTATTATAAATTCATCTATTCCTTTTACCAAAGCCCTGGTAATTCTATTTTGAAGTGGTTCTTTTCGCCATGAATCGTCAACTGTTTTCTCTCTGGTTGTTTGTTTGACAGATTCGGCAAAATCAAGTAAACGTTCTGTTGCATCGTCCCTTCGGTCCAACATTACATCTTCCACATATTCCAACAGGTCTTTTGGAATATCATCGTATACTTCCAGCATTGTCGGGTTTACAATACCCATATTCATGCCCGCCTGAATAGCATGATATAAAAAAACAGAATGCATGGCTTCACGTACGGTATCATTACCTCTAAAACTAAAAGAAACATTACTCACACCACCACTTACACTACAGTAAGGTAGGTTTTTACGTACCCAGCGAGTGGCTTCAATAAAATCGACAGCATTTTTACGGTGTTCTTCCATTCCTGTAGCGACAGGAAATATATTCAGGTCGAAGATGATGTCCTCTGGAGGAAAATTAACCTGATTTACTAAAATATCGTAACTGCGTTTTGCTATTTCAATACGGCGTTCATAATTATCTGCTTGTCCTACTTCATCAAACGCCATAATGATAACAGCAGCGCCATAGCGTTTAATAAGTTTTGCCTGACGTATAAATTCTGGTTCACCTTCCTTTAAACTGATAGAATTTACAACACACTTTCCTTGTACTACCTGCAATCCTGCTTCAATAATATCCCACTTAGAACTATCGATCATGATGGGAACTCTTGCAATATCCGGCTCGGCAATAACCAGATTTAAGAATTTAACCATGGCTTCTTTTCCATCTATCAAACCATCATCCATATTAATGTCAATGATCTGTGCTCCGCCTTCTACCTGATGCCGTGCAATGGATAGTGCTTCTTCAAAATTTCCCTCTTTAATGAGTCTTAAAAATTTTCTGGAACCTGCAACATTGGTTCGCTCCCCTACATTTATGAAGTTACTCTCCGGAGTAATTATTAAAGGTTCTAATCCGGAAAGTTTCAGGTATCTGTTATTCTCAATATGTGCCGGGATTTGTTCTACCATTATGCGGTGATTGATTGTTCATTAATTTGAAAAGCCCTCGGTTTATATTCCGAAGCAATCTTAGCTATAGCCTTAATATGTTCAGGGGTGGTTCCGCAACAACCTCCGATAATATTAATTAGCTTTTTATCCAGATATTCCTTGATCTGTGAAGCCATTTGCTCCGGGGTTTCATCATATGCTCCAAATGCATTTGGTAGTCCGGCGTTTGGATAGGCAGAAACTGCCAATTGGGTTCGCCTTGAAATGACTTCCAGATGAGGAGTTAGTTGTTTAGCCCCAAGCGCACAATTAAAACCCACACTCAATAATGGAATGTGCGAAATTGAAATCAAAAATGCTTCTGCCGTTTGTCCGGAAAGAGTTCTCCCCGAAGCATCAGTGATCGTACCGCTAATCATTACCGGGATATCTAAACTTCTTTCCTCTTTAATCTCTTCAATAGCAAACAAAGCTGCTTTTGCATTGAGAGTATCAAATACTGTTTCTACTAGTAAAATATCAACCCCTCCGTCAATAAGTGCTTCAGCTTGCTGTTTATATGCAATTCGTAATTGGTCAAAGGAAATTGCTCTAAACCCCGGGTCATTTACATCCGGAGACATACTGGCCGTTTTATTGGTAGGCCCCATTGCCCCAGCAACAAATCTTGGTTTATTAGGTTCTTTTTGGGTAAACTCTAAAGCGACTTGTTTTGCGATTCTGGCAGATTCAAAATTCAATTCATACACCAGGTCCTCCATATCATAATCTGCCATTGCTATGGTTGTTCCGGAAAATGTATTGGTTTCCACAATATCTGCCCCAGCTTCAAAATACTTATAATGTACCTCGCCAATTGCCTGTGGCTGGGTAATGGATAGCAGATCGTTATTCCCTTTCACATCGGTATGAAAATCTTTAAAACGATCTCCTCTGAAATCTTCCTCAGAAAAATTATAGCGCTGCAACATGGTACCCATGGCTCCATCGAGAATGAGAATTCTTTCTTGCAACGCTTTTTTTAATACACTCATATTGTCTTTCCGTTTAACACTATTTGATATGTAACTTCAACAGATCCCTCTAAGGTGATGGATACCGAACAATATTTTTCAAAGCTCAAAGCAGCAGCCCGCTTCGCTTTTTCTTCTGCAATGACACCTTCCAACTCAATAATTACGTGAATAGCTTCAAAAGGTTTAGCTTCTTTCACTTCTTTGCGTTTCCCCGCTACTTCTATTTTATAAGAAGTGACCTCTTGCCTTTGTTTTTTAAGGATCGAAATAATATCAATGGCATTACAACCGCCAACTGCCATGAGTAATAGTTCCATGGGGCTGGCACCCTTTACGGTATCTTCAGTTTTATTATCAATAAAAACTGAAACATCATTGGGACCTTTGGCTTCAAAAAGGTAATCTTCGTTAATTCTGTTTAGGGTTACATTCATATACTTTTAATTTAATTTATCACTTAAGCGTAAAATATCTCCAAAAACACCTCTTGCAGTTACCGCGGCTCCGGCTCCGGCTCCCTGAATTACAATAGGGTTTTCGCCATAGCTTTCTGTATATATTTCGAAGATAGAGTCGCTACCTTTTACCTGACCTAACATACTGTTTTTTGGGACTGAAACCAACTTAACCTCCAAAATAGCCCCATTATTATTTGAAAGGTCTCCGCGTAGATCACCAACATACCTCAATACATAACCAGGTTTTTGACTGGCTTTGATATCATGATATAAGCTATCTAATTGCTGGAGATTACCTAAAAACACATCATCACTAACATATTGAAGGTTTTTTGGAATCAGGTTTTCAATTTGAACATCTTTAAACTCATTATGTAAATCCAACTCTCTGGCCAGTATCAGCAATTTTCTTCCCACATCGTTTCCACATAGATCTTCACGGGGATCAGGTTCGGTATAGCCTTCATTGATAGCTTCCTGAAGTATACAGCTAAATGGTTTTTCTTTTTCTGAAAAATGATTAAACAAATAACTCAGAGAGCCGGAAAAGATCCCTTTTATTCTCGTAATGTTTTCACCGGAAAGGTGTAATAGCTTAATAGTATCTATTAAGGGTAATCCTGCTCCAACATTGGTCTCATATAAATACTCTTTATTGTTTTCTGAAAGCAATCCTCTCAATTCATTATAAAAATTAAAATCCAGAGTATTGCCGATCTTATTTGAAGAAACCAAACTAAAACCCTGTTCTATCAGAGATTTGTAATTAGAAACAAAATTCTGGTTTGCGGTATTATCTATTGCTATAAGGTTTTCCAGATTATTGGCTTTTGCAAAAGCAATAACATCTTCTACAGCATAAGAAACTCCTTTTCTGTTTTTTGTTTCATTCCAATTAGAGGCAGCTCCGTTTTTTTCTAACAAAACAGAAGTGGAATTAGCAATCGCAAAGATCTTTAGTTCAATATCCCTTCTTTTGGAAATATCTTTACTTGATGCGATTATTTGATCAATTAAAATACTTCCAACATTTCCATGTCCAAAAATGGCAAGGTTGACCTTTTTCTTTTTTATCTGTTCCAAATCTATCAAGGATTTAGATTTATCTTTTAATAAAACACTCATAGGTTTAGGTTTTAGACAAAAAGGATATCTCTTGTATTATTAATCTTTTTAAAAACCTGAGACAGGTCAGATATAAGGTCCTCTGCCTTTTCAATACCACATGAAAGACGTATTAAAGAATCCTTAATTCCGGATTTCAATCGCACCTCTCTTGGAATAGAAGCATGTGTCATTTGTGCAGGATGGCACAACAAACTTTTAACCCCTCCAAGGCTTTCGGCCAATTTGAAATATTTTGTGCTCGTTACAAATTGATTGGCAGCTTCTTGAGTATCATTAGATAAGCTAAAGGAAACAATCCCTCCAAATAAGCCGTTTTGTTGAGCTTTTGCGATTTCATGATTTTTGTGAGTCTCTAAGCCCGGGTAATATACCTCCTGAACAGCTTCCTGATCTTTCAGAAAAGCTGCAACTTTATAGGCATTTTCGCATTGTTTTTTGTACCGAATATCAAGTGTTTCTATTCCTCTGATCGTTAAAAAACAATCCCATGGACCCAAGATCCCTCCTGAAGCATTTTGGATAAACTTTAGTTTTTCTGAAAGTGATTGGGTTTTTGTAACAACCAGGCCAGCTACCAGATCCGAGTGTCCGCCAATGTATTTTGTTCCACTATGAATTATAATATCTGCACCCAGAGAAATAGGTTTTTGCGCAATAGGGGAAGCAAATGTATTATCGACTACCAAAAGAGCATTCACACTTTTTGCAATATTTGCAATCGTTGCAATATCTGAAACCTTTAACGTGGGATTTGTAGGAGACTCGATCCAGATTAACTTTGTTTTACTTGTTACAGCTTCGGCTACATTGTCAACTTCTGTAGTATCTACATAGTTTACAGTAATTCCAAGTTTTTGGTACACATGTGTAAAGAGGCGATATGCCCCACCGTAAATATCATCTACCGCTACTATTTCATCTCCTTTAGATAGTAGTTTTAGAACAGCATCAATAGCTGCCAATCCGGTTGAAAATGCAAAACCGGAATGGCCATTTTCCAGTTTAGCAACAACGTCTTCCAGTGTTTTTCTGGTTGGATTATTGCTTCTGGCATAATCAAAGCCTTTGTTAACACCGGGAGCCTCCTGTATAAAGGTTGATGTTTGGTAAACAGGCACGGAAATGGCACCTGTCAACGGATCGCTTGGGATCGAATGGATAATTTTTGTTGCACTCATTTTTCTTTCTTTTTGAGTTAATAAATAATTAAAACAAAAGTCAAAATGCACCCTAAGGTGTACTTTACCAGAAAAATGTTAAAAAGAATGATTAGACAATATAAAAAAATGTCGTGTCGTTATCTATCACTAATTTTCCTATATCCGGAAAATTATTGTAGAATGTAGCACCTTCTTTCAAGAGAAAGGGTTGCTAAGGTTTCACAGGGTCTAATCCCTCCACCTTTCTTGATAACATTTCAATAAAGTTTTGAACTTTGTGAACACAAATATTCAGTTAGAAAAAGTTATAAACCAAATTTTTTTTAAACTTTTTTCATTCTACAAGCTATTGTTTTTCTTTTTGAGCCAAATATTTATCTCTAATAACTTGATTCACAGGCTTATTTTCAATTTTACTTTCTAACCAGGAAATTATATCCAGATATAGAAAAGCTCTACGTTCATAGGGGTGGTCCTCAAAAGGTTTCAGTTTTTCATGTAAATTTTTAAAAGCTCTTTTAATATCATGAGGATAAATATCCTGAAGTCCTTTTATAAATTTTATCATCTCTTTTTGTACTTCATGCAGATCATTCATTTTAATTAGGAACTGATATGTGCTTTTTATAAGAGTTTCCAAATGATAGTCCAGTCCTGCTTCATAATGTGAAACCAGATTTAAGACCCTCGAAAAACAAAGTAAGTCTTCTCGCATGGAAAGGGACTTATTTGAGATGATCTTTCCTAAATATTCAATAGTTTTTCTATAGTTTCCGGAGCCAAAGTGAATACACGCAAACTTATAATATAAAGTCATAATGTGATGTTCGTCTATCCGATTCTTATAAATGGCCAGTTTTGATTCTATTTCCGGAATCAAGGTCAATCCTTCTGTGAAGGTTCCATCCATAAAATGTACATTCACTTTATTAGTACTTAAATACAAAAAGGACAAAGCTTCAACATTTTCATCCTTCGGAAAGGATTCTTCAGCTACAATCGATTCAAATTTAGTGAGGGCCGCCAAAAATTTTTCCGGATTTTGAAGAAAAAATAAAGACTCCAGTAAATAGTTGTTTCCTTTTAAGAAAAAAACAGGATTCAGGCTGATCATTTTTGGATTCAGATAAAACAGATCTACCCATTTCATTGAATATCTATAGCAATTCAAAAAATCCTGAAGCAAAAAACTATACCACAAATACGCTTTGTACAACCATAATTTTTCCCTAAAACCAAGTACTTCTATATCATATTCAGGTAAGTGCTCTATAAAATAACCGGAAATAGATTTGCTCTCATCTTCACTCTTCACATAACCGGTTTTTAAAAAAATTCCATACAGTTGTAATGATAGATTTGACAGTTTACTGGCAATCGTATTTGCAGCACTAAGCTCTTTTGCCTGAATTGTCAACTCATCTGCCCGGCCATTTATACTTCTTGTAATATATTGAGATTCAATTATTTTTTCAAATTCAACTATTTCATAGGCCAGATTCTTTTCTTCATTCTGAATAGCTACCTCCTTTGCTTTTCCAAGGAGTTTTAAACTCTGCTTATAAAGCCCTTTGTGGTATAAAATAGAAGCAAAGTCGAGCTGTTCCCTAATCTGGGACCTAATATTCTGATGAGAAGGATTTAGTGTTAAGCTTATAAGTATTTGTTTATATAAATGTGCCTTCACATTTGCGAGTTGTTGTTTCTTAAAAATTCCACTTTTTAAAATTTGAGCCTCATCATATACATTTAACTTTTCAAGAACACTAAATAAATTCAAAAATTTAGAGTCATTATTAACTCCCAAACGACCTACATAAAGTTTGAATTGGCGTTTTTCAGATTTCGTTAGTGACTTCACCAACATAAATAAATTATCTTTTTGATCTTTAGTCATAATAATATGATCTTTTTCAACTTGTTATATTTCAGATACATACGTAAAATATTTATGTTTTAAACATCGTAAAAACGAAACTGAAATATACTCTTTAGAGATTTCCAAAATATACATTCGTATCACAATAAGAAAATATATTTTGATAAATGTCAAGTACCAACGTCCAAATCTTTGACACTACGCTACGCGATGGCGAACAAGCTCCAGGCTGTAAATTGAATACCCGACAAAAGTTGGTTATCGCGGAGAAACTGGATGATTTAGGTGTGGATATTATTGAGGCTGGATTTCCGGTATCAAGCCCCGGTGATTTCAAGTCTGTAGAAGAGATCTCTAAAATTGTAAAAAACGCTACGGTTTGTGGTCTTACACGGGCCGTTCAGAATGATATAAAAGTAGCAGCCGAGGCATTAACACATGCCAAAAAACCAAGAATCCATACAGGTATTGGAACTTCAGATTCTCATATAAAATATAAGTTCAAACTAACGCGTGATGAAATTATTACACGTGCTTACCAATCTGTAAGCTACGCAAAAACGTTTGTTGAAGACGTGGAATTTTATGCGGAAGATGCCGGTAGAACCGAAAATTGGTATCTGGCTAAAGTTTGTGAAGCTGCTATAAAAGCGGGTGCCACGGTTTTAAATATCCCGGACACTACAGGTTATTGTTTACCCAATGAATATGGTGAAAAGATTAAATACCTAAAAGAAAATGTAAAAGGAATTGAAAAAGCGACCCTATCCTGTCATTGCCATAACGATCTGGGGCTGGCAACTGCCAACTCTATTGAAGGTGTTATCAATGGAGCACGCCAAATAGAATGTACCATTAACGGTATTGGAGAACGAGCAGGAAATACAGCTCTGGAAGAGGTCGTTATGATCTTAAAGCAACATCCTTATCTCAACCTTGATACAAATATTAAAACACAAGAATTATTTGGTATAAGTCAGTTAGTTTCTGAACATATGGGAATCTATACACAACCAAATAAAGCAATTGTAGGAGCAAATGCCTTTGCGCACAGTTCCGGAATTCATCAGGATGGAGTTATAAAGAAACGTGACACCTATGAAATCATTGACCCCAAAGAAGTTGGAGTTACCCAGTCTGCTATCGTTCTCACAGCTCGTAGCGGGCGAGCCGCATTGGCATACAGGGCTAAGAAAGTTGGTTACGAATTGACCAAGCTTCAGCTAGATGAGGTTTATACGAATTTTCTCCGTTTTGCGGATCGGAAAAAAGAAGTGGAAGACCGGGATATTCATGAAATCATTGAAACAAGTAAGGTATACCAGCAAATTATTTCAGCTTAAATGAAGAAGACACTATTTGATAAAGTATGGGATGCACATGTGGTTGATTCAATAAAAGACGGGCCACAGGTTCTATATATAGATAAACACCTGATACATGAAGTTACAAGTCCGCAAGCTTTTCAGGAATTGGAAGAACGTGAGATTTCAATATTCCGTCCGGACCAGATCATAGCCACAGCAGACCATAATACACCAACTGTCAACCAGCACTTACCTGTAAAGGATTCATTATCCCGTAAGCAATTAAAACAGTTATCTGTTAATTGTAAAAAGAATGGAATCACTTTATACGAATTAGGACACAAATATAATGGCATTGTCCATGTCATTGCCCCTGAATTAGGATTTACACAACCGGGAACGACCATTGTTTGTGGCGATAGTCATACCTCAACACATGGAGCATTTGGAGCCATTGCCTTTGGAATTGGCACCAGTCAGGTTGCCCAGGTTTTTGCCAGTCAATGCTTATTACTGAAAAAACCAAAAAAAATGCGGATCACCGTTAATGGAAAACTAAAAAAAGGAGTACTTCCTAAAGACATCATCCTTTATATCATCTCCCAGATCGGAACCAATGCAGGCACCGGTTATTTTTGCGAATATGCTGGGGAAGTGTTTGAAAATATGAGCATGGAAGGCCGTATGACCGTTTGCAATATGAGTATTGAAATGGGAGCTCGGGGTGGCATGATCGCTCCGGATGAAACTACTTTTACATATATAAAAGGGAGAAAATTTGCTCCTAAAGGAAAGGATTTTAAAGCAAAAGTAGCATATTGGAAAACACTTTCTACCGATAAAGATGCTGTATTCGACAAAGAATATAGTTTTAATGCATCAGCTATAGAACCTATGCTTACCTATGGAACCAATCCCGGGATGGGGATTAAGATTTCAGAAAACATTCCGATGCTCAATGACAACTCTTTTAAAAAAGCACTTGACTATATGGGCTTTGAAGCCGGAGAGAGTTTACTCGAAAAAACTATTAATTATGTGTTTATCGGAAGTTGTACAAATTCCAGAATTGAAGATTTCCGCATAGCAGCAAATTTTGTAAAAGGAAAACAAAAAGCAGAACACGTGACTGCTTGGCTTGTCCCAGGTAGTAAACAAGTGGAAGCACAAATCGTTGAAGAAGGACTACAAGACATTTTTGAAGCAGCAGGGTTTCAGTTAAGACAACCGGGATGCTCTGCCTGCCTGGCAATGAACGAAGACAAAATTCCACAAGGAGAATACTGCATCTCTACTTCAAACAGAAACTTTGAAGGCCGTCAAGGGCAAGGTGCTCGTACCCTATTAGCTAGTCCGTTGGTAGCAGCAGCCACTGCAATAGAAGGAAAGATCATTGATATTACAAAACACCTCAATTAATGGAAAAATTCGAGCAGTTACAGTCCACAGCCATTCCTTTGGAAATAGAAAATGTTGATACAGACCAGGTCATTCCGGATCGCTTTCTAAAAGCAACCGATAAGAAAGGGTTTGGGGACAATTTATTTCGGGACTGGCGGTATGATAAAAACGGAAATGTGAATGATTCCTTTATTCTAAACAACAAAGATTTTAACGGTAGCATTCTTGTTGCAGGAAATAATTTTGGCTGCGGTTCCAGTAGAGAACATGCTGCCTGGGCACTAAAAGCATATGGATTCAAAGTAATTGTATCCAGTTACTTTGCCGATATTTTTAAAGGTAATTCATTGAACAATAGCTTATTGCCCATTCAAGTTTCTGAAATATTTCTGAAAAAAATGATGCAGCTGTTGAAAAATGACCCAAAAACAGAAATTGAAGTAAATCTGGAAGCTCAAACCATTTCAGTGATAGGTAACAACTTATCTGAAACTTTTGAAATCGATCCCTATAAAAAAATGTGTATGGTCAATGGGTATGATGATATTGATTTTTTGTTGAGCAAACGAAAGAAGATTGAAACCTTTGAATTAAATAATTGTTTATAAAAAAAATGAAATTAAATATTGCTGTATTACCTGGTGATGGAATTGGCCCGGAAGTAATTCAACAGTCCATTAAAGTATTGAAAGCTATTGCTATGGAATTTGGCCATACCTTCAACTTTAAATCAGCTCTTGTTGGAGCCGTAGCAATTAACAAAACCGGAAATCCACTCCCTGAAGAAACTTTAGATTTGTGTAAGGCCAGTGATGCCATTTTATTTGGCGCTATTGGTGACCCAAAATATGACAATGACCCTTCAGCTAAAGTACGTCCCGAACAAGGATTATTGGCACTACGTAAAATCTTAGGCCTGTATGCAAATATTCGCCCTGTAAAAGCATATGAGACGTTATTGGACAGATCGCCTTTAAAAGAAGGGAACATTAGAGGAACAAACATAAGTATCTACCGGGAGTTGACTGGTGGAATTTATTTTGGAGAAAAGAAACTAAACAAAGAAGGGACAGAGGCATCCGACCTTTGTTTATATACACAAGAGGAGATCGAGCGTATTACTCATTTGGCTTTTAAAGCAGCCCGGTCCAGACGTAAAAAGGTAACACTTGTCGATAAAGCCAATGTATTGGAAAGTTCACGCCTATGGCGTAAAGTAGTAAAAGAAATAGCATTGGATTATGAAGATGTGGAGCTGGATTTTCTATTTGTAGATAATGCTGCAATGCAATTGATCTTAAATCCAAAACAATTCGATGTTATCCTTACCGAAAATATGTTTGGAGATATCATTAGCGATGAAGCGAGTGTGATAGGCGGGTCCATTGGATTATTGGCTTCTGCCTCCATTGGAGGAAAAATTGGATTGTTTGAACCTATTCATGGTTCTTTTCCGCAAGGTAAAGGTAAGGGTGTTGCTAATCCAATAGCTTCTATTCTGTCCGCTGCTATGCTGTTGGAACATTTCGGGCTTCATGAAGAGGCCTCTCGCATAGAGGATGCTGTAGACAAGTCTCTGGAATTAAATATTACTACTCCGGATCTACGTTCAGAAAAAGTAGGCATTACAACAGAAAAAGTAGGTGACTTTATTGAAGACTATATTCTAAACCCAGAAGATACCAATATAAATTTTGCGAATATTCACTTGGGACAATCTACCATTATATAAGTGCATATGATAGGTTTATAAAAATAAACACCTGAAGATTAGTTAATTAAATAGTTCTTTAATTGTAAATAGGTCGAGATCTTCTCGGCCTTTTTCTCTTTATCAAGTATAGACCGAACAGTTTCCGGAATTTCAATAGCATTAGAAATATTTTTAGGGATGACATCCATAAACTTTACCGGATGAGCCGTTTCCAGAAAAACTCCGAGGCAGTTTTCCTGATCCTCTAAATATTCTTTTAAAGCCAGGTACCCAATCGCTCCATGCGGATCTGCAATGTATTTTTTTTCTGAAAAGAGCTGTTGCATAGCGAATCTTGTCTCTTCATCTGTATAACTATATCCGGACAGGTTAGTACGTAGTTTTTCAATATCATTAGCATACAATTGTTGAATACGAATAAAGTTACTAGGCGCTCCAACATCCATTGCATTGGAGATGGTAGCTATAGAAGGTCTTGGATTGTAATTTCCTGTTTTTAGGTAATCTGGCACAATAGCATTTACATTTGTTCCGGTTACAAAATGGTAAACAGGTAAGCCTAATTTTTGTGCCATCATTCCGGCACAGATATTTCCGAAGTTTCCACTGGGCACACTAAAAACCAGTTTTTTTCCTACTCCTTTTAGTCTTTTATAAGCAAAAAAGTAATAGAACATTTGTGGTAACCATCGCGCCACATTTATTGAATTGGCTGAAGTTAGTTTTCTCTTTCCAAAAAGGTCCTCGTCTAAAAAAGCTTTCTTGACCATTGTCTGGCAATCGTCAAATGTTCCATTTACTTCCAACGCAGAAATGTTCTTTCCTAAAGTTGTCAATTGTTTCTCCTGGATATCACTCACTTTACCACCGGGATATAAGATCACTACCTCTACACCTTCTACTTCATAAAAACCACTTGCTACGGCACCTCCCGTATCGCCGGAAGTTGCTACCAGCACAGTTACATTCTCCTGAGATGTTTCTTTACTGTTGAAATAGCCCAGACACCTTGCCATAAAACGGGCTCCTACATCTTTAAATGCCAGGGTTGGTCCATGATATAATTCTAATGCATATATATCTTTTTCCACTTCCACCATTGGAAAATCAAAGGAAAGTACTTCATTGACGATCTGTTTTAGATCAGTTTCAGGAATATCGCTTGATACAAACTGTTTGATTACTTCAAAGGCTATTGCAACATTATCGAGGTTTTCGATAGTGTCAAAAAAAGATTGGGGCAATGGGGTAATTTCAGAAGGAAAATACAGCCCCCTATCGGGTGCTAATCCTTGTATTACTGCCTCTCTGAAAGAAACTTTAGGTGCGTTATGATGTAAACTAAAATAATCCATTATCTAAGTATTCTTGTACCTTGATCTCCAATTTTTGATACATATATATTGTATTCTATTCCTTTATTTTTATAAGTCTCATCCATAGTTTTTGCTACTATTTCAGCCAGATTCTTTCCTTTAGACAAAGCAAAAACAGAAGGCCCCGAACCCGAAATCCCGGCTCCAAGTGCCCCGCTTTTTAATACGCTTTCTTTTACCAGATCAAAGTGTGGTATAAATAATTTTCGTGCAGGTTCTATAATACCATCTTTCAACGACCTTCCTATTAGATTATAATCACTGCTATGTAAACCACTGATCAACCCACCTACATTGGCCCATTGTGCTACTGCCTTTTTTAAAGGTACTTCCTTAGGAAGTACCTTTCTCCCGTCTTCCGTTTTGACCTCGATTTGAGGATGTAAAACGGATACATATAGATCTTCCGGAGTTGGAATAGATATAATATCTAATGGGTTGTAGCTTCGTATCAATACAAAGCCACCATACAATGCTGCCGAAACATTATCTGCTATCTGCGAACCACATGCAGCCTCTTCACCCAGCATGGCAAACTTCACTAACTCCAGATTAGAGTATTTTTGTCCTAAGAGTTCATTTACTGCAAAAGCTGACCCTGAACTACTTGCCGCACTACTACCCAGACCGCTTCCCGGCTTGTATTTTTTGAAGATCTGGATATCGACTCCAAAATCTGCTCCTGAATCTAACAGCATTTTTTGAGCAACAATACCTGCTGCATTTTTTTCGGGTTCAAAAGGCAAAGTGGCGCCCTCTATTTTAGAGATGGTTACTTTAAGTGAGTTATTCTTTTTAAAGATCATTTCGTCTCCCAAAGTATCTAAAGCAAAACCCATTGCATCAAAACCACAAGAAACATTTGCAACCGTGGCAGGAGAAAAAATATGAAGTAGATTCATCATCTATTTTTTACCTAAACTAATAATATCACCAAATAAACCTGATGCCGTTACTTCTGCCCCTGCCCCGGCTCCTTTTACAATTAAAGGTTGATCTGCATATCTGGAAGTGTAAAATAAGACAATATTATCTTTTCCATCCAAATTATAGAAGGGATGTTCCCGATTTACTTCCTGTAAGCTCACTTTTGCTTTGTTGTTACTGAATGTGGCAACATATTTAAGGCGGCTATCATTCTTTTGTGCGTTTTCATATAGGGCATTAAAATGAGGAGCTTCCTTTTTAAGTGTTTCATAGAAATCAGATATAGTATTTGCTTCTAAAGAAGGTTTCGGTAAAAATGAAATATTTTCAATGTCTTCAAGATTCAACTCATTTCCACTTTCACGCGCAAGGATCAAAATTTTACGGGCTACATCTACCCCACTTAGATCAATTCTAGGGTCGGGCTCAGTATAACCCTCCTCTTGTGCTTGTTGTACAACATCGAAAAAGGATCTTTTACGGCTAAAATTGTTAAATATAAAATTGAGACTTCCGGAAAGAACAGCTTCAATAGATATAACTTTATCTCCGGAATTGATTAAATTATTAAGGGTATTTATTATTGGTAATCCTGCTCCTACATTGGTCTCGAACAAGAATGGGACATTGTATTTTTTTGAAAGCTTTTTAAGTTCCTGATATTTTGACAACTGTGCTGAACAAGCAATTTTATTACAAGCTACAACGGCCATACTTTCACGCAAATATTGGCTGTAAGTATCAGCTACTTTTGCATTGGCTGTAACATCTACAAATACACTATTTTGCAGATTGAGTTCTTTTATGGTCTGAAACCAATGTCCCGGAACATTTTCAAGTCCATTGTTCAAAGCATCGAGCCAATTATCAAGCTTGATCCCATCTTCTTTAAAAATCATTTTTTTTGAATTGCTCAATCCAACAACTTTAATATTTAAAAGTAGGTTTTCATGCAAGTATTCCTGTTGTTGCTGTATTTGATCAAGTAACCTACGTCCCACATTTCCAACACCTACAATAAATAAATGAAGTGTTCTTACCTGGCGTTCAAAGAAGCGGTAATGCAATGTATTTAAGGCCTTTTTTACATCTTTTCTGGCAATAACAGCAGAGATATTACGTTCGGAAGCTCCTTGTGCAATAGCACGAATATTCACATTGTTTTTGCCAAGTGAACTAAACATTTTTCCACTCACCCCCTGATGATTTTTCATATTATCGCCAATCACGGCAATAATGGCTAAGTTATCCTCTACCAATACAGGATCTATCTTTCCAAGAGATATCTCGTAGGCAAAAGCAGCATTAATAGCGGATTCAGCATTTGGAATATCTCCAGACTGCACAGCTACGCAAATAGAATGCTCTGAAGAAGCCTGTGTGATCAAGATCACATTTATATTTTCAGAAGAAAGTGTTTCGAATAGTCGTTTTGAAAATCCAGGAATTCCAACCATTCCGTTACCTTCCAAAGTAAGCAATGCAATATCCGGCAAATGACTAATTCCTTTTACCGGTCCCTGTTCGTTATTTACTTCTCTATGAACATAGGTACCTGCAGCTTTCGGCTTGAAGGTGTTCTTTATAGCAATAAGAATATTCTTTTCAAGTACCGGACGAATGGTAGGAGGGTATAACACTTTAGCACCAAAATGAGAAAGCTCCATAGCTTCCTGATATGATAATTCTTTGACAGGAAAAGCTTGTTTTACCAATTTTGGATTGGCAGTATACATCCCGCTTACATCTGTCCATATCTCCAGAACAGAAGCATCTAATGCAGCTGCAAGAATCGCAGCGGTAAAGTCTGATCCTCCCCTTCCTAACGTCGTTGTGTCTCCTTCTACATTTCTGGACACAAAGCCTGGCATTATGGTTACTTTTGCCGGGTTTGAATTGAAATAGGTTTGTATATTTTTTTCTGTTGCTTCAGAAAGCAGCTGTGCTTGGGTATAGCTAGAGTCAGTTAAAATAAGATCACGACTGTCTTTTAACCAGGCATCATTCATTTTAACTTTTAGCTTTTCAGAAATAATAAAAGAAGATAATAACTCTCCAAAACTTAGTACTTTGTCTTTTGTTTTTGCTGAAAACTCATTGATTAAGTAAACCCCCTGAAAAATACTCTTCAGATTTGCTAATTGATCTTCAATCTGTAACAATGCTGTTTCTTTTAGTCCTAACTGACCTGCGGTTTCTAAATGCCGTTCCTTAATTGAATCAAACAAATTGAGGTATTTTGCATCTTTTAAATTTGCCAGTTCTCCTGCTTGTTGTAAAGTATCCGTCATTCCACCTAAAGCAGATACTACTGCAATGACAGAATCTTCTTTAGACTTAGATTGAAGTATGTCTACAACTTTTGAAATGTTTTCTGAATTCGCTACGGATGTCCCCCCGAATTTAAGTACTTGCACAGGTATTTTCTTTAAATAATTTGGTATTGTAATTATACTAAAAACTGAAATAATTCAGGCTTATCGTTGAGATAATCTTCATAAAAATTATATTTTTTCATCCGGGCGGTCAATGGTTGTAAATCTAAATAAGATTTTAATTCTAAACCTACCACTGCAGCACCATTTTCGCGATTGGTTTTTTTGGTGTACTCGAAGTGGGTAATATCATCATCCGGGCCTAAAACTTCGGCAACAAATTGACGCAATGCACCCACCCGCTGCGGAAACTTAACAATAAAATAATGCTTTAAATTAGAATACAATAAAGCACGTTCCTTGATCTCGGCAGTTCTTGTAATATCATTATTACCACCACTTATTATACAGGCTATATTTTTTCCTTTAATCTCTTCGGTATAGAAATCCAACGCAGCAATACTCAAAGCTCCTGCCGGCTCAACAATTATTGCATCTTTATTATATAATTCAAGTAAGGTTTGACAAGCTTTACCTTCCGGAACAGTAACTACGGCGTCTAATGTTTCTCTACAGATCGAAAAGTTTAAATCGCCTACACGATGTACAGCTGCACCGTCCACAAACTTTTCGATGTTTTTTAGCGTCGTGTTCACTCCTTTTTCTATAGATACTTTCATTGCCGGAGCTCCCTGCGGTTCTACTCCAATAATTTTGGTTTTGGGTGATACTTGTTTAAAAACACTGCTAAGTCCCGATGATAATCCACCTCCTCCCACAGGGACAAAAACATAATCTAAAGGTTGCTGAGTTTGCTCTAACAGTTCCAATCCAACTGTAGCCTGCCCTTCAATAACTTTTATATCATTGAAAGGATGTACAAAGATCTTTTTAAGATGATTGCATTCAGCCATAGCGAGTTCATGGGAATCATCAAAAGTATCACCTTCCAGCTTTACCTTTACCACATCTCCTCCAAACATTTTCACCTGTTCAATTTTTTGAACAGGTGTTGTCGCAGGCATATAAACAGTCCCTTTAATTTTTAACAGTTTACATGACAAAGCTACTCCTTGTGCATGATTTCCGGCACTGGCACAAACAATACCCTGTTGTCTTTCTGAAGCAGACAGAGAAGAAATTTTATTGTACGCTCCGCGTATTTTATAGGAACGCACTACTTGCAGATCTTCACGTTTAAAAAAAACATTACTGTTAAATGCTTTCGAATAACGTTCGCTCCGGGACAAAGGAGTCTTAGTAATAACTTCTTTAAGCTTTACCGCTGCTTGTTCCACACTTTGCAGTGTTGGAAAATAGGTAGCAATTGTTTCCATATGCTATACTAAAACTGGTTCTTGCCGTGTTTTCACATTGATAGATTTCATTGCCTTCATTGCATTACGGAGCTTTTTTCCTACGCTTTCAATTTTTTGTGATTCTATTGCAGCATTGACTTTTATCAATTTTACATTGTCTGTTGCTTTAGCAGGATAATTTCTTCCTATATCTTTAGGTTGTATGGTTTTCATAAAATTTACCAACAGTGGCTTTGCAGCATGATAAAACAAATAGCAGCCATATTCTGCGGTATCTGAGATGATTCGATTCATTTCAAAAAGTTTCTTTCTGGCAATAGTATTTGCAATAAGAGGCAGTTCGTGCAGTGACTCATAATAAGCAGATTCTTCAACTATTCCGGAAGCGACCATGGTTTCAAAAGCCAGTTCAACACCTGCTTTGACAAAAGCAACCAATAAGGTTCCATGATCAAAATAGGTTTGTTCGTTTATATGTCCCGGTATTGGATCAGTCATTTCGAAAGGTGTTTTGCCGGTTGCTGCGCGCCAGTTCAACAAATTAGTATCATTATTTGCCCAATCCTGTATCATTCCTTCAGAAAAATGCCCGCTCATGATATCATCCATATGTTTTTCGAACAAGGGTTTCATAATTTCCTTTAGCTCTTCGGAAAGTTGAAACGCCCTTAGTTTTGCAGGATTTGACAGGCGATTCATCATATTGGTAATTCCACCATGTTTCAACGCTTCAGTGATGGTTTCCCAACCGTACTGAATTAATTTTGAAGCATACATAGGTTCAACTCCTTGTTCCACCATTTTATCAAAGCTCAAAATAGATCCTGTTTGTAATACCCCACAAAGAATGGTTTGTTCACCCATTAAATCGCTTTTCACTTCGGCAACAAAAGAAGATGCCAACACACCTGCCCTGTGTCCGCCCGTAGCATATACATAGGCTTTAGCTTGGTCCCAACCTTTGTTTTCCGGATCGTTCTTGGGGTGTACTGCAATTAGAGTAGGTACTCCAAAACCTCGTTTATATTCTTCCCTAACTTCAGTTCCGGGGCATTTAGGAGCAACCATGATCACTGTGATATCTTCCCGTATTTGCATTCCTTCTTCCACAATATTAAAACCATGTGAGTAAGATAATGTCGCACCTTTTTTCATTAAGGGCATCACAGTTGTTACAACATTTGTATGTTGTTTATCTGGTGTAAGATTTAAAACCAGATCGGCTGTTGGGATTAATACTTCATAAGTTCCAACATTAAAATCATTAGCAATAGCATTTTTGTATGATTCCCGTTGCTCATCTATAGCGGCTTGACGTAACGCATACGAAATATCAAGGCCGGAGTCTCTCATATTTAATCCTTGGTTCAGGCCTTGTGCACCGCAACCAATGATAACTATTCTTTTACCTTCCAAAACCTTTATACCACTATTAAATTCTGAAGGTTCCATAAATCGGCATTTGCCTAATTGTTCTAATTTTTCTCTAAGAGATAATGTGTTAAAATAATTTTCCATTGTACATAATTTTAAGCGTTAAAAGCTTCTAAGAGTGTTGAAATTTTTAGTTGGTCTTTTGTTACTGCAATACGCCCCGAACGGACAAATTGCATAATACCAAAGGGTTTTAATTGGTGATATAGAAGTTCTACTTCATTTTTTCGCCCTGATTTTTCGAGAACAAAGAATTCCTGATTCACCATAACAATCCGAGCATGGCTTTTTTTGATAATATCCTGAATTTGTAAGTCTTCAAAAAGCAGATCGCTCTTAATCTTAAGGAGACATGATTCTTGGTAAATTGTTTCTTCATCTGTATGATAGTAGGCCCTAATGACTTCTACCTGCTTCTCGATCTGGCCGATGATCTTTCGGATCTGTTCTTTGGAAACCTCCACAATAATAGACCAACGGGAAACACCATCTATTTCTGAAACAGAAGAATTAATACTTTCAATATTTATTTTTCTACGTTGAAATATTGCTGAAATACGATTTAGTAATCCTACGTTGTTTTCGGTATAAATAGATACCGTATACAATTGTTTTTTATTTTCCATAATTAACTCAACCTAATTTCTGAAACCGATGCTCCCGAAGGAATCATTGGAAACACATTATCTTCTTTTTCTACAGATACTTCAAGAAAATACGGCCCTTCATACTCCATCATTTCTTTTACTGAAGTAGATAATTCTTTGCGTTCTGTCACTCGTTTGGCTTTTATAAAATATCCCTTGGCAATATTTACGAAATCCGGATTAACCAACTCTGTTGAAGCATAGCGCTTGTCAAAAAACAACTGTTGCCATTGTCGTACCATGCCCAAAAATTCATTGTTTAAAACCACAATCTTAACGGCTACTTTGGTTTGTAAGATCGTTCCCAATTCCTGAATGGTCATTTGATAACCTCCATCTCCAATTATTGCTACTACATCCCGTTCCGGAGCAGCCATTTTTGCTCCAACTGCAGCCGGAAGTGCAAAACCCATAGTTCCCAATCCTCCGGAGGTTATATTGCTTTTAGTTTCATTAAATTGAGCATAACGGCAAGCGATCATTTGGTGTTGCCCTACATCACTTACTATAGCAGCTTTTCCTTTGCTCCGGGTATTTATCTCCTTTAATACCTCGCCCATAGTAAGTCTTTCTTTAACGGGATTGAGATCTTTATCAATGACTTTTTCAAATTCAATTTTATACAGCTCTTTGAATTGCTGGTGCCATTTTGGATAGCTTTTTTCAGTAAGCAATGGCAATAATTTCCGAAGGCTTTCCTTAGCATTTCCCAATACTGCGACATGAGTCTTTACATTTTTATCAATTTCGGACGGATCGATCTCAAAATGGATGACCTTAGCTTGTTTGGCATAGGTTGCTAAATCTCCTGTAACCCGATCATCGAAACGCATTCCTATTGCGATCAACACATCGCATTCATTAGTCAATTTATTGGGTGCATAATTTCCATGCATTCCTACCATACCTACATTCAAAGGATGTGAAGTTGGTATGGCCGAGGCTCCTAAAATGGTCCAGGCAGCCGGAATACCTGTTTTTTCAATAACTGCTTTCAGCTCTTCTTCGGCTTCGCCCAGAATCACACCCTGTCCCCAGATAATCATAGGATTTTTAGCATCATTGATAAGCTGAGCTGCTTTTTGTATGGCTGTTGTAACGATTTCAGGAACAGGATTATAACTACGTATGCCTGTACACTTTTTATACTCAAAATCAAATTCTTCAAACTGCGCATCCTTGGTAATATCGATAAGTACCGGCCCCGGACGGCCGCTTTTAGCTATGTAGAATGCTTTGGCAATAACCTCAGGAATCTCTGAAGCTTTTGTTATCTGATGATTCCATTTAGTGACCGGTGTAGAAATACTTACAATATCTGTTTCCTGAAATGCATCACTCCCTAATAAGTGTGAAGCTACCTGTCCGGTAATGCAAACCATTGGTGTGGAATCTATATGAGCATCCGCAATGCCTGTCACTAAGTTAGTGGCTCCGGGCCCCGAAGTTGCTATCGCAACACCTATTTTTCCGGAGATTCGCGCATAACCTTGTGCCGCATGCGCTGCTCCTTGTTCATGGCGCGTTAAAACATGCCTGATTTCATCTTGATATCTATGCAACACATCGTAAACCGGCATGATAGTTCCTCCGGGATATCCGTAAAGAACATCTACTCCTTCTACCAATAAGCATTTTACAATAGCTTCGCACCCTGTGATCCGTTCTGTGATTTTGTGTACTGTATGTTTTTCTTTTAATATTTGTGTCTCCATAATGACATTTTAAAATTCGTCTGTTACACATCCTTTGGATGCAGATGCAACTGTTTTTGCATATTTATACAGGGCACCTCGGCTTACCTTTAATTTTGGCGGTGACCATTGTAGTCTTCTTTTTTGTAATTCTTCTTCAGAAACCTCTAATATGATACTGTTTGTTACCGCATCGATTGTAATAATATCTCCTTGTTCAACAAGAGCAATTGTCCCCCCTTCTTGTGCTTCAGGTGTAATATGTCCAACCACAAAACCATGTGTTCCACCAGAAAACCGGCCATCTGTTATTAGTGCTACATCATTTCCCAGGCCTGCTCCCATTATTGCTGCCGTTGGTTTTAGCATTTCTGGCATTCCGGGGCCACCTTTAGGACCTTCATAGCGAATAACAATTACATCTCCTTTTTCAACTTTACCGTCACGAATACCGTTATTTGCATCATATTCGCTCTCAAATACTTTTGCTTTTCCTGTAAAGCTCAATCCTTCCTTTCCGGTTATTTTCGCAACACATCCTTCTTTGGCTAAGTTTCCGTAGAGTATTCGCAAATGTCCCGTTGTTTTAATAGGTTTTTCTATAGTTTTTATAACATCCTGTCCTTCCTCCAGGTCTTCTATGCTCAATAAATTTTCGGCTACCGTTTTTCCGGTTACTGTTAAGCATTCTCCATGAAGTAGTCCTTTCCGAAGTAAATATTTTAATACAGCCGGGATTCCTCCTATTGCATGTATATCTTCCATGAGGTACTTCCCACTTGGTTTTAGATCGGCTAAAAAAGGGGTCGTATCGCTTATTTTCTGAAAATCTTTAAGCGAAAAATCTATATTCGCAGCTCTGGCAATAGCCAAAAAATGAAGAACTGCATTTGTAGAACCTCCAAGGACAGTTACAAGCCTTATTGCATTTTCCATGGATTTACGTGTTATAATGTCTGAAGGCTTTATATCTTTTTCCAATAAATCTCTTATAGCTTCACCTGCTTGTACGGATTCTTGCTTTTTCTCATCGCTCAATGCGGGATTGGAAGCATTAAAAGGGAGTGCCATTCCTAGCGCTTCTATTGCTGAAGCCATTGTATTGGCTGTATACATCCCTCCACAAGCTCCTGCTCCCGGGCAAGCTTTTTCAACAATATTTTGATATTCGACCTCCGTCATGGTACCAGCAACTTTACTTCCCCAGGCTTCAAAAGCAGATACTACATCCAGCTTTTTTCCATTATGACAACCAGAATCTATAGTTCCTCCATATACTAAAATTGATGGCCGGTCCAAACGAATCATTGCCATTAATGCGCCCGGCATATTTTTATCGCAACCTACTACTGTTATTAAACCGTCATAGCTCATTGCCTGTACAACAGTTTCCATAGAATCTGCAATTAGGTCTCGGGAAGGCAAAGAGTAACGCATTCCCGGAGTCCCCATGGAAATACCGTCACTTACACCTATTGTATTAAAAATAAGCCCAACAACATCTTCTTCCTGAGTTCCTTGTTTCACCAACTTTGCCAAATCATTGAGATGCATATTACATGGATTTCCTTCATAGCCGGTACTGGCAATTCCCACCATAGGTTTTAATAGATCAAGATTTGTCAGACCAACCGCATGCAACATTGCCTGTGCGGCAGGCTGGGTTGGGTCCTGGGTTACTGTTTGGCTGTATTTATTTAGTTTCATTAGTATGCGGGTTGAAAAAAGTTTATAGAATTACGTCTCACCAGATCCTGATACTGACCGGAAAGTTTATAGCCAATAGTATTTTCCCATGGTTTATTGAATGAATGACCGTCCAGTGACTTAATAGGAGCAACTTCTGCAGCTGTTCCAGTAAAAAAAGCACCATCAGCTTTATACACATCACTAGGGGTAAATTTTTTTTCTATGATAACATAGTCAAGGTTTTTGGCCAATTCAAAAATGGTTTGACGGGTGATTCCTGATAAGATATTTCCTAAAGGACAGGTATATAAGACACCGTTCTTTTCATAAAAAAAGTTAGCACCGGGGCCTTCTGCCACATATCCCTGGGCATCTAACAAAAGGGCTTCATCGTATCCCGCTGCTTTAGCTTCGGTAGTGGCCAATATTGAATTGGTGTAATGGCCAACAATTTTTGCCTGAATATGTGTTGATCTTGGATTAGGGCGCTGATAACTGGATGTCATTACACGCACCTGTTTTTCTCCTAGATATTTATCCCATTCCCATGCACAGAGTAACAGATGTGATGTTGGTGCGGGTTGCAACGCCATGTTTTCAGCCTGAAAGACCAAAGGACGGATGTAGGCATCTTGAAGGTTATTTTTCTTTAGTAGCTCATAGCTTAAAACAGTTAGCTCGTGGACTGTATATGAAAGAGGAATATGCATTGCTTTTGCCGAATACAACAATCTTTCATAATGTTCCTTTGGTTTAAATATCTGTGGGCCATCCGGTGTTCCATAGGAACGTATTCCTTCAAAAACACCATTGCCATAATGAAGTGTTTGTGCAAAAAGCCCTGTGGTAGCTTCAGAAGCTTTTTTCCAGGCACCATCCAGGTATATTATGGTTTCATTATTATAATACATTACAATTATTTATTGGTTCGAAATTATATTTTTACAATCTTTAAGAAATTTTACTTTGGTATTACTATTTAAACTCATTTTCTACTTATATTTTTTAATATGTTGATTATTAGCTTATTACATTTGTTGCTTTATGATGTCCAATTGCTTTTAAAAATCAAAAAAGCCTGTATCAAAATTGATACAGGCTTTACGTTTTTACTATAATAGCGATCTGTACCAACTCTAGGAAGAGTTAATAATGACTATTGTAATCACGACTGTAATAGATGTATACATTTGTTTCTTATATTAGGATATGACCCAATTAAAAAAGCCTTCCGTTTTGGAAAGGCTTTTAAAAATATTTTTAATTTTCTATACCATTCCTTATCTCCGTAAAATAATTACAGTGACAATAATTGAAAAGGTATTTAAAATTTGTGTTCTCATTTGTTGTTTCAAATATTCATAAAAATATTTTTGTAATCCTAATAATTTCAAAAAATAAATATTTTTTCACTCTTTCCAATTGTATTTTTTTACTTTTGCTGCAAATCTATAAGAGGAAAGATTTGACTGATTGCAACCTCTATAAAAAATGCTAAAGGCAGTGTAAACTACCTTGGGCGTATACGTCAAATCATCACAAAATATTAATTTAAAATAATTGTAATGGCATACTTATTTACTTCAGAAAGTGTTTCTGAAGGTCACCCGGATAAAGTTTCAGATCAAATTAGTGATGCTTTGTTGGACCATTTTTTAGCCTTCGATCCCAATTCTAAAGTGGCATGTGAAACATTGGTAACGACAGGACAGGTAGTTTTAGCAGGAGAAGTAAAAAGCAATACGTATCTCGATGTGCAAACCATCGCAAGGGATGTGGTCAATAAAATTGGGTATACAAAAGGAGCCTATCAATTTAGTGGTGATTCCTGTGGTGTAATTTCTCTCATACATGAACAATCTCAGGATATCAATCAAGGAGTAGACCGCTCCAGTAAAGAAGAACAGGGTGCTGGAGATCAGGGAATGATGTTTGGTTATGCTACTAAAGAAACTTCCAATTATATGCCTTTGGCGTTGGATATTTCGCATAAGATATTATTAGAATTAGCAGCGCTTCGCCGTGAAAATAATGAAATTAAGTATTTGCGTCCGGATTCTAAAAGCCAGGTTACCATAGAATACAGTGATGATAATGTTCCTCAAAAGATCGTAGCTATTGTAGTTTCCACACAGCATGATGATTTTGACGAAGATGAAGTAATGCTGGCAAAAATTAAAAAGGACATTATTGAAATCCTTATTCCGCGGGTTAAAGCAAAATTACCTCAATATGTACAAGAGTTGTTTAACGATAATATCACCTACCACATTAACCCTACAGGGAAATTTGTAATTGGAGGCCCACACGGAGATACCGGTCTTACCGGACGTAAGATCATTGTAGATACCTATGGAGGTAAAGGTGCCCATGGGGGTGGAGCTTTTAGTGGTAAGGACCCTAGTAAAGTGGATAGAAGTGCTGCTTATGCCGCTCGCCATATTGCCAAAAATCTGGTAGCAGCCGGTGTTGCAGATGAAGTACTGGTACAAGTATCTTATGCCATAGGTGTGGTTGAACCAACTTCCATTTTGGTGAATACGCATGGAACATCTCATGTTGCTATAACTGATGGCGAAATTGCAAAAATTACTGCTGAATTATTCGATATGCGACCAGCCGCAATTGAAGACAGATTAAAACTTCGCAACCCTATCTATTTGGAAACAGCTGCCTATGGCCATATGGGCAGAGACCCGGAAATAGTAACTAAGATTTTTGAAAGCCCTTACAATGGTAGTGTGACAAAAGAGGTAGAATTGTTTACCTGGGAGAAATTGGATTATGTAGATAAAGTTCGCAAGGCCTTTGGATTGTAGACTTTAAAGTATTCGATAGTAGTCCGCAACTATAATACAACCCCAAAAGTATTTTTTGAATTTCAGAAAAAACCACTCACAATATCAGAGTGGTTTTTTACATTTATAGAAATTTAAAGGTCATGAAAAAATTACTTTATATTGTTAGTATTGCCCTTATTACAGTAGCCACTCTATTTTCCTGTAAAAATAAAACCGAGGAAGCCGAAACTGTAATCTTATGGGAACCTTATGATGAAACCGAAGAAATTGCTATACAGCAGGATCACGAAAAAGATAGGATGAAATTTAAATTGATCCAGTCTAAGTTTTTAGACAAAAGCGAGGTGTTTAAGTATTTCTACGATGAAGTTAGTAGTTTTTCAGAAGAACGCTACCAACAATTAAGGCCCCTCGTTATTGAGCAGGATATTCCAACTATTCAAAACCATATTGACAATGGGAACTTTACATATGAAGAACTAACACTTTTCTATTTAAAACGTATTTACAAATACGAACTTGACCCTGAAAAAACACTCCATACCATCATCGCCTTAAATCCCCGGGTTCTTGATCAGGCAAGGGATAGGGACAAATTCAAAAATAGTAGAGCTCAACATCCTATTTACGGAATGCCTGTTTTATTGAAAGATAATATTAATGCTGAAAACATGGGAGCTACTGCCGGAGCTGTGGTTATGGAAAATACTAATCATCCTAAAGGTGCTTTTCTTGTTTCACAATTGGATAAAAATGGCGCCCTTATTTTGGGAAAAGTAAACCTAAGTGAATGGGCCTATTATTTTTGCTCCGGATGCCCATTAGGTTATAGTGCTATAGGTGGGCAAACACTTAATCCTTATGGCAGAAAAATCTTTGAAACCGGTGGAAGCAGTGCAGGTAGTGGCACAGCAACTGCTGCAAATTATGCCGTAGCAGCTATCGGAACCGAAACAGCCGGTTCCATTATTTCTCCTTCCAGTCAAAACTCTTTGGTAGGGTTAAAACCTACCATTGGTGTGCTTAGCAGGTCTGGTATCGTACCCATTTCCCATACTTTGGACACACCGGGGCCCATGACCAAGAATGTCATTGACAATGCTATTCTTTTAGATGCAATGGCTGGAAAAGACCCGGAAGACGACGTGACAATTACCAAAACACAATCGTATGTGCTTGAAAATAAAATAAACCATTTAAAAGGAAAAAGACTTGGTATTATAAAGGAGTTACTCGATGATTCCATTTATAGGGTTACTGTAAAAAAACTGGAAGCCGAAGGGGCAATTATAATAGAATATAACCCTCCGGAATTATCACTCGAAGGTTTCTTAACTCTTCTGAATCTCGAAATGAAAGAAGACCTTCCATTGTATCTTAAAAAGTATACTACAAGCATTGGAGAAATAAAAACAATGGAAGATATAATGGCATTCAATAAAAAAGATAGTATGTCACGTATGCCTTATCATCAGGGGGTTTTTGATGGAATTATGGAAGATACAACTTCGGTGGCCAATTTTCAAAACATTCGTAATAGGCTTCTTGAAAATGGCAATGCTTTTTTTCAAGAACCAATGAAAATACACAAATTAGATGCTATTCTTTCCATTAATAATTACCATTCGGCATATGCAGCGGTCGGTTTGCATCCCTGTCTGGCGATTCCTATGGGATATAAAGATTCCGGCGAACCAATTGCAATTACATTGATCGCATCTCCTTTTCAGGAGAAAGAACTTCTTTATTTAGGATATTCAGTAGAAAATATTTTGGATGCAAGGCAGCTTCCAAAAGGATATGAAGATTAAATAATATTATAGTTTTTGGCTTTTTGAACGGCTTCAATTTTACTGTGAACCTGTAATTTTTTATAGATATTCTCAATATGCTTTCTCACTGTACTGGGAGATAGAAATAAATTTTTGGCAATTGCTGTATAACTCAGTCCCTTACTCAATTGTTCCAAAACCTCAACTTCCCGTTTAGAAAGTGAAATTTCTTCCTGGTCATTCGGATTTTGAATATTGATAGGGTTTCTCAACAATTTAAGGGTTTTTAATGCAATAGAAGGGTTCATTGCAGCACCTCCATTAATTGTTTCCCGAATTCCGTTATGGAGATCCTCAGGGTTGATCTCTTTTAGTAAATAACCGTCCGCACCTGCTTTTATAGCATTGAAGATATTCTCATCATTATCAAAAACCGTAAGCATGATGATCTTAATCTGAGGATATTTTTGCTTTACCATCTGTGTGGTCTCAATGCCATTTAGAACCGGCATCTCTATATCCATTAAAATTACATCAAGGTTATGATTTTCCTCTAGTTTGGTAAGCAGTTCACTACCGTTTAGAGCAGTATGTTTTATAGAAATATCATCAAAAAAGGAAAGCTTTTCCTTAATGGCGTGGATCAAGAAACTATTATCATCTACTATTGCGACTTTTAAACTCATGGGCAACCTGTTTTATAAATATAATTAAAATTATGAAGACTGCCATCATATTAAAATAAGGCAATTGCCCTATTTTAATGATTTAAAAGGTATGTATAATACAACAGAAGTCCCTTTTGTAAGGTCCGAACTAATATCAATGGTTCCACCTACTTCGCGAGTACGCTTTTGTATGTTATTAAGACCATTGCCTCGTTCAACATTAGCAGCATCAAAACCTTTCCCATTGTCCCTTATTTCAATTTTGAATTGATTGTTCTCTTCTGAAATGCCTACCGAGATCAACGAAGCTTCAGCGTACTTTAAGCTATTATTTACAGCTTCCTGAATAATACGATAAATATTCATCCCCTCTACCGAAGTAAAAGTATATTCTTCACTAATTTCCGGAGCAATATAGAATTCAAAATTTGCATTCTCTGAAGCTTGTTTGGCTTTTTCAATAAAGTTAGTAATACGGGATTTGAGGTCTTCAACTGAGATATTACTTTTATTCATTGCCCAAATAGTATCACGTAACTCATAAATAGTTTGTGAAGTAAAACCGCTGATATTGGAAAGTTTATTAGAAAGTTTATCGCTTATTTCGGTAAAACCATATTTTAAATTATCTATACTGGAGATAATAAATGTAAGCTGTGCTCCAATATTATCGTGTAAATCTCTGGAAATTCTTAATCGTTGTTCCTGTAGCCTATTCTGAGTTTCAATTCTGGCCAAAGCTTCTTTTAATTCGCTTTCCTTTTGTAACTGACGGTTTTTCAGCTTTTGTTGATTGTAAAATAAATAACCTATCAACCCCAATATTAAAGCTAACCCCAAACTACCAAAGAACATTGTGTTTTTACGTTTTACTTCCAGTTCTTTTTCAATTAATTGTGCTCGTTGCTTAAGTATTTCTTTTTCCTTTTTTTCGGTCTCATATTTGGCTTCCGTTTCAGTGATGATCTGTGCATTTTTTTCATTTAGAATGGAATCTTTTACAGCAATATATTTATAGAGGTATTCATTTGCTTTTTCATGGTTATTTTTTTGTTTTTCCAATTTGGAAAGGCTGTGATATATTTCTCTGGCAGAAAGCTTAATATTATTTTCTTCTGCTAGTTCCAGTCCTTTTTTTAAATATATTTCGGCTTTTTGAAATTGATCCTGGGTTCGTAAACTTTCTCCAAAATTTGCATAGGTACTGGTAAGACCATTATAATCTTTAACTTCTTCTCTTTGCTGAAGAGATCTGGTAAAATAATCCTCAGCATTACTATAATCTCCTTTTTTTGAATAGGAAAGTGCAATGTTTGACAGATTAGAGGCTTGTTGTTTCTTATCGCCTAGTTTCAGACTTATATTATAGGCTTTTGTATAGGATCTTATAGCTTCATCGTATTTTTTTTGGTAATCAAATATGGCTCCAACGTTATTATATCCATTTTGTAAACCTGAAAAATTTCCTAATTGTTCCTGAATTTCTAATGCCCGTGTTAAATAGTCTGTCGTCTTATCAAAGTCTTGCATATAGTAATACACCACACCAATATTATTGTAGGCCTGAGCTATACCGTTCTCGTTTCCAAGCTTCTCCTCTGCTTTAAGAGCATCAAAAAGCAATGGTAGTGCTATTTGATAGTCTCCTTTTCTGATATGGACAGTTGCAATATTATTGAGCACTACGGCAAAACCTTTGGTGCTATTGGTTTTCTCGGCTATATCCAGTGCTTTGTTGTAATACAACATAGCATTCTTATAATCTGTTTTTCTCTCGTAATAATTCCCCAATACATTTAAATTCATCAGCTTTCCAAAGGGGAATTTTATTTCGTCTGCCAGTTGAATTCCTTTTTCGGCAAACACCTTTGCGCTATCCAGATGCACAATATTGTAATGACCTGCAATTCTTTGATAGAGCATCACTTTTGAAGTATCCTCCGGTGCTTCCTTTAGAACGGCTAAAACACTATCCGGATTTTTCAATGTTTCCTGTGAAAAAGACAGTGATACTACACATAAAAAACTCAAGATGATGATGCTATTTTTTAAAGTCATTTTTAAATGTTTGTTTCTTAATACTACAATTGTATTTCCGGTTGTATCACTAATGCTTCAGTAAGGTTATATCTTAAAAAATTGTATTTATCTAAACCCTTGCTTCTGATATGAATTTGAGATTGGTGCATCTCTACATTTTCAGTTAGAACTTGTAATCGTTTACTATGTAATTCTTTTATAGTTCTGTTTTTTATAAAAAAATTGAACAATAAACCAACTACTATAGAAATTACAACAAATAAAATGATAAGTTGTACAGATATCATAAGATACTATTTTAATTAAGATTAGAAATAAGTTTTCAAAAAATAACCTGTTTATAAAGGTATTATAATGATTTCATAAAAGTACCATTGCTCCATGTTCCAATTTTATCATCGCTTGCAGTATTACCCAGATAATAGCCTCTGCCATGATATTTTCCATATTGCCATTCACCTCCGTAGTATTCTCCACTTTTAAAGAAAAAACGGCCTTGCCCGTGAAATTGATTGCTATTATTAAACTGTCCGGTGTATTTGTCGCCATTAGCAAATAGGTAGGTTCCTAAATACATATTTCCGTTTTTAAAAAACCCAGTAAAGGAATCTCCATTATCCCATTTATAACGACCATATTTATTTTGACAATCTCCTGCAGTACATCCCGTTGTAATCTCATTGTCAAAAAATGTATAAGCATCTACCAACTGACTACTATCATATTCTCCCTGCTCCCATTTCTCACCTTCTACAATGTATCCAAGCCCTTGAATAAACCCATTCTGATATTCTCCAACCATGTCCTTTTTAACTCCTAGATATACTCCATAGCCGGTCATTTTATCATCAACCCAAAACCCTATATATTTTCCAGAGTCTTTCCAATCAAACAATCCATAGCCATTCCGCTTACCGTTTTGCCAGAATCCATGGTAATGACCATGATCAAAATTTTTCTTTCCCCAACCATTTTGGCAATCGCCACTTACACAACCGAGGCTTATAGTGGAATCTGTTGTTGAGGGAACACTAGGGGTTCCCTGTGCAGTTAGTGTTAAACTTGTAAAGATAAAAGCAACTAAAACTGCTATCTTTTTTAATTTCATAATACTTTGGTTTTTAGTGTTATTCAAATTTATGAAAGATTTATTCAAAAAAAATACGGCAGCTACCGTATTTAATTAATTGTTAATAGATTATCTGTCACATTTTAGTAACTAAAACTCCATTAGACCATTCTCCAACTTGCCTTACGAGGTCTTTATCATGATAATATCCTCTACCGTTATATTGGTTGTTTTTCCAATCACCTCCATAATAACCGCCGGTTTTATAAAAATAGCGTCCTGTACCGTGAAATTGATTTTTATCATTGAACATTCCACTATACTTATCACCATTTGCAAAAGTATAGGAGCCTATGTATAGATTTCCTTTTTTAAAGAACCCTATGTAGGTATCACCATTGCTCCATACCATTTTTCCATATTTATTTTGACAGTCTCCCGCTGTACAGCCGGTTTCTATATCATTTGTATAAAACGTATAAGGAGTGGATAAAACACCATTACTATAGATGCCCTGTTTCCAATCGCCTCCTGTAACCGTATAGCCTACTCCATTTAATTTCCCGTTACCATACTCTCCTACAATATTATCATCATTATCAGCTATATAAGCTCCATAACCTGTCATAGTATCATTTTGCCAATTCCCTATATATTTTCCTATCCCTTCCCACTTATAAAGGCCATAACCATGTTTTAAACCATTTTTCCAAAACCCGTCATAATATGCATCTTCATATTGCCATTTTCCCCAACCATTATTACAATCTCCCGATATACAACCTGTAGTCCCGGTACTTGTTGAACTTGTGGTTGTTGAGCTACTTCCCGTATACAATGCCACAGGGTTAAATACAAAAGATGCCATTGTCTTATATCCCGGAAGGACATATGTTTTAACATTATCTATTTTTACTATAAGATCATTGCCATCCGTTTCTGTTGAAGCTTTAGAATAATCGATAACTTTCCCGTTTTTAATGACTCCATACTGCCCTTTGTCTACATCCCGATACCAGTAAGTATTATCTGGTGCTGTCGCCAATTTATTCATGCTTTTAACCCCCCAGTTAGAAAAACTTCGGATTCCATCTAAATAATAAGTAGCATCAAAATCCTTAATATAATGAATATAGCTCCCTTTTACATTACTGAATGACCCCATATAAGATTTATCATTAACATAAGTGATGAACGAATACGGGTTCGTGAGATAAAAATCCTTTCCAATATTTTTTGCAAGGACCGGAGCACTTCCAACTGTTCCTTGAGAAGCATTTTTAAAATCTGCCAATAAATATACTGTACGTGAGCTTTTATCCAGAACAGCCAGCGTATCTGTTTTCAAATATACCATGTCCATTACATTTGTAAGTGTTTTTCCGTTGGCATCCCGTAATACATAATCCAGGTCGTTGATCTTTGTCCATGACGACCCTGAAATATTAGTAGGTGTTGAAGTAGGCATAGGAAGTGGCACCTGTGCATTTACACTACAGATTAAACCTACAAATACAAAAATAAAAAAGTGAAGAGATTTCATAATCAAATGGTTTTTAATGATATACAAATTACCAAAAAAAATTGAACATTAAAAATAGGGCAATTGTCCTATTTTAAAGATAAAGCCCCGTACAATATGTACGGGGCTTTAAGGTTGCAGATACTCCTCAATGATCTACAACTAACGTAACCTGGCTAGTTAGTTACTTCTTCAGGTCATATGCAAAAATTGAATTGTTATCCGCCTTATAATATAGCATCCCACCTATCTCATCTACTTCGTATTGAGGTTTTTTATCTTTTAGTACAATTTCTTTTTCTTTGTTTCCAGTGTCTTTATTAAGTTTAACCAATCCTACACCTTCGTCTAACTTTGTCAATACAAATTGTGAATTCTCAGTTGCTGCGGTTGCGGTAAATCTTCTCAACATTTCTGCGATCGAAGCTCCGGTTGCTGCAGCCATACCATCACCGAAATCTGCATAGGCCTGGCCTCTTGTGGTATATTGCCCTAATCTATTTCTATTATTATTAGCTTCTGCATAGGCTGCCGTTGCAGTTGCTGCCGAAGCTACAGCTGCTACGCCTGCCAAAATAGCTCCCATTGCACTCTTTCCTGGCGCACGATAATATTCATGCCATTCTTTACTTCCATCCCAATTGAGCATCATCATATTTTGGTCACTACTTAGCAAGATACCTGCATCACGAATCTCAACACCTGTCGGGTCTTCTTTTCCTTCAAATTTAGATTCTGCCAAAGTAGAAACATCACCCGTATTGGCATCCACAGCAAACAACTCATCATCAACACTTATTAAATAACGCGAATTTTTACTATCGTATGTAGATGCAACAGCGTCTGCTCTTTTGTATTTCAATGATTTTTTCCAAACCTGATCCCCTGTTGAAAGATTTACAATATTAGCGTCTTCACTGGTTATATAGATAAGGCCTTGTGGTGTATTAGCCATAGTTAGGATATTCTCCCCGGTTTTTAAAGGCTTTTTGAAAAGAGTTTTTCCGTCAAAGGAAATTTTATTAATCCCTCCTTCATATATTCCAAAAAGGATACCATCATCCATGATATAAAAGTGTTGTACATATCCCTTTGTTTTTGGTGCCTTTTCCCAAAGATCCTCTCCATTGGTTGCGCTTAAAAAAGCAATTTTAGATTCAGCTCTACTAGAGGCAAGTTTTGCTAGCTTAGACTTACCGGAATTATCCACATTGCTCACAACAGCAAGTCCTTGGGGTAATATTTCGAAGTTTGCAATAGTTCCTTTTACCTTTCGCTCGTCCTTCCACAATTGCGCTCCATTAGTTCCGACTTTGTGAATCTTAGTATTCTTGCCATTGTTTACACCTACAAATGCATAAAGTTCTTTTTCGGTCTCATCCGCCACCATCCAGTTTACATTTTTAATCTTGTTTTCCCACAAAACTTCACCTGTTTGTGCTTTTTTAGCGATCATACCCTGACTTGTTGGTACAATTAGATGATTTTTAAGCAATAACGGACGACCCGTTACAGTATATACTTTAGCAATTCCCACTCTGTTGGGATCTCCCAGATTAAATCTATAGTCTTCTCCTCCAGTATTAAGATCATAAACAGCTACTTGTATAGCGAATTTTTCTTTTGACCTACGTTGTCCGCTTACAACTAACTTATTTTGAGGCATCATTACATCGCAGCTGAACACTGTTTTCCATCCATTATCTTCGGTACTAAATAGTTTTTTACCCGACATATAGTCAATAACTGCTTTCTTTGTAGATATACTGGCAAAACCTGTTTGGCCAATGATCACATAAGGTGCATTGGGTACATAAAATAGTTCTTCAGGCTTTACCCGCCCATAGTCCTGAAAGTTAAAAAGCAATTGGTTTGTCCCGGGTTTAATACCTACAAGGCCATCATTGGTAGCTACTACCATAGTACCTCCCTGTGTAAGTGTCATTTCATTAATCTTCCCGCCTACATCATATCGGTAGTCGGGTTCTTCTGCACGTTGTGCGATCACTGTTGTTGCCATAAATAATACTATACAGGCAAACATCTTTACTGTTGTTGAAATTTTCATAATCGTGGTTTTAGTAATTGATAATCCAAAGGTGACATATAAAAAAGCTCAGTTCAATACGGCAATTGTCGTATTCTTTTTAGAAGGCAATTCGGGAAATAAAAAACCGGGAGTGAAACAAATTGTTCCGCTCCCGGTCCACGTAAAAACCTCAACATAGAGATTTTCTTTATGACTGCTAGTTGTCTACTTTTACTTTAAAACTTCCCTCAGTTATATTCTTTGTAGACGTATTATCAGCATTATAACCTTCGAAAGAAAATGTACCTTCTAAGATCCCATCGGCATCCACAGTAATATTGATCTTTCCGGCGGTAAGGCCTCCCACAGCCGAACTTGCAAGATTTGACCCCCAAACTTGTGCAGTCTGCCCATTCACTTCACCATACTGTATCATATTTGGATTTGTAAGATTATCACCTGTAGTATAGGTCCCGGTACCATTGTAACTGAAAATACTGAAATTGATAAAATCCCCTTCATTGGTACTTCCCTGACCCGTTACAACAGTGATTCCATTATTAGTAGTTTTTGTAGCGCCAATTAAAGTGGCTATATCTGTTGATGCCGCAAAGGAAGCTCCATCTACTTTTGCAGTGAAAAATTCACCCCCACCACCATTACTTCCATTATCACCCCCATCATCATCTTTATTGCATCCCGTAAATACCAAAGCGAGGCCGGCAAAGGCAATGAGTATTGCTTTTTTGATTGTTTTCATAATTGTTGAGTTTTAGTTATTTGAATGAAACAAAGATGTTCCAATACCCAACGTATTACAATACGGCAATTGCCTTATTCTTAAAAAGTGATGTGAGGAAGCTTCTTCTGAAGTGTAATTATTTGTTGCTGAAGTGCTGCCTGAAAATCTTGATGCGCTAGTCCTGAAGGATTAAAAGGTTTGTGCTGTAATCCTTTTTGAATGTGATCTATTTCTTTTTGAAGAGACTCCGTTTCGGAAGCTATCCAGACGTACTTAAACCGTTCCCAAATAATGGAAATAGCTGTAGGATTAGGATGTAACATATCTGCATTATAAAAACGATAATCACGCAACTCGTCCATCATAATTTCATAAGACGGAAAGTAATATACACAATCCTCATACTCTGAAGCTTTGTGTAGTCCGGCGATCAAATGTGCCTTACTCTGTGTATTTCCAATAAAACCATCTTTTATATGCCGAATGGGAGATACGGTAGTTATAAAAACTACATTTTGGTTTTCTGCCTTTATAATTGTAATCGCGTCCTCTATACTTTTTGAAACTGCCTCAACACTTAAAAGTTCTTTTGAAAATTGCTGCTGCGGGATCTTATGGCAATTTGCTACAATCTTTTTGCTTTCTTTATAACGATATACCCAAGCTGTACCATACGTAAAAATAATATGTGAGGCAGAAAGTAAATACTCTTTAAATTCCTTAAGTTTTTGATTGAGTGTTTCTAAAAAATCATCTTTATCAGAACTACTTAATAACGAATGTACCGCAAAGCAATGCCATTGTTCATTATGAAAAAAGACATCATCTTCAGTAAAAAAAACTCCATGAATAGCTCGTGAAACTAATCCTGAAATTGCAACCGGATGAAAAATGATCCCAAAGGGGTTTTGTAAATTCTGAAATTTTAAATATTCCAGTTTCTTACCTATATTTTCAGCAAAACAAGAACCCATTAGCAACACTTTCGAGTTGTAGTCTATTTGCTTCTCCTCGGGCCTTAATGCTATGTTTGTTTGTAGTATCAAGTTTACAAAATGTAGTCTTTGGCTTTTTCTAATGCTTCAGCAATTCCGTCCGGGTTTTTACCTCCTGCGGTTGCAAAGAAAGGTTGTCCTCCCCCTCCTCCTTGTATAAAGGCACCTAATTCACGAACGATCTGTCCTGCGTTTAAATTACGTGCTGTTACCAGATCTTTTGAAATATAACAGGTTAGCAATGCTTTACCACCACTCTTAGAACCAAACAAAATAAATAAATTGTCTATTTCGCCTCCAATTTCAAAAGCCAGGTCTTTTAATCCCGAAGCGTCCAGATCCAGTTCTTTAGCAAGAAAATGTATCCCATTGATCTCGGTAATTTCAGTTTTTAGATCGTTCTTTATATTTTTTGCCTTATCCTTCAATAATTGCTGAACCTGTTTCTGCAATTGATTGTTTTCTTCTTGTAAACCAGTGACTGCTTTTAATGGGTCCTTTGTATTATTTAATGCTTTTTGTAAAGCTGAAAAAGAATCACTCCTATCTACAAAATATTGCTTTGCAGCATCTCCGGTAATCGCTTCAATACGTCTAATTCCTGAAGCAATTGCAGCCTCACTTGTAATAATAAAATGCCATATATCTACCGTACAATCAACGTGTGTCCCTCCACATAACTCCATGGATTTTCCAAATTTTATAGCGCGGACATTATCTCCATATTTTTCACCAAACAAAGCAATTGCACCTTCATCAATAGCCGACTGATAAGGAATATTACGTCTTTCTTCCAATAAAATTCCTTCTCTAATACGTGCATTTACAAACTCTTCAACCTGTTTTAATTCTTCATCTGTTACTTTAGCAAAATGAGAAAAATCAAAACGCAGGTTTCGGCTATGTACCATGGATCCTTTTTGAGTTACATGTTCTCCCAAAATATTTCGCAGAGCCTGGTGTAGCAAATGTGTTGCCGTATGATTACACGCTGTTCTAAATCGTTGTTTTTTATCGACGACCGCTTTAAAAGTATCTTCTACATTACGAGGAAGGTTCTTTGCAAAATGAATGATCAGGTTATTTTCTTTCTTGGTATCAATAATATAAACAACTTCACCATTAGAAGCCTCCAGATATCCTTTGTCTCCAACCTGCCCGCCACCTTCAGGATAAAAAGGAGTCAGGCTAAAAACCAACTGGTATAACTCTCCTTCTTTTTTGCTTTCTACTTTACGATACCGGGTAATCTTAATATTGGTTTCGAGAAAATCATATCCAATAAATTCTTCTTCAGCATCCTGAGAAAGAACGATCCAGTCTCCGGTCTCTACCTTTGTAGCTGCCCGGGAACGGTCCTTTTGTTTTTGAAGTTCGGCCTCAAATTCAGCTTCATTTAGTTCATACCCTCTTTCCCGTAAGATCAAGGCAGTAAGATCTATTGGGAATCCAAATGTGTCGTACAATTCAAAAGCCTTTGTTCCGGAAATTGTTTTAGAATTCGCCTCTCCAATCACATTTTCCAACAATACTAATCCCTGGTCCAATGTTCTTAAAAAAGAGCGTTCTTCTTCTAAAATCACATTGATGATCAGGTTTTTTTCTGAAATCAATTCAGGGAACGCATCTCCCATTTGCTTAGTCAAAGTCGCAACTAATTTATGAATAAACGGTTCTTTTTTATTTAAAAAAGTAAACCCGTAGCGAATACCTCTACGTAAAATTCGACGTATCACATATCCGGCACCGGTATTACTAGGCAACTGCCCATCTGCAATACTGAAAGCTACAGCGCGTACATGGTCTGCGATCACACGTATAGCAATATCTACTGCTTCATCTTTACCATACGTAGTATAGGTAATAGCCTCAATTTCCCGGATGAGTGGCGTAAACACATCTGTGTCGTAGTTACTCTGCTTATTTTGCAGCACCATGCACAAACGCTCAAAACCCATCCCTGTATCTACATGTTGCGCCGGTAATTTTTCAAGGCTACCATTAGCTTTCCGGTTAAATTGCATAAATACCAAATTCCAAATTTCAACCACTTGCGGATGGTCCCGATTTACCAGATCCGCGCCGGACTGTTTCGCTTTTTCTTCCGCAGACCGAATATCCACATGAATTTCACTGGATGGACCACACGGCCCTTGTTCACCCATTTCCCAGAAATTATCCTTTTTATCTCCATTTAAAATGCGCTCTTCCGGTATAAATTTTTTCCAGCATTCATAAGCTTCGGTATCACGCTCTAATCCTTCAGCTTTATCCCCTTCAAAAATGGTTACATATAAAATGTCCTTATCAATTCCGTAGACTTCGGTCAATAATTCCCAGGCCCATTCAATGGCTTCCTTCTTAAAATAATCGCCAAAACTCCAGTTTCCCAACATTTCGAACATGGTGTGGTGATAGGTATCCATCCCCACTTCTTCCAGATCGTTGTGTTTTCCACTTACCCGCAGGCATTTTTGAGTATCTGCGATCCGGTTATTTTTTGGGTCGCTGTTGCCTAGAAAATATTCCTTGAATTGATTCATCCCCGCATTGGTGAACATGAGCGTGGGATCATTCTTGATCACCATTGGTGCTGAGGGCACAATGGCATGTGATTTCGATTTAAAAAAATCTAAAAACCTGGAACGTATTTCCTTAGACTTCATAGGGTGTTTTTTATGCTAAAAATATCAGATAGGCTATGCGCAAAACAATTTCTATATTTGCAAAACGTTACGTAAACAATAACACAACCTATCAACGAGCAAAAATAAGTTTTTTTAACGTATGTCGAAGGTTAAATATTATTATGATAGTGAAACCCTTTCCTATCGAAAAATTGAAAAGAAAAAAGGGCGAAGGCTAGGCATCTTTCTGTTGAGCCTTACCGGGATGCTATTAAGTGGTTTTTTGTTGTTATTGGTATACCTCAATCTCCCATATGTTGAAACCCCAAAAGAGAAATCTTTAAAGCGTGAATTGGCCAATATGCAGCTACAATTTGAGCTACTCAATAAAAAAATGGGTGAAGCAGAGGCTGTTTTAACCGAAGTTGCCGAAAGAGATAACAATTTATACCGTGTTTATTTTGAAGCCAACCCTATTCCTCAGGAACAGCGTAAAGCAGGTTTTGGAGGAGTAAATCGTTATAAGGATCTGGAAGGTTTTGATAATTCCAAATTGATCATTGCATCCAGTAAACGATTGGATGTATTGACAAAGCAAATCGTAGTACAATCAAAATCTTTGGATGAAGTTGCTCAGTTGGCAGAAGAAAAAGAAAAATTTTTATTAGCTATACCGGCAATACAACCTGTTAAAAATGAAGACTTAACCCGTATGGCCTCTGGTTTTGGATATCGTACCGATCCTTTTACCAAGACAAGTAAATTTCACTTCGGAATGGATTTTACCGCACCACGGGGTACACCTGTATATGCTTCCGGAGATGGTAGAGTGTCACGGGCAGATAATACTGCATCCGGTTATGGAAGGCATATTCGTATTGATCACGGATATGGTTATGAAAGCTTATATGCGCATTTATATAAATACAATGTACGTAACGGACAGCATGTAAAACGTGGAGATTTAATAGGATTTGTAGGAAGTACAGGGCGGTCTGAAGCACCTCACCTACATTATGAAATATTTAAAGACGGTGAACGTATCAATCCTATTAATTTTTATTACGGAAACTTAACCCCCGAAGAGTTTGCCGAAATGCTTAAAAAATCACAGGAAGAAAACCAATCGCTGGACTAATGCATATCGAGCTACCGGAAAAACTATATTATAGTATTGGCGAAGTCGCCAATGCATTTGATGTGAATACATCACTCATACGTTTTTGGGAAAAAGAGTTCGACGTACTTCAGCCAAAAAAAAACGCAAAAGGAAACCGGAAGTTTACTCCTAAGGACATTAAGAATCTGGAATTGATCTACCACCTGGTCAAAGAGCGCGGCTTTACGCTGGAAGGCGCCAAAATTCACTTAAAAGAAAACAAACAAAAAACCCTGGACCGATTTGAGATCATTCGTAAATTGGAAACCATTAAAGCCGAACTTCAAAAAATTAAGGACCAATTATAAAGGTCCTTTTTACTGCAAATCAGCCAAAGTATCATTCTTTTCATCGAAAATAGATATATCGATGTACCACCCTGTCACATTTCGTTTAAAATAAAAAAAATAGCTTTGAACTCTCCCCTTTTAATTGACCATCAGGCCTGTTTTTTGGCATGATGAAATACAATTTTAAAACATGATCTATGTCATATGATATGGAAAAGAAAGCGGTAGATTTGCCTTTTTCTAAAAACCTTATTTGTCAAGTAGCAGGAAGGTATGTTCTACTTTTTTATGATGTAAAAAAGTGGACTTGCAACAAAAAGTCGGACAAATTTTCTAAGACCTATGCCACATTTTTGATTTGATAAAATTCTAATTCCAT